>NZ_JADYVJ010000002.1:0-1087641 GCF_020193715.1 Bradyrhizobium sp. IC4060 | reverse complement strand
GGGGTGAGGGGCTTTCTCCACGCGCGAGACTGTCGAGGGACCTGTACCCCCTCACCCGAATTCGATCTGCGATCGAATTCGACCTCTCCCCGCTTGCGGGGAGAGGTGATGAACCCGTCAGCTACGTTGCGGGCACGAGCTTGTCCTGGGTCTTGGTCTCGAAGTCGCTCGCGTCGTGGCGCTCGTGGAGCTGGCTGGCGGGATCGCCGGAGACCCGGTTGACCATGCGGCCGCGCTTCACGGCGGGGCGCTGCGCAATCTGGTCGGTCCAGCGCTGCACGTTCTTGTAGTCCTGCACCGACAGAAATTCGCCGGCGCCATAGACGAGCCCCTTGGCGAGCGCGCCATACCAGGGCCACACCGCCATGTCGGCGATGGTGTAGTCCTTGCCCGCGAGATATTCGTTGTCAGCGAGACGCCGGTCGAGCACGTCGAGCTGGCGCTTGGTCTCCATTGCGAAACGGTCGATGGCGTATTCGATCTTGGTCGGCGCATAGGCGTAGAAGTGGCCGAAGCCGCCGCCGAGATAGGGCGCACTGCCCATTTGCCAGAACAGCCAGGACATCGCCTCGGTGCGGGCCTTGACGTCCTTCGGCAGGAAGGCGCCGAACTTCTCGGCGAGGTAGAGCAGGATCGAGCCTGACTCGAACACCCGGACAGGCTCGGGGCCGGAGCGATCCATCAGCGCCGGGATCTTGGAATTTGGATTGATGTCGACGAAGCCGCTGCCGAACTGATCGCCATTGCCAATCTTGATCAGCCAGGCGTCATATTCGGCGCCCTTGTGGCCGAGCGCCAGGAGCTCCTCCAGCATCACGGTGACCTTGACCCCGTTCGGCGTCGCCAGCGAGTAGAGCTGAAGCGGATGCTTGCCGACTGGCAGCTCCTTGTCGTGGGTGGGCCCGGCAATCGGGCGGTTGATGTTGGCGAATTGCCCGCCGTTCTCCTTGTTCCAGGTCCAGACTTTGGGCGGCACGTAAGGGGCGTCGGTCATGCGGGGCTCCGGGCAAAAAGGATGCGTCTGCATTAATTAGCCCGCAAACGGCCGATGACAAGGGCGCCGCAATGCATTGCCGGATGGGACAACTCTGCGTTTTGTCATGGCAGCCCCTCCCCTCCGTCATTCCCGGGTGCCCGCAGGGCCTGCGGCCCGCGGATAGAGCGCGACGTCTGCACACAAGATGCCTCGCCAGATCCGGCATGTCATCGATCGGCTAGCGTCACTTTGCTTTGCCAGCGAAAGCAACGAGAATGCGAAGCCTGCCGCCGGGAGAGAGCCATGAAATCGCCGATCTGCGACATGCTGGGGATCGAATTCCCGCTGCTCGCCTTCAGCCATTGTCGCGACGTCGTTGCCGCGGTCAGCCGCGCCGGCGGCTTCGGCGTGCTGGGCGCGACCGTGCATACGCCGGACACGCTCGAGCGTGAGCTGACGTGGATCGATGATCACGTCGACGGCAAGCCTTACGGCATCGACGTGCTCATCCCGGAAAACATCTCGACAGCCGGCGAGAAGGACGTCACCTGGAAGAGCCTGGAAGCGCGCGTGCCGCGGGAGCACCGCAACTACACGCGCGATCTCCTGAAGAAGTACGACATCGAGCTGACCACCACCGAGGTCGCGGACAACCAGCCGCAGCCGTTCGACGGCAAGACCGCGCTTCAGCTGCTCGAGGTCTCCTTCAATCATCCGATCCGCCTGATCGCCAATGCGCTGGGCGTGCCGCCGAAGGCGATGATCGAGATGGGCAAGAAGCACGGCGTGCCGGTTGCAGCGCTGGTCGGCGCCAAGGAGCACGCGCTGCGCCAGGTCGCGGCCGGCGTCGATATTCTCGTCGTGCAGGGCACCGAGGCCGGCGGCCATTGCGGCGACGTCTCGACCATGGTGCTGGTGCCGGAGGTGATCAAGGCGATCAAGACTATCCGAGACGTGCCGGTGCTGGCAGCCGGCGGCATCATGACGGGACGGCAGATGGCGGCCTGCATGGCGATGGGCGCGGCCGGCGTCTGGACCGGCTCGGTGTGGCTGGCCACGGTCGAGTCCGAGACAAGCGAGATCTTTCGCGAGAAGATGATCGCGGCATCCTCGCGCGATGCGGTGCGCTCGAAGGGCCGCACCGGCAAGCCGGCCCGGCAGCTCCGCTCAGTCTGGACCGACGCCTGGGACCGCGCGCCGGATAGCCCGGGCGCGCTGCCGATGCCGTTGCAAAGCATCATTAGCCGCGACGCCTTCCATTCGATCGACCGAGCCGCCGCAAGCGGCAACGCCAAGGCGCGCGATCTCGTCAGCTATTTCGTCGGCCAGGGCGTCGGCCTGATCGACAGCGTCAAGTCGGCGGGTGCGGTGGTACAGGAGTTCAAGCAGGATTTCGCCGAAGCCGTCGAGCACATGAATGCGCTGGTGGCGGAGTGACGATCCCACTTGTCATTGCGAGCGCAGCGAAGCAATCCAGACTGCCTCCGCGGAAAGATCCTGGATTGCTTCGCTGCGCTCGCAATGACGAACAACTGACATCGTGAACTGAAGCAAGAAGAAATGACCAATATCCCCGAAGACCGCATCCCCGTCATCGTCGGCATCGGCGAGATCGCCGATCGCCCGAAGGAGATCGCCGAGGGTCTCGAACCGCTCGACCTGCTCGAACAGGCGCTGCGGCGGGCTGAACAAGACGCCGGCGCAAAGCTGCTCGGCGAGGTGCAATCGCTCGACGTCGTCAATTTCCTGAGCTGGCGCTATCGCGATCCGGAGCAGCTCCTGGCGCAGCGCCTCGGCATCTCGCCCGCGCATTGCTATTACGGCCCAGTCGGCGGCGAGAGCCCGATCCGCTACATCCACGAGGCGGCCAAGCGCATCGCGCGCGGCGAGTGCAGCGTGGCGGCGGTGTGCGGCGCGGAAGCGCAATCGAGCGCGACCAAGGCGGAGCGCGCCGGCGTCAAGCTGCCGTGGACGCCGTTCGCCCATGACGTCGAGGAACCCAAGCGCGGCGCGGCGTTCCAGAAGCCCTTAGCAGTGAAGCTCGGCGTATTTCGGCCTGTGACCGTCTATCCGTTCTATGAGGCGGCCTCCTCGGCGCATTGGGGGCAGACGCCGCGCGAAGCTATGGCGGAATCAGGCACGCTGTGGTCGCGCTATTCGGAAGCCGCCGCGGAGAATCCATACGCCTGGCTGAAGCGGCGTTATGCGCCGGAGGAGATCACGACGCCGACCGCAGACAACCGGCTGATCGCCTGGCCCTACAACAAGCTGATGGTGGCCAATCCGAGCGTCAACATGGGCGGTGCGCTGCTGCTCACCAGTCTCGCCAAGGCACGCGCGGCCGGGATCGCCGAAGACAAACTGGTCTACCCGCTCGGCGGTGCCTCGGCGGAAGAGCCGCGCGACTATCTGATGCGCGACCAGTTTTACGAGAGCCACCCGCAGAATGCCGTGCTCAAGAGCGTGATGGACCTCGCCGGCGGCGACCGCAAGACCTTCGACGCGATCGAGCTCTACAGCTGCTTCCCCTGCGTGCCCAAGATGGCGCGGCGGACGCTGGGCTTGGGCCCCGACGTGCAGCCGACCGTGACCGGCGGCCTCACCTTCTTCGGCGCGCCGCTCAACACCTATATGACGCACGCGGCCTGCGCGATGGTGCGACGACTGCGCGACGGCGCCAAGCTCGGCCTGCTCTATGGCCAGGGCGGCTTCGTCACCAAGCACCACGCGCTGGTGGTGTCGAAGACGGCGCCGCGCGAGGCGCTTGTGCAGGAAACGAGCGTGCAGGCCGAGGCGGACCGCAACAAGCGCGCGGTGCCGGAGTTCGTCACGGAGACCACGGGCAAGGGCAAGGTCGAGAGCTTCACCGTGCTTTACGGCCGCGGCGGCAATATCGAGCATGGCGTCGTGATGCTGCGGACAGAGGACGATCGCCGCACGCTGGCGCGGGTCCCGGCGAGCGACGGCGCGACGCTGGCGCATCTGCTCGCCATGGATCGCACCCCGGTCGGCTCGCTCGCCGAAATCGCTATGGCAGAAGATAACGTGCCCGAGTGGCGGGTGGCGTGATCTCGTAGGGTGGGCAAAGCGAAGCGTGCCCACGGCCTTCGTGTGATCCGGAAAGAATGGTGGGCACGGCGCAAGAGCGCCTTTGCCCACCCTACGAGATCTCAGCCCTTCGGCGCCTGTTTTTCCGACGCGGTCGAGAGTCAGGCGGCGCGAACCGAGTTCAGGAACTTGCCGACCTCGAGCTTGAGGCGGTTGGAATCGCGGGACAGCATCTGGGCCGCCGACAGCACCTGCGTGGACGCTGATCCCGTCTCCGAGGCGCCGCGCTGCACGTCGCCGACGTTGGACGAGACCTGCTGGGTGCCCAGGGCGGCCTGCTGCACGTTGCGGGCGATCTCCTGGGTCGCTGCGCCCTGCTGCTGCACGGCCGTCGCGATGGCCGAAGCGATCTCCGACAGACGCGCGATGGTGCCGCTGATCTCCCCGATGGCGCTGACCGAATCCTGCGTCGCCGCCTGGATGCCGCCGACCTGCTGGCCGATCTCGCCGGTGGCCTTGGCCGTCTGCTCGGCGAGCGCCTTGACCTCGGAGGCCACCACCGCGAAGCCGCGGCCGGCTTCGCCAGCCCGCGCCGCCTCGATGGTAGCGTTGAGTGCCAGCAGGTTGGTCTGGCCGGCAATCGCATTGATGAGCTCGACGACATCGCCGATCCGCGCCGCAGCCCGCGACAGCTCGCTGACACGCTCGGTGGTGGCATGCGCCTGGCTGACCGCCTCGCTCGCGATCCGGGAGGAATCCTGCACCTGCCGCCCGATCTCGCGCACCGAGGACGACATCTCCTCGGCAGCCGAAGCCACCGAATGGACATTGCTGGAGGCGGCCTCCGAGCCGGACGCAACTACCGTGGCCAGCTCCTGCGCCCGGCCCGCGGTCGAGGACAGGGTCGAGGCCGATGCCTCAAGCTCGGTCGCGGCGGCCGATACGGTCTCGACGATTTCCCCGATCGCCGCCTCGAAACCGTCGGCAAGCTTGGTCATGTCGGCCTTGCGCTGCGCCTCGGCGCGGCGCTGCACCGCCTGCACCTCGTCGCGGCTGAAACGGACGATGGTCTGCACGGTCTGAAGGTTGCGCAGCGCCTCGCCGATCTCGTCGTCGCGCTCGATCACGATGCGATTGTCAAGCTTGTCCTGCACGAGGTTGACCAGCGTGTCGTTGAGCTGCCGCATCGGTCCCTGAATAGCACGCATGGTCGCAAGGCCTGCGAAGCCGACGATAGCCGCACCGGCGACAGCCAGCAGCGACAGGATCAGGCTGGTCGAACCGCCGGTGGCGACCGCGCCACCGATGCCGAGCGCGAGCATGAACAGCGACTGCAGCACCATCATCGTGATCAGGCGCGCCTTCAGCGTCCCGGTAAAGATGCTGAAGTGGTCGAGCCAGGAGCGGCGGCGGATGATGCCGGCGTCGATGCGATAGCCATGCGGCTTCTTCTCGCGGATGGCGGCATAGACCTCTTCGGCGAGCTTGCGCTGGTCGGCCGGCAGCTTGGTGCGGATCGACGTATAGCCCTTGACCTCGCCGTTCTCGCGGATCGGAGAAGCCGTCGCCAGCACCCAATAGAAGTCGCCGTTCTTGCGTCGGTTCTTGACTGCGCCGAGCCAGGGCTTGCCGGCCTTCAGCGTGTCCCAGAGATTGTCGAATGCCTCCGGCGGCATGTCGGGGTGGCGGACGATGTTGTGCGGCTGGCCCATCAGTTCCGCCGACGTGAATCCGGCGGCAGCGAGGAAGTCCTCGTTGAAGTAGGCGAGCTTGCCCTTCAGGTCGGTCCGCGAAACGATCAACGTCTCATCACTGACCGGATATTCAACGGTGGTGACGGGAAGATTTTTGCGCATCAGAGCCCCCAAACAATGCGGTATGCGTTCATTCCAAGACAGGACGGCCGCTGCTCGAGGCGCCTTCCGCCGATTCTCGTGAATCGAATTTAACTATCCATGAAACGGGCGCCCCGTATGTTTACGGTCGGCTCCCCATGATCCTACCGCCAGACGACATCACGCTACGCAGAAAAAAAAGAGCGGCGCTTTTGGCGCCGCTCCCGGTTTGATCTATCCTTCGGCCGCGCCTTACGCGGCGCGGACGTTGGTCAGGAACTTGCTGACCTCGCTCTTCAGCCGGCTCGAATCGTTCGACAACATCTGCGCCGCCGACAGCACCTGCGAGGAGGCCGTGCCGGTCTCGGTTGCGCCGCGCTGCACGTCGGTGATGTTGGACGACACCTGCTGGGTGCCATGCGCCGCCTGCTGAACGTTGCGGGCGATCTCCTGCGTCGCGGCGCCCTGCTCTTCCACCGCAGCGGCGATGGCCGACGAGATCTCCGACAGGCGCTCGATGGTCGAGGAGATCTCCTTGATGGCGCCGACGGAATCGTTGGTCGCCGCCTGGATACCGGAGATCTGCTGGCCGATCTCGCCGGTCGCCTTCGCGGTCTGCTCGGCGAGCGCCTTCACCTCGGAGGCGACGACGGCAAAACCGCGGCCGGCTTCGCCGGCGCGCGCCGCCTCGATGGTGGCGTTCAGCGCCAGCAGGTTGGTCTGGCCGGCGATGGTGTTGATCAGCTCGACGACGTCGCCGATGCGCGCGGCGGCCTTGGACAATTCGCTGACGCGCTCGGTGGTGGCACGGGCCTGACCGACTGCATCGCCCGCCATCCGCGCCGATTCCTGCACCTGGCGGCTGATCTCGCCGACCGACGAGGCCATCTCCTCGGTCGCCGAGGCCACCGATTGCACGTTGGTGGAGGCTTCCTCCGAAGCGCCGGCCACCGTGGTCGCCAGCTTCTGGGACCGCTCGGCCGTACCTGTGAGGGTGGTGGCCGATGCTTCCAGCTGGGTCGATGCCGACGACACTGTTCCGATGATCTGGCCGACGGCGCTCTCGAAGTCGTCGGCGAGCCTGACCATGTCGCGTTTGCGCTGCTCGGCATTGCGACGCTCGGTTTCAGCCTGTTCCGCCTTCAGCCGCTCGACCTCGATGGCATTGGTCTTGAACACCTGGACCGCCTGAGCCATCTCACCGATCTCGTCCTTGCGTTCGATACCCGATACGATCACCGAGGTGTCCCCATTCGCGAGAACACCCATCTCGGTCGTGATGCGCTGGATCGGGCGGGTGACCGCGAAGGCGACGCCGAAGGCGCCCACGAGCGAGAGCAGCAGGGTGACGAGGCCTCCGATCAGCATGGCCATGGTGGCGCTGGACGAGGCGGCGTCAGAGGCAGCCGCCCGCACTGACAACAGCGACCGCTCTTCCCTGTCCATTTCCTGGACGACGGCGCGGAGGCCATCCATCGACTTCTTGCCGGCTCCGGAAGCCTCGAGCTCACGCGCCTTCGCCTGGGTTGCCGGATCCTTCATCAGCGCGATTTCGCGCTGCGCGACGTTGGTTGCCCAGTCGTTGGCAAGCGCCTTGACCTGCTCGAGTCGCTTCTGCTGCGTGGCGTTGTCCGAGGTCAGGCTGCCGACTTTGGCCGCCGCAGTCTGAAATTGTTTCAGCCCAGCTTCGTAAGGAGCGAGAAAGCCGGCATCGCCAGACACGAGATAGCCGCGAACGCCGGTTTCCTGATTGACCATCGCACCGACAAGCTCGGAAAGCTGCTCCAGCACCTGATAGGTATGCACTGTCATCTTCGCCGTGGAATTCATTACGCTCAGCGAGTTGTAGATGGCTGCGGTGCTGCCGGCGACGACGAGACAGATCGCCGCGAATACGGCGGAAACCTTAATGGAAATACGAAGGTTGTTGATCCAAGACATTAAATCCTCCCCAATGCTGACGGTCGGGAGTTGCTGGTCCGGACCGGCTCCGATCGTGCTACGACTTCCGCCACGATCTTACCGTCGCTCAGGATTGTTAGGTTTAACGACGCTACGCAGTAGTACGGAGCTTTCGCTGAAGAGTACGTCGCAATTCTACGGGCATATCGACAGCGCAACGCGCGCAGGAAAACTATGAGCGGCGCCGATGGCGCCGCCCTTGCTTGTGGAACCCACGTCTGTCTACGCGGCGCGGACGTTGGTCAGGAACTTGCTGACCTCGTTCTTCAGCCGGCCCGAATCATTCGACAGCATCTGCGCCGCGGACAGCACCTGCGAGGAGGCCGTGCCGGTCTCGGTCGCGCCGCGCTGCACGTCCGTGATGTTGGACGACACCTGCTGGGTGCCCTGCGCCGCCTGCTGAACGTTGCGGGCGATCTCCTGCGTCGCGGCGCCCTGCTCTTCCACCGCAGCGGCGATGGCCGACGAGATCTCCGACAAGCGCTCGATGGTCGAGGAGATCTCCTTGATGGCGCCGACGGAATCGTTGGTCGCCGCCTGGATACCGGAGATCTGCTGGCCGATCTCGCCGGTCGCCTTCGCGGTCTGCTCGGCGAGCGCCTTCACCTCGGAGGCGACGACGGCAAAACCGCGGCCGGCTTCGCCGGCGCGCGCCGCCTCGATGGTGGCGTTCAGCGCCAGCAGGTTGGTCTGGCCGGCGATGGTGTTGATCAACTCGACGACGTCGCCGATGCGCGCGGCGGCCTTGGACAATTCGCTGACGCGCTCGGTGGTGGCACGGGCCTGACCGACTGCATCGCCCGCCATCCGCGCCGATTCCTGCACCTGGCGGCTGATCTCGCCGACCGACGAGGCCATCTCCTCGGTCGCCGAGGCCACCGACTGCACGTTGGTGGAGGCTTCCTCCGAAGCGCCGGCCACCGTGGTCGCCAGCCGCTGCGAGCGGTCGGCGGTCGCGGTCAAGGTCGAGGCGGAGGCCTCTAACTGGGTCGAGGCCGATGACACGGTCTGGACGATCTCGCCGATCATCGTTTCGAATTCGCGGGTGATGTCGTCGACGCGGCGGCCGCGCTCGATCTTGGCTTCGGCGTCGGCCGCGGCGGCTTCGTCGGCGGCCTTCTTGGCGATCAACGCCTCCTTGAAGATCTGGAGCACGTCGGCCATGGCGCCGATCTCGGTCTTCTCGCCGCGATGCGGGACTTCGGCGGAGAGGTCGCCTCGGCCCAGGGCCTGCATCGGCAGGGTGATCGAGTTGATGCCGCTAGAGACGTCGCGGACGAGATAGAAGCTGACGGCGATGCCGATGACGATAGCAGCGCCGAGAATGGCCGAGACCAGCATGAAGGCGTAGGCGTAACTGTCGGCGGCGTCCTGGGCGGCCTGTTCTCCGCCTTTGGTGTTGAGCTCGATGTCCTTGGTCAGGACCTCGTCTGCCTGAAGACCGAGCTTGTTGACGGTCTTCGTATTCAGCTCCCGGGCCTCGTGTGGGATTTTGCCGGCTTCCTTGCGCGAGAGCGCCATCACCTCTTCGGTGCCCCTCTTGTAATCGTCCCAGAGCTTTGCCCATTGGGTGTAGAGCGCCCTCTCCTCCGGCGAGGTGATCATCGGCTCGTAGCGGCTGCGGTATTTGGCAAGCGCCTCGAGCACCGTCACGGCCGTCTTTTCGTTGGCGAGCTTCTCGTCCAGCGTGTCGGAAAGCATGTGCTGGCGGACCACGTTGCGATAGGTGATGACGCTCGCCCGAAGCTCGCCCAGCACCCGCACGCTGGGCATCCAATTCATCGTGATGTCGACCGTGTTGGCGTTCATCGACCGCATTTTCATGATGGCGAGCAGGCCCATGCCGGCCATCGCGACGAGCAGGAATGCCACGACACTGATGATCTTGGCGCGGATGGAAATGTTGGCGAACATAATCGGATCTCGTTGTGCTGGCGCGGATGCGCGTCGAAGCTCTAAGAATCGACCAAAGAGGAGCTGCGGCGACATCTGAGCGCAGAGCACCTGCGCAAATGTTAACTGCGGCTCCGTACGAGTACCGAAGCCGAAAGAAATGAACGATGGACTAAGGAGGCTCTGCGCTCAGCGCATGAGCCTAAGCGCGTCGGAGAAGAAGTCCGGACCGCCAAAGTTTCCAGATTTCAAAGCGAGCAACATCTCGCCGGAGCTTGCACCGACCGCGCGCAGCACCGGGACTCCCGCCGCGATTTCTACTCCTACGAGAAATCCAGGAATTTTCAACCGATCGACCACGGCGCCGGATGTCTCGCCACCGGCGACGATCAAGCGACGGACGCCGGCCTGCACCAGACCCTCGGCGATGCCGGCCATGGCCTGCTCGATGGCGTGGCCTGCGGCATCGCGGCCATGGCGTGCCTGCACGGCCGCAACGGCGTCCGGCGTCGCGCTCGAAGCGATCAGCACCGGACCTTCCGCAAGCCGCGGCCTCGCCCAGTCCAGCGCACGCTGCGCTTCAGCGGCGCCCGCGACGATCCGCTCCGGATCGAGATGAAGCACCGGCATGATGCGTTCGGCGCTGGCGATCTGCTGAAGCGTCGCCTGCGAGCAGCTGCCGGCAAGGCATGCCGCCAGGCCGCCGACGGCCGCGCCGGTTTCGCCGCTCGGCGCCGGCTTCACCTTGCCCGTCGACACCAGCGCGCGCGCAAGCCCGAGGCCCATGCCGGACGCGCCGACCGACAGAAGATGTTCAGCGGCGACGAGACCGATGGTCTCGAGGTCGCGGTCGAATACGGCGTCGATGATCGCAGCACCGATGCCTCTGGCGGCGAGCTCAGCCAGCCGTGCCCGCACGGCCTCCGCGCCGCGCGCGACGGTGGCGAGATCGACGAGGCCGATCTGCGTGCTGCTCTGGCGCGCCAGCACGCGCACCAGGTTGGAATCATGCATCGGGTTGAGCGGATGGTCCTTCAGCGGGCTCTCGCTGAGCGGCACGGCGCCGACGAACAGATTGCCCTGATAGACGGTGCGCCCGGTCTCCGGAAAGGCAGGCGTCACCAGCACGGCTCCCTCGCCGCAATCGGCGCGCAGCGCATCCATGACCGGGCCGATATTGCCGGCGTCGGTGGAATCGAAGGTCGAGCAGATCTTGAACAGCACGTGGCCCACGCCGCGGCCGCGCAGCCATTTGTCCGCCGCGCGCGAGCGCGACACGGCAAGGCCGGCCTCGATCGAGCGGCTCTTCAGCGACACCACGACGGCATCGACCTCGGGCAGCATCAGATCGTCGGCAGGGATGCCGATGGTCTGGACGGTGCGCAGGCCGGCGCGCGTCAGCGTGTTGGCGAGATCGGAGGCGCCGGTGTAATCGTCGGCGATGCAGCCTAACGCTGGGGTCACGGCTTCACTCCCGCATAGGGCTTGAACCAGGCGAGGCCATCGGTGGTCTTGCCGCGCGGATTGTATTCGCAGCCGACAAAGCCGGCATAGCCGAGCCGGTCGAGCTCATCGAACAGGAACGGATAGTTCAGCTCCTCGCCATCGGGCTCGTTGCGCGAGGGAATGCTCGCGATCTGGATGTGGCCGATGATCGGCATCATCTCGCGCAGCCGCATGGTGACGTCGCCATGGATGATCTGGCAGTGATAGATGTCGAACTGGAGCTTCAGGTTCGCAAGCCTCAGCTCCTGGATCAGATCCCGCGCAAAGCCGAAATCGTTGAGGAAGTAGCCGGGCACGTTGCGCGCATTGATCGGCTCGATCACGATGTCGATGCCGTGCGGCGCGAAGAACTCGGCGGCCCAGGCCACCGATTTGTAGAAGGCCTCGATCGCGACGCGCTCGCCGCGATTGGCGATGCCGGCCATCAGGTGCAGGCGCTTGACGCCCGTCGCCTTGGCATAAGGCAGCGCCGTCTCCAGGCTCGCCTTGAGATCGGAAAAGCGCGATGGCAGCGCCGCAAAGCCCTTCTCGCCGGCGTTCCAGTCGCCCGGCGGCAGGTTGAACAGCGCCTGGGTCAGGCCGTTGCGCTTGAGCCGTTCGCCGACGGCCTCGGCGGGATGCTCGTACGGAAACAGGAATTCCACCGCGGTGAAGCCCGCTTGCGCGGCGGCATCGAAGCGGTCGAGGAACGGCACCTCGGTGAACATCATCGAGAGATTGGCGGCGAAACGGGGCATTGGAGATCCTCTGTTACTTGTCGCCGGGCAGCTTGACGCCGGTGACCTGCGCATACATGCGCGCGACCGATGCGTCGTCGTCGCGGCCCATGCCGGCGGCCGATGTCATCAGGAACATCTGGAGCGCGGCGGCGGAGACCGGCACGGGGAATCGGGCCGTGCGCGCCATGTCCTGGATGATGCCGAGGTCCTTGACGAAGATCTCCACCGCGCTTCGCGGCGTGTAGTCACCGTCGAGCACATGCGGCATGCGGTTCTCGAACATCCAGGAATTACCGGCCGAGGCCGTGATCACCTCGTAGACCTTGCGGATGTCGAGGCCCTGCTTGGCTGCGAACGCCATGGCTTCGCTGGCGGCGGCGATGTGAACGCCGGCGAGCAGCTGATTGATCATCTTGAACGCAGCGCCCTGCCCGGCGGCATCGCCGAGCTCGTAGAGCTTTGCAGCCATGGCATCGAGCGCCGGCCGCGCCTTGACAAAAGCGGCCGAGCTGCCCGAGGCAAGAATCGTCAATTCGCCTTGCGCGGCGCGCTGCGCCCCGCCGGAGATCGGCGCATCCAGATAGTGCCGGCCGGTCGCCTCCAGCTGCTTGGCAAGACGGCGCGCCACGTCGGGATCCATCGTCGCCGAGGAGACGAACACGCTGTCCTTGGGCATGGTCTCGGCGGCGCCATCCTTGCCGAACAGGATGGTTTCGGTCTGCGCGGCATTGACCACCACGCTGACGACGATGTCTGCGTCCTTGGCCGCTTCGGCCGGCGTCTTGGCCCCCGCGCCGCCGTCCTTCACGAAGCGCGCGACGGCATCCGCCGAGACGTCGCAGCCGGTCACGGCATGGCCGGCGCTCTTGAGCGAGGTCGCCATGCCAAATCCCATCGAGCCGAGCCCGACGACGGCAATACGCTGATTTTGTGAGGTGGAGGCGGACATATGCAACTGACCCTTGCGAGCGTTTCCCGGATGGCCGCCCTTTGCGGCAGCTTGGCAACCGAATAACACGGCTTGGCCGCGCTGCCAAAGCGTGAGACAAGCAGGCATGACGGCCATGAGCAATGAGACATTGCTGCGCGAGGACATCTGCCGCTTCGGACGGTCCCTGTTCGAGCGCGGGCTGACGCCGGGCTCCTCCGGCAATATCAGCGTCAAGATGGACGATGGCGGCTGGCTGGTGACGCCGACCAACGCCTCGCTCGGCTTCCTCGATCCCGCAAGACTATCACGGCTGGACCAGCAGGGCCGGCTGGTTTCGGGCGATGCCCCGACCAAGGAAGTTCCGCTGCACAATGCGCTCTACGACACGCGCGGCAGCGCGCGGGCCATCGTGCATCTGCACTCCACGCATTCGGTGGCGCTGTCGATGCTGCCCGAGATCGATCCGCGCGCCGCGCTGCCGCCGATGACGGCCTATTATTTGATGAAATGCGGCGCCACCGCGCTCGTGCCCTATTACCGCCCTGGCGATCCCGCGGTCGCAGATGCGATCAAGGGGCTGGCTGGGAAGTACTCATCCGTGCTGCTCGCCAATCACGGCCCGGTCGTCGCCGGCGACACGCTGGAAGCGGCGGTGTTCGCGACGGAAGAGCTGGAGGAGACGGCGAAGCTGTACCTGCTGCTGCGCGGGATGAACCCACGTTACCTGTCGCCGGAGCAGGTGAAGGATCTGGTGCAGGTGTTCGGGGTGACGTTGCCGGAGCACGGGCACGAGTATTAGCGACTTGCGGTAAGGGGTGGACGAGCGTCGCCTCACCACCGCTGTCATTCCCCGCGAAAGCGGGGAATCCAGTACGCCGCGGCTTCTCCGCATATCTCTGACGTCTCGGAGTACTGGATCGCCCGATCAAGTCGGGCGATGACACCGGGTATGTTGCGCGGGCGTGCCCGATACTATTCGGCTACAGCCCCAGATATGCCTTCCGCACATCCGGATTGCCCTTGATCTCGCTGGCTGCGCCCTGCATCAGCACACGGCCGGTCTGCAGGATGTAGGCGCGGTCGGCGATCTCCAGGCATTCGGCCATGCGCTGCTCGACGATGAGGACGGTCATGCCGGAGTCACGGATGAGCTTCACCGCCTGGAAAATTTCGTCGACCAGCTTCGGCATGATGCCCTGCGAGGGCTCGTCCAGCATCAACAGCCGCGGACGCGTCATCAGCGCGCGGCCGATGGCGAGCATCTGCTGCTCGCCGCCGGAGAGCGTCTCGGCGCGCTGCTCCAGGCGCTCCTGAAGGCGCGGGAAGAGCTTGAAGACGAGATCGAGCGGCTCTTCGCGGTTCGCTTCGCCCCTGTAGAGATAGCTGCCGAGGCGAAGGTTGTCGCGCACCGACAGACGCGGAAACAAACGGCGGTTTTCCGGCACATAGGCGATGCCGGTGGCCGTGATGTGATGCTGCGCCATGCCGTCGAGGCGCTTGCCGTCGAACGTCACCGTGCCGGAACGCGGACGCTCGGCGCCGGCGATGGATTTCAGCAGCGTCGACTTGCCTGCGCCGTTGGCGCCGGCAACGCAGACGATCTCGCCCTTCTGGACCTCGATCGAGACCGCGGAGATGGCGACCAGCCCCTGATAGGCGGTGGTGACTTCACGCACCGACAGCATGACGATCTCCCAGATATGCCTTGATCACCTTGGGATCGCGCACGACGTCGGCGGGCTTGCCCTCGACCAGCACCTTGCCGAGGTCGAGCACGATGGCGCGGTCCACCAGCGGCATCACGATCTCCATGACGTGCTCCACCATCAGCACGGTGATACCGGCATCGCGCACCTTGCGCACCAGGGCAACGCCGGTCTGCGCCTCGGTCGGCGTCAGGCCGGTGAGGACTTCGTCGAGCAGCAGCAGCTTCGGCTCGGTCGCAAGCGCCCGCGCGACTTCGAGGCGGCGCTTCTCGGCCGGTACGAGGTCGCTGGCGAGCACGTCGGCGCGCGCGGCAAGGCCGGTGAACTCCAGCACCTCATGCGCCTTGCGGCGGGCCTCGCGCATCACGGTGTTGCGCACGAGTGCACCGACGATGACGTTGTCGATGACAGTCATGGTCTCGAAGCTCTTGACCACCTGGAAGGTGCGTCCTACCCCGCGCTGGCAGCGCATCGCCGCCGGCATGCGGGTGACGTCCTCGCCGTCGAACCAAATCGAGCCTTGCGTCGGCGGCAGCACGCCGGCGATCAGATTGAACAGCGTCGACTTGCCGGCGCCGTTCGGGCCGATCAGGCCGACGATCTCGCCGCGGCCGACCGAGATCGAGACGTCGCTGTTGGCGACGAGGCCGCCGAAGCGCTGCCAGACGCCGCGGGTTTCGAGCAGCGCGCTCATCGGGCAGCTCCCGTCTTCTTCGGGCGTGAAAACAGGCTCAGCAGGCCGCGCGGCAGGGCCAGCGAGATCAGAACGATCAGCGTGCCGTAGACAATGAGGTCGACACCCCGCCCCGAGCCGCCGAACTTGAAGCGCGTCAGCTCAGTCAGCGGGATCAGGATGGCCGCCCCTAACACCGGCCCCCACAGGGTGCCGATGCCGCCGAGCACGGCCGGTAGCGCCATCAGCAGCGAGAACTGAAAGCCCATGACGCTTTCCGGATCGATGTAGGAGACGAACTGGGCGTAGAAGCTGCCGCCCACGGCGACAAGGAAGGCGGAGACCGCGGCCGCACCCATCTTGGAATTGAACACGTCGACACCGAGGCTCTCGGCCGCCTCCGGGTTGTCCTTGACGGCACGCCACCAAAATCCCCACTTGGAGTTTTCCAGCCACCATGTCACGAACCAGGCGAGGCAGCACAGCGCCAGCGCGAAATAGAAGTAGGGCAGCTTGGTGCGCAGAAACTGGAATTTCAGCCAGCTGTCGCCGCGGATCGGAATGGTGATACCCATCGCGGCACCGGCCCATTCCCAGTTGTGGAACAAAAGCAAGCCGATCTCGGCGATGACGATGGTGGCAATCACGAAGTAATGGCCGCGCAGGCGGAAGAAGGGATAGCCGAGCCCCATCGCGATCAGCGCCGACACCACTCCGCCCGCCAGCATGCCGAACCAAGGCAGCACGCCGAACTTCGTGAACAGCAGCTCGGTGGTGTAGGCCCCGAGACCGAAATACAGCGCGTGGCCGAGCGAGATCTGCCCGCAATAGCCGGACAGGATATTCCAGCTCTGCGACAATCCCGCATACATCAGTGTCAGGATCAGGATGTTCTGGACGACGACGTCCTTCACGAACAACGGCGTCAGCGCGGCAATGGTAGCGAGCGCTGCGGCGATGATGAGGTCGCGGCGGCGCCGCGCTGCAAAATCCTTGTCCATCACATCGATCCAAACAGGCCGCGCGGCCGGATGAAGACGACCAGCAGATAGACCGAGTAGATGCCGACCGATTTCAGCGACGGCGGCAGCACCAGCGCGGTGACCGCTTCGACGAGACCGACGATGATGCCACCGGCGAAGGCGCCGAACACGCTGCCGAAGCCGCCGAGCGCCACCGTGACATAGGCGATCAGCGCAAAGGAGGCGCCGACGTCGGGATAGATGTAGAAGAACACCGCCATGATCGCGCCGGCGAGACCGACCAGCGCGGCGCCGAGCCCCCAGCCGAATGCAAACACGCGGTTCTTGTCGATGCCGACGAGCGCGACTGCACCGGGATCCTCGCGGGTCGCTTCGATGGCGCGGCCGAAATCGGTTCGGTGGATGAAGAAGTAGAGACCTGCAAAAGCGGCGATCGAGACCAGCGCGCCGACCAGTTGCGGCTCCGGCAGGAAGATTCCGCCGACCGAGATGGTTTTGCCGCCGAGCCAGGATTGTGGGATGCTGCGATAGTCCGGCGTGAAGAAATACTGCGCAAGGCCGCGCATGACGATGGCGAGGCCGAAGGTGGTGAAGATCTGCACCATGCCGGCGTTGGCCTTGGCCCGCATGGCGAAGCGTACAAGGAGCAGGTAGACGACCGCTCCGAATATGAAGAGTGCCGCAGCGACCAGCGGCGCCGACAGCAAGGGATCAATCGCGAAGAACGCGAACAGGAAGAAGGACAGATACATCGCAATCATCAGGAACTCGCCATGGGCGAAGTTCGTGACGTCCATCAGGCCGAAGATCAGCGCGAGGCCGACCGCGATCAATCCGTAGAGCAGGCCCATCAGAAGGCCGCTCGCGAGACTCTGGATAATGGCTTGGGCTGTCAACTCTGGTCCCCCGTTCGAAACGTCACGACAGGCTTCGTCATTGCGAGCGAAGCGAAGCAATCCAGAAATGTTTCGAAGGAAGCAGTCTGGATTGCTTCGTCGCTTCGCTCCTCGCAATGACGGTGTGGGAGCAGCTTGCTTCCCACAGCGCCTGCTCCGCTGCCCCCGCAGCGCTTACTTCATCGGCCAGATCGCCTCGGCGATCGCGGCCTGCGGCGGGAAGATGGTGACGAACTTGCCGCCGACATATTGCAGCAGCACCGGATCGGCGTCGTTGTTCTGGCCCATGTCGTCGAACTTGACGCGCTTCCAGGGCATGATGGTCTTTTCGCCCGGGATGTCGGTCGCGGCAAGCGCGTCGCGGATCTTCTCGCCGTCGGTCGACTTGGCGCGGCTGATGGCGTCGGCGAGGATGATCAGGCCCATGAACTGCCGCGAGGTGAGGTCGTTGAAATCCTTGCCGGACCTGGCCTTGAACATCTCGTTGATCTTGCCGACCATCGGCCGCTTCTGCGCGAGGTCGAGCGAGAAGGTGCCGCGCGAGATCACGCCTTCGAGCTTGTCGCCGACGGCATCGTAGAGCGCCTTCTCGGAGAAGCCGGCGTCCTGCGCCACGATCGCATTCGGCTTGTAGCCGAGCTCGGCCATGGTCTTGACCAGGAGGATGCCGTCGGTGGTGTAGCTCGACGGCATCAGCACGTCGGCATTGGCGGTCTTGAGCTGCTGCACCTCGGCAGAGAGCGAGGGCGAGTTGGCGCGATACTTGATGTCGGTGACGATCTTATAGGCGCGCTCGCCGGCGATCTTGGTCTGGGCATTGCCGGAATCGGTGCCGAAGATGGTGTCCTCGTGGAACAGCGACAGCGTCTCGATCTTGGTGCCCTTCTTCTTCATGGCGTCGAAGAAGTCGAACATCGCAGCCGAGTACATCTCGTCGTGCGGCGAGGCGCGGAAGTAATATTTCAGGCCGCGGCGGTGCAGGCTCGGCGAGGAATTGTCGGCGGACAGGAACGGGACCTGATAGCGCTCGCAGATCTGGCTGACGGTGACGGCCACCGCGCTCTGGTAAGTGCCGATGACGGCGCAGACCTTCTCCTGCGTGATCAGGCGCTCGGCCTCGGCGCGGCCCTTCTGCGGATCGGCCTGGTGGTCGGCGAACACGAGGCGGATCTTGGCGCCACCGAGGCCCGGCAGGCCTTCGCCCTTCGCCAGCGGCAGGTCGAAATCGCTGTCCTTGTTGATGACTTCGAGCGCGGTCTCATAGGCCTTCTGCGCGTCGACGCCCTGCTGCGCGCTGCCGCCGGAGAACGGATAGATCACGCCGATCACGACTTCCGAGCTCTGCGCGCGCGCTGCCAGCGGCACGAGGGCGGCAGTGGCGGTGGCCCCCAACAACACGTCGCGGCGAGTGATCGTCATGGCAAAGTCCCCTGTTACTGAATTTCGGCTGATCGAATGAAGCGATTGGTGGATGCGGTAAAGCCTGAAGAAGCAGCAGACGCTGCCCACTAAATCACGGCCATGCTTCTGTTCTTGAGATCGGTCACCAGCATCAGGCCGGGCGAATGCGTGATCGCGAACGGCAGTTTCGCGGCGTTGATGACCGATTGCGGCGTCACCCCGCAGGCCCAGAACACCGGGATCTCGTCATCGGCGACCGGCACCGGATCGCCGTAGTCGGGCTTGGCGATATCCTTGATGCCGATCAGATGCGGATGGCCGAGATGCACGGGCGCGCCGTGCACGGCGGGATAGCGCGAGGTGATCTGCACCGCGCGGATCGCATCGGCCGGCTTGAACGGACGCATCGACACCACCATGGGACCGGCGAACGGACCTGATACACCGCAGGCGATGTTGGTGCGGTACATCGGCACGCGCACGTTGTTCTCGATGTGGCGGATCGGCATGCCCTCCTCGAGCAGCGCCTCCTCGAACGAGAACGAGCAGCCGAGCACGAAGGTGACGAGATCGTCGCGCCAGTAGCCCTTCACGTCGGTCGGCTCATCCACGACCTCGCCATCGCGCCAGACGCGGTAGCGCGGCACGTCGGTGCGGATGTCGAGATCGGCGCCGAGCGAGGGGATGTAAGGGCTGCCGACGTCGGACATGCCGATGATCGGGCACGGCTTGGGATTGAGCTGGCAGAAGCGGTGGAAGGCACCGGCATACTCCGCCGGCAGGATCGCCAGATTGCCCTGGACATATCCGGGGGCGGCGCCGGCCGTGGATGCGACCAGCCCCTCGCGGTAGGCGAGCCGGGCCTTGCGACTCGGGAGGGCGTCGGGTGTTTCAGTTTGCTGCGCTGCCACCAAAACAGTCATGTGATCGACCTGCCTATAAACTCGACAAAGACAAGCCAACACCAAGCGTGCTATAAAGTCTAATCTTCGTTTCTAATCAATCTCGATAAATCTGATTTATCGATTGGGAAAATCCTTCCAATGCTGGACTTCAGGTCGATCGAGACATTCCTATGGGTCGTGAAGCTCGGCAGCTTTCGTGGCGCCGCGCAACGCCTCAACACCACCCAGCCGGCGATCTCCCAGCGCATCGCCCAGCTCGAGCGCGAGATGGGCGTGAAGCTCCTGAACCGCGACCATCGCATCGCCTCCCCGACCCCGAGCGGCCGGCAGATGATGGTCTACGCGGAGAAGCTGATCGGCCTGCGCGCTGCGATGATGGCGGAGATCGGCGATGCTTCGGCGATGCGTGGCGTGATGCGGCTCGGCGTCGCCGAGACCATCGTGCACACCTGGCTGCCGCGGCTCGTCAAGAGCGTCAACGAGGTCTATCCGAACCTGTCGCTGGAGATCGAGGTCGACATCACGCCGAACCTCACCGCGCGCCTGCTCGCACAGGAGATCGAGCTCGCCTTCGTGGTCGGACCGCTGTCCGCCTCCGGCGTGCACAACCGCGTGCTCGCCGATTATCCGATCGGCTTCCTCGCGAGTCCCTCGCTCGGGCTCGGCAAGGGCCCGGTGACGCCGGCGGACCTCGCGCGGTTTCCGATCATCACCTTCCCGCGCAAGACCAAGCCCTACGAGGTCGTGCGCGAGGTGTTCGACCGGCCGGAGCTGCCGCCGATCCGCCTGCATGCGTCCGCTTCGCTGGCGACCGTCATCCACATGGCGGTCGAGGGCCTTGGCATCGCCGTGATCCCCGACGCCATCGTCGAGAACGAGCTCGCCGACGGACGGCTGCAGCTGCTCGACACCGATCTTTCCATCGCGCCGCTGACCTTCACCGCGAGCTGGCTGGCCTCGCCCGATGTCGTCGCCGTGGAGCGCGTCGCCGAGCTTGCACGGCAAATTGCGCAGAGCAGCCTCGCGGTTGACGCGCCCGCACAGGCGCGTCATTGAAAAAGGCGCCGGACAAAAGAGAGAACCACCGCATGAGCCGAGCCGCGACCAACCTGCAAATCGATTCCGCCCGCCTGTGGGGCTCCATCCACGAGACCGCGCAATTCGGCGCGACAGCCAAAGGCGGCGTGCGGCGGCTGACGTTGAGCCGTGAAGACAAGCAGGTGCGCGATTGGTTCCGCAAGGCCTGCGAGGATGCCGGACTGGAAGTCCACGTCGACGCGCTCGGATCACAGTTCGGCCTGCGCAAGGGCCGCGATATGTCGAAACTGCCCGTCGGCATCGGCTCGCACCTCGACACCCAGCCGACCGGCGGCAAGTATGACGGCATCCTGGGAACGCTCGGCGCGCTGGAGGTGATCCGCACGCTGAACGATGCCGGCATCGAGACCGAGGCGCCAATCTGCGTCGTGAACTGGACCAACGAGGAAGGCTCGCGCTTCGCACCTGCGATGATGGCTTCCGCCGCCTATGTCGGCGACTTCACCACCGACGACATTTTGTCGCGCAAGGACGCCGAGGGCACCACCGTCGGCCAGGCGCTCGACGGCATCGGCTATCGCGGCGACAAGCCGGTCGGCTTCCAGAAGCTCGGCTGCTTCGTCGAGCTGCACATCGAGCAGGGGCCGATCCTGGAAGCCGAAGGCAAGACCATCGGCGTGGTCGATTCCGGCCAGGGCGTGCTCTGGTACGACGGCAAGATCTCCGGCTTCGAGAGCCATGCGGGCTCCACGCCGATGCCGCTCCGGCGCGATGCGCTGGCGACCTTGTCGGAGATCGTGTTGGCGATGGAGTCGATTGCAACGAAGCACGGACCGAACGCCGTCGGCACCATCGGCGAGGCCGTCATCGCCAATCCCTCGCGTAACGTCATTCCCGGCGAGATCGCCTTCACCATTGACTGCCGCAGTGCCGATGGCGCCATCATGGATGCGCTCGACCGCGATCTGCGGGCGGCAATCGCCGAGATCGCCGCGCGCCGCAAGGTCGAGGTCAAGATCGATCTGGTCTGGCGCAAGCCGCCGACGCATTTCGATCCGAAGCTGATTGCTGCCGTCGAGAACGCCGCGAAGACGCTCGGCTATTCCTCGCGCCGCATCACCTCCGGCGCCGGCCACGACGCCTGCAACCTCAACACGATCATGCCGGCGGCGATGGTGTTCGTGCCCTGCAAGGACGGCATCAGCCACAACGAGCTGGAGGATGCGACGCAGGGCGACTGCGCCGCGGGCACCAACGTCCTCATGCATACCGTGCTGGCGATCGCCGGCGTCGCATCCTGAGCGGAGAGAACCATGCGCGGAGTTTTCGTCGACGCCAATGAATCGCTGGCCGTGATCATGGAGCGGCTGGAGAAGCCCGGCGATCCCAAGGTGCGGATCAACAGGAATCCCGACATCACGCCCGAGCAATATCCTGATATTCTCGACGGCGCCGAGATCGCGATCGTCGACCACACCGCACTGCCGACCGAGGTCGCGAAGAGATGCGCCGGGCTGAAGCACGTCGTGTTCCTCGGCACCGGCGCGCGCAGCTACATGAATCCGGAAGAGCTCGCCGAGCTCGGCATCTCCGTGCATCTGATCAAGGGCTACGGCGACACGGCAGTTGCGGAATCCGCGATCGCGCTGATGTGGGCGTCGGCCCGCGTCATCGCGATGATGGACCGCGAGATGCGGGCCGGGAACTGGCTGCGCGAGGACGGCATGCAGCTCACCGGCAAGACGCTCGGCCTGATCGGCTTCGGCGGCATCGCCGCGGAGGTCGCGCGCATCGCGTCCGGCAGCGGCATGAAGGTGATCGCCTGGAACCGTTCGCCGAAGAGCTATCCGGGGGTCGAATTTACCGATCTCGACAGCGTGCTGGCGAGAAGCGACGTGGTGTCGCTGCACCTGCTGCTCAACGACGAGACGCGCGGCATGATCACGCGCGAGAAGATCCTTGCTATGAAACGCGGCGTCATTCTCATCAACACCGCCCGCGCCGCTGTTGTCGACGAGGCCGCCATGATCGAGGCGCTGAAGTCCGGCCATATCCGCCACGCCGGCCTTGATGTCTTCAACATCGAGCCGCTGCCCGGCGATCATCCGCTGACGAAGCTGCCGAACGTGACGTTGTCGGCGCATTCGGCCTTCCGCACACCGGAGGCGAGCGAGAACCTGATTGAAGCGGCGTTGGTCCATTGCCGCCGGATCGTGAAGGGATAAGAGCAACAACAATGGCCGACTATCGCATCATCAAGGCAGAGTCGCTCACCAAGGCCATCCATGCCATCGTCAGGGCCGGCGGCTCCTCGGACCGCGAGGCCGAGCTCGTGGCCACCAATCTCGTCGAAGCCAATCTGAAGGGACACGACTCGCACGGCGTCGGCATGATTCCGCGCTACGTCCAGAGCGTCACCAATGGCGGCCTCGCCGTGAATTCGCACGTCAAGATCGTGCTCGACACCGGCCCGCTTCTCACCCTCGACGGCCTCACCGGCTACGGCCAGGTGATCGGCCATGAAGCGATGGAGCTCGCGGCCGAGCGCGCAAAGAAGAACGGTGTTTGCCTTGTCGGCCTCTCAAATTCGCATCACATCGGCCGCATCGGCCACTGGGCCGAGCAGTGCATCGACCACGGGCTGGTCTCGATCCACTTCGTCAACGTGATCTCGCGCCCGATCGTGGCGCCCTGGGGCGGCAGCGACGCACGCCACGGCACCAATCCGTTCTGCGTCGGCATCCCGCGCGCCGGCAAGGATCCGATCGTGCTCGACTTCGCCACCAGCAGGATCGCGCAGGGCAAGACCCGTGTTGCCCATAACAAGGGCGTCGAGCTCGAGGTCGGCACCATCATTGATCACGAGGGCAAGCCCACGATCAATCCGCGCTACACCGTGATTCCGCCCTACGGTGCCATCCTCCCGTTCGGCGAGCACAAGGGCTCGGGCCTTGCGCTGGTGTGCGAGATCCTTGGCGGCGCGCTCTCCGGCGGCCAGGTGGTCAAGGGCTCGTCCGACGGCAAGTACAACGTCCTTAACGGCATGCTCTCGATCGTCATCGATCCGGGCAAGCTCGGCACCGGCGAGAACCTTGCACGCGAAGTTGAGAGCTTCGTGAGCTGGCACACCGGCTCGCCGCCTGCCCCCGGCGTCGACAAGGTCAGAATCGCGGGCGAGCCGGAGCGCGAGATCAAGAAGAAACGTCTCGCCGAGGGCATCCCGGTCGACCCAACCACCTGGCAGGAGATCCTGGATGCCGGGAAGAAGTTCGGGCTGGAACAGACGGCGATCGAGAAGATCGCGAGCTGATCGGAGCGAGGCGCGCTCCTCGGCGTCGCCTCGCGCCTCATGACCAATCGCGCAAGAGAGACTGGACGGCGGCGAAATGTCGACGTGCTCGCGGCACGGGTTTGAACCGCCCCGCATGACCTTGCGACAATGCGGATATCCGATTGCATCCGCCCGAGGTTCGCATGCTCTCCCGTCTCGCAAAATTCGTGTCCGGCTCAAACCTTCCGTCGCCCGGATCCGATCTCTACCGGCAACGGCTCGCCATCTACGAGAGCGAGCTTGGCGAGCCCGAGCGCACATTCACGGACTACGCAGAGCGCCGCATCGACATCCACGCCTTCGGCCGCGATTTCGTCCCGGTCTGCCAGGAGGGCTCCGACGAAGGCTATGTCCTTCTCACCAACGGGATGAGCGAGCAACGGATGCACGGCGTCCCCGGCGACGCGAAGCCCCGGGCCGAGCTGATGTGGTACGTCCGCGAGCCGACGCAGGACGTTTGCGCCAATCTGCGCTGGCTGGCCAATCTGCCGTTCATCGACACGACCTGGTTCGGCTTCGGCCATCGCGTCGCGCTTCCGTGGCCGCCGGTTGCAGGAACGGACTTCCAGACGTTCCTGTTGCTCACACCGATCATCGGCCCCGACAAGGAGATCGCCGAGGCGCTGGAGATTGCGGGCGATCCGGTGGAGATCCTGACCGTGAACCTGATCTCGCATCAGGAGCTCGGGCTGATCAAGTCCAGGGGGCTCGATCCGTTTCTCGATCTGCTCGACGAGAACGACTATCCGCCGATATTCGATCCGTCGCGGAAGTCGTATGTGTAGTCGTAGGCCAAAGCACTGCTGCCGTTCCCTTCTCCCCTTGTGGGAGAAGGTGGCGCGAAGCGCCGGATGAGGGGTTCTCTCGGCGAACAATTTTACGGCTGATAGGTCTGCATCTGCGGAAACAGACCCCTCACCCGTCTTCGATGCTTCGCATCGAAGCCACCCTCTCCCACAAGGGGAGAGGGTGAAGCGGCGAACTAATCCACCATATCCGCAACCGCCTTGCCGCACGCCGTCGTGTCGGCATTGCCGCCGAGATCCTTGGTGCGCAGCGTGCGTTCGGCGAGCGTGCGCTCGATCGCCTCGACGATCGACTTGCCGGCTTCCTTCTCGCCGAGATGCTCGAACATCATCGCGCCGGACCAGATCATGCCGATCGGGTTGGCGATGCCCTGGCCGGCGATGTCGGGCGCCGAGCCGTGCACCGGTTCGAACACGGATGGGAAATCGCCCTCCGGGTTGATGTTGCCGGACGGAGCGATGCCGATGGTGCCGGTGCAGGCCGGGCCGAGGTCGGAGAGGATGTCGCCGAACAGGTTGGAGCCGACCACGACGTCGAACCAGTCCGGATGCAGCACGAAGTTCGCGGTGAGAATGTCGATGTGGTACTTGTCCCACTTCACGCCTGGAAACTTCTTGGCCATCGCCTCCACGCGCTCGTCCCAATAGGGCATGGTGATCGAGATGCCGTTGGACTTGGTCGCCGAGGTCAGGTGCTTCTTGGGCCGCGACTGCGCGAGCTCGAAGGCGAATTTCAGGATGCGGTCGACGCCGGTACGGGTCATCACCGTCTGCTGCGTCACGAACTCGCGGTCGGTGTCCGGGAACATGCGGCCGCCGACCGAGGAATATTCGCCTTCGGTGTTCTCGCGCACCACCCAGAAATCGATGTCGCCGGGCTTGCGCCCCGCCAGCGGCGACGGCACGCCGGGCATCAGCCGCACCGGGCGCAGGTTGACGTACTGGTCGAACTCGCGGCGGAACTTGATCAGCGAGCCCCACAGCGAGACGTGGTCCGGGATCTTGGCCGGCCAGCCGACCGCACCGAAATAGATCGCATCGTGCTTGCCGATCTTCTCCTTCCAGTCGTCGGGCATCATCTGGCCGTGCTTCTCGTAATAGTCGTAAGACGAGAAGTCGAAATGGTCGAATTGCAGCGAGACGTTGTGCTTCTTCGCCGCCGCCTCCAAAACGCGCAGGCCCTCGGGCATCACCTCCTTGCCGATGCCGTCGCCGGGAATGACCGCGATCCGGTATTGTTTCTTGCTCATCGAGAACGTCCTTGGTTGGTCCGGCAGTCGCCGCCTTCTGACTGCACTGCAATGGACCAAACGCGGCGGCAGTGCAACGCTGCACTGCAATGTTGACCATGGCGCGGCCAAGCGCCTACTGATTTGATCCTGTTCCCACGAACGAGTATCCCCATGGATCTGCATCTGCGCGGCAAGCGCGTCCTGATCACCGGCGCGTCCAAGGGCATTGGCGCAGCCGCCGCCGAGGCCTTCGCCGAGGAAGGCGCGCATCTCCTCCTCGCGGCGCGTAGCGGCGATCAGCTCAAGGCGCTGGCCGACCGTTTGCGCGCCGCGCACCAGATCGACGCCACAACGAGCATCGTCGATCTGCGCAAGGAGGAGGACGTGGCCCGGCTGGCGAAGGAAGCCGCCGACATCGACGTGCTCGTCAACAATGCCGGCGACATCCCGGGCGGCTCGATCGGCAAGATCGACGAGGCGACCTGGCGGCACGCCTGGGAACTGAAGGTGTTCGGCTATATCAACCTGACTCGCTACATCTACGCCCAGATGAAAGCCAGGGGCGGCGGCGTCATCGTCAACGACATCGGCGCGGCCGGCGAGAAGTTCGACGCCAACTACATCTGCGGCAGCGCCGGCAATGCCGCGCTGATGGCGTTCACACGGGCGCTCGGCGGCAAGAGCCTGGGCGACAACATCCGCGTGGTCGGCATCAATCCCGGCCCCGTCGGCACCGACCGCCACGTCACCCTGCTCAAGACGCGGGCCAAGCACCAGTTCGGCGACGAGAGCCGCTACAAGGAATTCCAGAAGAGCCTGCCGCTCGGCCGTCCCGCGCATGCGCGCGAGATCGGCGACCTCATGGCGTTCCTGGCGTCGGATCGCGCCGGCTATACGTCGGGCGTGATCTACACCGTCGACGGCGGCATCAGCGCCGGGTGGGGTTAACTCTATTCTCGTCATTGCGAGCGCAGCGAAGCAATCCAGGAATGCCTCTGTAGCAACCGGTCTGGATTGCTTAGTCGCCTCGCTCGTCGCAATGACGAGCCCTCGAATAAGGACAGGAGCAAACTAAGTGTCCCAGGATCTGATCCGCGAAACCGCCTGCACCGTCGTCGACAAGCTGCGCTCCGGCGACGTCTCGCCGCTCGAGCTCCTGGACGTGGTGGAGACGCGCATCCAGGAGGTCGACGGCAAGGTCAACGCGCTGCCGACGCTGTGCTTCGATCGCGCGCGGGAGAGTGCGAAGACACTGATGCAGAAGCCGGCCGGCGCGCGCGGGCTGCTCGCCGGGCTGCCGGTGCCGATCAAGGATCTGACCGACGTTGCGGGTGTGTTGAATACGCAGGGCTCGCCGATCTTCAAGGACAACATTCCCGCGAAGTCCGACCTCATGGTCGAGAACCTCGAGGCCAACGGCGCGGTCGTCTACGCCAAGTCGAACACGCCGGAATTCGGCGCCGGCGCCAACACCTTCAACGAGGTGTTCGGCGCGACGCTCAATCCCTGGGACACGACGAAATCGGCCGCGGGCTCCTCCGGCGGCGCGGCGGTGGCGCTGGCAACCGGCATGGCCTGGCTCGCCCAAGGCTCCGACATGGGCGGATCCTTGCGCAGCCCCGCGGCCTTTTGCGGCGTCGTCGGCATGCGGCCGAGCATCGGCCGCGTCGCGCATACCCCAAAGTCCGGCATCGATCGCAATCTCGGCGTGGTCGGCCCGATGGCGCGCAACGTCGAGGATCTCGCGCTGCTGCTGGATGCCATGAGCGGCGACTATGCCGACGATCCGCTGTCGCTGCCGGCTCCCGCAACCTCATTCCTGTCGGCGGCCCAGGCGGGCAAGCGGCCGAGGCGCATCGCCTATTCGCCCGATCTCGGCATCACCCCGGTCGATCCCGAAGTGAAGGCGATCACACGAAAGGCCGCCGAACGTTTCGCCGAAGCCGGCGCCATCGTCGAGGAGGCGCATCCGGACTGGCGCGAGGCGCATGAATGCTTCCACGCGCTGCGCGCCTTCGACTTTGCGATCACCAAGGCCAATCTGCTGCGCACCAAGCGCGACCTGCTCAAGCCCGAGGTGATCTGGAACATCGAGGAGGGTCTCAAGCTCACAGTCGAGCAGCTCGCGCGCGCCGAGGCGCAGCGCGTCGGCATGACGGCGCGGGCGATCGAGTTCTTCAAGAGCTACGATCTGTTGCTGACGCCGACCACGATCGTTCCGCCCTTCCCGATCGAGCATCGCTATGTCGCCGAATGCGCCGGCAAGAGGTTCGAAAACTACGTCGAGTGGCTCGGCATCGTCTACGCCATCACGCTGGCCTGCTGCCCGTCTCTCTCCCTGCCCTGCGGCTTCACGGCCTCGGGCCTGCCGGTCGGCGTGCAGGTGGTCGGCGCGCCGCGCGCCGATGCGCAGGTGATTGCCGGAGCGAAGGTGCTGGAAGACATTCTGGGCCTGCGCGGCATGACGCCGATCGATCCGAAGGTGAAGGACTAGCCTCACTCTCGTGTCCCGGACAAGGGGCGGCGCGCCAGCGCTGCGTCGCAGAGCCGGGACACGAGACCTCACCTCCCGCTGGTCGCCTCCACGCTGGGACGGTTGCTCGGTTCGCTATTTGGCGATCGCGCAGGAGCCGGGATTATCGCAGCGAGGAGGCGTCGATCGCGTGGTGCCGGTCGCCTCCTCGGAGCTCGGGCCCACCGCCCCGTTCAGAATGACCGAGACACGCCATCGATATGTTGTTTGCGGCGTCAGACCGGAATCCCCAAAGCTCGCGCCTGTCACGTCGCCAACCGATTGGAACGCACCATCGGGTCCCGCACGCGAAACCCGGTAGGTTGTTCCGTCGTCTCCTGGAGACCAGGCCAGGTCAGCGCCGCTATCCGACGTATCGATCACCGTGAGCGACTGCGGCGCCGATAGCGAGGGCGCGGTCGCGCCGGCGGGCGCCGCGGCAGCGGCCGTGAGCGCATCCAGCATCGCCTTGATCGCCTTGATTTGCGATCCGGACTTCGTCACGTAGCTATCCTGATGGTTGACGTAACTCCACCAATCCCAACAGGCCTGCGGATTGCTTGGCCAGTATGGGCTGGTCTTGGTCTGCGGATAGAGAATGATCATGCGGTTCGTGTCCGCCCACTCATTGTAGCCGGCCTCATCCACGAATTTGCGTCCGATATCGGCGACGTCCTGCTTGCATCCGTGGAGCGCGACGTGGACTCGACACGGACTGCCCTGCTCGCAATCCCTGGGTACGAACACATAGCCGGTATCGCCCATGCTCAACGCGTCGGGCAGATGCGGCGTGGTATAGATCGATTGATCAAAGCTCTTCACCGAACCTGCAAGCTGCGCGGCATTGGGCGGATTCAGGCGGCCGTAAATATGCTGCAGGATGACGCCGGCCTGGTCATAGCCGCATTGGTCGATATAGGGCGCCGTGTTGGCCTTGCACTCGTTGAGCCCGGGTGCGCCCTGTTTCGCCACGACGAACGAGTGGCCCGCGCCGAGCGTGGCCTGATAGAACAAGTTGCCGCGATTGGCATCCCCCAGATAATGGCGATAGAAATCGGCGGCCGCATCGGTCGCGGCCTTGTCGACGATCGCGTCATTGTAGCCGTGAAAGAGATAGATCTTCTGCCTGCCGACATTGCTGAGAGGGTCGATCTCGCCCGTTGCGGCCTTCGCGTCGGCCTTCGCCGTAAAATCCTTCGGATTCAGATCCGACGCCGGCCCTTTCATGCATGCACCCGTGGCCCGCCGGATCGGCCCCCAGTACCAGGTGACGGCGTCGAACGCGTCCGCCTTTGCGCACCAATAAGGGCCACCCGCGACCACACCGACGCCCTTGATCACCGACGACCATGCCGTGCCGAACTGAACGGCCATGAACGCGCCCGACGAAATTCCCGAAATCGAACTCTCACCGATCGGCGCGCGATAGCGCCGCAACCCCTCCGCGGCGCACGATGACACGCCGAGAGCGGTTGTGAAGATCAGGACGCAAATCTGGGCGGCGGTGAATTGCCGCAAAACGGCCACGCGCATGACAGCCTCGCCAGATCGACCGCAGGAGCAACCTCTGGTATTAGAGATCAAGATCGGAAATCGGCGCAAGCGCAAACAAGCGGCACCAAACCAGAAACCGCCCGTCACTTCGGCGTTGTCGGCGCCTCCAGGCTCCGGCTGTAGCGCGACATCGCGAAACAGAAGACGAAGTAGATCGCGGCCACGAAGATGTAGACCTCGACCGAAAACTGCTGCCAGGCGGGATCGATGATCGCGGTCTTCGCCGTCGTCAGCAGGTCGAAGATGCCGATGATCAGCACCAGGCTGGTGTCCTTGAAGAAGGCGATGAAGGTGTTGACCAGCGGCGGGATGACGTGGCGGATAGCCTGCGGCAGGATGATCAGCCGGTGCTTGCGCCAGTAGGACAGGCCGAGCGCGTCGGCGGCTTCATATTGCCCGCGCGGCACGGCCTGAAGCCCGCCGCGGATCACTTCGGCGAGGTAAGCACCGGCGAACAGGATGATCGCGATCTGTGCGCGCAGCAGCTTGTCGATGTTGAATCCGGCCGGCATGAATAGCGGAAACATCACGCTCGCCATGAACAGCAGGCTCACCAGCGGCACGCCGCGGATCAGCTCGACATAGAGCACGCTGAGCGAGCGGATCGCCGGCAGCTTCGAGCGCCGCCCGAGCGCGACCAGGATACCGAGCGGAAAGCCGACAGCGAGGCCGAACGTCGCCAGGATCAGCGTCACGGGCAAGCCGCCCCAGCGGTCCTGCGAGACGAAGGACAGGCCAAGCACGCCGCCCCACATCAGCACGCTGATCAGCGCCAGTGCACCGATCCAGAGATAGACCAGCTCGCGCCGCCACAGCGCGCGGCGGGTCGAGAGGTAGTACAGTGCGATGAACAGCACGACCGACAGTGCCGGCCGCCACTGCTCGTCGAACGGATAGGTGCCGAACAGGATGAAGCGATACTTCTCGGGGACGATGGCCCAGCAGGCGCCGAGGCCACGCGCGGCGCGACAGGCGCTGGAATCGTTGGTGGGCGTCAGCCAGACCGCATTGGCGATGCCCCATTGCACGAAGCTGAAAATGCCCTTGGCGAGCAGCACCATTAGCAGAACGGTGATGATCCCATTCGGGATCGAGGAGAACAGGTTCTTGCGCAGCCAGTGCAGCACCGGATTGCCCAGCTGCGGTCGGCGAGCGGCCCGGGGTGCATCGGGGATGTCCGTGATCGCGGTCATGATCAGCGCTCCACCAGCGCGATGCGCGCATTGTACCAGTTCATGAAGAAGCTGATCGAAAGGCTGATGGTCAGGAACACCGCCATGATCAGCGCGATGGCTTCGATGGCCTGTCCGGTCTGGTTCAGCGTTGTGTTGGCGATCGAGACCACGTCCTGGTAGCCGATCGCGACCGCGAGCGAGGAGTTCTTGGTCAGGTTGAGATACTGGCTCGTCATCGGCGGCACGATGACGCGCAGCGCCTGCGGCAGGATGATCTGCCGCAGCATGAAGCTGCGACGCAGGCCGAGTGCGTTGGCGGCATCCCATTGCCCGCGTGGCACCGACTGGATGCCGCTGCGCACGATCTCGGCGATGAAGGCGGAGGTGTAGGTCACCAGTGCGATCAGCAGCGCGAAATATTCCGGCGCGAGCGTCAGCCCGCCGACGAAATTGAAGCCGCGCAGCTGCGGCCACTCGACCGTCCAGGACACGCCGAGCACCAGCGAGACCGCCGCCGGCACCACGACGATGAGGCCGAGCGCAGACGGCCAGGCCGGCCGCGGCTTGCCGTCGCGCATCTGCTGTGCGACCAACCAGCGACGGAAGAGGAAGAACACCGCACAGCCCAGCACCGCGGTGCCGAGCACCGTGAGCTGCGGCGGGCCGAACGGGATCGCCGGCAGGATCAGGCCGCGATTGGACAGAAATACGCCCTCGACGGGCCGCCAGGCGGCACGTGCAGCCGGCAGCGCCTGCATCAGCACGTACCAGAACAGTAGCTGGAGCAGCAGCGGGATGTCGCGGAGCGTTTCGACGTAGACGGCCGCAAGCCGCGACAGCAACCAATTGGCCGACAGCCGCGAGATCCCGATCAGGGTGCCGAGGATCGTCGCGAGCACGATGCCGATCACGGCGACGCGCAAGGTGTTGGCGACGCCGACGACGAAGGCCCAGAGGTAGGTATCCCCGGGATTGTAGGCGAGCAGGCTGTCGGCAATCGGTATGCCGGCCTCGCGGCCGAGAAAGGCGAAGCCGGTCGTGATGCGGCGGGCCGACAGATTGGTGACGGTGTTGGACCAGGGGAAGGCGATCACTGCGATCGCGATGCCGACCACCAGGACCTGCCAGAACAGGCCCATCAATTGGTTGCGGCCGAGCACGAAGCGGCGGCGCGGCGGCGGCCTGGGATGATCGGCGGTCACAGCACAACAATCCTTCGTCGAATGCAGCGATTTCCGGCGCGCACGTCAACTGTTGCACCGAATTCGAATTCATGCAACAAATGTTTCATGGCCGAGCCCGCGAAATCCTCGCCCCTGAGCGAACTGCGCATCGCATTGCCGTCGCTCCCCCTGCGCTTACAGGAGGTCGGCCGTTTCGTCGCCGCCAATGATTACGATGCCACCACCCGCTCGATGCGCGATCTCGCGGCGGAAGCCGGTGCCGATCCCGCCGCGTTCACCCGCCTTGCGAAAGCGATCGGCTATTCCGGATGGGACGAGCTGCGTGCGGCGCTGACCGAGGCGCGGCGGCCGTCCCAGACCGCGCCCTTCTCCGGCCGCACAAGAGGCCGCCGTCACGGGCCGAACGCCGATGTTACGCTCATCCTCGACAAGCTCGAGGCCGAGGCCGCCGGCCTTCCGCGCATCCCGGCACAGCCGATCGCGGAAGCGGCGCGCGCGCTGCACGAGTCCAAGCGGATCTGGATCGCGGGCTATCGCAGCTGCCGCAGCGTCGCGGAACTCCTGAACTACGAGCTGCGCCTGTTCCGGCCCGAACAGGTGCAGCTCGTCGGCACGTCCGGGCCCGACGACCTCGATCTCGGCGCGTTCCGGCGCAGCGAAGCCGTCATCGTCATCGGCTTCCTGCCTTACACGCATGCGAGCGTCCGCGTCTCGCAGGCCGCGCATCGCAGCGGCGCGACGCTGATCGCGATTGCGGACAGCCTGTCGGCACCGATGGCCGAAGGCGCCGACCATGTGCTGCTGTTCGAGGCAGCCTCCTCGCCCGGCTTTTTCCCCAGTCTCACGGGCGCGATCGCGATCGCGCAGTCGCTCGCGGCGGTCACATTCTCGCTCGGCGGCGCCGCCGCGAAGAAGCGGCTGGAAAACACCGAGGCGCGGCTCACTGCTGCCTCCACCTACGTCCCGGAGAAAGGTTGACCCATGAGCACTCGCACCAGCCGCGTGCTGCATCGCTCGCTGCGCGAAACCCCGCCAAAGGCGATCGGCGGCGAGGGCGTTTATCTCTTCGCCGAGGACGGACGTCGCATCATCGATGCCTCCGGCGGGGCGGCGGTCTCCTGCCTCGGCCACCAGCATCCGCGCGTGATCGCGGCGATGGCCAAGCAGGCGTCCACCCTCGCCTATGCGCATACGGCTTTCTTCTCCTCCGAGCCGGCGGAAGCACTTGCTGAAACACTGGTCGGACACGAGCCCGGCGGGCTCGCCTACGCCTATTTCGTCAGCGGCGGATCGGAGGCGATCGAAGCCAGCATCAAGCTGGCGCGGCAATATTTCATCGAGCGCGGCGAACCGCAGCGGCAGCACTTCATCGCGCGGCGGCAGAGCTATCACGGCAACACGCTCGGCGCGCTCGCCGCCGGCGGCAATGCCTGGCGTCGCGCTCCCTATGCGCCGCTGCTCTCGACCGCTTTCAGCCACGTCACGCCGGCGTTCGCCTATCGCGAGAAGCGCGAGGGCGAGTCGGACGCGCGGTTCGTCGCGCGCCTCGCCGCCGAGCTCGAAGCCGAGTTCCAGCGGCTCGGCCCCGACACCGTCGCCGCCTTCCTCGCCGAGCCCGTCGTCGGCGCCACCGCCGGCGCCGTGACCGCCCCGGACGGCTACTTCAAAGCGATGCGCGAGATCTGCGACCGTCACGGTGCGCTGCTCATTCTCGACGAGGTCATGTGCGGCATGGGCCGCACCGGCACGATGCATGCGTGGGAGCAAGAAGGTGTCGCCCCCGACATCCAGGCGATCGCAAAGGGGCTCGGCGGCGGCTATCAGCCGATCGGTGCGATGCTGGCAAGCGGCAAGATCATCGACACCATCCGCGCAGGCTCGGGCGCGTTCCAGCACGGCCACACTTATCTGGCGCATCCCCTCGCCTGCGCTGCGGCGCTCGCGGTGCAGGATGTGATCCGCGAGGATGGCCTGCTCGACCGCGTGAAGGAGCGCGGCAAGCAGCTCGAGCAGCGCCTGACCGAACGCTTCGGCAATCATCGCCATGTCGGCGACATCAGGGGCCGCGGCCTGTTCTGGACGATCGAGCTGGTCGCCGATCGCGCTAGCCGCATCTCGTTCGATCCGGCCCTCAAGCTGCACCAGAAGATCAAGGCGGAGGCCTTTGCCGGTGGCCTCGGCTGCTATCCCAGCGGCGGTACCGTCGATGGCGTGCGCGGCGACCACGTGCTGCTGGCACCGCCCTATATCGCCTCGGCGGACGAAATCGACCTGATCGTCGACAAGCTGGGCACGGCCGTCGACAGCGTGTTGCGTAGTGTCAATCAGTGAGGGGAGAGTAGTATGAGGAAAGTGGTTATCGCAGCGGGCCTGCTCGCGGCATCGACGGTGATCGCAGCGGCGGCGACGCTCGATACGGTGAAGAGCCGCGGCACGCTGGTGTGTGGCGTCAGTGCCGGTTTTGCCGGCTTCTCGGCGCCGGACTCGCAAGGCAATTACAGGGGTCTCGACGTCGATTATTGCCGCGCGCTGGCGGCCGGCGTGCTCGGCGATCCTACCAAGGTGCGCTACGTCTCGCTGACGGCTCAGAACCGCTTCACCGCCCTGCAATCGGGCGAGATCGACGTGCTCTATCGCAACTCGACGCAGACCTATTTGCGCGGCGCGACGCTGGGCCTGCGGCAGGGTCCGATCAACTTCTACGACGGCCAGGGTTTTGTCGTGAAGAAGGACCTCGGCGTCAAGGAGCTGAAGGACCTCAAGGGCGCCACCGTCTGCGTCGCGCAGGGCACCACGCACGAGGTCACGCTCGGCGATTACGGCCGCGCCAACGGCATCGACTGGAAGCCCCTGGTGTTCGACCGCGTCGACACCATGTACCAGACCTTCTTCGGCGGCCGCTGCGATGCGATGACCCAGGACGCTTCGGCCCTCGCCGGCGCGGTGACCACGGCCGCGCCGAACGCAGCCGACTACATTGTGCTGCCGCAGACCATCAGCAAGGAGCCGCTCGGACCCTTCACCCGCAATGGCGACGAGGTCTGGAGCGACATCATCGCCTGGCTGCATTACGGCCTGATCGAGGCCGAGGAGCTCGGCGTCACGCAAGCCAATGTCGAGGAGATGACGAAGTCGCAAACGCCTGCGATCCAGCGGCTGCTGGGGGCCAGCGGCGACCTCGGCTCGCGGCTCGGGCTCGACAACAAATGGCTGGTCAAGGCGATCAAGGCCGGCGGCAATTACGGCGAGATTTTCGAGCGCAATGTCGGCAAGGCCAGCCCGCTCAAGCTCGATCGCGGCCTCAACGGCCTCTGGAGCAAAGGCGGCTTGATGTACGCCATTCCGTTCAAGTAAGGGAGTTCACCTCTCCCCGCTTGCGGGGAGAGGTCGGATTGCGCAGCAATCCGGGTGAGGGGGAGTTTCCGCGCGTCCAACTCTCACCTTTTTGTGCCGAGAGAGCCCCTCACCCCCGACCCTCTCCCCGTACGAGGAGAGGGAGAAGAAGCATCGAGCCCCCCATGCGCATCGCCCTTATCCACGCCCTCAAGCATTCCATCGCCCCGATCGAGGCAGCGTTTGCGCAGGCGTGGCCCGAGGCGCGGCTGATGAACCTGCTTGACGACAGTCTCTCGGCGGATCTCGCCCGCGACGGGCAACTCAACAATGCCATGACGGAACGGTTCCTCGCGCTCGGCGACTACGCAGCGGCCACGGGAGCGGATGGAATCCTGTTCACCTGCTCCGCCTTCGGCCCGTGCATCGAGGCCGTCGCGCGCGCGCATGCGCCGATGCCGGTGCTAAAGCCGAACGAGGCCATGATCGAGAGGGCGGTGACCATCGGCCGGCGCATCGGCCTGCTCTCGACCTTTCCGCCGACGCTGGCGTCGATGCCGCCCGAGTTTCCCGCCTCCGTCGAGGTGGTGCCGAAGCTCGCCGACGGCGCGCTGGCCGCGCTCGACCGCGGCGACCGCGCCACGCATGACCGGCTGATCGCGGAGGCCTCACGGAGCTTGCGCGATTGCGACGTCATCGCGCTGGCGCAATTCAGCATCGCCGCGACGGCGCCGCTGGTCGCGGAGGCCACCGGCCGCCCCGTCGTGACCACGCCGGACAGCGCGGTCGAAAAGCTGATGAAGCTGATGAAGCTGCTGAAGGCGAAGGCCTAAAGCGCGATGCGATTAGGATGGATCGTCATCGCGCTTTAGGTTATTGTTTGAGCATGATCTTTTCGGAAAACCGCCATGCACTTTTCCGGATCATGCTCTAAGCGCCGGCCTTGGTCCGACGTCGCGCATCCTTGATCGCGACCGCAAGCGCAGCCTTCGTCTCGTTGACGAAATCCTCGACCAGCTCTTCGCGCGTGGCATGCGCCGCCTCGCCCGTGAACAGGCCCTGCTCGGCCAGCATCACCACGCCGTGCAGCGCCGCCCAGATCTTGAGCGCCTGCCGTTCGCGCAAATAGCCCACGGCGGGCGCTTCCAGAGCTTCGATGACGAGCGCAAAGGTCTCCCGCGTTGCCTCGTGCAGCTCGCTGCCCTTGGCCGCGCAGGACACCGTGCGCGAGGCGAACATCAGGCGGTAGATGCCATTCCGGCGCAAGCCGAAATCGAGCGTCGCCTGTGCGAGCCGCGAGAGCTTCGATTGCTGCGACGGCTTTGCCATCGCATCACGCAAGAGCGCCGAGAGCTGCCGGAATGCTTGCGCGGTGACGGCGGCGAGCAGCGCCTCGCGGTCGGCAAAATGCCGGTATGGCGCCGGCTGCGAGACCCCGAGCTTCTTGGCAAGCGCCTTGATGCTGATCGCCTCCGCGCCGCCCCGCTCCGCCTCTTGCAGCGCGGCCTCGATCAACGCATCGCGAAGATCGCCATGGTGGTAGGTCTTCGCGGGCTTGCGGGCTGGTCGTGAACGCATGTCGGGGCGAAGCCTACAAGTTCCCGCTTGACAAGGGAAGCCCGCCGCGAATGTAATAGTATATAACTTAAATAGAACCGAGATGAGGAAACGCGCCGCCTTCGGGCCCTCGCGCGCACACGACCAAGGAAGCCGAGAATGGCAGAGCGACTGAAGGTTCACGTCGATCCCGACAAATGCCAGGGCCATGCCCGCTGCAAGGCGCTCGCGCCGGAGCTTTTCGAGCTCGACGAATACGGCAACGCGCACGAAGCTGGTGACGGCACCGTCCCTCCGGGACTCGAGGACAAGGCCTGGCTTGCGAAATCCAACTGCCCGGAAATCGCAATCGATGTGATCGAGGAATAGGTGCGGCCGTTGCCGCCCCGCTGCGTTCAGCGAATACGAGCCAAGGGATTCCCTGCCATGTCCGACGTCGACCAGCCTGTCGCCCATCCGCCCGTCACCGACTGGGTTCATGATTTCGACCACACCGATCCGCAATGGACCGAGGACCCGTTCCCGATCTGGGACGAGCTGCGAGCCGTAAGCCCCGTGGTGCACACGAAACGCTTCCTCGGCTGCTATTTGCCGACGACCTATGAGGCCGTGCGCGAGATCGCCAACGACACCGAGCACTTCTCCTCCCGCCGCATCATCGTCCGCGACGTACGGCCGGAAATCACCAGCAGGAACGCAGCCCCGCCGATCACCTCCGATCCGCCCGAGCACAAGCCGGCCAAGCAATTGCTGCTGCCGCCGTTCACCCCGGACGCTATGAAGAAGCTCGAGCCGCGCGTCCGCGCCATCTGCAACGAGCTGATCGACGACTTCATCGCCGAGCAGAGGGTGGACGCTGCGGCGCGCTACACCAAGCACATCCCGGTTCGGGCGATCGCGCACATGCTCGGTATTCCCGAGAGCGACAGCGACCTTTTCATCAATTGGATCCACATGATCCTCGAGCTCGGCATCAAGGACGAGAGCAAGCTGCTCCAGGCCGTGCAGGAGATGACGGCCTATTTCGGCGGCCACATCGAAGCGCGCAAGAGCAAGCCCACCGACGACCTGATCTCCTACCTGATGAACGCCAGGGACAAGAACGGCAATCCGCTCGAGGACACCCATGTGATGGGCTCGCTGCGCCTGCTGCTGATCGCCGGCATCGACACCACCTGGAGCGCGATCGGCTCCTCGCTCTGGCATCTTGCGAAGACGCCGGCCGACCGCGAGCGGCTGATCGCCGAGCCCGGACTGATCCCGACAGCCGTGGAGGAGCTGCTGCGCGCCTATTCGCCGGTGACGATGGCGCGTGAAGTGGTCAAGGAGACTACGGTGTCCGGCTGTCCGGTCAAGCCGGGCAACATGGTGCTGCTGTCGTTCCCGGCAGCCAACCGCGACCCCACGATGTTTCCGGACGCTGACAAAGTCGTGATCGACCGGCGCGAGAATCGTCACGCGGCCTTCGGCCTCGGCATCCACCGCTGCGTCGGTTCCAACCTCGCGCGCATGGAAATGCAGGTGGCGCTGGAGGAATGGCTGAAGCGGATTCCCGACTTCCGGCTCGATCCGGCAGGCACTGTGACTTGGTCGCAAGGAACGGTGCGCGGCCCCCGCCAGTTGCCATTTTTGCTCGGAAAGGCGATGTAAGGCCTTCCCAAAGGAAGCGGACAGGCCTTTGATGGCGGGCGCGACACCAAGCACGCCTCCGCCATGCATCGCCACGAGCACAGGCCATGACCGACGAGACGCCATCCGACAGCAAGCTGACGCGCACCAAGGAGAAGTGGGCGCGCGAGGGCCGCTTTCTCACCGGCAAGATGACACGCCCGGAGGATCAAAGGCTTCCGCCCGGGCAGCACCTCACCAAGGACTGGCCAGTACTCGATCTCGGGGTCACGCCGCCGGTCTCGCGCGAGCGCTGGCGGCTCGACGTCTATGGCGCGGTCGAGACCCCCGTTTTCTGGACCTTTGCCGAATTCGCCGCGCAGAAGCAGTCCCGGTTCACCTCGGACATCCATTGCGTCACGACCTGGTCGCGCTATGACAACGAATGGGAAGGGCTCGCCACGCGTGAGCTGCTGGTGGCCTGCCAGCCGCGCGAGGATGCTCGCTTCGTCGTGCTGCATTCCTATGACGGTTACACCACCAATCTCGCGCTGGAGGATTTTGCCGCCGAGGACGCGCTGCTCGCCCACAGCTGGTCCGGCCAGCCGCTGACGGAGGAGCATGGCGGCCCGGTGCGGCTGGTCGTGCCGCACCTCTATTTCTGGAAGAGCACGAAATGGCTCCAGGCCATCGAATTCCTGACCGAGGACGCGCCGGGCTTCTGGGAAGTCCGCGGCTATCATAACCGCGGTGATCCCTGGGCCGAGCAGCGCTATTCGGGCGATTAGGTTCGAGCAAGACGGGGGGAAGCCCATGCCGACGGAACGCTTTCAATTCACCGGCGAAGGCGGCCATCAGCTCGCGGCCGCGCTGGAGCTGCCTGACGGCGAGCCCGCGGCTTTCGCGCTGTTCGCGCATTGCTTCACCTGCGGCAAGGACACGCTGGCGGCCAAGCGCATCTCGGTCGCGCTCGCCGCCAAGGCCATCGCGGTGCTGCGCTTCGACTTCACCGGGCTCGGCTCCAGCGGCGGTGATTTCGCCAACTCGACGTTCTCCTCCAACGTTGCCGATCTCGTGCGCGCGGCCGATCATCTGCGCGAGACCCGCAAGGCGCCCTCGATCCTGATCGGCCATAGCCTCGGTGGCGCCGCGATCCTCGCCGCTGCCGGACAAATTCCCGAGGCGAGAGCGGTGGCCACCATCGCGGCGCCCTCGGATCCCGCCCACGTCACCGGCCTGTTCAGGGAGCATCTCGACAACATCCGCGCGCAAGGCGAGGTCGAAGTCTCGCTTGCGGGACGCCCGTTCCGGATCAAGCGCGAATTCCTCGACGATATCGCCGAGCACGAGCTGATGAAGGACGTCACCGGCCTGCACAAGGCGCTGCTGGTGATGCATTCGCCCCTCGACGACACCGTCGGCATCGACAACGCAACGAAGCTCTTCGTCGCGGCAAGACACCCCAAGAGCTTCGTCTCGCTCGACCATGCCGATCATCTTCTGACCAAGCCTGCTGACGCGCTCTACGCCGCCGACGTGATCGTGGCCTGGGCCAGCCGTTACGTCGATGCAGCGACGCCCGCGAAGGCGATGGATCTGCTGGAGGAGCCGCGCAAGGTCGTGGTGCAGGAGACCCGCAAGAGCAAGTTCAACCAGACCATCACCGTCGGCCCGCATCATCTGGTGGCGGACGAGCCGCTCGCGGCTGGCGGCGCGGATGCCGGACCCGGCCCGTACGATTTCCTGCTCGCCGGCTTAGGTGCCTGCACCTCAATGACCATGCGTCTCTATGCCGACCGCAAGTCGCTGCCGCTCGACCGCGTCACGGTGACGCTGAAGCATTCCAAGATCTACGCTAAGGATTGTGCGGAGTGCGAGACCCGCGAGGGCATGCTCGACCAGATCGAGCGCGACATCGCGATCGACGGCGCGCTCGATGCCGAGCAGCGCAAGAAGCTGATGGAGATCGCCGACAAGTGCCCGGTGCACCGGACGCTGACGTCGGAGATCCGGATCGTGACGAAGGCCGTCGAGTAGCGCCTAAGCGGATTGGCTTTAAGTTGAATAGACCGCCCGCGGGCTCGTTCGAACCTCTCCCGCTTGCGGGAGAGGTCGGCGCGAAGCGCCGGGTGAGGGTTCTCTCCACATGGGGGTTCTCGCTTGCGGAGACACCCTCTCCCCACCCCTCTCCCGCAAGCGGGAGAGGGAGCGCACCTCCTTCGTTGCCGCATCGAGCCTTATCTCCATGCTCTAAAAGCACGACGCCATCGTGCGCACGGCCGCGCTGATCTCGTTTTCGCGCCACGCCGCAAAGCCGAGCAGCAGGCCGTGATCGCGCGGCTTGCCGAGCGCTAGGCTGGACAAGGCGCGCGTTTCGACGCCCGCCTCGACCAGCCGCTTCACCGCCGCCCGATCAGTGCGGCCGCGCTCGAGACGGGCGACGAGCTGGATACCGCCGGGGGGCACTTCGACCAAGAGCATGCCACCGAGATGCCGCTGCAGCTCCTCGACAAGATGATCGCGGCGCGCGTGATAGAGCCGGCGCATGCGGCGCAGATGTGCGAGGAAGTGCCCATCGGCGATGAATTCGGCCAGCGCCTCCTGGATGTGGCTGGCGGCGATCAGTCCCATGTGCTGCTGCGCGATCTCCAAGGTGCTGACCAGCGCCGCCGGCGCGACCAGATAGCCGAGCCGGATGTCCGACCTCATCGCCTTCGAGAATGTGCCGACATAGAACACACGGCCATGGGCATCTAACCCCTGCAAGGCCGGCACCGGCCGGCTGTCGTAGTGGAATTCGCCGTCGTAATCGTCCTCGACGATCCAGGTCCTGCCGGGCCGGCTTGCCGCGAGAAACTCGGTTCGACGGGCTAGCGACATCAACCGGCCGGTTGGGTGCTGATGCGACGGCGTCATGAAGATCAGCCTGGGAGCTCCAAGGCCTGGCATTCGCTGCATGCCCTGTTCATCCAGCCTGATGCCGGTCAGGCGCGCGCCGGATGCGTGAAAGGCAGCCGCCGCGCCGGGATAGCCGGGGTCTTCAACCCATACATGATCGCCCGGTGAAATGAGTGTGGCAGCAATCAAGGTCAGCGCGGCCTGCGCGCTCGGCAGGATCATGATCTGCTCCGCCGTGGCGCGGACGTCCCGGTTCGTCGCCAGATAATGCGTCAGCGCCTCCCGCAGGCGCAGCCGGTTGACCGGTCCCAGCTCGCGCCTGCCTGCATGCACGGCGCTGCGGCGCAGGCACCGTGCCCAGACCTCGTTCGGAAACTCCCTGAAATCGCCCAGCCCCGGGCGCAGCGGTTTGAGCTCCCCTCGGTAAGACATCGGCCAGTCGGCCTGCTGGAGCTTCGTAGCCCAAGGCGAGAGCCGCAGTTTGCCGACGCATTCGCCCGCTGCGACGGCGCCCCGTTCGATGCGTTCGTGGCCGTCGATCATGACCACGGGACGGCGGCCATGAGACGCTGCGACATATCCCTCGGCCGCGAGCTGCTCGAACGCGTATGTGACGGTGTTGCGCGAGACGCCGAGATCGCTCGCAAGCCGTCGGCTCGACGGCAGCACGCGGCCTTTGCCGAGGCGGCCGGTCGCGATCAGGCCTCGCAGCTGGCTCGTCAGTTGCGCCACCAGCCCCTCGCCATCGGTCCGCTTCAGCTCGATCAACGCGGAGATCGTCGTGTCGGATACTGGCACTCTCTTCTTCTCCAATCTGGCACTTTTTCAAATGCCAGTCGGGATGCTATCCGGCGGCTCGGACTGCTTCAAGGACCTGCGACATGAACACCCTGTCACCCCGTGCGGCCATCGGCCTGTTCCTCATCGTGGTGCTGGCCTGGGGCGTGAATTGGTCGGTGACCAAGCAGCTCGTGCAGTTCGTCCCGCCGTTGTGGAGCGCGGCAATCCGGAGTTGGATCGCGCTGGCTGGATTGTTCGTGCTGCTCGGACTGAGCAACAATCTCGTGATCCCGGAGCGACGCGACTTTCCCGTGATCCTGAGCGTGGCGCTGTTGCATATGACGCTGTTCTCGATCCTGGTTGCCAGCGGCCTTCGCTTCCTGCCCGCAAGCAAGGGCATCGTGCTCGGCTACACCACGCCGCTCTGGGTCGCACTCGCCGCGCCCCTTTTCGGCAAGGACACGCTGACGGCGCCGAAGCTCGCCGGCGCTCTGCTCGGGCTGATCGGCCTTGCCGTCATCCTGAATCCATCCTCGATCGACTGGACCAACCCAAACGTGCTGCTCGGCGCCGGCATGGTCATCCTGGCCGCGATCTCTTGGGCTGCGAACATCATCTATATCCGCGCGCATCGCTGGATCGGATCTCCGCTTCAGCTTTTGCTTTGGCAGGTGCTCGTGGCAACGATCGTGCTGTCGGTCGGCGCGACAGCTGTGGATGGCCTCCCGCATGTGGAGTGGTCGTGGAGGCGCGTATTGTTGTTTCTCTATTCGGGCCTGGTCGGAACGGTCCTGGCTTATTGGGCGATGTCGATGGTCAACAAGAGCATCTCAGCCCTGACGACGTCGCTCGGCACCACCGGGACACCGCTGGTCGGCATCGCCAGCGCTGCGATCCTTCTGGGTGAACCCATCGACGCGAGCCTTGCCGTCGCGGCCGCGCTGATCGTCTCCGGCATCGGCCTTGCGACGCTGGGCGATCGGTTGTTGCGCAGTCAGGCCACCGCGAGAGGCTGAACCTGCAGAACCCCGCGCAGGCCCGCCGCGGTGCCGAGCAGGATGCCGGCAGCCGCGACGAACGATCCCAGCGCGAGCGTAGACACGCCGGTGAGCCCCTGCCCGATCGAGCAGCCGAACGCCATCACGCCGCCGATCCCCATCAGCGCGGCACCGGTCCCTGAGCGGAGCATGTGGCGCGGCGAGGAATAGCCTTCGAGCTTGAAGCGGCCAGTTGCGAGTGCCGTCACCAGACTGCCGGCGAAGACGCCGGCCACCGTCGCGATGCCGAAGTTGAGCGTCAGTCCAGTCGAGAGCATGGCATATTGCAGGCTATCGGCGATCGGCGCGACGAACGTAAGGGAGGTCACGGGGACCGGATTGAAGTCGTCGGCACCGAGATAGCCGGTGGCCAGCCAGCCGCCGGCGACGAGGAGGCCCACAATGATGCCCGCTACGACCTGACCGGCCGAGCGACGGAACGCAGGATGCGCGAAAGCGAACAGGCTCAGCGCGACGGTTGTCGCGGCCGCGGCGAGCGCGCGTGAAAGCGATTCCGTGAAGCCGAGCGTCGCCAGCAACGACGGCAGCGAATTGGCAGGAGCCGTGGCTTGCGTTGCCTGGACCAGCGCAATGCGCGCCGGTGCGATGAGGCCCTTCAGCGTCATCTGCGCGGCAATCGCGAGCACGATCACGACCACGAAGGAGCGGAGATTGCCGCGGCCGAGCAGCACCAGCGCCCGCGAGCCGCAGCCGTTCGAAAGCACCATGCCGTAGCCGAACAGCAGGCCGCCGAGGAACAGCACCGCCGGCGAAAACGATTGCTGCAGATAGATCGACTTGCCGAGATCGACCGTGCCGCTGCCGGCGAGGAACTGGCTCGCGGCGATCGCAACAGCGATTGCGAGCGCGTAGGTCCGCACCAGCCGCCCGTCGCCCTCAGCCAGTAACCCGCGCATGCTGCTCATCAGGCAGAAACCGCTGAGCAGGCCAACGGCACCGTAGACGAGACCGATGGCCAGGCCGGCGAGGATAACGAGTTGCGTGGATTCCATGGTTACGGCTTCAGGATCACCCGGTCACGCGAGGAGCCGGCGACCGCAACATACGCTTCCTTCGCGCGCTCCAGCGGATAGATCGCATTCGCCCTGATCGGAAACGGCTTCAGATGGCCGCTCGCAAAACCCGGCCCGATGTCGCGCAGCACCGCACCCGTCGCGGCCGAGGATAGACCCAGCGTGTCGATGCCGACATAAGTGTGCTGGCCCCGATAGAATTCGAGGATGTTGAACTGCACGATGCGGTCGATCGCGGCGATCAGGATTTGGCGGCCGCGAAGCGCGAGCGATTTGTGCGCGGCCTGGAAATAGGGATCGCCGACCGTGTTGAAGACGACGTCGGCGCCCTTGCCGCCGGTCAATTCGCGCACGCGCGCGGCGATTTCGGTCGCGGAGGCGTCGATCACCTCGATGGGCGCGTTGGTGTGGCCTTCATAGGCTTCCGCCCTGCGCACCACACCGATCACGCGCGCGCCCTGCCAGGTCGCGATCTGCACCGCGGCCTGACCGACCTTGCCATTCACCCCGAAAACCAGAACGGTCTCGCCGCACTTCGGCGCGCCCGCCCTGCGAAAGCCTTCCATCGCGGTCACGAAGGGCACGCCGATGCCGGCGGCCTCCTCCCAGGACACAGTCTTCGGCTTCTCCACGACCGCATCGGCTTCGACCACGAGATGGCTCGCATGAGTGCCGTCACGACGAATGCCGAGGTCCCCGGACGAGCCGAACACTTCGTTCCCAATGGTGGCGGCGGGCCCGTCAATCACCACGCCGGCATAGTCGCGGCCGGGGGTCCGGGGGAACACGGCATAGGGCATCAGCCCGGTCGCAGCCTTGACGTCGGAGGGATTGACCGCGGCAGCCTTCACCTCGATCAGAAGATCGTTCGGCCCGCGCGCAAGCATCTGCCGCTCAATTGTCGGCGCAAGCGCAGCGGCATTTTCAGCTTTGGCGTCGAGGCGCACACAGCGCGCTTCGACGGTTTTGGCATCGGCTGACATGAAAAGACCCGCGATTTCTCGCGGGCCTTGTCGCCTCTGGCGCCGGTCGAGTCAATCCGTCCGGTCAGTCCTTTGGCCGCTTGTCGAAGAGCCGCTTGGCCTTGCCGAGCGAGCGCTCCAGCGTGGCCGGCGCAACTACCTGCACCCTGGAGCTGACGCCGATCGTATTCTTGATGTGGGTCGAAATTCGATCCGCATGGTCGACGAGGCCGCGGCCGTCCCAGCTCTCGGGCCGCGCCTCGGCGATGATGGTGAGCTCGTCCATGCGGCCTTCCCGGGTGAGCTCGAGGATGAAATGGCCGCCGCACCAGTCGGTCGCGAGCAGCACCTCCTCGATCTGGGTCGGGAACAGATTGACGCCGCGCAGGATGATCATGTCGTCCGAGCGCCCGGTCACCTTCTCCATCCGCCGCATGCCCGGCCGTGCCGTTCCCGGCAGCAGCCGCGTCAGGTCGCGGGTTCGATAGCGGATCACCGGAAAGGCTTCCTTGGTGAGCGAGGTGAAGACCAGCTCGCCCTTCTCGCCGTCGGGCAGCACCGCGCCGGTCTCGGGGTCGATCACTTCCGGGTAGAAATGATCCTCCCAGATGTGCAGGCCGTCCTTGGTCTCGATGCATTCCTGAGCGACGCCCGGGCCGATCACCTCGGACAGGCCATAGATGTCGGTCGCGTCCATGTCGAAGGCGTCCTCGATCTCGGCGCGCATCGCGTTGGTCCAGGGTTCCGCGCCGAAGATGCCGATCTTGAGCGAACACTGGCGCGGATCAAGCTTCTGGCGCTTGAACTCGTCGAGGATCGCCAGCATGTAGCTCGGCGTCACCGTGATGATGTCGGGCCGGAAATCATTGATGAGCTGCACCTGCCGCTCGGTCATGCCCCCGGAAATGGGGACAACCGTGCAGCCAAGCTTCTCGGCGCCGTAGTGCACGCCGAGACCGCCGGTGAAGAGTCCATAGCCATACGCATTGTGGATGATCATGCCGGTGCGCCCGCCGGCGGCGCGGATCGAGCGCGCCATCACCTCGGACCAGGTGTCGATGTCGCGCTGCGTATAGCCGACCACGATCGGCTTTCCGGTCGTGCCGGATGAGGCATGCACCCGCACCAGCTTTTCGCGCGGCACGGCGAACATGTCGAAGGGATAATTGTCGCGCAGGTCCGTCTTGACCGTGAACGGGAATTTGGCGAGATCAGAGAGCTCGCGAAAGTCGGACGGATGCACGCCCGCTTTGTCGAACGCCTTGCGGTAATGCGCGACGTTGTCGTAGGCGTGCTTCAGCGACCACGCCAACCGCTGCTTCTGCAGCGCCATGATCCCGCCGCGCGAGGCGCGCTCATGCGCATCCATCTCGGCGCTATAGGCGTTGCCACCTTCCTTGAGCCTCGTCAGAGCCATCCTCGTTTCCCCACATTGCCTGTTCTTTTTTGTTTGGTTTTATTGATCTTGCGCCGGCAGCCATTTGCCGGGAATGACGCGGGAATGTCCGCGGAATTCCGCGATGACGACCTCGCCCGCCGTGACACGCACGTCGTAGATGCCGGAGCGGCCGCCGCGGGTGATCTCCCGCGCTCTTGCGATGAGACGATCGCCAAGCTTGCCCGGCTTGATGAACGTGATCTGGCCCTGTGCCGCCACGACGCGCTCATTGTGCGAGTTGCAGGCGAACGCGAAGGCGGAATCGGCGAGCGTGAAGATGAAGCCGCCATGGGCAATACGCTGGCCGTTGACCATATCAGGCCGCACCGTCATGGCGAGCGTCGCAAAGCCCGGGCCGATCTCGACGATCTCCATGCCGAGACCTTTGGAGGCATCGTCCTCGGCCCACATCGCATCGGCGCAGGCGCGGGCGATATCCTCAGACGACAGGGCGGCTTTCACGTTCACGCGCTTCTCCCGGCCAGACGTTTGCTCATGATGTTGTTCTGGTTGGCTCACGCTGTCAAATCATGCGACGCATTTGCATTGCGGAGCCGCAGAACGCCCGATCAGACATGATCATAGTCGACTACGACCCGCTCCGTGGACGGCTTGGCCTGGCAGGTGAGAACAAAACCGGCCTCGAGCTCCCACGGTTCCAGCGAATAGTTGATGTCCATCGGCGCCTCGCCCTCGACCAGTTTTGCGCGGCAGGTCGAGCACATGCCGCCCTTGCAGGCAAAGGGCAGATCGACACCGGCGCGCAGGGCGGCATCGAGGATCGCCTCGTCCTCGGCGACCGGCACGTCGCGGCGCTTGCCGTCGATGATCAGCGAGGCGATCGCCTTCGGTGGCGCGTCGGGCGCAACCGCCTTTTTTGGCCGCGGCTTGCCGCCGAACTCGGAGACGAAGCGCTCGACATGGATGCGCTCGTCCGCGATGCCGAGATCGCGGCAGGTCGCCTCGATCTCCTCGCTCATGCCAAGAGGACCGCAGATGAAGACGTGATCGACGCTGGCCGCCGGCACCAATGCGCGGAGCAGCACCCTCACCTTGTCGCCGTCGAGTCGGCCATGCTGCATCGGGATGTCCTGCTCCTCGCCGGAGAGCACGTAGAAGATCGAGAGACGATCGATGAAGCGGTCCTTGAGCTCCTCGAGCGCTTCGAGGAACATGATGTTGTCGGTGGTGCGGTTGCCGTAGAACAAAAAGAAGCGGCTGCCCGGCTCGCGCGCGAGCACGCCCTTCACGATCGACAGGATCGGCGTGATGCCGGAGCCGGCGGCGAAGCCGACATGAACGCGCGCACGATCTGTCGGCGGGACCAGACCGAAGCGGCCGGTCGGCGTCATCACGTCGAGCTCGTCGCCGCATTTGAGATCTTCGGCGGCCCAGCTCGAAAATGCGCCGCCATCGACCTTCTTGACGGCGATACGGATCTCGCCGTCGTCAGGGCCGGAGCAGATCGAATAGGAGCGGCGCACCTCTTCGCCGTCGAGCGTGGCGCGCAGCGTCAGATACTGGCCGGGCGTGAAGGCGTAATCGCCGGCGAGTTCGTTGGGGATGGCAAAGGTCATCGAGACGGCGTCCGTGGCCTCGCGGCGGAGGTCCCTGACGGCGAGGCGATGGAAGCGCGGTGCGGCTGCGGACATGGTCAATGGCACTTGAAATAGTCGAAGGGTTCGCGGCAGGCCTTGCAGCGCCAGAGCGCCTTGCAGGAGGTCGAGCCGAATTCGGACAGCAGCTCTGTCTTGTCCGAGCCGCATTGCGGGCACGCCACCGTCTGATCGCCGAACAGCGCACGGCGCGAGTTCGAGGCTTGCGGCGGCGCGATGCCGTAGGCGCGCAGCTTCTTGCGTCCGTCCTCGGTCAACCAGTCCGTGGTCCAGGCCGGCGACAGCACGGTTCGTACCTTCGGATGATGGAAACCGGCGCGCTCCAGCGCGATCTCGATTTCGAGCGCGATCATGTTCATCGCCGGACAGCCCGAATAGGTCGGCGTGATCGCAACCTCGACATGATCGCTGTCGAGAACGACGTCGCGGAGCACGCCGAGATCGCCGATGGTCAGCACCGGGATTTCCGGATCGACCACGCTGGCGGCGGCGTCCCAGGCGCGCTGGCGCAGCGCGGCGTCATCGGTCACCGTCACCATATCAGCCCCGGGAAAGTTCGCTGCATCGATTGCAGCTCCGACAGGAGGTGGCCGAGATGCTCGCTGTGACGACCGGAGCGACCGCCCTGCTGCATCCAGTCGTTCTGCGGCAGCGCGAGCGTTGCTTCACGCGTGACCTCCGAGAGCGTCGCCAGCCAGCGCCCGCGCAAGCTTGCGGGATCGACGGCAATGCCACCATGGATCAGCGCGCGTTCGCCGTCGTCGACGGCAAACATCTCGCCGGTAAAGGCCCAGAGATTGTCGATCGCAGCCTGCGCCCGGCGATGACTCTCCTCTGTGCCGTCGCCGAGCCGGATGATCCATTCCGAGGCATGGCGCAGATGGTAGGCACTCTCCTTCTCCGATTTCGCAGCAATCGCCGCCAGCGTCGCATCGCGCGAATTCATCATCGCGCGCCAGTAGAGATCGGCGAAGGCGGAATAGAAGAATTGCCGCACCAAGGTCTGGGCAAAATCGCCGTTGGGCTGCTCGACTAGGAGAAGATTGCGGTACTGCCGCACGTCACGCAAGTAAGCGAGCTTGTCCTCGTCGTTGTCCCTGCCTTCGACCTTGGCGGCAAAGGTGTAGAGCTCCCGCGCCTGGCCGATCAGGTCGAGCGCGATGTTGGAGAGCGCCATGTCCTCTTCCAGCATCGGCGCGTGCCCGCACCATTCCGACAGCCTATGACCGAGGATCAGCGCATCGTCGGCGCGGCGCAGCGCGTAGATCACCAGCGGGGTTTCGGAGACCTGGATGTTGGCGACCACCATCACATGTGCCCCACTTCATCCGGCACCTCGTAGAACGTCGGGTGCCGGTAGATCTTGGATTCCGCCGGCTCGAACATCATGCCCTTCTCGGCGGGATCGCTCGCGGTGATCGCGCTCGAGGGCACGACCCAGATCGACAGGCCCTCGCCGCGCCGGGTGTAGATGTCGCGGGCGGCCTGCAGCGCCATGGTCGCATCGCTCGCATGCAGCGAGCCGACATGCTTGTGTGCGAGCCCGTTGCGGCTGCGAATGAAGACTTCCCACAGCGGCGTGTTCGGCGTGGCCATATCGGTCTCCTATTCGGCAGCCTGGGCGGTCTGACGCTGGGCGCGCTTGGCGGCATAGCTAGCTGCCGCCTCGCGCACCCAGGCGCCCTCCTCGTGCGCCTTGCGGCGCGCGGCGATGCGGTCGCGATTGCAGGGGCCGTTGCCGGCCAGCACCTGCTTGAATTCGGTCCAGTCGATCTCGCTGTAGCGCCAGTGGCCGTCAGCGTCCTGAATCATGCCGGGATCGGGAATGGTGAGGCCGAGATATTGCGCCTGCGGCACGGTGGCATCGACGAACTTCTGGCGCAGCTCGTCATTGGAGAAGCGCTTGATCTTCCACTTCGTCGAGGTGTCGCTGTGCTGGCTCGTCGCGTCGGGCGGACCGAACATCATCAGCACCGGCCACCACCAGCGGTTCAGCGCGTCCTGCGCCATCGCCTTCTGCTCCTCCGAGCCGCGGCACAGCGTCACCATGATCTCGTAACCCTGGCGCTGGTGGAAGGACTCCTCCTTGCAGACGCGGATCATCGCGCGCGCATAAGGCCCGTAGGAGCAGCGGCACAGCGGGATCTGGTTCATGATCGCAGCGCCGTCGACCAGCCAGCCGATCGTGCCGATGTCGGCCCAGGTCAGCGTCGGATAGTTGAAGATCGAGGAATATTTGGCCTTGCCGGCGAGCATGGCGTCGACCAGCTCCTCGCGCGAGGACCCGAGCGTCTCGGCGGCGGCGTAGAGATAGAGGCCGTGGCCGCATTCATCCTGCACCTTGGCGAGCAGCGCGGCCTTGCGGCGCAAGGTCGGCGCGCGCGTGATCCAGTTGCCTTCGGGCAGCATGCCGACGATTTCCGAATGGGCGTGCTGGGAGATCTGGCGGGTCAGCGTCTTGCGATAGGCCGCCGGCATCCAGTCGTTCGGCTCGATGCGCTCCTCGGCATCGATGCGGGCCTGGAATTGCGCAGCTTTGCCTGCGTCCTCGAGATCGCGATCAGCGGTCTCGGCCGTGTTCAGCGCCTGGGTGTACATGCGCATCCTCCCGTTTATTGGGAGAGAATATATAACAAGATTCACATCATGCAAGATATTTCTGTAACATAATGATCAGGCGCCGAACCTTCGTTCCAGCAGCTTTCGCGCGGCCGGCAACGGCCCTTTTTCATTGGTTCCATGGCTGTCGAGCCATTGTTCGGACGGAGCAAGCAGCGCGCGGTAGATCGCGCCGCAGAGTTCGCGGGCGGCCCTGCCCGGCCAATCCGGCGGCAGCAGGCTCTCGGGCAGCAATGGATCGCGCAGCACGACGCGGCGGTAATGGTGGATCAAGAGGATCCGCGCGGTGAAGGCGTCGGCCTCGGACAGATCCGTGCCGCGCGCGATCGCGGCGCGCAGCGGCTCGAACGTCTTCATGAATTTCAGATAGGCATCGGCGGTCCGATCGAGCGGCCAGCTCGCGCTGAGCAGACGGCGGCCGCTGTCGTCTTCCGCCGAGACTTCGAGGCGGATCGCGCCCGCGGCCTCATCCGGCACCGGAACGCCCGATGGCGCGACCCATACGCCCGGCAGCGGGCTGCCGAAGCCGGCATTGCGCAGCGCTTCGCGCGATGCGTCGCGATCCTCGCCATTGCCGATCAGCAGCAGCTCGAAACGTCCGGTCCAGTCGGACGGCGGCGGATCGTAGATGTGGCGCGTCGCGGCCTCGAAGGTCTGGCGGCCCTTGTCGGCCAGGCGATAGAAACTGTTGCGACCGACCTTCTCGCGCGTCAGCCAGCCATCGGCGGCAAGCCGCGACATCGCGGTGCGCACCACGCCGCTGTCGATGTCGAGGCTTTCGAAGAATTCCAGAAGCGTGCCGAGCCACACCGAGCCGCCGCGCGGCACGATGGCATCACCAAACACTGTGATGACGATGGAGCCGGTGCGCGAGGGCTCGCGCTTGAGCTGGTCGATGATACGAGAGAGCGGATGCGCCATGCGGCAGCCTTAGCGCGTTTGGTGCAGGCGCGACAGTGGAGCGGGACGACGGCTCTTCTCCTTCTCCCCGCTATCGCATCTCCGATGCAATCCGACCTCGCCCAGCTTGCAGGGAGAGGTGAAGAGGAGCGCTACCGATGCGGATCGGGATACACCACGCTGCGCCAGCCGCTGCGATCGAACGGGCGCCACTGGCCTTCCTTCTGCGCGAGGCGATCGGCTACGGCATAGACGGCGGCCGGATGATGGCCCATGCCGCAATGGCTGCTCTCGACCTCGATGCTCTCGGTCTGTGCGCCCGTCTTCTCCATGCAGCCTTGCCAGGCGCAGACGCCGTCGGTACGGCTGAAGATGGCGGTGGTCGGCACCGGCGGCGGAGCGGCAAGCTCGCCGCCGAAACGCGGATCAACCTCGTCGGCCTTGCGGCCGCTCGCCCATTCATAGACGCGCCAGGCGTTGGTCGAGCGTGGATCGCCGGCAAAGGGGCTGCCGAGCGTGATCACCTGGCGCACGCGCTCCGGCATCATCTTGGCGAGCTGCCGCGCATAGATGCCACCGAGGCTCCAACCGACCAAGCTGATCTTGCGGCCGTGGGTGTCGTTGAGCTCTCGGATCTGACCGAGCATCGCATCCTGCACGCCGGGCCGCAGGCCGTAGTTGCGGCCTTGGCGCCAACCAGCCACTGCATAGCCCTTGCTGCTCAGAAACGTGCGCAGCGCGCCAGTGGAGGTGTCGGAGGCCACGAGGCCCGGCAGCACCAGCACCGGATGCCCATCGCCGCGCGGCGCAAGGCTCAGCAGCGGCAGCGCGCCGAGGAATGCGCCGAACTCGTGGATCGCGCGTCCTTCCAGAAACATCAAGGTACGGGACGGCGGACGCAGCGTTTGGGCAGTAGCGGTCATCAATGGTCCCCTGGGAAGAATCGCTGAAAAGGAGGCCGGCGAGGCCGGCAAATGCGTAGACAGATTCCAACTCGCCGGCTTCTGGATCGTTCCGCAGCGCAACATGAATCAGCTAGGCGGCCGGTTCCTGGTATTCAAGCGGGAGAGACGCGGGGCGACAATAGGTCCGCGCGTTAATGCTAACGGCCGTGACGCAAAAGTCACAACAATCGGAGCAGGAATTCTACGGTGTAGAGCGCGAGCCCGGCGAGCCCGCCGATCAACGAGCCGTTGAAGCGGATGTATTGCAGGTCGCGGCCGATGTTGATCTCGATCAGCGAAATCAGCTGGGTCATATTCCACGCCTTGACCTGATCGGAGATGAAGGTCGAGACGCCGCTCTTCTGGTCCGCGACGAAGCTACGCAGCACGGTGACGAGACCCTTGTTGATCTCGCCGCGCAACTCGGCATCGCTGGCGAGCGCCTCGCCGGCTGAGACGAACATCCCGGCGAGATGATGTTGCAACACCTGCGTCTCGCCGCTCGCGCTGCGCTCGATAAAGGAGCGCGTGTTGGCCCAGACGGTGCGGGCGAGATCGGCAAGCTCCGGCCGCGCCAGGAGATCGCGTTTCAGGCCGTCGATGCGGTCGATATAGGCCTGATCGGTGCCGAGCCTGTCGACGAAGTTCAGCACCATGCGGTCGAACTCGTCGCGGAACGGATGCTTGGGGTCGCTGCGCACTTCGTTGAAGAAGGCGGTGGCGGAGGCCACGATCTTGTTCACCAGAAACTTGTCGGCGCGATAGAGCTTGAGCAGGGTCGGCAATTCCGCGCGCACCTTCTCGCGGATCATCGCCATCGTCTCCGTCTGGTTCAAGGTCTCGTGCATCACGCGCAGGAGATCGTCGAACAGGATCTGGTGCCGTCCCTCCGCGACGAAGCCGCGCAGCGTGCCGGCCGCGAGCGGCGCGAGGTCGATCGCCTGGAGCTGCGAGGACATGCGGCGGATGATGAAGGTCATCAGGCCGGAGCTTTCGGTTGCGGATACGGCCTCCGGCAACAGCCGCAGCGCAAAGCGCGCAAGGTCGTCGCTGCGCTTGCGGTCGCGCAACCAGTCGGCGACGAAGGAGCCGAAGTCGATCTCCTTCAGCTTGGCTTCGACTGGACCCGCCTCGAGGAAATGCACCTGGATGAATTCGCCGAGCTTGTCGGCGATGCGGGCCTGGTTGCTCTGGATGATCGCGGTGTGCGGGATCGGCAGGCCGAGCGGCCGCTTGAACAGCGCCACCACGGCATACCAGTCGGCGAGCCCGCCGATGGTCGCGGCCTCGGCGAAGGCGGCAATGAAGCCGAACACGAGATGCACGGGCAGAAGCCATTTCGCGACGACGAACAGTGCCAGCGTCGCGGCCAGCACCAAAGTCGCCAGCGCCTTGACGCGGCGCAGCTCGGCCGCTCGTTCGGCATCGCCGGGGGCGTCGAAGGAAAAGGTGACAGATGAGTCCATGACTGCATCACAGTACTCGTCATTGCGAGCGAAGCGATCCAGAATCGTTCAGAGACTTTGGATTGTTCGTCGCATCAGCGCAAAATTGCTACGCAATTTTGTCGCGAGCTCCTCGCAATGACGGCGGCGCAAAAACAAAGGCCCGCCGAAGCGGGCCTTAAATTCAGTTTGTGCTCAGGTGCCAGATCAGGCGGTCTTGCTGTAGACCTTGGCGAAATTGTCCTGAGCGGACTTCGCACCGTTGGCGGCGAGCTTGCCGAGATAGTCGGCGGTCGCCTTGGCGCGCGAGACGAACACTTCGCCGCGGGAGCGGAGCAGGCTCGACTGGATCTCGACGGCTTCGCTGACCGACTTGGCGGACGCGAGCTTGTCGATGCCCGAGAAGAACGCCTCGGCGTCCTCGTAGATCGCCTGCTGGATGTTGCGGCTGATCTTGCCGGCCTCGGTGATGGACTCGGTCACCGCGTTCTCGACGGCGGCGGTCACGCGCTCGGAGCCAGCGAACACCTCGGCAGCACGGTCCTTGGCAGTGTTGGCAGTCTTCTTGACGAATTCGCGGGCGGCCTCGGGAACTTCCAGGTTCTGGATGTTCTTGAAAGCGTCCTTGAAGCCCTCGAAAGCGGTGTTGGTTTCAGTGGTCATGGGGTTCTCTCCATCCTCAATGGTTTGAGCTATGGGCTCACCCCGTCCGCGTTGGCCCGGGGCACGACCTATATGGCACGGTTAATTGTGCATCGCAATATTGATATTGCAGTGCGATATCACGAAATAGTGAACAGCCCTCGCGAGAGGCATCCTGATGCTTCCGTAGCCATGGGGGCACGTGAATGGGTCCGATCCGGACCCAATGTCGGACGCCCCCTGTTTAGTGCTGCACGGCGCCAGGCAGGCCGTAGGCCTCCATCTGAGCCTGGACCTGCGCGATGTTGTGGCCGAGCACGACGATGTCGTGGGTCTTGCCGTCGACGTCCCGGACATGGTCCCGCAGCAGGGCCTCGGCCTTGAAGCCGAGGCTCTCGAACAGGGCGATCGCCGCCTGCTGATCCACCGTCATCTGGACCGAGAGCTTTTCCAGGCCCGCTCCGAGCGCCAGCGCAAAAGTCTCCTGCGACAGCGCCTTGCCCACGCCCTTGCCGCGGACCTCAGGCGAAACCACCATCCGGATCTCACCGACATGAGGCGACCAGGAATGGGGATCGCGCACCAGCGTGCCGCAACCAACGACCCTGCCCTCTCTCACCGCGAGCAGGCTCTGAATAGCTCCGCGCTCGATTTCGTTGACCCAGGCCGACAGCACCTTCGGCTCGCTGATGTTGCGTGGCAGGAACAACAGGTCATGGGTCGGCAGGCCCTTGCCAAAAGCCAGCACCGCGGCCTCGTCCGCGGGCGACATCAGGCGGATCTCGATAGTGCCGGCGTCGGTCTTGACATGGCGCGGATAGGAACGCTGCTCGCTCATATCGATCTCTTTCCCAGCCAGGAATCCAGTTTCGGCCACAGCCGCTTCACCGCGTTGGCGCCGGCAACGAGCGAAACGTGACCGCCCTTCAGGATCACCTCTTCCTTGTCGGTCGAGCCGACCTTGGCGATCAGGTGCTTGGCCGCCTCATAGGGCACGATATGATCGTGCTCGGCGACGGCATGCAGGATCGGCACCGTGATGTTCTCGAGCTTGGCCGCACGGCCGCCGACCGACATGGTGCCGTCGAACAGCTTGTTGTCCCACATCAGGTCCTTGGTGATGGTGCGGAAATATTCGCCGGCGAGCGGCAGCGTGTCGGTCGCCCAGCGATCGAACATGCGGTACGACTTCACGAACTCGTCGTTCCAGATGTTCTCCCAGAGCTGGATCTGGCTCACCGTACGCGAGGCCGGCCGCAGCATCTCGAACGAGGACAGGATCATCTCCGGCGGCACGTTGCCGACGCTGTCGACGAGGTGGTCGACGTCGAAATAGCGGCGATCGGAGAAGTTCGAGAACAGCTTCATCTCTCGGAAGTCGATCGGCGTGGTGAAGCAGATCAGGTTCTTCATCGGCCCGTCCTTGTGGATCGAGCCGTAGAGCAGCGACAGCACGCCGCCAAAGCAATAGCCGATGACCGAGACGTCCTGCTCGCCGGAATCGGCTTGCACGCGGCGGACGCAGTCCGGAATGAAGTCGAGGACATAGTCCTCCATGCGCAGGCTCTTCTCCTCCGGCCTCGGCGCGCTCCAGTCCAGCATGTAGACGTCGTAGCCGCGTTTCAGCAGGAACTCGATGAAGCTCTGGCCGGGCACGAGGTCGAGGATGTAGCCGCGATTGGTGGTTGCCATTACGATCAGCACCGGCACGCGGTAGATCTCGTCCGACATCGGCCGGTAGTGATAGAGGCTCATGGTGCCGCGCGAGTGCAGCACGTCCTTTGGCGTCGAGCCGAGCGAGGGGCCCGAGGTCGAGAAATATTCGACGCCCTTGATGCTGCGCTGAATCGCGCGCTGCACCTCGGACTGGATGCGCTCCGGGATCGAGGCAAGATCAAGTCCCGCCGGCGCGTTCATTTTTGGTCTCCGCCTTCGGACGGCGGACGCTTGGTTCGCGGTGGCCGCGGCGCGGCGCCGGGTTGCGGCGCGCCCGACGTGGCCGACATCTGGCTCAGCATCGACTTGATCTCGCCGAGCTGGCCTTCGATCGACTGGAGCCGTTCCGCGATGCCGGTCATCTGCTCGCGGCTCGGCAGGTTCATCGAGATCAGGTACCTCTCCATAAGATCGCCGAATTGCTTCTGAGCACCTGCAGCAACGCCGCCGGCGCGGTTCATGGCCTGCGAGAATTCGGGCGTCTCCATCGCCTTGGTCGCGAAGGAGTTGAAACCCTTCTCCATTTCGCCAACCATCTTCTGCCACAAGGCGACCGGATCGGTGATCTTGTCGGTCATCGGCGTCCTCCCAATGCGGAGGGCTTTGCACCCTTCTTGTCCCGCCATACCACACCGTTGCGCGGTGCCGGTCAACCGGCAAGCAACCGACGCAACGTCGGAGACGCGGCTTCTTCGTGAAATGAAACCGTGCGATACAGCATCGGTCAGCAGGAGGAACCCGTGACCGCCCATCAACCACCCCAGACCGTCCGCGCCAACGGCATCGACATCTGCTACGAGATCTTCGGCAACGACAATGCCGAGCCGCTGCTGCTGATCATGGGCCTCGGGGCGCAGATGATCCATTGGGACGATGCATTCTGCGAGCAGCTCGCCGCACGCGGCTTCCGCGTGATCCGCTTCGACAATCGCGACATCGGCAAGTCGAGCCATCTCACCGGCGGCAAGCGGCTGACACCGTTCGAGCTGCTGAAGCTGCGCTTCTTGCGCATCCCGGTGGCCGCGACCTACAAGCTGATCGACATGGCAAAGGACACGGTCGGGCTGATGGATGCGCTCGGCATCAAGTCGGCGCATCTCGTCGGGGCGTCCATGGGCGGCATGATCGCGCAGGAGGTGACGCTGTCGTTTCCGCACCGCGTGCGCTCGCTGACCTCGATCATGTCGACGACGGGCAATCCGCGCGTGCCGCCGCCGACGCGCGAGGCCGCCGCGGTGCTGATGGCACCGCCGCCGCGCAGCAAGGAGGAGTTCATCGTCCGCTATGGCCAGACCTGGAAGGTGCTGCGCGCCGGGCATTTCCCGGAAGAGGAAGCGCTCGACCTTGGGCGCGCCGAGCGCGTGTTTGCACGCGGGCTCAATCCGGCCGGCGTCGGCCGCCAGCTCCGCGCCGTGCTTGCCTCGGGCAGCCGCAAGGAGCGGCTGCACGCCGTGAAGGTTCCGACGCTCGTGATTCACGGCACCGTCGATCCGTTGGTCCGCCCCGAAGGCGGCAAGGACACGGCCGCGTCGATCCCGAACGCAAAGCTGCTGATGATCGAGGGCATGGGCCACGCGCTGCCCATGCGCTTCTGGCCGGAAATCATCGACGCGATCGACAAGCACGCGCATGGCGCGGCGGCGCAGGCGGCCTAGGCCGGCCGGTCTCCTCCAGGTGACCATGTGAGCAGCCGGTGCCTGTCTTAACGCGGGTTCCGATGAAGGCTATACAGACCGTCTCAGACGCCAGACAGAGGCTGCGGCCTCTCGGAGCTCACATGCACTTCATCATTCGATCGGCGGCAATGGCCGCTTCCATTCTCATGTTGTCTCTCGCCGGCGGCGCCGCGATGGCGGCCAGCGCGCAGGAAGAAGCCAACCGCCAAACTGTGCTGGCCTTCTATGAGAAGGGCCTCAATCAGAAGGACGCCGACGCCGCCCTCGCCTATGTCGGCAACCGTTACGTCCAGCACAATCCAACCGCTCCCGACGGGCCGGAGGGCTTCCGGAAGTTCATCGGCTTCCTGCGCGAGAAGTTTCCGAACTCGCGCAGCGAGATCAAGCGCAGCTTCGCGGAGGGCGACTTCGTCATCCTGCACGTCCACTCCGTTCGCGAGCCCGGCACCAGGGGCCGCGCGATCGTCGACATCTTCAAGCTGGAGAACGGCAAGATCGTCGAGCATTGGGACGTCATTCAGGAGATTCCTGAAAACCCGGCGAACGGCAACACGATGTTCTAGCCTCGAGGCGCGCCTAGCCTTTCCGCGCGATCCAGATCACGTGGCGCGCGCCGCCGCCTCTGCCGGTGGCGCGAACGTTGACTTCGTTGACGTCGAAGCCGGCGCGCTTGAGGCGCCCTGTGAACGGCGGATTGGGTCCCGACGACCAGACGGCCAGCACGCCTCCCGCCCGCAGCGCCGTCTTCGCAACCTGCAGCCCGCTCGCATCGTAGAGCGCGTCATTGCCCTTCCGGGTCAGCCCTTCGGGCCCGTTGTCGACGTCGAGCAGGATGGCGTCGAAGGCCGAACGCTTCGCCCGGATGATTTCACCGACATCGATCTCGCGAATGCTCACCCTGGCATCATCGAGGCTATCGCCGAAGACCTCGGCCATCGGGCCTCGCGCCCAGGCGACGACCGACGGCACCAACTCGGAGACCACGATCTTCGCCTGGGCTCCGAGCACGGCCAGCGCCGCGCGTAGCGTAAAACCCATGCCGAGACCGCCGATGAGAACGACGGGCTTTGCGACTTTCTCGATCTGCTTCGCGGCAAGGGTTGCCAGCGCCGCTTCCGACCCCGACAGGCGGCTGTTCATCAGCTCGTTGGTGCCGAGCTTGATGGAGAACTCCTTGCCCCGCCGCATCAGGCGGAGCTCCTCGTCGGAACCGGGGATCTTGGCGGTGTCGATCTTTTCCCAGGGAATCATGGGAATGCTTTAGCACGAACAGGATTGTAGGGTGGGTTAGCCGAAGGCGAAACCCACCGCTCGGACAGAATTGGTGGGTTACGCCTAGCGGTTTGCGCTTCGCGCAATCCGCGGGGCTAACCCACCCTACGATCTGCGGCTACGCTCCCGCCCAGACGTCCAGCACATAGCGGTTGTTCGCGCCCATCTCCTCGATCCAGCGCGCGCCTGCCGCAGCATCGCTGCCGCTCTTCTCGCTATGGATCGCGACGAGCGCGGCCTTTACGTCCGGCTCCATCTTCGCGCCATCGCCGCAAACATAGACGATCGCGCCCTGCTCGATCAGCGGCCAGACTTTGTCCTTCTGCGCCGCGAGCACATGCTGCACATAGGTCTTCGGCCCGTCCGCGCGCGAGAACCCCGTGAACAGCTCGGTGATGCCGCTCGCCGCCATCGCCTTCAGCTCCTCCGCGTAGAGAAAATCCTGGTCGGGATGGCGGCAGCCGAAGAACAGCATGGATGGACCGAGGGTGGCTCCCTTCGCCTTGCGCGCCGCGCGCTCCTGGAGGAAGCCGCGGAACGGCGCAAGTCCGGTGCCCGGGCCGATCATGATGATCGGCACGGATGGATCATCCGGCAGGCGGAAGCCCGCCTTGGTCTCGCGCACGGTTGCGTAGATCGTATCGCCCGCCCGCCGGTTGGCGAGATAGTTCGAGCAGATGCCCTTGTAGGTGCCGCGGCCGGAGGCAGCCGGACCTTCGACCACGCCGACCGTGACGCTGCAACGCGCGGGGTCGACCGACGGCGAGGACGAGATCGAGTAATAGCGCGGCGCCAGCAGCGACAGCATTTCGAGATAGACGTGGAACGGTAGTTCGCAAGCCGGATATTCGAGCAGCAGGTCGAACACCGATTTGCGCTTGGCGAGGATCTCACCGCGATAGCGCTCGAGCGGTTCCGCCTCCTCGCCGACGAAGGCCAATAGCTTCGGCTTGGTGACGGGGCAGCGGGTGTGCTCGGCCATGATCTGGATCTGCTTGCGCGTCGCGAGCTGCTGCAGCTCGACGAACTCGCTGAGCAGACGGCCGACCGACACGGCCGCGCCGACCGGCAATTGCGCGCGTCGGCCTTCGGCCACCTGGAGCCTGATCTGATCGGCCGGCAAAAAGCCGAAGCGGCGGGCAACTGAATCAACCAGCGTAGGATCGTTGCGCGGAACGACGCTGAGGTGATCGCCGACGCGGTAGCTGAGGTTGGCCGGCAGCTGCACCTCGATGTGGCGCGTCGAGCGCTCGGAAGCATTCGCGCCGGACTTGTTCTGGAGCTCGTCATTGACCAGCACCTTCATCGCCACTGCGCCGCCCTGGGCGACGATGGTGTTGACGGCGGTCACCGCGACCGGCTCGATTGCATAGAGCGGATCGTCCTCGGCGGCGCGGGTGAAATTCCAGTCGATGCCGAACTCCTTGGTCGCGACTTGCGCGGCCGCCGGGAACCATTTCTGGAACTGGCCGTCGAGATCGCTGCGCGCATCGCCCTCGCCGCGCGGATAGACCGCGCGCGCACCATGCTTCGACAATTGCTCGTCGATGAAGCGCGGCACCGATTGATAGGTCGCGGCCCAGTCGCTGTTGCCGCAGCCGAACACGGCGTAGCGCACACCGGCGAAGGCATCCTTCGGCAGATCCTCGCCGAGCCATTTGACGAACTGCGTCGCATTGTCCGGCGGCGCGCCGTTATAGGAGGCGCAGATGATCAGCACCCCGCCCTCCTGCGGCAGCTTGCCGACATAGTCGTCGAGCGGGCCGAGATGCACGGCAAAACCGTTGATCTCGGCAAGATCGGCCATGCGCGTTGCGAGCTCCTCGGCGGTGCCGAGATTGGAGCCGTAGAGCACCAGCATCGGCGTGTTGTGGCCGGGCCGCGTGGTGGGCTGACGCTGCGCCTTTGGCGCCGAGGACGCAGCGGCAACGGGCCCGCCATAGGCGCCGCGCTCGCGGTCGGCGCGCGGCCGCACCTTGATCTTGAAGCCTTCCGGCTTGATGGTCAGCGTCTCCTTCAGGTGCATCTGGTAGCGCTGGTGGTCGATCAGCTTGAAGCGCTGCAGGATCATGCCGAGCGCGAGCGCTGCCTCGTGCATGGCGAAGCCGCGGCCGATGCAGGCGCGCTGGCCGTTGCCGAACGGCTTCCAGGCATTGATCGGCCGTTTTGCCTCCGCCTCGCGGCTGAAATTCTCGGGGTCGAACGCGTCGGGATTGGGACCCCACACGCTTGGATCACGATGCAGCGCCGTCACCAGGATGGTGACGAACGTTCCCTTCCTGAGCTTGTACTGCCCGCCGCCGATGGTCTCGTCGTTCAGCGGCGAGATGCCGTAGGCCGGCGCCGGCGGCCACAGCCGCAGCGACTCCTTCAGGATCTGCGTGATGTAGGTGAGCTGCGTCACCTGCTGATAGGTCGGCTTGGCGTTGACGTCGGGGCCGAAGACGCGGTCGACCTCGTCATAGGCCTTCTTGAGAATCTCCGGGTGCTTGAGCAGCGCATAGAGCGTGTAGGACAACAGGCCGCTGGTGGTCTCGTGCCCTGCGATCAGGAAGGTGTTGATCTGGTAGCGGATATTGACGTCGTCGAGCTGCTCGCCGGTGGAACGGTCGACGCCGGTCATCATCGCGGCCAGCATGTCCTTCTTGTCGTCGATGCCTTCCGCGCTCTTGCGGCGTTCGGCGATGATCTCGTCGACCATCTTGTTCATGAAAGCGACGTCTTGGGCCAGCGTCTTCCGCCGCTTCTGCATCCAGAGCTGCTCGAACGGCAGGCCGCGCGTCATCATGATGGTTTCGAGCGATCGTACCAGTGACTCGACGAAAGGATGGTAGTCGCGCCGGTAGAACGAGTTGAAGCGGTACTCGAAGCCGCACAGGCCGATCGTATCCAGCGTCAGCGCGGTCATGTCGTGGACGACGTCGATCTCGTCGTCGGCGTTGAGCCGCTCCCATTTCTGGACGAGCTGCTCGGCGATGTCGACCATGCTCGGGTGATAGGACTGCATGGCGCGGTTGCCGAAAGGCTGCAGCAGGATGTTGTGCGCCTTGCTCCAGTTCGGCTCACGGGTGTCGGCGGTGAAGAGGCCGTCGCCGCCGACCGCACGCACGCGCCGCAGCGCGCCGCGCACCGTCTTGTCGAACCGCTTCTCGTCGGAGAGCTCGTCGACGAGATCGTGGCCGGAGACGACGACGATCGGCGAGCCCATCATGTCAAGCCAGAAGATCGGACCGAGCTCCTTGGCAAGCCGCGTCAGGTGCTGCACGGGAGCGGCCGCGTCCAGCGACAGCATATTGCCGACCACTGGCTTGGTCGGCGGCTGCGGAATCGGGTCCAGACGGTTCTTGGATGACATCGAAATGTAGTCCCCCTGCCTCAATGTCGTCGTTGCGAGCGAAGCGAAGCAATCCAGAAATGTATCCGTGGAGGCAGTCTGGATTGCTTCGTCGCCTCGCTCCTCGCAATGACGCGTTCCCAATGACGACCGCTAGCCAAACCGCCTTCTCCGCCACTCGATCAGCTTGGCGCTGACCTCCTCCGGCTTCTCCTGTTGCGTCCAATGGCCGCTGTCCTTCACCAGATACTTCTCGAGATCATCGATCAGTTTCTCCATGCCGTCGGCCGCCGAGGGCGGCAGCACGGCATCATTCTCCGCCATGATCATCAACGAGGGCACGTGGATGTGGTGGTCCAGCCCCTCGGCGCGCTCCCAGTTGCGGGTGAAGTTGCGGTACCAGTTGATGCCGCCAGTGAAGCCGATCTTCGTGAAGGTGTCGACGAACACCTTCTTCTCATCAGCCGACAGGATCGGCGTGCGCGGATCGACCTTGGCGTCGTACGCCGCAATCATCTGCGGGAAAGCCAGGTTGGTCTTCGACGAGGCGCCGACACCCGCGATCGGCGGCTCGTCCGGTTTCGCTGCCGGCTTTGCCAGCGGCTTGCGCATGAAGGCGTCGAAGGTCTGCTCGACGCGGCTGCCGAAGATCTTGTCCGGCTCGCGCGCGGGATCCTGGAACTGGACGATGTACATCTGGTCGCCGTAACGCTGGCGGAACAGCGCGATCGGGTCGATCGGCATGCGGTCCCAATGCGGGGTGTTGACGCCGACGACTCCGGCGACGCGCGTGGGATGCCGCAGCGGCATCTGCCAGACGACGAAGCCGCCCCAGTCGTGGCCGACGAAGATCGCCTTGTCGATCCCGAGATGATCGAGCAGACCGACGAGATCGCCGGTCAGGTGCTCCATGTCATAGGCTTCGACCGGCTCGGGCCGGTCGGTCGCGCCGTAGCCACGCTGGTCGGGCGCGACTACGCGGATGCCGGCCTCGCTTAGTGCCTTGATCTGGTGACGCCAGGAGAATGCGAGCTCCGGCCAGCCGTGGCACAGCACGACCGGCGGTTTGTCATCGGACGGGCCCGCCTCGTAATAGCCCATGCGGATTCCGTTCGTCGTCGCGAACTTGAGCGGCGGCATTTCAATCATTGCAAAGTCCTTACTCGGCGGCGCCCTTGATATCAGCGGCCGGCGGCGTGTACGCCGCCTCCAGCGCGGCGAATTCCTCAGGCAGCATGTCGCACATCACCTGCACATGCGGAATGATGTTGGCACCGACGATAAAGCCGAAATCGAGCTGGTCGCGATAGCTCTGCACGGTGATGTTGAGTGCCTGCCCGTGGGTCGAGATAGACACCGGGAAGATGTGCAAGAGCTCGGCACCGGCGGCATAGAGCGTCTGCCGCGGCCCGGGCACGTTGGACACGGTGATGTTGGCCGCGGGCGGCAGCACGTCGGAGAGGTTCGAGCGGCTGTAGAGCAGCGCCAGAATCTGCACCATGATCGGCGCGCCCAGCATCGAGATGTTGGAGACCTGCGGCATCAAAGCCCGCAAAGGATGCGACATCTCCTTGGACTTGGTTGATTGCGCGATGATCGCTTCCAGCCGCGCCTTGGGATCCTCGATGTTGGTGGCGATCGAGCAGATCATGCCGAACACCTGGTTGTTGGCCTCGGTGTTGCCCTCCTCCCGCAGCGAGATCGGCACCGCTGCGGTCAGGGATTTCGCCGGCAGCGTGCCGTATCGCAGGAGATAGCGGCGGACGACGCCGGAGGCGAGCGCCAGCACCACGTCGTTGAGCTTGCCGCCGGCCTGCTTGGCCAGCGCCTTCGCCCGCGACAGCGGGATCGATACGCCGGCAAAGCTCCGCTCCGAGGAGATCGTCTTGTTGAGCATGGTCGGCGGCGACACCATGCTGGCAAGGCTCTCGCGCGACTTCGGATCGGCGATCTTGCCGAGCACGTCGGAGACGCTCTTGAGCACGGTCGGGATGTTGCCGGCGAAGCGCACCGCGCTCTCGATCTGGTACATAGCGTTGTCGAACAGGATCGAGCCGATATCGCTCTTGCCGGTGCGGGGCAGCTGCAGGTTCTTCGCCGCTTGCGAAGCCTCCAGCGGCTGGCTGAACAGCTGCTGATAGGAGTCGAGCAGGTTGGCGGCGATGTCGCGCGGCTCCTGCCCGGGCTTGCTGCCCGCGGTCGGCGGATCGACCTTCCGCGGGATCGGCGAGATGTCGTAGATCATGTTGGTCAGCGCCGCACCGGCGCCGCCATCGATCGCGGCATGGTGCATCTTGGAATAGAGCCCGACCTCGTTGTCCTTCATGCCCTCGAACACGTAGAACTCCCAGAGCGGACGGGCGCGGTTGAGCAGCTTGGCATGCATCCAGCCGACGATGCGCTCGAGCGTGGCGCGGTCGCGCGGCTGCGGCAGGCTTGCCCGGAAGATGTGGCGGTCGATGTCGAACTGGTCGTCCTCGACCCAGGAGGGATGATCGATGTCGAGCGGCGCCTTCTCCAGCCGCGCCTTGAGAATCGGCGCGATGTGCAGGCGCGAGACGATCATCGCCTTGAACTCTTCGAAGAAATCGCCCTTGTAGTCGTCAGGCAGGCGGAAGATCGCCATGCTGCCGACATGCATCGGCATCTCCGGTGTTTCCAGATAGAGAAACGACGCGTCAAGCGACGACAGCTTCTTACCGTCAGCCATGGTTCCCTCCCGAGTATTCGACGGGCGCCTTGGCGGCGCTTCTCGTCAGGCCGATACTGCCCGGTCCGGCGGGGCATATGCAATGGCAAACGGCCCCGCCCGGTCAAATGGCCGGAAGTCTCCCTCCGGTTGCGCCAGGCGATCCGCCACGGCCCACAGCACCGCCGGGTTCACGCCAAGCCCAATATGGCTCGCCAGGTGCACCTCGATGTTCTCGGCACGGTCGGAGGGGCGCAGCAGACAGGTCCGCCAGTTCACGACGCCGTCGGCGCGCGAATAGATCGACGTTGCCGGCACCGGCAGATCGCCGGCAATCGCCTCGCGTGCTTCCGCATAGTCCTCCACCTTCTCGCCGGATAACGTCTCATAGAGCCGCGTCGCGTGGGTCGCCCGCACATCGTTGGCGAAAGGGCTGCCGAGTGTGACGACGTAGCGGACCTTGTCCGGCGCCCAAAGCGCGAGATCGCGGGCATAGACGCCGCCGAGACTCCAACCGACCAGGCTGACCTTGCGTCCCGTGGCGGCATGGATTTCGGCCAAGCGCATGCGCAGCGAATCCCGCATTCGCCCGAGCCCGCCGAGATTGCGGCCCATCCGCCAGGCATGCGCCGCATAACCGAGCTCGCTGAGATAGCGCCGTATCGGCACCATGGAGAGGTCGCTGGCGAGAAAGCCCGGCAGCGCCAGCACCGGATGGCCATCGCCCCGCGGCGCCCGCATCAGGAGCGGCGACAGCAAGAGGCTCGCATTCAACTCGAATAGCCCACGGGCCTCGGCGAGCAGCAGGCCGAGACCCGGCGGACGAAGCCGGCCTTCTTGCAGCGCCCCGTCCGGCCCGGGCGACACTATTTTTTCTTGTCGCCGCTGCGCGTGCCGCCGAGGCCTGCCATCGCGACGAACATGTCCTGAAACCGCTCGGCGATCTTGGGATCGAAGGTGAACCAGCTCTGGATCAGCGATTCCGGCGAGACCTTCTCGATGTTGCTGAGAACCTGCTGCTGCAGCTTGTCCATCACGGCCGTCTGCATCGGCCCCACATCGGGCAGACCGAAGAACTGGCGGGCCTCAAGGGGGGTGCAGTCGATTTCGATGTTAACCTTCATGTCCCCTCCAGATGAGATTCGAGCGGCCCGTCGGAGTATCACCGCGAGAAGGTCTGCAAGGCAAGCGACCTGAGGGGAAGCCGCTGGGATCGGCTTCCCCAATCGGCTCGTATGGTCAATCAATCAAATTGGCTGGCCCGCGACCCGCGCAGAAGCTCGCCGGCCGGCCGCGGGGGACGCCGGGCAGCATTGCTGCACAGCGGTGCAACTTGGCGCGTTCCTTGCTGGAATGACGCTTGCACGGGTCGAGAACTCTGGGCAACATGGATCGGTCAGCCCCGCCGAACAATCAAAAATCACCGGCGCGGCAGTGTGGAGAGGGTCAAGAATGTCAATCGGTCAAAGTCTGTTTGCGGCGACGCTCGCAGGTACGCTTGCGTTGGCGGTCTCGCCAGCATCGAGCCAGACGCTACGTTATGCCAACCAGGGTGACCTGAAGTCGCTCGACCCCTATACCCTGAACGAGAGCACCACCCACGCCCATCTCGGCCACGTCTATCAGGGCCTCACCGCGCGCGACAAGGACCTCAAGATCATTCCGGCACTGGCGGAAAGCTGGGAAACCCCGGAGCCGACCCGCTGGCGCTTCCATTTGCGCAAGGGCGTGAAATTCCACAACGGCAACCCATTCACCGCCGACGACGTGGTGTTCTCGGCCGATCGCGTCCGCAAGAAGGGGTCGAACATGCAGACCCGCCTTGCGCCCGACGTCAAGGTAGTGAAGGTCGACGACTACACGGTCGACTTCGTCCTGCCCTCGCCCAATCCCATCCTGCACAACGCGTGGGATGTCTGGTACATCATGAACAAGAAATGGGCCGAGGAGAACAACGTCGTCGATCCGACGCCGGTGGCGGCGACCACGCCGAGCTATGCCTCACTGAACGAGAACGGCACCGGTCCCTTCATCATCGAAAGCCATCAGCCCGGCGTGAAGACGGTGTTCAAGGCCAATCCCAATTACTGGGGCAAGGTCGAAGGCAATCTCAAGGAGATCATCTTCACCCCGATCGCTTCCGACGCCACCCGCGTCGCCGCCCTGCTCTCGGGCGAAGTCGACGTCATCGAGCCGGTTCCGATCCAGGACATCTCCCGCGTCGATTCCAGCCCGAACGCCCAGGTGCTGAAGGGACCGGAGCTGCGCACCATCTTCCTCGGCTTTGACCAGATGCGTGACGAGCTGCTCTACTCCAACATCAAGGGCAAGAACCCGTTCAAGGACGTCCGCGTCCGCGAGGCCTTCTACAAGGCGATCGACATCGAGCTGATCAAGACGCGCGTGATGCGCGGGCTGTCGACGCCGTCGGCGCTGATGATCGCACCGGAACTGTTCGTGCTGTCCAAGGAGTTCACGCGGCCGAAATTCGATCCTGACGGCGCCAAGAAGCTCCTGACCGAAGCCGGTTACCCCGACGGCTTCGAGGTCACCATGGACTGCCCGAACGATCGCTACGTCAACGACGCCGCGATCTGCCAGGCCGTGGTCGGCATGCTCGCCCGCATCGGCGTCAAGATCAATCTCCTGGCGCAACCGAAGGCGCAGTACTTCGCCAAGGTGCTGAAGCAGGGCGGCTACCAGACCTCGTTCTACCTTTTGGGCTGGACTCCGAGCACGATGGATTCCCACAACGTGCTCTACGACATCATGGGCTGCCGCGACGATGCGAAATCCTCGCGCGGCGAGGCCAATCTCGGCGGCTATTGCAACAAGGAGTTCGACGCCATCACCGACAAGGTGCTGGTCGAAGCCGACACCACCAAGCGCAACCAGTTGATCAAGCAGGCCTACGAAATCGGCATGAAGGACTGGTCCTACATCCCGCTGCACCAGCAGGCGCTGGCCTGGGGCGTTTCGAAGAAGGTGAACCTGCCGCAGCGCGCCGACAATCTCGTCATGTTCCACTGGGCAACCAAGAAGGAATAGGATCGGTTGAACACGAGGTCCCGGCGGCATCCGCCTTCCGGGACCTTTTCTTTTCCGGCCGCCAAGGACGTCGGCCGTACGCTCACCCAAGGACAGTGGAAGGCATGCTCGCTTTCACGCTTCGCCGCGCCGTTCAGGCCATCGGCGTCATGTTCGCCGTCGGCATCATCGCGTTCTCGATGTTCCGCTTCGCCGGCGACCCCGTCAACCAGATCGTCTCGATCGACACCTCGGCCGCCGAACGCGCGATCGTGCGCAAGTCGCTCGGCCTCGATGACCCCGTGCCGGTGCAGTTCGTGCGCTATTTCGCCGATGCGGCGCAGTTCAAGTTCGGCGTCTCCTACCAGTTCCGCCAGCCGGTCGCGACGCTGTTGATGGAGCGCATGCCCGCGACGCTGGAACTTGCGATCTGTGCGACCGTGTTTGCAATGGTGTTCGGCATCCTGATGGGCGTCTATTCGGCGCTCAAGCGCGATACCGTGCTGGCCAAACTATTCCAGGCGGTCTCGCTGATCGGCATCTCGCTGCCGACCTTCCTGATCGGCATTCTCCTGATCTACCTGTTCGCTGTGACATTGGGCTGGTTGCCCTCGTTCGGCCGCGGCGAGGTGGTCAAGCTCGGCTGGTGGACGACCGGCCTGCTCACGGTGTCGGGACTGAAGGCACTGATCATGCCTTCGATCACGCTCGGCCTGTTCCAGATGACCCTGATCATGCGGCTGGTGCGCGCGGAGATGCTGGAAGTGTTGCGGACCGACTATATCCGCTTCGCCCGCGCGAGGGGGCTGACCACGCGTGCGATCCATTTCGGCCACGCGCTGAAGAACACGCTGATTCCGGTGATCACCGTGGCCGGGCTTCAGTTTGGCTCGGTTATTGCATTTTCGATCATCACCGAAACCGTGTTCCAATGGCCGGGCATGGGGCTTCTGTTCGTCCAGGCCGTGCAAAACGTCGACATTCCGATCATGGCCGCCTACCTGCTGATGGTTTCACTGATCTTCGTCACCATCAATCTGGTGGTCGACATTCTCTACACGGTGGTCGATCCGCGCCTGCGCTCGACCGTCGGTCGCGCCGCATAGGGCAGCCTGCAATGTCCGACGCAGTCGTCTCCAATTCCGACAAGCAGAGCGCGCAGCCGGTGCAGGCCGCCCATGGCTGGTTCAGCCGCACGCTCGACAGCGACTTGTTCTATTCGTTCCGCCGCTCCAAGCTCACCATGGTGGCTGCGGCTATCACGGTCCTGTTCTTCCTGCTTGCGATCTTTGCATCCGTGCTCGCGGTGCAGAACCCGTTCGATCCGGCACAGCTGCAATTGATGAATTCGCGGATTTCACCGCTGTGGACTGCGGACGGCCAGAGCCCGTTCCTGCTCGGCACCGACGAGCAGGGCCGCGATGTGTTCTCCGCGATTCTCTATGGCATGCGCATCTCGCTCGCCGTGGGCGTCGCCGGCGTGATCTTCGCCGGCGCGCTCGGCATCGCCCTCGGCCTGATCGCCGGCTATTTCGGCGGGGCAGTCGACGGCGTGATCATGCGGATCGCCGACGTGCAGCTGACCTTCCCTGCGATCCTGATCGCGCTGCTGGTCAACGGCATCGCGAAGTCGATCCTCGGCAACCGGCTGGACGCCACCAGCATGCTGGTGGTGCTGGTGATCTCGATCGGCCTGAGCTTCTGGGTCGGCTATGCCCGGACGGTGCGCAGCTCCGTGATGGTCGAGAAGAACAAGGACTACGTGGCCGCTGCACAGCTGATCGGCCTGCCGGCGCCGAAGATCATGCTGCGGCACGTGCTGCCGAACACGATGGGCCCGATTCTGGTCATCGCCACCATCAACCTTGCTCTCGCCATCATCACCGAGGCGACGCTGTCCTTCCTCGGCGTCGGCCTGCCCGACACCATGCCCTCGCTCGGCACGCTGATCCGCATCGGCAACAATTATCTGTTCGCCGGCGAATGGTGGATCGTCGCCTTCCCGGGGCTCGCGCTCGCGGCGCTGATCCTGTCGATCAATCTGCTCGGCGACTGGCTGCGCGACGCGCTCAATCCGAAGCTTCGATGAATACGCCTCGTCCATGACCGAACCCGTCCTTTCCGTGTGCGATCTTCACGTGGAGTTTGCCTCCCGCCGCGGCACGCTGCGCGCCATCGACGGCGTCTCCTTCGACATCGCCAAAGGCGAGGTGCTCGGCGTCGTCGGCGAGTCCGGAGCCGGCAAGTCCGTCACCGGCCTCGCGGTGATCGGCCTGATCGATCCGCCCGGCCGCATTGCCGGCGGCGAGATTCATCTCGCGGGCCTGCGCATCGACAATCTGCCGCCGGAGGAGATGCGCCGTATCAGGGGCAAGCGCATCGGCATGATCTTCCAGGATCCGCTGACATCGCTCAATCCGCTGTACAAGGTCGGCGACCAGATCGTGGAGACGATCCGCACCCACCTCAATCTGTCCGAGTCGGCCGCCCGCCGCCGCGCCATCGACCTCCTGGCCGAAGTCGGCATTCCCGCGCCGGAAAAGCGTATCGACGGCTATCCCCACGAGTTTTCCGGTGGCATGCGCCAGCGCGTCGTGATCGCGCTCGCGATCTGTGCCGAGCCCGAGCTGATCATCGCGGACGAGCCGACCACCGCGCTCGATGTCTCCGTGCAGGCCCAGATCATCTCGCTGATCAAGCGGCTCGGACGCGACCACGGCACCGCGGTGATGCTGGTGACGCACGACATGGGCGTGATCGCCGAAACCTCCGACCGCGTCGCGGTGATGTATGCCGGCCGCGTCGCCGAGATCGGCCCGGTGCAGGACGTCGTGAAGAATCCGCTGCATCCTTATGCCAAGGGCCTGATGGGCGCGATCCCGACGCTTGCGGGCGAGGACAAGCGCCTGGTGCAGATCCCGGGCTCGATGCCGCGCCTGTCGGCGATCCCGCGCGGCTGCTCGTTCAATCCGCGCTGCGCCTTCGCCTTCGATCGTTGCCGTGTCGATCGGCCGGAGCCGTTGCCGCGCGGCGCGCAATCGGTGGCCTGCCACCTCTATGACGACGTGCCGGCGGAGAGCGTGGCATGAGTGCTCCCTTCGTCCAGGCCACAAACCTGCGCCGCGTCTTCGACGTCTCGAAACCCTGGCTCAACCGCGTGCTTGAAGGCGGACATCTCGAATATCTCAAGGCAGTCGATCACGTTACCTTCGACATCAGGAAGGGCGAGACGTTTGCCCTGGTCGGCGAGTCCGGCTCCGGCAAGACCACGGTGGCACGCATGGTCGTCGGCCTGCTGCCGCCAAGCGCCGGCGACGTGCTGATCGACGGCGTCTCCATGACGGACCCGCGGCAGGCGCCAGCGCGGCGGAAGCTGCGCCGGCGCATCCAGATGATCTTCCAGGATCCCTATGCGAGCCTGAACCCGCGCTTCCGGGTCGATGCCATCATCTCCGAGCCGATCCGTGCCTTCGACCTGATCCAGGGCGAGCGCGACATCCAGGCTCGCGTCGGCGAGCTGCTCAGCCTCGTCGGCCTGCATCCGGACGACCGGCTGAAATATCCGCACGAATTCTCCGGCGGCCAACGCCAACGCATCGCGATCGCGCGCGCGCTCGCGTCCGACGCCGAATTCATCGTCTGCGACGAGCCGACCTCGGCCCTCGACGTCTCCGTGCAGGCGCAGATCCTGAACCTGATGCGCGACCTCCAGGACAAGTTCGGCCTGACCTACATGTTCATCAGCCACAACCTCGCCGTGGTGCGCCACATGGCGAGCCGCGTCGGCGTGATGTATCTCGGCCGCATCGTCGAGATCGCGGACGGACGCGAGCTGTTCGCAAATCCGCGCATGCCCTACACCAAGATGCTGCTGGGCGCCGTGCCTGATCTTGCCATGAGCGGCCGCCAGCGCATTCCGGTCAAGGGCGAGATCCCCAACCCGATCAATCCGCCCTCCGGCTGCGCCTTCAATCCGCGCTGTCCGCTGGCGTTCGATCTCTGCCGCAAGGAGACCCCGGAACTGATCGACGGCGTCGCCTGCCATGCGGTCAACACCGCGCCGGTCCCGGCGTGACGCGCGCGTGCCATGCAGCCTGCGCATTTGGAAGCGGCGTGGCCCTGTGATCAATTGCGCGCGCCGGAAATAAGGTGGTGAAGTCCCATGGGCAGTAATATCAATCCCGATCCGTTCACGACGAGGCCCGAGATCGAGGGCACGTTCGGGGTCGTCGCCTCGACGCACTGGATTGCGACTGCCGTGGGCATGGCCATCCTGGAAAAGGGCGGCAATGCCTTCGATGCCGGCGTTGCCACCGCCTTCACGCTCCAGGTGGTCGAGCCGCATCTGAACGGTCCCGGCGGCGACGTGCCCATCATCGTGCATGACGTCAAGCGCGGCCGCACCGAGGTAATCTGCGGCCAGGGCCCGGCGCCGGCGCGGGCCACCATCGCGCATTACAGAAGCGAAGGCCTCGACATGGTGCCGGGCACGGGTCTGCTCGCCGCCTGCGTTCCCGGCACCTTCGAATCCTGGATGATGCTGCTGCGCGACTACGGAACGATGCGCGTGCGCGACGTGCTGGAGCCGGCGATCTCCTACGCCCGCGACGGCTATCCGCTGGTCGAGCGCGCCTGCGCCACGATCCAGACCGTCGAGCAGCTGTTCCGCAGGCACTGGCCGACGTCCGCCGCGGTCTACCTCCCGAACAGTGAAGTGCCGAAGCCAGGCACGCTGTTCACCAACAAGACACTGGCTGCGACCTACGCCCGGATCCTGAGCGAGGCGGAAAGCGGCGGCGGTGGCCGCGATGCGGAGATCGAGCGCGCGCGCAAAGCCTGGTCGCAAGGCTTCGTCGCGGAAGCCGTCGACAAGTTCTGCCGAACCCAGGAGGTGATGGACGTCAGCGGCTCGCCACATCGCGGCGTGCTCTCCGCCGACGACATGGCGCGCTGGCAGCCGACAGTCGAGGCGCCGCTCACCTACGATTACGGCCGCTACACGGTCTGCAAGGCCGGCGTATGGAGCCAGGGCCCGGTCACGCTGCAGCAGCTCGCGCTGCTGAAGGGCTTTGCGCTCGACGGCCTCGACCCGACAGGGCCGGAGTTCATCCATCTCCAGATCGAATGCGCCAAGCTCGCCTTCGCCGACCGTGAAAAATTTTACGGCGATCCCAAGTTCAACGAGATCCCGATCGCAACGCTGCTGTCGGATACCTACAACGACGAGCGCCGCAAGCTCGTCACCGACAAGGCTTCGCTCGATTTCATTCCGGGCTCGGTTGAGGGCTTCGGCGGTGTCGTCAAGCTGCGCCGCGCCGAGGGCCAGCGCGAGGCGGTCGGCGCGCTCGGCGCCGGCGAGCCGACTGTGGGCCGCTTCGGCGAGGTCCGCGGCGACACCGTGCATTTCGACATCATCGACAGGGACGGCAACATGGTGTCGTCGACGCCGTCGGGCGGCTGGCTGCAATCCTCACCGATCATTCCCGAGCTCGGCTTTTGCCTCGGCAGCCGCGCTCAGATGTTCTGGCTGGAGGAAGGCCATCCCGCCGCGCTCGCGCCGGGGAAGCGGCCGCGCACCACCCTCTCTCCGACCATGGCGCTGCGCGATGGCGAGCCCTACCTGGCCTGGGGCTCGCCCGGCGGCGATCAGCAGGACCAGTGGATCACGCAATTCTTCCTGCGCCACGTCCATTGCAACTTCAATCTCCAGGAAGCGATCGACGCGCCGGCCTGGCATTCCGAGCATTTCCCGATCTCGTTCTGGCCTCGCACCGCGCGTCCCGGGGTGCTCGTGGTCGAGAACCGCGTGCCGAAGGCAACCATCGAGAACCTGCGCGAGCGCGGGCATATCGTCGAGGTCGGGCCGGACTGGTCGGAAGGACGCCTCACCGCGGCCTCACGCGTCGGAGTACGCCGGCGCGCCGCCGCCAATCCGCGCGGCATGCAGGGCTACGCGGCGGGGCGCTGAAGGCAGCACATGACCTGGTCGATCATCGCGCGCGATCCTGCCACCGGCCAGTTCGGCATCGCGGTTGCGACTCGCTTCTTCGCCGTCGGTGCGCGCGTGCCCTACATCGCCGCCGGTCTCGGCGCCATCGCGACCCAGGCTTTCGTCAATCCCTATTACGGCATCGACGGCGTCAAGCTGTTGCGCGAGGGCCTCAACGCCCACGACGTGCTCGCCGCGCTGCTGGCGACCGATGACGGCCGCGAGAGCCGACAGGTCCACGTCATGGATGCCAGCGGCGCCATCGCCGCGCATACCGGGCGCGACTGCGTCGATTGGTGCGGCCACGTCGCGGGCAGCGGCTTGTCGATCGCCGGCAATATGCTCACCGGGGCCGACGTGCTCGACGAGACGGCGAAGACCTATATCGCCAGCGACAGCCTGCCGTTCCCGCGCCGTCTGCTCGCAGCGATGCGCGCCGGCGAAGCCGCCGGCGGCGACAAGCGCGGCAAGCAATCGGCCGCGCTCGTGATCCACGGCGAGGAGGAATGGCCAGCGTTGGACATTCGCGCCGACGACCATCCCGATCCGCTCGGTGAGCTCGAACGGCTCGAGCGCGTCAGCCACGAGCTCTGGGTGCATTTCCGCGCCTCCATGCCGACGCGGCAGAACCCGGCCGGCAACACCGATCGCAGCGTCATCGACGCCAGCATCGAAGCGGCGCGCGCGAGACGATCATGAGCGCCAGCCCCCTCATCGAGATCAAGGATCTGCGTATCCGCTTTCATGGCGACGACGGCCGTATCACCCACGCGGTCGACAGCGTCGATCTCAGCGTCGCCAATGGCGCGACGCTCGGTCTCGTCGGGGAATCCGGCTGCGGCAAGAGCGTGACGTCGCTGGCGATCATGGGCCTGCTGCCGAAGCAGAGCGCGGAAATAAGTGGCGCGATCCGCTTCGACGGTTTCGACCTGCTGACCACGCCGGACCAGACCCTGCGCGATCTGCGCGGCAACCGGCTGGCGATGATCTTCCAGGAGCCGATGACCTCGCTCAATCCGAGCTTCACGATCGGCGACCAGATCGTCGAAACGATCCTGCGTCACCGCGGCGGCTCGCGGAGGAGCGCGCGCGAGCGCGCGATCGAGCTGTTGCGCCGGGTCCATATCCCTTCACCCGAGCGTCGCATCGACGACTACCCGCACAAGCTCTCCGGCGGGATGCGCCAGCGCGTGATGATCGCGATGGCACTCGCCTGCGACCCGCGGCTGCTGATCGCGGACGAGCCGACCACCGCGCTCGACGTCACCCTGCAGGCCCAGATCCTGGAGCTGATGCGCGAGCTGAAGGCCGCGAGCGGCGCCGCGATCATCCTGATCACCCACGATCTCGGCGTCGTCGCCGAGGTCTGCGACGAGGTCGCGGTGATGTACGCCGGCGAGATCGTCGAGCGGGCGCCGGTCGACGAGTTGTTCTCCGCGCCGCAGCATCCCTACACGGTCGGCCTGCTCGGCTCGATCCCGCGGCTCGACCACCGCGCCGAGCAGCTTGCGACGATCGAAGGCATGGTGCCGAACATGGCACAGCCGCCCGCCGGCTGCCGCTTCGCCGCGCGTTGCCCCTTCGTGCTCGACGCCTGCACCAAGGTGCCGCCGCCGCTGGTCGAACTCAGCGGCGGCCATCTCTCGCGCTGCATCCGCGCGCCGCTCGAATTGCTGGTGTCGTGATGGCGCTCCTCGAAGTCGAAGGCCTGGTCAAGCATTTCGTCGCTCAGCGCTCGCTGCTCGGCCGCGCGCTGGCGCACGTCAAGGCGGTCGACGGCGTGTCCTTCTCGCTGGAGGCCGGCAAGACGCTGGCCCTGGTCGGCGAATCCGGTTCCGGCAAGTCCACCGTCAGCCGCCTGGTGCTGCGGCTGATCGAGCCAGACGCTGGTATGATTCGCTTCGACGGCCGCGACCTGCTGGCGCTCGACGCCGGGACCTTGCGCGCCTTCCGCCGCGAGGCGCAGATCATCTTCCAGGATCCCTACGCCTCGCTCAATCCGCGCATGACAGTCGGCCAGATCCTGACCGAGCCGCTAGCGCTGCACGATCTGGTGCCGCCGGCGCGGCGGGCCGAGCGCGTCGCCGAACTGCTGCGGCTGGTCGGGCTGGAGCCGCGCCTCGCCCGGCGCTATCCGCATGAATTCTCCGGCGGCCAGCGCCAACGCATCGCGATCGCCCGCGCGCTCGCGGTCGAGCCGAAGCTCATCATCTGCGATGAGCCGGTCTCGGCGCTCGACGTCTCGATCCGCTCGCAGATCCTCAATCTGCTACGCGAGCTCCAGGACCGGCTTGGCCTCGCCTACATCTTCGTCTCGCACGACCTTGCCGTGGTCAAGCACATCGCCGACCACGTCGCGGTGATGAATCTCGGCCAAATCGTCGAGACGGCGGAAGCCGACGCGCTGTTCGCCGCGCCGCGCCACCCCTACAGCCGCGCGCTGCTGTCGGCGATCCCGCTGCCGCAGCCGAAGGCGAAACGAACGACGGTGCTGCTGGAGGGCGAAATCCCGAGCGCCCTCAATCCGCCCGCCGGCTGCCGCTTTCACACCCGCTGCCCGTTCGTGATCGAGCGCTGCCGCAATGAGGCGCCTGCGCTTCTAGCTGACCGCACCGGCCATGCCACCGCCTGTCACCGCACCGCGGAGCTGCCGTCTGCCGACGCCATTCTACCCACCGCCGGCGGGTTTTCGCCGGCGCTTGCAAAGCTGGTCGCGGCCTTCAGCCAAAAGACGGAAGGCAGCAGCCCCGACGGGGTTGGTATACAGTGCGCCGCGTCCGCAACGAAATAGCCGAAGCAATGGGGATTGACCGATGAAGATGTTTCGCCTGGCCGCAACAGCCGCCGCTGTGCTGGTGTCGATCGGGGCCGCGCAGGCCCAGACCACGTTGCGCATCGGCCTCGCCGAAGACCCCGATATCCTCGACCCTACGATGGCGCGCACCTATGTCGGCCGCATCGTGTTCTCCTCCTTCTGCGACAAGCTGTTCGACATCGACGAGAAGCTCAACATCGTGCCGCAGCTGGCGCTCTCGAGCGAAACCGCCGACGACGGCAAGGCGCTGGTCATCAAGCTGCGGCCCGGCGTGAAATTCCACGACGGTGAGCCGTTCGATGCCGAGGCCGCAAAATTCTCGCTGGAACGGCATCTGACGTTCCCCGGCTCGTTCCGCAAGCCGGAGCTCGCCTCGGTCGATCGCGTCGAAATCGTCGATCCCCTCACGATCAAGCTGGTGTTGAAGTCGCCGTTCTCGCCCCTGCTCGCTCAGCTCACCGACCGCGCCGGAATGATGATGTCGCCGAAGGCCGCCAAGGAGGCCGGCGACAAGTTCGGCCTTCGCCCGGTCTGCGCCGGCCCCTACAAGTTCGTCGAGCGCGTGCAGCAGGACCGCATCGTGTTCGAGAAATTCGCCGACTACTGGAACAAGGACAACGTCTTCATCGACAAGATCGTGTTCCAGCCGATCGTCGATGCCACCGTGCGGCTCGCAAACCTGAAATCCGGCGGCCTCGATCTGATCGAGCGCGTGCTCGCCACCGACCTCAAGGAGGTGCGCGCCGACTCCCGGCTGAAGGTCGCGACCGCCATCGAGCTCGGCTATCAGGGCATCACGCTCAACATCGGCAAGGACAAGGCCAAGGGCCCGCTCAGCCAATCCGCCAAGGTGCGGCAGGCACTCGACTGGTCGATCGACCGCGAGGCGATCAACCAAGTGGTGTTCAACGGCGAATTCAAGCCGGGCAACCAATGGGTCAATCCCGATCACCCCTATTATCAGGGCGCATTTCCGATCCACGGCCGCGACATCGCCAAAGCCAAGGCCCTCCTGAAGGAAGCCGGCGTCACTGGGCCAGTCAGCGTTGACTTCCTGGTACCAAAGGGTGCCGAGACCGAAGCGGTGGCTCAAGTGGTGCAATCCATGGCGAGCGAGGCGGGCTTCGATATGAAGATCCGCGTCACCGAGTTTGCGACGTCGCTGAAGCAGGCCGAGTCCGGCGAATACCAGGCCTTCATGCTGGCATGGAGCGGACGCATCGATCCCGATGGCAATTCCTACGTGTTCCTGCGCAAGGATGCGCCGCAGAACTACAGTGCCTGGACCAACGCCGACGCGGACAAGGCGCTCGACGATGCCCGCCGTACGTCGGACATGGCTCAGCGCAAGGCCGCCTACGAGAGACTTGCGAAGCTGGAGCTGGAAGATCACGCCATCCTCTACCTCTATCACCGCCGCATCATCATCGCGCACACGACCAAGCTCGAAGGCTATAGGCAAATGCCGGACGGCCTCGTCCGCGTTGTCGGCCTCAAGCTGAAGTGACGCTGCGAGGATGCTGAACTTCCTCGCCCGCCGCCTTGTGCAGATCGTGCCGACGCTGTTCTTCGTCTCGGTGCTGATCTTCTCGCTGCAGCAATTGCTGCCGGGTGACCCCGCGCTGGTGATGGCGGGCGAGGAGCGCGATCCCGCCGTGATCGAGCAGATCCGCCGCCAGTACCGGCTCGATCAGCCCGTCCCGGTGCAGTACGCCTACTGGATCAAGGGCGTGCTCTCTGGCGATTTCGGCGAGTCGCTGCGCAACAAGATGCCGGTGCGCGAGTTGATCGCACAGAAGCTGCCGGTGACGCTGCAGCTCGGCTCGATGGCGATTCTGATCGCGCTGCTGATCGGCATTCCCGCCGGCATCGTCGCGGCCGTGAAGAAGGGTTCCGCGTGGGACTACGGCGCCAATCTCTTTGCGCTGTGGGGCATCTCAACGCCGAACTTCTGGCTCGGAATCATGCTGATCTTCCTGTTCTCGATCGAGCTTGGATGGTTGCCGGCTTCCGGCTACGTGCCGCTCACCGAGAACTGGCGCGCAAGCCTGGCCGTCACCATCATGCCGGCCTTCGTGCTCGGCAATGCGATCGCCGCGATCCTGATGCGGCATACGCGCAGCGCCATGCTTCAGGTGCTGGAAAGCGACTACGTGCGCACCGCGCGCGCCAAAGGACTGTTGGAGCGCACGGTGATCCTCAAGCATGCCATGCGCAATGCGCTGACCCCCGTCATCACGCTCGGCGCGCTCGAGCTCGGTACGCTGCTCTCCGGCGCGGTCCTGACCGAGCAGATCTTCTCCATTCCCGGCTTCGGCAAGCTGATCGTGGATGCCGTATTCAACCGCGATTATGCCGTGGTGCAGGGCGTCGTCCTGGTGACGGCCACGGTCTACATCACGCTGAATCTGGTGGCCGACATCGCCTACATCCTCGTCAATCCGCGGCTCCGGGGCTGATCCATGACCGACGCCGCGCTGCCGAGCCCTCTCACGCGAGCCGACGAGCTGGATAGCCCGGCCCGCCGCGCGCGTCGGCGGCTGTTCAAGCGCAAGGCAGCGGTGTTCGGGCTCGTCGTGCTCACGATGTTCATCGCCCTTGCCGTGCTCGCTCCGCTCATCGTGCCCTATGATCCCGTCGCGACGAGCTGGAGCCTGGTGCGCAAACCGCCGACCTCGGCCCACTGGTTCGGCACCGACGAGCTCGGCCGCGACATCCTCAGCCGCGTCGTCTACGGCGCGCGCGCCTCGCTGCTCGCAGGCCTGATCTCGGTCGCGATCGCGCTCGGCATCGGCGTGCCGCTCGGTCTCCTCGCCGGCTACCGCGGCGGCTTCACCGACGCGCTGATCAGCCGCATCACCGATGCGATGCTGGCCTGCCCGTTCCTGATCCTGGCGATCGCGCTCGCCGCGTTCCTCGGCCCGAGCCTCGGCAATGCCATGATTGCGATCGGCATCTCGGCGACGCCGATCTTCATCCGCCTGACCCGCGGCCAGGTGCTCGTCGTCAAAGCCGAAGACTATGTCGAGGCCGCGCGCGCACTCGGCAATCCGCCGTGGCGGATCGCGCTCTCGCACATCCTGCCGAACATCCTCCCCTCGCTTCTGGTGCAGGCGACGCTCTCGATCGCTGCCGCCATCATCGCCGAGGCCGCCCTCTCCTTCCTCGGCCTCGGCCAGCAGCCGCCGGCGCCGTCCTGGGGCAGCATGCTCAACGCGGCACAACGCTTCCTGACCCAGGCGCCTTGGATGGCAATCTGGCCGGGCCTGGCGATCTTCCTCGTCGTGCTGTCGCTGAACTTGCTCGGTGACGGCCTACGCGACGCGCTCGACCCAAGGCAGCGCTGATTATTCCTCTTGGTGAGGAGCTCAGACCACCACCTCCCGCAGCACGCGGCGGCAATCCATCTCGAATTCCAGATCGACCACCGGCGGACGGGCGAAATGCCAGGTCAGCCCGGAGCGGAGCGCGCCGCGACGGACCAGTTCGTCCACCAGCGCATGGTGAAAGTCGTGCACGGAATAGGCCTGCACCCCGGTTGTATCCTTCCAGCCGAAGCCGAAGGCTGCCATCCGGTTTTCCATCTGCGACGTGGTGGTGAAGCGCACCTTCTCGCACAGCCCCTCCGGGCTGAGATCGCGGTAGCGCACCGTGCGCTCGACATAGGAGCCGCTGCCCTCGCGCGCCTCGGCGCCGCCGGCGATGACGAAGCTCGGCAAATCTGACCGCGTCGGACGCGTGAAGGAGAACGCATAGAACGACGGTTCGGACGGCGGATCGATCTCGGGGCAGACATTGCTGCGCGCCACCGGATTGGTGCTGCCGTCGAAGATGCCCCATTCGGACAGCGTCTTCACATAGTGCAGATTGAACGCGCGAAAGCCTTCCTCGCTGAAGGCCGCGGGCGAGCGCAGCTCGCAGGCACAGAATGCCGTCAGCGGACGCCCCGCCTCCTGGATGAACTTTGCGGCCAGCGCAAACCCTTCCGCGAGCGGCACCAGGCGGTCGAACCGGACCCGCTCGATCTCGTAGCCCTCATCCGCGGCAGCACCGGCGGAATATTGGAACACGGACGGGATGAAACGATAGTTGCCGGCCGAGAATTCGCGCGTCATGACGGACTCCTATTCCAGTTGCATGCGAGTGCCCTTGGCGCCGTTGAGCAGGCGCTTCAGGTGAAATCCGGCCAGCGGATCGTCGGCGTGCATGCCGACCAGCGCGGCGAAGGACGGCATGGCCGCGGCATCGCCGGCCTCCATCTTGGCAAACGCTTCGGCATATTGCGCCGTCGCTGGCGCCTCGAACCTCGCCTGCGGCAGCGGCTCGAATGCGCGCAGCGGCTCGCTGCGTCCGCGCAGCATCAGGTCGCCCACGGGACGGCCACGAAAGTTTTCGGCCCCATTCGCAACGCTGGCACTAACGCAAATGCGCGTTCCCAGGTGCTTGTTCGCCGCCTCAAGCCGGGCCGCAATATTGATGGTGTCTCCATAGGCCGTGTAGTCGAAGAAGCGGTTGCCGCCGAAATTGCCAACCAGCGCCGGACCGGCATGAGCGCCGATGCGGGTAGCTCCGAAATTCACGCCTCTTGCCTTCCAGCGCGCCGAAAAGTCCTCCGCCCAGGCGTCGAGAGCATGGGCACAGGCGACCGCGCGCGTTGCATAGTCCGGCTGGTCGCCGGGGGCGTTGAACAGCACCTGGATCGCATCGCCGATGATCTTGGCGACCGTCCCCTCATGGGCGAAGACGATCTCGGTCATGCCGCCGACATATTCGTTGAGGAGCTCGCCCAGGGTCTGCGGAGGCGCGGTCTCGACCAGCGAGGTGAAGCCTGTAATATCGGTGAACAGGGTGGCGACATCGCGCCACTGCACCTCAATGCCGTCGCCATCGACGTTCGCGGCCAGCCGCCTTGCAATCTCCGGCGAGAAGAAGCGCGACAGCGAGGCATGGGCGCGCTCGGCTTCCATCTGGCGCCGCCGCACCTCGCGCAGCATCTCCACATGGCGGACGGTCTTCTCGATCGTAGCTTCGAGGTCGGCGAAGTCGATCGGCTTGGTCAGGAAGTCGAACGCACCGCGGTTCATGGCGGTGCGGATGTTGCTCATGTCGCCGTAGGCCGAGACGATGATGGTCGACTTCTTCTCCTGGGCCTCCTGGAGCTTCGCGAGTAGCGACAGGCCGTCCATTCGCGGCATGTTGATATCGGAGACCACCATGTCGACATGCGGATTCTGCTCCAGCGCTTCCAGCGCCTCCAGGCCGTCGCGCGCGAAGATCAGCGCGAGCTGCCCATCGCGGATCTGCCTGCGGAATTTCTGCAGGATCAGCGCCTCGAGATCCGGCTCGTCGTCGACGAAGAGGATGGTCGCAGTCATGCGGCTTGCTCGAGCCTCGTGTCGATCTCCTGCCGCAGCAGCGCAAAGTCGATCGGCTTGGTGAGGAGCCCGACGGCGCCCCGTTCGATCGCCTTGCGGCGCGTCTCCGCATCGCCATAGGCCGTGATCATGATGACGGGAACATCGGGATGCGCGGCACGCACCTTCGGCAGCATGTCGAGCCCGCTCATGCCGGGCATGTTGATGTCCGACAGGATCAGGATCAGCGAGGGATCACGGACTTCGGCGGCGCGCTCGAGCGCCTCGGGGGCCGAGAGGGCAAACTCCATCTGAAACCGGCCGGCGCGCAGGTCGCGCCGGAACTGCTGCCGAAACAGTGACTCGACGTCGGGCTCGTCATCGACGACCAGGATGTAAACGTTCAAGACTTTCCTCCGGAAGTGTCGCCCGCTGCCATCGTCCGCGGCAGCGTGATGATGAACTCGGTGAATACACCTTGTGTGGTGTCCACGTCGATCGTGCCGCCGTGTTGTTTCACCACGATGTCGTGGCTCATTGAAAGGCCGAGTCCCGTGCCCTCGCCGGCCGGCTTGGTGGTGAAGAAGGGATTGAACATCTTTTCCTTCACCTCGGCTGGAATCCCGGTGCCGTTGTCGCGAATCCGGATCTGGATCCTGTCGCCGAGATTCTTCGTTGCCGCGCGCAAGGTGGGCTCGAATGCATCGCCCTCGCTCTCCTTGCGCTTGGTCGCGGCATAGAAGCCGTTCGAGATCAGGTTCAGCAAGACGCGCGTGATCTCCTGCGGATAGACGTCGATCATGCCGGCAGCCGGGTCGAAATCGCGCTGGAGCGTGACGTTGAAGGCAGGCCTTTCGGCGCGCGCGCCGTGATAGGCGAGATTGAGGCTCTCCTCGACCACCGCATTGATGTCGACGGCGCGATGCTCGCCGGAACCCTGACGCGAATGCAGCAGCATGTTCCTGACGATGGAATCGGCACGCTTGCCGTGCTGCACCACCTTCTCGAGATTGGCCCTGAGCATGCCGGTCAGCTCGTCGACCTCCTCCTTCGTCTTGCCGTCGAGCGCGGCCGATTGCAGGATCTCGTTGAGCTCGTCGATCAGCTCGGTCGAGACCGCGGAGAAGTTGTTGACGAAGTTGAGCGGGTTCTTAATCTCGTGGGCGATGCCGGCGGTGAGCTGGCCGAGGGAAGCGAGCTTCTCGGTCTGAATCAGGCGGTCCTGCGCGGTGCGCAGATTGTCGAGCGATTGCGATAGCTCGGTCGTACGCTCGCGCAATTGCTTCAGCAGGCGCGTATTCTCGATCGCGATGACGGCTTGCTTGGTAAAGTTCTCCACCAGCGCGACTTGTTTGTCCGTGAAGCCGCGAATCTCTTGTCGAAAAATCGTCATCGCGCCGATCAGATCATCCTCTTTCAGCATGGGTACGGAGAGAAGGGTTCGGGCGCCGGCAACGTCGGCCATTCCGACGACAAAGGGAACACCGGCCTTGTACCCAGGACTTTCCCTCAAGTCATTGATCTGCGCGGGCTGATGCGTCGCGATGATTGCAGCCAGCGTCGTTCCTGGATGTGGGAAGATCGGAGTCCGCTTACGGAAGGCGGAGAAATCGGGCGGAATGTTGTAGTCGGTGACGATGTTGAATTTCTGGCCGTCCCACAGATTCATCGTGCCGAAATTCGCACCGCAGACGCGGGTAGCATTCTCCAACATCTTCTGAAACACCGGCTCTAACTCTCCCGGAGAGGAGCTAATGACTTCGAGCACCTCCGACGTCGCCGTTTGTTGCTCGAGCGACTCCCGCAATTCGGCGGTCCGCTTCTCGACCTTGTTCTCGAGGTCCGCATAGGATTCCTGCAGGCGCGCGCCCATGTCGTTGAACTGGTCGGCGAGTCCTTCGAGCTCGTCGCCGGTCTTGATCGAGATGCGCTGGGAGAAATCACCACCGCCCATTCGTTCCGCGCCGCTCCGCAGCGCCTGGATCGGCCCGACCATGCGGCGCGCCAGGAAGATCCCGGCCAGCACCGCGAAGATGGATGCCGCGAGCAGCACGATTGCAAGGCGCTGCAGCGAAGCATAAAGCGCGGCATAGGCTTCCTCGACCGGCAGCTCGACGAACATGGTCCAGTGCAGCGGCTCGATCGGGGCCGATGCGGTCAGCACCTTCTGCCCCTGGATGTTGTGGGCCTCGGAAAGCACGTCTGGCATGGCGCCGCCGGCTTGCGCGGCGCGTACCTGCGCAAGGCCGGACATGTCGGTGTTGCGCAGCACGAGACTGATGTCGGGATGCGCGATCAAGCGGCCCTCCGGGCCGACCACGTAGGCGTTGCCGTGCTCGCCGACCTTGATCTGGGACACGACGTCCCAGATCAGCTTGAGATTGACCTCGGCGATGCTGACGCCGGCATCCTTGCGTGCGCCCGCCAGCGCCAGCGTCATGTAGGGCTCGGACTCCCGGCGAAAATAGACCGGCCCGTAATAGACCTTGCGCGCGACCGCTTCGGTGAACTTCGGATCGCTCGACAGGTCGATCCCGCTGTCGAGCACGTCCATCGCCAGCCGCGAGACCCGCAGCCGCTCCTTGCCAGTCGAATCCACCTGGGCCAGCTCGGTGATCGCAGGGACCTGGCGCAACAGGCGCAGCGCGTCGAACCGGCGCTGCTCGATCGAGCCGCCCGACCAGGGCAGCTGCGTGGTCCAGCCGAGCTGGCTCTCGATCTCCTTGACGAACCGGCCGATCTTGGCAGCGGCCGCCTCGGCCTGCTCGTGCTGGACCCGGATCAGAGAGGCCTTGTGCTCGCGATAGTAGAAGTAGACCTCGAACAGGCCATTGGCGAGCAGCGCAATGGCGACGACCGCCACGAAAAGCGCGACGTATTTGGCGAAGAGCCGGGTCCGGATTCCGCGCCCCGCAGTGTCGCCGGAGGCGACCTCGCCTGGGGCCGCGCTCGGCAATGTCCCGGCTCGAGGTGTATCGGGGTGGAGGGACAGGCTCATTCCACGGAACCTAGCAAGAAGACCGGACCTTGTCTCTCGCAAGCGCGGCAAGGAGCTCGCCCGAGACCCAACGAAAAGGGCGGCAGCGGATCACCGCTGCCGCCCTTTCGGGACTAGCCTGCCGGCGGCCTCAGGTCGGCCGTAGCGCCTTTGAATCGAGGTCCAGCTCGCCGATCTGCTTGTTCCGCTCCGAATCGGCCGCCGCGCGATGGTCGGTCGCCAGCACCACATAGACTGCCGGCAGCACGAACAGCGTGAACAGCGTGCCGATCGACATGCCGGCGACGACAACGAGACCGATCGAGAAGCGGCTGGCCGCGCCCGCGCCGGTCGCGGTCAGGAGCGGGATCAGGCCGGTCACCATCGCGGCCGTGGTCATCAGGATCGGCCGCAGACGGATGCGGGCCGACATCTCGATGGCCGAGCGGCGGTCGAGCCGCTCGTTAACCTGGAGCTCGTTGGCGAACTCCACCATCAGGATGCCGTGCTTGGTGATCAGGCCGACCAGGGTGAGCAGACCGACCTGGGTGTAGATGTTTATGGTCGCCATGCCGAAGAACAGCGGGATCAGCGCACCGACGATTGCCATCGGCACCGAGATCATGATGACCAGCGGGTCGCGCAAGCTCTCGAACTGGGCCGCGAGCACCAGGAAGATGATAATCAGCGCGAAGCCGAAGGTGATGGCAAGCTGATTGCCTTCCTGCACGTATTGCCGGGAGTCAGCCAGATAGTCGTGGCTGAAGCCTTGCGGCAGCTTCTTGGCCTCGCCTTCGAGGAAGTCGACCGCAGCGCCGACGGTCACGCCGGGCATCGGCACGGCGGAGAACGTCGCCGAATTGAGCTGGTTGTAGTGCGTCAGCGAATTCGGATCGGTCTTGGTCCTGATCGAGACCACGGTCGACAACGGAAGCTGCTGCCCGGTGTTGGTCGTCACATAGTAGCCACCGAGCGATTCCGGGGACAGCCGCTTGCCGCGCGGCACCTGCGGAATCACCTGATAGGAGCGGCCCTCGAGGTTGAACCGGTTGATGTAATTGCCGCCGAGCAGCACCGCGAGCGTCGAGCCGAGGTTCTGCATGTTGACGCCGAGGTCCTGAGCCTTGGTGCGGTCGATCGTCACCTCGACGTTCGGCTGGTTGTAGGCGAGGTCGCTATCGGAGACGATGAACATGCCGCTCTTGCGTGCAGCCTCCTTCAGCTTCTCCATCTGCTCATAGACGGTCTGGAAGCTGGCCGTGGAATTGATCACCATCTGGATCGGCAGACCGCCGGGTCCGCCCGGCAATGGCGGCAGGTTGAACGCGAACGCCTGCACGCCCTCGATCTTGGAGAGCTCGGCCTGCACCAGCGGCTTCAAGGCGATCGACGAGCGTGTGCGCTCGTCCCAGGGCTTCAAGAGCATGCCGGCAATGCCGCCTTGCGGGCCGTTGATGCCGTTCAGCACGAAACGCAGATCGGTCTCGGGGAATTTCTGGAATTCCTTGTCGAGCTTCTCGCCGTAGAAATCGACATAGTCGATGTTGGCGTATTTCGGCGCCTTGGTCACCGCGAACACGATGCCCTGATCTTCCTCGGGCGCCAGCTCCTTCGAAGTGTTCATGTAGAGGAAGCCGACGAGTCCCAGGATCGTCACGGCGAACAGGCCAGTGATGGCCTTGTAGTCGAGCGAGCGGTCGAGCTTGCGGCCATACCACCGCGTCATGGCGCCGAACACCCGGTTCACCAACTTGGCGAAGCGGCCCTCTTCGGTGTTCTTCAGCAGCACCGAGCACATCATGGGCGACAGCGTCAGCGCGATCACGCCTGATACGATGACCGAGCCTGCGAGGGTAAAGGCAAATTCGCGGAACAGCGACCCGGTGAGGCCACCGAGGAACCCGATCGGCGCGTACACGGCGGCGAGCGTGATGGTCATGGAGATGACCGGCCCGACGATTTCGCGCGCGCCTTGTAGCGAAGCCTGGACCGGCGTCTTGCCCTCCTCCAGATGGCGATGGATGTTCTCCACCACGACGATGGCATCGTCGACGACGAGGCCGATCGCCAGGACCATCGCGAGCAGGGTCAGCAGGTTGAAGCTGAAGCCCAGCGCCAGCATCATCGTGCAGACGCCGATCATCGACAACGGAATGGTGACGACGGGAATGATGACGGAGCGCAGCGAGGCGAGGAACAGGAAAATGACCACGATCACGATGATGACGGCTTCGCCCAATGTATTCCGCACCTCGTCGATCGAAGATTGGATGAACTTGGTCGAGTCGTAGGCGACCTTCATCTTCATCGAGGGCGGGAGGTTGCGTTCGAGCTCGGGGAACAGCGCGCGCACACCCTTGACCAGCGTCAGCGGATTACCCTGTGGCGTCGCCTGCACACCAATGAAGATCGCGCGCTCGCCGTTAAAGGCGACGCTGGCATCCGTGCTCTGGGCTGCAAGCTCGACGGTGGCGATGTCCTCCATCCGCACGAAGCCGCCGTCCTTTGCCTTGACGATCATCTTCTTGAACTGATCGACGTTGGTCAGGCCCGTGTTGGTCGAGACGTTCGAGACGATCAGATAGCCCTTGGTCTGGCCGGCCGCGGACTGGAAGTTGTTGGCCTGGATCGCCGCCGCAACGTCAGCCGGCGATACGTTGCGGCCCGCCATCTTCACGGGATCGAGCCACAGCCGCATCGCAAAGGTCTGGCCGCCCAAAATGTCGGCCGAGGCGACGCCGTCGACGGTCGACAGCACCGGCTGCACCACACGCGTCAGATAGTCGGAGATGGCCGAGCCGGACAGCTCGTCCGAGGAGAAGCCGAGATACATCACGGCCGTGGTCTGGCCGGTGGTCTTGGTGACGATCGGGTCGTTGGATTCCTTCGGAATCAGGTACTTCACTGAATTGGTCTTCGCCAACACCTCGGTGAGCGCCTGGTTCGGATCGAAATTCAGCTTGATGTAGACCTGGATCGTCGAGGTGCCGAGCACCGAGGACGAGGTGATGTAGTCGACGCCTTCGGCGGACGCGACCGCCTGCTCGATCGGCGTGGTGATGAAGCCCTGGATCAGGTCTGCGGACGCGCCGGGATAGACGGTCGTGATGTTGATGACCGTATTCGACAGCTTCGGATATTGCCGGATCGGCAGCACCATTGCCGCGCGCAGGCCGATCAGCAGGATCAGCAGGCTGACGACGACCGACAGGACCGGTCGTTTGATGAAAATGTCGGTAAAAGCCATCGCGGGCGATCTCGATTTCTTTTTTCAAGACGCGTGATCCGGCCGGGCCGGATCACGCGAGGATATTGTCAGTAGCGCGGCGGCTGCGCCGGGATCTGCGGGGCCGGATCGGTCGAGATCGATACCGGCGCGCCTGATTGCAGCTTGAGCTGGCCGAGAGCGACGACCTTGTCGCCTACCTTCAGGCCCTTGACGATTTCGACGCGACCCTCGACCCGGTTGCCGGTCTGCACGAAGGTGCGCACCGCCGACAGGCTGGTCTTGCCGTCCTCTTCCTTCTTCTCGGTGATCACGAACACCGAGTCGCCGTACAGCGTGTAATCGACTGCCGTTTCAGGCACCGTGATCACGGCCGGCTTTTCCGGCAGCACCACGGTCGTGGTGACAAACATGCCGGGCTTCAGGATCTTCTCCGGATTGGCAATCGTGGCCTGCACGCGGATGTTGCGAGTATCGGTCGAGATCTGGGGCTCGATCGTGGTGATCTTGCCCTCGAAGGTGCGGCCCGGATAGGCGTCGACCTTCAACCGCACGACCTGGCCGACCTTGAGGCTGCCGGAATCCTTTTCCGTCACCGTGAAGTTGGCCCACAGCTCGGACAGATCGGTCAGCGACACGATCGCCGTGCCGGCGGTCAGATACTGGCCGACCTCGACCTTGCGCATGCCGAGATCGCCGGCGAACGGCGCGCGCACCAGCTTCTGCGAGATCAACGCCTCGGTCTTGGCGATGCCCGCCTGGGCCTGGTCATAGGCAGCCTGCGCGGTATCGACGGTCGCCTGCGGACCGAACTGGCGCGAGGCCAGCTGCTTGGCGCGTTCAAGCGACAGCTGCGCGACGGTCGCTTGCGCCTTGTAATTGGCGAGATCGCCCTGCTCGGGCGCGTCGAACAGTTGCACCAGCGGCGTGCCGGCCTCGACGCGCGTGCCCGGCTCGAACTTGATCGCGGTGACACGGCCGTTGACGTCGGCGCTGACGTCGACCTGATGCACGGCGACGAGGCTGCCGACCGCGGTGAGCAGGTTCGGCACCACCTCGGACTTCGCCTCGGCCGCGCTGACAGCGGTCGGCGGCGGCTTGTTGTTGGCGAAGAATTGCTTGATCATCTGGCCGCGGAAGTAATTGAACCAGACGAGCCCTCCGACGAGCACGGCCAGAAGCGTGCCAACGATGATGAACCAGCGCACTGGCCGGACCGGACGCTTGGGAGCCTTGTTGTCGATCGGTTGCCCCGAAATCTTGTTTTCGGCCACGATGTTCATGTCATGCACTTTCTGCAATCGCCGCCCGGTTCGCATCCGCGGCCTGATTGCGGCCCAGATGCGAAGCAATTGCGGCGTCGTTAAGTCCGATACCCCTCAGGAGAAACTCACAGAGCTGCCGCTCCAGGTCGGTCGCCCTGCCGTAAGCAAGACAGGGCGTGGCCGGCAGCCTGGTCAGCGCCGCGGTCATCACCGCATGATGCGCGAACCAGAACAGGTTGAGCGGATCGCCAGCGCAGGGCCGCGCGTCACCGCTCGCAACCGCACGCTCGAGCGAGGCGACGAAGACAGCGCCGATCAGCGTCTCGATCTTGGCATACAGCAATCGGGCGAATTCGCCGTCATCCAAATGGCTCGTGGCCATTAGCCGCAGGCGCTGGGCCTCTTCCTGATCGGGACCGTCAGCGATCTGGAGGAAGTGCTCGACCATGCCGCGGATCACCTCGACCAGCGTAGCCGTCGACGGCTCGCGCTCGAGCAGCTCCATCAGAGCGGGATCCGCCTCGCATTCGTCGCTGAGGATCTCGGCGTAGAGCGCCGCCTTGGACGGGAAATGCTTGAACAGCAGCGCTTCAGAAATGGCAGCGGCGGCCGCCACGCTCTTGGTCGTGGTGCCGTTATAGCCGTGTCGGGCAAAGCAGCGCTTTGCGGCGCCGAGGATCAATTGACGCCTCAGGTCGCTCGTCATACGCAATGAGCTCATGCTCGGTGAGTAAGCACTCACCCACGCAGGAGTCAAGCACTATGTTGCATCGCAACCTGCGTGCGACCTAAAATCAATGGAAATTGGTCGAGCCTGCACGGCCCGCGTGCAGGCGTTCGGGGATGGACGGACCGCCTAGATCGGCTGGAAGCCGAGGTCAGCACGGATCCGGTTGACGATGTAGGTCCCGTCCCGCGTCGGCAGAATCCGCTCCAGGCCGGCGCTGTCGATCTTCACATTGGCAAAGCGCGGACCCGCAGAGACGTCGTGGACGGCTTTGGCGAAGGCTTCGACTTCGGCCATGGTCGTGACGGCCCGGCTGTCGATAATGCCGCAAGCCCTGGCGATGCCGACGAGGTCGGCGGCGGCGGAGGTGTGGCTGGTCTGGCCGCCGGTCTCGCCATAGGCCTCGTTGTCGAGCACTGCGATCGAGAGGTTGGCCGGCTTCTGCAGGCCGATGGTGGCAAGGCTGCCCATGCCCATCAGCATCTCGCCGTCGCCGGTGATAACCAATACCGGCAGCTTCGGTTGCGCCAGCGCCAGACCCAGCCCGATCATCGCGGCGCCGCCCATGCCGCCCCAGAGGTAGAAGTTGCGGGCGTGGTCGCCGGCGGCGCACATGTCGTTGGTGGAAGCGCCAAGGCCGCCGATCGCGACGACGTTCTTGCGGTTCGCCAGCAACGTGGACACCACCTGCCGGCGGTCGAGGAGATTGGCCTTGCTCATTTGGTGAAAACCTTGGCGCCGATCAGGCGCTGCGACAGAAGGACGGCGGTTGGCGTCAGCGCGTTGTAGGCCTGCGCCGCGGCCGCTTCCAAGACGGCAGGCACCTCGGCAGCGTGCGAGGCGCGCAGCACCTTGACGCCGGAGAGCTCGAACACGCCTTGCGTGGTCGAGCCCATCGGCACCTGCCACGGATTGAACTCGCCCCACTCGCCGCGCATCGTCACGAGCGTGAGGAACGGAAAGCGCAGGATCGGGATCAGCGACAGCATGTTGATGCAATTGCCGACGCCGCTCGACTGCATCAGCAGCACGCCGCGCTGTCCGCCGGCCCAGGCGCCGGCGAGCAGCGCCACGCCCTCCTCCTCCGTCGTCAGCGCAATGCCGCGCATGGTGGAGGAGGCCAATACGCGCTGGATCAGCTTGGAATGACCGGCGTCCGGAACGTAAGGCACCTGCCGGACGTCGAAGCGCTGGAGGGTCGCGAAAATATCGTCGGGCCAGTTCGGCGCCGTGTCGGCAGCGTCAGCGCGTGCGTGCATTTTCCTGTCCGGTCGGCTAGCAAGGTAGAAAGACTGTAGACGCATGCATGCGCCGACCAGAACAACAAAAACGGCATATCGGCTTTAACCGGCGAGTATAACGGGATGAACGCAGATGCGAAGGCGCTGGCCGCAAGCTTCGACCTCGAGAAGCTGACGCCGGAGTTCTACGACAACCCCTATCCGACCTATCGTGCACTGCGGGAGAACGAGCCGGTCAAGCGCCTGCGCAACGGCACCGTGTTCCTGACCCGCTACGATGATCTCGTCACCACCTACAAGAACACGAAGTCGTTCAGCTCGGACAAGAAGCGCGAGTTCGCGCCGAAATACGGCGACACCCCGCTCTACGAACACCACACCACGAGCCTCGTGTTCAACGATCCGCCGTCCCATACCCGCGTCCGCCGCCTGATCATGGGCGCGCTGTCGCCGCGCGCGATCGCCAGCATGGAGGGGGACCTGATCAAGCTGGTCGACGGCCTGCTCGATGCCATCGAAACCAAGGGCGCTTGCGAACTGATCGAGGATTTTGCCGCTTCGATTCCCATCGAGGTGATCGGCAACCTGCTCGACGTGCCTCACGAGGAGCGCGGGCCGCTGCGCGACTGGTCGCTGGCGATCCTGGGTGCTCTCGAACCCGTAGTGTCGCCCGAAGTAGCTGCGCGCGGCAACAAGGCGGTGGCGGACTTCCTCGCCTATCTGCAGACGCTGGTGTCGCGGCGGCGCGCGAAGCCGGGCAATCCCGAGCGCGACGTGCTGACGCGTTTGATCCAGGGGGAAGAGAACGGCGAGCGGCTGACCGAGAAGGAGCTGCTGCACAATTGCATCTTCCTGCTCAATGCCGGCCACGAGACCACCACCAACCTGATCGGCAACGGCCTCGTGGCGCTCGACCGCCATCCCGACCAGAAGCAGCGCCTGATCGAGAACCCGGACATGATCAAGACTGCGGTCGAGGAGATGTTGCGCTACGAGAGCTCCAACCAGCTCGGCAACCGCATGACCACCGAGAAGGTCGAGCTCGGCGGCGTCATGCTCGATGCCGGCACGTCGGTGACGCTGTGCATCGGGGCTGCCAATCGCGACCCCGCGCAGTTTCCCGACCCCGAGCGTTTCGATATCGCGCGCACGCCGAACCGGCACCTCGCCTTCGCCACAGGCGCGCATCAATGCGCAGGCATGGCCCTGGCGCGGCTGGAAGGGGCGATTGCGATCTCGCGCTTCCTGGCGCGCTTTCCGAACTATGCCGTCAGCGGTCAGCCGGTGCGCGGCGGACGGGTGCGGTTCCGCGGCTTCTTGAGCGTGCCCTGCGCGCTTGGCTGAGGGGCCGGCAACCAAACTGCGAAAACAACCCCATGCACAGTAGAGCCTGGGTCGCGGAACGGTGCCCTGTGGCCCGGCAGAACCACCTGACATTTCGGGACTATCAGGCCGCGCCGCGCCATCGGCGCATCAAGGCTTCCGAGCTGACAAACCGATACCCACATTCATTTGGGCGCGACCCGCTGGTGCAGTCGATTGACGCCCCCGCACGCTGCAATGGAGTGACGGCAGATGAGCTCGTCGGTCATTGATTTCATCGCAACAGAAGCGCGCTTCGGGGCCCATAATTACGAGCCGATCGGGGTCGTCCTGTCGCGCGGCGAAGGTGTCTGGGTCTGGGACACCGAAGGCAACCGGTACCTTGATTGCCTGTCCGCCTATTCGGCGGTCAGCCAGGGCCACTGCCACCCCAAGATCCTGGCGGCGATGGTCGAACAGGCGCACAGGTTGACGCTCACCTCGAGGGCCTTCCACAACGACCAGCTCGCCTTGTTCTACGAGGAGATCGCCGCGCTCACCGGTTCCCACAAGGTGCTGCCGATGAACAGCGGCGCCGAGGCGGTGGAAAGCGCGATCAAGTCGGTCCGCAAATGGGGCTACGAGGTGAAGGGCGTGCCGGACGGCCAGGCCGAGATCATCGTCTGTGCCAACAATTTCCACGGACGCACGCTGGGCGTCGTCGGCTTTTCAACCGACCCCGAGACACGCGGACACTTCGGGCCGTTCGCGCCGGGCTTCAAGGTCATCCCGTTCGGCGACGCCGCGGCGCTTGCGGAAGCAATCACCCCAAATACGGTCGCCTTTCTGGTCGAGCCGATCCAGGGCGAAGCCGGTGTCGTCATTCCTCCGGCCGGCTATTTCACTGATGTCCGGGAGCTCTGCACCGCCAACAACGTGATGCTGGTGCTCGACGAGATCCAGACCGGGCTCGGTCGCACCGGCAAGCTGCTCGCCGAACAGCACGAGGGAATTGAGGCGGACGTGACGCTGCTCGGCAAGGCCCTGTCCGGCGGCTTCTATCCGGTCTCGGCCGTGCTCTCGAACAACGACGTGCTCGGGACATTGCGACCCGGGCAGCACGGCTCCACCTTCGGCGGCAACCCGCTTGCCTGCGCCGTGGCCCGCGCGGCGATGCGCGTGCTGGTCGAGGAAGGCATGATCGAGAACGCGGCGAGGCAAGGCGCGCGCTTTCTGGAGGGCTTGAAGGACATTCGCGCCAATACGATCCGCGAGGTGCGCGGGCGCGGCCTGATGCTGGCGGTCGAGCTGCATCCCGAGGCCGGGCTGGCACGCCGCTATTGCGAGGCGCTTCAGGGCAAGGGCATCCTCGCCAAGGATACCCATGAGCATACGATCCGCATCGCCCCGCCGCTCGTGATCACAAGCGACCAGGTCGACTGGGCGCTGGAGCGGTTCGCCGCGATCCTGACGCAGGATTTCTCTTGAGACTGGCTGCGTCGGAAGATCGCAATGCCGGCTGTGACCAAGGACGAACGATTCCACAGTCTGTGCGTTGAAAGTCGTGGGCGATTACGAGTTGGGAGCTAGGATCATGCTTCCGCGTGGCGTTTGCCTGACGGCTGTTTTGGTTGGCGTCTCGATGCTGACGACGAGCGCGCCAGCCCAGGGACCTCTCGGACACGGACGGGGTGGAGGACCACCAGGACCAGCCGCAGCGCCGCCATCAGCACCACCGGCAGCACCACCGGCTATGGCTCGTCCAGCCGCACCGCCAGCAGCACCGCCAGCCATGGCACGTCCGGCCGCTCCGCCGGCCATGGCGCGTCCGGCGGCTCCGCCAGCCATGGCGCGTCCCGCCGCGCCGCCAGCCATGCCGCAGCGACCGGCGATGGCGCCACGTCCGGCGCCCCACATCGCCTCACCGCCACCGCGTCCGACCCCACAAATCAGTGCCCCCCGAGCCGCCCCGCAGGTGGCAGCGCCCCGGCGCGAAATCCATCGCCCGCCGGCAGCGCCGCAACGTCCGGCCATGGCGCCGCGGCCGACGCCGCAGATCGCCGCCCCTTCGCGCCCAAGTGCACCCCCGGCCGTGAGCGAGCGTTCGGGACCGCCGCGTGAGATGCTTTCGCGCCAATCCGCGGAACGCCAAGACCGCATCGACCGCTTGCAGCAGCGCGTGCAGCAACTGCAATCGCAGAAACCGGAAGGCGCAAGGGCGCAGCAACAGCAGCAACGGCTGCTGCAGTCGCAGAGCCGTCTTCTTGAGCGCGAGCAACGCGTGCAACAGCGCTCGCAGCACGTCGAGCAGCGGCAGCGCGACATGCTGTCGCGCCAGACGACGGAGCGCCAGGCCCGCATCGAACGCCTGCAGCAGCGGGTGCAGCAATTGCAGTCGCAAAAGCCCGAAGGCGTGCAAGCGCAACGGGCGCAGCAGCGAATGCTCCAGGCGCAAAACCGCTTGCTTGGCCGAGAGCAGCGCGCGCAGCAAATTGACCTGGCGCGCCAGCAGCGGCTTGGGCTGCAGGCTCCGGCGGAGCGCGCTCCGGCACTTGCAGCCGCTGCGCAGGCCGCCGAGCGCGGACGGTTTGCGGAACGCTTCCGCGAGCAGTCCACTGCGCTGACCCAAGCGGCTCTCGTCACGCGCCAAAGCGGCTGGGCACCCCGGCAGGCCTGGCGTCACCGTCATCCCGCGGTGTTCGTGGCTTGGCTTGGGCCCGTGTTCTGGCCTTACGCCTATTCCGACATCTTCAACTACACATTCTGGTCCTATGGCTACGAGCCCGGATATTGGGCGTACGCCTATGACGACTTCGTCGACACCGTGTTCTGGGGCGGTGACGGCCCCTACTCCGCTTATGCCAGCACCAACTCGTATGACTACCCTCAAGCCGGCGGCGGCTACCGCGCGCGCCAGCGTGCCAGCGTGAGCCCGCAGACGCTTCAGCAATTGTGTGCCACGCCGGACAAGGGCGTGACCGCCTGGCCGCTTGCCGATATCGCACAGGCGGTGCGGCCGACGCCGGAGCAACGCGCATTGCTGGACGAGCTGAAGACGGCGGCGGCCAACGCTGCCGGTGTGTTCAAGGATTCCTGCGCGGAGACTTATGCACTGACTCCCCCTGGCCGCTTGCGCGCGATGATGAACCGCATCAGCGCGACGCTTGAAGCCGTCAAGATCGTTCGACCAGCACTGGAGAATTTCTACAACTCGCTCAGTGACGAGCAGCAGGCCCGCTTCAACGCGCTTGGCCCCAATGTCGGCGAGCGCTCGCCGCAGCAGCAGGAGGCGAGTAGCGAGGGCTGTGGCGATCCGAAGTCCGGGCTGACGCAGTTGCCGATCCAGAGGATCGAGGCTGTGCTCCACCCAGCCGGCAAGCAGAAGGAGGCGCTCGACCGCCTCAGCGAAGCGACGGCGAAGGGCGTTGAGGGCCTACAGGCGGCCTGTCCGAACGATGCGCCGCTGACACCTGTCGGACGGCTGGAGACGATGCAGCATCGGCTCGAGGCCATGCTGACGGCCGCCAAGCTGGTCGAACCCGCCCTGGACGAGTTCTATGCCACGCTGAGCAGCGAGCAGAAGGCGCGCTTCAACAGGCTGCAACAGTTCGCAGCCCAATGAGGGCGTCGCGTTCCCTCGTTGCAATTTGCAGCGGTCGAACGACGTCAGGTGACGTAATCGTTCTCCAACGAAAGCAAGCCCGCGATTGAGGGAGGGATCATGACAGCCTTAGCTTCCTCCATAAAACACGACATTGCTGCGGCGTACGCCGCGTGGGATTCAGCATTCAACAAAGCAGATGCCAGGGCTATCGCGGCGACTTACGTGCCAGACGCCAAATTGTTGCCGCCGACGCATCAAGTGATATCCGGTCCGACAGAGATCGAGAGCTTCTTTGCTGGGCTGTTTTCAAGCGGATTCACCGATCACAGGTTGGTCGTCATCGACACCGGTGGAGATGAGAAGATCGTCTACGGCACGGCCCATTGGAGCGCCAACGGTAAGACACCGGATGGCACCCGCCAACCTGCAGGCGGCATCGCAACCCACGTGTTTGAGCGACAGGAAGATGGTTCGCTGAAGCTGAAGTTGCATACTTTCAATTGAGCTGACCGTCGCCTGATCCGGCACGAGGAGGCTTCTCGTGGATATCGCGCAATGGCTTCGCGGTCTCGGGCTGGAGCGCTACATAAAGACCTTTTGTGACGCTGAAATCACGTCCGAGGTTTTGCCAGAACTGACCGAAGCCGACCTGCGGGAGCTTGGCTTGCCACTCGGCCCGCGCAAGGCTGTGCTAAGAGCAATCCATGCACTCGCTCCACCGATCACCCCGGTGGCGGTCGAGGCCAATCGCCCTACCGGCTACGTGAAGCCATCGATCCCTTCGGACGCGGAGCGTCGACAGCTCACGGTCATGTTCGTCGACCTGGTCGGCTCGACTGCACTTGCTTCAGGGCGCGATCCCGAGGAGCTGCGTGACCTCTTGCAGGCCTACCACAACACCGTGGTCGGCGAGATCGACCGATTCGAAGGCCACATAGCCAAGTTCTTGGGCGATGGCGTACTCGCTTATTTCGGCTGGCCGCGGGCGCACGAAGATGAGGCGGAGCGCGCCGTTCGCGCTGGGCTTCGGGTGACCAAGGCGGTCGCATCGCTTACCGAACCCAGTGGTGCAGCGCTCGCCGCTCGCGTCGGCATCGCAACGGGTCTCGTCGTCGTCGGCGAGTTGATTGGCGAGGGAGAGGCTCGCGAGCGCGCAGTCATCGGCGAAACACCAAACTTAGCAGCCCGACTGCAGGGTTTGGCCGAGCCCAGTGACGTGGTGATTGCCGAGTCAACGCGCCGCCTACTCGGAGAAGCTTTCACATACCACGACCTCGGCAGAGTGCCTCTCAAGGGGTTCCCGGAATTGGTGCAGGCGTGGCTGGTCATTGGTGAAGGCGCAGCAGAGAGCAGGTTCGAGGCCCAGCACGGCATGGCAACGACCGCACTGGTCGGACGGAATGAAGAACTTGCATTGCTCTTGGACCGCTGGGAGCAGGCAAAGGAGCGGGAAGGACAGATCGTCCTGCTCGGCGGCGAAGCCGGCATTGGCAAGTCGCGGCTCGTGCGAGCCTTACGCGACCAAGTCGCACGTGTGCCGCACACGCCACTGAGCCATTTCTGTTCACCATTTCATACCAACACCGCATTGTATCCCGTCGTTGGCCTCCTTGAACGAGCAGCGGCAATACGGCGGGAGGACGCTTCCGACGAACAGCTCGACAAGCTCGAGGCCATGCTCGCGCTTGGTACGGACGATGTGCAGGAGAGCGCGCCGATTCTCGCGGACCTCTTGGCAATCCCGACACGGGACAGATACCCACCCCTTGCACTTAGTCCACACCAGAAGAAGGAGCGAACATTCCAGGCCCTTCTGGAACAGATACAAGGCTTGGCGGCAAGACAGCCGGTCCTTGCCATTTACGAGGACGTCCATTGGGCGGACCCTACCATGCTCGAATTTCTCGATCGGCTTGTCGACGAGATGCAGCGGCTTCCGATCTTGATGATCATTACCTTCCGGCCCGAGTTCGTTCCGCGCTGGACGGGTCATGGACATGTGACAGCGCTCTTTCTAAGCCGATTAGGACGTCGGCAAGGGGCGGCAGTCGTTGACCGGATCACGGGCGGCAAAACACTCCCTCAGGAGGTGCTTGAGCAGATTCTGGCCAAGACCGATGGCGTGCCGTTGTTCGTCGAGGAGCTCACCAAAGCCGTCGTCGAATCCGGGCTGCTCAAAGACCACGGCAGCCGTTATGAGCTGATCGGCCCATTACCGCCGCTGGCGATCCCGACGACGCTGCAGGACTCCTTGATGGCCCGGCTTGATCGGTTGGCGCCGGTCAAGGAGGTTGCCCAGATTGCAGCTTGCATCGGACGCGAATTCGGACACGATCTTCTCCGCTCCGTAACGGCGCTCGACGAACACGCGCTCCAGCATGCTCTCAATGATCTATTGGCGGCGGAACTGATATTCCGTCGTGGCGTGCCTCCGAATGTTGGCTACAGCTTCAAACATGCGCTGGTGCAGGACATCGCGCACGAGAGTCTTCTAAAGAGCAAGCGGCAGCAGATCCATGCCCGCATAGCTGCAGCTCTCGAACAACATTACCCTGCCCATGCTGAGGCGGAGCCGGAGACGATCGCTCTGCATCTCACCGAGGGTGGACTGGCAGGAAAGGCGGTGGACTATTGGCTGCGGGCCGGCCGCATTGCGGCTGGGCGTTCCGCAAATCTCGAAGCGATCACTCATCTCACAAGGGGGCTGGAGGCGCTCAAGTCCAATCCACCAGGCCCGGAGCGCGATCGTCAGGAACTCGCTCTGCAAACAGCAATCGGAGGTCCACTGATTGCCATCCACGGATACACGGCTCCGCAGCTTGGCACAGCCTTCAGCAGGGCTCATGCGCTCTGCTATGAACTCGACGACACGGGCGCCTTGTTCTCCACCCTTAGCGGCAAATTCATTTTCCACTTCGTGCGCGGCGACTTTGCTGCCATGCAGAGCCTCGTTGCCGAGGCGCAGCGCGCCGCCGAGCGCACCAGTGACACAGCGCTGGAACTAGCTGTGCATCGTCTGGCCGCGCTCACCGCCATGCATGCCGGTGATTTTCTAACCGCACGCTCGGAGTTCGAAACGATCTTGAGTCGCTATCAGCCGGAGGAGCATCGGCCTCCACCTGTGCACTACGTACATGACCCAAAAGCCTCGGCGCTACCCTACTTGGCGATTGTGCTTTGGGTTCTGGGTTACCCCGAACAGGCTCAGCGGACTAGCCGTGCCGCATCCCAATACGCCATGGAGTTGAACCAGACGAACCTTACCGCGCATGTGCAGGTCTATGGCGAGGCGGCTCTTGCGGAGCTCATGGGAAACGTGGCGGCCGTCCATGCGCACGCCGACGCCATCATCGATCTCGCCGATCAGAACAGCTTGAACTATTGGCGCGTGAGCGGCCTCATCCTGCGGGGCTGGGCAATGGCGCAAGAGGGCGACGCGGAGGCCGGCCTGGCCATCATGCGCCTCAGCCTGAACGAGCGGAACAGGCTCGGAGCCAGTTGGTACCAAGTTCGGTACTTATGGATGCTCGCGACCACCTACCTCTACTCAGGTGACTACGACAACGGCGTCGCCGCCCTTGCCGAAGCAAAGGTCCTTGCCGCGCGCAGCGACGAGCATATGTGGGAGGCAGAACTTGCATGCATCGATGGCGAACTGCACCGGATTCGTGGTGCTCCAGCTGACGAGGTCGAGGGGTATTTGCAAACTGCACTCAAGGTCGCCCAAAGCCAGAGCGCAAAGTCCTTTGAATTACGTGCCGCAATGAGTTTGGCTCGGCTTTGGCGCGACCAGGGTAGGATAGCCGACGCGCGGTGCCTTCTTGGCTCGGTTTACGGCTGGTTTACGGAAGGCTTCGAAACGCCGGACCTTCGTTCCGCCAAGGCGCTCATGGAGGAGCTTTCCCGATCATGATCGCGCGCTTTTCAAGCTTCAGACGTTGCCGTACAGCGAGCGCACGGGTGATACGGCAACCCTCTACTTGCGTTATTGGATCTGAACACGAGGCAATTCCGCTGTGGGTCACAAGCAGTGCTGCTCTGGACGATCAGCCCGACCCTTCCTTTCATGAGTACAGGCCTTTCTGTCCTCACGCGGCCGAAATCGTCTTCCGCTCAGCACGTCGCATCTGCGATCGCTTGAGGCTGCTCTACCTCATTCAAGACGATGGCGTTGCATTGTTGGAAATGGGAAGATAGCTCGAGGTCAGCCAGATGATCCCAGTATTCTGCCTCTGCGAGCAGCTTCCATTTGTTCATGCTGTTGTACGCGGCCTGTTGACGGCAGAGTGAGCTCATCGCACGCAAGCGTCGCACTTTCTCCACTGCGAACCTCCCTCCGCGCCTTCTTGGTTGCAAGCGCATTTGTGTCGTCAGAGCTTCGCAGATCGAATTGACGAGTGATAGTCCGGGATTCAACGGAAAAATCGATGATAGCGCAATCGTCTGACTTTTCACGAGACACTCGAGGCAACTACACCACCGTCCTATGCCGCGTGATGCAGGTGCGCAGCACCTCGTCCATCGGCTTGCCCCACCAATCGTTGGAGAAAATCTCGATCTCGGAATAGCCGGCAAAACCCTGCGCTTCGACCGCCGCACGCACCGATTTGATGTCGATGACGCCATCTCCCATCATGCCGCGGTCGTTGAGGATGTCCTTGGTCGGCACCAGCCAGTCGCAGACGTGGAAGGCGAGCAGGCGATCCTTTCCGGCGCGCGCAATCTGGCTCATCAACTCAGGGTCCCACCAGATGTGATAGACGTCGAGCGCGACGCCGAGCATGCCGGTGCGGCCGGGGTCGAGCCGGTCGCAGATATCGAGCGCCTGCTTGGTTGTGTTTACGCAGGCGCGGTCGGCCGCATAGGCCGGATGCAACGGTTCGATCGCCAACGGCAGCTTGGCTTGCCTCGCGTAGTCGAGCATGTCAGCGAGCGCTTCCTCGACCTGCCCGCGCGCTGCCACCAGATCCTTCGAAGCCTCACTGCCCGGCCGCGAGTATTGCGGCAGGCCGCCGACGACAAGGACGATACAGGGCGCGCCCAGTGCCTTGGCTTCATCGACACAGCGCCTGTTATCGTCGCGCACTTCGCCCCGGCGCGAGACATCCGAGGTGAACATGCCGCCGCGGCAATAGCCTGAGAGATCAAGGCCAGCCTCGCGCACCGCGCGCGCGACGCGGTCGAGACCGACGTTCGCGACCTGGTCGCGCCAGGGATCGATGGCTCGGATGCCGTGCTTCGCGCAGGCCTCGATGATGGCGACGAGGTCACCCTGCTTGCGGACGGTCGCCGTGTTCAGCGACAGCCAGCGGTGGTCGGACGAAAAATCGCGCATCAGGATTCGATACCGTGGGTGGCGAGCACGGTTTTCATCCGTTGCGTCGCGAGTTCAGGGTTGGCGAGCAGGCCGGCCTTGTCAGCGAGACGGAACAGTTCGGCCAAATGCAGCGTGGACCGCGTGCTCTCCTGTCCGCCGACCATGGTGAAATGATCCTGGTGTCCGTTGAGGTAGGCCATGAACACGACGCCGGTCTTGTAGAACCGCGTCGGCGCCTTGAAGATGTGACGCGACAGCGGCACCGTCGGGCCCAGCACGTCGTGGAAGCCTGCCTCGTCGCCTGCCGCCAGCCGCGACAGCGCGTAGGACGCCGCCGGCGCGATCGCATCGAAGATACCGAGCAGCGCGTGCGAAAAGCCCTGTTCGTCGCCGGCGATCAGCTCCGCGTAGTTGAAATCGTCGCCGGTGTACATCTTGATGCGGCTGTCGAGGCGGCGACGCATGTCGATCTCGCGCTGCTTGTCGAGCAGCGAGACCTTGACGCCGTCGACCTTGGCGGCGTTGCCGTTGATGATGCCGACGGCAATGTCCATCGCCTTGTCGAGATCCCTCGTGCCCCAATATCCCGCCAGCGCCGGATCGAACATGTCGCCGAGCCAGTGGATGATCACGGGCTCACGGACCTGCGAAAGCACGCGGTCATAGACTTTGGCGTAATCGTCCGCATTGCGACCGAGTTTTGCGAGAGCCCGCGAGGCCATCAGGATGATGCGGCCGCCGACTTTCTCCACCGCCGAGATCTGCTCTTCATAGGCGCGGATGACGTCGTCGAGGCTCCCAGCGTCCTCCACTGCGAGATGATCCGTGCCGGCGCCGGAGAACACCAGCGCGTTGCGCCGCTTGGCGGCGCCGACCGAGCGCGTGATCAGCTCCAGCGAGGTCGGCCAGTCCAGCCCCATGCCGCGCTGCGCGGTGTCCATGGCTTCGGCAACGCCGAGGCCGAGGTCCCAGACGTGCTCGCGGAAGGCGATGGTCTTGTCCCAGTCGACCGCAACCGACAGCCAGGGATCGTTGTCGGCGAAGGGATCGGCGACCGTGTGCACGGCCGAGAAGGCGATGCGGTTCAGCGGCCCTTCGAGCCTTGCGGGGAACGTGCGCGAGGCCGCGAGCCGATAGGTCTCGATCGAGCGATCGGCTTTGGGCAGCTTCAGCGACAGGGATGACATTGGTTGGACTGGCTTGTTCATTTTGGTCCTCTCTCCGTCATTGCGAGGAGCGAAGCGACGAAGCAATCCAGGGTCTTTCCGCGGAGGCAGTCTGGATTGCTTCGCTTCGCTCGCAATGACGAAATCATGAGCATCGGAATGTCACACCTTGATGGGCGCGACGTCGATCCAGCGCCGCTCCTTCCAGCTCTTCAGCGCGCATTCGGCGAGCTGCACGCCCTTGGCGCCTTCGAGCAGCGTGAACTTGTAGGGCGCATCCTCGTAGACGTGGCGGATGAACATTTCCCACTGCTCTTTGAAGCCGTTGTCGTAGGTGACGTTATCCGGGAGCTTCTGCCAGTCGCCGTAGAAGTCGTGCAGCCGCTTCTCGTCGGGATTCCACACCGGGCGCGGTGTCGCCTGCCGCGCCTGGATCATGCAGTCGGTGAGGCCCGCGACCGCCGAGCCGAGCGTGCCGTCGACCTGGAAGGTGACGAGATCGTCGCGATAGACGCGCGTAACCCAGGACATGTTGATGTGGGCGATGACGCCGCCTTCGAGCTGGAATGTGGCGTAGGCGGAATCGTCCGCAGTTGCCTTGTACTTCTGGCCCTGCTCGTCATAGCGCTCGGGGATGTCGGTGTTGCCGATGCAGCTGACGCTCTGGACGTTGCCGAAGAGGTTGTCGAGCACGTAGCGCCAGTGGCAGACCATGTCGAGGATGATGCCGCCGCCATCCTCATCGCGATAGTTCCAGGACGGCCGCTGCGCCTCCTGCCAGCCGCCCTCGAATACCCAATAGCCGAACTCGCCGCGCACCGAGAGGATGCGCCCGAAGAAGCCGGAATCGCGCAGGAAAGCGATCTTCTTCAGCCCCGGCAGGAACAGCTTGTCCTGCACCGTGCCGTGCTTGACGCCCTTGGCATTGGCGAGCTTCACGACCTCGACGGCCTCCTCGAAATTCGTCGCGATCGGCTTCTCGCAATAGACGTGCTTGCCGGCGTTGATGGCCTGGGTCAGCAGGCCGGGCCGCGCCTGCGTCGTCGCGGCGTCGAAGAACATGGTGTCGTTCTTGTCGGAGAGCGCGGCATCGAGATCGGTGGTCCAGCGGGTAATGTTGTAGCGCTTGGCCAGCGCCTCGACCTTGTCGGCGCTGCGGCCGACCAGGATCGGGTCGGGCATGACACGGTCGCCGTTCTTCAGGCGGACGCCGCCCTGGTCGCGGATCGCGACGATCGAGCGGATCAGATGCTGATTGAGCCCCATGCGGCCGGTGACGCCGTTCATGATGAGGCCGAGGCGTTGGGTGGTCATGCCAATTGCTCCTGAATTGGTGTTGGCTGTGCGAGCGGATGCAGTGTCGACCATTCAGGATGGACCGACGAGGCGAAGCCCGCGCAATGAAGCGATCCCGTCAGGAGATCGCCGTCGTGAATGGAGAGCCGGATGCCCCGCCTGGCATCGGCATAGAGATCGGGATGCGCGGCGGCGAAGGCCTGAGCTTCTGCTATGGGCGTTTCACCGAAGCCATCGACGTAGTGGTGGCCGTTGCGCTCGGCGTGGGTGACGCCGATGAAGGCACCGAGCGCAAGATCCTGCTGCACGGCAAGGCCGGCCTGGCAGGTGAGGTCCTCACCAGTGATGAAGAAGGCTTCGCCTTGCGCGCTCCATTTCGCCACACGCGTGGCGTTGATGATTGACTTGTAAAGTCCCTTGCAAGATTTCGAGGAGATGCCGCGATAGCCGAGCGCCCGTGCTGCCGGGAACGCGTCGTAGGAATCGTCGGCTTCGTCGATGATGAAGCCGCGTGTGCCCAGCGCGCCGAGCGGCGTTCGCCGCGTAATGTCGCGCGGCATCGGCTGCTCGACATAGAGCAGGCGCGCGGCAATCGGGCGCAGCGCGGCGTCGCGATTGAGCCCGTCCATCAGCGCCTGTAACGCGGCGAGATCGGCATACTGCTCGTTGGCATCGAGCGTCACCTTGTAGTCGCGTCCAAGCGTGTCGAGCTGCTTGCCGATCCGGGCGAGCCGCGCCGCATCGGCAGCCGGATCGCCGGACAGCTTGAGCTTGAAAAAGCGCGCGCCGGTATTCTCGCGCGGATCGGCAATGCCGCCCTCACCCTCGACGACATCATCAAGGCCCACGGTATGCCTGATGGCAACACGCGCCAGCGGCACCCGGCCGGCGAGAAACGTCCTGATGTCCCGCTCGCTCAGGTCAGGAGAAAGCCGCGCATCGATGCCGGCGATGTTCGCGGCCATTCCTTCAAAGAAGCTGGTACTTATCGCGCGCAGCAGCGCATCGAGGATGGCCTTGTCGATCTCCGCCGGGCCATAGGCCGCAGCCAGCCCCGGAATGTTCTCCTTCGCGCAGGTCGCGATCTGGGCACCGATGCAGGAGGCATGCAGATCGAACGCCGTCTGGAAGCCGGTCCGTGCCAGATAGAGTCCGCGCGCGATCTCCAGCGAGCGACGCAACTCGTCCACCGTCTGCGCTGGCGACAGCTCCGGCCGCTTGTCGAACCACTTTGGTACCAGCAGCTCGGCGCTGGCACCGACGGCGGTGCCCCGGCCCTCGACCTCGATCTCGGCCCGCACGAACAGCTGCGGCGTCGCGTTGATCGTGATCGCACCGAAGCGGAACGGCCGCGCGAACTGCACGGGACGTTCGAAGAAGGCGATGTCTCGCAGCTTCAGGCGGGGGGACATGGTTTCAGTCCAACGCCCCTTGCGAGAAGAAATGCTTGCGGATGCGCTGCACCAGCTCCGTAAACACCGGGTCGGCCATCGCGTCGAGCGAGCGCGGGCGCGGCAGCGGCACGTCGTAGATCGCGGCGATCGCGCCGGGGCGCTCGGTCATAACCAGCACGCGGTCGGCGAGGAACACGGCCTCCGGAATCGAATGCGTGATCAGGAGCACGGTCTTCTTCGTCTCGCGCTGGATCCGCATCAATTCGACATTCATGCGCTCGCGTGTCAGCGCGTCGAGCGCGCCGAACGGCTCGTCCATCAGCATGATCTTCGGATCGTGCACCAGCGCGCGGCAGATCGAGGCGCGCTGCTGCATGCCGCCGGAGAGCTGCCAGGGCAGCTTCTTCTCGAAGCCTTCGAGGCCGACCAGCTTCAGCAGCGACTTGGCGCGGTCGAGATATTCCTGGCGCGGCAGCCGCTTCATGTCGATCGGCAGCATCACGTTGGAGAGGATGTTGCGCCAGGGCAAGAGCAGCGCGTTCTGGAACACGATGCCGACATTGCCGTGCGGCGTCGTCACCTTCTGGCCCTCGACCAGGATCTCGCCCGTGGTCGGCGCCAGCAGGCCCGAGATCAATTTGAGCAGCGTGGACTTGCCGCAGCCGCTTGGGCCGACCACGACGAAGAACTCGCCGTCATTGATGTGGAAGTCGAGCGGCCGCAGCGACGGCACATCGCCGTCGCGCGTCCGGTAGGTCTTCGACACGCCCGACAGCTTGATGCCCGACGCATCGCCGGCAGCCCGGTCGCTCACCAGTCTCAGATGAGCGGCCGACTGCGCGTTTTCACTCATGACCGTCGCAGGTTTCACGAGCCGCTCTTCGGCAGATAGTCGTTGGTGTAGAAGGCCTTCGGGTTCTCCTTGGCCTTGGCGTCTAGGCCGCCATATTCCACCAGCAGGTTGACGGTCTCGGTCATGTTCTGCTCGGTGACCTGGAACGGACGCTTGCCCTTGGTCTCCGCGGTCCGGTAGAGCGGGATGGTCAGCTCAAAACCCTGCGTCAGCGTGTCGATCTTGCCGCCCTTGGGGTTGGCATCGAGGATCGATTGCGCCGCCGCCTTCGGCTCCTTCTCGGCAGCTTCGACCGCCTTGGTCGTCGCCGACATGAAGCGGCGGACGAGGTCCGCATTGGCCTTCACGTAGTCGGTGTTGGCGATGACGCCCGAGGAGACCATGTTGATGCCGTAGTCGGCGAACTTGATCGGATAGACATCCTTGCCGGTGGCGTCCTTGATCTTCATCGACTGGTCCATGACGTAGCCGAGCAACAGATCCGCCTGGCCGTTGATGACGGCGTTGAGCTTGGTCTGGCCGTCGCCGGCGACGGTCTTGAAGTCGCTTTCCTTCAGGCCGGTCTTCTTCAGGAACAGCGGCCAGATCTGCGTCATGGAATCGGCCGGCGTGATCGCCACCGTCTTGCCCTTGATGTCTTCAGGCTTCCTGATGTTCTTGTCGGCGAAGCCCATGGCGGACATCGGGCTCGTTTGCAGCAGCACGCCGGTTGCGACCACGGGCGCGCCCTTGATCGCGGCGCGCATCATGGTGGGGACGTCGACATAGCCGAAGTCCGCGGTCTTGGCGGCAACCGCCTGCGTGGTCGCAGCCGAGCCGCGGCCTTCCTGGATCTCGAGCTCGATGCCTTCGGCGGCGTAGATGCCCTTGGCCTTGCCGTAATAGAACGGCGCGTGCTCGCCATAGACGTACCAGTTCAGCATCAGCACGACCTTGTCGGCTGCCTGCGCCGGCATGGCTGCGAACGCCATCAGTGCTAAGGATGCAGCTCCAATCAACCGCTTCATCGTTTCTCTCCCTTGCCGTTGGTTGCGTCGGCCGTTGGTGGCCGCTCGTTGCTTTAGTCAGGATGCAAAGATCACGTCCTCGCGCTGGCTGACATGCCAGGGAATGACCAGCTTCTCGATCCGGTCGACGATCCAGAACAGGATCACGCCGAGCAGCGCCAGGATCACCAGCGCCGCGAACATCGTCGGCAGGTCGAAAGTTCCGATCGAGCGCTGCATCACGTAGCCGATGCCGGAATTGGAGCCGACGAACTCGCCGACCACCGCGCCGACCACGGCCAGCGTCACCGACACTTTGAGACCGGAGAAGATCGCCGGCAGCGCATGCGGCAGGTTCACCGCGCGGAACACCTGCAGGCGGCTGCCCTGCATGGCACGGGCGAGATCGACCATATCGGGATCGACCGATTTGAAGCCTTGCACCGCGGAGACCACGACCGGGAAGAAGCCGAGCAGGAACGCCGAGATCACCTTGGGAATGATGCCGAAGCCGAACCACACCACAAACAGCGGGGCGATCGCGATCTTCGGCACCGATTGCGAGAACACCAGCAGTGGATAGACGTAGCTCTCCACCGTCTTCGAGCCCGCGATCAACATCGCGACGGGAATGCCGAACAGCGCCGACAGCAGGAAGCCGCAGACGGTCGCATAGGTGGTCGGCCAGGACTGGCGCAGCAGCTCCGGCCATTCGGTGCGCAGCACGGCGACGACGTCGAGCGGCGCCGGTATCTGGTAGGCCGGGATTCTGAACAGCCGGATCGCGAGATCCCAGGCGACGACGATGAAGACCAGGAACAAGAACGGCCGAACCCAGGCTGCATTCAGCAGCTTGGAAACAGCGTTTTGCGGCTTCGGCTCGGCCAATTTTCACTCCCGGCAGTCTTCTTCATTATGGGGAGAAATTAACCCGTTGGATAAATACTGTCCAGAGCTTTCCCTGTGACGTTTTGCGGCGGCAGTTCCCCGTCATGCCCGGGCTTGTCCCGGGCATCCACGTCTCTCCTACGCGCGGATGCACGTGGATGGCCGGGACAAGCGCGGCCATGACGGATACGGAAAGCTTTGAGAACTACACCGCTTGCACGACCGCGGCGTGCGGCTTCGGCATCTTGCCGATCTCGAACAGCGCGGCGGACTTGCCTGTCAGCGCCGCCAGCACGAGGCCGGACATGTGCGCCAGCCGCTCGTCCTTGGCCTTCTTGTCCAGGAGATCGCGGCCGAAGATCACGCTGAGCGTTGCCGAATTGGAGAGATAGAAGAAGCTGAGCGCTGCAATCGAGATGTAGAGCTGCACCGGATCGACCGCGACCTGGAAATCGCCGCTGTCGACGCCGCGGCGCACCACGGTGCGGATCATCTCGACGAAGGGCGAATGCATGGACTTGACCTTGGTCGATTTCTTCAGGTGCTTGGCGCGCGCGAGGTTCTCGGTCTGCAGCAGCGACAGGAATTCGGGATTGCGCAGGAAGTAGTTCCAGGTGAACTCGATCAGGCGGCGGATCGCCTCGGGCGGATCGAGATGTTCGAGGTCCAGCCCGCGCTCCTCGCTGCGGATCTTGTCATAGGCGCCTTCGAGCACGGCGAGATAGAGCTCGTCCTTGTTGCCGACGTGATAGTACAGCATGCGCTTGTTGGCGCCGGCCTTGGCCGCGATGCGGTCGACGCGCGCGCCGGCAAGGCCATGGGCGGAAAACTCCTGCTTGGCGGCTTCGAGAATGCGCAGCCGCATCCCCTCGGGGTCGCGCTGCCATTTCAGAGTTCGCTTTGCCTTCGCCAAACCGGGTGCTCGCTGGGTGCCGACAAGACGCGTGTAGCACGCGAGCGTGAGTTTGAGAATGTTCGTCATTCCGGGGCGCGCCTCTTGGCGCGAGCCCGGAATCCATTGGGCGGCAGAGTCAGCCGCGAAATGGATTCCGGGTTCGATGCTACGCATCGCCCCGGAATGACAGAATCACTCCACCGGCTTCGGCGAACGCTCCAGCAGCACGGTCTGGATTCCGCAGGTGCCGTTGCGCACGGTCATGATGCGCGTCCCCGGCTTGCGGCCGGTGCGCACCTCGCTGACGTCGAGTCCGCTCGCGATCAGGCGGGCGCGGGTGGCGTCGATGTCGCCGACCCGCCAGCTCAGGCCCCAGAGCCGGTCATGCGCGGCATCGCCGCCCGCGACCGGGCGGCGCACCACCTCGACGATGAGATCGCCGCAGCGGAAGAACATCAGCTGGCCCCAGTCCTGGTGCGAGCGGTCGAGCGCGAGATCAAGGCCGAGCCGGGCGCCGTAGAGCGCGGCGGCGCGCTCGGAATCCTCCGTGGTGACGACGACGTGGTCGAGCCCCTCGATCGGCGCGATGTCGGTCGCGGCCGACTTCGGACGCTCGTCGGCCAGCTCCAGGAAGAACATGCGCACGCCGCGCGTCAGCTCCGTGGCGGCCCGCGTGCGCTTCCAGTGCAGCACGGCGTCAGTGGCGGCGTCGCTGCTTTCGACCTCGGCGACCGTATCAGGCCTCAGGGCCACCCGCTCCAGCCGGCGGTGCATCTTGCCGATGTCGGCGACACGAAAGCACAGGCTGGCGAGGATGCCTTCCTGGTCGCCGAGCAGTGCGCGCATACGGTCGGCGGTGACGCTGAAGCCGTGAGGGGCCATCAGCTCGACGGTCACGTTGTCGAGGGTGAACAGCACCCGGTCGGCGCCCTCGCCCGAGTTCTGCCAGGCCGGCGCGCGGGCGAGCAGCGTTTGATAGGCCGCCTTGGCCGCGCCGATATCGCCTACGAGAACGACGATGTGATCGAGGCCGGTGATCATTCTGCACCCTTTTTGTGGACCGGGAACCCCGGGAGCGAAAGACGGCGTTTGTCCGGGCTTGGCATGGGCCAGTGATGGTCGTATTCCCGGACCATGCTGACCTCAAGCGCTTCGGACGGCAGTTTTGCGAATAATTTCAGCGTCCCTCCGGAGCGGAACCGGTGCTAGAGTAATCTCGCCGGCCGGGACCACAAGCGCATCACGGACAAGCAATGCAGGCTCTCTTCATCGGACAGACCTATATCGACGTCGTCTTCATCACCGACCACATGCCGACCGGCGACGAGAAGCACGTGGCGCGCGACTACGCGGTCTCCTTCGGCGGCAATGCGGTGACGGCGGCGTTCTGCTGCGCCAAGCTCGGCATCGTGCCGGACCTGATCGCGACCGCAGCCAATGACTGGCTGGGGCGCATGTTCCAGGACATGTGCGCGAAGTACGGCATCTCGCTGCACGGGCGCAAGGTCAACCAGTCCTCGCTCTCCTTCATCATGCCCAAGGACGGCAAGCGCGCCATCGTCCGCTGCCGCGACGACGAGCACATCCACCCCTTTCCGATGCTCAATCTCGGCGGCTGCCGCGCGCTGCATGTCGACGGCCACCAGCCGGATGCCGCCATCCACTACGCTAAGGTGTGCCGCGAGGCCGGCATCCTGACCTCGCTCGACGGCGGCGGCCTGCGCACCAACACCCATGAGCTGCTCGAATTCATCGACGTCGCCATCGTCGCCGAGCGCCTGTGCGAGCAGATGGATCTGACGCCGGAGAAGATGCTCGACTATCTCAAGAGCCGCGGCTGCAAGATCGGCGGCGTCACCATGGGCGAGAAGGGCCTGTTCTGGTACGACGAAACAGGCACGGTGCAGGTGATGCCGGCGATGCCGATCCCGCGCGAGCGCGTGATCGACACCAACGGCGCTGGCGACGTCTTCCACGGCGCCTATGTCTATTCCTACCTCGCCCATCCCGGCAAAAGCTGGCGCGAGCATTTCGACTTTGCCCGCGCCGCCTCGACCTACAAGATCCAGCGCCTCGGCAACGAGGCCGGCTTGCCGACGCTGGTCGATATCGCCAAGGTCAGGCACGAGTTCGAGGTCAGGGTCTAGAAAGAGATGGGGCGGGTCTTCGTTGCCGGCAGCATCAACATGGATGTGGTGGCCACGGCCGATCGCCATCCGCGCGTCGGCGAGACCGTCGCCGGCCGCCAGGTCCTGTATTTCCCAGGCGGCAAGGGCGCGAACCAGGCGGTCGCGGCCTCGCGGTTAGGGGCGCGGACCACGCTGATCGGGCGGCTGGGCAGGGATTCGTTGGGCGCTGAGCTGAAGGCCTTTCTCGGCGACCAGGGCATCGACCTCGGCTATGTCGTGGAGACGGCCGAGGCGCACACCGGGACGGCCATCATCACGGTGGCCGAGGCCGACAACACCATCGTCGTCGTTCCCGGAGCGAACGGGCTGGTCGGCGCTGATGACGTCAAGGTCGTGCCGCTGCTGAAGGGCGACGTCGCCGTCAGCCAGTTCGAGATTCCGCTGCCGACGATCGCTGCCTTCTTCCACCGCGCCCGCGCGGCGGGGGCAGTGACCGTGCTGAACCCGGCGCCGGCGCAGAAGATGCCGGGCGAGCAGCTGGCGCTGGTCGACATCCTCGTGCTGAACGAAACCGAGCTCGGCTTCCTCGCCGGCGTTGAGCTCTCCGAGAGCGACGCGGCCGGCCGCATCATCGATGTCGCGCGAAAACTTCAGGCGCGCGAGGACCAGACCATCTGCGTCACGCTCGGCAAGCGCGGCGTGCTCGCGCTCGCCGGGCACGAGGAGATCTCGGTGGCCGGCCGTGTGGTGAAGGCACTCGACACCACCGGCGCCGGCGACTGCTTCGTCGGCGCGCTCGCCGCGCAACTCGCTGATGGCGCGCCCTTGCGTGAGGCGCTGACGTTCGCCAATGCCGCCGCCTCGATCAGCGTGCAGCGCATGGGCGCCGGACCGTCGATGCCGACGGGGGCGGAAGTGGCGGCGATACTGTAGAGGCCTCTTCGCCTCTCCCCGCTTGCGGGGAGAGGTCGGAATTTGCGAGAGCAAATTCCGGGTGAGGGGGAGTCTCCGCGAGTCCGACTGCCACCGTGTGCGCGGAGAAAGCCCCTCACCCCGACCCTCTCCCCGTAAGAACGGGGAGAGGGAGAAGAACATCACGCCAGCGCGCTCTTCAGGTCAAAGCTTTCGTCCGCGGCCTGCTCCGGCGTGATGGAGCGGTCCATAGCCTGCAATCTCCGGCCGAACATGTGATCGCCGGCGCGGTTGATGGATTCGATTCCGAGCAGCTTGTCGCCGTGATAGCAGAACGCCGAGAATGCCTTCTTGGCGGGATCGCCGCGCAGCACGACGCGGTCGTAGCCGGTCGTCAGCCCCGCGATCTGGAGCTTGTCGTCGCCCTGATCGCTCCAGAACCAGGGATGGCTGTCGTACGGTTTCTTATCCCCGGTCAGCTTTGCTGCGAGGCAGCGGGCCTGATCGGTGGCGTTCTGCACCGATTCCAGCCGCAGCGATCCGCCGAAGCGCGGGCTTGCGAACAGCGCGCAATCGCCAATGGCCGAAATGTTGGGATCAGCCGTCGACAGATATTCATCGACGATGATGCCGGCGGCGACCGGCAGCCCTGCCTCGGCCGCGAGCTCGATGTTCGGCAGCACGCCGACGCCGACCACGACAAGGTCGGCCGGCAGATGCCGCCCGTCGCTCAAGGACACGCCGGTGACCTTGCCGGCCTCGGCTTCGATCGAGGTCGCCTGCACACCGAGATGGATACGGATGCCGGCCTCGCGGTGGCGGTCCTGGAAATACTCCGAGACCTCCGCCGTCACCGCCCGCGCCATCACACGCGGGGCGAGCTCGAGCACGTCGACCTCGAGGCCCTTGATGCGGGCGGTCGCGGCAAATTCGAGGCCGATGAAGCCGGCGCCGATGATCACGGCGCGCGTCTTCGACGGCATGATCGCGCGCAGCGCCTCGCTGTCATCGAGAATGCGCAGATATTTCACGTCGGGCAGATTGGCATTGGGCAGATCGAGCAGGCGATTGCGCGCGCCGGTCGCCAGCACGAGGTGCCAATAGTCCAGCGTCTCGCCGGATGCGAGATGCACCTTACGCGCGGCGCGGTCGATCGAGGCGGCGCGGCCGGCGATCAGCTCGATGCTCTGGTCCTGGTAAAACTTCTCAGGCCTGAACATCAGGCTCTCCGGGCCCGCGGAGCCCTTGATGTAGGCCTTGGACAGCGGCGGCCGCTGATAGGGCAGATGCGGCTCGTCATTGATCAGGCAGATGCGCTCGGCAAAGCCGGCCTGGCGCAGCGATGCCGCGATCTGGTAGCCGCCATGGCCGGCACCGACGATGATCACCGGGCCAGTCATCGGACAGCCCATTTCCGGAAGACACGAGCGTGACCCATGCCGCCTCCTCTCTCGCTGATTTTGCTTGCTGGCCTTGCGAGGAGCCGGCGCTCGTGTCCGTCCCTTGGCGAAAGCGGCTCCATTTGAGCCTATCGTTCCGCCCGGCGCAAGAGCGGTGGTTCGGGGATTGTCACCCCTGCCCTTCTGCGATTTAGTTCGAGCCTCGACCTCCTGCCGGAGAATCCAGATGACCGCTCCCGTCTCAAAGCCCGACGATCCCGCCCTGCTCAAGGTCGACGGCCCGATCGCGACCATCACGCTGAACCGCCCTGCCGCATTCAACGCGATCGATCTTGCGATTGCCCAGAAGCTCGAGCAGCTCGCAACCTATATCGAAGGCGCCGACGACATCCGCGTCGTGGTGCTCGAAGGCGAAGGCCGCGCGTTCTGCGCCGGCGGCGATCTGCAGACGATCGGGGCCGCAGCCGAAGCCGGCACGGTGACACCCGTCGTCGGCGAGCTATTGAAGCACTATCACGCCTTCATCGAGATCATCAGGCGCATGCCGAAGATCTCGCTGTCGAGCGTGCACGGCTCGGCCGCCGGCGCCGGCATGGGCCTCGCCTTCGTCACCGATCTCTGCATCGCCGCTGACGATGCCAAGTTCACGCCGGCCTATGCCAAGATCGGGGTGTCGCCGGACGGCGGCTCGACGGTCGGCATCGTCGGCACGGTCGGCTCCCGCCGGGCGCTGCAGATCTTTCTCGCCGAGGATAATTTTACCGCGCAGCAGGCCTATGAATGGGGCCTGGTTGCGAAGGTCGCTCCTGCCGCCGAGCTGAAGACCGCGACGCGAAAACTTGCCGAGCGTCTCGCGCAGAACCCGCCGGCTTCGATCGCCGGCACCAAGCAGCTGGTCTATCAGGCGGCGACCACGCCGGTGAAGCAGCAGCTCGATGCCGAGGAGCACAAGATCATCATGGCGATGAACACGGAAGCGTTCCGCACCGCCGTGAAGAAGTTCACGAGCAAGAGCAAGTAGCGGCCACACGATCGGTGGCAGGGCGGCGCCGGTGCGTACGCCTCGTCCTTCGAGACGGCGCTTACGCGCCTCCTCAGGATGAGGCTCATCAGCGTCAGTGCCCGTTGAAACTGCAGCCGCGCACTCCGACCTCATCCTGAGGAGCCCGCCTAAAGCGGGCGGCTCGAAGGATGGCCGCAGGGAAAGCTCCCAAATGCGATACCACTGCGGTCGGTGGCTCAGCCCTTCGCGGGGCCCGTTCTCTGCATGAAGTCGAAATCGCAGCCCTCGTCGGCCTGCAGGATGGTCTCGTTGAACAGCCAGGCGTAGCCGCGCCGCGCCTCTTCCGGCGCGGCCACCGGCTTCAACGCAGCGCGGCGCCGCTCCAGCTCGGCGGCGTCAACCAAGAGCTCGATGCTGCGCTTGGCCACATCAAGGCGGATCATGTCGCCGTTCTCAACCAGCGCCAGCGGCCCGCCGACGGCGGATTCCGGGGTGATGTGCAGCACGATGGTGCCGAACGCGGTGCCGCTCATGCGCGCATCCGAGATGCGCACCATGTCCTTGATGCCGCCGCGCGCGAGCTTCTTCGGGATCGGCAGATAACCGGCTTCCGGCATGCCCGGCGCGCCCTTCGGGCCGGCGTTGCGCAGCACCAGCACGTCGTCGGCGTTGACGTCGAGATCGGGATCGTCGACCCGCAAGGTCATGTCCTCGACGGATTCGAACACGACGGCGCGCCCGGTGTGCTGCAGCAGCTTCGGGCTGGCGGCGGATTGCTTGATGACCGCGCCGCGCGGGGCGAGATTGCCGTGCAGGATGGCGAGGCCGCCCTCCTTCTTGATCGGATTATCACGCGGACGAATCGCATCCTGGCCTGGCACGTCCTCCGCATTCGCCGCGATCTCCCGCAACGTCTGGCCGCTGATGGTCTTGGCATCGAGGTCGACGAGATCGCCGAGCTGCGCCAGCAGCTTCGGCACGCCACCAGCGTGGTGGAAGTGCTCCATATAATGCTCGCCGGACGGCTTGAGATCGACCAGCACCGGCACCTCGCGACCGATCTGGTCGAACGCTGCGAGATCGAGCCGGTGCGGCGAGCGATGCGCCATCGCGGTCAGATGGATCAAGCCGTTGGTCGAGCCGCCGATCGCCTGCAGCACGACTTGCGCGTTCTTGAACGAGGCCGGCGTCAACACGTCGCTCGGCTTCGGGCCCTTGGCCTTGGCCATCTCCGCGGCAACCTTGCCGCTGGCCTCGGCGAGACGGAAACGCTCGGCATGCGGCGCGGGAATCGTCGCGCTCATCGGCAGCGACAGGCCCATCGCCTCGATCATGCAGGCCATGGTCGAGGCCGTGCCCATCACCATGCAGGTGCCGACCGATGGCGCCAGCCGGCCGTTCACCGCCTCGATCTCGGCATCGTCCATGTCGCCGGCGCGATATTTCGCCCAGAGGCGGCGGCAATCGGTGCAGGCCCCCAGCACCTCGCCCTTGTGATGACCGACCACCATCGGCCCGACGGGGATGACCACGGTCGGCAGATCGGCGCTGATCGCGGCCATCACCTGCGCCGGCAGCGTCTTGTCGCAGCCGCCGATCACGATCACCGCATCCATCGGCTGGGCGCGGATCATCTCCTCGGTGTCCATCGCCATCAGATTGCGCAGGTACATCGAGGTCGGATGCGCAAAGCTCTCCGCGATCGAGATGGTCGGGAACACGAAGGGCATCGCGCCCGACAGCATCACGCCGCGCTTGGCGGCTTCGATGATGTCAGGGACGTTGCCGTGGCAGGGATTGTAGTCGCTATAGGTGTTGGTGATGCCGACGATCGGGCGCTCCAGCGCGTCGTCAGAATAGCCCATGGCCTTGATGAACGCCTTGCGCAGGAACAGCGAGAAACCGGCATCGCCATAGCTCGTCAGACCCTTGCGCAAGCCACTCGTCATCAGGGCGCTCCCTTCAGCTTTTGTCGTGGTGGTAAGGCCAGCGCCCTGATTGTCAATAACTCGACTTGCAGGCCTGACGCTTGGTTTCTGGCACTCCTGAGCACCGCGCGGCATTGCCGCACGGGACGGCGCCGAACGCGCAGGGAATCTCCCGTTTCCAGCCTCTCCAGCGTGGATCGGACCCGACCCGCCGCCCAGCCGAAGTGAATTCCATTGAACGCAACTAAGAATGATTAGCAAGTAGTTGCACGGCCGGCCATTCTGTGGAATTGTTCTTGCGAATGACTTGCAATCGCAGGGGCTTCGCGTGAACCAAGCTCCTTGCGTCGATCAGTGTCCTTGGTTCGCGCGGGTTGGTGGATGTCGTGCTGAGAAAGTTGAGCTTGCGGGGCGCAATAACGGCCGCAATTGTCGTCGCCGGTCATCTGGCGAGTTGCGTCTCCGCCTCTGCCGACGACGGTCCACGCGGCCTCGCCTATGCCTGGCCCGGCTCAGAACCGGCCCCCGGCGTCAGCAAGCTGACGGGAGGTTTGCCGTCGGCTCATTCGGAAATCGACACCGAGCACATCTTCGGTTTCAGCATGGGCTCCGACATCGGCAAGCCCGGCGAAATGGAGATCGAGTTCGAGAATGTCGGCGCATTCGGCAAGCGCTCCGGCACTTACGCAGCCTGGGCCAATCTCAATCAGGTCAAATACACGGTCTCGGACAACTTCCGGATCGCGCCAGGATTTGCACTGACCGGACATCACATCAATGGCGTTCCGGGACTTGCCGATCATCGCGACCTCGCTTTCGGCGGGGTGGCGCTCGAACTGCGCTACAAGCTGCTCGATCGTGCCGTCGCGCCCTTTGGGCTGACTCTCCATGCGCAGCCCGGCTGGAGCCGGATCGACGACGGCAGCGGCATGCACATCGCGCAATATGGCGCAGAATTTGCCGCCCTGTTCGATCGCGAGCTGGTCAAGGACAGGCTGTTCGCCGCCTTCAACGTCTGGTACGGGACCGGCGGAACCCGCGAGACCCTAACCAATCTTTGGCGACACGATTCCGAGATGCAGCTCCAGGCCGCGATCTCGTACGCAGTGCATCCCGACCTCGTGCTCGGCCTCGGCGTACGCTACGCGCGGGCCTATGACGGCGGCGGCCTCGACCGCTTTTTGGGAGACGCAGTCTTTGCTGGCCCAACCTTCTCCTACAACATCTCGAAGGAGGTCGGCATCTCCGGCACCTGGCAGATGCAGGTTGCCGGCCAGGCGATCGGCGACGTTCGCAGCCTCAACCTCGATCAGTTCGAGCGGCACCAGGCGCTGTTGCGGCTCAACCTGCATTTCTGATGTGCGGGCCCGCAGTTACGCCCGCGGCCTCCGCGGCGCAACGTTGCCGGGACTGTCGGCCAAGCGCGCCCTCAGGCGCGGCCCTGCGAAGTCGAGAAACGCTCGCAGCTTCGCCGGCATGAAGCGGTTGGGCGAGTAGACGAAGCTGACCGGCTGCGGCGGCGGTTGAAAGTCCTGCAGGACCGCAACGAGCTCTCCAGACCTCAGCGCATCCGACGCCAGATAGGAGAACACGACGGTGATCCCGATGCCTGCGCGCGCGGCATCGATGGCCGATTCCAGATTGCTTGCAATGAAGCGCGACCGCACCGGCACTGCATACTCGGTCTGCCCTCGTTTGAATCTCCACGTGCCCGGCGATTGAAGCGGAGGATAGCTGATGCAGTCGTGGGCGGAGACATCATCGGGAGCCTTCGGCGTTCCCCGCAGCTTCAGATAGGACGGGCTGGCGCAGGCGACGCGGTGAATTTCCCCCACGCGCACGGCGATCAGGCCGCTGTCGGCGAGATCGCCGACGCGAAGCGCGACGTCAATGTTCTCGTCCAGAAGGTTAAGCGTCCGGTCCTGCAAGATGAGCTGAACATCCACCTCCGGAAATGCCGCAAGAAACTCGGCAAGGATCGGCTGCAAGCATAGCCGACCGAGCGCGACCAGCGTCGTGATGCTGAGATCGCCACGCGGCGTGGTGTATTCGCCGGAGGCAACGCGCTCGGCTTCGGTGAGGTCGGCGAGAATTCGCTTGGCCGCGGCGATGTAGGAGCGACCGGCGTCCGTTGGGACGAGCGCGCGGCTCGAGCGATGAAACAGCTTGGTCTGGAGGTGCTCCTCGAGCTCCGAAACCTTCCGGCTCACCGTTGCCAACGGCATTTTTTGACGGCGCGCGGCGGCAGACAGGCTGCCCGCCTCCGCCACCGCCAGGACCACCGACATGCTTTCGAGACGATCCATGGGACACTTCCATATTCTGGAAGGAAAGATCCCGATTTTGCCAGATACCCACCATTTCCGGAAGTGCCTATTCCTCTCCGCACCCAATCCGAAGGAGAGACGAAAATGACCCAGACCAGAACAGGCACTGCCCTCATCACCGGAGCTTCGACCGGAATCGGCGCGATCTACGCCGATCGCCTGGCGAAGCGCGGCCACGACCTCATCCTCGTTGCGCGCAACAGGCAGCGGCTCGCATCGCTCGCGCGCAGGCTCGGCAACGAAACTGGCCGCAAGGTGGAAACGGTGGAAGCCGATCTCACATCCCCTGCCGACCTCCGCCGCGTCGAGCAACTCATCAGAACCAACGGCGACATTTCGGTGCTGGTCAACAACGCCGGCGTCGGCGCCTCGGCCCCGCTGATCGATTCCGACATCGACAAGATGGAAGACATGATCCGTCTCAACGTCGGTGCACTGACGCGCCTGACCTACGCAGCGGTGCCCGGATTCATCGCCCGCGGCCACGGCACGATCATCAACATCGCTTCCATCGTCGCGATCGCGCCGGAGCTGCTCAACGGCGTCTACGGCGGCTCGAAAGCTTTCGTGCTCGCATTCACCCAGTCACTCGTTCACGAGCTCGCCGGGAAGGGCATCCGCATTCAGGCCGTGCTGCCGGGCGCCACTGCGACGGAGTTTTGGGACATCGCGGGCACGCCGGTTCACCAGCTTCCGGCAGAGATCGTCATGTCGGCCGACGACCTGGTCGACGCCGCCCTCGCCGGTCTCGACCTCGGCGAAGTCGTGACGATCCCGGCGCTGGCCGACAAGTCGGAGTGGGATCGCCACGAGAGCGCGCGGCTTGCCATGACGAACAAGCTCTCGAGCACTATTCCCGCCCCTCGCTACAACCTGCACACGCACGTGAATGCGTGAGCGAACAACCGGCATCAAACGGAGATCACCATGTCACGCATCATCAGCCAATCGTCCACCTTATCCATCGCCCTGCGCCGCACGATCAGTTGGCGCGAACGTTCTGAACGCCTGCTCGCTTACGCCGAACCGATCAGCCGGATCGGTCTCTACGCCTCGCTCGCAATCATCTACGCCTGGTTCGGCGGGATGAAATTCACCGACTACGAAGCACAGGGACTGGTGCCCCTGGTCGAGAACAGTCCGCTGCTGCGATGGTTCTACACGCTGTTCTCGGTGCGCGGCTTCTCGACCTTTCTCGGCTTCGTCGAACTCAGCATCGGGCTCCTGATCGCGCTCCGCCTGTCCAGCCCGATCTACTCCGCGGCCGGCGGCCTGTTGTCGGCCGGGCTGTTCGTCACCACGCTGAGCTTCATGATCTCGACGCCCGGCGTCGTCGTGCCGGAGCTCGGGGTCCCCGCGATCACGGTCGCTCCGGGTCAGTTCCTGCTGAAGGACGTCGGCCTGCTCGCCGCTTCCTTCTGGGTGTTCACGGACTCGCTGAAGGCTGTCATCCGCAGGTGAGAGCTCACACCACAGCGCAATAACCGAAATCGAAAAAGAGTCCCGCCCTGAAAATACGATTCAACCTCGGCGGGGCTCACGCTGCTCACAATGTTCGTCGTGACAGCAGCGAGAAGGATCTGACCACCGCCGTCCAGCAGAATCATCGTCAAGGAGAGAAACATGAGTAAGCGTCTCGACTATAACCAGATCGCCCCGGCAGGGATCAAGGCGCTCGGCGGCGTCTACGGCTACGTCCTGCAGAGCCGGCTTTCCGCCACGCTGATCGAGCTGGTTTATCTGCGGATCTCTCAGATCAACAATTGCGCCTACTGCCTGGACATGCACACCCGCGACCTGCTCAACAAGGGAGAAAAGGTCGAGAAGATCGCGCTGCTGCAGGCATGGCGCGAGGCCGGCAATCTGTTCGACGAACGCGAACGAGCCGCCCTTGCCTGGGCGGAGACGGTGACACGGGTTGCCGAGACCGGCGTGCCCGACGAGGCATACCAGGCCGCACGCGCTGTGTTCGAAGAACGTGAGCTCGTGGACCTCACGATCGCGATCAGCCTGATGAACGCCTACAACCGCATGGCCATCAGCTTTCGCGCAATGCCGGCGGCTGCCGCCGGCTGATGCGCTCACCGACAACATCCTGCACAATCCGAAAGGACATTCACATGACGAAACGTGGAACCGTGGTTGCGGCGGCGCTGATCGCCGCAATCAGCCTGGCTTCACTCTCGGCACGATCCGAAGAGCCACGACTGGGCGACATCAAGCGCACACATCTCATGAAGGAAGCGCTGAGTGCGCCCGGGCGCGAGGTCATCCAGGTTCGCGTCGACTTTCCTCCGGGCGTCGTTGCCGTCAGGCACAGTCACCCGGGCGAAGAGCTCGTCTATCTGATCGAAGGCGAGCTGGAATATCGGCTCGACGGCAGGCCGCCCGTCATCCTGAAAGCCGGGGACGTGCTGCTCATTCCTCACGGAGTGCATCACGCCGTGAAGAATGTCGGCAGCGGCAACGCCGCGGAGCTTGCGACCTACATTGTCGAGACCGGCAAGCCGCTGTTGACGCTCGGCCGGTGAACGATCTCTACCGCTTATTCCAGTCGATCACACGATCCGGATCAGCGTCGAACTCCATGCTGCAGAACGTGCCGCCCTGGAAATAATCGCCGACCGGATCCGGCTTCAGCTTGGCCTGCTCGGCCATGGCGTGGTCGCGGAACTCTTCGGCGCGGCCGGTGGGGCGATAGCCGAATTCGTAGGCGCGGTGGTTGTCCCACCAGGCGCGCTCGTTGAAGGAGGCGCCGTAGAAGATCTCGAAATGGATGTCGGGATGCTCGAGCCCGATGCGGCAGAGCTGCACGAGATCGTCCGGCTTGAGCCAGATCGAGAGCCGGCGCTTGTCGAGCGGCATGTCGCCGAAATTGCCGATGCGAAGGCAAGTCACCTTCATCCCGTGCTTGTCGGCGTAGAGCGCGCCGACGGCCTCGCCGAACACCTTGCTGACGCCATAGCGGCCGTCGGGGCGCGGGGTGACGTCGGTGCCGATCTTGTGATGGCGCGGATAGAAGCCGACGGCGTGGTTCGACGAGGCGAACACCACGCGCTTGACGCCCTTGCGGTAGGCGGCCTCGAACAGATTGTAGCCGCCGATGATGTTGGCCTGGAGGATCTGATCCCAGGTGCCTTCGACCGAATAGCCGCCGAAATGCAGGATGCCGTCGACGCCCTCACAGATCGCCTCGCATTGCGCGAGATCGGCAAGGTCCGCGGCCTTAAATTTTTCATCGGGGCCGAGATCAGCCGGTGGCTTGATATCGGACAGTAGGAGATCCGGGTAGATCGGCGGCAACAGCTTCCGCAGGCTCGTGCCGATTCCGCCCGAAGCTCCCGTCATCAAAATACGCGGCATGTCGTCCCTCGCCGTTGGTGACCGAATTTGCGATCACGTGTCTCTAATGATAGCAGGATTGTCCAGAGGGAACGAAACGAGAGAACCGGCATGAATGAGGCATCGTCCCACACGGAGGAACGGCCTGGTTGGCGGCCGGCGACCTATTATCCCGATCCCGCGATCAAAGCGCTCGATCCCCGCTTCGAAAAATACTGGCTGAAACTGTCGGCGGTGGAGCGGCTGGCGACCGGCCTGCGCTGGGCCGAGGGGCCGGTGTGGTTCGGCGACGGACGTTATCTGCTGTGCAGCGACATCCCGAACCAGCGCATCCTCAAGTGGGAGGAAGAGACCGGTGCGGTCAGCGTGTTCCGCAAGCCCTCGAATTTTGCCAACGGCAACACGCGAGACCGGCAGGGCCGGCTGATCACCTGCGAGCACGGCGGCCGGCGCGTGGTGCGCACCGAGTATGACGGCAGCATCACCGTGCTGATCGATCAATTCAACGGCAAGCGGTTGAACTCGCCGAACGATGTCGTCGTTAAATCGGACGGCTCGATCTGGTTCACCGACCCGACCTTCGGCCTGCTCGGCAATTACGAGGGCTACAAGGCCGAGCCCGAGATCGATCCGAACGTCTATCGACTCGATCCCGCGACCGGCAAGGCGACGATCGTCGCCGAGGGTGTGCTCGGGCCGAACGGGCTGTGCTTCTCGCCGGACGAGAAGATCCTCTATGTCGTGGAATCGCGGGGCGTTCCGAACCGAAAGATCCTCGCCTATGACGTCTCGCCCGAGGGCACCACGATCTCGAACAAGCGTATCCATATCGATGCCGGGCCGGGCACGCCCGACGGCATGCGCTGCGACATCGACGGCAATCTCTGGTGCGGCTGGGGCATGGGCGATCCCGAGCTCGACGGCGTCGTGGTGTTTGCGCCCGACGGCGTCCTGATCGGCCGCATCGCCCTGCCCGAGCGCTGCGCCAACGTCTGCTTCGGCGGCGTCAAGCGCAACCGCCTGTTCATGGCCGCGAGCCAGTCGATCTACGCGCTTTACGTGAACACGCAAGGTGCTGTGGGGGGATAGACGCGCCGCGAGCACGGTCTCGTAGGGTGGGCAAAGCGAAGCGTGCTCACCATCTCTCGTTCGTCGCGCGATGGTGGGCACGTCGCGCAAAGAGCGCGCCTTTGCCCACCCTACGAGATCTTTCCTCGGAATGCGAAACTCTCTGGCGCATTCCGGGGCGCGCCTGTTCGGCGCGAACCCGGAATCCATTGTGCGACGGAGTTTGTGGAGGAATGGATTCCGGGCTCGTCGCTTCGCGACGCCCCGGAATGACAGGACAGCGCTAAAAAACGCCGGAGGGGTTGCCCGCTCCGGCGCTTCGTTTGTTCAGACGGAAGAACTTACGCCGCGTTGAAGCCGGCGACCGCCTTCACTTCGAGGAAGTCCTCGAGGCCGAACTTGCCCCACTCGCGGCCGTTACCGGACTGCTTGTAGCCGCCGAACGGCGCGGTGCGGTCGTTGGGCACGCCCTGCAGGTTGACGTTGCCGGCGCGGATCTGGCGGCCGACGCGCTTGGCGTCCTCGACCGTCGCACCCGTGACGTAGCCGGCGAGGCCATACGGCGTATCGTTGGCGATCTTGACCGCGTCGGCCTCGTCCTTGGCGCCGATGATGGTCAGCACCGGCCCGAAGATCTCTTCGCGCGCGATCGTCATGTCAGGCGTGACGTCGGCGAAGATGGTCGGACGGACATAGAAGCCCTTGTTGACGCCTTCGGGCAGGCCAGGACCGCCGGCGACGAGCGTTGCGCCCTCGTCGATGCCCTTCTTGATCAGGCCCTGGATCTTGTCCCACTGGCCGCGATTGACGACCGGGCCGATGGTGGTGCCTTCGGCGCGGGGATCACCGGCCTTGGTCTTGTCGGCGACGGCCTTGGCGATCGCGGCGACTTCCTTCATCTTCGACAGCGGCACGATCATGCGCGATGGCGCGTTGCAGGACTGGCCGGAATTGTTGAACATGTGCATCACGCCGCCGGTCACCGCCTTCGTGAGGTCGGCGCCTTCGAGGATGACGTTCGGCGACTTGCCGCCGAGCTCCTGGCTGACGCGCTTCACGGTGGGCGCTGCGCGCTTCGCAACGTCGATGCCGGCGCGGGTCGAGCCGGTGAAGGAGATCATGTCGATGTCGGGGTGCTCGCTCATGGCGGCGCCGACCTCGGGGCCGAGGCCGTTGACGAGGTTGAACACGCCCTTGGGCACGCCGGCTTCATGGAGGATCTCCGCGAAGATCAGCGCCGAGGTCGGCGTGAACTCGCTGGGCTTTAGGATCATGGTGCAGCCGGCGGCGAGCGCGGGCGCGACCTTGCAGGCGATCTGGTTCAGCGGCCAGTTCCAGGGCGTGATCATGCCGACCACGCCGATCGGCTCGCGCAGCACCATGGCGGTGCCGACCGGCTCCTCGAAATGATAGTTCTTGAGCACGTCGAGCGTGGTCATGAGATGGCCGAGGCCGGCGCCGGCCTGCAGCTTCTCCGCCATCGGCAGCGGTGCGCCCATCTCGTCGGAGACGGCGGCGCCGATCTCCTTGAGGCGGCCCTTGTAGACCTCGATGACCTTGCTGAGCAGCGCGACGCGCTCCTCGCGGCTGGTCTGGGAGAAGGTCGCGAAGGCGCGCTTGGCGGCGGCGACCGCCTTGTCGACATCGGCCTTGGAGCCGAGCGCAACCTCGTACATCGCCTCTTCCGTCGCCGGATTGATCACGGCGGTGGACTTCTTGACGGCGGGGTCGACCCAGGCGCCGTCGATGTAGAATTGCATGCGATTGACCATCGTTAACCTCTTCTTTGGGGGCTTGGAGGGGGCGTTTCGGCAAGCATCCTTGCACGAAAGCGCCGGCAATTGAACCCGCCATATGCGGGGCCAGCGTTGCGGCGAGCGGAGGTTATATGAGCCGATGGCGGGAACGTGGCAAGGTGGCCCCGCAGTCATTCCGGGGCGCGCCTTTTGGCGCGGGCCCGGAATCCATACTCCCGATCGTGGTTATGGATTCCGGGCTCGACGCTGCGCGTCGCCCCGGAATGACGAGGCAGTTACCTCCGCTACACCGCCATCTTCCGGTGCAGCACCGGCGCGCCGGTGGTGAGGCTTTCGGCCGCATCGATGATGGCGTTGGCGTCGATGCCATAGTGCCGATAAAGGTCCGCGATGCTGCCGGTCTGGCCGAACTGCTCGACGCCGAGCGCCTCGACGCGATGGCCACGGACGCTGCCGAGCCAGCCGAGCGCAGACGGATGGCCGTCAATCACGGTCACGATGCCGCAGTCGCGCGGCAGCGGCGCGAGCAGCTTTTCGATGTGGCTGAGATGCTGCACGCCGCGGCGGTCGCGCCGTAATTTCCGCGCCGCGGTCCACCCCGAATGCAGACGGTCGGCCGAAGTGATCGCGAGCAGGCCGACGTCGCGGCGGCTCTCGCCGATGAAGCCGGTCGCCTCGATCGCCTCGGGCGCGACCGCGCCCGTATAGGCGATCACGACCTCGGCATTCGGGCCCGGCTTGCGCAGCCAATAGGCGCCGTCGGTGATGCCCTGTCGCAGCTCCGGTGTCATGATCCGCTGCGCCTGCTCGATGGCGCGTGTGGAGAGGCGCAAATAGACCGAACCGCCCTCGCCCGGCTCGCGCTGCATGTGCTCGAAGCCGAAAGCCATGATCACGGCGAGCTCGTCGACGAAGGCCGGCTCGAACGAGGCCAGGCCGTCCTGCGCCATGCCGATCAAGGGCGTTGCGATCGACTGATGCGCGCCGCCTTCGGGCGCGAGCGTGATGCCGGACGGCGTCGCCGCCACCATGAAGCGCGCGTCCTGGTAGCAGGCGTAGTTCAGCGCATCGAGGCCGCGCTCGATGAAGGGATCGTAGAGCGTGCCGACCGGCAAGAGCCGCTCGCCGTTGATCTGGTGCGACAGGCCGAGCGCCGAGAGCATGATGAACAGGTTCATCTCGGCGATGCCGAGCTCCAGATGCTGGCCCTTTGGCGAAGCGTCCCAATTGTAGGTCGAGGGAATTTTCTCGCTGCGGAACAAGTCCGCCTTCTCGGCCCGCGCGAACAGGCCGCGGCGGTTGACCCAGGGGCCGAGATTGGTGGAGACGGTGACGTCCGGCGAGGTCGTGACGATGCGCCTGGCGAGCTCGCTGTCGCTGCGCGCGATCTCGTTCAGCACGAGGCCAAAGCCCTGCTGGGTCGACATCTGCGGCGACGGCTTGAAGGCGAGCTGTTGCGGCACCTCGACGACGGGCGCCGTGAGCCGGCGGCCATCCTGATTGAACGGCACCCGCGCGAGGAAGGCCTCGAGCTCGGCCGCATCCTGCGGCAGCCCTTCGAACTTGTCCCATTCGTGGCCCGGCCGGATGTTCTGGCTGTCGCGATATTTCTCCATCTGCGCGACCGTCATCAGGCCGGCGTGATTGTCCTTGTGGCCCTGGAAAGGCAAGCCGACGCCCTTGATCGTGTAGGCGATGAAGCAGACGGGGCGGTCGTGGTCGATGGAATCGAACGCCTCCAGCACGCTCGCCATGTCGTGGCCGCCAAGGTTCGACATCAGCGCCAGCAGCTCCTCGTCGCTGCGCTTGTCGATCAGTTTTGTGATCGGGCCCTGGTCGCCGATTTCGTCATGGAGGTGCTTGCGGAAGGCCGCGCCGCCCTGGAAGCACAGCGCCGCGTAGAGCGCATTCGGGCAATTGTCGATCCACGTCTTCAGCGCCTCGCCGCCGGGCTCGGCGAAGGCGTCGCGCATCAGGCGGCCGTATTTCACGATGACGACGTCCCAGCCGAAATTGCGGAACATGGTCTCGAACTTTTCCCAAAGACCTTCGCGCACAACGGCATCGAGCGACTGCCTGTTGTAGTCGACCACCCACCAGGTGTTGCGCAGGCCGTGCTTCCAGCCCTCCGCGAGCGCCTCGAAGATGTTGCCTTCGTCCATCTCGGCGTCGCCGACGAGCGCGATCATCCGCCCCTCGCGGCGATCCTTCATCCAGCCATGCGCCTTGACGTAATCCTGCACCAGCGAAGAGAACAGCGTCTGCGCGACGCCGAGGCCGACCGAGCCGGTGGAGAAGTCGACGTCGTCGACGTCCTTAGTGCGCGAGGGATAGGACTGCGCGCCCTTGAAGCCGCGAAAATTCTCCAGCTTCTCGCGGCTCTGCCGGCCGAACAAATACTGGATGGCGTGGAACACCGGGCTCGCATGCGGCTTCACCGCGACGCGGTCCTCAGGGCGCAGCACGTGGAAGTACAGCGCCGACATGATGGTGGCTAGCGAGGCGGACGAGGCCTGGTGGCCGCCGACCTTGAGGCCATCCGCATTGGAGCGGATGTGGTTGGCGTGGTGGATGGTCCAGGACGACAGCCACAGCGCCTTGCGGCTGAGGGCGGTCAGGATGTCGAGACGGGCGGGGTCAACGGGCATGGCGATGCTCCGGAAAATATGCACCGATCATACGCCTGCGCGGTGCGTCAAACTTCTCAATTTTTCGCGCCATACCCGCCGATATTGGGATACTTTACCAACGTAGCGGACAAAATGCAGGTTTCATCCCAATGCCCGAGCTCGACGCCATCGACCGCAAGATCCTCAGCCACCTTCAGAACGACAGCCGCCTGACCATGCAGGAGCTCGCCGACAAGGTCGGCCTCTCGGTCTCGCCCTGCCATCGCCGGGTCAAGCTCCTGGAGGAGCGCGGCGTCATCTCGCGCTATGTCGCGACCGTCGACCAGAAGGCGCTGGGACTGCATGTCAGCGTGTTCATCTCGATCAAGCTGGCACGGCAGAAGGAGGAGGATCTCAACCGCTTTGCCCGCGCCATCTCGAAATGGGACGAGGTGCTGGAATGCTATCTGATGACCGGGAACCGCGATTATCTGCTCCGCGTCGTCGCCGCCGACCTCGCCTCCTACGAGGCGTTCCTGAAGACCAAGCTGACCCGGCTCGACGGCATTGCCTCGATCGAATCGAGCTTTGCGCTGAGCCAAGTGAAATATTCGATCGCGCTGCCGGTGTAACCAAGCGTCCGCCGGATTGCATGTTGTCACATGGGCGCAACAAACCCCGCCGATGGTCGTTGTGCTGGTATCCGAGCCGAGAGAAGAACCCATGACCGCAGCCGATCGCAAATCCGAGATCTCCAAGCGCGAGCGCATCATCCAGGAAATGGCCGACGATCTCGACGAGGAACTGGAGATGGAGATGGATGATACCCGTCTCGACGAGCTCCTCGACGAGACCGGAACCCTGAGGCCGATGGTCGATCGCAGGCTCTATTTCCGGGAACTGCTCCGCCTCCAGGGCGAGTTGATCAAGCTCCAGGACTGGGTGCAGAGCGAGAGGAAGAAGGTCGTGGTGCTGTTCGAGGGCCGCGACGCCGCCGGCAAGGGCGGCGTGATCAAGCGCATCACGCAGCGCCTCAATCCCCGCATCTGCCGCGTCGCGGCGCTTCCGGCGCCGAACGAGCGCGAGCGCACGCAATGGTATTTCCAGCGCTACGTCGCGCACCTGCCGGCCGGCGGCGAGATCGTGCTGTTCGATCGCAGCTGGTACAACCGCGCCGGCGTCGAGCGCGTGATGGGCTTCTGCTCGGAGGAGGAGTACCAGGAGTTCTTCAAGACCGTGCCGGAATTCGAGCGCATGCTGATCCGATCCGGCATCATCCTCGTCAAGTACTGGTTTTCGATTACCGACGACGAGCAGCAATTCCGCTTCACCATGCGCATCAAGGATCCCCTGAAGCAGTGGAAGCTGAGCCCGATGGACGTCGAGTCCCGCAGTCGCTGGGAGGCGTACACCAAGGCCAAGGAGACGATGCTGGAGCACACGCATCTGCCGGATAGCCCGTGGTGGATCGTCGATGCCGTGGACAAGAAGCGCGCCCGGCTCAACTGCATCGCACACCTATTGACTCAGATCCCGTACCAGGAGGTCGTGCGGGCTCCGGTGACGCTGCCGCCGCGCGTGCGACATCCCGACTATCAGCGAGGCCCGGTCCCGCCGGAGATGTACGTGCCGGCGAAATATTGACACTCCTACCGCCACGGCTGCACGATGATCTTGGTGTGGGCTTCGGGGTTGGCGAGATCGGCGAAGGCCTTTGCGACGCCGTCGAGGCCGACTTCGGCGGTGACCATCGCGGCCGCGTCCACCTGCCCTTCGGCGATCAGGCGCAGCGACGCAGCAAACTCCTCCGGGGTGTAGCCGAGCACGTATTGGACGTTGAGCTCCTTCATGATGCCGAGCATGGGCTCGCTTCTGTCGCTCTCCATGCAGACGCCGACCACGACGATGCGTGCATCGCGCGGGGCACCCTCGAACACCTGTTGCAACAGGCCGGGCACGCCGACGCATTCGAAGATGATCGCGGGCTTCAGCGCGGGCAGCATGGCCTGGAACGGCGGCCGCGCCGCCTTCTCAGCCTCCGACATCTGCGCGTGCTCAGCCCAGGTCGCGTAAGGCTGCGACGTGCGGGGATCGACGACGATGTCGGCACCGAGCTTTGCGGCGAGCGCGCGCCGCGCCGGCGAATAGTCGGCCGCGACGATCGGATGCAGCCGTTTGAGCTTCAGCGCGGCGATCACCGCGAGTCCGACCGGGCCGCAGCCGATCACGAGCGGCACCTCGCCGCCACGGATATTGGCTTTGGCGACGGCATGAACGCCGACGGCGAGCGGCTCGGTCAGCGCGGCATGCTCCGGCGCGGGGCCGTTGGGCACTTCGAGCAGCAGCGCTTCGCTCAGCAGCATCGCCTCGGCATAGCCACCGACATTGTCGTTGGAATAGCCGATCCCTTCGATGCCCTGCGGCGTCACCAGCGCGGGAAGCGAGCAGACCTGGGTTCCCGGCTTCAGCTTGCGCGATGTGCCGGGGCCGTAATCGACGATCTCACAGCAGAATTCGTGGCCGAACACGACGTCGCGGCTGAGGTCCATCGGCTTGCGCCCGGTCTTCCGCGCCATCTCCACCATGCGATGGGCGTGCTGGCGCGCGTGCAGGTCGGAGCCGCAGATGCCGCAGGCGAGCGTCTTGACCAGAACCTGGCCGGGGCCCGGCGTCGGCTCGGCCATCCGACCTACGACAATCTCACCGTTCCTGAAAATCGCGGCGCGCATCCGGCTCCTCCCCTTTGGAGCGAGTGATAGCACGAAGCAGGACGTGCAAACTTGCGTCAGGGGTTCGGGGACCGCTCTTCCAGCACCAGCAGCTGGGCGCGGCGCACCCGCTCGCGATGGGCGATATAAAGACCGCTGGCGACGATGAAGGCGGCGCCGACGACCGTCCAGATATCCGGGACCTCGCCGAAGATGAAGAAGCCCAGAATGCTGACCCAGAGCAACTGCGTATAGGAGAACGGCGCCAGCACCGAGGCATCGCCGTAGCGATAGGCCAGCACGATGATCCACTGGCCCACGGTCGAGGCGACGCCGATCACGATGCCCAGCCCGATCGCGGTCCAGCTCGGCGTGACCCAGACGAACGGCACCATGACGCTGAGGATCGCAACGCCGGTCAGCGCGGAATAGGCCATGGTGGTGAGCACCGCTTCGCGACCGCTCATCATCCGCGTCAGGATCAGCGCGGCGGCCCAGCAGAACGCCGAGATGATCGGGAAGAATGCGGCGGCATGGAACGCGCTCGTGCCGGGCCTCAGGATGATCAGAACGCCCGTCAAGCCGATCGCGGTCGCGATCCAGCGCCGCATGCCGACCTTCTCGCTCAGGAAGATGATCGACAGTGCGGTGACGAATAGCGGCGAGACGAAGCCGGTGGCGGAGGCTTCGGCGATGGGCAGAAATGCAAGGCCGGTGATGAAGAACAGCGACGAGCCGAGCAGTGCGGCGCCGCGCATCAATTGCAGACCGAGCCGCTCGGTGCGCATCGCATGCAGTGGCGAGCCCGGCAGCATCACGGGCGTGAATAGCAGCGCGAACGTGACGAAGCGGATCCAGGTGATCTCGATCGAAGGCAGGCTGGTCGACAGATATTTCGCGGTGACGTCGGAGCAGCCGAGGAAGATCGTCGAGAGCAACACCAGCGCAATGCCCTTGAAGGGATGATCGACGCGCGCAGGCGCGCGGCGAGCCTGCTGCTTCTTCTCCGGAACGGGCATGGGAATACTGTCGAGCCTTGCGGCTGCGGCGGGCGGCGGTGTCACGGCTGGAACCCGGGCAAAATGCGAATCGAGAACAGCCGTAAAAAACGACATCTGCTCCGCATTCACAACTTCCGAAAACAGGATGCCGATATGCGCGAGCCGCCGCGCGCGTCAATGCTCCGTTAATCTTGCCCGTTGTGCACTACAGCATGGGCAGGCCGCGTGGCTTCGGCCCGCGCGGAAACGCCGCGTCGAGCGCGGCAATCTCGTCCTTCGTCAGCACGAGGTCGCCTGCCGCCGCATTCTCGCCGGCATGTTCCGCAGACGAGGCCTTCGGAATGGCGAACACCGTAGTCGCACGGGTGAGGAAGCTCAGCGCGACCTGACGCGGCGTCGCACGATGCGCTTCTGCGATGCGCGCCAGCACGGCACCGCCCTTGCTGCTGCCTGCGGGGAAATCGTCGTGGCCGAAAGGGGAGTAGGCAACGACGGCAACATTATGCCGTTCACACCACGGGATCACCGCATGCTCGATCGCGCGTTCTTTCAGGTGGTAGAGCACCTGGTTGCAGGCGATCCGCCCCTCGCCGGAGACGTCGAGAATCTCATCGAGATCGTCGGCATCGAAATTGGAGACGCCCCAGGACTTGATCTTGCCTGATTGCACCAGCTCCTCGAACGCAGCGACGGTGTCCTCCAGCGGATAGGAGCCGCGCCAGTGCAACAGATAACAGTCGAGCCGGTCGGTCTTCAGCCGCTTCAGCGAGCGCTCGCAGGCGGTGATGGTGCCGCGGCGCGAGGCGTTGCTGGGCAGCACTTTCGAAACGAGGAACACTTCATCGCGCCGGCCTGCGATCGCATCCGCAATGACGAGCTCGGCATCGCCGTACATCTCGGCGGTGTCGATGTGGGTCATGCCAAGATCGAGCCCGCGCTGCAGCGCCGCGATCGCGCGCTTGCGGTCGCCGTGGTCGAGATACCAGGTGCCCTGCCCGATGACGGAGACGCTGGCGCCGATCTTGCCGAAGGGTTTCTTGTTCATGGTCGCTCCGATCTCCGCTGTTATTTTTCCCTCTCCCCGTTCTTACGGGGCCGCGACGAGCTTCGCTCGCGCTGAGAGGGTCGGGGTGAGGGGCTGCTTCCGCAAACTCGATAGCAAAGAGACTCGCGGAGGCCCCCCTCACCCGCCGCGCTTTGCGCGTCGGCCTCTCCCCGCAAGCGGGGAGAGGCGAAGAGTCCGCGCTACAATCCCCCGATATCCGCCACCAGCACGCTGCCGGTCGCGGACTCCGTGATATAGAGCCGATCCTTGTTTTCGCCACCGATCGCGACATTGGTGCAGTTCGGTCCCGCGCACGATTTGATGCGCGCGATCAGTTCCCCGTTCGGCGCGAACACGAAGACGTGGCCGAGCGAGGGGTGGCCGACGAACAGGCGGCCCTTGGCATCCATGGTCAAGCCGTCGGGGCCGCTGGTGCCGAACAGCGAGCAGAAGCGGCCGACCTTGGACACGCTGCCGTCCTTCATGAACGGCAGCCGCCACACCGCGTTGTCGCGCGTCATCGCGACGAACAGCACGGTTTCGGCTGGGTCGAGCACCAGGCCGTTCGGACTGATGCCGGTGTCGAGCAGGCAGTCGAGCCGGCCGTTCGATCCCAGCCGATAGACCCGGCCACTTGGATCGTGCAGGCCGGTCTGGCCCTGATCGGTGAAATAGATATCGCCGTTTGAGGCGAGATGCAGATCGTTGCAGCCGCGGAACGATTCCGAATTGCGCCCGGTCACGACCGGCTTGACGCGGCCGGCTTCGGCATCGAGCTCCATGATGCCATGCCTGTAGTCGGCGACCAGAATGCGTCCGTCGGATGCGATCTTCAGCCCGTTCGGCCAGCCCTCATATTCGATCACGAGCGACCATTCGCCATGGGGCGCGATGCGAAAGATGCGGCCGAACGGAATGTCGACGATATAGAGATTACCGTCCTTGTCGAATGACGGCCCCTCGATGAAGCTCTCGGTCGGTATGTTCGGCCGATTGGCATCGGCCCAATCGGTTCGCACGCCCTTGCGGCGAAACTTTTCGGGCATGGCGGTGAACAGCCTGGTCTCGATCAGGCGCGGCGGCGTTTCCAGGTACATCATGGTTGTTGTGGATGTTGAAAGGAGCGCGGCACCATACGGCACATTAGCCGGCGCGTCGATTGGGGTGGTCCACATTGCAATGGTGCGGGCGCTGCGTAGGGTGGGTTAGCCCCGGGGCTGCGCGAAGCGCAGTCCCTTGGCGTAACCCACCTCTTTCGCTTCCGCATTGACGAAGAGTGGTGGGTTACGCTGCGCTAACCCACCCTACGAGACCTATCCCGCCGCGCTCGCGACCTCCGCCTGCTGTGCAGGCACTTCCGTCATCGCAATCAAGCGTTTCAGCTCGGGAATGCAGGAGCCGCAATTGGTGCCGGCCTTGAGCTTGGCGCCGATGTCGGCGGTCGTGCGCGCGCCGCCAGCGATGCTGTCGCAGATGGTGCCGCGGCCGACGCCGAAGCAGGCGCAGACGATCGGGCCGGTCGAGGCCGCGCCTTCACAGGATTTGCCCGACAGCAGCATGCGGCGCTGTTCGTCCGTGACCTGATCGGCCACGAACAGGCTCTTCACCACCTCCCAGTCGCCGGCATCATGCGCGGGGCCGACGAACAGGCAGGTCTCGATGCGATCGCCTACGAACGAAGCTGCGCGAAAAACCCCGCCGCCGAAATCGCGATATTCGGCAACGTCCTCGCCGGCGACGCTCTCGAGCCAGGCGGGCCAGCGGGCGAGATCGGCATTGTCGGCGAAGAGATAGCCGAAGCCGCCGCTGACGGTCACGCGCGTCCACAACAGGTTCTGCGGCAGATCGAGCGGCTTGCGCGACAATGCAAAGCCGCGGAAGACGAATTCGTAAGGCGCGATCGCGGCCGGCGTCGCCTTGGCTTCCGGCTGTCCCGAGAACGGATCGGTGAACGGTGCTACCATCGCCCCGACGCGGCCGTGCGAGGCGTTCATCGCGCTCCAGTGGATCGGCACGAACAGCGTGCCGCGCTGCTGCCACTCGCTGACGACGACTTTCAGGATGCACTGGCCGTAATCGGTGGTGATGCGGGCATAGCCGTCATGGACGATGCCGTATTTGCCGGCGTCGTCGGGATGGATCTCGACGAAAGGCTCGGGCAGATGCGCGCCCAGGCGCTGGCTCAGGCCGGTGCGCGTCATGGTGTGCCACTGGTCGCGGATGCGCCCGGTGTTCAGCCTTAAGGGGCGCGACGGACCGGTCTCGCCGCGCAGCGCCGGCACCTCCGGCGCAACGAAGCGGCCCTTGCCGTCATTGGTGAAGAAGCCGCCAGCAGCGAAGAAGCGCTCGCCGGGCGTCCCGCCCTCGCGCACCGGCCATTGCACCGGCTTCAAACCATCGAAGGCATCGTCCGACAGCGAGGTCAGCGCGCCGATGTCGAAATCGCGGCTGCCATTGTTCTCGAACGCCGAGAGCGCGGCATGCTCGCGGAAGATATCGGCGGCCGATTTGTAATTGAAGCTGTCGCCGAAGCCGAGGCGCTTTGCGGTCTCGCTCAGGATCCACCAGTCAGGACGCGCTTCGCCCGGCGCCGGCAGGAACGCGCGCTGGCGCGAGATGCGCCGCTCCGAATTGGTCACCGTGCCCGACTTCTCGCCCCAGGCCAGCGCCGGCAGCAGCACGTGCGGGCCGGCCGCGACGGTGTCGTTGGAGAGCACGTTCTCGGACACCACGAACAGCTCGAGCTTCTTCAGGGCATCGCGCACCATGTCGGCATCGGGCAGCGACACCGCGGGGTTGGTGCCCATCACCCAGAGCGCCTTGACCTCGCCGCGATTGATCGCCTCGAACAGCTGCACCGCCTTCAGGCCTTCATGGGTGGCGATGCGCGGCGCCTTCCAGAACCGTCTGACGCGGTCAATGTCGGGCGGCGTGAAGCCCATATGGGCGGCGAGCATGTTGGCGAGGCCGCCGACCTCGCGGCCGCCCATCGCGTTGGGCTGGCCGGTCAGCGAGAACGGCGAGGCGCCCGGCTTGCCGATGCGCCCCGTGGCGAGATGGCAGTTCAGGATGGCGTTGACCTTGTCGGTGCCCTGCGCCGACTGGTTGACCCCTTGCGAATAGAGCGTGACGACCTTCTCGGTGTCGCGGAACATCCTGAAGAAGGCGGCGACGTCCTGCTCGGAGAGGCCCGTGGCGAGCGCGGTCGCAGTGACGCTGCCGGCGATGCTGCGCGCGCGCGCCAGCGCTTCGTCGAAGCCAGACGTGTTCTGCGCGATGTAATCCTGGTCCAGCACGCTATTGTCGGCGAGATGCACGAACAGGCCGGAGAACAGCGCGGTGTCGGTTCCGGGCTTGAGGCCGAGGAACAGGTCGACATCGCTGGCGGTATCGGTGCGGCGCGGATCGATCACGATCATGCGGGCGCCGCGCTCCTGCCTGTTCTTCAGCATGCGCTGGAACAGCACCGGATGACACCAGGCCGCGTTCGAGCCGACGAAGACGAGCAGATCGGCCTGGTCGAGATCCTCATAGCAGCCAGGCACCGTGTCGGCGCCGAAAGCGCGGCGATGGCCCGCAACCGAGGACGACATGCAGAGCCGGGAATTGGTGTCGACATTGGCGGTGCCGACAAACCCCTTCATCAGCTTGTTGGCAACGTAATAGTCCTCGGTCAGCAGCTGACCGGAGAGATAGAACGCGACTGCGTCCGCGCCGTCGCGCGCGACGATGTGCTGCATGCGGTGGGCGACGTGGTCCAGCGCATCGCTCCAGGCGACCCGCTCCAGCACGCCCTTGCAGCGGATCATCGGATAGAGCAGCCGCCCTTCCAGCCCGACGGTCTCGCCGAGCGCGGAGCCCTTTGAGCACAGCCGGCCGAAATTGGCGGGATGATCGGGGTCGCCCGCGATCGCCGCGCCGCCCTTGCCGTCGGGCGTCGCCAGGACGCCGCAGCCGACGCCGCAATAGGGACAGGTGGTCTTGGTGGTGCGGAGATTTGGATCGATCGCCGTCATATCACGCCGCTTTCGAAGGCTGCGCCAGCGCGCGGCCGAACATCATGTCGGTGCGGATCGAAGCGACCTTGTCGCGATTGCGGATCAGCTCGAGGTACCAGAGCGCATCGATCGTATCGCCGATCAGCACCGCCCCGGTGAGCCGACCGTCGGCGATGACGAGCTTCTTGTAAGTGCCGCGCCTGCGATCCGACAGCACGAGGCTCTCGCTGCCCTCCCCGCCCATGAAGTCGCCGGCGGAGAACACGCTGACGCCGGAGACCTTCAGATTGGTCGAGACCACGCTGCCCTGATAGGCGGCGGGCCGGCCGGCCAGATGCCGCGCCAGCACGCGCGCCTGCTCGTAGGCGGGCTCGACCAAGCCATAGCAGGTGCCGCGATGCTCGGCGCATTCGCCAAGCGCAAAGATGTCGGACGCGGAGGTCTGCATCACGTCGTTGACGACGACGCCGCGGTTGACCGCGATCCCCGCCTCTTTCGCCAGCGCGACGTTCGGCTTGATTCCGGCGGCGAAGATCACCGCATCGGCCTCGATGCGGCTGCCATCGGCGAGCTCGACGGCCTGGACTTGGCCCTCGCCGTGGATGCGGGCCGTCGCGGCATTGAGCATGACGCGGATACCCTTGCGCTCGACCAGCGTCTTGAGCAGGTCGGCCGCGGGCGCGTCGAGCTGACGCTCCATCAGTCGATCCATCAGATGCAGCAGCGTCACCGGCGCGCCGGCCTTGGCGAGACCGTAGGCCGCTTCCAGCCCGAGCAGGCCGCCGCCGACCACGACGACGCGCTTCCTGGCCGCGGCCAGTGTCAGCAGCAGGTCGACGTCGCGGGTGTCGCGAAACGTGTGCACGCCGGCAAGATCGGCGCCTGGCACGTTGAGCCGCAGCGGCGTCGATCCCGTGGCGAGCACGAGCTTGGAATATTCCATGCTCTCCTCGCCCGCGATCTTGAGCTCACGGCGGCCGACATCGATCTCGCTGACGCGATAGCCGTAGCGCACCGTGACGCCGCGGTCTCGCCACCAACCGGCCGGCCGCAGCTCGATCTCGTGCGAGCCGGTCTCGCCCGCCAGCACGGAGGAGAGGAGCACGCGATTGTAAGCGAGCCGCGGCTCTTCGCCGATCACGGCGACCGCATAGCGGCCGAGCGCGGTCTTGGCGAGCTCGTCGACCAGACGCGCGGCCGCCATACCGTTGCCGACGATGACCAGCGGTTCACTCACAACGCATCTCCTATTCGGCGGCCTGCGCTTGCGCGCCGTAGGCCTCGGACATCATGTAGCCGGACAGCACGCCATAGGCGTCGGTCCAGGCTGCGGCGAGTTCAGGCGTCCAGGCTTCGCCAAGGCCCTTCTCGAGGGTCCACAGCAAGGTGGCGCCGACCACGGGGTAGTGCTCGGCCTTGGCGCCATAATCGACGTGACGCTTGGCGAGCGCGGAGGCCGCGGGAAGAATCGATTCCAGGTTCGACAAGCCGCCGACTACGGCGGCGAGCATGCCCATCAGCTTCTTGCGCTGCTCGGTCATGTCCTCGGGAAACATCGCGCGCACGGACGGCGCCACCTCGAACAGTCGGTCGTAGAACAGCACCGCGGCGGCTTCCGAAATCGGGGCGACCTTGGCGAAGCTCTGCTGAATGAGAGTAATCTGCTCGGGCGTCATAATGTTCTCCTGTCTGTTTCGGTCTGCCTTCGTCCGCGCCATTGCGGACAAAGTTCATGGATCAAACGTCATCAGAGAGACTTCTCCCCGCGTACGGGGAGAAGCGACATTCGTGCCAGTTTGTCGTGCTCACACACGCGCCTCGGCGAGGCTTGGCGCGCCTTCGCCCTGCGGGCTGCGACGCAGGTAGAACCACCAGGTCAGAGCGAGGCAGGAGGCGTAGAAGGCGAGATAGACCACGAGCGCGAGCTGCGGCCCGCCGGTCATGGCGATCGACTTGCCGAAGCCGCTCGGGATCAGATAGCCGCCGACGGCACCGACCGCGCCGATGAAGCCGACCGCCGCGCCGCTCTCGATGCTCGCGGTCTTCAGGGCAGCGCTGCGTGCCGCATCGCCCTTGCCGCGCACCTTGAACAGGTTCTCCTCGCGGAAGATCGAGGGGATCATGCGGTAGGTCGAGCCGTTGCCGATGCCCGTCGTCACGAACAGGATCAGGAACATCGACAGGAAGCCGATGAAATCCTTGTGTCCGACGAAATAGAGCGCGCCGACCGTGGCGCCCGCCATCACGATGAAATTCCAGAACGTGATGATGGAGCCGCCGACCCGGTCTGCGAGCCAGCCGCCGAGCGGACGCGACAGCGAGCCGACCAGCGGGCCGAGGAAGGCGATCGAGATCGTCACGGTGGGGAATTGCGTCTTCAGCAGCAGCGGAAACGCCGCCGAATAGCCGATGAAGGACCCGAACGTGCCGATATAAAGATACGCCATGATCCAGGTGTGCTTGCGCTTGACGATCGCGAGCTGGTTCTTCACCGACGATTTCGCCGTGGTGAGGTTGTTCATGAAGAACACCGCGCCGAACACCGCGATGCCGATCGGCAGCACCCACATCAGGCCGGCATTCTGCAGGAAGATGCCGTCGACGGGCGTCGCCTGATATAGGTTGAAGACGGCGAGCGTCATCAGGATCGGGGTCAGGAGCTGCACGCTGGAGACACCGATATTGCCGCCGGCCGCGTTGAGGCCGAGCGCCCATCCCTTCATCCGGTCGGGAAAGAAGAAGGAGATGTTGGTCATGCTGGAGGCGAAGTTGCCGCCGCCGAGACCCGCGGTCGAGGCGACCAGCAGCATGAGCCAGAACGGCGTGTCGGGCTGGCTGACGAAATAGGCGAGCGACAAGGTCGGGATGAACAGGATCGCCGCGCTGAAGATGGTCCAGTTGCGGCCGCCGAACGTCGTCACCGCGAAAGTGTAGGGAAAGCGCATGAAGGCGCCGATCAGGCCCGGCACGGCGACGAGCTGGAACAGCTGGTCGGTGGTGTAGTGGAAGCCGGCCTGCGGCAGCTTGGTGGTGACGATGCTCCAAATCAGCCAGACCGAGAAGCCGATATGTTCGGCTACGATCGACCAGATCAGGTTGCGCCGCGCGATCGACTTGCCGGTCGTGTTCCAGAACGCCTCATCCTCGGGACGCCAGTCTGAAATCCAGCTGGAGTTCGGGGTCGGATTCTTCGTCATTGCGTATCCCTTCCAGGCTCACCGCTGCGTCGTTGCAGGCTCTGCCTCCGGTCACAGAGGCGCGCTCCGAGGCTTCACCCCCGGTGGCGAGATCACGATGCTGATTGATGATGTTGAGGGACGTCGTCGTTGGCGTCGCGCAAAGACGTTTCAATTTCCGTGCCAGTTGCGCGCATACGGGAAACACAGGGATTTCAGGATGTTATTCGTATTGCCCGAATTGTTTGCAGGGCTTTTCCGCACGCAAAATTTGCGTTTCGCTCAATCCCTGTGCGACGCACAAGGATTGAGCTTGATGTCGATTAATTGGGCGCGGGCAGATCTCGCGTGAACGCGTGACTTACGCGGCTTCGACGAAGCGATGACGCTCGTAGAGGAATTCGAGCACGCGCTGGCGACACTTCAGATATGTGGCGTTGGTCGCGAGGTCGAGCCGCTTGCGCGGCCGCGCCAGCGGCACTTCCAGCACCTCGCCGATGCGCGCGCTCGGTCCGTTGGTCATCATCACGATGCGGTCGGACAACAGCACGGCCTCGTCGACGTCGTGGGTGATCATCAGGATGGTGTTGCCGAGCTTCTGATGCAGCGCCATCACCGAATCCTGCAAGTGGGCGCGGGTCAGCGCGTCGAGCGCGCCGAACGGCTCGTCCAGCAGCAGCACCTTCGGCTCCATGGCCAGCGCCCGCGCGATGCCGACGCGCTGCTTCATGCCGCCGGAGATCTCCGATGGACGCTTGTCCCTGGCATGGGCCATCTGCACGAGGTTGAGATTGTGCATCACCCAGGCGTCGCGCTCGGCACGGGACTTGGTCTTGGCGAAGACCTTGTCGACGCCAAGCCTGACGTTTTCGTAGACGGTCAGCCACGGCAGCAGGCTGTGGTTCTGGAACACCACGGCACGATCGGGCCCTGGCGAGTTCACCTCGCGGTTTTCCAGCAGCACGCCCCCCATCGTGGCGCCGGTCAGCCCTGCGATGATGTTGAGCAGGGTCGACTTGCCGCAGCCGGAATGGCCGATGATCGAGACGTATTCGCCTTTCTCGATCGTCAGATTGATGTCCTTGAGCACCTCCGTGGTGGCGGTGCCGCGGGTGAAGACCTTGTCGATGTGGTCGAGTTTCAGGTAGGCGGTCATGTCCCCTCTCCTCAGTTCTGCGCGGTGCCGCGGGTGACGACCTTGCCGAGCCCCGCGATCAGGCGGTCAAGCACGAAGCCGATGATGCCGACATAGAACAGCGCCAGGATGATCTCGCTGATATGCGAGGAGTTCCAGGCGTCCCAGATGAAGAAGCCGATGCCGACGCCGCCGATCAGCATTTCGGCGGCGACGATCGCGAGCCACGACAGGCCGATGCCGATGCGCAGGCCCGTGAAGATGTAGGGCGCCGCCGCCGGGATCATGATCTTTGCGAAGAATTCCAGCGGATTGAGCTGCACCACCGCGGCGACGTTGCGATAGTCCTGGGGGATGTTGCGGATGCCGACCGCGGTGTTGATGATGATCGGCCAGATCGATGTGATGAAGATGACGAAGATCGCGCTAGGCTGGCCGTCGCGGAAGGCAGCGAGCGAGAGCGGCAACCAAGCCAGCGGCGGAATCGTGCGCAGCACCTGGAACAGCGGATCGAGCCCGCGCATCGCCCAGACCGACTGCCCGACCAGCACGCCGAGCGCGATGCCGGCGATCGCCGAGAGCGAATAGCCGAAGGCGACGCGCTGGAGACTGGCGGACAGATGCCAGAACAGGCCCTTGTCGATGCCGCCACGGTCGAAGAACGGATCGAAGATCAGCTCCTTGGTATCCGCAAACACTTTTGAGGGCGGCGGCAGCGCCGAGCCGGCTCGGCGGCAGACCAGCTCCCACACCAGCGTCAGCAGAGCGATCACGACCAGCGGCGGGATCACGCGCACGGCGGTCTCGCGTGCCATGCGTGCGTAAGCCTCAGTACGCGGGGGACGCTTCGGCGTCAGCGTGACGACCGGCGCAATCGTTGCAGCAGGCGTCGCGGTCTCAACCTCGATCTTCGTGGCAGTCATGTTCATCGCTATCTCTCTCCGGCGTGGCAGGGACGATGCGGCCGCCCCTAAAGGCGGCCGCAGGGCTCCATCAGACTTCGACGCGCTTGATCGCGAGCGACTTCAGATAGGCGGCCGGATTTTCGGGGTCGAACACCTTGCCGTCGAAGAAGGTCTCCTTTCCGCGCGAGGTGGTCGCCGGAATGTCGGCGGCGGCGACGCCGAGGGTCTTGGCCGCATCGCGCCACATGTCCTCGCGGTTGACCTTGGCAATCAGCGCCTTGGTATCGAAGTTCGGCTCATACTTGCCCCAGCGGATGTCCTCGGTGAGGAACCAGAGATCGTGGCTCTGGAACGGATAGGAGGCATGATCGCGCCAGTACTTCATGACGTGCGGCGAGTTCTCGACCACCTTGCCGGGGATGCCATAGTCGAACTTGCCGGCGGTGCGATCGTAGACGTCCTCGACCGGGCAGTTGATCCACTGCCGCTTGGCCATTATGGCGGCCAGCTCCTGCTTGTTTTCCGCCTTGTCGGCCCATTGCTGGGCTTCCAGCACGGCCATTAGGATCGCCTTGCTGGCCTTCGGGTATTTGTCGACGAAGGCCGCGCGCATGCCGAAGGACTTCTCCGGATGCTTATTCCAGATCTCGCCGGTGTTGACGGCGGTGTAGCCGATGCCCTGGTGGATGAGCTGGAGATTCCAGGGCTCGCCGACGCAGAAGCAGTCCATGGTGCCGACCTTCATATTCGCCACCATCTGCGGCGGCGGCACCACGATGGTCTCGATGTCCTTGTCGGGATCGATGCCGCCGGCGGCGAGCCAGTAGCGGATCCACAGATCGTGGGTACCGCCGGGGAAGGTCATCGCAGCCTTCACGGCCTTGCCGGACGCCTTCTTCTTCTCAAGCGCCGCCTTGAACGGCGCCGCATCGGTGCCGAGCTTGAGGTCGGCATATTCCTTGGCGACCGAGATGCACTGCGCATCGAGATTGAGCCGCGCCAGGATGTACATCGGCGTCGGCTGGTTGTTCTGCGTCACCTTGCCGGCCGAGATCAGGTACGGCATCGGGGTGAGGATGTGCGCGCCGTCGATGCCGTTGCCTTCGGAGCCGAGCACGAGGTTGTCGCGCGTGGTGCCCCAGGACGCCTGCTTCTGCACGTCGGTGTCAGGCACGCCGTGCTTGGCGAACAGGCCCTTGTCCTTGGCGACGAACAGCGGGCCGGCATCGGAGAGCGCAATGAAACCGAGCTTGGCTCCCTTGACCTCGGGGCCTGCGTCCTGCGCGAAGGCGCCGGCGGGGAAATTCAGCTTGGCGGCGGCGAGCAGTGCGGCGGTCGAGCCGGTGGCTTTCAACAATTGACGGCGGCTGAGGCCAGTCTCGGAGGGCCGGCGAATGCGCTTGGTCATAGGTCGTGTCGTCCTTTTGCGTCGTTGCGGAATGATTGCGTCAGTGCGCACGAGCAGCCCGTCCGTCCGTGACGCCAGAAAAAGGCGCATGCGAACGCGCGACGGGGAGACCCCGTTTGGGTGCGTCAGCAATTCGGATGAGAAGTCTCGCGGGACGGCTTCAATGGCGTCGGCCTGGAACTATTCAAGCTTCATGCCAAGCCTGCCACCGCCAAAAATGATGGATAATCAGATGCTTGGTAATTCCGCGTCTGACTAACGCAGCCCTGTTCCGCACGCGAAGTTTGCGATCTGCTCAATCCTTGTGCGCCGCACAAACGTTGTGCAGTCGCTCAAGCAAGAGGCGGCGCAGTTCTGCCAATCATCCCCCTGCAGCTGACATCCAGCTGAATTTGCTCGCTTTTTCGATCGACGCACCACGGCACACAAATTGCTTCTAAGGTTGCGTCAACGACGACTGCGGCTTGGCCGCATTGATGCAGCCTCTGGCGGCTGCATCCCGGAAGCTCACCTGCTTCGCGGTCTCCGGCTTCAGAGTCCTCGTGACGCGATTCCCAAGGCTTCCAGACTTTCCATAGCCCTCGTGCGCGGCAGGCTGCCCGCACGGCCGATGACGTTCAGCCGCGCCCTCGTCGGGGGCGTGTCGATCTCACTTACCAAGCAAAAGGAACCATTGATGTCGTATCTCGCGCCTTCGGAATTCGTCACCAAGATGGTGGATGCGGGCGAGTCCAAGATCTTCATGTCCACCCGGGATACCATCATCCGCGCCTACATGGCCGGCGCGATCCTGGCCCTCGCAGCCTGGTTTGCCGTCACGATCACCGTGAACACCGGCCAGCCGCTGGTCGGCGCGCTCTTGTTCCCGGTCGGCTTCGTCATGCTCTATCTCCTGGGCTTCGACCTCCTGACCGGCGTGTTCGTGCTCTCGCCGCTCGCGCTGATCGACAAGCGCCCGGGCGTTACGCTCAACGGCGTGCTGCGCAATTGGGGTCTCGTCTTCGTCGGCAATTTCGCCGGCGCCTTCACCGTCGCCTTCATGATGGCCTTCGTCACGACCTTCGGCTTCACGCAGGCGCCCGACAAGGTCGGCGCCGCCATCGGCAATATTGGCGAGGGCCGAACCCTTGGCTATGCCGCGCACGGTGCGGCCGGCATGGCGACGCTGTTCCTGCGCGGCATGCTCTGCAACTGGATGGTCTCGACCGGCGTCGTCGGCGCCATGATCTCGACTTCCGTCCCCGGCAAGGTCATCGCGATGTGGATGCCGATCCTGGTGTTCTTCTACATGGTGTTCGAGCATTCCGTCGTGAACATGTTCCTGTTCCCGTCGGGCCTGCTGCTCGGCGCGAAGTTCTCGATCATGGATTATCTGATCTGGAACGAGATCCCGACCGTGCTCGGCAACCTCGTCGGCGGCCTCGCCTTCACCGGCATGACCCTCTATGCCACCCACGTCATGACCCTGCCGAAGCGACAGGCGGAGAAGCCCGCGAAGCCCCGCGTCGCGGCCTGATCGAATAGGTATCGACAGGGGAGCCTCGCCCAAGCACGGTGAGGCTCCCCTCTCCCGGTGATGACGATGCCCCGCGGACTCCAGATCTCGGTCGGCCAGCATTCCGACAAGGGTCGCAAGCCCATCAACCAGGACTTTCACGGCGTCCTGATTCCGGAAGAGCCGCTGCTCAGCTTGAAGGGCATCGCGGCCGTTCTCGCCGACGGAATTTCCTCGAGCACGGTAAGCCAGATCGCCAGCGAGTCGGCGGTCAAGAGCTTCCTGATGGATTATTACTGCACATCGGAATCGTGGACGGTGAAGACCTCCGCCCGCCGCGTGCTGGAGGCGACCAATTCCTGGCTGCATGCGCAGACGCGCAAGAGCCAATATGCCTATGACCGCGACAAGGGCTATGTCTGCACGCTCAGCGCCATGGTCATCAAGGCAACCACCGCGCACATCTTCCATGTCGGCGATTGCCGCGTCTATCGCGTCGCCGGCAAGGCGCTGGAGCAACTGACCGACGATCACCGCATCATCGTCTCGTCCGAGCAGACCTATCTCGGCCGCGCGCTCGGCATCAATCCGCAGCTCGAGATCGACTATCAGGCGATCGAAATCGAGGCCGGCGACACCTTCCTGCTGGCAACCGACGGTGCGTACGAGTTCGTCGATGCGCGTTTCGTCACGAGTGCAATCGACGAGCACGCAGCCGAGCTGGACGGGGCGGCGAAGGCGATCGTGGAGGAAGCCTATCGGCGCGGCAGCGACGACAACATCACCGTGCAGATCCTGCGGATCGATGCGGTGCCGCAGCGCGATCCGGCCGGCATCTTCAATCAGAGCTCGGAATTGCCGCTGCCGACGCTGCCGGAGCCGCGGGCGATCTTCGACGGCTACCGGATCGTCCGCGAGATCCACGGCAGCAGCCGCAGCCATATCTACCTCGCCGTCGACACCGAGACCGAGCAGCCGGTCGCGCTCAAGCTGCCGTCGGTCGACCTACGCGACAACGCCGCCTATCTCAAGCGCTTCTTGATGGAAGAATGGATCGCACGCCGGATCGACAGCCCGCATGTGCTCAAGCCGCTGTCGCAGTCGCGGCGACGCGGCTATCTCTACGTCGCGACAGAGTTCGTCGAGGGGCAGACCTTGAAGCAGTGGATGACCGACAATCCGCGGCCCGATCTCGAAACCGTGCGCGGCCTCATCGAGCAGATCGCCGCGGGCCTGCGCGCCTTCCATCGCATGGAGATGCTGCATCAAGACCTCAGGCCCGACAACATCCTGATCGACAAGACCGGCACCGCCAAGATCATCGACTTCGGATCGGTCAGGGTCGCCGGCGTGGCCGAGGCGGCGCCGCCAGGGGAGGCCGACGAAATCCTGGGCACCGTCCAGTACACGGCGCCGGAATATTTCCTGGGGCATGGCGGCTCGCCGCGCTCCGACATGTTTTCGCTGGCCGTGATCTGCTACCAGATGCTGACGGGAAAGCTGCCCTACGGCACCCAAATCGCCAAAATCCGGCGCAAGGCGGATGTGCGAAAGCTTAAATATCGCGCCGCCGACGATGACCGCAACGTTCCTGCCTGGGTCGACGGCGCGCTCCGGCGCGCGCTCCATCCCGATCCCTACAAGCGGCACGAGGATCTCTCGGAATTCATCTTCGAGCTTCGCACGCCCAACCCGGCCTATCTCGACACGCGCATCACACCGCTCCTGGAGCGCAGCCCGCTGATGTTCTGGAAGCTGACAACGGCGGCGCTCGCCTGCGCCGTCGTCGTGCTGCTGGCCTTGCTGCATGCGCGCTGATCGAGATTGCCGCTCGCCACATGATTAATAGCGAGCGGCGCAGCCAGCCCGCCTGCGCTTCTGCTCTGGCAAGCCTCAAACGGGGGCCGCGATCTCGGCGACGAAGTCGCGATAGGAGCGCAAGGGACGGCCCAGCATGCCGGTCAGACGCTCGACGTCGCCGGGCTCAGGGATCATTCCCTCGGTGAGGAAACGCTCGCCCATCACCCGCATGTCGAAAGCCATCCAGGGCGGCATGAACTGCCTGAGGTTCTTCTCGAACCCCGCGGTGTCGTCTCCGCCGTAGGCGATCGCGCGGCCGAGCACCTCCGACCAGATCGCGGCGGCCTTCGCGCCAGTGAGTGTCTCAGGGCCAACAAGATTGATGCGTTCGAGCGGAAGCGGCGCTGCGGATGTCTCGCGGCGGATCAGTTCGATCGCAGCAATCTCGCCGATGTCGCGCGCGTCGATCATCGCAAGGCCCTTGCTGCCGATCGGCATCGGGTAGACGCCATATCCGGTCACGGCATCCTTGATCATGAGTTCGTTGTTCATGAAATAGGCGGGCCGCAGGATGGTCGCCTTGAAGCCCATCTGCTCGATCATGCGCTCGACCCCGAACTTGCCGGCGAAGTGCGGCACATTCACGTAGAGGTCGCTGTGAATGACCGACAGATAGACGAACCGCTCAATGCCGGCTTCGCGGGCAAGGTTGAGCGCAGTCAGCGCCTGAGTGAATTCGTCCGGCACCACGGCGTTGAGCAGGAACAGCGTCGAGACGCCCGAAAACGCAGTGCGCACGGAATCGACGTCCAGCAAGTCGCCCTGGGCGACGGCAACACCTGCCGGAAGGTTGGCCTTCTCGGGATTTCGGACGAGTGCGCGCACATCGGCGCCGCGCTTGACGAGTTGCTCGACGACGTTGCGGCCGATGGTGCCGGTGGCGCCGGTAACGAGGATGGTCATGGGATCACTCCGGTTGGGTATTGGAAGACACCCGGAAACTAATGATCCACATGCGAGCCGATAGGCGTTATATTTGGACAGACCGTCTCATTGGTGGAACAGATGGATTTGCTTGCGCTCGCCGATTTCAATCTCGTCGCCCGTCACGGAGGGTTCGGAAAGGCCGCGCGAGCAGCGGGGCGTCCGAAAGCGACCTTGTCTCGACGTGTGTCCGAACTGGAGAGCAGTCTTGATCTGCGTCTGTTCGAGCGCGGCGGGCGCACGCTCAAGCTCACCCAGGAAGGGCGCGCGCTCTATGAGCGGACGGGCGCACTCCTCACCGAGCTCGACGAGACCGCGGCCGCGATCGCCTCGGGCGGGGACAAGCCAAAGGGCAGGTTGCGGATCAGCGCACCCCTGCTCTTCTCGCAAACCGCGATGGGCCGTCTCGCGGCCGGCTTCGCCCTTCGGCATCCGCAAGTCCGCCTCGAAGTTACGACCGATGACCGCTACGTCGACATGATCGAGGAAGGCTTTGATCTCGTGATCCGGGTCAATCCCGATCCGGATGAAAGCCTGGTCGGCCGCATCTTCTTGCGCGACCGAATGCTGGTCGTCGCCAGCCCCGCTCTGAAGCACCCGAGAGGAAACCTCGCCGTTCCGGCCATCGTGCGCGGCGATGACAAAGCTGCGGTTTGGGACATCAGACGGCCAAGCGGCCCATCGCGCATCGCGATCGATCCCGTGCTTCGACTGTCATCCCTGATGATGGTTCGCGATGCCGTGAGAGCCGGTATCGGCGCCGCGAGGCTGCCGCTGTCGCTCGTCAGCCACGATCTTGCCGCCGGCACGCTCGTTCGCTGGGGCGACGTCGAGGGAGCCGACATCGCCCTATGGACGCTCTATCCCTCGCGGCGATTGCTCAGTGCGCGCGTCTCCGCTTTCCTCGATCATCTGAAAGACGCCTTTCCAAAGGGTACGCCCGACGAGTTGGCAGCCTATATCGGGGGATGACTGAGATTTCGCATCCTCACGCCGGCTCGGTCGCCTTCATCCCGAGCGGCTTCGGCGCCATGCCGCCGCCCGGCTTGAGGTGGAATTCGTAAGTCATCAAATGCCACCGCCCGTTCGCCGTGGTGCCGTCGGGCATCTCAAGGTCGTTGCGCGGCTCGACCTTGGCGACGAGGTCGTCCTTCACGCCGAACACCACGTCGGAGTCGAGATATTTGTCACCGTCCATGAAGACGTGCGTGATCAGCGGCTCATAGCCTCTGGCATTGACCAGGAAGTGCACATGCGCCGGGCGCATCGGGTGGCGGCCGGTCTGCACGATCATCTCGCCGACCGGACCATCGGTCGGGATCGGATAGCTGCACGGCAGGATGGTGCGGAAGAAGAAGCGGCCATCGTCATCGGTGATGAAGCGCGCCCGCGCCGAGGCGCCGACCTCATCGTAGTTCGGCTTCTGGGAATCGTAGAAGCCGTCGTCATCGGCGTGCCAGACGTCGACGGGAACGCCGGCGAGCGGCTTGCCCGCGAGATCGGTGACGCGGCTCTGCACGAACATCCGCTCGCCGGTCTGGTTGTTCGGCGAGATGTCGGTGCCGTGCGCAGTCACCTTGTGCTCGCCGACATAGAACGGACCGAGCACTGTGGTCTCCGTGGCGCCGTCGCGATCCCTGTGATTGACGGCGTCGACGAGCATGGAGACGCCGAGCACGTCGGACAAGAGGATGAATTCCTGGCGGGTGTCGGTGCATTTCTGCCCGGTCCGGGTCAGGAAATCGATGGCATATTCCCATTCCGCGAAGGTGAGACCGGTCTTGCTCACGTAATCGTGCAGCGAGCTCACCAATTCCTGCAGCAGAAATTTCGCGCGCGTATCGGGCGTGTGGTCGAAGCTCCTGACGACGGCTTCGGTGAGTTCGGTCTCGGTGAACTGAGTCATGGTGCGTTTGCCCTCGCGTTCTTCTCGTTGGCCCTGGCGGGCTCTTTGCGTTCCGAGCCCGAGTCTACACCAGCCGGCCCGGCCTCGTTAAGCGCAACCGGCTTGGAATGCGGCCGTCATTTCGGTATCAACTTTCCGACAAAACGCCCCGGAGGAACTGATGCTCGCCCCCACCCCCGCTTCGCCCGAATCCGTCGGCATGTCCAAGGCCGCGCTCTACCGTGTCGATGCGCATCTCAAGCGGCGGTACATCGATGCCGGCCGTTTCCCGGGCACGCATCTTCTGGTCTACCGCCGCGGCAAGGTCGCGCACAGCTCGGTGCAGGGCTTTGCCGATGTCGAGCGCAAGGTGCCGGTGAAGGACGATACGATCTATCGCATCTATTCCATGACCAAGCCGCTCACCAGCGTCGCCTTCATGATGCTGGTCGAGGAAGGCCTCGTCGCCATCGACGAGCCCGTCGCGAAATATATTCCGGAGTGGAAGGACCTCGGCGTGTTCGTCGCCGGCACCTATCCGGCGTTCCTGACCCGGCCGCCGTCGCGGCCGATGCTGATCGTCGACCTCTTGCGCCACACCTCCGGCCTAACCTATGGCTTCCAGCAACGCTCCAACGTCGATGCCGCCTACCGCAGTGAAAAGATCGGCGAGGTCGAAAAATCAGGCACACTCCAGACCATGGTCGAGGGCCTGGCCAAGATCCCGCTGGAGTTTTCGCCGGGCGAGGCCTGGAATTACTCCGTTGCAACCGACGTGATCGGCTATCTCATTGGCAAGATCTCCGGCATGCCGTTCGAGCAGTTCCTGAAACAGCGCATCCTCGATCCACTTGGCATGACCGACACCGACTTCCACGTCCCGGCCTCGAAGGCGCATCGCTTCGCCGCCTGCTATTCCGCCGATCCCGGCGGCGGCATGACCTTCCATGCGGGCCAGCGCCGCGAGGGGCTGACGCTCCAGGACGACCCGGCAACGAGCTCGTTCCTGTCGCCGCCCTCGTTCATCTCCGGCGGCGGCGGGCTGTGCTCGACCGTTGCCGACTATCTGACCTTCTGCCGTGCGCTGCTCAATGGCGGCGAGCTCGGCGGCGTCAGGCTGATCGGGCCGAAGACGCTGGCGCTGATGACCACCAACCACATTCCGGGCGGCCGTGCGCTGCCGGACGTCTCGCGCTCGCTGTTCTCGGAAGCGACCTATAACGGCATCGGCTTCGGTCTCGGCTTCGCCGTGACCATGCGCCCGGCTGAGACATTGATCGCCGGCAGCCCCGGCGAATACAATTGGGGCGGCGCCGCCACGACCTCGTTCTGGATCGATCCGGCCGAGGACCTGATCGCGATCTTCATGACGCAAGTGCTGCCGTCGAGCGCCTATCCGATCCGCCGCGAGCTGCGCAGCATGGTCTACGCCGCGATCACTGAAAGCAATCTGTAGCCCACCGCGACGACCCCGCGGCCGTCGGCCGCGGCAGCACGATCGCATATGACTCGCTGCGGCGGCCTGCGAGCACGCCTCGTCCTTCGAGACGGCGCTTACGCGCCTCCTCAGGATGAGGCTAATCGGCGTCAGTGCCCGTTTCGACTGCTGCCGCACACTTCGTCCTCATCCTGAGGAGCCCGCCTAAAGCGGGCGTCTCGAAGGATGGCCACGGGGAAAATCCCTCAGATGCGATAGCCCTGCCCGGCTGCGGGGTCCTCCTATCAGGCGGTCACTTGAGCATTTCCGGCACGATCAGGCGCGGCAGGAACAGCGACACGCTGGGCCAAATGATCACCGCCGCCAGCACGAGTAGCATCGGGATCAGCATGATGACCGTGTCCTTCAGGGCATAGCGCAGCCGCACGCCCGCGATCGAACAGGCGATCATCAGACAGAGGCCATAGGGCGGCGTCACCAATCCGAAGGCCAGCGAGACGATGGAGATGATCGCGAACTGGACCGGATGCAGATCGACGGACCTGGCGAGCGGCTCCAGCACGGTGCCGACGATGATGATCGCGGGGATGGCGTCGAGAAAGCAGCCCACCACCAGAAAGCAGAAGGCGATGAAGAAGCCGGCCGCGACGGGACCCATGCCCCATGTCGAAACGTTCGCCAGCAGTTCTTGCGGGATCTTGTAATAGGCCAGCAGCCAGCCGAACGCACTGGCGGTGCCGACGCAGAACAGCGCCACGCCGGCGAGGCGCCCAGTGTCGAGCAAGGCTCTGTACAATTCACGGATTCCCGTCTCGCGGTAGAAGAACGCCGAGAGCACGACGGAATAGAGCACGGCAACGCAGGCGGACTCGGTCGCGGTGAACCAGCCGAGCAGAATGCCGCCGACGATGATGAACGGCGTTATTAACGCGGGTATCGACCGCCAGATGGCGCATCGCATGTCGACCCAGGTCGACTTCGGATAGGTCGGGTAGCCGCGGCGCACCGCATAGACGTGCACCGTCGCCATCTGCGCGCCCGCGATCAGCAGCCCGGGCACGATACCGGCCAGATACATCGCCGCTATCGAGGTCGAGATCAGACCGCCCCACACGATCATCAGGATCGAGGGCGGAATGACGACCGCAAGAACCGCGGAGGCCGCCGTGATGGCAATGGAAAACGAGAGGTCGTAGCCCTCCTTGGTCTGCGCATCGATGAAGATCTTCGATTGGCTCGCCGCATCCGCAGTGGAGGAGCCGGAGATGCCGGCAAAGAACACCGACAGCACGACGTTGATCTGCGCCAGCGACCCCGGCCAGTGCCCGACCATCGAGCGCGACAGCGCCACCAGGCGATCCGTGATACCGCCGATACTCATCAGGTTCGCCGTCAACAGAAAGAACGGCACCGCGAGCAGGATGAACGAGTTGTACGCGTTGAAAGTCTCCTGCGCGAGCGTCATCAGCGACAGGCGCGGCTCGATCAGAAGGATCGGCACGCAGGCAAGGCCCAGCGCGAAGGCGACCGGCACGCGCACGATCAGCAGGCCGACGAAGACCCCGAACAGCACCATGGCGGCCTGTCCGGCAGAAAGTACAGTGCCGTTCATTGCTGTGCCCCGACCAGAACGCGCAGTTCATCGAGTATCTGTTCGCCCGCAAACACGATCCAGGTCACGCCGGCCACCGGCCAGGCAACGTGGATCAGCCAGAGCGGCAGATCGGCCAGCTCCGACGTCCTGTTCCAGGCGAAGCGTGTGAATTCGATGCCGGCCGACACGAACACGAGGGCCAGTGCCAGCACGCCGATCCGCGCGATGATCCGCACTGCGGCCTCCGACCGCCGCGACAAATCGGGCCACACGTCGACCTCGAAATGCTGAGCCTCGCGGATGCCGACCATGGCGCCGATCATGATCGTCCAGATGAACAGGAATCGCGCCATCTCCTCGGTCCAGATGTAGGAGGGAATGAACGGCGTGTAGCGCGAGACGATCTGCAATGTGACGGGGATGACCAGGATGCCGACGCAGGCGGCAAGCAGGAATTCCAACAATTTCGCATAGGCCGCGGTGACGCGACGCCACAGCGACGGTGTGGACGGGACGTGCATTTCGGACATTGGAGCTCCGTACGGCGCTCATCCGCCATGTCCGGGCAGGAAGCGGGGCCTGCCCGGAATGCTGTCGGCGGACAGGGCGGCCTCAGACGACGTTGATCTTCTCGAAAATGCCCTCCGCGCCGATCTCCTTGGCGTAGGTGGCCATCACGGGGTCGGCGAGCTTCTTCATGGCGTCCCGCTCCTCGAACGGAACGCGCTTGAGCTTGCCGGCCTTCTCCAGCGTGTCGAGCTTGACGACCTCCTCGCTCGACTCGAGCTGGCGGCCGTAATCGCCGGCCTCCTTGCCCGCTTTCATGATCGCGTCCTGCAGATCCTTCGGCAGGGTCTTCAGCGTCTTGACGGAAAAGCAGATCGGCCGGATCGACACGGCGTGCTGGGTCAGGTTGAGATGCGGCGCCACTTCATAGAACTTCATCGCCTCGACGCCGGCCGCTTCGTTCTCGCCGGCTGATATCACCCCGTTCTGGATCGCGTTGTAGACTTCGTTATAGGCGATCACCGTGGGGCTCATGCCAACGGCCGCAAAGGTCTTCGACCAGATCGGCGCGCCCTGCACGCGCACCTTGAGGCCCTTGAGGTCGGCGAGGTTCTTGAGCGGCTTGTTGGCGAAGATGTTGCGGATGCCGCCGCCGGCATAACCGATCAGAACCACGTCCGCCTTGGCCGCGACCTCGTCGGCGACTGGCGCCAGGATATTGGCTTCGACCACCTTGTTCATGTGCTCGATGCCCTTGAACACGAAGGGCGCATCGATGAACGGGGCGGCCTTGGCGAAGGTCGACATGTGAGCCGGCGAGACGATGCCGTAATCGACTGCCTTGCCTTGCGACATGTACTCGAAATACTGCTTCTCGAGGCCGAGCGAGGAGTTCCTGTGCAGGGTGAAGTTGACGGGCTTGCCGTAATATTTCTTCACCAGCTCCTCGAACCGCAGCAGGGCCCGATTGAAGGCATGGTCGTCATTGAACTGCACGGCACCGTTCAGTGTGATCGGGGCTTGCGCCCTCAGGATCGACGGCATGCCGATGGCAGCTGCCGCAGTGGTTGCACCGATCCCAGCGAGAAATGACCTTCGCTTCATCGTCTCCCCTCCCTTTGATGCTCCGGCCCTGTCGCCGGGCCGTGAGCGCAGCCGTTATGCGGCTTGCGAGAGGCAAGCGTATGAAAAACCTCGGCGGGACGGAAGTCATTTCGCGTGGGCTGGAGCTACCCCTTCGTCGCAGGACTGCACGTAAGCGCCTGCTGCACTGCAACTCGCCGCTTCGGTATGCGGCGGAGGCGCGAGGTCTCCGGCGATCAGGAGCGCGCTGGACGGACAGCGAAAATTCGTGGCGCAGCACAATTCCTGCGCCTATGGTCTCTTCAAAATCATTGTCCGGTGCTGCCGCGCTGGAACCGGGACGCCTGCGTTCGCCAAAGCTTACCTTGCCCGTTCGGCTCGCCTCCTTGTCGCCGGAACGACGCTACCGCTGATCGTTTTCGCGGTGGGCCTTGCCTGCTACAACTACCATCAGGATCGCAGCGAGGCTGCGCGCCGTTTGCTGGAGCGGTGCGTAGCATGCGCATGGTGCTCGATGCCGAGGTGCAGCGGATCACGGGGGCTTGCCCCTGCCGCGCGGCGTCGTCTGCACTGTGACCTGCACGCTGGAGGAGACGCTTTGATCCGCGGTCCACGCGCATATCGCAACGCAACACGGGGTGTGCTGCGACAATTGCGCTTGCCCTCATCCATTCATCCGATGTTAAACATCCGATGATTGCAGCTGCCGGGGCGTGGCAGCCAAATACAAACGAACCAGCCGCGACAGGCCGGACGGGAGAAACGTACGAGTGGCAAGAGCGCGCCCGAGCCCCGTCGACAAGCCGATCAAGCCCGGCCGCATTCGCGCCGTGCTGACGACGCTCGGCCGGGAGATCGCGCAGGATCTCATTCCGGTCGGGACAGCCCTGCCGCCGGAACCTGAGCTCGAAGCCCGCTTCGGAGTCGGGCGCGGCGTGGTGCGCGAAGCCATCAAGACGCTCGCCGCTAAAGGTCTGGTCAGCGTGCGGCCGCGCCACGGCACGCACGTGCTGCCGCGCCACGAATGGAGCCTGCTCGACCGCGACGTGCTAAGCTGGCTGGTCGGTCAGGACGAGCCGGATCGGGACCTTCTGCTGGCAATCCAGGAGGTGCGCTCGATCATCGAGCCCGCTGCCGCAGCGCTTGCGGCCGAGCGTGCAACAAAGAACGACCGCTGGCGGATCGACACGGCCCTGGCGGCGATGCAGACTGCAAAGGACCAGGCCAGCGCCCTCGCTGCCGACAAGGCTTTCCATCTCGCCATCCTGGACGCGACCCACAATCCGGTCCTCCAGGGCTTTCGCGGGGCGATCGATACCATTCTGGGCACCGTCTTCACCGTTGCCGTCGGCGGCCCCGGCGGCTGGTTCAAGGACAATCTGCCGAACCACGTCATAGCGGCGCGGGCCATCGAGAGCGGCAACCCGGAGAAGGCGCGCGCCGCGATGGAACGGCTGCTGGGCTACACCCGATCGAAGCTGTCGAACCGAAAGACCATTATCGCCGCGGCGGCTCGCAAGGCGGATGGATCGACCCTGCGCGCCGTCAGGAAGCCGAGCCTCAACCGCAAGAGAAAGCGCCATGCACCGTGACATGAGGGGGCTCGGCCCGGATCCCCGCTCCGCGCGGATCGCGAGGAGGGTCGCAACCGATACAGATATGCGATTGCGCGAGACGCGGCTACGATACCAGCAATGATCAGTGGGAAATGCCGGTACAGGCATAGCTGAGCGTCAGGGAGGTCGAATGCAGCTGACGGGCAGTCTGAAAGGCCGATCGTCGCGGCTGATGCGCAGCGTCAACTCTCTGGCCGGCGCTGCAATGTTCGTCGCGCCGCTGCTTGCGCTGGTCGCGGTCTGGGCCGCCGTGGTCCCGCTGTTCAACGTCAATCCCCGCGTGTTTCCCTCGGTCGGCGCGGTCGGCACCGCCGCGCTTGACTCGATCCGGGACGGCACGTTGTTCGCGCATGTCGGCGCCAGTCTTTTGCGCGTCGGCCTGGGCACACTGATCGGCATCGCCACCGCGGTGCCGCTCGGTATCGCCATGGGCGTCAGCCCGACGGTCGCGGCCTTTCTCACGCCGCTGTTCCGGTTCTTCTCGGTGCTCGCCGGCATTGCCTGGATCCCGATCGCGACGCTGTGGTTCGGTTACGGTTTCGGCGCGATCGTCTTCGTGATCTTCAACGCCGTATTCTTCGTCGTCGCCTACAACACGCTTCTCGGCGTCAGGACCATCCCGCACACGCTGCGCAACGCTGCCGCCTCGCTCGGCGCCGGCCGCTGGGCGCTGCTGACCGAAGTACTGCTGCCGGGCGCGCTGCCCAATATCGTCACCGGCATTCGCACCGGCCTGGGCTTTGCCTGGCGCGGCCTGATCGCCGCGGAGATGATCGCGACCAATGTCGGGCTCGGCTACATGCTGTTCGTCGCGCGCGATTTCTACCGCACCGAGGTGATCGTGTTCGGCATGATCGTGATCGGCGTGCTCTGGCTTCTGATCGACCGTTTGCTGCTGGTCCCGCTGGAACGCGCGACCATCGAGCGCTGGGGCATGGTGAGGCGCGCATGAACGTCCTGCTGCAAATCTGGGCCGGCTATGCCCGCCTGACCCGGCGCTGGCCGGGCATCGCCGCGATCATTCCCTTCATCCCGGTGCTGGCGCTGTGGACCGCGGTCAGCGAGGCCGGGCTGTTTCCACGCGCGTTCTTCCCCGGCCCGGCCGACGTCATCCGCGCATTCTTCACGCTGACCTACAAGGGCATCCTGCCCGACTATCTCCAGGACAGCCTGATCCGGCTCGCGACCGGCGCCGCGGTCGGCATGGCGCTCGGCATACCCTTGGGCATCCTGATCGGCACCAGCCGCTGGGCGCATCGCATCTGCTGGCCGGTGCTGCTGTTCTTCCAGGCCATCGGCGACATCGCCTGGCTGCCGATCCTTCTGATCTGGTTCGGCTTCGGTCTGACGACGATGACCTTCGTCATCGTCTACACCGTGCTGTTCCCCGTCGTGCTCAACACCGTGCTCGGCGTCGAATCGGTACCGCGCGATCTGTCACGCGCCGCCTTGAGCCTCGGGGCTTCGCGGGCGCGCGTGCTGTGGGAGGTGACGCTGCCGGGCGCCCTGCCCAACATCATCACCGGCCTGCGCAACGGACTCGGCTACGGCTGGCGCGCGCTGATCGCGGTCGAGATGATCGTCGGCACGTCGGGCATCGGCTTCATGATGTTCGATGCGCGCCGCGCCGGGTCGACCGTCGAGATCATCCTCGGCATGATCATTCTCGGACTGCTCTGGTACATCGTGGACGCCTGGATTCTCGCCCCGCTCGAGCGTGCGACCGGCCAGCGTTGGGGATTAGTGACATCATGAAGACGCTCTCGCTGCGCAATCTCGGCAAGACCTATTTCGACCCTTATGCAGGCGCGCATGTCACCGCCGTCCACGACGTCTCACTCGACGTCGAGCCCGGCGAGTTCATCTCGGTGGTCGGCCCCTCCGGCTGCGGCAAGACGACGATCCTGAACATGATCGCCGGCTTCATTCCCTATTCGAAGGGGGACATCCTGCTCGACGGCAAGCCGGTGCACGGGCCCGGCCCCGAGCGGGGCGTCGTGTTCCAGTCGTTCGCGCTGTTTCCCTGGAAGACCGTGCTCGACAATGTCGGCTTCGGGCCGAAGATGCGCGGCGTTCCGAAGGCCGAGCGCGACCGCATCGCGCATGAATATCTCGCGCTTGCCGGGCTCTCGCATGCGGCGCACCGCTATCCCAACGAGCTTTCCGGGGGCATGCAGCAGCGCGTCGGCGTGGTGCGCGCACTCGCCAACAACCCTGACGTCCTCTTGATGGACGAGCCGTTTGCCAGCGTCGACGCGCAGACGCGCATGACGCTCCAGGAGGAGCTGACGCGCATCTGGCAGGAGCGCAAGCCGACGGTGATCTTCATCACCCATGACGTGTCGGAAGCGGTGTTTCTCGCCAATCGCGTGGTCGTGCTCTCGAAGGGACGCGTGCTCGACGAGATCGCGGTCGACCTGCCGCGTCCTCGCATCTGGGACGATCTCGTCAGGGATGATGAGTTCAAGCAGCTCTCGGCGCGCGTGCTGCAGATGGTGCGCGCAGCATGAGCATCGCCTCCGAAGCCTTGCGATCACCCAAGCTGCGCATCGCGCTCGGCGCAATTGCGGCATGGGCGCTGTTTCAGCTCTGGCTGACCATCGCGGCGCCCGGAAAGATCTCGCCGCAGCTCACGGGCACGTCGGAAAAGGTGAACGTGCAGATCGAGCTGCCGTTCACGCCGGAGCGTTTCCACGTGCTCGCCTTCCAGCAATACGGACGCGTCTCGGGCACGGACGAGCATTCGATCGAGCTGCGCGGTGTCAAAAGAACGGACCTCAATGCCGTGGCCCGGCCCTATTGGGTGACGGCGGTGGGGCCGATAAAAGAGGGAGGCTGAGACTATGAAACGACTCTTGCTGCTTGGATTGGCGCTTCTGGCCGGCATGGTGCCGGCAAGCGCCCAAACCCTGACGAAACTCAAGGCCGGCATGGTCACCGGCATCGACCAGATCGGCCTGCCCATCGCGCTCGAGCGCGGCTTCTTCGAGAAGTACGGGCTCGACGTCACGATCGCACGCCCCTACGCCACCGGAGTCGACGCGCTGAACGCGTTGCAGGCCGGCGAGAGCGAGATCGTGCAGGTCGGCGTACCCATGATCGGCGCGGTGCTGCGCGGCATGGACCTCGTCGCGCTGGGCAATTACAGCGGCAACGCCACCAAGGCCGGCTCCGATGCCACGATGGCGATCATCGCGCGCGAAGGCTCGGGCATCGTCAAGGGCGACCTGTCGACGTTGAAGGGCAAGAAGATCGCGGCGTCGTTCGGCACGATCAACCATCTCTATATCCTGGCGACGCTGGAGAAGGCCGGACTGAAACCCGACGACGTAACATTGGTCAACACCCCGCCCCCGGACATGACCGTCGCCCTGCTCGCCAAGGGCATCGACGCGTTCTCGGGCTGGGACCCCTGGCCGATCGTCGCGGGCAAGGACGTGCCGGGCGCCGTCGAGATCATTCGGGGCGGCGACGTGATCTCTTATATCGGCTTCAACGTCGCGCTGCGCCCATGGGTGCAGGCCAACGGCGAGACCATCGAGAAATTCCTCGCCGCCGTCTCCGAGGCCGACCAATGGATGCGCAAGAACCCGAAGCTGGCGGCACAAGTCGCGACGCGCTGGATTCCAGGCCTGAAGCAGGAGGTCGCGGAGGCCGCGATGCAGTTCAACATCCAGCAGGCGGACCGCCGGCTGTCGGCGAACAACTACCGCGCGCTGTGGAGCGCCCAGGACCGGCTCACCCGGCTCGGCATCCTCAAATCGACCTTCGATGTCAACGCGCATATTGAGCCGAAGCACATTCTCAAGGTCATGAAAGACCGTCCTGAGCTGTTCGCCGACCTGCCGCCCATCCCGGAGACGGCGGCGATCACGCCGGGCTACGTGTTCAAGCCCTGAGCATTGTTGCAAACGTCCAGACCGGCGCGCCATGCACGCCGGTCCGGCCCATCGTCTGCAACGCTGGCAGGCGTCTGGTCTAGACCGTCGAGATGCCGTCGATCGGGCTGACATCCCCGACGAAACGCAGCAGGTCGGCCATCGTGAATTCGCCCGGCACTTGCGACGGCAGCGTCGGCTTCCAGGTCTTGCCCTTGAGCCAGAGATACGACTGGTGGTCGCCATGGACGAGGCCGACGAAGACTTCGGCAAGCAGGGTCGCGCCGACCGGGCCGAGCCTTTCGCCGCTGCCCCGCTGCTCCGCCTCCTTGAGGATGTAGTACCAGAGCGGGGTGTTTTGGTGCAGGCCATGCTTCTTCGCCACGGCGCCGTCGCTCCCCTTCGAGATTTCCTCCGGCGTCAGCGGATTCTTGATCTTCATGGCCTTGGCGACGTCCTGCCCGGACGGCAATCCGAGCAACACGCCGCGCTTGAGGTTGCGGAACGGCAGGCTGCCGCCGTCACCAGGCAGGGTATGGAGTTGCGGCACGATGAACGGGTCGATCTTGCGGGAGGGATTGAAGCCCACGCCCGCAGGATTGTTCGGCAACAGCTTATAGTAGCGCCGCCAGTCGATGATCCAGTTGCTCGAAAGCACCGGAAGCGGGAGCGGCGGCTGAATCGGGTTTGGTGCCAGATCGCCGATGATGCCGCCCGACAGCCCGGTGAACCTGAACAGCAGGTCCAGGGTCGCCGGCGCGAGGCCACCGGGCGTGAAGATCCGGTTGTGGCTATAGACCTGGCGCACCATGCTGTGGCCGAGACGATAGACGGCGCCCGAAAACTCGACGGGCATGTAGGGGATCTTCTTGAAGCGGTAGAAGCGCCGCCCCTGCTCGAGGATCTTCGCGACGATCCCTTTCTCGGTGATCCGCTCCACGAAATCGTGCAGGACCATCCATTGGTAGTGCCAGGTCACGATCCGGCGCGCTTCCTCGAAGATCTCGCCCGCCGGCTTGCCGGACGCCGCGAGCTGATCGCAGACCTTGTTGTGAAACTTCAGCATCGCAAGGTGGGTTTGCGCGACGACCAGGTTCTCGTCGTTGCGGTGATCGCCGATCAGGGCAAACCCCTCGGGATTGCGCGGCAGGTCGTTGCGATGATCGCCGGTGATGTCATCGACGTTGACGGTCTTGCCGATCAGCAGCTTGGGGCCCGGTGTCTTGCCGCTGTCGCTGGCCGAATTGCGCGCGTAGAGATGACGGCTGCCGTCGGGGCCGAGACCATAGACGCTGTCGAGATCGAGTGCGGGCGTGCGGAAATTCGTGACCGCCGTCGGATCGGCTTCCTTCTCGCCGAAGGAGGTCAGATCGAGCGTAATGTCGTGATCGACGAATTGGCCGAGATAGGTGAAACCCGCGGGGACATTGAGGTTGTTTCCCGCGGCGTCGCCGGGGGCGGGATCCTTCATCGCGTCGGCGAGCTCGCGCAGCGGACCGTCGTCGACAGCCAGCGGCTCCAGGGTCGGAAACATCCGGCCAAACATGCCCGGATCGTCGTGTCCGGAAAGCGTATCCAGAAATTGTCGCGTCGGTTGACGTCCGGCCTTGCCGTGACCGGGATGAACATTCACGTCGGTTCCCATCGCTTGCTCCTGCTCAAATGCTTTAGGGGAGAGGGGCGCCGAAGATGTCGCTTCCAAAATTCTCGTTTCAGTATACGTTCAGAAGAATTGCCCCTCAGGGTGTAGTACCATGAAATATTACTACAGATTGCATTCTCTGGGCGGCTCCTACCGCGAGGCTTTTTGCCCCACCAGCCACACAGGCTTTTGATCGTCCGAAGCTCGAGCAGGAAAGACTAAGGCGCGATCGACGCGTCGGCTGAATCTCTCAGCGCGTCAGCGCTTGGCAGCGAACCGCGACCAGATCTCAGCGTCCGTGTAGAAGTCCACGCCGCCATCGAGATCTCTCACCAGCCACTCGCCGAGATAGACGATCTGGGTGCCGCTGCGCCGCTCGTGCCGAAGCTCGAATTTTCCGTCGGCATCCTTCTGCAGTGAGCAATTCGACTGAACCCAGCTCGGCCACTCCTGCAACGGCTGCCCCAAAAATTGCCAGGCAACCAACGCCGCGTTGTCCGACAGGGGTTCTAAGCGCAGTGTCTTGGTCACGTGATCTCCACCATGCGAGTTGTCCCCCGATGAAACGCCTCGGGACCGGAAAGGTTTGGAATCGTCGTTCCGTGGCAGCATGCCTGACCGATTTCAACGGTTCCTCTACTTTTTCGTCCGTGAAAACCCGGTCCCCGCGCGCCCTAACCGATCGTCTGCAGCACCGGAAACGTCTCCAGCAGCCAGATGCTCACATTCGAGACCGCGCCGGTGAGAAAGCCGATGCCGGTGAGCACCATCAGGACGCCCATGGCGCGCTCGACGTTGACGAGGTGGCCCTTCATGCGCGCGAACAGCGCGGAGAACTGTTCGATCATCAGCGCGGCGATCAGGAATGGGATGCCGAGGCCCGCGGAATAGACCGCGAGCAGGCCGGCGCCCCTCGTCACCGTGGCTTCCGCCGCGGCGACCGAGAGGATCGCGGCGAGGATCGGGCCGATGCAGGGTGTCCAGCCGAACGCGAATGCGAGGCCCATGATATAGGCGCCCCACAGGCCGACCGGTTTGGGGATCGGCAGGCGTCCTTCCCGCATCAGAAAGCCGATGCGCGTCAGGCCGAGGAAGTGCAGGCCCATGATGATGATGACGATGCCGGCGAGGATCGACAGCTCCGCCGACCAGGCACGGATCAGCCCGCCGATCAGCGAAGCGCTGGCGCCGAGCGCCACGAAGATGGTGGAGAAGCCGAGCACGAACAGGAGCGCCGACATCATGATCGCGCGCTTGGAGGCCGCGACCGGCTCGTCGCTCTCGACATGCTCGATCGTGGCGCCCGTGAGGTAAACCAGATAGGGCGGAACCAGAGGCAGGACGCAAGGCGAGAGGAAGCTGACGAGGCCGGCAATCAGTGCGGCCGGAATCGAAACATTTTGCATGATGCAATCGGAGCCATCTCAGGCCCCGTCAGGGCGCGCAGGGAACGCGCCCCGCCCGGAGCCGAACCGGCTCTGGTGTAGCCCATGCCGGAGAATGCGCAACAGAGGCGCACAAAGCCAGGGCTCCGCCCGATGCCCTCCGTGATCACAGATGCGGCATCGGGACGCGCACAAACCTCGCCGGAAAGCGAGATTGGGCGGCGCGGCTACTTCACCACGCGGAGCAGCGGACGCCGGGGCTGGTCCTGCGTCTGCTTGGAAGGGGGCGGCGGCTCGCTGGCAGCGCTCCGCAGCATTTCGTCGCACAGCGCCTTGAGATCGGCACTGTCGATTCCTTTCAGTTTCATCCTGACGTCGAGGATGACGATGGACAGCATCTCGGCCGACTCGCGGCTGTTGCAGGCATTGAGAACCCTGCGGCACTCCTCGAGCGTTTCCAGCACCGACTGCAACTGTTCGTCTGAATGCGACACCGGCGTTCTTTCCGTTAATTCGGCCTGCGAGACGTATCTGTCACGCCCCCTTCGGCCCCCATGGAAGACGATAGATAGCACGAGGCGACTGCGCCTTCGAACCTGATTTCAGTGTGTTTCTGCTGTGGAACCGGGTTCCCGCTCGCATCGCCATGCGGCGCCTTTGGCGACCGCAGCAATGCTCCGGGAGCGAACGCCTGACGCGGTGCGATTGATCCAGCAACGGCGAAGAGCACCGACTCCTGCGCAAGACCGTTCATTGCAGTCAGCGCCGGCACTCCCGCAGCCATCTCGCGGCTCGCAACGGAACTCACGTCATACCCCTCACTCGAGCCGATTAGCCTCGCCCGAATTCCCAGCCCATGGGAGCATCCAAATACCGCCCTAAGGTAGTAAGGATGACGTTCAAAACTCGTCGTTCCCCAACCCGTCGTGGTTGTGGTTTGCGCCAGATTCTGCCAGTTTAGCGTTCCAAAGGGAATTGTATGCACTCCTTGGCGGAAAGGGGCGTTCCTCTGGAGGAACGCCCAAAGACAAATATCAGCGGCCTCTCCGACTGGGACGCCGCCCGCATATTCTTGGAAGTCGTCCGATGCGGAAGCTTTCGCTCGGCGGCCGAGCGCCTGTCTCTGTCGATCAACGCCGTGCGGCGCCGCATCGACGATTTCGAACGCCAGACCGGCACTACGTTATTCACGCGCGACGTCCACGGCACCCATCTGACCGATGAGGGCGCCCTGGTGGTCTCCGCCGTCGAGCGCATGGAGGCAGCCACCTTCGACGTGCTGCGCGCCAGCGATTCGATGGCCAACGCGCTGTCGGGCGAGGTCCGCGTCGCCGTCACCGAGGGGCTCGGCACATTCTGGCTTGCCCCCCGCCTGGTCGAATTCCAGCAGGCCTATCCGAAGATCCTGGTGGACCTGCATTGCGCGATGCGCTCGGCCGACGTCTCGCGCCACGAGGCCGACGTCGCCATTCATCTGTCCCGTCCCTCGGCGCTGGACATCAAGCTGGTGCGGCTCGGCCGCATGCATCTGATGTTCTGGGCCTCGGAGAAATACATCGCAAAGCATGGCGCGCCGCGCTCGGCGGCGGAATTGATCAAGCATCGTCTGGTGCTGCAATTCGCCGACCAGCTCGCCGCCAAGGAATCCTTCGAAAGCTTCTTCCCGGGCGTGTCCGAACGTGACCTTCTGGTCATGAAGACCAACGTCTCGAGCGCCAACTATTGGGCGGTCGCGAATGGCGCCGGCATCGGCGTCTTCCCGAGCTACGCCATTGCGCTCGGCGGGAAATTAATTCCACTGGAGGTCGAGCTGAACCGACCGCTGGATATCTGGCTGTCCTACCACCCTGGTAGCGGCCGTATCCCGCGCGTGCGGCACATGATTGACTGGCTGATCGAGGCTTTCAATCCGGCCCGCTTCCCGTGGTTTAAGGAAGAGTTCGTGCACCCGCATGAATTCAAGGACTCGTATATGGGCGAACCCCTGACCCAGCTCTTCGGGGGATTTTCAACCGAAGAACAAAGGTGAAAACAGAGATGAAAGCAGCGGCCAAAAGAATGAAGCAGCGCAGCGCGGGCAAGCCGGACATCGAGCTTGGCAAGCGGATCCGTCTGCGGCGCGTCGAGATGAAGATCTCGCAGGCCGAGCTCGGCGAGAAGCTCGGCGTCAGCTTCCAGCAGGTGCAGAAATACGAGAAGGGCGTCAATCGCGTCGGCGCGGCCCGGCTTCAGCAGATCGCCTCCGCCCTCGATGTGCCCGTGACCTTCTTCTACGACGGCGACAACAAGGCCCGCGAAGTCGAGAGCCTGCTCTTTCTCGATTCGGCCTTCAGCCTCCGCCTGCTGCGCGCCTACAGCAAGATCAAGGATCAGACGGTGCAGCGTCAGCTCGTCTCGCTGATGGAATCGATCGCGGCGAACGAGAGCTGAGGCCGGTCGACGGTCCGGCCTTCACGGCCGACGTTCAATCCGCCGCGTCACGGGGGCGCGGCCGGATTGCACGAGATCGGCCGAAAGATGTCTGCGCGCAACCGCGCGCGGCCGGTCTCGGGGCGGCATGGCCGCCCCTTTTGTTGGCGGTCTTCCCCCGACCTTTCCGCCTCCGTCGAACGCCGCGCGCCATGCAATCGCAGCACGGGCGGATGCAGGCTCTCCTCTCCCGCGCCGGTTGACCGCGGCGGTGCCTGCGCCGCACATTGCGCCTCGCCACCGAGCAGCGAGCGCGCGATGCCAGACGTTATCAGCACGACCGGAACACCTTACGCCGACGGCAAGATTCTGACGCACACGGCCGATGGCGTCGGCGTGATCACCTTCAACAATCCCGACAAGCGCAACGCGATGTCGCTGGAGATGTGGGAGGGATTTGGCGAGGCGTTGACGGCCTTGCGCGACGACGACACGGTGCGCGTCGTGATCCTGCGCGGCGCCGGCGGCAAGGCGTTCGTCTCGGGTGCCGACATCAGCCAGTTCGAGAAGGTGAGGCACAATGCGGCGGCATCCGAGCAATACGCCAAGCGCAGCGCCGCCCAGCGCGCGCTGCTCGCCGATTATCCCAAGCCGACCATCGCCTGCATCGACGGCTATTGCCTCGGCGGCGGCATGCAGGTCGCCATGCTCGCCGACATCCGCCTCGCCTCGCATGAAAGCCAGTTCGGCATTCCCGCCGCCAAGCTCGGCATCGCCTATGGCTATGACGGCCTGCGGCATCTGGTGTCGCTGGTCGGGCCGTCCTGGGCGCGGCTGCTGATGTATACGGGCATGCGCATCGATTCCGCCGAGGCGCTGCGCATCGGCCTCGTCGAGCGCGTGTTTCCGCAAGGCGAGCTCTGGGGCGAGACCATGGCGATGGCCGAGACGATCGCGCAGAACGCCCCGCTCGCGATCAAGGCGGCCAAGATCACAATCGCGCAGGTGCTGAAGGACGAGAGCCGGCGCGACATGGAGGCGATCAAGGTGATCGGCAATGCCTGCATGGACAGCGCGGATTTCCGCGAGGGCCGGCAGGCCTTCATGGAAAAGCGGAAGCCGCAGTTTAGGGGGAAGTAATTTCGTCGTGGAGAGAGGCCAGGAGCACAGCCCCTACAGCGCTCCCAGCACCGCTTTCGTGATGTCAGCCGTGCCATTGCCGCCGCCGAATTCCATCGGCTTGATGCCGCCGGCATAGACCTGGTCCACCGCACGCTCGATCGTCTCGCCGGCTTCCGCAGCGCTCTCGATGCCGTGCTTGTCGGCGAGCCAATCCAGCATCATCGCGGCGGACAGGATCATGCCGGTGGGGTTGGCCTTGCCCTGCCCCATGATGTCAGGCGCCGTGCCGTGGCACGGCTGGAACACCGCGTACTTGTCACCGATGTCGGCGGACGGCGCCATGCCGAGGCCGCCGATCAGGCTCGCGGTGATGTCGGAGACGATGTCGCCGAACATGTTCTCCATCACCATCACGTCGAAATCCCAGGGACGCTTGACCAGCATCGCCGAGCAGGCATCGACATAGAGCCGGTCGGTCTTCACGTCAGGATGGTTCTTCTCGATCTCGTCGAAGATGCCGCGGAAGAACGCGAACGCCTTGAATACGTTCGCCTTATCGACGCAGGTGAGCGCGCCCGGCTTGCCGCGCGCCTTGCGCCGCTCGGCAAGGCGAAACGAGAACTCGAACAAACGCTCGGAGGTTTTGCGCGTGATCACCATGGTCTCGCGCGCGTCCTCGTGGGTGACGACGCCCTTGCCCATCGAGGCGAACAGGCCTTCGGTGGACTCGCGGATCACGACGAGATCGATGCCGCGCTGGTCGGCACCGACGATCGGGCTCGGTACGCCCGGAATGAGGCGCGCCGGACGCACGCCGGCATAGAGATCGAAGATGAAGCGCAGCTCGATCTGCGGCGCGATCTCGGTGTTGTCGGGGTAGCGCACCGACGGCAGGCCGCAGGCCCCGAGCAGGATCGCGTCCGCCTCCTCGCAGAGCTTGATGGTGCTATCCGGCATCGACTTGCCGGTCGCGAGATAATGGTTGGCGCCGGCCGGCGCCTCGGTGAAGCGGAAGCCGAGGCCGGACTTCTCGCCGACCTTGCGCAGCACCTCTAGCGCCGGCGCCATGACTTCAGGGCCGATGCCGTCACCGGCGAGCACGGCAATGTGGAAGGCGTTGTTTGCGGACATTTAAGGCCTCAAGGGAGGTGTCAACCAGGTCGTCATTGCGAGCGAAGCGAAGCAATCCAGAACTGCATCCACGGAGACATTCTGGATTGCTTCGTCGCTTCGCTCCTCGCAATGACGAGGGAGAGAGCATTCGTTACGGCGTCAGCACCGTACGCCCGACCACCGCGCCCTGCTGCAATTGCAGCAGCGCGTCGTTGGCCTTGGCGAGCGGTTGCGGCGTCACCGGGATCGGCGGCACCTTCTTCGACCGCACCAGGTCGAGCAGCTCCTGCGTCTCGCGCAAGTTTCCGACATAGCTGCCCTGGATCGTCACCGCCTTGATCGGAATCAGCGGCAACGCCCAGGTCGCGCCGCCGCCGAACAGGCCGACAAGGACGAGCTTACCGCCCTTGGTCAGGCAGTCGAAGCCGAGCTGCGTCGTAGCAGCGTTGCCGACGAGGTCGATCACGGCGCGGATAGGGCCGCCCGCCTTCTTGGCAAGCTGCTCCAGCGCGTCAGGGGCCTTGGGATCGACGGTCGCAAGCGCACCGGCCTTCTCCGCCGCCTCGCGCTTCCTCGCGTCGATATCGACCATGATCGCGCCCTTGCCGCCCATCGCCTTGAGCAGCGACAACGCCATCAGGCCGAGGCCGCCGGCGCCGAACATCACGATCGGCGTGTCGAAATGCTGCTCGACCTTCTTCAGCGCGCTGTAGGTGGTGACGCCCGAGCAGGCATAGGGCGCGGTCGTCGCGGGATCGAGGCCCTTCAGATTGAGCAGGTAGCGCGGATGCGGCACCAGCATGTGATCGGAATAGCCGCCGTCGCAATAGACCCCGAGCGAGCGCGGCGTCAGGCACATGTTCTCGTCACCGGCGAGGCACGTTGCACATTTGCCGCAGCCGATCCAGGGATAGACCAGCCCGACATCGCCGACCTTCAGGTCGCCCTGGTCGGTCGGCTTCACGTCGGGGCCGAAGGCGAGGACTTCGCCGACCGTCTCGTGGCCCATGGTCAGCGGCAGGTTGATGCCGCGGTCCTTCAACGAGAGCGGCTTGCGGCCATGGCCGAGATCGTAGCCGCCTTCCCAGATGTGGAGGTCGCTGTGGCAGACGCCGGCGGCCTTCACCTTGATCAGCACCTGCGTGCCCGAGGGCTGCGGCGTCGCCTCGTCGACCTCCTGCAGCGGCGCCTTGAAATCGGCAACCTTGAAACTCTTCATCGGCGTCCTCCCGCATGCTTCTTGTTGTCGCGCCACCATGCCATGGTCGGCGCGACCAGACAAACCGGTCTTAGTTCAGGCCAGCGGATGATGGCAAGCCGCGAACTGGCCGGGTGCGACCTGGCGCAACTCCGGTATCTCCGCGCTGCAACGCTGATCCGCGCGCGGGCAGCGGGTGCGGAAGCGGCAGCCGGACGGCGGCGCAATCGGCGATGGCGGCTCGCCGGCCGCCACACTTTCGGCGGGTCGCACGTCCGGATCCGGCACCGGGATCGCCTGCAACAGCAGCGCGGTGTAGGGATGCGCAGGCCGCGCGAACAATTGCTCGGAGGGGGCGACCTCGCAGAGCCGGCCGAGATACATCACCGCGACGCGGTCGCTGACCGCTTTGACCACCGCGAGGTCGTGCGCGATGAACAGCAGCGTCAGACCGAAGCGCGCCTTCATCTCCTCCAGCAGGTTGAGGATCTGCGCGCGGATGGAGACGTCGAGAGCCGACACCGGCTCGTCGCAGACGATGAATTCGGGGTTGAGCACCAGCGAGCGCGCGATGCAGATGCGCTGGCACTGGCCGCCGGAGAATTCGTGCGGCAGGCGGTTCGCCACGAGATCGGGGTCGAGCCCGACCGCTGAGAGCACCTCGTGAACGCGCCGTTTGCGCTCGGCGGCATCCTTGATCCCGGCGATGATCAGCGGCTCGGCGACGATGTCGCCGATGCGCCGGCGCGGATTGAGCGAAGCAATCGGATCCTGGAAGATCAGCTGCACGCGGCGGCGCATCCGGCGCAGCGCCTCGCCCTCCATCGCGGTGAGGTCCTCGCCGTCGAACATCACGCGGCCGGACTGGGCGCGGCGCAGTTGCAGCACCGCGCGCCCGAGCGTCGACTTGCCGCAGCCGGATTCGCCGACCAGCCCAAGCGTCTCGCCGCGCGCGACCTGGAGGCTGACACCGGAAACGGCATGAACAATCTTGTTGCCGAGGCCGTATTCGACCACGAGATTGTCGACGTTGAGAAGCGGCGCGGGGCGCGCGGCAAGCTGCATCATGCCTCGATCCCCTCCGTCATCCGGATCGGATGGAAGCAGGCATAGAGATGTCCCGACACCTCTGCGCTGGTCAGGACCGGTTTGGCCTCATGACAGCGCCCGCCGGCATAACTGCAGCGCGGCGCGAAGGAGCAGCCCTTCAGCGGGCGCGTCGGATCGGGTGGACGGCCCGAGATCGCCGGCAGCGGCGTATGCGGCGCGGTATCGAGCTTCGGGATCGCCGCCAGCAGTGCCTCGGTGTAGGGCATGTGCATGCGCTTGAACAAGGCTTGCGTCGGCGCGCGCTCCACCACCCGGCCGGCATACATCACCGCGACCTCGTCGGCCCGGCCGGCGACGACGCCGAGATCGTGGGTGATGATGATCATCGCCATGTGGCGGCGGCGCTGCTCGCGCGCGAGCAGATCGAGGATCTGCGCCTGGATGGTGACGTCAAGCGCGGTGGTCGGCTCGTCCGCGATCAGGAGCTTCGGCTCGCAGGACAGTGCGATCGCAATCGCGATGCGCTGGCGCATGCCGCCGGAGCATTGATGCGGATATTGCGCGAGCCGCTGCTCCGGGGCGGGAATGCCGACGGCGGCGAGCAGCTCGATGCTGCGGGCCTTCGCGGCGGGAGCGTCAAGCTCGAGGTGCTCCTGGATCGTCTCCATCAGCTGCGTGCCGATGGTGAGCACAGGGTTGAGCGAGGTCATGGGGTCCTGGAATACGACCGCGAGGTCGCGCCCGCGCAGCCGCCGCAGGCTTTCAGGCTCGAGCCGCACCAGATCCTCGCCGTCGAACATCACCCGGCCCGTCAGCTTCGCCTTCTTCGGCAGCAGCTGCAGCACGGCGCGCGAGAGCATGGTCTTGCCGCAGCCGGATTCACCGACGATTCCGAGCGTGCGGCCGGCCTGCAGCGAAAGGTCGACGTGATCGACCGCGCGCAGGTTTCCGCGCGGGGTCGGCAGCTCGACCGCGACATCCTCGATGGCCAGGAGCGGCGCGGTCACAGTGCCCCCTGACGTGGGTCGGTGAGAGCCCGCAAGGTGTCGCCGACGAGGTTGAACGCCAGCACGGTCGCAAACAGTGCTGCCGCCGGCAGAAAGGCGAGGCGCGGCGCGACGTCCAGACTGTCACGTCCCTCCCCGATCATGCTGCCCCAGCTCGGCATCGGCGGCGGCACGCCGAGGCCGAGGAAGGACAGCGCGCCCTCGACCACGATGGTGACGGCGACGCCGAGCAGGAAGAAGGCGAGCAGCGGCAGGATGACGTTCGGCAGCAGCTCGCGCAGCAGGATGCGCGCATGGCTAGCCCCTAACGCCTCGGCGGCGATCACGAACTCGCGCCGCGCCAGCGTCAGCGTCGCCGCGCGCGCCACGCGCATGAAAGCGGGAATGCCGAGCACGCCGAGGACAATAGTGAGGTTGGGGACCGACTGCCCGAGATAGGCGACCACCGCGAGCGCGAAGATCAGCGGCGGAAAGGCGAGCAACACATCCATGCTGCCGACCACCAGCGTCTCGAACCGGCCGCGGAAATAGCCGGCCAGCAGGCCGAGCGCGCCGCCGATGACGAGGCCGATCATGGGCGCGATCAGCCCGACCGTTAGCGACACCCGCGCGCCAAAGATCAGCCGGGCGAGCTCGTCGCGGCCGAGCCCGTCGGTGCCGAGCCAATGTTCCCCGGAGAAGGCGGCGCGCCGTTCCAGCATGTCCATATCGGTCGGGTTCTGCAGCGGCAGCACCGGCGCCAGGATTGCTAGCGAAAGGATGATCGCAACCCAGGCGCTTGCGATCCAGAACAACAGGCCGAGCTTGGGCTTGCGGCCGACCGGCGCAGCTACCTCCTCGTCCTGGATCGACAGCTCAAGCGTGGCCATGGCGGATCCTGGGGTCGAGCACGGCATAGAGCATGTCGACGATGAAGTTGACGATGACGAAGCCGCAGGCGACCAGCAGCACCACGCCCTGGAGAATGACGAGGTCCCGGGTGTAGATCGCCCCGACCAGCAGCCGGCCGATGCCGGGCAGCGCGAAGATCGTTTCCACGATCAGCGTGCCGCCGAGCAGGCGACCGATATTGATGCCCGTCACCGTCACCAGGGTCAGCGAAGAAGGCTTCAGCGCATGCACCAACAGGATGCGCGATGGCTTGAGACCCTTTGCTTTCGCCAGCGCGATATAGTCCTCCTGCAACGTCGCGATCATGTCGGAGCGCAGCACCCGCATGATGCCCGGCCATTCCGCCAGCGCCAGCGTCAGCGCCGGCAGCACGAAGAAGCGCAAATTGGCCAGCGGCGCCTCGGTGAACGGCACATAGCCGGTCGCCGGCAGCCAGCGCAGCTCGACCGCGAACAGATAGATCAGCAGGATCGCAGTCAGGAACGACGGCATCGACAGCATCGCGAAAGCGCTGCCGGTCATGAAGCGGTCGAACGCACCGCCGGCGCGCGCGGCACAGGCGATCGCAACGGGAACACCGATCAGGAGCCCGATGAACTCGGCCATCAGCATCAGCTGCAGCGAGACCGGGATGCGCTCGGCCACCGCCTGCAGCACCGTCTGCCCGGTGCGAAACGAGCGGCCGAGATCGCCCTGCACCACGTGGCCGAGCCAGCTCAGGTAACGCCACCACAGCGGCTGGTCGAGTCCCATGTCGCGGCGCAGCGCCGCGACGTTCTCCGGCGTTGCCTGATCGCCCAGGATGACGAGCGCGAGATCGCCCGGCAGCAGCGAGGCGATCAGGAACGTCAGCAACGAGACGGCGAGCAGGACCGGCAGCATGGCAAGCAGCCGCCGCGCGACGAAGTTCAGCATCGCGCGGTCATTCCAGCCAGGTGGTCGAGACGTCGATCACGCCGTTGTAGATCTTCGGAAAGCCCTTCAGCTTGGCGCTGGACAGCGCGTAATAGGTATTCTGGAAGGTCCAGAACCAGATCGCCTCCTTGTTGATCAGACGGCTGATGGCGCAATAATCCTCGGTGCGCTGGCCGATGTCGGCGGTGACGCGCGCATGGTCCAGAAGCTTGTCGAGCTCGGGGTTCGCGTATCCGGCGAGCGCCAGCGGGCTGCCGCTGCGGAAATTCGCGTACATCTGCGGATCGGGATCGGCGAGATCGACGATGCGCCACGGCGTCAGCTGGAACTGCCGGGTGAAGGCGCGCGTCGGAATCGTGGCCTGGTCGACCTGCTCGATCTCCATGTTGGCGCCGACGCGCTTCCAGAATTGCTGCAGCACTTGGCCGACCATGCGGCCGCGCGGCGTCGCCGTCACCAGCATCTTGAACTCGACCGGCTTGCCGTACTCCTTGATCAGCGCCTTGGCCTTCTCGACGTCGAACGGCAGCGCCCCGTCGTCCTTGCACTTGACCCAGGAGCCGTCGCCGTAAGGATTGCTCGCGGGCCGGCTCAGGCCGTTGCTGATCGCTTGCGACATCTTGGGACGGTCGATCGCCATCACCAGGGCCTGCCGCACCCTCACGTCATCGAACGGCGCCACCTTGGTGTTGAAGGCGTAGACCTGCGCGCCCGAGCCCTTGTAGGTGTGCACGGTGAGCTTGGGGTCCTTCTGCGCCCTCATGATGTTGTCGGCGTCGTTCTCGTCATCCCAGATAATGTCGGCCTCGCCCGATTGCAGCGAGGCAAAGCGCGACTGCGCGTCGGGCAGCGGCTTCAGGACGATGCGGTCGAGATACGGGCGACCCTTGTCCCAGTAGTTCGGGTTCTTCTCCAGCACCATGCGGTCGCCGGCGGTCCATGATTTCAGGATGTACGGGCCGGTGCCGACGGGATTGCGGTTGTAATCGTCGCCCTTGGTCTTCCAGGCGGTCGGCGAATGGATGACGTTGTTCTGGCTCTGGATGGTGATCGTCGCCGGCAGGTTCACGGAAGGATCGGTGAGATTATAGACGATTGTGTATTCGTCCGGCGCCAGCACCTCCTTGACGTTGGTGATGTAGAAGGCGCAGCGGCACTTGTTGGCGGGGTCCTTCTGCCGGTCGAAATTCTCCTTGAAGGCCTGCGCATTGAACGGCGTGCCGTCGTGGAATTTGACGCCTTCGCGGAGCTTGAAGGTCCAGGTCTTGTAGTCCTCGGAATGGCTCCAGGACACCGCGAGCTTCGGCGCGGCCTCGCCCTTGTCATTCAGTGTCGTCAGCGTGTCGAAGATCGCGGCGGCAGCGGTGAAGGTCGAGGTGTCGTAGACGCCGACCTTGAGCGGATCGAAGCCTGCGATCTCCAGCTCCTGTCCGACCGTGATGCTGCCGCCTGATTTCTGCGCCTGCGCTGGCGTTGCCAGTGCAAATGCCGCAACGAGGAAAATAGGCACGCGCCTGCGTGCCAAGGCCGCCGCGTTCGTCATGGTTCCTCCCGGGATCCCTCGTCCGATGTTTCGGATCGTGAATGACTCGGAGGCGAGCTTGGCGACAAATGCCCGCCTCGGCAAGAGGAACGAACGAGAGTTCGAACGCCGCATGTGGCGGCGATGAGACTCAAGATGTCGCGGCCGTTTTGCCTGGCGGAATTGCCGTACCGTCCGCAAGGCCGATCTCCTGGCGCAACGCGTCGGTGTGCTCCCCGAGCACGGACACGGTCTTGGCCGGCGCCGTGTCAGCCCCCGACATCCGAAACGGCAGGTTGAGCACCTGGAACGAGCCGCCCTCGTCCCGCACCTCGGAGAGTGCCTGGCGGTGCGCAAGCTGCGGATCGGCCAAGGCCTCGGACACGCTGCGATAGGCCGAGGCCGGCACGCCGGCAGCGCCAAGCACGCGCAAGCACGCATCGGTCGAAAGCTGCCGCGACCAGATTTCGACGCCGTCCATCAGCTCGGCCCAGTTCGCGCGCCGCGCGGCATAGGTGGCGCAACGCGGATCGGAGACCCAGTCCGGGCGGCCGATCACCCCCATCAGGGCCTGGAACGTCTTCTCGCTGGCGATCGTGATCATGACGTAGCCGCTTGCCGTCTCGGTCGGTCCGAACATCGGGCGTGGCGGCGGCGGCACCGCGAATTGCGAGCTCTGCAGCTCGGTCAGCGTCAGCGACAGCATGGTTTCCAGCATGGAGACATCGATGTGCTGGCCGGCGCCAGTCACGCTGCGTTGATAGAGCGCCGACGCGATCGCGCCAAAACCATAGGTCCCGGTGACGACGTCGGCGTGGTAGATACCGCAATAGTCGGGACGGTTGCGGCCCGGCTGGTAGGCGAGATGGGCCATGTCATAGCCCGAGGCCGCGTGGATCACCGGGGCGTAGGCCGGCAGCTCGGCCGAAGGGCCGGTCTGGCCATAGCCCGAGATCGAGCAATAGATCAGCCTCGGGTTGACCTGACGCAGGCTGTCGTAGTCGAGCCGAAGGCGGCGCATCACGCCGGGACGGAAGTTCTCGACCAGAATGTCCGACGTCGCGGCCAGCCGGCGCACCGCCTCCTTGCCATCCTCGGACTTGAGGTCGAGGACCACGCTCTTCTTGCCGACATTGAGCTGACCGAACGCGGTGCTGCAGCCGTTGCGGAGGGGAGGCCGCGTCCGCATCGTCTCGCCGCCATCGGTCTCGATCTTGATGACCTCGGCACCCATGTCGGCGAGCATCCGCGTGCAATGGGGCCCGGCGATGGTGGTCGAAAAATCCAGCACCCGCAGGCCCGCGAAGGCCTTTGTCGTCGTCCCCTCATGCTTATCTGCTAGCTGCATGCCTGCCTGCGCCCTTGAACTCGTGGAACCATCGAAGATCTTTGTTGTTGATGCGGCGACCCTAGAGGGCGGCGGCTGAGTAGGAAAGTGTTTACCGAACAGACGTGCCGCGTGGGCGGGCTTTGGATTTCCAGCACAACTGGACCCGTTCTTGCATAGCAGCAAGCGGGGTCGAAAGAGGGCGGTTGTTCTTGAGGGTCTTGTTCGTCACCACGGAGATGGACGACTTCGTCCGCGTCGGCGGACTGGGCGCCGTTTCCGCCGCCCTCCCCCGCGCACTTCGCTCCTTCGCCGATATCCGGATCATGCTGCCCGGCTATCGCGACATCATCGAGCAACTCACGCATATTCAGATCGTTGGCCGCTGTCCCGCATTCGCGGAGATGCCGGCCTGCTCGCTCGGCCGTGCCGCGACCAAGGACGGCCTGCCGGTCTATGTGCTGTTGTGCTCGCAGCTCTACGACCGACCGGGCAACCCCTATGGCGACGAACTCGGGCGCGATTGGCCCGACAACGACATCCGCTTCGCGCGCTTGGCCTCGGCCGCGGCTGAGCTCGCCATGGGCAAGCTGGACAAGAATTGGGCAGCAGACCTGATCCATGCCAACGATTGGCAGGCCTCGCTCGTGCCGGCCTATCTGGCTTGGCAGGGCGCCAAGCTGCCGTCCATCCTGACCATCCATAACCTCGCCTATCAGGGCCTCTTCCCGAAGGACTCGCTGCGGCGGATCGGCGCACCGGAGAGCTCCTTCCACATCGATGGCGTCGAGTTCTACGATCAGGTCTCCTTCCTCAAGGCGGGCCTCGTCTACGCCTCGCACCTCACCACGGTCAGCGGCACCTATGCGCGGGAGATCACCACGGCCGAATTCGGCTGTGGCCTCGAGGGCCTGCTCCGCCTGCGCTCGGACGCCGCCGAGCTCACCGGCATCCTCAACGGCATCGACGAGAGCTGGGACCCGCGCTCCTGCGCCCAGCTCGCCCAGCAATTCGGCGCCGGCGACTGGGTCGGCAAGAAGGCGAATGCGGATTACGTCCGCAAGCAGTTCGGGCTGGCGGTCTCGCGCGGGCCGATGTTCGGCATCGTCGCGCGCCTCGTGCACCAGAAGGGGATCGACCTCGTGCTGTCGGCGGCGGACGAGATCGTCGATGCCGGCGGGCAGATCGTGGTCACCGGCTCCGGCGAGCCGGCGCTCGAGCAGGCCTTGATCGACGCGCACCGCCGCCGCCCCGACGCCATCGGGGTTGCGATCGGCTTCAACGAGGCCCAGGCGCGGCGCATCTTCGCCGGCAGCGACTTCACCTTGATGCCGTCGCGGTTCGAGCCGTGCGGGCTCAGCCAGATGTACGCCCAGCGCTTCGGCTCGCTGCCGATCGGTCACCAGACCGGCGGCCTCGCCGAGACCATCAGCGACGGCGAGACCGGCTTCCTGTTCTCGAGGCCGTCGCGCGAGTCCTTCCTCGGCGGCGTGCGGCGCGCCTTCTCGGCCTTCATGGCCCACGACCAGCTCGACACGATGCGCCGCAGCGCCATGGGGCGCTCGTTCTCCTGGAGCATCTCGGCCGGCAGCTACAGCGCGCTGTACCGCAAGCTGGCGTCGGTGTGAGGCACCGCTGTCATTCCGGGGCGCGCCGTTTGGCGCGAGCCCGGAATCCATCGTGCGGCCGGAACGCTCGGAGAAATGGATTCCGGGCTCGCGCTCCGCGCGCCCCGGAATGACAAGCTGCAACGAGCTTGCCCTCGAGTCCCTATTTCCCGCGCACATCCATCTGCGGACGGCCGATCCAGGCGCGATTAAGACACCGCGTCATCCAGTCGGGCCGCGCTTCGCCCCGCAGCCGCGCCTGCGCTTCCTGGTAGGGACCGACATAGCGCAGCCGGCCAGGCAATTTCGGATAGACGCGCCGGATCCACCGCAGCGCGTTATCGGCGGATCGGATCGCACGCGCGTCGAGCTCGAAGCCGAAGCCCGCGCGCAAGCGCTCGGGCAGCATGCTCGCGGTGAGCGCGCAATACCAGCGCGGCGGCCGCAGCCACGGGCGCGCGCCGCTGAATATCTGCGCGGCGATCTCGCGCGCCGCAGGGCCAACGGTTAGCGTCTCCGACTGCGCCATTGCCTTGGTGTAGGCGACGAAGCCGGACCAGTCCGCCGGCAAATCATCCCCCTTTAATCCGAAGAGGGCGCCGTACAGCCTGGCCTCGCTCCAATAGCGATCGCGCTCCTCCGCCGAGAGTGGCGGCAGCACCAGATCATGTGCCATGAGCGCGGTCTCGACCAGCGTGGCGTGGACCCAGCGCAGCGCGGGGATGTCGTTGGCGCAGTAGCGCGAGCCGGCCGCGAACGGCCCCACGGTCTCGGGCATCTCGCCGACGATCATGCTGTGACGCCGATGCAGCTGCCGGGACGACAGCAGCGCCCGGTCCAGCGAGCCGAACACCATCGTAAAGACGATGTCGAAGGTGCGATGGAAGCGGCCGATCGGATCGGCGAGGGTACGCGAATGCTCGGCGATCGCCGCCGCCACCCAGGGATGGGCCAGTTGCAGCAGCAGCGCACGGCCGGCGCCGAGAAAGAGCACGGCCTCCCGGTCGATCTGCCAGGTCAGTGAGGCCGGACCGAATACGCCCGCGACCGGTCCCGCCGCGTTGGCACGCAGCGTCTCGAGCGACTCCTCCAGATCTTTCTCAGCGACCAATTGCAAGCCTCGCGACGAAGATACGGCGACCATACTCCGGACCGCGCGCCTGCAAAATCGTCGTCGTGCGAGGCTATGACGAACAGAGCCTCACTCCGCCGCCATCGGCATCTCGTCCATATGCTCGTGCAGCACGACGCCGGCGAGCGGATCGAATTCGCCGATCCAGGGCTTGCGCGCCAGCACCGATTTCGTGTGCGCATAGCCGGCGTGCCAGCGCCGCGTGATCCCGGACGGACTGAAGTCGATATCCTTGGTATGGGTCTCGTGCTCGAGCTGAGGCGCCAGCAGCCGCACCACGTGCATGCGGGTCGGGCAGCCGTAGCTCGTCAGTTCCCTCACCGCGGGATCGTTGCGCTCGCTCTCGGGCAGCCGCGCCGCGAGCTGGTTAATGACGTGGCGCAGACGATGGGCCTGCTGCTGTCGCACGATCTGGCTGGCGATGCGGCTGGAATATTGCACGTCCTTGTGCCGGTTCAGCACCTCCGCCATCGTGGTCGGCTCCGGCCCGACCGGATTCCACAGATGCACGGAGAAGATCAGCGAGTTCCTGCGTGGATTGTCGTCGAACACGGCTTCGGTCGGCGTGTTCGACAGGATGCCGCCGTCCCAATAGAGCTCGCCGTCGATGCGCACGGCGGGGAAAGCCGGCGGCAGCGCGCCCGAGGCCATCACATGCTTCACCGTCAGCTCGCCGTCGCGGCTGTCGAAATAGCGCATTTCGCTGGTGCCGACATGAGCCGCACCGACCGTCAGACGCGGTGCGCAGCGGTTGGCGAGATCAAAATCGACGAGCTCGCTCAGCGTCTTCTCCAGCGGCGCGGTCGAATAATAGCCGGCGTAATCGGCGCCCAGCGGATAGGAATCGCCGGCATGGGCCAGCGGATTGGGCCGGAAGAAACCGGCAATGCCGTGGGTCACGGTCGACCAATAGGCCAGCTTCTCGTTGAAGCCGGGAAACGCGGCTCGCCAGTCCCAGACCGGCTTCTGCTCCATCCGCTTCCAGAACTCCCGCAAGCGCGCGAGCCGGTGCTCGGGCGCGTTGCCGGCGATGAGGCTCGCATTGATGGCGCCGATCGAGGTGCCGATGATCCAGTCCGGCTCGATGCCGGCTTCGTGCAAGGCCTGGTAGACCCCGGCCTGGTACGAGCCGAGCGCGCCGCCGCCCTGAAGCACGAGCACGACCTGACCCGGCAGGTCGTGCTGCTTATGCTGAGAATTGTCCTGCGTGCCCATGTCTCGCTCCTGGTGAGCTTGCACTGTTCGAGTATTCGACTTGCTGCGCCGGCCCATGTCAATGCGCGGTCCAACCGCCGTCGACCGGCAGCGCAACGCCGGTGATCGAGGCCGCCGCGTCCGTCGACAGGAACACCGCGAGTGCACCGAGCTCCTCGACCGTAACAAAGCGCTTGTTCGGCTGTTGCGCCAGCAGCACGTCGCGGATCACCTGATCGCGGGAGATGCCATGGGCCTTGGCCTGGCCGTCGATCTGCGCCTCGACCAGCGGCGTATGGACATAACCAGGGCAGATTGCGTTGCAGGTGATGCCCTGCTCCGCCGTCTCCAGCGCCGTCACCTTGGTGAGGCCGACGATGCCATGCTTGGCGGTGACATAGGCTGCCTTGAACGGCGAACCGACCAGGCCGTGCGTGGAGGCAATGTTGATGATCCGGCCGAAACCGTTCTGCCGCATTGCCGGCAACGCGAGCCGCGTGGTGTGGAAGGCCGAGGACAGGTTGATTGCGAGGATCTGGTCCCACTTCTCGACCGGAAACTGGTCGAGCGGCGCGACATGCTGGATGCCGGCGTTGTTGACCAGGATGTCCAGCCGGCCGGATTGGGCCACCGTCGCCGCGATCATCTCGGCGATCGATTTCGGCCTCGTCATGTCCGCCGGCGAATAGCTGGCCTTGACGCCGAACTCGGCGGCGATCTGCTCGCGCGTCCGGCCGATCTCGCTGGCGACACCAAGGCCATTGAGCACGATGTCGGCGCCTGAGGCGGCGAGGGCCCGCGCGATACCGAGACCGATGCCGCTGGTCGACCCGGTGACAAGCGCCACCTTGCCGGCAAGCACGCGCGATGAAGCGGACGTCTGCGTCTTGATGGGAATATTCATGATCCAGACCTCTTCTCGGCGCGACACCGCGCCAGGCTGGAGCGAAATGTGCGGGATCTCCGGGATTTGCGGAAATGCCGGTTGGCTTCCGAGTCGATACGTCCGCGCTATCGCAGGCGGGATGTCATTTTTCGCCCTGATCGGCTAGATTTCCGGTCGATTTTTGCTGGGAGCCGATCCATGGAAATGCACCAGGTCCGCTATTTCCTCGCGGTGGCGCAGCTCTTGAACTTCACGCGCGCGGCCGAGGAATGCAACGTCACGCAGCCCTCGCTGACGCGAGCGATCAAGCAGCTCGAGGCCGAGCTGGGCGGCGACCTGTTCCGCCGCGAACGCCCCGCCGCGCAATTGACTGAGCTCGGCCAGCGCATGCATCCACTCCTGAAGCAGTGCTATGACGCGGCCATCGGCGCGCGCTCGCTCGCCTCCTCGTTCAGGAGCGGAGAGATCGGTGCGCTCCGCATTGCGCTGACGCATTCGATCGACCTCGCTTTGCTGATTCCGCATCTCAACGAGATCAAGCGGCAGTTCAACCGGCTCGAATTCCGCTTTCTGCGCGGCTCGGGCCGGGAGGTCGGCGACTTCCTGAAGAAGGGCGAAGCCGAGCTCGGCATTGCTGCCGAGATCGACGAGGCCTGGGACCGGCTGGATGTCTGGCCGCTGTTCACCGAGAGCTTCGAGCTCGTCGTCGGCGACGGGCACCGGCTGGCCGGCCGCAGCTCGGTCGAACTGGACGATCTGCGATCGGAGCTGCTGCTGAGCCGAACTTTCTGCGAGCACGCGCGCCGCATCTCCGCGAGCCTGCGCGAGCACGGCATCGACATCGAACAGGGTCATGAGGTCTCGAACGAGCGCGACTTGATCGAGCTGGTCGAGGCCGAGATGGGCGTCGCCATGATGCCGCACACCTCGCCCGTGCCGGAGCGGCTGACCCGCGCCGCGGTCACAGGGCTGGACGCCCGCCGCACCGTCAATCTCTATGGGGTCGCCGGCCGGCAACGCACCGCCGTGGGCAACGCCGTGATGCGCATGCTGCGCGGCGCCGACTGGCGCGAGATCGCGGGGTAGTCTTTACAGTGTCGACCGCCCTTCCCCTCTCCCCCTGTGGGAGAGGGTGGCTCGCCGCATAGCGGCGAGACGGGTGAGGGGTATCTCTCCGCGACTCCAATCCTCATTTGTGATTGCGGAGGCAACCCCTCATCCGGCGCTTCGCGCCACCTTCTCCCACAAGGGGAGAAGGAAGAAAGCGTAGCTCAATTCTCCTGGCTCGCGCGCTCCAGCGCTTCGATCAGATCCTCGATCTCCATGCGCTTGCGGAAATCCGGATCGACAAAGCGGGCTTTCACGATGCCGTCGCGTCCGACCAGGAACACGGCCGGGATCGGCAGCATCCAGCCGTCATTGCCGTGGAATTTCGCCATGTCCTGATAGGACAGCAATTGCTGGATCTCGGCACCTAACCAGATCGCGAGGTCGAGCGACAGCGCATAGCCGTTGTCGAGATCCGTCAGGATCGGAAACGGCGCGCCGGATTCGGCCTTGAGCTGCCCGGTATATTCCTGCGTCTCCGGCACGATCGCGACAACCTGCGCCCCCATCGCCTTGATGCGGTCCAGCGCCTGGACCACGGCGCGGACATTGAGCCGGCAATAGGGACACCAATGGCCGCGGAAGAACATCACCGCGACGGGGCCTCCCTCCAGCAGCGAGGGCAGCGACACGAGACGGCCACCCTCGTCGGGCAGCATGAACGGCGGCATCGGGTCGCCCGGCCGCGGCGCGGTCTCGCCGCCGCCGTTGTCGCTCAATCGCGCGACCAGGCGATCGACCGCCTCGCCATAGGCCGGAAAGACCTCGCGGCTGGCATCTGCATAGGCGCGGAGCTGTTCGTTCAGCGTGCTGTCCATGTCGCGGCAGCGCTGGAACGCGAGCCTGAGCTGTTCGGCATCGGCTGGCGAGAGAGACGTCATCTTCCTGCTCCGGCTTCCTTGCGGGCGAATATTAGTTTCCCGGTTCGTCCGCCCGCAAGGGGCGACCGCAATCGGGCGTGCTGGCATCGGACGCCGGATGCTGCGAAAGCGGAAATGCCGATGCCCAATCGGTTCGATAGCTGCCGCCTATCGGCATAGCGCGGGGCTATCGCATCGAAAGCAAGCCGGCATTTCAACATGGAAAAGGTCTCGACGAAGCTCCTGCCATAGCCCGCGGCCATCAGGGCTCGCGGCCAACAGAGGAGACTTTCCATGTCTAGCCATCTCACAATGTCGCGCGTGGTTTGGACAGGCGTTGCCGTTCTCGGCGCGCTGACATTTGCGACGCCGGTTTTCGCCGGCGAATGTCCGGCCGGCAAGACCAAGCCGAATGCGCAGCCGATGGTCGACTACAAGCCTGTCGGCGTTACCGACGTGACGCTCGGCGCGATCGATCTCGGCAAGCAGCCCGCCCGTATTGAGGGCCGCGAGCTGCGCTTCCGCAAGCTGACCATCGAGCCCGGCGGCATCGTGCCCTGGCACAGCCATGACGACCGTCCGGCCCTGATCTTCGTGCAGCAGGGCGAGATCGTCGAATACGCCTCCAACTGCGTCGACCCGATCGTGCACAAGGCCGGCGACATCCGCCCCGAAGTCCACGGCACCTCGCACTGGTGGAAGAACCTCGGCAAGGAGACCGTCATTCTCTATGTCGGCGACGTCCGCAAGGATCCCAACGACCGCCATATGTAATTCCGTGCGGCCATCCTTCGAGACGCCCGCTTCAGGCGGGCTCCTCAGGATGAGGACGGAGTGTGCGGCAGCAGCCTCGGCGGCCACGATGTCGCTTAGCCTCATCCTGAGGAGACCGCCACCGGGTCGGCGCAGAGCGCGGCCCGATGACAGGCTCCGCGGTCGTCTCAAAGGACGAGGCGCGCGCTCGGGGCATGCCGGGGCATGAGGGAGCGCAACGACATGACCGATCTTTCCGCATCGATCAAACCGACCGCGACGACGATGAATGCGCATTCCCCTGGCTTCGCGTTTCGCTCGCTCGTGATCGGCCTCACCGCATTCCTGACGGTCGTCGATCTCTTCGCGACGCAGGCGATCCTGCCCTCGCTGACACGGCACTACGGCGTCACACCCGCGGCAATGGGCTTTGCCGTCAATGCCAGCACCTTCGGCATGGCCGCAGCCAGCCTCGTCGTCGGCTTCTTCAGCCCGCGTATCGACCGGCGAACGGGCATCCTGCTCAGCCTGGTCCTGCTTGCGGTTCCCACCAGCCTGCTTGCTGTCGCGCCCAATCTTGCCGTCTTCACCGCGTTGCGGGTCGCGCAGGGCCTGTGCATGGCGTCCGCCTTCGCGCTCACCCTCGCCTATCTCGGCGAGCAATGCAGCGCCATGGACGCCGGCGGCGCCTTTGCCGCCTACATCACCGGCAATGTCGCCAGCAATCTCGTCGGCCGGCTGATCTCGGCCGCATTGGCCGATGGCCTCGGCCTCGCCTGGAACTTCTACTTCTTCGCGGCGCTCAATCTTGCCGGCGCGGCGCTGGTCTATTTCACCGTCAACCGCGTGCCGCCGATGCATGCGATGACGCCGGCGGCTTCGCCGCTCGCCGCCACCATCGCGCATTGGCGCAATCCGCAGCTGCGCGCCTCTTTCGGCATCGGCTTCTGCATCCTGTTCGCCTTCATCGGCACCTTCACCTACGTCAATTTCGTGTTGGTGCGGCCGCCGCTGTCGCTCGGCATGATGGATCTCGGCCTCGTCTATTTCGTCTTCCTGCCGTCGATCGTCACGACGCTTCTGGCCGGCAGGGTGGCCGCGCGGCTGGGAACGCGGCCCACGATCTGGGGCGCGCTCACTGTCGCCGGGCTCGGTCTGCCCTTGATGCTGTCGCCGCGTCTGAGCGAAGTGCTCACCGGCATGGTCCTGGTCGGGGTCGGCACATTCCTCGCACAGGCCGCCGCCACGGGTTTCGTCGGACAGGCCGCAGCCGACAACCGCGGCATCGCCAGCGGGACCTATCTTGCGTGTTACTTCTGCGGCGGACTGGTCGGCACCGCCGTGCTCGGCCGCCTGTTCGACGCTTTCGGCTGGCAGGCGTGCGTACTCGGCGTGGGCGCGGCGCTCGCTGCCGCAGCCCTGCTTACATTCGCCCTGAAACGCTAGCGCTTGGCCGGCGCTTCCTGCGGCGGCTCGTCGTCGGCGATCGCGCGCCAGGCGGCGCCGTCGAGATCGTCGTACTGGCCGCTCCTGAGCGACCACAGGAAAGCGACGAGACCGGCACCTCCGAGCATCAATGCTAGCGGGACCAGGATGACCAGTATCTCCATTACACGATCTCCCGCGAGGCGCTGCGGGCGCGCAGCGAGTTCAGCATCACCAGGATCGACGATCCGCTCATGGCGGCAGCGGCGATCAGGGGCGTCACGACGCCGCTGATCGCAACCGGCACCGCGAGCACATTGTAGCCGATCGCAAGCCAGAGGTTCTGCCGCATCAAATGCAGCGCCTTGCGCGAGGCGTCGATGGCGGCAACCACCGGCGCCAGCGGCCGGCCGAGGAAGACGAGATCGGCGGTGGCCTGGCTGAGATGCGCGGCCGAGATCGGCGACATCGAGACATGGGCCGCCGCGAGCGATGGCGCATCGTTCATGCCGTCGCCGACCATCAGCACTTTCGCACCGCGCCGTTTCAGCTCCTCGATCCGCGCGATCTTGTCGGCCGGGGTGACGCTGGCGCGCCACTCGGGGATGTCGAGCGATTGGGCCGCGGCCTTCACGGCCGGCTCGCGATCGCCGGACAGGATCTCGATGCCGATGTTGCGCGCCTTCAGAGCCGCGATCACCGCCTTGGCATCGGGTCGCAGGCCTTGGCGAACCGAGAGGATGAATCTTTCGCTGCCCTTGCTGAAAGCCACGATGGAGGCTTCGGGATCAAGCGCGGCGCTGCCGACCAGCGCCTCGGCGCCGCAGAAGGAGGGACGGCCGAGGCGAAGCTCGACGCTGTCGACGGTCGCACGGACGCCCTGCCCGGCCTCCTCCACCGCACTGAGGATCGGAGACTTCGCACCGGCAGCTTGAGCGACGGCGGCAGCCACGGGGTGATGGCTCGACAGTGCGAGCCGGCCGGCGAGCTCGAAGATGTCGGCGGGGATGGCGGCGGCGTTCATCACCTCGAGATCGGGCAGCGTCAGCGTGCCGGTCTTGTCAAAGATCACATGGTCGGCTTCAGCCAGCCGCTCGATCGCATCGCCCGCATTGAGCAGCACACCGGCCTTGAACATCGCGCCCGAGGCCACCGTCTGCACCGTCGGGATCGCAAGCCCTAGGGCGCAGGGACAGGTGATGATCAGCACGGCGACGCCGGTCACGATCGCATCGTGCCAGCTCGCACCGGCGAGGACCCATCCGAGAATGGTCAGGAGCGCGGTCGCATGCACCACCGGCGCATAGAGCCGCGAGGCCCGGTCGGCAAGGCGCATGTAGCGCGAGCGCGCCTGGAGCGCGTTGTCGAGCAGCCGCGTGATCTCGGCGAGCAGCGTCGCCTCGGAGGCGGCCGAGACTCGCACCCGCAAGCTGCCGGAGATGTTCATCGATCCCGCATAGACCGGCGTGCCCTGCTCGGCCGTGACATAGAGCGTCTCGCCGGTGATCAGGCTCTGGTCGATCTCGGAACGCCCTTCGATCACGGTGCCGTCGACCGCGCAGCGCTCGCCGGGCCGGAGCAGCACGATGTCGCCCGGATTGATCGCCGCCACCGGCACCTGCGAGATCTCGTCGGGCCCGATGAACTTCGCCGCCGTCTCCGCCTTCAGCGCGGCGAGATTGCCGGCGACCGCGCGGGTCCGCCGCCGCATGTTCTGGTCGAGGAAGCGGCCGACCAGGAGGAAGGTCAGCAGCATGATCGCGGCGTCGAAATAGGCATGCTCGGCGTGGTGGATGGTCTCGACCACGGACATGCCGAGCGCCAGAATCACGCCGATCGAAATCGGCACGTCCATGTTGGTGGTCTTGGCCGACAGAGCGCGCCAGGCCGAGCGAAAGAACGGCTGGCCGGCATAGGCCGCCGCCGGCAGCGCGATCAGCGCCGACAGCCAGTGGAAGAAATCGCGCTGCTCCGGCAGCATGTCCGAGACGTTGCCCGACCACACCGGGATCGACAGCATCATCACGTTCATGGTGGCGAAGGCCGCAACGCCAAGGCAGCGCAGCAGGAAGCGGGATTCGGCGACCTCCGCCGCTTCCGCACTCTCGGTCTCGAACGGATAGGCCTTGTAGCCGAGCTCTTCGAGCCGGTCGATGAAACGGCCGGGGTCGAGCGTGCCCGCCTTCCATTCCAGCGCGACGCGGCGGTCGGTGAGGTTGACGCGCGCCAGGGTGACGTCGGGGATGGCCGAGAGCCCGCGCTCGATCTTGGCCATGCAGCCGGCGCAGTGAACGCCCTCGACGGCGAGATCGATGTGCCGGAGGCCCTCGCCCGCATCGCGGACGTAATGAGAGAAATCGCGCGTGACCTGCATGACGGAATCCTTCAGTTCAGGATCACGCGGTTGCGCGACATGAACACGCGCGTCCCCCGCGCCTCGCCCTCGATCACCAGGTCCCATTGGCCCGGCGCGACGGACGCCGCATTGCCGCGATAGAGGCCGATGCCGGCTTCGCTGAGCTCGACGGCGAGGTCGGCGCGCTTGTCGGTGGGCCGCTCCAGCCGGCCGCCGAACTTCAGCCCGGAGATCGGCTGGCCGCCGGCGTCGCGGGCCTCGACCTGGACCGAGGCGCCGCCATCGTTGCGGCGCTCGACATGGGCGTTGACCTTCCACTTCCGCGCGGCCTGGTCCTGCGCCGCCGAGATCTCGCGATCGTAGACGAGGCCCGCGGCATAGGGGCTGTCGACGTCGGTGCCGGGCAGCGTTGCGATGGCGAGCTTCATCATGGTGGCATTGACGCCGATCACGAGGCCGAAGAAAGCGACCAGCATCAGGAAAACCTTGGTTCCGGTCAGCGGCTTGGATGACATGGTGGTCTCCTGATCTTACGGCGCGACAAAATTGTCGGTGGCGCTCGCGGCGACGCCGAGCCCGATGTCCATGACGTGGAAGCGGACCGGAATCGATTTCTCCGGATTGTTTTCGGCCGGCGCGGTGACCAGCAGCCGCAGCTCGCTGGTCGCATCGCGCGGGATCACGATGATCGGACGGTCCGGCGTGACCGAATCGATGCCGACGACGTGCATCGTGGGGTTCACGGGCCCCTCGACGTCGATCGCGATGACGCGGTCGTAGCCGCTCTTGTTCAGCAGCCGCACCGTATAGGCGTTGCGGATCGAGCCGTCGCTCAGCTTGACCGCGACCGGGTTGCGGTCGTGCAGCACGTTGACTTCGAGCAGGCTGCGGGTCGCCAGCGTATAGATCATGAAGCCGCCGACGGCCGCGATAATGGCACTATAGACGACGGTGCGAGGCCGGACGATCCGGTAGATCGGCGCCTTGCCTTCCTGGCGGCGATGGATGTTGATGTCGTTGTCGTAGCCGATCAGCCGCTTCGGCCGGCCGATCTTTGTCATCACGTTGTCGCATGCGTCGATGCAGAGGCCGCACTGGATGCATTCCATCTGCGGCCCGTTGCGGATGTCGATGCCGGTCGGGCAGACCGCGACGCATTGGTAGCAGTCGACGCAATCGCCGACCTGCTGGCCGAGGGCGCACAGCTCGGCGGCCTTTTTCACCGAGGTGCGCTTCTCGCCGCGGTCATAGCGATAGGTGACGTTGAGCGCCCATTCGTCGGTGAGTGCGGCCTGAATGCGCGGCCACGGACACATATAGGTGCAGACCTGCTCGCGCATGAAGCCGGCGAGCAGATAGGTCGTCGCGGTGAGGATGCCGATCCAGATATAGGCGAGCATCGGCCCCTGGAAGGTGACGAGCTCCTTCACCAGGGTCGGCGCGTCGTTGAAATAGAGCACCCAGGCGCCGCCGGTCCACCAGGCGATCATGAGCCAGATCGAATGCTTGAGCACGATCTCGGAGATGCGCTCCAGCTTCATCGGATCGGACGATTTGTCCTTCTTCATCCGCTCGCGCCGGTCGCCCTCGATCAGTCGTTCGACCGCGTAGAACAGGTCGGTCCACACCGTCTGCGGACAGAGATAGCCGCACCAGATCCGCCCGCCGATGGAGTTCATCAGGAACAGCGCCACCGCGGCGACGATCAACAGGCCCGTGAAGTAATAGACCTCCTGCGGCCACAGCTCGATGAAGAAGAAATAGAAGCGGCTGTTGGAAAGATCGATCAGCACCGCCTGGCTCGGCGCACCGAGACCGCGATTCCAGCGCACGAAGGGCAGGAAGTAGTAGACGCCGAGGCAGAATGCCATCAGGCCCCATTTGATCCGGCGGAAAGTACCGGAGACGCTCTGGGGATAGACCTTCTTGCGGGCCGCATAGAGCGGCCCGACGTCGTCCGCGGGCTTCAGTTCGTTCGGATTGACGGTCTTGTTCATCGCCTCGAGCTTCTTCAAAGGTGCGATTAAACCTAGACCCGGCACCGCCGCGCGGGTTGATCCAACGCAAACGGGGGCGCTTTTCTTCGCCCCCGCCGGAAGTCGTCGGTCGCGGACCGGCCTATTTGCCGCCGCCGAGCGAGTGGACGTAGACCGCCATCGCCTTGATGGTGGCGGGATCGAGCCGGCCTTCCCAGGCCGGCATCACGCCGGCGCGGCCCTGGCCGATGGTCTCGATCAGGCTCGCCTCGTCGGAGCCGTAGAGCCAGATCTTGTCGGTCAGATCAGGTGCGCCCATCTCCTGGTTGCCCTTGCCGGCGTCGCCGTGGCAGGCGGCGCAATTCTCCGCGAAGATCTTCTGGCCCTTGGCGGCGTCATAGCCGTTGCGGGTCGACAGGCCCGACAGCGACCGCACGTAATTGGCGGCGGTGACGATCTCGTCGCCCTTCAGCACGCCATCCTTGCCGAAGGCGAGCATCTGCCCCTCATGGGTCTTGGCATGGCCCGACCGCACGCCGAACTGGATGGTCTGCATGATCTGGTCGAGCGAGCCGCCCCACAGCCATTCGTCATCGTTCAGGTTGGGATAGCCCTTGGACCCCGTCGCACCCGTGCCGTGGCACGGCGCGCAATTGTCGCCGAACACCGTCTTGCCCTTGGCGCGCGCAAGCGCGAGTAGAGCCGGATCCTTCTGGATGTCGGCGAGCGAGGCCGTGCCCAGCGCCGCCATCTTGTCACCCCGGATCTTCTCGAGGTTGGCGAGCTCGACCGCGACGTCGGCGCGCGAGGAGTAGCCGAACAGGCCGGTGGTGTTGCTTTGGATCAGCGGCCAGGCCGGATAGACGATCCAGTAGCCGATCGACCAGACGATGGTGAGATAGAAGGTGATCACCCACCACCGCGGCAGCGGCGTGTTGAGCTCCTTGATGCCGTCCCACTCGTGTCCGGTCGTGGACTTGCCGGAGACGGAATCGATGTCGCTAGAATGATCGGTCATGTTCTCTCACTCCTCCCGCAAGGGCAGGTGCGCTGCCTTGTCGAACGCAGCCTTGTTACGGGGCCAAAATGCGTAGGCGATGATCGCGAGAAAGATCGCGACGAACACCGGTGTCCAGATCGTCGTCACGAGATCGGACGCAAGATTATGGACGGTCAGGATGGCTTTCATCGTTCATGCCTTCTCAGCGAAGATTGGCTTTCTCGTTGTAGATCTTGAAGTCGACCAGCGTACCGAGCATCTGCAGGTACGCGACCAGCGCGTCCATCTCGGTCGGCGTGCCGGTCTTGCCGTCGAAATTGCGTACGACGGCCTTGGCGTAGCGCTTGGTGAAGGCGTCGGTGCCGGCATTGTCCGGATCGGCCTGGGCCTTCAGGTCGCCGGCGGCATTGGCGATCTGCTCGTCGCTATAAGGGACGCCGACGGTCCTGAGGGTGCGCATGTCGCCGGCGATCGCATCGGGGTCGATCTCGGCCTTGCTGAGGAACGGATAGCCGGGCATCACGGACTGCGGCACGATCGCGCGCGGGTTGGCCAGATGGGTGACGTGCCACTCGTCGGAATACTTGGCGCCGACGCGCGCGAGATCCGGACCGGTGCGCTTGGAGCCCCACTGGAACGGGTGGTCATACATGCTCTCCGCGGCGAGCGAGAAGTGGCCGTAGCGCTCGACCTCGTCGCGCAAGGGCCGGACCATCTGCGAGTGGCAGAGATAGCAGCCCTCGCGGACGTAGACGTTGCGTCCGGCGAGCTCGAGCGGCGTGTAGGGCCTGACCCCATCGACCTTCTCGATCGTGCTCTTGAGGTAGAACAGCGGAGTGATCTCGACGAGACCGCCGATCGCAACCACGAGGAGGATACCGACGACCAGGATGATCGAGTTCTTTTCGAAGATTTGGTGGCGTGTCCAGAACGACATTGCTTGAGCTCCTCATTCCGCCGGCTGAAGAGCGACGGGCATCTGGACTTCCTGCTCGCCGACGCGAACCGTCATCCAGAGATTGTAGGCCATGATCAGCGAGCCGATCAGGAACAGGCCGCCGCCTGCGGCGCGGATGATGTAGAAGGGATGCATCGCCTCGACGGTCTCGATGAAGGAATATTCGAGGAAGCCGAGCGAGGTGTAGGCGCGCCACATCAGGCCTTGCAGGATGCCGGAGACCCACATCGCCGAGATGTAGAGGACGATGCCAAGGGTGGCGACCCAGAAGTGCCAGTTGACGAGCTTGAGGCTGTAGAGGCCCTTGCGATTCCAGGCCCACGGCACCAGGCAGTACAGCGCGCCGAAGGAGACGAAGCCGACCCAGCCGAGCGCGCCGGAATGCACGTGGCCGATGGTCCAGTCGGTGTAGTGGCTGAGCGAGTTGACCACCTTGATCGACATCATCGGGCCTTCGAAGGTCGACATGCCGTAGAAGGCGACGGAGACCACGAGCATGCGCAGCACGGGATCGGTGCGCAGCTTGTCCCAGGCACCCGACAGCGTCATCAGGCCGTTGATCATGCCGCCCCAGGAGGGCATCCACAGCATGATCGAGAAGGTCATGCCGAGCGTCTGCGTCCAGTCCGGCAGCGCCGTGTAGTGCAGATGGTGGGGACCTGCCCAGATGTAGAGAAAGATCAGCGCCCAGAAGTGGATGATAGAGAGCCGGTAGGAATAGATCGGCCGCTCGGCACGCTTCGGGATGAAGTAGTACATGATGGCGAGGAAGCCGGCGGTCAGGAAGAAGCCGACCGCGTTGTGGCCGTACCACCACTGGAACATGGCGTCCTGGATGCCGCCCCAGGCGACGTAGGACTTCGAGCCGAACACCGAAACGGGCAGCGCCGGGTTGTTGCCGAGATGCAGCACCGCGATCGTCACGATGAAGGCGAGATAGAACCAGTTCGCAACGAAGATGTGCGGCTCCTTGCGCTTGAAGATGGTGGCAAGGAAGACGAGCAGATAGACGACCCAGACGATGGTCAGCCACAGATCGGCGTACCATTCCGGCTCGGCATATTCCTTTGACTGGGTGACGCCGAGCAGATAGCCGGTGCCGGCGATCAGGATGAAGAAGTTGTAGCCGAGCACGACGAACCACGGCGCGAGGTCACCGGCAAGGCGGGCGCGGCAGGACTTCTGCACCACGTAGAAAGAGGTCGCGATCAACACGTTGCCGCCGAAGGCGAAGATCACGGCGGAGGTGTGCAGCGGACGCAGGCGGCCGAAGCTGATCCAGGGCAGATCGAAGTTCAGCGCGGGCCAGGCCAGCTGCGAGGCGATGATGAGGCCGACGAGGAATCCGGCAATGCCCCAGAACATCGCCATGAAGGCCGAGAACTTGATCGGCCCCATGCTGTAGTTCGGGCGGCCGTTGATCTCCTGGGCCGGCAGCGCCGCCGGCCGCTCGAAGTAGCGGTTGACGATGAAGAACACCGCAGCGAGGCTCGCCGCCGCGCTGAGCGCAGCGTGGAACGCGAAGGGCGCATCGAGCGCCTTGGCCGAGGCGATCACGCAGAGGAAAGCGGTGACTGCGAATACGACAGCCAAGCCGCTTTCACCGATGGTCATGGATTTTGAGATGGAGGGCTGGCTCATGCGGATTCTCTCTGAAAGAACACGCTGCCAGAAACCACATCCACCTTCGCGGCGAATTGATTGAAATCAAGATAGATGGATTTCTGTTAATGTGAGCCGATGCAGTGCCGCTTGAAATGCCCTCTCCCCTTGTGGGAGAGGGCAGCGAGAAAGGTGCGGCAAACTCACTTGGGTGAGGGGTTGGTTCCGCACGAAAAGTTTTTTCGTTGAAGCGGACCCCTCATCCGGCGCTTCGCGCCACCTTCTCCCGCAAGGGGAGAAGGGAAGAAAGATAGATAACCTCCGTGAAATCACGGAGGTTGGAACAGAAGGATCCAGACGTCACTCCCGCGCCGTCGCCTTGAGCGCCGCAATGACGTCCTCGCGCGCGATGATGCCGGCGAGCTTCTGCGCGCCGTCGAGCACGATGATGCTCCTGATGCGGTGCTCGACCATGATCTGGAGCACGCGCGTCAGCCGCGTGTCGGGGCTGACATAGATGAACTCGGGCGTCATGACGTCGCCGATCTTGCGGCTCATCAGGTCGTCGTAGCGCGGCAACATCTGGCTCGGCGTAAAGGCGAAGCACTTCAGGATGTCGAACTTGGTCACGATGCCGACCACCTGCCCGTCGTCTTCGACCGGATAGGAATTGAAATCGTCGGTCTCGAACATCTCGCTGAGCTGGAACAAATCGAGGCCGCGCTGCACCGTCTTGACGTTGCGCGTCATGTAGCCGTCGACGGTCTGTTCAAGAAATTGGTACACGGCGCGTCCTCCTCGATTCCTCCAACTGGCCAGCCGATGGTCAGTGCGACAGCAGCACGCTGCGGACGGTTTGCGTCACCAGATATTGGGTGACGCCTCCGAGGATCAGTTCGCGAAATCTCGAATGACCATAGGCGCCCGCGACGATCAGGCCCGCGCCGGTGTCGCCGGCGACTTTCTCCAACCGCGCAGCAGGGGTTTCGTTTCCTGCGGCCTCGAGAACCCGCGCAGTCGCGGTGATGCCGTGGCGGCCGAGCCAGGCGGCAACGTCGCTGACACCGGCCATCACGGCCGAACGTTCGTCGCCCCGCTCCGGGATTTCCACGATGGTGACGTCCTTCGCCTTGTGCAGCATCGGCAGCGCGCCCGCCACCGCCCGCCGCGCTTCCGGCGTGTCCTTCCACGCCACCAGCACGCTGCGCAGGTCGAGCCAGTTGGCCCGGTCGGGAACGACGAGCAGCGGGCGGCCGGTCTGCATCACCAGGTCCTTGGGACTCGCCAGCGAGAAAGCATCGGAGAAGGCCGGGCTCTGCCCGCCGCTGACGACGATGTCGGCGCAACGCGCCTGCGCCGTGACGAAGCGGGCCGGATAATCCATCGCGCTGCGCCACTCCGCATGCCCACCGCGATTCTTCACGGCCGCCCGGAATTGCGCTTCGAGCCCGGCCAGCCGCCGCTTGATCGAAGCTTCGCCCTCGTCGATCAGCGCTTGCGCCTCTGCGCCGTCGGTGAAATAGAGCGGCGGGACGAACTGCGCCGCAGCGACCCCGACGATGGCCGCCTCGAATCGTTCGGCGAGCTCGCCTGCGACCTGAAGACGCGCTTCGTTGGGCTGATCGAGCGCCAGGCTGACCATGACTGTCGCGTATGTCATCGGGAATCTCCAGCATTACAGAATTTTTTGAATCCTAGACCGGCTGCCGCGCAACAGGCTGAGCTAGATCAAATCCGACGCCTCTGGTGGTCCGCTCTCCCGGCGATGGGGAATCCGCCAGTGGATTCAACGCCCGCGCTTGCCTCCGGCCAAGCCTTGGGCGACATTGCCGACGCGGTAACGGCATCCTGCCGACCCGCCGAGAAGAGGAGCAGAGCTTGGCGCCGACCCGCGTGACCCATCCGGCAGACGATGGTCGGGGCGAGCCCTTCCGAGTCCGCATCGAGGGATTTGGGGTCGGAACCTGGGACCTCGACCTCCAGACCCGCGAGCTCGAATGGTCGGACACGGCCAAGCGGCTGTTTGGCCTGAAGCCGGACCAGGCTGTCAGCTACGATCTCTTTCTTTCCCTCTTGGAGCCGGGCGATCGGGACCACCTCCTGAAGGCGATCGGCCGCACATCGGAAGGCGGCGGGGGTCTCGACCTGTCCTTCAAGATCGGGGGCGCATCCGGGAAGGGTCAATGGATCCGGGCCAGGGCCGGCGTGATCCGCGACGAAGCGGGCACGCCGCGTCACCTCAGCGGGATATTCCTCGACATCAACGAGGAGAAGCAGCTCGAAGAGGCCCTGCGGTCCCAGGAGAATCATCTTCGCTCGATTCTCGAAACGGTGCCCGATGCCATGATCGTCATCGATTCACGCGGCATCATGCAGCTCTTCAGCAGCGCGGCGGAGCGGCTGTTCGGCTACAGCAGGCAGGAAGCGATCGGCCGGAACGTGAGCATTCTCATGCCGGAACCCGATCAGTCGCGTCACGACAGCTATCTCACGCGCTATCTCAGGACCAATGATCCGCACATCATCGGCATCGGCCGGATCGTGACGGGCAAACGCCGCGACGGCACGACCTTCCCGATGCACCTGTCCGTCGGGAAGACGCAACGCGCGGGCGAGCCCCATTTCACCGGCTTCGTGCGCGATCTCACCGAGCACCAGCAGACCCAGGCGCGGCTCCAGGAGCTGCAATCCGAGCTCGTGCACGTGTCGCGGCTGACCGCGATGGGCGAGATGGCTTCCGCGCTCGCCCACGAGCTCAACCAGCCGCTGGCGGCGATCAGCAATTACATGAAGGGATCGCGGCGCCTCCTCGCCGGCAGCACCGATCCCAACATGCCGAAGGTCGAAAGCGCGCTGGACCGCGCGGCGGAACAGGCATTGCGCGCCGGCCAGATCATCCGCCGCCTGCGCGACTTCGTCTCCCGCGGCGAATCCGAGAAGCGGGTCGAGAGCCTGTCCAAGCTTATCGAGGAAGCCGGCGCGCTCGGGCTCGCCGGCGCGCGCGAGCAGAACGTGCAGCTCCGCTTCAGCCTCGATCCCGACGCCGACCTCGTTCTCGCCGACCGGGTGCAGATTCAGCAGGTGCTGGTCAACCTGTTCCGCAACGCGCTCGAGGCGATGGCGCAATCGCAGCGGCGCGAACTCGTTGTCGCCAACACCCGTGTCGCCGACGGCATGATCGAGGTGGAGGTCTCCGACACCGGCATCGGCTTCCGGGAAGACATCATTCCAAACCTGTTCCAGACCTTCTTCACCACCAAGGACACCGGCATGGGCGTGGGACTCTCCATCAGCCGCTCGATCATCGAGGCCCATGGCGGCCGCATGTGGGCCGAGAGCAACGCAACGGGCGGAGCGACGTTCCGCTTCACCCTGCCGGCAACCGACGAGAGCTGATCCATGACGACCAAGGGAAATGTTTACGTCATCGACGACGACGCGGCGATGCGGGACTCGCTGAACTTCCTGCTGGATTCCGCCGGCTTCGCCGTCACTTTGTTCGACGACGCGCTCGCCTTTCTCGAAGCCCTGCCCGGCCTCGGTTTCGGCTGCATCGTCTCCGACGTGCGCATGCCCGGCCTCGACGGCATCGAGCTCTTGAAGCGGATGAAGGCGCAGCAAAGCCCGTTCCCGATCGTGATCATGACCGGTCACGGCGACGTGCCGCTGGCGGTCGAGGCGATGAAGCTCGGGGCGGTCGACTTCCTGGAAAAGCCATTCGATGACGACCGTCTCACCGCCATGATCGAGTCGGCGCTCCGCCAGGCCGAGCCCGCCGCCAAGAACGAGGCCGTCGCGCAGGATATCGCTGCCCGCGTCGCATCCTTGAGCCCGCGGGAGCGCCAGGTCATGGAGGGGCTGGTCGCGGGCCTCTCCAACAAGCTGATCGCCCGCGAATACGACATCAGCCCGCGGACCATCGAGGTCTACCGGGCCAACGTCATGACCAAGATGCAAGCGAGCAGCCTTTCGGAACTGGTTCGCCTCGCGATGCGCGCCGGCATGCTCAACGATTGAGGCAGGTCAAGGCGACTTCACGGCGCAGTGCTAGCCAGACAGCATGGTTGAGGTCAGCCCACATCGTGCGCGGCCGTCGTCCTCCCCACAACCCACCGTCTTTGTGGTCGACGATGATGCCGCAGTTCTCGGATCCCTGCGGTTCCTGCTGGAGACCGACGGCTTCGCCGTGCGGACCTTCAGGAGTGGCACGGCGCTGCTCAATCTCGGCGCCGCGCCCGGGCCGGACTGCTACGTCATCGACTACAAGATGCCCGACATCAACGGCATCGATTTGACCGGCCGGCTTCGCAAATCCCACCGCGACGCGCCCGTGATCCTGATCACCGGCTATCCCGACGAGAACATCTCGGCCCGGGCCGCGATGGCGGGCATCAAGGACGTCGTTTTGAAGCCGCTTCTCGACGAAAACCTGGTCAAGTGCATCCGCCACGCCATCCAGGACCGCCCCGGAGCGGGACCTAGGGACTCTACGTAGGTAAACATCCCTAAGATAACGCGCGAAATTTCCGGATTGCGTGTTTCATCGTAGCAGTGCTCCATCACAACGGAGATGGCGCAGATGCTGACCCAGACGCTCAACACCCAGGCGATCAACACCCAAATCGGTGGCAAGATTGCTCCTGCCCACCCCGTTACCGACCAGTTCGGCGCGATCGCGGGCCATGTCGGCCTGGTCGCCACCGAGTTCTCCTACGGCAAGGACGAGGAGATCTATGGCGAGGAGGAGGCGGCCGAATATGTCTATCAGGTCGTGACCGGCGCGGTGCGCAGCTACAAGCTTCTCTCCGACGGCCGCCGCCAGATCGGCGCCTTCCATCTTCCCGGCGACGTGTTCGGCCTCGAATCCGGTCCCACTCACCGCCTCGCCGCTGAAGCCATCATCGACACCACAGTCCGCCTCGTGAAGCGCGCCAGCCTGGAAAAGGCCGCCGGCACCGACGTGCAGGTCGCCCGCAAGCTCTGGGCCATGACCGCCGGCGAGTTGCGCCATGCCGAGGACCACATGCTGCTGCTGGGCCGCAAGACTGCGATGGAGCGTGTTGCGACCTTCCTGCTCGAAATGGACCGCCGCCTCGCCGTCGCCGGCATGATGGCACTGCCGATGTGCCGCCGCGACATCGGCGACTATCTCGGCCTCACCTTGGAGACCGTGTCGCGCGCGCTGTCGCAGCTTCACGCTCAGGGCATTCTCGGTTTCTCCGGTGCCCGCCAGATCGTGCTGCGCAACCGCCAGCGTCTGCACAATCTCGACGCCTGATCCTCAATCTTCCTCCCCACCCACTTTGGCCGGCTGAATTCGTTCAGCCGGCCATTTCTTTGGTGGCTGTCAGACCCGTGCGCCGCGTCTCCGGCATCACAAAGAAGATCAGCAGGAGCCCCGCTGCGGCAACGCCGGACAGCCCGATGAATGCGGTGGCATTGCCGAACTTGTCGCTGACATAGCCGCCAAGCACCGTGCTCAGCGACGCGCCGATGCCCGTTGCGGTGCCGACGATCCCCTGCGCCAGGTTGAAATGCCCGCTGCCGAACGCGACGTCGGCGACGATCAGCGGGATCATCACCGCGAAGACCGCCGCGGTGATGCCGTCGAACACCTGCACCAGCACCAACAGATACGGATCGCGCACGGTCGCAAACAACAGGCCGCGAATCGCCAGAGCACCGAATCCGATCAGCAGCAGCGGGCGCCGGCCCCACGCTTGCGCCTTGCGCCCGACCGTCGGCGACAGCAGCGCCACGATCGCTTGCGGAACGACGATGCAAAAGGCGACGAGCACGGTCGCCCATTGGCTCGATCGCGCCGTCACCGCGCTCGCCATCAGCGGCATCATCGCGGCGTTCGCGAGCTGCAGCAGCAGCACGCTGAGCGCGAACACGATGAGCGGGCGCTGCCGGATCAGGTGCCAGATATTGGGATCGCCGCGGTCGGCGGCTTCAGGCGGCAGCTCGCCGTGACAGCGCCTGATGTCGACCTCGTTCTCGCGGATGCGCGACAGAGCGATCAGGGTTGGAATCACGAGCAGGAAGGTGACCAGGAAGACCGAGCGGCTCGATAACAGGTAGCCCGCGGTGCCCATCACCGCCGCCGCGACGCCGTTGCCGAGCGAGGCGAAGCGCGCGTTGCGCCCGAGCCGCTCGCCGATCGCGAGCGGGCCGACGAGGCCGAGGCTGATCGCGGCGATCGCCGGCCCGAGCACGCAGCTCGCCATCGCATGCAGCGTGGCGGCGGTCACCACGACGGCGAAGATCGGCATCGCCGCATAGGCCAGCGCGCAGGCGCCGATGGTCGCGATCGCGAGGGCAGCGACGAGGCGCTCCGATTTCGCGGCATCGATGATCGCGCCGCCCGGCATCTGGCCGATCAGGGCGACGATGCCGCCGATCGACAGCACGAACCCGATCTCGACCTGGGTCCATTTCTGCGTCGTCAGATAGACCGCGATGAAGGGACCGAATCCGGTCTGCACGTCGGCGAGGAAGAAGATGAACCAGTCGAGGCCGCGCAGGCTCTGGCGCGACGGCGCCGGAATGCCCGCAGCCGCCGGCTCCGCGACGTTGTCCTGCTCGACGACGCCGCCGCGATCTGCATGATTCGGCTTCCTCGACAACAGCACGGGCGGTCAGCCCTCCCTGCACCTCACTGAATCGCTTGCAGCGGCTGAAGGCTGCCGGACGCGCCGAGCACGACGATCGGCGTGTCCTCCTTGTATTCCGGTGCGGCCGCGACCTGCGCCTTGGTCAATTCCAGCGTGATGCTGTCCTTCTTGTTGGCGATCTTGCCGAAGCGCAGCGCGTTCCAGTCGACGACGATCTTGCGGCTGCCGACGCCGAGGAAGCCGCCGAAATCGATCGCCGCAGCGCGGACATGGCCGGTGCGATCGACGATGACGTCGACGATGCGACCCATGTCCTCGCCGGCGGCGCTGCGAACGTCGCGGCCGAGAACGCCGTGGGCCTCGCTCGCGCCGATGATGGTCACCGATGGCGGCGGCGCGGCGTCCTTGGGCGTGACGGGCACCGTGGAAGCCGGCGGTTGCACATTTGCCGGTGCCTTTGCCTCGCTCGGGGATGCAGGCGGCTCCTCGGCCGCGCGCGATTCGGCGACCGTCAAGCCCGCGACGATCGCCACGCCCAAGATCAACCTTCCGATCGCACGCATGACCTCCTCCTCGCGCCTCTAGCGCGCCAGCACGATCGAGACCTGGATCTGACCGCGCGTGCGCAACACTTCCAGCGCCACGTCGTCGCCGTGACGGCTGACGCGAAGATCGACGCTGGATTCGCCAAGGCGCAGATCGCGCAGGATCACCTCGTTGAGGAACGCCGGCAGATGCGGGTTGCGCAGGCGAATCTCGCCGCGCGCGACGTCGAACTCGAGGCCGAGCGCCGCCTCCAGCAGCGTGAACGGCGTCGCGCTGGCCCAGGCCTGCGGCGCGCAGGCGACCGGGTAAAGCGTCGGCCCGCGCCGCTTCTCGCGCCGGAAGCCGCAGAACAATTCGGGCAACCGGCGCAAATCCATGTAGGTCGCGGCATCGAACAGACCCTTGAAGACATGCGCCACCGAATGCTTGAGGCCGTAGCGCGCCAGCCCCAGCGCGATCAGCGCGTTGTCGTGCGGCCAGATCGATCCGTCATGGTAGGACATCGGGTTGTAGCGCACCTCGCCTTGCGCGACGGTGCGGATGCCCCAGCCCGAGAAGAAATGCGGCCGCATCAGATCGGCAGCGACGAGACGCGCGCGGTCCTCGCGGACCATGCCGCTGAACAGGATCTGCCCGGCATTCGAGGTCCTGACCTTGCAGGGCCGCTTCTTGCCGTCGAGCGCGAGCGCATAGGTGCCGAGCTCCTCGCACCAGAACGCCTGCTCGAAGCGCTCGGCGAGCGCCCTGGCTTCGGCCTCGAGCTTGCGCACGCGGTCCGGCTTGCCGAGCCGCAGCGCGCAACGCGCCGCGAGCTGCTTGGCGGCGAAGACGTAGCCCTGGACCTCCGCGAGCGCGATATTGCCCTCGGCAAGCCGGCCGTCGGCATGGAAGATCGCGTCATAGGAATCCTTCCAGCCCTGGTTCGCCAGCCCTTTCTCGGTCGCGCGCTGGTATTCGACGAAACCGTCTTGGTCGGGATCACCAGGGCCGTCGATCCAGGCCAGCCCCGCCTCGATCGCCGGCCACAGCTCGATCAACGTGGCCTCGTCGCCGGTGCGCTCGAAATAGCTGCCTGCGAGCAGCACGAACAGCGCGGTCGAATCGACGCTGCCGTAGTAATGCGCGAACGGGACTTCCCCGAGCGCCGCCATCTCGCCGCCGCGCATCTCGTGCAGGATCTTGCCGGGCGCGGCGTCCGCGAGCGGATCGACCGCCGCGGCCTGGAAATGCGCGAGCCGGCGCAGGACGCCCTTGGCAATGCGCGGATCGACCCAGAGCATCTGCAGCGCGGTGATGAGGCCGTCGCGCCCGAACGTCGTCGAGTACCAGGGAATGCCGGCATAGGGATAGCGTCCCTGCGGCGTCTCGGTCATCAGCATGTTGAGGTCGGCCATGGCCTGGCACAGCACCTCGTTGAAGATGTTGTTGGAGGTCTCGATGCTGGCCGCGCCCATGGTCGACTGCCGCATCTCGCGGCGGTGCGCCAGCAGACCCGGGAAGAACCGCACCGGCTTCTCCGTCAGCGGCCGGTTGCAGGACACGGCCACGAACAGCGATTTGGCCTGGTGCGGCTCAAGGTCGAGTTCCCACGTCGCAGCGTTGACCGAGAGCCGCGTCGGACGCGGATCGAAATGCAGGCCGGTGGTCCGCTCGGCGTCGTCAAGGCCGCGATACTCGAACAGGACGTCGGTCGGCCCGAGCAGCCGGCCGGTTCCGACGCCGCGGCGCGGCCGCCGCTCGCCGCGAACCTCGAACAGATCGGCGAAGTCGTTGCCGAACAGCAGCGTCAGCTCGAAGCTGGTGCGCCGGTCGCCATGGTTCTGCACGCCGATGCGCTGGTAGGCGGTGCCGCGCCACAGGAAGATGGTGCGCACGACGTGCAACAGGTCCTTTTGCAGAACGAGGTTGCCCTGCCGGTAGATGTCCGGATTGGTGAGATCGACGGTCAACGCCGAATTGTCGTCGCGCAGATTCGAGCCGAGCAGCAGCGGCTGGAGATCGTCGAGCACGAGCTCCAGCCGCGCAAGATAGCGCGTGTCGTGATGGAACAGCCCGTCCGGCCCGCCAGCGGACGCGCCGATGTCGCCGTGGCTGTCGAGCACGATAAAGGTGTCGTCGTGCTTGAGCGAACGCCGCGGCCGGGCCGAGGGCCCGGTCATCGGAATGTAGAAGGGCTGTTCCGCGACCTGTTCCGGGGTCCGCGTCACGGAGACGAACTGGGTTACGGCTTCTGCCGACATGCGCTGCTCCCCTGCGCTTGATTCGAAACGCGACCGACTCGAGAACGCGACTGTTGGTTTACGCGGCGGCTTGCGCGAGCCGGCTCATTTCCTGCGTGACCAGCTCACGATACGGCCCGTGACCCTGCATCAGGCGCTCGGGCGAGCCGTCCTCGATGATCTTACCATTCCTCAACACCACGACACGATCGAAATTGCGCAGCGTCGCAAGGCGATGAGCGATCGCGATCACGGTGCGGCCGCGCATCAGGCGGGACAGCGCCTCGCGGATCGCCTCTTCGGATTCGCTGTCGAGCGCGGCGGTCGCCTCGTCCAGCAGCAGGATCGGCGCGTCCTTCAGGAAGGCGCGCGCGATCGCGATGCGCTGGCGCTGGCCGCCCGACATCTTGACGCCGCGGTCGCCGACCATGGTGTCGAGGCCCTCGGGCAGGCTCTCGACGAAGTCGCAGCGCGCTGCGATCGCCGCGCGCAGCACCTCGTCGTCGGTCGCGTTCGGCCGGCCATAACGGATGTTCTCGCGAATCGAGCGATGAAACAAGGAAATGTCCTGCGGCACGACGGAAATCGCCTCGCGCAGGCTCAGCTGCGTCACCTTCGAGATGTCCTGGCCGTCAATGGTGATATTGCCCTCGTCGACGTCGTAGAAGCGCTGCAGCAGCGTGAACAGCGTCGACTTGCCGCCGCCGGACTGGCCGACCAGTCCGACGCGCTGGCCGGGCTGGAGGCGCAGGCTGAAGCGCTCGAAGATCTTGTCGCTGCCGGGATAGCCGAAGGTGACGTTGTTGTACGCGATGGCCGCGCCGCTTTTGACCAGGGGCTCGGCCTCGGGATGATCGCGGAGCTCGTGCGGCACCAGCAGCGTGGCGATCGCCTCTGTCAGACGCGCGACGTGCTGGGTGACGTCGACCAGCGCCACCGCGAGATCGCGCGTCGCGCTCAGGATCGAGATGCCGAGCGTACAGACCAGCACGACGTCGCCGGTCGTCGCTTGGCCCTTCTGCCAGAGCGAGATCGCCCAGGCCATCAGCGCAATGGTCAGAAGCACGGTGATGACGGCATGCAACAGCCGCAGCTTCTCCAGATAACGCAGGCTGCGGCTGCGCGCGGTCAGCTCCTGGTTCACGGTCGCGTCGAACCGCTCATGCTCGTGGCTGATGCCGCAGAAGGCGCGCACCAGCGGCATGTTGCTGATGACGTCGATCATCTCGCCGTCGACCAATGCGGCCTTGTCGGCGAAATCGTCATGCAGCGGCTTGCCGGCCGCGGCCAGACGAAACATCGCAACCACCATGCCGCCCGCGATCGCGATCAGGCCGAGCGCCATGTAGGGACTGACGGTTCCAATCAGGATGATTGCCGCAATTGTGGCAATGCACGGCGGCAACACATTCCAGACGAACATGTTCTCGACAGTGAACACCGCGTTCGAGGTCGCGGTGATGCGGCTCGTCAGCATGCCCGGCATCCGGTCCGAGAAATAGCTCGGCGCGTGTCCGGTCAGATGACGAAAGATGTCGCGCCGTAAATCGCCCGTGACCCGGACAAAGGTGAAGCTCGCCGTCCAGCTTGCGATCCGCCACAGGAAGTTGTCGGCGGCGATGAGTGACATGAGCAGAATGAATGCCAGCCATACGCCACCGCCATACGACGGACCGGCAGACAAGGCGTCGACCAAAGCTTTGACACCATACTGGGTGCCTACGGAACAGGCAACGGCCCCCACGACCGCGACGAGGATCACCAAATGCGACGCAAGACGACGCCGGAGATAGCGCAAGACAAAGGCAAATGGCCTGCGCGCGTATCCAGAAAGCTGATCCATATGGCTGTCGCCCCGTTATGCTGATTTTCGTTTGTTACTGGTCGAGTGAACATCGACCGCTTCGCCTCGGTTCCCGGGCAATCCCATCACGACATGCGGATGCGGACGATGTGCGAAGATGTAGTGGCAGCATCGCGACGCTCCGCCGACGTGTCGAATATGTAACGTTCGGGGGAAGGAACTTCGCAGGTGCGGGAACGTTCCCTCGTCTGGCATTGCCGGTGCCGTTAAGGCGGGGGTTTCAACATTCATGATCGCAGAGGAGATGGTGAGATGCGCATCGCGCAGGTAGCTCCGTTGACGGAGGCTGTTCCACCCAAGCTGTATGGCGGCACCGAGCGGGTGGTGCATTGGTTGACGGAAGAGCTGGTGGCCCTGGGCCATGACGTGACGCTTTTCGCCAGCGGCGACTCGCGCACATCGGCCAAGCTCGATGCATTATGGCCGCGGGCGCTTCGGCTCGACGGTTCCGTGCGCGATCCCAACGCGCTGCACATGGTGTTGCTGGAGCGGGTGCGGCAAAAATGTGACGACGAGGAGTTCGATTTCCTCCACTTCCATCTCGACTATTATCCCTGGTCGTTGTTCCACCGCCAGCCGACCCCGTTCGTGACGACGTTGCACGGCCGGCTCGATCTTCCCGAGCATCAGCCGGTCTTCAACACGTTCACCAAGATGCCGGTCATCTCGATCTCCAATGCGCAGCGGCGGCCGGTGCCGCAGGCGAACTGGGTGACGACGATCCATCACGGCCTGCCGGAGAAGCTGCTGACGCCGAAGCCGGCGAAACAGGAATACCTCGCCGTGCTCGGCCGCATCGCGCCCGAGAAGGGCGTCGATCGCGCCATCAAGATCGCGACCCATTGCGGCATTCCGCTCAAGATCGCGGCCAAGGTCGACCGTGCCGACCAGGATTATTACGACGAGCTGATCCGGCCGATGATCGAGAACAATCCGTTGGTCGATTTCATCGGCGAGATCAGCGATCACGAGAAATCGGATTTCCTCAGCGGCGCGCTCGGCCTCTTGCTGCCGATCGACTGGCCGGAGCCGTTCGGCCTCGTCATGATCGAGGCCATGGCGTGCGGAACGCCGGTCGTCGCCTTCAACCGCGGCTCGGTGCCGGAGATCATCGACGAGGGCCTCACCGGCTTCATCGTCGAAGACGTCATCAGCGCCGCGGGCGTGGTGAACCGGCTTCCGCAACTCGACCGCGCCGCGATCCGCAAGCAGTTCGAGACCCGCTTCACCGCGCGGCGCATGGCCCTGGACTACCTCGCCGCATATCGCAGCCTGACCGAGGCGCAGGCACCGCGGATCAAGCTGGTGAGCAGCGCAGAGTAGGAAGGCAACTTAGGCGCAAACCTCATGGCCGGGCCAGTACCGGCCATGATTTGCGTAAGCGCCCGGCCCTATCAATTCGTCATTGCGAGCGCAGCGAAGCAATCCAGGATCTTTCCGCGGAGGGACTCTGGATTGCTTCGCTGCGCTCGCAATCACGGAGGACTTGGCGATCTCGAACATCCTTCCTACGCCGCTCACCCCGCTACATCCCCAATAGCCGCGGCAGCCACAGCGACAGGCCCGGCCAATAGGTCACCACCACGAGGAAGCCCAGCATCGTCAGCAGCCACGGCCACACTGCGACCGTGAGCTCGGTGATCCCCATCTTGGCGATGCCCGAGGCGACGTAGAGATTGAGGCCGACCGGCGGATGGCACAGGCCGACCTCCATGTTGACCGTCATCAGGATGCCGAAATGAATCGGGTCGATGCCGAGCTTGACCGCGACCGGAAACAGGATCGGCGCCATGATCAGGATGATCGAGGACGGCTCCATCACATTGCCTGCGAGCAGCAGCAGGATGTTGACGAGCAGCAGGAAACCGATCCAGCCCAGGCCCTGGTCGATCATCCATTGCGCCAGCGCCTGCGGCACGTTCTCGTAGGTCATCAGGAACGAGAACAGCACGGCATTGGTGATGATGTAGAGCAGCATCGCCGAAAGGTTGGCCGACGACAGCAGCACGCGCGGCACGTCGCGCAGCTTCAGGTCCTTGTAGATGAACACCGCGACGATGAAGGCGTAGACCGCGCTGACGGCGGCAGCTTCAGTCGGCGTGAACAGGCCGCTGTAGATGCCGCCGATCACGATCACGATCAGGAGGATGCCCCAGATCGACTTGCGGAACGCATCGAGACGCTCCATGAAGGTCGCCTTCGGCATCCGCGGATAGTCGTTGCGCCAGGCGCGATAGAACGTCGTCATGCCGAGCAGCGTGGCGAGCGCAAGCCCCGGCACGATGCCGGCGATGAAGAGCTTGCCTACCGAGCTGTTGGTGGAGACGGCGTAGAGCACCATCGGGATCGATGGCGGAATCAGAATGCCGAGCGAGCCCGACGTCGTGATCACGCCGGCGCCGAACCGCTTCGGAAAGCCTTGCGCGACCATCGCGGGCAGGATCACTGAGCCGATCGCCACCACGGTCGCCGGCGAGGAGCCGGAGATCGCGGCGAACAGCGCGCAGGCGACCACGCCCGACAGCGCGAGCCCGCCGTACCAATGGCCGACCAGCGAGGTTGCGAAGGTGATCATCCGCCGCGCCACACCGCCATGGGTCAGGAAGTTGCCGGCGAGGATAAAGAACGGGATCGCCATGATCTCGAAATTCTCGATGCCGGTGAACAGCTTCAGCGCCACCGATTCGGTTCGCACGTCGGTCAGCGTGAACATGAAGCTGAGCACGGTCAGACCCAGCGCGATCGAGATCGGCATGCCCGTCAGCATCAGCGAGAGCAGCAGCGCGAACACGATGAAGACGCGCAGGCCCTGCGGCAAGGTGATGACATGGGCCGCATGCGCGAAGCACAGCGCGACGATCAGGACCGGCAGCAGCATCAGGATCCAGCCGAGCGGGCTGCGCTCGTCCCGGACCACCTGGGTGGGCGTGACCGGCGCCGGATGCACCGGATCCGCCTCGACGCCCTCGACGCCCGCCATATCGTGATGCGGCAGCTCGCCGGTGCGGTAGAACGACCAGGCGACCTGCAGGAAGCGGAAGCACATCAGGCCGGAGCCGATCGGAATGGTGAGGTACACCACCCACATCGGCGCCTCGAGGTCGTTGGACTGTTGGCCGCTGTGCCACATGTGGCTGACGAAGGCGGCTCCGAAATAGCCCACGATGGCGGTGAACAGCGCGCCGCACAGCAGGCCGAAGGTGATGATGCGGCGGCGCGAGCCGCCCGGCAGGATGTTGACCAGCACGTCGACGCCGACATGGATGCCGGTCCGCACGCCGTAGGCGGCGCCGAACTTCGCCATCCAGATGAACATGTAGATGCAGAGCTCCTGCGCCCATGACAAATCGAGCGCGGCAAGCCAGGCGAACGTCGCGCGCGCGGGCACCGCCAGGACGGTGAGGTTGCGGGCTTCCGCCCATTTGGCGAGGTCGATCGACAGCCCGGCGCCGTAACGGTGCACCACCGCGACGAAGATGAGCGACGTCGCAGCCGCGATCATCGTCGCGATCAGCCATTCCTCGAGATGATCGAGAAAGCGATTCAGCACACGCAGCAACTTGGTCCCCCCGGATTGGATCATTCAAGCGCAACGGCCGGGAGCGCAATTGCCCCCGACCGTTGGTATTGTTGTTATTGGGCCGCAGCCGTCGGTAACAACGAGAGCTAAGCGCTGCCAAGCTAACGTGATGACCGCCGGATGCGCAAGCCGGCATCCGCGCGTGTCCAAGGCAACGCGTGCTATGCCGCGTTGCGGCAGCGCCATCAGCCTTTGCGCTGGGCGACCATGAAGAGGCGCCGGAACGGGAACAGCGTCTGCCCCGCCGCATTCTTCGGATAGGCCCTTGCGACGCGCATCCCGTAGGCGGCTTCGAACGCGGCCTTCTCCTCGCCTTGGAGCACGTCGAGATAGCGCGTCAGCCAGGTGCCCTTGGTCCATTCCTTCACGGGATTGTCGCCTTCGAGCACCTGCAGATATTCGGTCTCCCAGATGTCGATGTTGGCCGACATCGGCGCGAGCAGATCGTGATAGAAGCCCGGCCCTTCCACCGGCGGCCGGATGACGAGATGCTCCACCTTGGAGCGCCATGGGCCGTCGAGCGCAGTCTCGCCGATCAGCACATGCGAAGGCGCGAGGAAATTGCGCGGCATCTGCACCGCGAGCATGCCCCCGGGCGTCACCTTCTCCATCAGCGACGGAAACAGTGCCGCATGATTGGGCAGCCAATGCAGTGCGGCATTGGAATAGATCAAGTCGTACTGCCCAGCGGGACTCCAATGGCCGAGATCCTCATGTGACCATTCCACGTCAGGCGCGGCCTTGCGTCCTGCCGCGACCATCTCCGCCGAGCCCTCGACCCCGGTCACGCGTGCCTCCGGCCAGCGCTCCGTGATCAATTTGGTGACGTTGCCGGCGCCGGCGCCGAGATCGGCGATCGCGCGTGGGGCAAAATCGGGAATCCGCATCAACAGGTCGACGGCGGGCCGGAGCCGATGGCCGGAGAACTTCAGATATTGCTGCGGATCCCAGACCATCCTTCGACGCCTTTGTTCTTCGTATTTCCCTCGCCAAGGCTCTTGTCCTTCGGCAAGCCTCTTGGTTACCACTGCTCGTCCCGGTCGGGCAATTCGCAAGCCCGCGGGACAGAGCGGCAAACGAACAACAAAAAGCAGGCAGGACCAAGGGAGCGTGCGACCATGGACCTCGGGCTCAAATCGAAAACCGCCGTCGTCACCGGCGCGAGCATCGGCATCGGCCGCGCCATCGCCAGGGGCCGCGCCGCCGAAGGTGTGCGCGTCGTCGGTGTGGCGCGCCGCGCCGACCTGCTCGCCGAGCTGGTGAAGGAGATTGCTACAAGGCAAGTGCACTCCCTCTCCCGCTTGCGGGAGAGGGCTGGGGAATGTTTCCGCAATGGGATAGCCCCGAGAGGAGAAAGCCCTGACCCGCGCCGGAGACTGTCGTCGGGCGCGCCGTCGGCGCAAGCCGGTGGCGTGACCTCTCCCGCATCCGCCTTCGCCAAGGCTTCGGCGGACAAGAGCGGGAGAGGTTGCACCGAGCCCGTGGCAATCGATTCAACCTAAAGCCATTCCGCTCTAACTGCGCATCCGATGGCCCCATTGTCGCCGGACCTCACGGTTTGACGTAGCTCCAGCCCTGTTCCTGCAGCTCCATGACGCGGACGACACCCGATTTGACCACCGTCGCCTGCGGAATCAGATTGATCTCCTTGTTCTCCGCCTTCCGCATATTTTCCTGGGTGTTGCCGCAGCCTTTGAAGGAGATTTCGGGATTGCTCATCGCGAGCACCTCGATGCGTGGCTTTACCGGCGAGCTATCATCGCGCAGCATATGAAGACCGGGACCAAAGGTGACAATCTCGATTGAGACTGGTTCACCGAGATCGCGGTAATATTGCGCGACATTGGTGGCATTGTTGAGCGTGAGGTTCATCATCGCAGGTTCGTTGGAATTGACCTGCAATATTAGCTGGTGCGGCTTTTTGACGATCTCGGGTTTTGTCGCCTGAGCCATCGCCGCCCGTGTCGCAGCGGTTTGCTTGCTCGTGTGAGTCTGCCCCGGCTTGCTCACGTGCATCCGTCTAGTCGGTTGGTTCGGATCGCGTGCCTGATTCTTCTCGCTCATCTGCGGGATCAACTGGTTGTCCTGTTGCGCCTGCACGCTTGGTTCGACCAGAAGCACCATCGCCAGGCCGCCGATGATTGCTATCGTCAACTTCGGATTGATCATCTCGTGTCTCCCGTTCCTTGACCATCACCTTCCCGGTCTGGCGACGCTATGTGGCCATTTGCATGCAGCCGCCATTCTCTTGCGCACGTTCTCGAATCCGCTGAGCAGGAACTGTCCGTCTTGCACCTGACCAGTGCGGGCGAAAAGGCGCACGACGATGTGACCCTCGTCGGGTAGCGCGTTCAGCAACTTTACGACGTCGCCCCCGAAAGCGACGCCGGAGCCGAATGACGGCGACGCCGCCGCGAGTTGCATCGGCGTGTCCGCATTCAGCCGAAAGGAGATGACGTATTCGTTGGCGCTCCGTGACAGCGCCGGTCCGGCGACCGTGACTTCCGTTCGGCCTTTGCGGCAGTGGATTGCGAGTTGCATCGTGGCTCCATCCGAGCCGCCAACCGAAAAGGTGGTGGCGGTGACGACGGGTGAATAGTCGACCGGCGAGGTGGTCTCGCTGATCAGCCAGCCGCCGTCTGACGCCCGCCGCCCGGGCGGCGGAATCTTACGTGACAGTTCTTGCAGGCATTCCAGCCGGCCCCGCCCTTCCATCGCCGAACAAGCCCGAAGTGATTCGACGGCATCGCCCGTGTCTTGCGCGTAAGCGATTCCGCAGGCTACGTTCAAGGCGACGGCGAACGGAGGAACGGCACTCTTCATGGCCTCGCCTGTACGCTGCGTGCCTTGCGATCCAGCCATTCCTGCGCAGCCGGGAAGCGGGTGAGCCCGGGGACGGACGCCGCGAGATTGATGGACTGCCATTTCGGATCGAAGCCTGGTGCCTGCAGGCGGTCAATCCGCGAGAACAGGTACTCGACGAGGCGCGCCACGCGTTGATAGCGGTTTGAGCGTGGCGGCCAGTTGAATGCAACGAGAGCCGTCGGCACGGCAAGAGTCGCAACCCGCTCACCCTGTTTGATCAGATTGGGATACTCGTTGGCGTTCAAGGTCGCCGGCAGATAATAGTCCTCGAACTTCCTGTCGTAATGGACCGGCAGGAACTTGAATCCAGCTTCCCAGCGGCCTCGCACGAAGGCGTCCACGGGCTTCGACGTGATGAACACGACGGCCGACATCTCCCCCTTGCGCATCTGTTCCAGGGCAAGCTGATGCGGAATGAACGTCTTGTCGACGTCGATGCCGAGGCGGCTGAAGATCAGCGGACCGGAATAGGCGGCTGCGGTGCCCTGAGTATTGAAGTTCACCTTCTTGCCGGCAAGGTCCTGCAGGCTCGTGATCTCCGGCCGCACGAAGATGTGCAACTCGGACGGAAACAGATTGAGCAGATAAGTGATGCGGCTTTGGATCTGCGGAACCTGAAGCTTGTACTCCTCGAGCGCGTCGGAATTGATGATCGCGGTATCGACACCACGCAGATAGAGCAGCGCATTCAGATTGTCGGTGGCGCCCCGGGTGACGATCGGCAGGAGATGCAGCTCTGCTCCGTCGTCGACGACACGGGCCATTTCTGCCGCGAGGCGGATCGGCGCGCCCTCGAGCAGGCCGCCGGCGAGCCCGACGGTCCAGGCGTTCATCCGGCCCTTTTCGCTCTCCTGAGGGAGCGGCCGTCGGAGCATTTGTGCATCCGCCTTGGCGGATCTTGCGGTTTGTGCTTCCAGGCAAGTCGTTTGAAGCAGCACGGCAATCGGCACCAGCGCGGCGAGCACGAGCGACGAGAGCGACCTTGGCAGCTTGTTCATGTCGTTCCTTTCCGGATTGCCCACCGTCACCACTCTTCCCGGCATGAATGCAAAGCCCACTCTCAGTGATGCAATGCATCCAGTCGTTCCTTGGCTCCGCGAATGCCGCTCCTCTGTGCCTTCGCGTAGAGCTCGCGCGCCTTGGCCGCCTCGCCGCGCGTTCCATAGGCACCCCAAGCCGACAGAACCGCCGGATCATATGTCTCCGCGAGCATGAAGGTCGCCTGCGCACTGTTCTTCTCAGCCGCAAGCTCGAGCACAATCCGCGCTGCACCGATATTGCCCTGATCGAGCAACGCTCTGGCACGCGGGATCAATCGGGCCTCCACCTCGTCCTGGCCTGGATTCGTCGGCGGCTCCGTTGCGGTCACGTTCTGCGCCGTCGACAAGGTCGGGCCGCCGTTTCTTTGCGCCGCCGGGGCGTGCTGATCGATAAGGCGCGATACCGAGGCGATCTCGCTCTCCCTGGCTTCAGTCCTGCTCCGCTCCCGCTCCAGCGACTGTCGCAGTTCGGCGATCTCCCGGTTCGCTGCCTGTCTCTGCTGCGAGGCTGCATCGTTCGCCTCGCGCAGATGCCCGTTCAGCGATTCGATGACGCCGCGCGTTTGCGCAAGCTTGCTCTCCAGCGCGGCAGCATGAGCCTGGGCCTCTTCGAGGGCACGGCGTTGTTGCTCGGCGTTCGCCGTTGCCGACCGCGCGGCGTCCTCTTGTTGCGCGAGGGCTGCGTTCCTTTCGCGCTCCTGCTGCAAGGACTGCCGCAATTCCGCGATCTCCCCGCCCACCGCCTCGCTTTGCTCCGCCGTCGCACCGTCGGCCGTAGCCGATCCCCCAGTCATGCCGGCAAGCTCGCTCGCGAGGGCGGCGGCGCGTGACTGCGCCTCGTAGCGTTCTTGCTCAGCGCTTGCCGCTATCGCCTGCGCGGCGCTCACTCGGTTCGCCAGGACGGCGCTCTTTTCCCGCTCCTGCTGCAGGGACTGCCGCAGTTCAGCGATCTCCCACGCCGCCGCATCCCTCTGCTGTGCGGCCACCTCGTCCGCCTCGCGCGCCTGCGCGATACGAGCCTCTACTTCGCGGCGGGTTCCGGCAAGTTCGTCCGCGAAGGCGGCGCTGCGGGCTCGCTCAATTTGAAGAGACTGCCGCAGCTCCTCCGTGGCAGTTTCCGCTGCATGCGTGCGCTGGACCGCCTCTTCGAGCTCCCTGCGCGCGCCGGCCAGTTCACCGGAGAGCGCGTCACTGCGCCCGTCGGCGTCGAGCCGTGGTGGCGGGCCCGCCGTGCTTGCGGAGACCGCCTGAATCGGGGCCTTGGACATTTCGCTCTGAAGGAGTGCTGGCGATCCGGTCGCGAAGTCAGGCCGCTGGTCGAGGCCGGCGGCGCTCCCGCCGTCGATTCGAGTTGTTTCGGCAGTCGGTTGTGCCTTGAACGGGTCGAAAGCACCGAGCAGGGTCACCCCAGCGAAGATAAGGGTGACCAGAACGACAGCTGCAATGAGCGAACCACCCGTCTCCTCCGGATCGATATCCTCGGTCTCACCCCACCAATGGGTCCGTGAAGAGCGGAGCGGCGAGCCGCCCCATCTGCCCGTCTCGGGCGACCCGTGACCGAGCTCCTCCGCCGCATCTTCTATTCGGGTGCTTTCTCGGTCCCTGGGTGCAGTATCGATTGATTGGCGCATGCATCACGCCTCTCTCAAGAGCAACTCCAATGGAGCGATCGCCCAGCCTGTTCGCATGGTTTCGGCACCCGATCAGAACACGCGTAGATAATGTGTTGCGGCGCGGCGACACGCCCAAATTAAATATAGCAATTAACTCAAATACATATAATTTTGACCATATTCAAAAGTCAAATTAAATATGCTCGTCGGATGCCGTTAAACAACCTCATACATCGCATGGAATATAGGGCTGGCGCCCCGAATCTGCGTATCTGACCATGTTCTCGTCGCGTCTAGGCATGGAGGAATGACCATGCGCATTGCGTTGCCGTATTTGGGAATTGGCGTCTGTTTGTCTGTTGCCAGCTGGTTGGTGCTCGGGCTTGTGCTCTAGCAGCGGTTTTCCGTAAGAACTCGGAATCGAACTGGGGTGGTCGCGCAAAATCACCGATCCAACGGCGCTTTGATCTTTGGCATGTTCCGATCGCGGTCGGCGACGTCCCTGCCGCGCGTGTCAATCAAATTTCATGAACCTTTGCTATGGTCATCAACACCCATAGGTTTAAGTCCATTCTGTTTCTTGGCCCAGCTGTTCATTTCCTGACAGTCATAGTTTAGGGCGCGTCATGAGTACTCGTGGTCAGTGCGACCGTATTGCGATTCTGCGTCAACGTGTTTTGTCGCTCAGCTCTCAACTGACGGAGCTTCAGAACCTTCGTACCCGCCTGGAAAAGGCTGAGGAACGACGAATGCGCAAACGTTCAAAAGTTACTGGTAGCTTGGCGATGCGACGCCGATCTTGGCAGTAGGCGAGTCGACAGCCCAAGCCCGCGTTGGGAGCGCCTCAAATTTCGAGGATCGTAACTCCCGGATGCGGGTCCTTCACTTGCCTCATCGCGCCCATGCCCGTTACACACCCAGGCGTGTCCCTTCAGTTGTTCTCGTGCCACCACAGCTGGCTCGAGATCGCCGAAACGGCCCGGCTTGACCGCATGAGTGCGCTCGTAGTGTTTTGGGCCTCGCGGGTGCGGTACATCACGGGAGCGGTGATCCCGGTAGATGGGGGGGTTGCGGTATCAGTTCTAGGAATTCATGCGATGCGTTCGACATTGAAGAGCGTGAGGGTTGGGGTCGGTCTCTTGATGCTCCTCGCCGCAGTTCACTTGACCTCCGCCGCGTTCGGCGAGGACAAGCAGAGCGCCGGCAGTCGAGATGAGACTGCCGCCTTCGATCCCATCCCGTTTGGAGGCAGAACGGATTTCCAGGTCTCAGCCCTCGCCGAGGTCCCACGGCAGGTGGCGCGCGCAGCACAACGCGAAAACTGCGACGTCGAAAAAGGCATGAAACAGATTCCGCTTCGCTTCTTGGTCGAGAGAGAGCGCCGTTTCGTCCTCGTATATTGTCAGTGGATCGTGGGAAGTCATCTCGTCTTCGACCTTAAGGACGCGCGCCATCCGAAGCTCGTCGCGTTTCCATTCTTCGCACAGAACACCGGGTTCGGCACCACGCCGCGGCCGGGCCTCATCACCTGGCGAAAGGAGGCCGGCGTGTTCGAGGCTGAGACCGGAACAGACATGTGTCCGAGCTCTCGCCTTCGTCACGTCTACCGCCTGGGAACGACCGAAGGCTATACCAGTGGCACCAGCAGCTTCGTGCTCGTCCGCGTGGATGTCACGGCGCGCGGCTGTGGGGGTGACCAGCCGTGGTCGACGGTGTGGCAAGCACCGAACTGGCCGGAGTCGATGATCGTGCGGTGAGGACGAACGTGAGGGATGGCCAGGTTATCGCACATGACTTGGCCGGTGCGCACGCCTCGTCCTTCGAGACGGCGCTTACGCGCCTCCTCAGGATGAGGCTAATCGGCGTCAGTGTCTTCCGAGACTGCAGCCACACACTCCCTGCTCAGGAGCCCGCCTGAGCGGGCGTCGCGAAGGATGGCACAGAAAAAGGCTCTCGGCCCTTCGGTGGATGGCGGGTTGCGGTATCAGGTCTAGGAGCGAAGGCTCTCGTCCCAAGGATTGCTGCGCCGCGGAATAGTCGGGGTTACGGCAACGTTGATTTGCGTCAAGCGAGTGGTCGAGTCGTTGCGAGATCGTCGCGCGCTATCGGCGAGCCGACACGTGACTGCAGATATCCGTGTTGATCGTCTGTTGACCGGCGATCGCTTCGCATGGCGACCGGCCTTTGGAGTGCGCGCGGTGAACGTTTGGACGCGTTGGGTGCCCGGGATCGATACGCTTCGGTACTACGAAGCGGCCTGGCTTCGGCATGATGTCTTCGCAGGTCTCGTGCTGGCGACCATGCTTGTCCCGGTCGGAATTGCCTATGCCGTGGCGTCCGGTCTGCCGGGCATCCACGGCCTCTACGCGACCATCGTCCCGCTTCTGGCCTACGCGATGTTCGGTCCGAGCCGCATCATCGTGCTCGGACCGGACTCGGCGCTGGCAGCTGTCATCCTCGGCGTCATCGTCCCCCTGTCCGGCGGCGATCCGGTCCGCGCCGCAATGCTTGCCGCCATGATGGCGCTCGTTTCGGGAACGGTGCTCATTGTGGCCGGCATCGCACGGTTAGGGTTCGTGACGGAGCTGCTGTCCAAGCCGATACGGTACGGCTACATGAACGGGATCGCGCTGACCGTTTTGATCAGCCAGTTGCCAAAGCTGCTCGGCTTCTCGATCGAAAGCGAAGGACCGCTGAGAGACCTATGGGCGATCGCCGTTGGGATCGGTGATGGCAAGATCAATTGGGCCGCATTCGCAGTCGGACTTGGTACGTTGATCGTCATCCTGCTGCTCAAGGACAGCAAGCGACTGCCGGGAATCCTGATTGCCGTCGTCGGAGCGACCCTTGTCGTCTCACTCCTTGATCTGGGAACTGGTTATGGTGTGAAAGTCTTGGGGCCACTTCCACAAGGTCTGCCGGCCTTCTCCATTCCCAGGATCGGCTATGGCGATCTGATCCCCGTGCTGGCCGGCGGCTGCGCCATCGCTCTGGTCTCGTTCGCCGATACCAGCGTGTTGTCGCGAACCTATGCTGCTCGTCTGGGCGACAAGGTCGATCCGAACCAGGAGATGGTGGGCCTCGGCGCGGCCAATTTGGCGACCGGCTTTTTCCAGGGCTTCCCGATCAGCAGCAGTTCCTCGCGCACGCCCGTTGCCGAAGCCGCCGGCGCCCGCACCCAGCTCACATGTGTCGTCGGCGCGTTTGCGATCGCGTTCCTTCTGTTGGCTGCGCCAAACCTGTTGCAGCACCTGCCGAATGCCGCATTGGCCGCCGTGGTGATCGCAGCCGCAATCGGCCTGATCGAGATCAGTGATCTCAAACGAATCTACCGGATCCAGCGCTGGGAATTCTGGTTGACCGTGCTGTGCTTCGTGGGCGTAGCCGTGCTCGGCGCAATTCCCGGAATCGGCCTCGCCATCGCGGTCGCCATTGCCGAGTTTCTGTGGGACGGCTGGCGTCCGCACTCCGCAATTCTCGGGCGGGCGCAGGGCGTCAAGGGCTATCACGACATCACGAGATATCCCGATGCCCGCCTGATACCCGGACTGGTGCTGTTCCGCTGGGACGCGCCGCTGTTCTTCGCCAATGCCGAGTTCTTCAAGGAACGTATTCTGGCCGCGGTCGAGCAATCGCCGACACCCGTGCGCTGGCTGGTCGTCGCCGCCGAACCGGTCACGAGCGTCGACGTCACCGCCTGCGACACAATTGCCGAACTGGACGAGGCGCTCCACGTCAGGAGCATCGAACTTTGCTTTGCCGAGCTGAAGGATCCCGTGAAGGACAAGCTGAAGCGGTTCGGGTTGTATGCGCAGGTCGGCGAAGCCCAGTTCTTTCCGACCATCGGCTCGGCCGTCTCGAGCTACCTCCACATCAACAATGTCGAATGGGAGGACTGGGAGGATCAGGTCGAGGTCGGTCGTCACGTCGGGTCTTGACGAGCCGGCCAGCGCGACAACCAGCGCAGGGCCGCACCTGCGGCCATTTTCGGCGAGCATGGCGGCCAACCGCCAGACCGCCGCCGGCAATAAGCGAGTCATTGCTGAACTGCGGGCGCGCACTTCGTGCCCGGCTTCGGGGAACATGGGCCCAATCCAATCGTTGCCTCCGCTCCACTGGAGGAAAGTTCATGCCCAAGAAATCGCTCGCCGAAATCTCAAAGGAAATGGCCGGCATCGACATCGCCATTCTCTCGACGCACACCGAGAACGGCGAGATTGCCAACCGTCCGATGAGCAACAACGGCGACGTCGCCTACGACGGCACCTCGTACTACTTCACCTACGAACAGGCGCGAACGGTATCGGACATCCAACGAAATCCCAAGGTAGCGCTCGGATTCTCATCGGAGGCGGGCCTATTCTCGAAGGGAATCTACCTCGCGGTCGAAGGGACTGCCGAGCTGATCCGCGACAAGGCCGCCTTCCAACAGCATTGGACCAGCGACCTCGACAAGTGGTTCGACAACGGAATCGATACGCCGGGCATCGTCCTGATCAAGGTCAAAGCCAAGCGCATCACTTATTGGACGGGCCGCGAAGAGGGTGAGGTCGTGATCTGACCGACGCGGTGATCGTGCGCCGATTCCTCGATTGGTTCTTCAGGAGCCGCGAAACCGGTGCCATCACCATCGCGCAATGGCCTAACCTCATCCTATGGATCGTGATCGTCGCGGGCCTTCTGCTTTGGATCTGGCCTTCCGCGGGAAGAGCCAGCGTCGCCCTGACAATCGTCTTTAAAAGCGGACTAGTGATTTGGGGCGCCGATGAGATTATCCGCGGCGTGAATCCCTGGCGGCGCTGTCTCGGCGCTGCGGTCGTCGTCTACGAGCTCATCACGTTTGTGCCGTAAGGTGATTTCGACGAAGCACGCCCAACCTTCGCGGTTTGCTGATCCCTGCGCATCGCGCCGCCATGCACCCGGGCTGACGCCGACGATCGCGGCCTGGAACTGGCATTTTCTCGTACGACCAATAGCCTGCCGGAGCGAGATCGAAGGGCACCGAACTTCACCCCTGCCCCGCCGGCGGGACCACGTAGAGCGTCAGCGCGAACACCGCATAGATGAAGATCAGCAGGGCGCCGACGAACCAGGCCGAGCGCCCGCTGGCCGTGATGAAGGCCGACGTCACCGTCGCGATCATCATCATGGTGACGGCCCCCGGCCAGAATTGCAGGTCCATCGGCTTCGGCCCCACGACATAGCTGAGCAGCACCAGAGCGGGCGCGACGAACAGCGCGATCTGCGAGGCGCTGCCGAGCGCGATGCTGACGGCCATGTCGAGCCGGTTCTTGCGCGCCGCGGCGAAGGCCACCGCGAATTCGGCGGCGGCGCCGACCAGCGAGACGACGATGAAGCCGACGAAGGCCGGGCTCATTCCGAAGGTTTCCGCCGCCTTCTGCACCGATTCCACGAAGATCTCGCTGACCAGCGCGACCAGCACGGTGACGACCAGCAGCGTGCCGACGGCCGTTCCGATCGGCCAGTGCGCCTCCTTGTCGTCGTCGCCGTGACCGGCGCTTGCGAACAATTCCTTGTGCGTTCGAAGCGAGAACAACAGGCCGAGCCCGTAAGCTGCGATGAGCAGGACCGAAATGCCGAGGCTGAGCTTGTTGAGGATGCCCCCGCCCTGCGGCAGGTGGTCGAGATCGGCGACCGCCGAAGGCGCAAGCAAGGCGACGGTCGCCATCAGCAATAGGCCGGACGAAAGCCGCGCACCGGCGCGGTTATATTCCTGCACATGATAGCGCAGGCCGCCCAGCAACAGGCAGGCGCCCAGCATGAACACCGCGTTGGTGACGATCGCGCCCGCAATCGAGGCCTTCACCAGCATGTACTGGCCGGCGCGCAGCGCCGTGATGGCGATGATCAGCTCGGTCAGATTGCCGAGCGTTGCATTGAGCAATCCGCCCACGGCATCGCCGGTCTTCGCGGCAACCGCCTCGGTGGCGTGGCTGAGCAGCGCCGCCAGCGGAACGATGGCCAGCACCGCGAGCACAAACAGCAGCGTATGGGAATGTGGCGCCACCGTCTCGGCCACCAGCACGATGGGCACGAAGGCCAGCATCCAGAGCAAAGGGGTATTCCGGATTTCCCTGAGCAGAATCTGCATGTAGCCGCCCTTCCATCGATGCGCTGATGGAAAGTTCGGGCGGCCGCGCAGGTCGAGTGTTGATCTGTCTCAACGTCGGCGTGGTGGAGGCGGCGCAGGACGCGCATGCGGCCTGCTCCCGGCCTGATCGCTGCCACGCTGGCATCCTGCCAGTGTTTTGCCCGACGGGTCAACGTGATCACGGCTGCGACCGCCGTTTGCGACACGGCGGGAAAATGCCTTGTCGATCAAAGGGCCTCCTACTGTGCATGGGGTTGTTTTTCGACTTTTCTTTTGGCCTCGCCCTTGCGCCCGCAGCGCAAGCGCGTCGCCCGACCTTCGCGCATACACAGCATGCAAGCTTGCGCCTGTGGAAGCCGGCGCCTCCGTAGTACATGCCGAACGTCCCCCATGGCTACGCCGCCGGAGCAGCGCGCCAACAAAAATGACGATCACGTTACCTGCCGCCGCGCGCGAGCCCGACCATCCCACCGCCGACGGTCTTCCGTCGACGCAGCGGCGCTGGGCGGTTGCCGCGATCTTCACTGCGCTCGCGATGGCCTCGCTCGACACTGCCATTGCCAACATCGCCCTGCCGGCCATCGCCGCCGACCTGCACGTCACGCCGGAGCAGTCGGTCTGGGTCGTCAACGTCTACCAGATCGCGCTGGTGGCGACGCTCTTGCCGCTCGGAGCGCTCGGCGAGATCGTCGGGCACCAGCGCATCTATCTCGGCGGCCTGATCCTGTTCACCATTGCCTCGCTGTTCTGCGCGGTGGCCTGGTCGCTCGACAGCCTGTTGCTGGCGCGCGCGCTGCAAGGGCTGGGCGCGAGCGGCATCATGAGCGTCAACACCGCGCTGGTGCGCTTCGTCTATCCCGGCCGCATGCTCGGCCGCGGTTTCGGCCACAACGCGCTGGTGGTCGCGACCGCCTTCACCATCGGGCCCTCGATCGCCTCTGCCATCCTCGCGCTCGGACCGTGGCCGTGGCTGTTCGCCGTCAACATCCCGTTCGGCCTCATCGCGATCGGCATTGGCTTTGCCATGCTGCCGAAGACCCCGCGCGCCGATCACGGCTTCGACTTGCTCGGCGCGATCCTGGCCACCGCCTGCCTCGGCCTGTTCATCACCGGCATCGGCAGCGCCGCGCACAATCTGTCGCCATTCGTGGTCGGCATCGAGCTGGTCACCGCCCTCGTGCTCGGCGTGATCCTGACCCGCCGCCACGCCGATCATCCCGCGCCGATGCTGCCGATCGACCTGTTCGCCAGGCCGATGTTCGCGCTGTCGGCGGCGACGGCGGTGTGCTCCTTCGCCGTCCAGGGCCTCGCCTTCGTCTCGCTGCCGTTCTATTTCGAGGATGTGCTCGGCCGCTCGCAGGTCGAGACCGGCTTCTTCATGACGCCCTGGCCGCTGGTGGTCGGCATCATGGCGCCGATCGCAGGCCGCCTCTCCGACCGCCATGCCGTCGGCCTGCTCGGCGGCATCGGGCTCGTGCTGCTCGGTCTCGGCATGGCGCTGCTGGCGACGCTGCCGCCCAATCCCGCCATTGCCGACATCATCTGGCGGATGGTGATCTGCGGCATGGGCTTCGGCTTCTTCCAGGCGCCGAACATGAAGGCGGTGATGGCAAGCGCGCCGCCGCACCGCAGCGGCAGCGCCTCCGGCATCGTCGCGACCGCGCGCCTGACCGGGCAGACCACCGGCGCGGCGCTGGCCGCCGCCTGCTTCGCACTCGCTGGCCACGAGGGCGCGACGCTGGCGCTGGCGCTCGGCGCGGGCTTTGCCGCGCTCGGCAGCGTGATGAGCTTCCTGCGGCTCGCGGTGAAGTAAGGCCTCAGGCCGCCGTCACGCCGACAGCCACAGGAGAGACGGCCTCGTTGTCCAGCGCGGCCAGGCGCTGGTCGATCGCCGCGATGACCTTGCGGGAGTACGGTCCGAGATGCGCATAGGCCGCGATCATCTGCACGGCGATGCGCGCGGACGACGTGTCGCGCTTGGCGCAGTTCATGAAGGTCTGCCAGAGCGGCCCCCGCGCCTCAGGAAGCGCGGACACCACCTTGTGCACGGTCTCCATGGCTCCGAGCTTGGAGCGGATATCGCCTTCGGCAAGCTCGGAACGCTGCCTCGACCGGTCGAGCAGCGTCATCAGGCGGTCGACACGTGCTGCATAGGCCGCCGGGCTGTAGATGTGTTCCAGCACCCGCTTGTAGTCCGTCAGAATGTCGCGCAACGGGCGGACCGGATCGAAATTGATGCCCGCCGTGCACTGATCGGCGCCAATCGTCGGCGCCACGTCGTGCCCGGAATGCAGCCGGCCTTCGCGCTCCAGCCGGCGCGTGAGCTGCGTGTTGGGCAAGGCATAGAGCAGGCCGACCATGGCGACGGGGATTGCCGCCTCCTCGATGAAGTCGATCATCGCCTCCGCCATCGAGACCTTCTCGTTGTCGAAGCCAACGATGAAGCCCGCGGTGACGAGCATGCCGGCGGCGTAGATCTTGTGGATGCTCTCGGCGATGTTGCGCCGCGTGTTCTGCTTCTTGCGCATCGCGACCAGCGTCGCCGGGTCCGGACTTTCGATGCCGACGAAGATGCCGAAGAAATTGGCCGCACCCATCAGCTCCAACAGCTCCGGGTCGTCGGCGAGATTGACCGAGGCTTCCGTGGAGAATTCGAACGGATAGCCGTGCGTGCGCTGCCATTCGGCGAGCTTCGGCAGGAACTGCCGTAGCGACTTCTTGTTGCCGATGAAATTGTCGTCGACGAAGTCGAGATGGCCGCGATAGCCCATCTTGTAGAGCGTCTCGAGCTCGACGAACATCTGCTCGATCGTCTTGGTCCGCGGCACGCGCCCGTAGAGCTCGATGATGTCGCAGAACTCGCAGGTGAAGGGACAGCCGCGCGAATATTGCACACCGAGATAGAGATAGTCCTCGAACTTGAGCAGGTCGAAACGCGGCACCGGCGTCTTGGTGACGTCGGCCTGGAACTTCGGTGCGGTGAAGAGGCCGGATCGCGCGCCGCTCTCCCAGGCCGCGATGAATTCGTTCATGACGCTCTCGGCCTCGCCGAGCACCCGGAAATCGGCCCGTTCATAGATATGGGGGCTCGAGGTGGGGTCGGGTCCGCCGACCACGACCGGCTTGCCGGCAGCGCGGCAGAGCTCGATCAGACGCAACGTGTCGGCCTGCTGGGGCAACATTCCGCCGGTGAAGACGACGTCGGCCCAGGCGAGATCCTCCTCCCCGAACGGCGCGGTGTTGCAATCGATCAGCCGGACGGTCCAGCTCTCGGGCAGCATCGCGGCGACGGTGATCAGGCCCAGGGGGGCGGCCGGGCGCTTGACGCCCAGCACTTTGCAGGACTCGCCGAAGGTCCAGAAGGACTCTGCCGAGAACAGCGGGTAGAGCATCAGTACGTTGCAGGGACTCGGCACGTTCATGGAACTCCTTTTGCGTCGGCGCAGTGTACCAAAGCGCCCGCGACTTGCACCCCGGCAATAGGGACAAACTGTCGCCGCAGCGCAAGCCGCGCGGGGCCCTGGAACCGGCATTCACAGCCGGACGTCGCCTCAAGCCGCGGATTGGCGCCCTCGGAACAAGGCCTCAAGTCCGAATCGATTGCGAAGGGATGAGCCAAAACGGCGTCCCGGTCCATACCCAGAGCGGGGGCCAAGCGCCCTGGTCGCGCTCGGTTTGTTGATTTGAACCTCGGACTGTTGATTTGAACCGTTCCAGTTTGCCGCACACATTGCGCCCCTGAGTTCAATCGGTGGATTGGGCCAATCAGGGGACTTGCGATGGCAAACCTAACAATCAACGGAAAACCCTTCACGCTCGACGTCGAGCCGGATACGCCGCTGCTCTGGGCAATCCGCGAGAATGCCGGCCTGACCGGCACCAAATACGGTTGCGGCATTGCACAATGCGGTGCCTGCACGGTTCACCTCGATGGCGTTGCGATGCGCTCCTGCGGCATCTCGATCAGCGAGGCCGAGGGCAAGCAGATCACCACCATCGAGGGGCTCGCCTCGGGCAATACGCTGCACAAGGTGCAGGAGGCCTGGATCGCCCAGGACGTGCCGCAATGCGGCTATTGCCAGAGCGGCATGATCATGGCGGTGGCCGCGCTCTTGAACGAGAAGCCGAAGCCGACCGACGCCGACATCGACGAGGCCATCACGAATATCTGCCGCTGCGGCACCTTCCAGCAGGTGCGCGAGGCGATCCACACGATCGCGAGCGCGTAAGGAAATCCCCACATGAACAAGCATATATCGCCGCGGCTCAACCGCCGCGCCTTCGTCATCGGCACCGCTGCGGTCGGTGCTGGCCTTGCCATTGGCCTCGACCTGCCCTTCGGCGGCCCCGCCGTGGTCCGCGCCGCCGACGGCTCGCCGGAGATCGGCGCCTGGGTCGTGGTCAGGCCCGACGACACCGTGGTGATCCGCATCGCCCGCTCGGAGATGGGCCAGGGCTCGCTGACCGGCCTCGCCCAGCTCGTTGCCGAGGAGCTCGAATGCGACTGGACCAAGGTCACAACCGAATATCCGACGCCCGGCCAGAGCGTCGCGCGCAAGCGCGTCTGGGGCGATTTCTCGACTGGCGGCAGCCGCGGCATCCGCTCCTCGCAGGACTATGTCCGCAAGGGCGGCGCCACCGCGCGCGTGATGCTGATCCAGGCCGCAGCCGACGCCTGGAAGGTGCCGGCCTCCGAATGCAGGGCCCAGAACAGCGTCATCACCCATACGCCCTCGGGCCGGACCACGACCTATGGCAAGGTCGCCGAAGCTGCGGCGAAGCTGACGCCGCCGGCGGACGTCAAGCTGAAAGATCCGAAGGACTGGAAGCTGATCGGCAAGGGCGTCAATCGGCTCGACACCGCCGACAAGACCACCGGCGCGATGATCTACGGCGTCGACGTCAAGCTGCCGGGCATGCTGAACGCCGCGATCAAGGACTGCCCGGTGTTCGGCGGCAAGCTGAAGAGCTTTGACGAAGCCAAGATCGCCAACATGAAAGGCGTCAAGAAGGTGGTCAAGGTGGGCGATACCGCGGTCGCGGTCGTTGCCGACACCTGGTGGCACGCCAAGACCGCGCTGGAGGCGCTGCCGATCGTCTGGGACGAAGGCGACAACGCCAAGGTCTCCAGCGAGTCGATTGCGAAATGGCTGGCCGAGGGCCTCGACAATGCGCAGCCGGCCTATGTCGGCAACAAGAACGGCGACGCGAAGGCCGCGATTGCCGGCGCCGCCAAGAAGGTCGAGGCCGTCTACTCCTATCCCTACCAGAACCACGCCACGATGGAGCCGATGAATGCCACCGCGCTCTACACGGCGGACCGATGCGAGGTCTGGTGCGGCACGCAGAACGGCGAGGCGGCGTTTGCAGCGGTGCTGGAAGCGTCCGGCCTGCCGCCGGAGAAGTGCGACGTGCACAAGGTGATGTTAGGCGGCGGCTTCGGCCGGCGCGGCCAGACCGACTATGTCCGCCAGGCGGTTATGATCGCCAAGCAGATGCCGGGCACGCCGATCAAGCTGCTGTGGTCGCGCGAAGAGGACATGGCGCACGGCAGGTATCACCCGATCACCCAGTGCAAGATGACCGGCGCGTTCGATGCCAACAACAACCTGATCGCGCTGCACTACCGCCTGTCCGGGCAATCGATCCTGTTCTCGCTCCGCCCCGAAGCGTTGCAGAACGGCATGGATCCCGCGGCATTCCAGGGCGTCGCCCAATCCGGCGAAGCCGCATTCGGCTATTCGGTGCCGAACCTTCTGGTCGAGCATGCGATGCGCAACCCGCACGTCCCGCCCGGCTTCTGGCGCGGCGTCAACGTCAACCACAACGCGATCTACATGGAATGCTTCATGGACGAGCTCGCCCATGCCGCAGGCCAGGATCCCCTCGAATTCCGTCGCAAGCTGATGGGCAACCACCCCAAGCACCTCGCGGTGCTCAATGCGGTGGCCGAGAAGATCGGCTGGACCACGCCGGCGCCGCAAGGCGTCTATCGCGGCATCGCGCAGGTGATGGGCTATGGCAGCTATGTCGCCGGCGCCGCCGAGATCTCAGTGACAGAGGGCAGCAAGATCAAGGTGCATCGCATCGTCGCCTCCACCGACCCCGGCTACGTCGTCAATCCGGCGCAGGTGGAGCGACAGGTCGCCGGCTCCTTCGTCTATGGCCTCTCCGCGCTGTTCTACGGCGGCTGCACGGTGAAGGACGGCAAGATCGAGCAGACCAACTTCGACACCTACAACTCGATGCGCATCAACGAGATGCCGAAGGTGGAGGCGGTGATGGTGCCGAGCGGCGGGTTCTGGGGTGGCGTCGGCGAGCCGACCATCGGCATCGCGGCGCCGGCGGTGCTGAACGCGTATTTCGCTGCGACCGGCAAGCGCATCCGCCATGTGCCGCTGCGCGACCAGAACATCACCTTCGCGTAAAGCATGATCCGGAGAAGTGTGGAGCGGTTGTCCGAAAAGATCATGCTCAAAGGACAAATCGCGGCGGCCGTATCGGCCGCCGCAGCATTTTCCGGACAGGTCTCATGAATGCGCCGGTGACGCGGCGGAATGCCGTCCTCGGCATCGCCGTCGCGGCTACATCGCTCGCCGCCCCTTCGATCCTGCGCGCGCAATCGGCGGGCCGCGTCGTCGTGGTCGGCGGCGGCTTCGGCGGCGCCGCTTGCGCCCGCGCGCTCAAGCGCGCCGATGCTAAATTGCAGGTCACCCTGATCGAGCCGAACAAGACTTACATCTCCTGTCCCTTCAGCAACGAGGTGATCGCGGGCCTGCGCGAGATCGAGGCGCAGCAGTTCGCCTATGACAAGCTTGCCGCCGGGGGCATCAGCATCGTCACACAGGCTACGACGAACATCGACACGCAAACACGTCGTGTGACGACGGGCGATGGCACCACGTTCGGCTATGACCGCCTCGTGCTCTCGCCCGGCATCGACTTCCATTTCGAAGCCCTGCCCGGCTACGACGACGCCGCATCGGAGACGATGCCGCACGGCTGGAAGGCCGGCGCGCAAACGCTTTTGCTGCGCCGGCAATTGGAAGCGATGGCGGACGGCGGCACGATCGCCATTGCAATCCCGGCCAATCCTTCCCGGTGCCCGCCAGCGCCCTACGAGCGCGCGAGCCTGATCGCGCATTACCTGAAGTCGAGAAAGCCGCGGTCGAAAGTTCTGATCCTCGATGCCAAGGACGCGTTCTCTCAGCAGCGGCTGTTCGAGAAAGCGTGGAAGGAGCTCTATGGCGACATGATCGAGCGCGTCGCACTGTCGCAAGGCGGCCGCGTCACCTCGGTCGATCCGACGATGCGAACCATCGTCACGGAGTTCGGCAACTACACCCCTGACGTCGCCAACGTCATCCCGCCGCAGCGCGCGGGGCGCATCGCCGCCATCGCGGGCGCTGCGGACGCGACGGGCTGGTGCCCGATCGATCCCGTCACGTTCGAGTCGAAACTCGTTTCGAACGTCCACGTCATCGGCGATGCCTGCCTCGGCGGCGGCATTCCCAAATCAGCATCCGCTGCGAGCGCGCAAGGCAGGGCCTGTGCTGGCGCGATCGTGAATCTCTTTGCAGGCCGCGCGCCGGAGACGCCACGCCTGACAGGCGTCTGCTACAACGTCGTCGCGCCCGGTTACGGCTTTTCGTTGGCCGGCAACTACGAGCCCAGGGGCGACATCTTCGCCGAGGTCGAGGGCGGCGCCACCAGCCCGGTCGACGCGCCGCGCGAATTGCGCGCCCGCGAGGCGGACGAGGCCGAGCGCTGGTTTGAAACCATCACGGCGGACACCTTTGGCTAGAGCACCGATCCATATCGCAGCGCTGATCTCTGCCAGCCTCGCCTGCAGCGCGAGCGCGGACGAGCTCGTGCCCTACACAATCGTCGGCGACGGCATTCCCGCCTCGCTCACCGGCTCGCCCAGCGATGCCACGCGTGGGCGCGCGCTGGTGCTCGCACGCACGACGACCTGCATCCTCTGCCATTCCGGCCCATTTCCGGAAACGCGGTTCCAGGGCGACCTCGCGCCTGATCTTGCCGGTGCCGGGAACCGGTGGTCCGCGAGCCAGTTGCGGCTTCGACTGGTCGATGCCTCGCGCTTCAATCCGGACACCATCATGCCGTCCTATTATCGCAACGACGGCCTCGTCCGCGTCGGACGCAACTTCGCCGGCAAGCCGATCCTGTCGGCTGCGGAGATCGAGGACATCGTGGCTTTTCTTGCAACGCTTCGGGACTAGGTTTCATGCCAACCACGCGACGACAATTCTTGAACCTCGCCGGATGCGTGACAGTCGCCGGCACGGTCCCGATCGTGACGCTGCGGCCGCTTCAAGCGACGCCGGCGATGCTCAACGCTGCGATCCGTAACCTCGTCGGCGAAGCCCAGCTTCGCAACGGCAGGATCAGGCTCGACATTCCGCCGCTGGTCGAGAACGGCAATACGGTGCCGATGACGGTCAGCGTTGCAAGCCCGATGACGGCGGACGACCACGTCAAGAGCATCCACGTCTTCAACGAGAAGAACCCGCAGCCGAACATCGGCAATTTCTATCTTGGTCCTTCCTCCGGCCGCGCCCAGGTCTCGACCCGGATCCGGCTCGCCGACACCCAGAAGGTGGTCGCGATCGCGCGCCTGTCCGACGACACGTTCTGGCAGGTTGCCGCCGATGTCGTCGTGACGCTGGCGGCCTGCACCGAGGAGATGAACTGATGGCCGCCCTCATCAACGTTCCCTCGAAAGCCAAACGCGGCGAGATCATCGAGATCCGCACGCTGACCTCGCACATCATGGAAACGGGATTCCGCCACACCGCGAACGGCAAGCTCGTGCCGCGCGACATCATCACGAGCTTCATCTGCCGCTACAACGGGGCCGATGTCTTTCGCGCCGACCTGTTTCCGGCGATCGCGGCGAACCCATATTTATCGTTCTTCACGGTGGCCAAGGAGAGCGGCAAGTTCGAGTTCGAGTGGATCGGCGACAACGGCTATTCGTCCACCGCATCGGCATCGATCACGGTCGAATGATTGTTTGGCGCGCGATAGCGGCGGCGATATTCCTCGTCACAGGCCCAAGCCTGCTCGCCGCAGAGATCCCGCCCGATGCGCGCCGCTCCGGCTATGCCTTCATGGGGCCGGACTCCCGGGCGATGCAGGACGACGACACCGCCAATCCCGGCATGCTGTTCGTGCTCGACGGCGAGCAGCTGTGGAAGAAGAAGACCGGCAGCGCCGACAGGGCATGCGCCGATTGTCATGGCGATGCGCGCACCAGCATGAAGGGCGTCGCGGCGCGTTATCCTGCCTTCGACAAGGCCCTCGGCCGTCCCGTCACGCTCGACCAGCGCATCAATCTCTGCCGGGCCAATCATCAGCAGGCGACGCCGCTACCTTACGAGACCCGCGACCTGCTCGCATTGTCCGCCTTCGTCGCCCACCAGTCGCGTGGCAATCCGATCACGGCCGGCGACGATCCGCAACTCAAGCCGTTTGTCGACCAGGGCCGCGACCTCTTCATGCAGCGCGAAGGCCAGCTCAACCTTGCCTGCACCAACTGCCATGACGACAATTTCGACAAGCGCCTCGCGGGCGCTCCGATCACGCAAGGACAGCCGACCGGCTATCCGCTGTATCGACTGGAATGGCAGACGCTGGGCTCGCTGGAGCGACGGCTGCGCAGCTGCATGAGCGGTGTCCGCGCCCAGGCCTATGATTACGGCTCGCCCGAGCTGGTCGCGCTCGAGCTCTATCTGATGTCGCGCGCGCGCGGCCTGCCGATGGAAACGCCGGCGGTGCGGCCCTGAAACAGCAACGGCCGGACCATCCGCCCGGCCGTTCCGCAACAATGAAGCCGGGCCTACTCCGCCGGTGCGGCCGACATCTCCGGATGCGCGGCATAGTGTTCGCTGGCGCCGAGCTTGCTGGCCGCGAACAGGCCGGCGGCCATCACGGCGTAGGCCAGCGCGACCGTGGGGGTCACGCCAAAGCCGCCGCCGATGCCGACGGCCTCGCCATGCATGAAGCCGAAATAGGTCAGGATCGCCCCGACCAGCGCAAAGGCGGAGGCCTTCTCGAAATCGCGCTCGATGATGAAGACACCGATAGCGCCGAGGATGAGGCCGCCGAGGATGGAGCCGCCGCCCATGACTTCGAGGCCGTGATAGAACACGCCCTGCTGCGGCAGCGCCGCCACCGCTGCGGTCTTGACCGCGTCGGCCTTGTCGGCCGCCATCCCGCCGACGGTTGCTGCCGCAGTCATGATCGAGGCCAGCATCGTATCGATCTGGAGCTTGGCCCAGGCGGCAAGGTGCGGGGTCAGTGCCAGCACGATCGCAGGCGCGTGCTTGACCGGCGTGGTCTGGAACGCCTGCGCGCCGATCAGCATGCCGATGTAGAGCAGGATCGGAGAGATCGCGACCACGGGCACCAGCGCCAGCAGCACCGAGATGATGCCGAACCAGGACAGCACCACCACCATGATGCCGGTCGCAGCCGAATAGCCGATTCGGCCGCCCATCGCCTTCCAGCCGGGATGGCCGATATAGACCGCGTTGATGAAAGGATTGCCCATCAGGCAGCCGATCAGGCTGACGACGCCGTCGGCGGTGAGCACGCGCGTGGTCGGATAGTCGTCGCCGGCCGCTTCCGCGCTCTCGACATTGTCCATGGCCTCGACGAGGTCGTAGATGCCGAACGGAATGGCGGTGACCAGGATGATGCCGAGGAATTCAAAGCCGGAGAAGACGTAGCCAAGCGCCGGGATCGGCACCGAGAAGCCGAAGTTCGCAAAGGCCGCACCGACGCCCGCGATGCTCAGGCCGCCGAGGCCGAGCCCGAACAGGTTCGAGCCCCAGGCGATGATCATGCCGGCCGCGATTGCGACGAGGCCCGCGGGAATGCCGCGCCAATACTTCACGCCGCCGAACCAGCTCACCAGGATGATGGCGAAGCAGACGAGACCGATCTGCGGCGTCATGTACATCTCTAACGCTGGCCGCATCGAGATGAAGGTGACGGAGACCCCTGCGAGCGTGCCGAGCAGCGCCGCGCGCGGCGTGATCTTGCGGATGAACGGCGCGATGAAGCCGCCGATCATCAGGATGAAGCTCTGGAAGAATACCCAGACGAGGCCCGCCGACCACCCCTTGAGCGGATCGCCGGTCTTGAGCGTGATCGGCAGCATGATCACGAAGGTCACGATGAACATGTGCGGCACGCTGACGCCCGACGGCAGCGCGCAGACGTCGTTGCGGCCGGTCTTCTGGGCCAGGCGATAGGCGAGATAGGCGTAATAGAAGGTGGAGAGACACATCATCAGCCCGAGCGCGGGCAGGATGCGGCCGAACACGAGGCTATCGGGCATCTTCAGCACGAAGCGCAACAGGCCCGTGAGCACCAGCATGTTGACGAGGATGTTGGTGCCGAAGCCGAACAACGCGTTCCAGTCGCCCGATGTCCATAGCGCCGGCTTGAAGTCGGACTTGTTCAGATCAGAACTGCCCGCCGCCCCCGTCAATGTCCTCATGATATACCCCTATGTGGTCGAAACCTTCATTGCCTCCAGAACTGCGGCTGAATCCGCGACCCAACCGAAGATGCCGCCCTGGGCCTTGATCATCTTCAGGCCCATCTCGTGAAACTCGGGGAAGTAGGACGCGCAGCCGTCGGCGATGACGACGCAGCGATAGCCGCGGTCGTTGGCCTCGCGCACCGTGGTGTTGACGCACACTTCCGTGGTGACGCCGCACACCAGCAAATTCTCGATGCCGTATTTCTCCAAGACCTCGCCGAGCTCGGTCGCGTAGAACGCCCCCTTGCCGGGCTTGTCGATGACGATTTCGCTGTCGAGCGGATAGAGCTCGGGAATGATGTCGTGGCCGGCCTCGCCGCGAATGAGGATGCGGCCCATCGGACCGGGATCGCCGATGCGAAGGCTCGGCGCGCCGCGCTCGACCTTGGCCGGCGGCGCATCGGAGAGATCGGGCAGATGCCCCTCCCGCGTGTGGATGACCAGCATGCCGGTGTCGCGCGCGGCCGTCAGCACCGCGCCGATCGGCTTCACCGCGCGCGCGAGCTGGCTGACGTCGTTGCCCAGCGTCTCGCCGAAGCCGCCGGGCTCCATGAAGTCGCGCTGCATGTCGATGATGAGGAGCGCGGTGGCGGGCCAGTCGAGCGCGATCGGCTCGGGCTCGGCGCTGACGACGCCCTTGGTCGGCTTGGCTGAGTTCAACATGACGGCCCCGCGAGAACTCTCCTGGCCGGGAGTTCTGCAAGCGCCGTGCCATTGTGTACAATTGCGGTTGAGCGCGGGTAGCGAGGGAATTTGTCGTCTGGTCAGAAGGTTACGCCGGCGATCGGCGTCTGCTTATTCCCTGTGCGACGGCTTCGCGCCGTGCATCTGCTTAAAGGATGAGCGGCCTCCGCTCGTCATTCCGGGGCGACGCGAAGCGTCGAGCCCGGAATCCATCGGGCGGCAGTGCGCGAGGTGAGATGGATTCTCTGATGCGCAATTGCGCATCATAGCTCGCGCTGCGCGCGCCCCGGAATGACGGGAGTGGGACTACCGCCCCGCCCCATACAACTGCCGATGCTCTTCCTCATACGGGGCGTAAGACTCCTTCAGCGTCGCCATGTTCAGCAGCATGGCCGCCACCATCGTGCCCGCCTTGTCAAACACGCGCGTCTTGACCCAGGCGCTTTCGGTGCGGCGGCTGCCGGACAGCGCGACCACTTCGCGCTCGACCTCATACTCCTCGCCCTCGAAGAGCGGGCCCTTCAGCAGGCGGATCTCCTGGTCGGCGAACAGGCCGACGGCCGGGCCCTTGGCCGGCAGCGGATCGTCCTTGGAGCGGTACTGGAACAGCACGCTCAGCATCTCCATCGGGATGATGGGCTTGCCCCACGGATTGTCCGCGCCCGAATAGTACGGCGAGCTCTCAGTGATAACGGCGAGCTTCTGCCTCAGCGAGAACGGATAGAGGTCGCCCATGTTCTGGTCGAACGCCATGCGCACCGACTGCCGCTTGCCGGTTTGCGCCACCTTCACATCGCGCAAGATCACGGGATCCGTGAGCGGCTTGAGCTCGCCGAGGCGCGCCTCGAGCGCCGTCGCAACCGGCGAATCGCCGATGGATGCCGTGCCGCGCAGCACCTCGGTGCCGTCGCGCTTGACCATCTGGATCTGGCACTGGCGGGTGCCGGGCAATGGCTTCGCCAGGATCGCCTGCACCTCTTCGCCCTCGTAGCAGACGCTGCGGTAATGTGCTGAAAGGCAGCCTATCTCGAACCAAGCCTGCCCCCACAGCCGCTCGCCGAGCGGAGCGAACTGGCTGAAATGCGTCGGGCCCTCGATCGTGCCGCCCTTGAAGCCGAGCTTCTGCGCGGTGGCGTCGTCATGGATCGAGGCGTGCGCGTCATAGGTCTGCGCCTGCAGCATCTGGCGTGGCTGACGCCACGGCCCGATCAGGGCCTCGGCCGTCTCCGTCATCTCGGTGTCGAATGCGTTTGCAGTCATGGCGCTCTCCGCGTGCAAGCCATGACTAGCAGGAGCGCCACGGATGCGGCCAGCGATATTGACTTCGCTGGCCCATCCTTTTGACTGTCACAATTCGCATCGCGCAGCCGCGATTCCTCCCGCAGCGCAAACTTTCCGCCGAACGAAAGACGAGGACTCCCGAATGACGCTGTTGCAGGTCGAGCTGGACGACAAATACCGGCTCGAATCGAAGCGGATCTTCCTGTCCGGCACACAGGCCCTGGTCCGCCTGCCCATGTTGCAGCGCGAACGCGACCGGCTTCAGGGCCTCAACACCGGCGGCTTCATCTCGGGCTATCGCGGTTCCCCGCTCGGCATGTACGACCACGCGTTGTGGCGGGCGAAGTCGCACCTTCAGCAGCACGACATCGCTTTCGTCCCTGGTTTGAACGAGGACCTCGCCGCAACTGCGGTCTGGGGCAGCCAACAGGTCGGCCTGTTTCCCGGAGCCAAGGTCGATGGCGTGTTCGGAATCTGGTACGGCAAGGGCCCGGGCGTCGACCGCTCGGTCGATGCGCTCAAGCACGCCAATGCCGCCGGCACGTCGCGCAACGGCGGCGTGCTGGCGCTCGCTGGCGACGACCACGGCTGCCAGTCCTCGACGCTGGCGCATCAGAGCGAGCAGGTGTTCGCGGCGGCGCTGATTCCCGTGATCAATCCTGCCACGCTCCAGGACTATCTCGACCTCGGCCTCTACGGTTTTGCACTGTCGCGCTTCTCGGGCTGCTGGGTCGGCTTCAAGGCGATCAGCGAGACCGTGGAGAGCTCCGCGTCGATCTATAGCGACCCTGACCGCATCCAGATCGTGGTGCCCGACGATTTCGAGATGCCGCCCGGCGGCCTTAACATCCGCTGGCCCGATCCGCCGCTCGAGGCTGAGAAGCGCCTGTTCGGCCCCAAGATGGCCGCGGTGCAGGCCTTCGCCCGCGCCAACCAGCTCGACCGCATGGTGCTAGATTCCAAGCCTGCGCGGCTCGGCATCGTCGCGACTGGAAAAGCCTATCTCGACCTGCGCCAGGCGCTCGTTGATCTCGGTATCACCGACAAGGACGCGCAGGACCTGGGCCTTCGCATATACAAGGTTGCCTTGACCTGGCCGCTGGAGGAAAGCGGCGCGAAACGTTTCGCTGAAGGTCTTCAGGACGTGCTGGTGGTCGAGGAGAAGCGCGGCTTCATCGAAGACCAGCTGATGCGGATCCTCTACAACGTCGATGCCTCAAAGCGCCCGACCGTCACCGGCAAGCGCGATGAGCGCGGCGCACCGCTGTTGCCGAGCGAGGGCGAGCTGACGCCGACCATCGTCGCTGGCGCGCTGGTGGCGCGCTTGCGCAAGCTCGGCCATCACAGTCCCGTGCTGGAGCAGCGCCTCGCCAGGCTCGAGGCCTTCGACAACCCGGTGACGACCAGCACGCCGATCAAGCTCGCGCGCACGCCGTTCTTCTGCTCGGGCTGCCCGCACAACACCTCGACGCGGGTGCCCGAGGGCAGCCGCGCCATGGCCGGCATCGGCTGCCACGGCATGGCGCTGAGCATGCCGACCCGCCGCACGGATCTGATCTCGCATATGGGCGCCGAGGGCGTGAACTGGATCGGCCAGTCGCCCTTCACGAACGAGAATCACATCTTCCAGAATCTCGGCGACGGCACCTACACGCATTCCGGCCTGCTCGCCCTTCGTGCGGCTTCGGCCGCCGGCATCAACATCACCTACAAGATCCTCTACAACGACGCCGTGGCGATGACCGGCGGCCAGCCCGCCGAAGGCGCCTTCAACGTCGCGCAGATCGCCCATCAAGTCTGGGCCGAAGGCGTCAAGCGGCTTGCGATCGTCTCCGACGATCCCACAAAGTATCCGCAAGGCGGATACTTCCCGCAAGGCGCGACCATCCACCACCGCCGCGAGCTCGATGCCGTGCAGCGCGAGCTGCGCGATATCAAGGGCCTAACGGTCATCATCTACGACCAGACCTGCGCCGCCGAGAAGCGCCGCCGCCGTAAGCGCGGGCTCTATCCCGATCCCGCCAAGCGCGCCTTCATCAACGAGCTCGTTTGCGAAGGTTGCGGCGATTGCTCGCAGGCCTCGAACTGCGTCTCGGTGCAGCCGCTGGAGACCGAATTCGGCCGCAAGCGCCAGATCGACCAGTCGAACTGCAACAAGGACTTTTCCTGCGTCGAGGGCTTTTGCCCGAGCTTCGTCACCGTCCATGGCGGCTCGCTGAAGCGGATGAAGACCTCGGCTGTGGATTCCGGCCAGCTGTTCGCGGATCTGCCGCTGCCGCCGGCGCGTGAGCTGGACGGGCCCTACAACATCCTCGTCACCGGCATCGGCGGCACCGGCGTCATCACCATCGGAGCCCTGCTCGGCATGGCTGCCCATGTCGACGGCCGCGGCTGCTCGGCGCTCGACTTCACCGGCCTGTCGCAGAAGAACGGCGCGGTGATGAGCCATGTCCGCATCGCACGGACGCCGGAAGACATCTCCGCGGTTCGCATCACCACGGGCGGCGCCGACGTCATCCTCGGCTGCGACATGATCGTCTCCGCGGGCCCGACGGCGCTGAGCCGCGCCGAGCGCGGCGTGACCAAGGCCTACATCAACGCCGATCTGCAGCCGACCGCGAGCTTCGTGCAAAACCCCGATCTCGATTTCGAGATGGGCGCAATGCAGACCGTGCTCCGCGACGCTATCGGCGACAACAACCTCGACATCATCGACGCGACAGGCATTGCCGCGGCACTGATGGGCGATTCCATCGCCACCAATCCCTTCATGCTCGGCTTTGCGTTCCAGAAGGGCGCGATCCCGCTGTCGCTGGAGGCCCTGCTCCGCGCCATCGAGATCAACGGCGCTGCGATCGAGATGAACAAGCTCGCCTTCACCTGGGGCCGGCTCGCTGCCCACGACATGTCGCGCGTGCGCAGCGTGCTCCAGTTCAAGGCAAGAGCGTCCGCGCCTGCGAAATCGCTCGACGATATCATCGCGACGCGCGCCGAATTCCTGACCTTCTATCAGGACAAGGCCTATGCCGACCGCTACCTCGCAGCCGTCGCCAAGGTGCGCAAGGCGGAGAGCACGGCTTCGGCGGGGTCAACCGAGCTCACCGAAGCGATCGCAAAGAACCTGTTCAAGCTGATGTCCTACAAGGACGAATATGAAGTCGCCCGGCTCTACACCGACGGCAGCTTCGCCAAGAAAGTCTCGGAGAAGTTCGACGGCGACTTCACGCTGAAGTATCACCTCGCACCGCCGATCTTCGCCAAGCGCGACAAGGCAACCGGACATCTGCAGAAGCAGGAGTTCGGCAGCTGGATGACCCACGCCTTCCGCGTGCTCGCCAGGCTGAAATTCCTGCGCGGCACCGCGTTCGATCCGTTCGGCCGCACCGAGGAGCGCCGGACCGAGCGCAAGCTAATCGCGCATTACCTGGCGATGATCGATCAGCGGATCACAGGGCTGAAGGCGGAGCAGATCCCGCTGCTGGCGCGGCTTGCGCGCGTGCCGGAGACCATCCGCGGCTTCGGCCACGTCAAGGAGGCCAACATCAGGCTGGCGGCGGCCGAGACGGCGCGGCTGGAAGCGGAGCTGGAGAACAGCCGCTTTGCCGCCGCGGCGGAGTAGAGGCTAGGCGCCAGCCTCTCTCCGCGTCAGGCACATACACGCTGTCATCGCCCGGTTCAGCGCGCCGGCTTGCGCTCGATCGGGTCGATATCGATCGCCCGGAGGCGGCCGAGGCGCAGCACGTCCATGGCGAGCCGGCGGCCGATCCGGTCGCGGTCGAGCACGCGGATCAGATCGTCGACGCCGTTGATCTCGACGCCGTCGAGCCTGATCACGACGTCACCGGGCAACAGGCCTGCCTTCGCCGCTGGTCCATCCGGCTCGATCTGCATCAGAAGCGCGCCCATCTTGTTCTCGACGCCGGCCAGCACCGCATGTCGCCGCGGGACCGGCGCGGTCTGCCCGGCGACACCGATATAGGCGCGGCGGACATAGCCGTGGCGGATGATCTCCGACAGCACGAATTGCGCGGTGTTGCTGGCCACCGCAAAACAGATTCCTTGCGCGCCATTGATGATCGCGGTGTTGATGCCGATCACCTCGGCATGCGACGACACCAGCGGCCCGCCGGAATTGCCGGGATTGAGCGCGGCATCGGTCTGGATCACGTCCTCGATGGTGCGCCCGCTCACCGAGCGGATCGAGCGGCCGAGCGCGGAGACCACGCCGGCCGTCACGGTCGATTCGAAGCCGAGCGGATTGCCGATCGCGATCACGAGCTGGCCGCGCCGCAGGCTCTTGGAATTGCCGAGCGCGGCATAGGGCAAGTGCCGCACGCCATTGGCACGCAGCAGCGCCAGATCCGTGTCGGGATCGGCGCCGAGCACCTGGGCGTCGCCGACATGGCCTTCGACGTCGCGCAGCCGGATCTCCTTCGACGTGCCGACGACATGGCTGTTGGTGAGCACGAGCCCATCCGGCGAGATCACGATGCCAGAGCCGAGCCCGCCGCGCTCGCGACCGTTCGGCACCTTGGGGCCGGTCTCGACGCGCACGACCGCAGGGCCGACGCGATCGGTGACGTCGATCACAGCATTGGAATAGGCGTCCAGCAGCGCCCGGTCATCGGCCGGGCCAGGCGCCGTCGTCCGCGATGACGGTGCGTCATCGGCGATATCTGAGGTGAAGTCCAACATGGCAAGAGTCCTCGAAGGCTCACACAGATGGTGGCCTGCTCCCGGAGGCGCAAGTGGCCCGCCTGGAGCGCAGGGCCGGACTGCCCAGATGGCTAGGGCGGGCGCCTCAGCGAGCCACCTCTCGCCTTGACCGGATCGAGCAGCGACCAGTCCCCCTCTGGGAGCACATGGCCCTTGGGGAATGGCGCGCGCAGCTCGAGCCCCAGCGAGCCCAGCACGCGGTCGTCGCGGTAATAGCATTGCAGCACGACACGGACGAGCGTTGCGGCGGCGACGCCGCCGCTCTTCCGAAACTCATGCACCACCGCATCGCGTCTGGCGGCATCGAGCTCGGCAAGCGGGCCCCCGGCGAGCCGCGCCAGGTGATCCAGCGCCGCCGCCATCAATTTGGTATCGCGACCGAGCGTTGCCAGCATGTCGGCCTGGATCGCGGGATCGTCGGCGCCCGGCACCTTGTACTCGTCGCTGGCCGGAATGATCATCGCGGCGATAGCGCGGAGATCGTCGCGTTGCCTGCGTGTCAGTTGGTTGTCTGCGGACATCACAGCCTCAATCGAACAAATTGGCGAGGCGCTGCTTCATCTGGTCGGCGATGTAGAGCGCGAGGGCCTGGATGGTGGAGGTCGGGTTCACGCCGCCCGAGGTGACGAAGATGCTGCCGTCGACAATGAAGAGGTTCTTCACATCGTGCGAGCGGCCCCATTCGTTGACGACGGAACGCTCGGGGTCGGTGCCCATGCGCGCGGTGCCGAGCAGGTGCCAGCCGCCCCAGGGGATCGGCGAGTTGACGCAGATGTCGCTCGCGCCGGCCGTCTCGAGAAACTCGCGGCCGCGCGCCAGCGCGTGCTCCATCATCTTCCGGCTGTTCTCGCTGATGGTGTAGTCGACCTTCGGCGCGGGAATGCCGTGACTGTCCTTCAGCACCGGATCGAGCGTGACACGATTGTGCTCCTCCGGCAAATCCTCGCAGATTGCGGAGAAACCAAGCCGGTGGCCGTTCAGCTTGCGGAACACGCGGTGGTGATCCTCGCCCCACGGCAAGATGCCCTTCTGCTCGCTGACTACGGCCTCGAACACCGGCCCGGCCCCGCGCACGAACTGCACGCCATAGCCGCGCACGAAGCCGCGCGACAGGTCGGTGTCGTACCATTGCTTGCTCCACAGACAGGTCGGCGGCGCGCGGTTAGAGTCGGTCGGCTCCTTCACATAGCCGTAGATCTGCGCATAGGGATGGAACATCAGGTTCTTGCCGACGAGGCCCGACGAATTGGCGAGCCCGTTGGGGAAGCGGCCCGATGCCGAGTTGAGCAGCAGCCGCGGCGTGCCGACGCCGTTGCAGGCGATGACGACGACATGCGCGGGCTGAAACTGCTCGATGCCGTCCTTGTCGTAATAGACCACGCCCGAGGCCATGCCGTTCTCGTCGGTGGTGATCTCGCGCACCCGGCAATGCGTGCGCAGCTCGACGCCGGCGCGGATCGCATGCGGCCAATAGGTGATGTCGGTGGAGGATTTTGCGCCTTGCGCGCAGGCCGGCGTGCAATGGCCGAGATTAATGCAGCGCGCCCGGCCCTCGTAGTCCATCGTCGCGACCGTGGTGTCCGACGGCCACCAGTGCCAGCCGAGCTTGTTCATGGCCTTGGCGATGATGGCGCCGGACAGGCCCATCGGCTGCTGCGGCATCGGCGGATGCGTCAGCGGCGACAGCGGATCGCCTGACAGGCCCGACGTGCCCATCATGCGGTCGTTCTCTTCGAAGAACGGAGTCAATGCCTCGTAGTCGATCGGCCAGTCGTCGGCGACGCCGTCGAGCGTCTTCACCTTGAAATCGGAGGGATGCAGCCGCGGCCAGTGCGCGGTGTACATCACCGTCGAGCCGCCGACCGCGTTGTAGTTCACGACCTTGATCGGAGAGTTGTCGTCGTTGATCGGGTAGTCCTCGGGCCGGCCGCGCACGTTCGGGCTCGACGACCATTCGCCGTAGAACTTGGCCTCCCAGTCGCGGCCCGTGCTGGGATATTCCGCCGGGTTCATCCAGCCGCCCTGCTCCAGGCAGAGGATGTGCATCTTGGTCTCGGCCAGCGACCACGCCACCGCCGCGCCCGAAGCGCCGGCGCCGATGATCAGGACATCCACGGGGTCTTTCATCGCAACCTTGTCCTCCCCCTCGCCGCTTACCGGGCGATTCGGCCTTGCGCGGTCAGCGAGGCCGGCGAAACGATACGGGCAGAGCGCCGGCGGAGTAAAGCGGCGGGGCCGGAATGTCGCACTTCGCGAGGCGCAGACCATTGGTCTCGCCACATCCGGATGCTAGGAACGGGGCGCACGAGCCATCGATAAGCGAGACCGTATGTCCTTCCAGAAATTCGTTGCCGCCACCCGCGCTTTTGCGCTCGTTTCGTTTCTCGCCTGGTCCGGATTTCTGGCCTCGTCCGGACCAGTTTCCGCGCTGACCGGCGCCGCGACGGCCCGTGACGGCAACTCGGTCCAGCTCGGCGACGTCACCTACCGGCTCGACGGCGTCGACGCGCCGGAGCTCGACCAGGTCTGTATAGACAATAAAGCCGATGCCTGGACCTGCGGCATCGAGGCCCGCGACCAGCTCGCGAAGCTCATCAACAAACGAACGGTGCGCTGCGACGATGTCGGACCCGAGAAGAGCTTTGGCAAGCGGCACCGCGCCATCTGCACGGCCGAAGGCGACAAGGCCAGCCTGAACGAGCAGCTGATCAAGCTCGGCTTTGCCCTCGCACGCGAGCCGATGAAGGCCAACGTCAAGCCGGCAGCCACCGAGGCCAAGACGACGGCGGCGGGGATCTGGAAGGGCTGTTTTGTTGCACCGCAAGATTTCCGCAGCGGCAAGAAGGACGGCGCGCTGCTGGGCACCGCCTGCCGCCCGGACCGCGACAAGGAAATCCGCGCCGTGCTGTTTCCGGAGGAGCTGACCATGCCCCCCAATTGCAGCATCAAGGGGAAGCTCGCGGTGCGCGCCCGCGTCACCGGCAATATCGGCATCTACCATCTGCGCGGATGTCCGAGCTATCCCGCGACCACGACACCGGATCGCTGGTTCTGCTCGGAGGACGACGCCCAGGCGGCCGGCTTCCGCAAGGCCTACAATTGCCGCCGGCCAAGGTGAGCAAGCTCCCTCACGCACCCGTGAGTGGTAATCCGAGACCGTATTGATCCGGAATTGAACTTCATCGGCGGTTGCTGCATTTGTATGCCGACGCAAGCGCCCTTGCGCGAGCGTTTCCTTGGCAGCAATCCGGCTCCGGCCGATTGTCTTTGCTTGGGCGTTTCCTCCCTAGACTTGGGCCGCTTGTCACAAGCAAGCGGCTCTTTCTTTTTGCGCGGCTGTCACTGCATCCGCATGATCTGGTCCATCGGCGGCATGTTGGCGTTGAGATTCGCCATGATCCAGACCGTGCCGCCGACCACCAGGAACACCACCAGCAGCCCGAAGGCGAGCGCCAGCACGTTGTTGGTGTTGTCGGGGCCGGTAGTGATGTGCAGGAAGAACACCAGATGCACGCCCATCTGTGCGATCGCGAGCACGATCAGCGCGACGGGAATCGAGGGCTGCCAGACCAGGTCCGTGCCGGCGATGAAGAACGACGTCGCCGTGAGCAGCAGCGCGAGCACGAGCCCGACGACGTAACCGAGGATCCTTGCGCCGACGCTATGCTCTTCTTCCTCGCCCGGCGCGAGGTCGCGTTTGACCATCCCATGCGTCTGCTCACTCATGGCGCGCTCCCGAGCAGGTAAACGACGGAGAACACTGCGACCCAGACGATGTCGAGCGCGTGCCAGAACAGCGCAAAGCACGTCATCCGGCGCAAGATGTCTGCGCGAAAGCCCTTGGCGAACACCTGGGCCATCATGGTGAGAAGCCACAGCACGCCGGCGGAGACGTGAAGGCCATGGCAGCCGACCAGCGAGAAGAACGCGGTCAGGAACGCACTGCGTGACGGGCCATAGCCGCGCGCGATGAGGTCGGCAAATTCGCGAAACTCGAGAACGAGGAATATCAGCCCGAGCACGCAGGTCACGGTCATGCTAAGATAAAACCAGAACCGGTTGCGCACGTCGGCGGCGATGCTGGCCATGCCGCAGGTGAAGCTCGACAACAGCAGGCAGACCGTCTCGATCGCCACGTTCCTCTGCTCGAAGATCTCCGCGCCCTTGGGGCCGCCGGCGGTCTGGCCTGACAGCACCGCATAGGCCGCGAAGAAGCAGGAGAACATCACGATGTCGGAAAGCAGGAAGATCCAGAAGCCGTAGGCGGTCACGATCCGCTTCGGCGCGGGGCCGGGATGCTCGATGACGAGGCCGATATGATGGGGATCGGCGTGCGCGTGGCTTGCGGTCGCGGTCATCGCCATCAGACTGCTCCCGCCATGCTGACGAGGTTGCGCCGTTCCTCGATGTTGCTGCGGTCGATGCGGGCGACCTCCTCGGCCGGGATGACGTATTCGTCATGGTCGCGCCAGGCGAACACGACGAAGGTCGCCCAAGCGCCCAAGCCGCCCAGGATCACCATCCACCAGATGTGCCAGATCAGCGCGAATCCCATGATGGTGGCGAAGAAGGCACAGACGAATCCGGTCGGGGAATTCCGGGGCATCTCGATATCCTGATAATCCGGCGTCTTATGCGCGAGCGATTGCTGCCTCGCGCGCGCCTTCATATCCCAATAGGCGTCCTCGCCGCGCACATCGGGATTGAAGGCGAAGTTGAACACCGGCGGCGGCGACGAGGTTGCCCATTCCAGCGAGCGCCCGTCCCAGGGATCGCCGGTGCGGTCGCGCAACGCCTCGCGATTGCGGATGCTGACGACGAGCTGCACGATCTGACAGATCACCCCGATCGTCAGCACCGCCACGCCGACCGCCGCAACGATCATCCAGGGCCGCCAGGCCGCGACGTCGTAGTGCTGCATGCGCCGGGTCATGCCGAGCATGCCGGCAATGTAGAGCGGCATGAAGGTTATGAAGAAACCGATGAAGGTGAACCAGAACGCGGCCTTGCCCCAGCGTTCGTCGAGACGGAAGCCGAACGCCTTCGGGAACCAGTACTCGAAGCCGGCAAAAACGCCGAACAGCACGCCGCCGATGATCACGTTGTGGAAGTGCGCCACCAGGAACATGCTGTTGTGGAGCATGAAGTCGGCCGGCGGCACCGCGAGCAGCACGCCGGTCAGTCCGCCGATGAGGAACGTCACCATGAAGCCGACCGACCACAACATTGGTGTCGCAAAACGGATGCGGCCGCCATACATCGTGAACAGCCAATTGTAGATCTTCACGCCGGTCGGTATCGCAATGATCATGCTGGCGATGCCGAAGATGGCATTGACGTTGGGACCTGCGCCCATCGTGAAGAAGTGGTGCAGCCAGACCATGAAGGAGACGACACAGATCGCCATGGTCGCGAGCACCATGGAGCGGTAGCCGAATAGCGCCTTGCCGGAGAATGTCGAGACCACCTCGGAGAAGATGCCGAAGGCGGGCAGCACCAGGATGTAGACCTCGGGATGGCCCCAGGCCCAGATCAGGTTCATGAACATCATGACGTTGCCGCCGGCCTCGTTGGTGAAGAAGTGGAAACCGAGATAGCGGTCGAGCAGCAGCATCGCCAGCGTCGCGGTAAGGATCGGGAACGCCGCGACGATGAGGAGGTTCGAGGCCAGCGTGGTCCAGCAGAACATCGGCATGCGCAGGTAGTTCATGCCCTTGGTGCGCAGCTTCAGCACGGTGGTGACGAGATTGATGCCGGCCACCAGCGTGCCGACGCCGGAGATCTGCAGCGACCAGGCGTAATAGTCGACGCCGACGCCGGGCGAATAGGACAGTTCCGACAGCGGCGGAAAGGCGAGCCAGCCGGTGCGCGCGAATTCGCCGACCACGAGCGAGATATTGACCAAGAGCGCACCCGTCGCCGTCAGCCAGAAGCCGACCGAATTGAGCGTCGGGAAGGCGACGTCGCGCACGCCGAGCTGGAGCGGTACGATGAGGTTCATCAGCCCGATCACGAACGGCATCGCCACGAAGAAGATCATGATGGTGCCGTGCGCGGAGAAGATCTGGTTGTAGTGCTCCGGCGGCAGATAGCCCTGCGACTGATACGCCACAGCCTGCTGGATCCGCATCATGATGGCGTCGCTGCCGCCGCGCAGCAGCATGACCGAGGCGAGCAGGATGTACATGACACCGATGCGCTTGTGGTCGACGCTGGTGATCCATTCGCGCCAGAGATAGGGCAGATGTCCCTTCACCACGACCCAGCCCAGCACGCCGAGGATCGCGACCAGCACCACCGCGCCGGCCACGAGCGGAATCGGCTGGTCGAGCGGGATGGCCGACCAATCGAGCTTACCGAGCATCATGGCCTCCACTGTGCGACCGGCCTGCTTCGGACGCGAGGGCCGGCCCGGGCCCCGGCGGAATATGCTGGGTCGCGATCAAATCGAACAGGCGCGGATCGTCGAGGCGGTAGACCGGCCTGCCCTTCTCAATGCCCTGCTGCATCAGCTTCTTGTAGCTGTCCTCGTTCAGCACCGCGTCCGTCTTAGCCGTGTTCGCCACCCAGTCCGGGAAGGCGAGCGGCGAGATCACGTTGACGTCGAACATCATGTCCGGGAAACCGTCGCCGGAGAAATGCGCGGACAGGCCCTGAAGCTTGCCTTCGTTGTCGGCGCGCAGGTTCAGCTTCGTCACCATGCCGTTCATGGTGTAGATCATGCTGCCGAGCTGCGGGATGAAGAACGTGTTCATCACGCTCGATGACGTCAGCTGGAAATTCAGCTCGGCGCCGGCCGGCACCATCAGCGTGTTGACGGTGGCGATGCGCTGGTCCGGATAGATGAACAGCCATTTCCAGTCGAGCGAGACCGCCTGGATCCGCACTGGGCTGCCGGTGCCCGGAACGGGCGCGGCGGGATCGAGCTGGTGCGAGCCGATCCAGGCGACGCCGCCGAGCAGGATCACGGTGAGCGCCGGAATAGACCACACCACCATCTCGACGCGGCCGGAATAGACGAACTCCGGCTGGTAGCGCGCCCTCGGATTCGAGGCGCGAAACCAGAACGCGAAAGCCAGAATCGCGAAAATGGTCGGCACCACGATCACGAGCATGATGAAGACCGAATCGACCAAAATAGTTCTATTGGCCGCAGCCACGGGCCCTTGCGGATCGAGCAGATTCATCGGCAAGCCACTGGTGGTTGGGAAGCCCCGAGACTGAGCCTAGCGCGGGAAAGGCTCCGCGACAAACGCTGCGAGGCCGGAACGGTTCCTGGACCGCAACGGCCAGCCATGCGCGATGGACCGGCTGCCACATGCAATTCCGTGCGATGTCAATGACATGAACGCGGAAAGCGCGCTCTTCTCTCCCAGGAGCGCGATTGCTAGTCTGCACGAAAATAATGACAAGGACGGGAGTGAACCGAGATGCGCTTGAAGGACAAGGTCGCGATCGTCGTCGGAGCCGGGCAAAGCCCCGGCGAAGGCATGGGCAACGGCCGCGCTACCGCGCTCACCTTCGCGCGCGAGGGCGCCAAGGTCTTGTGTGTCGACCACCATCTGGAATCGGCGCAGGAGACGGTGGCGATGATCGCCGCGAAAGGCGGCACGGCGGCGGCCTTCAAGGCGGACGTGACCAAAGCTGCGGACATCAAGGCGATGGTTGCGGACGCGCAATCGCGCTGGGAACGTATCGACGTGCTGCACAACAATGTCGGCGTCAGCCTCGCCGGTGGCGATGCCGAGCTGCTGCAAATAACCGAGGAGGCGTTCGATCGCGTCGTCGCCATCAATCTGAAGAGCTGCATCCTCGCAGCGAAGGAAGTGATCCCGATCATGCGCGCGCAGAGAAGCGGCGCCATCATCAACATCTCGTCGATGGCCGCGATCACCACCTATCCTTACGTCGCCTACAAGGCGACGAAGTCGGCGATGATCGCCTTCACCGAACAGCTCGCCTACCAGAACGCCGAATACGGCATCCGCGCCAACGTCATTCTGCCCGGCCTGATGAACACGCCGATGGCCGTCGACACCCGCGCCCGCGAATGGCACAAGACCCGCGCCGAGGTCGAAGCCGAACGCGACAGCAAGGTGCCGCTGCGCAGAAAGATGGGTACGGGCTGGGACGTCGCCAACGCCGCGCTGTTCCTGGCGAGCGATGAGGCGAATTTCATCACCGGTGTGACGCTGCCGGTGGATGGTGGTGCGAGCGTGAGACGGGGATGAGCTGCTCTTCTTCTCCCCTTGTGGAGAAGGTGGCGCAAAGCGCCGGATGAGGGGTTCTCTCTACACCTGAGACTGCTCGTGACGATAGATACCCCTCACCCGGCTTCGCGTTCGCGAAGCCACCCTCTCCCACAAGGGGAGAGGGTGCAGCGTCACCGCGGCGCGCTTGTCACCCGCCAGATCGTGCCGTTGCCATCTTCCGAGATCAGCAGCGATCCATCCTTCGCCACCGCCACTCCCACCGGCCTGCCCCACACTTCCGTATCGTTCACGACGAACCCGGTGACGAAATCCTCGTACTCGCCGGTCGGCTTGCCGTCCTTCATGCGGATGCGGATCACCTTGTAGCCGGTGCGTTTCGACCTATTCCAGGAGCCGTGCTGGGCGGCGAAGGCGTCGCCCTGGTATTCGGGCGGAAACTGCGCGCCCTGGTAGAAGGTCATGCCGAGTGAGGCCGAGTGCGGCTGGATCAGCACATCGGGCACCGTCACCTTGTCCTTGAGATCCGGCCGCGCGCCGGCATGGCGCGGGTCTTCATTGCCACCGATATAGAACCATGGCCAGCCGTAGAACGCGCCTTCCTTCACGCTCGTGACGTAATCGGGCACGAGGTCGTCGCCGAGACCGTCGCGCTCATTGGTCGAGCACCAGGGCAGACCGGTCTGCGGCTGGATCGCGAGGCCGACGCAGTTGCGGATACCGGTGGCATGGATCTTTCGCTCCCTGCCGTCAGGGTTGAAGGCCAGCACCGCGCCGCGCTCGAGCTCGCTGGCCCATGTGGCGCCGAGCGGCTGCGTCTTCGCCCACGCCTCCATCCCGCCGGGCGGCGTGCCCATGCCTTCGGCGACGTTGCTGAGCGAACCCACCGACACCAGCATACGCTTGTTGTCGGGCGTGAAGACGATATCGCGGGTGGAATGGCCCCCATCCGGCAGGCTTGCGACAACCGTCTCCGCTTTGCCGCGCGCCTTGAGATCGCCGGCCTTGTAGGGAAAGCGAACGACGCTGTCGGTGTTGGCGACATAGACCCATTGCGGATTGTCGCCGTTCGGAAAGAAAGCGATGCCGAACGGCTGCCGCAGGCCGCTGGCGAAGATCTCGTTGGTCGCGACTTTGCCGCCCTCGCCCGCGCGCAGCACCCGAACGGTGCCGGCGCGTGTTTCCGCGACGAACACATCGCCATTCGGCGCCGCGCGGATGATGCGCGGCGCACGCAGGCCTTCGGCGAACAGCTCGATCTTGAAGCCGGCCGGCACCTGGAGCTGGGCTTCCGGCGGACGCGGCACCACGCGCGACGAGCTCGCAACCGATCGCGTGGCGCCGGGCCTGACCAGATCCTGCGGCCGGATCAGCCTGACCGTGCCGGGCTTGTCGGCGCGCCAATCGCCATAGGCGTCCTTGCCCTGCAACACGGGCTCGGCGTGTGCGCCGGCCGCCGCAGCAGCAGCCAGCAGCGCTGCGAGCATCGCCACGAACGTTATCCTGTCGCTCAATTCGTCGTCCTCCGCCTTGGGCGTGTCGTGCGTCAACGCCGATCACCCGCAAAAGGTCTCTCGGCGAGTTTGGCGCCTGCCGAATCCCACGTCAGTTCATGCCCGCACGATGTGCATCAGCCGCAGTCCATCATACTGGAAAATGCGGTTGAACGGTGCGACACATTGTGAGGGCGGCGATCGCCGGTTACGGTCATGGAGGCTGCGGCATCCAGGTCGCGCCGGATGAGGAGATCATGTGGGGATCCGTCATATCGGAATGGGCGAGCCTGCTGCTGCGCTGGCTGCACGTGGTGGCCGCGATCGCCTGGATCGGCAGTTCCTTCTATTTCATCGCCCTCGACCTCAGCCTGAAGCTGAAGGCCGACCTGCCGGGCGGCGTGCAGGGCGAGGCCTGGCAGGTCCATGGCGGCGGCTTCTACCGGATCATGAAATACCTGGTCGCGCCCAGCCAGATGCCGGACGAGCTGACCTGGTTCAAATGGGAGGCCTACACCACCTGGCTGTCCGGCTTCGCGCTGATGGTGGTGGTGTATTATCTCGAGGCCGACCTGTTCCTGGTCGACAAGTCGATCCTCGACCTCACATCATTCCAGGCCGGACTGTTCAGCTTCTGCAGCCTGGCGCTGGCGTGGCTGCTCTATGAGGCCGCCTGCCGCACCGGGCTCGCCCAGCGCGAACTGCCTTTCGCCATCGGCGGCTATCTGTTCCTGGTCGCACTCACTTACGCCTTCACCCATGTGCTGAGCGGACGCGGTGCCTTCAACCAGATCGGCGCGATCATCGGCACCATCATGGTGGCCAATGTCTTCACGCTGATCATCCCGAACCAGAAGAAGATCGTAGCCAGCCTGATCGCCGGACAGGCGCCTGACCCCAAGCTCGGCAAAGCCAGCAAGGAACGCTCGGTCCACAACAATTACCTGACGCTTCCCGTCGTCGTGCTGATGATCAGCAACCACTATCCCCTGCTCTACGCCACGCGCTTCAACTGGATCATCGTCGCGATCGTCCTGGCGCTCGGGCCGGTGATCCGCCACTTCTTCAACGAGCGTCATGCCGGGCGCAAATCGCCCTGGTGGGTGTGGGGCGTCGCCGCGGCCGGCGTGATTGCGATCCTCCTCCTCTCCGCCGCCGGACCGCGCGAGGTGAAGACGGGCGCATTGTCGGCGCCGGTCACGGCCGCCAATGTCGAGGAGATCGTGATGTCCCGCTGCAGCATGTGCCACGCGGCCGAGCCGGTCTGGGCCGGCATCGTCACCGCGCCGAAGGGCATTGTGCTCGACACGCCCGAGCACATCCATCGCAACATCCGCCTGATCGGACGGGTCGCGGCCTGGTCGAATTCGATGCCGCCCGGCAACATCACCGAGATGACCGGCGAGGAGCGCGCCGTCCTCGCGGCTTACCTCGAGCAGGCGCGCTGAAGCGTGTCGGAGGATGCCTTGCGCGGAATGAAATTCCGCTTCTCTCGCGGAATTGAAAATGACTTGACGGCCCATCCGGCGTAGACATGGCCGGCAGCCGCCGGCGCGGCGCAAAATCAGCTTGCAATCGGGGAATAACAACAGTGGCCCTCAAGAACGTCATCGGTATCGACCACGCCGTCGTCATGGTGAAGGACCTCGACAAGGCTGCCGAGAATTATCGGCAACTCGGCTTCACGGTCTCGCCGCGCGGCACCCACAGCGCGCATATGGGCACCGGCAATTACACCATCATGTTCGACCCCGATTACATGGAGCTGCTCGGCGTGCTAGTGGCAACCGAGCACAACGCGCCGGCCCGCGCCTTCGTCGAGCGGCATGGCGAGGGCATCGAGCGCATCGCTTTCACCGCTGTCGATAGCGCCGCCGGCGCCGAGGAGATCCGTGCGCGAGGCCTGGAGCCGATCGGCCCGACCGATTTCGAACGCCCTGTCACGCTGCCAGATGGCACGATCTCGGCGGCTAAATTCCGCACCTTCATGTGGCCGACGGCTGAAGCGCCGGGCGGCGTGCGCATCTTCGCCTGCCAACACAAGACCCGCGAGACCGTGTGGATCCCCGAGCTGATGACCCACGCCAATGCGGCCAAGCGGATCAAGCAGACGCTGATCGCAACGCCAGAGCCCGCCAAGGAGGCCGCGCATCTCGCCCGCCTGATCGACCGCGAGGCGAAGACCGACGCGGACAGCGCCATCATCGTGCCCTCCGGCGGCGATCGCGCCGACTTCGTCTATTTGACGCTGGACCAGCTCGCCAAGCGCTATCCCGGCGTGTCGCTGAATGGCCTCTCAGAGCGCGGTGGCGCCGCGCTGGTGCTGGTCAGCGGCGACCTCGCGGCGACCGAGAAGGCGCTGGGGCCAGCCGCCGTGCGGAGCGCAGCTGCGATCTGCGTGCCGCCGGCCAAGGCCAACGGCACCCTGCTCGCCTTCATTGCCGGCTGATTTGAACCAATTCTTTAACGGGCGTTTACCCGGCGGCTGTAGACTTCCCGGCCATCAAGCCACCGGGGCCAAACGCATGTTCAAAGAGGGATCGCCGATCGCCTATGACGCGCCGGCCGAGCTGAAGAAATGGCCGTCGCTGAAGGGCGAGCGGCAGAAGGATCGCGGGCCGCCCTATCTCGTCTACAACGGCACGCTCGCCGAATGCGTCCGCGAGCTCATGGGCAAGCCGATCAAGGGCATCTCGCTCTACGACATCATGACGACGCCGCAGGCCGCCTTCGATCAAAACGTGCTGTCGCCCGGCGACGCCGCGGAGATCGCGATGCGCAAGGATTTTCCGAAGGACTAGTTCGCGGCACGCTTCGCAGCGGGCGTGCCCTGCCGCTTCGATGAGGATTCCGTCGGCGCATCGAGGAAGACGACGGGCATGCCGCGCTTCACGTTCTCGCCGAGCACACGCGCGTCCCAATTGGTGAGCCGAACGCAGCCGTGCGACGCCGACTTGCTGACCTTGTCGGGCTCTGCCGTTCCGTGGATGCCGTAGCCCTGCGCCGACAGGCCGATCCAGTATGCGCCCACCGGATTGTTCGGACCCGGCTTGATGTCGAACGGTCTCTTGGACTTGACGCTCTTGAACTTGTACTCGGGATTGTAGCGGTAGGTCGGCAGCTCGTGGCTGGCGGTGACCTTCAGCGTTCCCGTTGGCGTCGGGCGATCCGGACTGCCGACTGACGCCGGATAGAACGCCAGCAGAGCGCCGCTTGCGTCGAACGCTTTCAAGGTCCCGTTGGTCTTATCGACTTCGAGCCGGGCAATGCGCGGCAGCTCGCGCCGCGCCGGAACATTGGCAGCCACGATCGTCTCTCCGGCCTTGTCGAACGCCTTGCCCGGATTGAGCGCCTTGAGCAGATCCGCGCTCATGTGGAATTTCTCGGCAAGTCCTTCGAGCGGGCTGGTGTAGCTCAGCGCGTCCAGCGACTTCATGTCATCGAGCCTAGCCGGCAGCTTCTTTAAGAACGGTCCCTTCAGGTCGGCGTCGGTGATCTTGTAGTCGACGAGGATAGGACTTTCGCTCGATGCGGTCAGCTTGTCCCAGAGCTCCGGCGCTATGCTCTTGTCGAATGTCAGGCCGTTCTGCTCGGCAAAGGCCTTGAGCGCCTTCTGCGCGTTCTCGCCGAGCTTGCCGTCAATCTCGCCGGGCGAAAATTGCGCGCGATCGAGCAGCACCTGAAGCTTCACCACGGCTGCATTCAGCTTGTCGGTGGCCGGCGGCTTCGCAGGACGCGCAGCCTCGTTCACCGCAGCCCGATCGAGATTGCCTGCGAGCGCCGGGCCGGCGAGCCACAGCACAATCACCGCGCCAAGCATCCATCGCATCGTCATCGCGCATCCCACTCGCAAACAGCCCACGAAACCGCGGATGGTTTCGCTTCGGGAACACCGTAGTAACACCGAAGGAACCGACGAGATCGCAGCTTTGCCGCAATCGGACGGTTAAGAACTTCCTATCGCCGGCGCATCGCTGGCCATTCATCCCACAGTTCGAGGTTCTCCCAGCAAATGCGATTTGTCGTCGCGGCTTGCGCCGCGTTTCTGCTTCTGATGTGCGATCTCGATCCGTCGCCATCCCGCCAAGCATCACGTTTCGACACCACTGTTCTCAAGAACAATCATGCCTCGTCACTTGTTCCGGTGGTCGAGCTCTTCGTCGCCAGCGTGCAGGCGATCGAGCTTGCCAACGCGCACGCGGCTTACGAGCAGGTGATCGAGCCACCGCGCGCGGTCGAGCCGGTGGTGCAGGCGGAGCCCTCGCCAACCGAACGATTTTGTCACGCGCTGCGCGAGGCCGCCGAATCTAGCGGCATTCCGGTGCCGTTCTTCGCGCGCCTGATCTGGCAGGAGAGCCGCTTCAAGTCCAACGAGGTCAGCCATGCTGGCGCGCAGGGCGTCGCGCAGTTCATGCCGGGGACGGCCGCCGAGGTCGGGCTCGACGATCCCTTCGATCCGATGAAGGCGCTGCCGGCGTCGGCAAAATTCCTGCGCAAGCTGCGCGACGATTTCGGCAATCTCGGCCTTGCTGCCGCGGCCTACAATGCCGGTCCCGGCCGTATCCAGAAATGGCTTGCCAGGCAGAGCGAGCTGCCGCGTGAGACGCGCGACTATGTCCGGATCATCACCGGCACCAAGGCCGAAGACTGGACCGAACGGTCGGAGGCACTCGCGATCCGCATCGACCTGCCGCGCGAAGCGCCATGCGAAGGCATCGGCAGTCTTTCGAAGGCCAAGGACGTCGCCTGGGTTCCGGTGAACCTGACGCCTTCGGTTGCGAACATCATTCGCAAGGCGGAGCAAGTCGCGGCGCGCGTGACGACGAAGGGCGCCCGCAAGCGGCTCGCCACACTGTTGCGGAAGAATGTCACGGCTCCCGGCAAAGCCCGCAGCATGATCGCGGCACGCGCGGCCGGAAAGAGCGCGAAGGCTCGCGCCGTTCGTCTCGCATCGCGCGAACGGACGTCAGGCTAACGATCGGAGCCGCTCGCTTGCGGCGGCTCCGACCTAAATCGACCTAGTCGATCTCCTCGATCACCCGCCGCTCGCGCGGCTCGATGACATAGGTCCGGGTGTCGCGGTGGATGTAGCGATATTCACGCAAGCCCGGCGCATCGCGGTAGACCGTGGTCGGGAACTCCTCGACCTCGACGCTCTCGGGAAGACGGTCACCGACGCGGATCTCACTGCGCGCTGTGCTGCCGGTGGTCCGCACTTCCTTGCGCCCCTCGGTACGGGTTTTCGCATGCTTGCGGATCACCTCGCGATCGCGATCCGAGAACTTGCTGGCGCTGCGCTCGCGCGTGGTCGTTGTCGCCGTGGACTGGCCTGAGTATGGCAGCACCGTCACGATCTTGTAGGTCGCCGGATCGACCACGACGATCTGATCTTTCACCAGCGCAAAGCTGTAGCCGCGATATTGCGGCACGATCTCGACGACGTCGGGCGGCAGCGTCGAGAGGTGCACGTCGCGCGGCACCACCGTGCCGACGTTCAGCGCGAAATTGACGTTGGTCAGCGGCCGCACGTTGAGGTGCGAGATCGACGCGCTGATCTTGGTCTCCTGCTGCTTGTTGAGGTTGACGTCGGCCTGGGCGGCCGCCTGGTTGCTCGTCGGCGCAGTCGGTGCCTGCTGGGCCTGGTTGGTTCCAGATGCGGCCGGTGCCTGCTGGGCTTGATTGCTGGCCGGCGGCGGATTGGACCGGTCCTGTGCCTGGTTGGTGTTCGCAGCTGGCGGATTGGCGCTCTGCTGCGTTGCAGGCTGGTTGCCGGTTGCATTGGAATTTGTCGCACCGCTCTGCGACTGCGCAGTCGAGCCCGTATTGGCGGTGCCGGAGCCGGACGATGGTGGGTTGGCCTGCGTGGTCTGGGCCGGCGTTCCCGACGACGGGGATTGCTGCGGTTGCGATGTGGTCTGCTGCTTGTCGGTCGCGCTCGACTGCGAGCTCGTGGATGGCGCGGTCGAGTTCGACTGGGACTGCGGCGTCTGCTGAGACGGCGGATTCGTGCTGGGCGATTGCGCATACGCGGCGCTCGCCAGCACCACCCCCAATGCGGTGGTTGCCAACAGGCGGATCATGGTTCACTCCCTTTCATCAAATGAACATTGGCTACTAACCTGCGCTAGGACGCGCAGTTCCACTTTTTCCCGAGGGAAGGCCGCGGCTCTTTTTCTGCGGAACCTGCAATGCCATCGAAGAGTGCCGGGATCATCGCCTATCGCAAGCGTGGGAACATCGAGGTGCTCCTGGTCCATCCCGGAGGGCCGTTCTGGCGCAACAAGGATCTCGGCGCATGGTCGATCCCGAAGGGTGAATACACGGACGGAGACGACGCGGAGATCGCGGCGCGAAGTGAGTTCGCCGAGGAGCTGGGACAGGAGCTTTCCATGCCGCTGACCCCGCTGGGCCAGGTCAGGCAGCGCGGGGGCAAGCTCGTCACGGCCTTCGCGGCCGAGCTCGATCTCGACGTGCGCAGCATTCGCAGCAACACGTTCGAGATGGAATGGCCGCCGCGCAGCGGCAAGCGGCAGGCCTTTCCGGAAGTCGACCGCGCCGAATGGTTCACGCTCGACGCGGCGCAGGAGAAGATCAATGCAGGACAGCGTCCGCTGCTCGACCGGCTTAAGCTGCTGATCGGCAGATAGCGCGTCGCGCCCTATTCCGCCTTGATGTTCGCCGCCGCGACCACCTCTGCGAGCTCCTTGGTCTCCTTGGCGATCTTCGCGGCGTAGTCGGCCGGGCTGAGCACGCTGACGACGCCTTGCGCGCCGAGCTTCTCCTCGGCCGAGGGATCCTTGGCGGCGGCGACGATCTCCCGGTGCAGGGTTTCCAGGATCGGCGCGGGTGTTGCCTTGGGCATGAAGAAGCCGACCCAGAACGAGATGTCGAATCCGGGATAGCCGGCTTCCGCCACGGTCGGCACGTCGGGCAGCGCCGGCAGCCGCTCGGCCGAGGACACCGCCAGCGCGCGCAGCTTGCCGGCCTTGACCAGCGGCACGGCGGAGAGCGGATCGAACACCGCCAGCACCTCCTGCGCGAGAATGCCGACCTCGGCGGCCGAGCCGCCGCGATAGGGCACATGGATCAGCTTGATGCCGGCCTTCTGGCTGAGCAGCTCCATGGCGAGATGGGCGAGATTGCCGTTGCCGCCCGAGCCGTAGGCGAGCGCGCCGGGCGCGGCCTTCGCCGCAGCGACGAGATCGGCCACCGACTTGACGTTCGCCGTCTTGGGATTCTCGGGATTGACGACGAGGACGAGCGGCGCCGAGACCACCGTGGTGAGCGACGCAAAGTCGACTTGCGGATCGTAGCGGATGTCCTTGAACAGCGTCTTGTTCAGCGTGATCGTCGACGAGTTGCACGCGAGCATGGTGTAGCCGTCCGCCTCGGCGCGCGCGACGGCTTCGGCCGCGATCATGCCGTTGGCGCCGGCGCGGTTCTCGACCACGAAGGGCTGGCCGAGCTTGTTGCTCAAGCGGTCGCCAATGATGCGCGCGACGACGTCGACCGGGCCGCCGGCACTGAAGCCGACCATGATCTTGACCGGCCGCGACGGATATTTCTGCGCGAGAGCCTCTGTCGCCGGCGCCAAGGCGCATAGAGCTGCGATGACTGCCAGCAGGCGGGCGGTTCGTTGCATTCGTTCTCTCCCAGACCTCTTGGCGTCGCTTGTGCATGCTTGTTGGTGCGACGCCGTAGAAGTCATGAATAGCGGCCGTGCCGGATTTCGCAATCGCGTTTGAGCGCCGGCATTCCGCCGCACGGCACGTGCGTGCCGCTTCCAATACAAAAGTGCGAAAACAACCCCATGCACAGTAGACCGCCCCTTTCAGAACAAAGGCTTGCGCAGGGCCGAGGAAATTTTTCGGATTTACGAAATAAATTCTGTCGCGTCGGGCAAAACAGTGCCATAATGCCATCATCGCAACAGTCGCGAGCGTCACGGCCTGCCGGTCCGGACCCGTGCCGACGCGGTTGCGTCTAAACCCTTCATCGACATTCCGAAATCCGCATTCGCGCGCAGCGGCGAACGGCCGTTCGCGCTTGCGCGCTCAAAGGACACATGCCCATGACGACAGCTCTCGAACGCCACATCCCCTCGCCGCTCGCGGCATCCGATCGCAGCGTCCCCGCCGCGACCCCGCGCGTAAAACTCTACAAGCGGCGCATTGCAATCCGCCATCCCGACCCACAGGCCGGCGAGCGGCTGCTGGCCGAGGCGCTCGGCGCCGCCGACCGCGACGCGATGCACGGCATATTGAGGCAATTGGTCAAGGCCAGCGTGGTCGGGCAGAAGCCGGATGAGGCCAATCTCGCCTTCATGATCTCGACCATCAGGAGCATCGCGCCGAAGGATTCCATCGAGGCCTTGCTGGTCTCCCCGATGGTGTCGGTGCACATGGCGGCGATGCGCTGTGCCTGCCGTCTCGCCTGCACCGACGATCTGACGCAGCAGGAGGGCATCGCCCGCGCCTTGACCCGGCTCTCCCGCACCTTCGCCGCCCAGGTCGAAGCGCTGAACCGCCACCGCAACAGCGACGAGCGCGCGATCACGGTGCAGAATTTGTCGGTGCAGGACGGCGGACGGGCGATCGTGGGCAACGTCACGCAGCATGCCAGCATGATCGTTGCGGAGGCTGGCGCAATGGAGACGACTTCGAATGCAGAAACGGGCGCAGGCCGCGAGGTCCATACGAGTGGCGCCTGCGTATGACCGGCGATCACATCCGTCATACCGATGCAATGCAGTCGAGCCCGCGCTGCGGGGCGCAGACGCGCCGCGGTCTCGCGTGCCGCGCGCCAGCCGTGCACGGCAAGCGCCGCTGCCGCATGCATGGCGGCGCGCCAAGATCGGGCGCTCCGAAGGGCAACCGGAATGCATATCAACATGGAATGTGCACACCGGACGCCCGCGCCGAGCGACACCGGATGAAGGCCTTGCTGGAGGACGCTTGGAAGCTGCTGATCGAGTTGAAATAGATTGCGGCCCAGGAGCGACGCGGATGACGCCATTCCGGCGCGAGACATGACCTCAAGAAAACGAAGCTCTGATGGAGCCTTAAGCCAAAAAGCTCGGTGCCGCAGCCATACAACTAGGGCCGTGTATTTGCCGGAGCCACAGGGACAATCTGCAGCCCAGCTGCGTTCAGCGCTTCAGTGATTTGCTTGGCCAGCAGCTTGGCTTCCTCAGTGCCGATTTGAGCGTCGGGAAGCCGCTCGAAGAACGCACAAAGCGTCGTCGCTATGATGGTATTGACCTGGTGCGCATCAACCATTTGCTGCACGCGACATTAAGAATGACTTCACCGGCGCGGCGGTCGCCTGCCGGGCCGTGGCGGGTCATCGCAAGCCGAAGAACGAAAGAATGACGGCGATCACAACGATGAGCCCTATGAGGTAGATCAGACTGTTCATCGCAATTCTCCTTTCCCACGTGATGGGTTGGATTCATTCGAGGGTCGTCGCTGCGTCCCTGGCACTACCTTGCTGAACGGCCAGCTTTTCGAGCTCCACTTCCTTCTCGATGGCCGCCAGAGAGTTGCCGATCTTGTCGACGATCCTGACCAGATCGGCATTGGAGATGCGAAGCCGCCTGCGGACCGACTTGACCTGCTCGGCGCTCGCAAGATCGAGCGTTGTGCGGATGGGCCGTGGTGGTCTCGAGGACAGCATGATCAGGTCTCCCTAACCTAGGTAAGAGAGACGATGTCTCCTTTGTTCCTACGTCCGCCACGGAAGCTCCCAAGAGCGAAGATGATGCAACCGTCGCGCGCACCGCGGAGACACCCACAACACTTTATCCCCGCGGCGCAACGCCATGACCCCCTACCAGCTGAGTGCCGTCTCGAAGGTGGTGCGTTGCAATGCGGCTAGCCTCTCGGCAATGTCATTGCTCGAGAGGTCGAGTATCAGTCCGAGGTCACATTCCGGCATGAGGGGGGCGCGCTGCCGCCATTGGCACCCGCCCCCTCAATCCTGTAACCCACCCTAAAACCTTCTCGGGACGGGACGCTCATGACCAATGCCGACGACGACGCGGGCACCGCCACCCGCGCGCTGATCTTCGCGCTGGTCGCGCTCGCCTGCGGCCACATGCTGTCGACCCTGCTGCGCACCATCCCGGCGGTGAGCCTCGATTTGATGGCGGCGGATTTCCACATCGAGCCGCAGGCGCTGGCGAGCCTCACGTCGGTCTACCACTTTGCCTTTGCAGCCTCGCAGATCCCGGTCGGCGCGGCGATGGACCGGTTCGGCGTGCGGCCGGTGTCGCTCGCCCTGCTGGCGGGAACCGTGTTCGGCGCGATGGCCTCGGGGTTTGCGACGGGGCCCGAGAGCTTCGCCGTCGGGCAACTGCTGCTCGGCGTCGCCACCTCGGGCATGCTGATGTGCCCGATGACGCTCGCAGCCAAGCAATTGTCGGCGGCGCGATTCGGATTGTGGTCGGGCGCCATCCTCTCGATCGGCAACATCGGCATGCTGCTGTCGGCGAGCCCGCTCGCTTTCGTGATCGATACTTACGGCTGGCGCGCCGGGTTCTGGATCTCCGCAATCGGCGGCATCCTCGTCGCGCTGGCGGTGTTCGTACTGGTGCCGCACCAGCCGGCCGAGCACAAGGACGAGTCCTCGCCGCTGTCGCAGATGATCGATGTGGTCAGGCTCGGCCTGTCACGGCCGCTGCGCGGCGTGATCGCGCTGGCGATGGTGTCGCTGGCGAGCACGCTGGTGCTGCGCGGCCTGTGGGGAGGACCCTGGCTGATGGAGATCAAGGGCCTGACGCGGATCGAGGCCGGCAACCAGCTCGGCGCGTTCACGCTGGCGATGATCGCAGGCCCGCTGCTCGTCGGCATGATCGACCGCAGGCTCGGCCGCCGCCGCGAGCTGGTCGCCGGCACGCATGCGATCGCGGCGCTACTGCTCGCGCTGATGGCGCTGGGAGCGCCGCACTTCGCCGTTGCATGGCTGTTCGGCGTGAACGTCATGCCGCCCTCCTACGATCTGGCATTGTTCGTGCTCATCGGGCTATTCACCTCGGCGCAGCCGCTGCTGTTCGGCATGTCCAGGCAACTGGTCGATGCGCAGGTCGCCGGCAAGGCGCTTGCGGCCGTCAATCTCGCCTTCTTTCTCGGCACTGCGCTGATGCAATCCGTCACCGGCGCGGTGGCCGCGCTCGCGGGGCTGCCGGCGGTGCTGCTGTTCATGGCGGCGGCGCTGGCGCTCGGCGTGCTGATTTTCTTGATCTACACGCAGCGCGTCTGAGCCCCTTGCGAAATGCGGAAGTGCAGGAGATGCTGCGCCGCCATCCGCATCAAGGGAATTCGAGTCCATGCCCGTCGACACCAAAGCCGCCACCGATCGTCTCATGCGCTTCCTCACTGTCGAGGGCGTCACCGGACAGGAGGCGGCGATCGGGCGGGAGCTCACGGCTGCGCTGAAGGAGAGCGGCGTGCCGGCCAAGGCGATCCGGCTCGACGACGCCAACACGCGCATTCCAGTGCCGACCGAGACCGGCAACCTCATCGTCGACCTGCCCGGCCGCGGCGCGCTGCACAACCATCCACGCATCATGTTCATGACCCACATGGACACGGTGCCGCTGTGCGCCGGTGCGAAGCCAAAGCTGTCCGGGCGCAAGATCGTCAACGACGCCAGGACCGCGCTCGGCGGCGACAATCGCTGCGGCTGCGGCGTACTGGTGACGCTGGCCGCCGAGCTCGAAAAGCAGAAGCTCGATCATCCGCCGATCACGCTGTTGTTCTGCGTACGCGAGGAGAGCGGTCTCTATGGCGCGCGCCACGTCAAGCTCGACGAGCTCGGCAAGCCGGTGATGGCGTTCAACTATGACGGCGGCTCGGCCTCCAATGTCGTGATCGGGGCCGTCGGCGCCGACCGCTGGACCGTCGAGATCTTCGGCCGCGCCTCGCATGCCGGCGTCGCACCGGAGCGCGGCATCTCATCGACCATGATCATGGCGCTGGCGCTTGCGGACGTGAAGGCCGGCGGCTGGTTCGGCAAGGTCGTGAAGGGCAAGAGGCAAGGCACCAGCAATGTCGGCCCGGTCACCGGCGGCGAAGGCCGCCCCGCGGGCGATGCCACCAACGTCGTCACCGACTACGTGCATGTGCGCGGCGAGAGCCGCAGCCATGATGGAAAATTCTTCAAGGAGATCACCAAGGCCTACAAGGCCGCGTTCGAGAAGGCGGCCAAGAAGGTCACCAACGCGCAAGGCAAGTCCGGCAAGGTCAAGTTCAAGGCCGAGACCGACTATTATCCGTTCCGCATGAAGGAGAACCTGCCGGTGGTCAAACGCGCGATCGAGGCGGTGTCTGCGGTGGGGGGAAGCCCGAACGTGCGGGCCGCCAATGGCGGCCTGGATGCCAACTGGATGGTCCGCCACGGCGTTCCGACCGTCACCTTCGGTGCCGGCCAGAACGAGGCACACACGGTCGACGAATGGATCAATCTCGACGAATACGACCGCGCCTGCGCGCTGGCGGTGCAGCTGGCGACGATGCGGTGAGATGGCAAACGGCACGTCATCGCGCTTCAACACGGCTCTGATCTAACGGGTCGATCGCGGCTTCCGTGAAGTCCGCGCCTGTCCCGTGCTGCCATCGATGGCGAGCACCGTCACGCGGTTCCTCGGCCGCAATCAAACCGAGTCAGGAGCAAACCTCCGCCATCAACTCCAAGTAGATTCAGATCCAAGCGTGACCGCAGTGCGTCTCGCCGAGACCTCCGCTGTTTTCAGAGTCACGCGACTGACATGAAATGGGAGTGATGCGCCATGCGCGCGATGCCGAACGACACCCTGATCCTCACCTTTCCGGACTTCAGCCAAACCGCGACCATCGTCGGAGATCCCAACTTCCCGATCGACGGCTGGGGCGGGAACGACACGGTGACGGCAACCATCCTCAACACGGACGTGTTCGTTACGCTGATCGGCGAAGACACGGTCATGCAGGGCAATTCCCACGGCGGCAACGACACGCTCACGGCGAAGGTGGATTATCCCTTTAGCGGCGCCACCATTATGGGCGACGCCGAGACCATGTTGGGCAATGCTGCAGGCGGCAGCGACACGCTCACCGCCGACGCCGGCGGCAATTTCCGCTCCAACATCTCCATTTACGGAGATGCCGGAGGCGACATGTCGGGCAACACGCAAGGCGGCAATGACACGCTGACAGGCGTGACCGGTGGGCGCGCCTTCGAGAACGTGTTCAGCGGCGATGCCGGGGGATCCATGAGCGACAACGCGCATGGCGGCAAGGACACGCTGAACGTATTCGAATATGCATACGAAAGCACGGCGACCCTCAGTGGGGATGCCATCGGTGCCATGACCGGCAATACAATCGGTGGCAACGACGACCTCACGCTCGGCATCAGCAGCGGCATGGCGATCGGAGGTGGAACGCTGGCCGGCGATTCGCTCACGTCATTGACCGACAATGCCCAGGGTGGCAACGATACCCTGACCTTCGTGACGAATGGCGGCGAGCCGCCGCCGGCCGTCTACGGCTCCCAGCTGATTGGCGACGCCATGAACATGTCCGGCAGTGCGCGTGGCGGCAATGACATCCTCAATGGCGGAGAGTTCACTGATCATCTCTACGGCGATGCGCGGACTTATGCGCCATCTACCCCTGGCTCTATCACCGGCGGCACGGACACGCTGAACGGCGGCGCGGGTAATGATCAGCTGTGGGGCGGACCGAACAACGATGTTTTCGTCTTCACGGCCGGCTCCGGCAACGACGTCATCAACGACTTCAATCAAGGCAACATCGCGGTCGGCAGCACCGCGGGGGAACTCGACGTGATCAACCTGCACGACTACGGTTTTGCCGACTGGGCGACCCTGTCCGGCCTCATCAGCGATGACAGCTCGGGCAATGCGGTGATTCAGCTCACTGCCAATGACACCATCACCCTGAGCGGAGTGCATGCGGCTTCGCTGGAGGCGACTGACTTCATAGTCTAGCGTAAGGTGGGTTAGCCCCGCGGATTGCGCGAAGCGCAAACCGCTAGGCGTAACCCACCACTGTTCGTATCCGCAGAGACAGAAGAGGTGGGTTACGCCAGCGGACTGCGCTTCGCGCATCCGCTAGCTAACCCACCCTACGAAGAAGAAGAACCAAAGACAGGGAGGCACCATGCCGCGCATCGCAAACATCGAGACCGGGCTCTACCGGATCCCCCTCCCCATCACCCTGTCGGACTCCACGCATGGCGACATGACGGCGTTCGAGCTGCTCACCTGCCGCATCCGCGATGCCGATGGCGCCGAGGGCGTCGGCTACACCTATACGGTCGGGCGCAACGGCGGGGCTGTGGCCGACATTCTCAAGCGCGAGATCCCGCCGCTGGTCGAAGGGCGCGAGGCCGACGACACCGAGGCGATCTGGCATCATGTCTGGTGGGGGCTGCATTATGGCGGGCGCGGCGGGCCGGCGGTGCTGGCGCTCTCGGCACTCGACATCGCGCTGTGGGATCTCAAGGCGCGGCGCGGCAAGCTGCCGCTGTACCGCCTGCTCGGCGGCTTCGATGCGCACGTGCCGTGCTACGCCGGCGGCATCGACCTCGATCTCTCCGTCGATGCGCTGCTCAAGCAGACCGATGGCAACCTCGCCAAGGGATTTCGCGCCATCAAGATGAAGGTCGGCCGGCCCGACCTCAAGTCCGATGTCGCGCGCATCTCCGCGATGCGGCAGCATCTCGGCGACGGCTTTCCGTTGATGGCGGATGCCAACATGAAATGGACGGTCGAGGAGGCGATCCGGGCCGCGCGCGCTTTCGTTCCTTTCGACCTCACCTGGCTGGAGGAGCCGATCATCCCCGACGACGTCGCCGGCCATCTGCGTATCATGCAGGCCGGCGGCGTGCCGATCGCGGCGGGCGAGAATCTGCGCTCGCTGTGGGAGTTCAAGAACTACATCGCCAGTGGTGCGGTGTCCTATCCCGAGCCCGACGTCACCAATTGCGGCGGCGTTTCCGCCTTCATGAAGATCGCGCGGCTGGCGGAAGCGTTCAACCTGCCCGTCACCAGCCACGGCGCGCACGACATCACCGTGCATCTGCTCGCGGCCTGCCCGAACCGCTCCTATTTGGAGGCGCACGGCTTCGGGCTCGACAAGTATATCGAGCATCCGCTGGTGCTGAAGGACGGGCTGGCGCTGGCGCCGGACAGGCCCGGGCATGGGATCGGGTTTGACTGGAAGGGGCTGGCGAAGCTGGCGTAACACCCATTGCTCGTCATTCCGGGGCGCGACGAAGTCGCGAACCCGGAATCTGTTGGGCCGCGGAGCTCGCTGCACGATGGATTCCGGGTTCGCGCCAAGAGGCGCGCCCCGGAATGACGGAAAAAGCGCACATTGCTGCACGCGAGGCATTCCAAGGCGCAGGGTGCATGGCGGTGATAATCCTTTATGCTGACGGCAACCGACACCTTGCGAAAGACCCCTGCCTTGTCCCCCGAACTGCACCAGAAACTGACCGTGTGGCGCCGGCATCTGCATGCCCACCCGGAGCTGTCGCTCCAGGAGAAGGAGACGGCCGCCTTCGTGCAGGACAAGCTCACCGAGCTCGGCATTCCCTTCGAGGCTGGAATCGGCGGCCACGGCATCGTCGCGACCTTGAGGCGCGGCCATGCGCAGAGGCGGGTCGGCCTGCGCGCCGACATGGATGCGCTGCCGATCACCGAGGATACCGGCCTGCCCTATGCTTCAAAGACATCCGGCGTGATGCATGCGTGCGGCCATGACGGCCATACCGCCGCGCTGCTGGGCGCTGCGGCGCTGCTCGCCACTGATACCGATTGGAGCGGCACGGTCGATTTCATCTTCCAGCCGGCCGAGGAAGGCTTTGGCGGTTCGCGGGCGATGGTCGCGGCCGGGCTGTTCGACCGCTTTCCGATGGAGCGGATATTCGGCTTCCACAACTGGCCGGGCCTTGCCGCCGGCACCATCGCCGTGCACGACGGCGTCGTCATGGCCTCCGGCGGGCGCATCACCATCACGATCGAGGGCCACGCCGGGCACGCCGGCATGCCGCATCTGACGCGCGATCCCGTGGTGGCGGCCGGGCACCTCATCGTCGCGCTGCAAGCGGTCACCTCGCGCGGCGTCGATCCGCTCGACACCGCCGTGCTGTCGCTCTGCACGATCGAAGGCGGCACCGCGCCGAACCAGATCGCCGGACGCGTCACCATCCGCGGCACGCTGCGCTATCACCGCGAAGCGGTCAAGGACGTCATCCTCGACGGCATCACGCGTACCTGCGCCGGGATCGCGACCAGCTTCGGCGTCAAGGTCACGCCCGAGATCGTCTGGGGTGTCGGCGTCGTGATCAACACGCCTGATGAGGCCGACCTCGCGCGCATCGCCGCGGAGAAGGTCCAGGCGCCGGTGCGGCGCGATCTCGCGCCCAGCATGGCCGGCGAGGATTTTGCCCATTATCTGCAGCAGCGGCCCGGCGCCTTCGTCTGGATCGGCAATGGCGAGTTGCGCGACGGCGCCGAGCTGCACGGCCCGCGCTACGATTTCAACGATGCGATCCTGCCCGTGGCATCAAGCTGGATGGCGGAAGTGGCCAAGGCGGCGCTGGCGACGAACTGACTTAGGAGATCTCGCGCGGCAGCTTCCAATCGGGCCGCGGCGCGAACGTCTCCTCCGTCTCTTCGATGCGCTCGACGTGATAGCCGGCCGGCAGAATGTGGCCGCCCTCCTCGTCCGCAATGGGGACGTCCGTGACGAGGCCCTCGATCAAGGCAGCTTCCCACACTTCCTTCTCGGTCGGAAAGGGATTACCGATCTGCTTGTCGCCTTCGAACAGCGCGTACATCGGTTCCGGTCCTCACCGTTGATGCTCACGAGAAACGTATCGGCCGCACGGACGTTCCCTCTGGCAAATGGCAACGGATGGTACGTGAAACATGGCGCGCGTTCTGATCGGAACTTCGGGCTGGCACTACGCCTCCTGGCGCGGCCCGTTCTTCCCCGAGGGCGTGACGCTGAAGCAGCAGCTCAGCTACTATGCCGGGCAGTTCGACACCACGGAGCTGAACGGGGTGTTCTACCGTACGCCGACGCTGGAGGCGGTGACGGGATGGCGGGAGCAGACCGGCCGCGATTTCGTGTTCGCCTGGAAGGCGTCGAAATTCATCACGCATTGGAAGCGCCTGTCGGAGCGCTCCGTCAACAGCCTCGAGCTGCTGGAGGACCGCATCTCCAGGCTCGGCGGCAAGGCCGGCCCGATCCTGTTCCAGCTGCCGCCGCAATTCGAGGCGAATGCGGACCGGCTCGCCTCGTTCTTCAAGCTGCTGTCGCGAAAGCGGCGTTACAGTTTCGAATTCCGCCATCCGAGCTGGTATCAGCCGCGCATCCTGCGCATGCTGGCGGAGGAGAACATCTCGCTGTGCCTGTCCGATCATCACGACGCGCCGGCGCCGTGGAAGCGCACAGCGGATTTCGTCTATGTGCGCGGACACGGGCCAAGCGGGCGCTATCACGGGCACTATACCAAGGCCACGCTGGCGCAATGGGCCAAGCGCATCAAGTCGTGGAAGCGGCAGGGCTGCGACGTCTACGTCTATTTCGACAACGACCAGAAGAGCGCAGCACCGGCCGATGCCAAGGCGCTGAAGCAGCTGCTGTGACGCTAGATGACACCGCTCTGCCGAAGCGCCGCGATCTCGTCCGCATCATAGCCGAGCTCGGCGAGAACGCGGTCGGTGTGCTCGCCGAGTGTCGGCGGGCGGCTTGCGATCTCGCCCGGCGTTTCCGACAGCCGCACCGCGGCGCGGGCAACCGGGGCCTGCTTCGGCAGGCCGGGATAGTCGACGTCTTGCATGAAGCCGGCGGCGCGGATGTGCGGATGGTCCAGCGCCTGTTGCGGCGAGAGCACGGGACCGGTCGGGATCATCGCCTCGCCCAGCGTGTCGACGGCCTCCTGCGTGGTGCGCTCGGCGCACCAGCGCGCCATCCGCTCGCTGATGATGCGGCCGTTATTGCCGCGGCTGATGTCGTCGGCAAAGCGCGGATCGTTCAGCCACACATCCTCCTCGCCCATCAGCCGCGCCCAGCGCTTGAACAACGGATGACCGGTGACCTGGCAGAGCACCCAGCCGTCTTTGGTCCGGTAGATGTCGGCGGGCGCCGCGGTCTGGCCGAGATTGCCGGTCGGCACGCGGTTGACGTCGATGACGGCCTGCTCGATCAGCGTGGCATTGGTGAAGGACAAAGCGGTTGCGAGCAGCGCGCCCTCGACGATCTGTCCCCGCCCGGATTTGCCGCGCTCGATCAGCGCGGCGAGCGTGCCGAACGCGCAGTGCAGCGCGGTGCCGAAATCGACCCAGTTCACCGCGGCGCGGTACGGCGGATCTCCGGTGCCGGTCATGTACACCGAGCCCGACATCACCTGGCCGACGCCGTCGAAGCCGACGCGGTCAGACCACGGGCCAGGCCCGCCGAACGCGGTCGCCGTGGTCAGGATGATGTCCGGCTTGATCTCTTTCAGCGAGTCGTAATCGAGCTTCATCGCGCGCAGGGTCTGCGGCGGCAGATTGGCGACCACGACGTCCGCGGTCGCGATCAGGCGGCGCATCACCTCCTGGCCTTCCGCCTTCATTGGATCGAGTGTGATGCCCTTCTTGTTGCGGTTGATCTGGAGGAACAGCGCGCCCTCGCCGCCTTCGCCCACCGGCGCGACGAACCGATCCTCGCTGCCGTCGCGCTTCTCGACCCGGATGACCTCGGCCCCGAACTCGGCCAGCAAGGTCGCGCAATAGGGCCCGGCGATATAGCGCCCGAAATCGAGCACGCGCACGCCCTCCAAGACTCCTCCCATCGGCTTCTTCCCTGTTGTTCCAAGGAGATTACAGGGACTGGCTGCCACGGCAAGATCAAGACAGGCATGGGCCGGCCCTCATGTATGACGGCGCGGATTCAGGTCTTGCGACAAAGGAGCAGGCGCCAGGAACGATTCGAGCATCGGAGGCTTGGTTTTTTTAGTCCAAACAAGGAGAACCCGATGAAAAAACTAGCGACGATTGCGACTGCTGCTGCGTTGGCTGTGACTTCCACGATTGCTTTGGCCCAAGGTGGCGGCGGCGCCGGGAGCGCGGGCGTTGATCGGACCAATAACAGCATGGCGAATGACGCTGGCAAGGGCGGCCCCAAGACGACGACCGGCGCCGGCAAGACGTCCGGCAGCAAAGTCAAAAGCTCCACCGATCACGGAGAAAAGACCGGGGAAAAACTGCGGGGCCAATAACGGGCAATCCGCAGAAGAAGAGACCGCTCCAGGGCGGCCTCCTCCGATGTGCTTCCGATCACGGTTAGGTGACGACGCGGGAGGAGTATCCCTCCAAAGAACTAGCCGCCGAAAGGCGGCTAGTTCTTGACCTTGTATTTTTCTTATTTCTTCAGGGCGTCAGCCGCACCTCGCATCGCATGGCACGGGGCCGGCGAAAGCATTCGACGGCCGGAATCTATGCTTTAAGATGCACGCGTTTATCCCCCAGCGAGAAGCGCACAACGATGCCGCAGCAATTCGATCGATCCACAGAAGATCTCGGCAACGCCATCCATTTCGAGCACGTCAACATCCAGGTCCCGGACCAGCGCCTCGCCACGCTGTTCTACGTCGCCGGGCTCGGGCTCACCCGCGATCCCTATCTGATGGTGTCCGACACCAACATGTGGATCAATGCCGGGCGGAGCCAGTTTCATCTGCCGAGCGGCCGGCCGCAGGTGCTGCGCGGACATATTGGCCTCGTCATCGAAGGCCGCGAGGCGCTGCTGGCGCGGCTTGCAACGGTCGCGAAGAAACTCGAGGGCACCGCGTTCGCATTCACCGAGCATAACGACCATGTCGAGGCGGTCTGCCCCTGGGGTAACCGTTTGCGCTGCTACGAGCCCGACGCCGCGCGGTTCGGCCGGATCGCGCTCGGCATTCCCTATGTCGAGTTCGACGTGCCTATGGGATCGGCAGCCGGCATCTGCGCCTTCTACCCTGAAGTCATGGGCATGCCCGCGAGCTTGCGGAACGGCGATGGCACTGTGGCCGCCGTGAAGACGGGCCGCAACCAGCATCTGCTGTTTCGCGAGACCGACCGGCCGCAAGCCGACTATGACGGTCACCACGTGCAGATGTACATCACGGACTTCTCCGGCCCCTACCGCAAGCTGCTTGCGCGCAAGCTGATCTCGCGCGAGGACAATCAATACCAGTACCGGTTCTGCGACATCGTCGACCTCGACAGCGGCAAGAAGCTGTTCACGGTCGAGCACGAGGTTCGCTCAGTGACCCATCCGATGTTCATGCGTCCGATGGTCAATCGCAATCCGGCGCTCAACAACCGCAACTACGCCTTCGGCCACGACGAGTCGGCTTGGGCGATGGGGCCGGATCAGTACGAGGGGTAGTCCTCGCGCGGCGCTTCCGTGCGCTTCACGCTACGGCAAATTATCCCGCAGGAAGATGTCGATGCGGATGCGCTCCTGGTCGGGGCTGATCGGCTCGCCCGAACAATGCGCGAGCAGGACTCGCGCCGCAGACCGCGCCTCATGGCCGGCATCCTGGTTGATGACGGCGTCGAGCGTGCCGCGCACCAGGAACCGCCTGGTGTGCTCGGTCAGCTCATGGGTGATCCAGACCACCTCGCGCGCGCGGCCCGAGGCCTCGAGCGCATCGGCGATGCCGCGGTTTCCGGCGCCGCAGCAATAGATGCCGCGGAGATCGGCATGGCGGGCGAGCAGCGCGGCCGTGAGGTCCCGGGTGCGGTCACTGTCGTCGCGCCCCTCGATGACAGGCAGTGCGGACAGGCTCGCATACTCGCTCGACAGGATCTGGTGGAAGCCGAACTGCCGTTCGGTGTGGTCGCGCAGCGACAACGATCCCGCAATCACGGCGACGGTGCCCTCGCCCCCGGCGAGGAAGCGCCCCATCAGCGTGGCGGCGGTGCGGCCCGCGGCCGGATTGTCGATCCCGACATAATGCACCCGGGACGAGCTCGGCGCGTCCGACACCAGGGTGACCACGGCAACCCCGCGCGCGACGAGCTCGTCGATCGCGGCGCGCACCCGGGGATGATCGAGCGCGATGACGGCGACGCCCTGATAGGCCGGCGAGAGGTTCTCCAGCGCACGGGCAAGGACATCGGGGTCGAACACGTCGACATGGTGGATGTCGATGAAGCCGCGATGGCCGGCGAGCCAGTCCGCGGTGCGCGCGACCTGCTCGCTGAGGTTGGTCATGAAGCTGTTGCTGCCGGTCGGCAGCACGAAAGCGAAGCGGAAGGTCTGCCCGCGGGCGAGCCGCGCCGCGGCAACATCGGCGCGATAGCCGAGCTTTGCCACGGCGGCCTCGACGCGCGCGACGGTCTTGGCGCGGACACCCTCGCGCCGGTTGACGACGCGATCGACGGTGGCGAGCGAAACGCCCGCCGCGCGCGCGACGTCCTCGAGCGTGGCCCGAAGCACCGGCTGGGTCGCGCCTTCAGTCATTCGCGCGCGGCCCATAGCATGCCGCGGGTCATCAACGTCCGGATCTCCGGCACGTCAAGCTCGTAGGCGCGGTGGCCCAGCGAGGAATAGAATACCCTCCCGGCGCCATAGCGCTTCTTCCACACCACCGGCATCACCACGCCCTCGATCCAGGGCGCGTGCTCACCGGTGAAGGTCGTCGTTGCCAGGACCTCGATGGCGGGATCGACATGCATGTAATATTGCTCAGACCGATGCTCGAAGCTCTTCAGACCCGTCATGATCGGATCGTCCGGCTTCGTCAAGTCGACCTTGTAGTCGATGATGTTGCCGGGATGGGCGACCCACTGCCCGCCGCACAGGAATTGGTAATCGACCGATTCGCGGAAAGCATCGCACATGCCGCCATGGTGGCCGGCAAGCCCGACGCCGCTGCGCACCGCATCGCAGAGGTTGAGCGCTTCCGCCTTCTCGATCTTCGACATCGTGTAGATCGGTATGATCAGCGACAGATCGTGGATCGCGGGATCGGCAAAGGCTGCCGTCGTGGTTTCGATCCGCACCTCGAAGCCTTCCGCCTTCAGCCAGCCGCGGATCATCGACGCGCAGAGATCGGGATCGTGTCCCGGCCAGCCGCCCCATACAATCATTGCCTTGCGCATGGTCATACCCTCAATCGATCTGTCCGGTTTCGCGTCCCGCCGGCAGCATCGCCGGCCGCTCGACGCGGCTCTCGATCTTGACGCGGCGGCCCTCGTCGGCGGAAGTCTGGAACGCCTCCATCACCTCCAGCACGTGGAGGGCGAGCGCGCCGCTGGCGCGATGCGGCCGGTCGTTCAGGATCGCGCCAGCCATGTCGGCGACGCCGATCGAGCGGAACTCGCCCTCGACGTGGCCGTGCGTCAGCGGCATCGCCTCCCATTCGCCGCCGGTCTTCGCCACCTGCACCTCGCCGCCGAAGCGATTTGGATCCGGCACCAGCATGCTGCCCTTGTCGCCGTAGATCTCGATCGGCGCATGCCGATGTTTCGGCACGTCGAAGCTCATCGTGATCGACACGACTGCGCCGCTCTCGAACTCCAGCGTTCCCGTGACATGGGTCGGGACCTCGACCGGAATCAGCGCGCCGTTCATCGGCTGGCTGGTGACGAGGCGCTCGGTCTTCGGGCGCGCGGTCGAGCCCATCACGCTGGCGACCGGGCCGAGCAATTGCACGAGGTCGGTGATGTAGTACGGCCCCATGTCGAGCATCGGCCCGCCGCCGCGCAGGTAATAGAAGCCGGGCGCCGGGTGCCAGCGCTCGTGGCCGGGGCAGCCGAAGAAAACGCTGCCCGCGACGGGCGTGCCGATCGCGCCGTCGTCGATCAGCTTGCGCGCGGTCTGATGGCCGCCGCCAAGGAACGTGTCGGGCGCGCAGCCGACGCGCAGGTTCTTCTGCGCGGCAAGCTCCATGACCTTGCGCGCCTCAGTGACATTGATGCCGAGCGGCTTCTCCGAATGGACGTGCTTGCCGGCGTTCAGCACCGCCAAACTGACATCGGTGTGGGCGAGCGGCACCGTGAGATTGACGATTATTTCGACATCGCCGCGCTTCAACAATTGGTCGACCCGCATCCCAGGCAAGCCGAAGGCCGCGCCCTGGCGCTCCGCAATCTCGCTGCGCATGTCGGCGAGCGCCCTGACCTCCATGACCGGAAAGCGCTGAGCCGCCTTGAGATAGGCGGTGCTGATCACCCCGCAGCCGATGATTCCGATGCCGACTTTTCTCATGTTATCTCCTCAGAATACGGCTCATCCCTTGACCGCGCCCGCGGTGAGGCCGGCCACGATGTGCTTCTGCGCCAGCAGGAACAGAATGATCGTGGGCAGGATGGTGAGTGTGATGAAGGCCAGGATCAGGTGCCATTCGGACGAGTATTCGCCCTGGTAGACCATGATGCCGAGCGGCCAGGGATACAGCGCGTCGGTGTTCAGCATCACCAGCGGCAGCAGATAGGCGTTCCAGCTGTTGACGAAGGTGATGGTGCCGACGGTCGCCAGGATCGGCCGCGACAAGGGCAGCGTCACGTAGCGGAAGAACTTGATGTAGCTGCAGCCGTCGACCAGCGCGGCCTCGAGCAGCTCATATGGAATGTCCTTGAAGAAGCGGCGCAGCAGCAGCACGCTCATGGCGAGGCTGAACGCCACCTGCGGCAGCGCGACGCCGAAATAGGTATCGAGCAGGCCGAGATCCCGCACCTTGATGAACAGAGGCAGCACGGCGGTCGCGGCGGGGAACAGCAGGCCCAGCGTCAGATAGCTGAGCAGCATCGATGAGCCGAAGAACCTGACATGGGCGAAGGTGAACGCGGCCATCGAAGCCGTGATCAGGGTCAGCGCCACCGCCAGCGTCGAGATAACAAGCGAATTGCGCAGCAGCTGCCAGTAGCGCGCCGAGAACAGGATGTCGGCGTAGTTCTGCCATTCCCATTGTGCGGGCAGGCCGAATGGATTGACACGGAGCTCGCCGAGCGACTTGAAGCCGCCGAGCAAGGTCGCGAGCAGCGGCACCAGGACGAAGATCGCGACCATGCCGAGGAACAGCGCCTTGAACAGCGCTGCGGGATCGAATGTGTGTCTAGCCCCGACACTATTCATCGCGCATGAACCATCGCTTGTAAGTGAAGGCAAAGGTCACGCAGATCGCGAACAGGATGACGCCGATGGCGCTGCCATAGCCGACCCGCATGCGCGAGATGCCGTTGTTATAGAGAAAGCTCACCAACGTGTTCGAGGAATCCGCCGGTCCGCCGCGCGTCAGCGGCATGACGAGATCGAACAGCTGCAGGGATCCGATGATGGCGAAGAACACCGACAGGCGGATGGTCGGATAGAGCAAGGGGATCACGACGTGACGCAGCGTCTGCGTCCGCGTCGCGCCGTCGATGCGGGCGGCCTCGACCAGGTTCTTGTCGAGGCTCTGGAGCGCGGCGATGAACAGCATCATGTGGAAGCCGAAATACTTCCAGACCACCACGATCAGGACCGCCAGCATCGCCGTGTCGGTCGAGGCCAACAGATGCGGAGGCTCGGCGCCGAACGTGCGCCAGATCGAGGCGACGAGGCCGTAGTCGCCGTCATAGACGAAGCTGAAGATCAGCCCGGTTGCGATCTCGGCGAGGATATAGGGCATGAAGAACAGCATGCGCAGCGCCACGGCGCCGCGAAAGCGTTCGGCCAGGATGAGGGCGAGCGTGAGCGCAAGCGGCAGCTGGACGGCGAGCGAAACGGCGATGATCAGCCCGTTGTTGCGCAGCGCGAGCCAGAAGGCCCGCGTCTCCAGCACGAAGCGGTAATTGTCGAAGCCGATCCAGTTCGTCGGCCTGCCGAACCCGTTCCAGTTGAAGGCGGAGTACCAGGCGGCCTCGCCGATCGGCAGCACCACGAACAGCGTGAAAAGCAGCAGCGCGGGCGGCAGGAACAGGATCAGGACCGTGAAGCGGCCATCCCAGCCTGGGCCACGAACCGCGCCACGAATCCCGACCTGGGGGGCCGCCTCACCGGCAACGCCGATCGGCGACGACATCGCGATCCGTCGCGCCACCGGTCAGTTACCCTGCTTGTACGCCGCTTCGATGGCTTTCGCTGCGTTCTGCGGGCTCATGCTGCCGCCGGCGATCTCGGCCGTGACGTCGTTGACGACGCGGCCGACCGACGGGCCAAGGCTCTGGTCATAGAAGTTCTGGTGATAGTTGGACTTGGCCAGGTTGGCCGCGATCTGCTTCATGAAGGCGCTGTTGAGACCGGCCTCGCCGCCCTTGACGACGGGAACGATGAAGTTGCCGGCGGCAAGCCGCGCCTGCACGTCCTTGGAGATAAAGAATTTCAGGAAGTCGGTGGCTTCCTTGGGCGCCCCCTTGGTGATCAACCAGCCGGTGATGCCGCCGAGCGTGTCTGACGGCTCGCCCTTGCCGCCGGGTACGACCGGAAAATCGAACCAGCCAAGCTTGTCGTCGCCGAGACCAACCTTGTCGGCGGCAAGCGCGCGCTGGGTGTGATAGAAGGACGAGATGGCCAGGATCATCGCGGCCTTGCCGTCGCCGAAATAGCCGACGGCCTGCGGATTCTTGAAGCCGAGGAAGCCGTTCTGGAAGGGCTGCAGATCGACCAGCTGCTTGAACAGCTCACCTGATTTCTGGAAGGTCTCGCCGGCGAACCCGCCATTCTCGCCCTTCAGTGCTGCATCGAAGCCCGGCTTGCCGCCGATGCGCACTGCGAGATGCGTCCAGTAAAAATGCAGCGGCCATTTATCGGCACCGCCAACCACAATCGGCGTCACGCCCGCGGCCCTCAGCGTTTTCACTGCGCCGAGCAGATCGTCCCATGTCTTGATCTTGCTCGCGTCGACATTACCCTTGGCCATCAAGTCCTTGTTGTAGAGGAAGCCGACCTGCGAGAGCGCGGTCGGCAGGCCATAGACCTTGCCGTTGCTGGTGAAAGCCGCGAGCGCTGCCGGTGCGATCGTGTCGCTGTAGCCGCCGCTTTTCACGGAATCGGTGATGTCTGCCAGGACGTCGGCCTCGATCTGGGTCTTCAGCACTCCGCCGGCCCAGCTATAGATGATGTGCGGCCGATCCTTCGATTGCAGGATGGTCGGCAGCTTGGCCTTGTAGGCCTCGTTCTCGAGGAACTGCATCTCGACCTTCACACCTGGGTGCGACGCCTCATAGCTGCGTGCGACCTCCTCCCAGATCTTCACCTGGGCCGGATTGACCTCGATGTGCAGCCATTTGACCGTGGTGTCGGCTGACGCGGAACTGGCCCAAAGCAGGCATGCGGCAGCGGCGAGTCCCAGTTTCCCGAGCAATCTCATCACATCCTCCCGACCGTCTTTTATTCTTTGACGCAATCCTGCCCTCAATTTTTGAGGTGCGCAACACAATTTCTGATCTATGCACCTCACCAATGGAATGGCTATGGTTCGCGAAAGAGTCGACGCGGCCTGCCGCGCCGGCCGCAACAAACGAGGTGCCCATGGCTGCGATCTATTCCGACCTCGCCGGCAAGGTCGTGCTCGTCACCGGTGGCGCAGCCGGAATCGGCGCGGCGATCGTGCGGCGCTTTGCGGAGCAGAAATCCAAGGTGGTGTTCTTCGACATCAAGGTCGAGGAGGGACAGCGCCTGGCGCGCGAGCTATCCGAGCAGGGATTGGCCGCGCATTTCCAGCATGTCGATCTCACCGACATCCCTGCGCTGCGTGCCGGCGTCGTCGCGGCACGCAAGGCTCATGGCCCGATCAACATCCTGATCAACAATGCCGCGCATGACGAGCGGCACAACACCGAGGAGATGACGCCGGACTATTGGGACGACCGCATCGCGGTGAACCTGAAGCACCAGTTCTTCGCATCTCAGGCCGTGTTGCCGGACATGAAGGCGGCCAATGCCGGCGCCATCATCAATTTCGGCTCGGTATCGTGGATCGCAGGACAAGGCGGCATGGCCGCCTACACCGCCAGCAAGTCAGGCGTGATCGGGCTGACGCGCTCGCTGGCGCGCGACTACGGCCCCTACAACATCCGAGTCAATGCGATCGCGCCAGGCTGGATCATGACCGAGCGGCAGCTCGAGAAATGGATGACGCCGGCCGGCGAGATCGAGTTGCAGCAGCGACAATGCCTGAAGCGCCGACTCATGCCGGACGAGGTTGCGAAGTTCACCGTCTTCCTCGCCTCCGACGAGGCGTCCGCCTGCACCGCCCAGCACTATATCGTCGATGGTGGCTGGGTCTGAGATGCCTTGAGGATCCAGTCGGAAAATCTGACCCGGGCGCGGCTGCGCGAAGCTCACGAAGTCAAGGACGCAATGGATCAGGCTGGTTGTGACCGGCTGGCGCCGTGGTCGCGCGTGGCCGACCGATGCCCTCGCTCAAGGTCTTGCCGCTGGCGACATTGACGAAGTGCAGCGAGGCGCAAGCGGGACACCGGACCGGGACGTGCGTGTCCGCGGCGTCGGAGCCTGTGCCGGAAATCCAGTGCTGCACGTTCACGCCCGTGCGGGGGCATTTGAAGATGACGTTGCGCTCCATGCTGGAGATATGCGCCCGTCGCGGCGACCTGGAAATTGCGGGCCAATACTTACGCAGATGTCCTGAACGGATTGACGCGAGCAGCGGTGAAGACATCGCGCAGCGCTTGTAAGCAGGTTGCCGATTGAGAAGCGTTCGGTCGAATACCGCCGCCTCCTTTGAGCTGGATCAAGACATGTTTGCGACGCCGGCGATAGTCTTGTGTCGGCATCGGGAACGCTTTTTCTAGGTCCCCTTTGCCGGAGCGAGCGACGTTTGGATTTCGAGGCCTTCCCGGCGCCGCTTTCACGGAGAGTGCAGAAGACCGCGAACATGGAGTCGGCCGGAGAGCGGCTCCGCCGGAGAGTTCGATGGAACGAAGATCGGCAGCGCGGGTTTGCTGGACGAGTTCAGACCCTGGATGGAAGAGCCACGCGAACAATCGGCCTCGGCGCTCCCATCGAGCCCGAGGCCGATTTTCGTCGAAGCCAGTGCATGGTCTGGACAAGGGAGGATGCCGATCAGGAGAACCGACATGCTTGCCGACATTGACACCGACGATCTCACCGAGGTCGTGCGCTACGCCCTGGAGACGACCCGCGCGACGACGGCCTGCCCGTTCCATCGGGACGTGATCGTCCGCATCGGCGATGACGCCGCCGAGAGTCACGCCTTCGAGCGCGCCAAGCGAATCGTCAGATGCGACGGCGCCGAATGGAACAAGGAGGCTCTCAGGGCCGAGCTCGGCCGCCAGCTCGGCGCAGCCGCCGACGGCCGCTGCCCGAAGTGCGATCCGACCGCCTCGTGCACCTAGCGCGCCGCGATTTGCAAAATGTTGCGGCGCCACGCGTCGGCGACGAGCCATGCAGATCGACCCGCTCCGGCGACTTAACTTGTGTGAAGGCCGCAGATGGAATTGGCACCTAGCCTGAACGACGCGCGTCGTGCATCAGAGGTCAGACTTCCCGTGAAAGTGACAAAGCCGATCGCCTCGATCATGCGCGGGAGTTCCAAGACGGATCCTCCGTCGCCGGACGGGAACGACGAATGTCAGCTGCCGCCATCGGCCGAGAGGCGTCAGGTCGTCGATGAGTACGCCGAAAACTTGCGCAAGATCATCCGAAGACTGCTTGGAAGGCTGAACTGACAGCGCTTGCGGTCGTCCTTGAGCGCTTTGCGGCAAGGGATCAACTTGTCCGGCCCTTTGGCGTGCGATCGTGCTGCCGGTTCGCCTTTCCGGGCGAGCGCTACGGCCAAACCCCGCCGCCCCGACGGGGCAAGGGTGATACGAGCTTGCCCATTGTCTCGATGACAAGGAAGCCGCATGCCTCAGTGCACCCCAACACCGAGCAGGCGCTCGACCATTTTGGGGTCGTCGCGCAAGTGCGAGCATTCACCACTCCAGACCGCTTTGCCGCGTTCAACCACCATGACATGATCGGCAAAGCGCAGCGCTCGTTCGATCTGCTGCTCGACCAAAACGATGGTCATCTCACCAGAACTCGCCAGCGCGGTGATGATTTCCATGATCTGATCGCAGATCACCGGCGCGAGCCCCTCGAGCGGCTCATCCAAGAGGAGAACTGAAGGCCTTCCCAGCAGCGTCCTGGCGAGCGAGAGCATCTGCTGCTCGCCGCCCGATAATTGCGTTCCGAAATGGCGTCGACGTTCGGCCAACCTCGGAAACATCACGTAGACCTCTTCAAGTGCCTCTCGACCTCGATCCTTGAGACCCGCGACCAGGTTTTCCTCCACCGTCAGCGACCGAAATATGTCGCGTGTCTGCGGTACGTAACCGAGACCTCGTTGAGCGCGTATCGATGCCTTGGTATCCGTGAGATCAGCCTCGCCCAGGAATACTTTTCCCCCATGATGGGTCGTCAGACCCATCAGCGATGCGAGCAAGGTCGTCTTGCCGACTCCGTTTCGACCAAGGATGCTGAGACGGCCTCCGGGCAAGACCTCGAACGACATGTGATCGATGATACGGGTGGGGCCATACCCGGCACTGAGACCTTTGACTTCAAGACGCGTGGCGGGCATCTGCGTAGCTACCTAGATAAGCTCGACGGACTTCCTGATGGTGCGTGACTTCTGCCGGATCGCCCTGGAAGATCAGCTTTCCGTTGGCGAGAACGAGCACACGGCGGGCAAATTTGAAGACCAGGTCCATGTCATGCTCGATCATCAAGACCGCGATATCAGATGGCAATCTGTCGATCGCCTCGATGATCTTGGAGGACTCCTCTGACGGCACCCCTGCCGCGGGCTCGTCCAGGAGCAGGACCTTCGGCTCGAGAGCAAGCCCGATTGCCAGGTCAAGAAGGCGCTGCTGACCGTACGCCAGTTGCGAGACCTGCCTGTCGGCCAGATGGGCGATACCGAGCGTTCCAAGGGCCCGCTCCCACTCCCGACGAACGTCCGGCCGATCCATCGGGGAGGAAAACATGCTTCTCGTGAGCCCCTTTCGTTGCATCACGGCGAGCGCGACGTTTTGTGCGACCGTCAGGCTCTTGAAGAGCCTCGTAATCTGAAATGTCCGGATCAAGCCGGCGTCGACGCGATCGGAAATCGGTAGTGCGGTCACATCAACCCCGGCGAGGTGGACGGCGCCCTGTGAAGGGGTCAAGTCGCCGGAGATGACGTTGACGAGCGTGGTTTTGCCGGCGCCGTTCGGGCCAATCAACGCGACCCTTTCTCCCTTCCCGATACTGAAGGAGATATCATCGTTGACCCGCATCCCGCCGAAGGACATCGAAACGTTTCGCAGTTCGAGCAGCGGCCGGCTCACGGGCGCCTCCTCATCACCGAGGCGGTGCGACCAGCAAGCAAGCCTCCAAGGGACACCAGGCCTTTCGGGGCGAACAAAACGACCGCGATCAGCAACGCACCGACCATGGTCATCCAATGGAATGGATTCGCAGCCGAGACGTAGTGCTCGAACACTTGGAAGACGATGGATCCGATCAGCGCGCCCCAGAGACTGCCTGCGCCACCCAGGACCAGCATGACGAGAGCTTCAGCCGACCGCTCAAATCCGATGCTATCCAGTCCCACGACGCCCGTATTGATGGCATTGAGAGCACCACCAATTCCGCCAACAACCCCCGACACGCCATACATCAGCACGAGCCGGGGATACACGCGGGCACCGATCATCCGAGCTCGCAGGCTGTCATCCTTGATTGCCTGACAAAGCAGGCCGAACGGAGAGTGCACGATTCGAAGCAGCACCACGAACACGACCATGAGCACCGCAACGGAGAACACGTAGCCGGTGCGACCGTACATATCGAACGCGTAGACCCCGAAGACTCGTCCAGGCGAAATGCCGGACAATCCGTCGCTTCCGCCCGTCAGGCTGGACAGTTTGTTGGCCAGCGCCGCGACGAGCTGTCCGACGGCAATGGATAGCACGAGCTGGGGGAGACCCTTGAACCTCGTGACAAGGACGCCTGAGACCAGCCCCATCACGGCACCGGCCACCGCCCCCACGAGCAACAACAGCAGGGGGTCGGAATGTCCGGCAAGGCATGCGTTACCCACGACGTAGGCGCTCACACCATAGATCGCCGCATGTCCAAGGGTGGCGACACCGCAATACCCCGTGACCAGATCGAGCGACAGCACCAGAAGCGTGATGCTGATCAGTCGCGTCAGAAACGCGAGGTCATCCGGAAAAAGCGTGTAACCGAGCACTCCGAGCGCCAGCGTGATTGCGACAGCGCGCAGCTCAAGCGGCACGGAAAAACGCGGCGGGCTCACGCCATCGACCATGGCTCGATCGGTCACGTCAGTGCCTCCTGCCCAAAAGGCCGTTCGGAAACAGAAACACGACCAGGATGACCGCAAGATAGAAGAAGAACTCACCATATTCGGGTGCAAGGTACTTGCCGGTCGTGTCCGCGAGGCCAAGCAATATCGATGCCGCCACGGCGCCTGGGATCGATCCTGCCCCGCCGACGGAGACGACGACAAGGAACGTCACCATATATCTGAGCGCGTAAAAAGGTTCGACGGGCAGCAGTTCGGCGCCTACCACGCCCCCGAACGCCGCCAGGCCGACCGCAAGCGCAAAGGTCGCGGAAAAAAGGATCTGCGTTTTGATTCCGAGCGACTCGGCCATGTCACCGTTGTCGACCGCGGCACGCAGCCGGATCCCAAACTCGGTGCGGTCGATCAGTAGCCAGAGCAAGCCCGCGGTGCACACTCCGCAAATCATCACGAAAATCCGATGAGCCGGGATCATTCGGAAGCCGAGATCGACGGGACCGCTCAGCAGCGGAGGCAGCGGAATGGATTTGGTTGTCGGGCCAAGAATGTAGTTGGCAACGCCAATGATGACGAACGCGATGCCGATCGTGAGCAATATCTGGGTCAGCTCATCGGACTTGCGATAAATCCGGCGGTAGAGAAGAAATTCGAGCGGAAAGGCGATCGCGATGGTGCCGAGGACCGCCAGGACAATCGCGAGTGGATATCCAACTCCCGCGTTCTTGAGCGCAAAAGACGCGAGATATCCCCCGATCATCGCAAATGCGCCATGAGCGAGGTTCACTACCCTCATCAGGCCCATCATAATGGATAGGCCGATGGAGATGATGAAAAGCACCATGCCGTACGAGAGGGCATCTAGCCCGATGCTGAGACCCGTCCACGCCATTAGTTGAATGCTTCCGCGGCTTTTCGGATCTGGAGCCGCTCGGCAGCCAGCCCGAACAGGTGGATGTGCGCGTCCGTCAAGCCGGGTATCATCCGGTCGCTGGCATCGCGATAGATGCGACCGTTGACGAAGCGAATAGACTGCGACCGACCACTCATTCCGGGCCCTTCTCCGACACGATGAAGAGATCGCTCGCGAGATCTACATCGCGAGCGATCCGCTCTAGTTCTTCGCCAGGCCCCAGTCCGGCTGCGCATCGAACGTTTGCAGTTCCTTGTTGAGGAGCTTGCCGTCCTGCTTCACGACTTCGCGCAGATAAACGTTCTGACGAATATGCCGGGTATCCGGGTCGATCGACACGGGGCCGCGCGGACTGACCCATTTCATGCCCTTCACGGCCGCAAGGGCTTTGTCCGGGTCCTTTTGGCCGTTGGTGGCCTCAACCATCTTGTAGATGAGCCGAGCACCGTCATAGGCCGCGACCGACGCCATGGTGATGTCGTCAGGCTTGGCACCGGCCTTGATCAGATCGGCCAGGAAAGCTTTGTTCTCTGAAGAGTCATGCGAGACCGCGTAGTGGTAAGTCGACAGGATGCCTACGCCGCTGTCACCGATAGTCGGAAGATCGGGCTCGGTCACGACATCACCCGTGGACAACAACTTCACGCCAGACGCTTTCAGCCCGTTGTCGATATAGGCCTTGACGAACCCCAGGGTTGGTGGACCGGCCGGCAAGAATGTGAAGATCATGTCTGCGCCGGAATCCTTGATCCTTTGCATGATCGGGCCGAAGTCGGTGGTATTGAGCGGCATCCTGATCGATTGGACGATGGTGCCTCCATCTGCCTCGAACGTCTTTTTGAAGGCTGATTCGGCATCGATGCCGGGGCCGTAATCGCTGACGGCGATCGCCACCTTCTTGGCCGCTCTGGCCTTCGCCACCTTCGCCGCGGGGACCGTGTTCTGCCACATCGTAAAGGACGTCCGCACGATGTAGGGGCTCTTCTCCACGATCGCGGACGTCGCGGCGTTCATGACGATCATAGGCACCTTCGCTTCCTCGAGAAGCGGAGCGACGGCCAGGGCGTCCGGAGTGAAGTACAGTCCCGCGATGTACTGAACCTTCTCCTTGACGATCAACTCCTGAGCCAATGATTTCGACTTGGCGGGGTTCGGCGATTCTTCGTCGCGATAGACAAACTCGATCTGATGATCGCCGACTTTCGATCCATGCTTGGCCACCCAGGCGTCAATGCCGTACTTGAAGTTCTGGCCGAACAAGGCATACGGACCGGACATGGTGCCGATGATCCCCACCTTGATGGTGTCGCACTGCGCCGGCGACATCCAGGCAGTGGCAATCGCGACGGCCCCAACAAGTCCAAACCTCAAGCTCATATCTCTCTTCTCCCGCTTCGGTGATGCTGTTTCAGAACATTTCGAAATATTCTCGCTGCTCCCACTCGGTGACCGTCGATTGGAAGCGCTCAATTTCCGCGTTCTTGATGAAAACGTAGTAGTCGACGAATTTCTCTCCCAGAGCCTCGCGGAAGAAGGGGTCATCGCGCAACGCGAACACCGCCTCGCGCAAGGAGGTCGGCAGGAGGTTCGCCTTGGTCTCGTAGGGGGTGTCCGCCGACGGACCGGGATCGAGCTGGCGATCAATGCCGTTGAGGCCGGCCAGAATCTGCGACGCCATGTAAAGATAGGGGTTTGCGGCCGGCTCGCCGATCCTGTTTTCGAGCCGGGTGGCCTTATCGTCGGGACCGCCCAGCACGCGGATCATGACGCCCCTGTTATCGCGTCCCCAGATCGCCCGATCCGGAGCCAGCGAGTAGGAACGGTAGCGTTTGTAGCCATTGATCGTCGGCGTCGAGAAGACCGCGGATGCCCTGGCATGCTCCAGCAGCCCGGCCATATAGTGCTTGCCAAGGTTCGACAGGCCGGCCGGTTCGCTGGTCATGAACGCGTTGACGCCGTCTGTTCGGGAGACCAGCGATTGGTGAAGGTGCCACCCCGATGACATCACGTTCGGTATCCGCGGCCGGCACATGAAGGTCGCGTGATAGCCGTGGCGGTTGCAGATCTGCTTCACTGCCGTACGAAACAGCACCATGGTGTCCGCCGGCTCAATGCCGACGGTGGGCTGGAACACGAACTCGCACTGGCTCGGGCCGTATTCCAACTCGATCGACCGAAGCGGCAAGCCCAGCGCCACGATGTTTTGCCTGATCAGCTCGAGCGCAGGCTCCATCTGGTCGTAACGTTGCTCCGTCAGGTACTGATAGCCCTGCGAAAGCAGGCTGACCTCCGGAGGCTCGCCCGGTTGGCCGGGACTGCCGGCGTCCCAAGGCGCCAGGCGGGGATTCTCGACTCTGAAGATGTGGCATTCGACCTCGAGGCCCGCTTTGAAATCATAGCCCCGGTCCTTGAGCTGCCCCAGCACGGATTGGTACAGGCCCCTGGAGGCGAAGGGCACGGGTCGTCCGTCGGAGAAGTAGAGGTCGCAAAGCACCCACCCGGTTTTTGATGCCCAGGGGAGAAGCTTGAAGGTGGTGGGATCGGCGACCATCAAGATGTCGCCTCCCCCCTGCATCTCGTGCATCCCGAACCCGCCGCCGGCGGTGAAGACGGGAAACACCGTGCGGTGAGAGGTATCTTTCGCGAGCAATGTCGTCGTTATCGAGCAGCCGCTCTCGATCGACGAGAGCGCCTCGGAAGCGACCAGCGCCTTGCCGCGCAAGATGCCGTGCTGGTCCGGAAAGGAGAGCCGGATCGTATGCAACTCCTGCTCCTCCGCCATCCGCCGCATGCGGATGGCAGCCTCCTTCTGTTCGGCCGACCAGAGACCGTGCTTTTCGACGAAACTCAACGACATCTCCTTTGCTGAGCTGGGCGGCCTGGCTTATTCGGCGGCGGTCAGGTGAGGCACCTTCTTGGCGAGCTCGGCGGGCACCGGCGCGGCCCAGGGAGCGCCCCGACGACGCTTGACGTCCACTTCCATCCAGTAGGTTTCCCAGCCCTTCGTCGGACCGATGCCGTCCATTGTGGCCGGCCCCTGGATGCTGCGCGCGCTGGCAGCGTCGAGGAACAACAGCGGCTTGCCCCCGGAGGCCACCTTCTCGATCTCCTGGCGAAGCAGCCGGCGGTACTGAATGATCGCCTTGTCGGATTGGCCGAGATGCTCACGCGTCCGGTCCTGAATAGCGCCCATCGACTCGACGGCCCACTGGTCGTGGACGTTGATGTCCGCGCCCATGCCGGTGTAAGTCTCGGTCGCCTGCTCGTGCGGGTCGAAGCCGTAGTCGTTCGACTTGTTCTTCCGCGAGCGGTATTCCGGCAATTCGTAAAGCTCGAGGCGCTGCGCGCGCATTTTCGCCTTGTCGACGGGCGCGGCGTAGCTGGTGAAAATCGCATACCAATAGCAATTCACGTCGTCGACGGGCACGTGCCACTGGGTAATCGTCATCTCCGTGCTCATCGGAATGACGAACGCATGCGGGAATAGCTGGTTGGTGACGCGAACGTGGGTGCGCTGCTCGTCGATTTCTCGCAAGGCGATGAGCCGCAGGCCGTATTCGGTGTGCTCGACGTTGATGATCGGCCGGTCGTACTCGCGCAGGACCTTCGTCATGGGCATTTCCGAGTCGGCCGACGCACCGCGAAACTGCTTGCCATAGGCCGCCGATGTATCCTCATCCTCGAAGAACCGGTGAAGGAACGATGCGTGAGCCGGGTCGATGCCGACTTCCAGCGCTTGCAGCCAATTGCATTCGATCAGGCCCTTGAAGGCGAAGGTGTATTCGTCCGGCGCCGCGAAGCAGTCGATCTCCGGAAACGCGGGCGGCTCGCCTTCACCCAAATACGCCCACAGGATTCCACCCTTCTCCACGACGGGGTAGGACCGCTGCTTGATATTTTTGCAGAGCGAGGAGTTTGCAGGCTCGGCGGGCGTCTCGAGACACTGTCCCGTGACGTCGAACAGCCACCCGTGGAAGGCGCAGCGCAGGCCACCGTTCTCGAGCCGGCCGAAGGCAAGGTCGGCGCCCCGATGCGGGCAGTCGCGATCGAGCAGGCCATAGCGCCCCGTTTCGTCCTTGAACAGAACGAAGTTCTCACCGAGAAGCTTGACGGCCTTGATGGGGCGCCCCTCCGCGAGTTCGTCGACGAGCGCAGCAGGCTGCCAATACATCCGCATCAGCTTTCCCGCAGGCGCCTTCGGTCCGATGCGGGTAATGAGGTCGTTCTGCTCTTGGCTCATCATGACTTGGATCTCCTCTCTCGGCTTCGAGATGCGTCCTCATGCTATCGGGACGCAGACTAACGCTGAAACACGATCTTGCCGCCGACGATCGTCAGGTCGGCTTTGATGTCTTTGATCTGCTCCTCGGGGACCGTCATGAGGTCCGCCGACAACACGGTCAGGTCCGCGAGTTTTCCGGCCTCGATCGTCCCCTTCTCGTTCTCTTCGAACATATAGTGCGATGCCGCGCTGGTGTAGAGGCGCAGCGCCTGCTCGCGGCTGACGGCTTCGTTCGCTCCATAAACGCGTCCGGCGAGATCCTTGCGGGTTACCATGACGTAGATGTTGATGAAGGGATTGATCGTGTTCACCGGGAAGTCGGTGCCTGCGCCGAGGCTGTTCAGCCCCACCTTCTCGATGAGAGTTTTCGTGGGCACGGCCCGATTGGCGACCGCCGCACCCAGGAAGCGCTCGACGGTGGCCGCCTTGTCCCACATGAAAACGTTCTGGAGGTCGACTCTGACACCGAGGCGTTTCGCGCGCTCCATTTGCTCGGGCACTATCAGGCTTCCATGGATCAGGACGAAACGCCGATCCTTGATCGATTTCTCCTTGTCGGCCGCTTCGAATGCATCAAGGACGTGGTCGATGCCCTTGTCGCCGACGGCATGGACACCCACGCGCCAATTGTGGCGATTGCAAATGGACACCAGCTCCTTGAGGCGTTGCGGCGATTGCTGGGCAATGCCGTGGTAGCCATCATGCGAGTCTGGATAGGCCTCGCGCATGAGCGCCGTCTTGAGCGTCATGCCGCCATCGTAAAGGATCTTGATTCCGGCGAACTTCAGCCAGTCATCGCCAAAGCCGGAGGAGGCGCCGTTGCCTCGCATGATGGCCTCCCAGGCCGCGTTCTCGGCGGGGGGTTCCGGGCGCCACATGAGACCGACCCGTAGCGTTGCTTCACCGGCCTGCGCCACGCGCTGCAGGGCCGCGATGTCCCTGGGTGAGGTGGCCCCTTCTACGGCGCTGGTGATCCCGAACGAGTTCAGCACACCTTCCGCGAGCTTGAATTGGCGAAGCTCGTCGTCCGCCGTCCACTCCGGAACGGTCTTTTCGACCTGATCGATCGCCGTCTCGACCAGAACGCCGGTCAGGTCACCGGCACTGTCGCGCTCAAACGATCCGCCGCTCGGGTTTGGCGTGGCCTTGGTTACGCCGGCCTTCTCGAGCGCCATCGAATTGGCCATCGAGAAGTGGCCAACGGTCCGGAGATAGACCGGATTGTTCGGCGCGACGCCGTCGATCTCCTGGCGTGTCAGGTAACGCTTTTCCGCGAGCTGTGACGGGGGATGCCAGGCGCTTCCGATGATCCACTCGCCGGGCTTTTTCTTCGCCACGAACTGCTTGATGCTTGCGAGGGCATCCGCAACAGTCTTGGCGCCGCTCATGTTGACGACGTAGTCGGACAGACCGGCAGCCTTGAAATGCGCGTGCGTGTCGATCAGCCCGGGAACGACCGTCTTGCCCTGCAAGTCGATCGTGCGGGTGCGATTTCCGGCCAACGCCTTGATCGTCGCCGCGTCTCCTACGGCCAAGATTCGTCCGTCGCGAACGGCAAGCGCTCCCGCAACCTTTGACTGACCGTCCATGGTGAGAATCTTGCCGTTGATCAAGGCAAGCGAGGGAGCATTGGCCTCCTGCTGCTGGGCAAACGCCGCGCCTGATGTCAGCACCACTCCCACGATCGCTGTCGTCAGCTTCATTGCATCCTGCCCTGTCGTTCGGTAGACGAACATTGGTTCGGTATCGTTCAGAATGACTCCAATGTGACGCGCAAGCAAGCAAAATATTTCCGCATAACTTGCCTAATGGAACCGCAGCGGCGGCCAACAAGTCGGGATTGAGGGTCCGCCAGAACTGCTGTAACCGTTTAACGAACTTATGTTCACAGATCGAACACACTTAGGAAACGGAGGTCGGATGCCGCGAGTGAGATTTGTCCAGCAGGACGGCAGCGGAAAATCCATCGAGGTCGGACGCGACGTGAGCGTGATGCTCGCGGCCGTCCGCAACGGTATTCACGGCATCGACGGCGAATGCGGCGGCTGCCTCGATTGCGCGACCTGTCACGTCTACGTCGATGAAGAACAAGCAAGCTCTCTCCCTCAGCCGAGCGAAGAAGAGCTCGAGTTGCTGTCCGCCGTCTCGGGAGAGCGAAAGCCGAACAGTCGGCTGAGTTGCCAGCTGAAGGTGCCCGCCCCTCTCGACGAGCTGGTGGTCCATGTGCCGGCGAGGCAATCATGACAGGGCTGGTCATCATCGGCGCATCATATGCCGGGGTTCAAGCCGCTCTCACGGCTCGTGACGCCGGCTATTCTCAGCCCATCACCATTGTGTGCGACGAAGAGTGGCTGCCCTATCAGAGGCCGCCGCTATCCAAGGACTTCCTTCTCGGGCGCATCAGCGAGCAAAATCTGATCTTGCGCGACGAGACTTTCTTCGAAGGCAAGCAGATCAATCTCGTTCTTGGGCAGCGCGCCACGCTGCTCGATTTGCGCGCGCGACAGGTCACTCTGGCCGGCGGCAACGCTCTGAAGTTTGAAAAACTCCTCTTCGCCACGGGCTCGCGCGCGCGGCGCATCGCGGTTGAAGGCGCGGACTTCGATGGAATTTTCTATCTGCGTTCGGTGACCGATGCGATCGACCTGAAGGCAGGTCTGGCCAATGCTGCGGAGATTGTCATCATCGGGGGCGGCTTCATAGGGCTGGAAGTTGCGGCCTCCGCGGCAAAGCTGGGCAAGAAGGTCACCGTCGTGGAAGCGAGCAGCCGCCTGCTTGAACGTGCCGTCTCGCCGGTCTTGTCGACCTTTCTTCTTGATACGCATTTGCGGGCTGGCGTCGACGTGATGCTCGACGAAACGGTTGCTTCCTTCAAAGGAAACGATCGAAAAGTTTCCGCTGTCGTGCTGGGCAACGGTGCCGTTGTCCACGCCGACCTGGTGCTGGTGGGGATTGGTGGTGTCGCCAATGACGAGATCGCGCGCTCGGCGGGGCTTAGATGCACGAATGGAATTGTCGTTGACGCGCACGGACAATGCGAAACATCGGACATTTTCGCGGCCGGTGACTGCGCCAACCACTTCAACCGCTTTTGCGAAAGCTGGGTGAGATTGGAATCGGTGCAAAACGCCCAGGATCAAGCGAAGGCCGCTGGACTGGCGATCGCCGGCGCTCGAGCGCCCTATGAGAATGTGCCGAGGTTCTGGTCCGACCAATATGACGTCAAGCTGCAGATCGTCGGGCTGGCCGGACGATATGATCGGCAGGCGGTCCGAGGTTCGGTCGACGACGGAAGATTCTCGGTCTTCTACTATCGCCAGGGCCGATTGGTCGCGGTGGACAGCGTCAACCGGCCAGGCGAGCAAATGGCAGCCCGACGCCTGATTGCGGCGGGAATCTCCCCTGCACCGGAGCAAGCCGCAGACCCTTCCTTTGACCTCAAATCCCTGGTGACAGCCGGAGACAAGGCTGGCGCCTAGCGCGCGGATTTGTGATGGTTCTCGCTTTCGAGAGGCCACTGAGAGGGACCGCCCAATAGAATGCCGAGGCTGAAGCGTACGGAAGAAGAGGAAAAGGCGCGGGAGGGCAGCGAGTTCATCGAGACCCTGGATCGGGGTCTTCGCGTGATACAGTCGTTCGGTATCGATCGCCGTCCAATGACCCTCAGCGACCTCTCCAAGAGCGCGAATCTTCCGCGGGCGACGGTGCGCCGGATTCTGATGACCCTCGTAAAATCCGGATTCGTCGCGGGCAACGAGCGGTTGTTTTCGCTAACGCCCAGAGTGCTGCTTTTGGCTTCGGCCTATTTGACGTCGAACCAAATCAGCACCGTGATGCAGCCGTTGATGGACGAGGTCGCCGGCAAGGCCAGGGAGGTCTGCTCCCTTGCGGTCCTGGATGGCGAAGAGGTCGTTTTCATCGCCCGCTCGAGTCCGGCGCGGGTATTTTCGACCGGACTGGACATAGGATATCGGCTGCCGGCTTTCTGCACGTCGGTGGGACGCGTTCTGCTGGGCAGATTGGCAAACGACGAGCTGACGAGAACGGTCGACGGCATGAAGCTGGCGGCTCTGACCCAGTCGACGCTGGTCGACAAATCGGCAGTGATTGCGACGATCATTGCCGACCGCACCAAAGGGTATAGCCTTGTCGATCAAGAAGCCGAAGAGGGCTTTCGGTCGATATCGGTGCCAATTCGCCGCTACGATGGCGCCGTCATCGCGGCCGCAAATATCGGCGCTCATGTCGATCGCATCACGACCGGTGAGATGATCGATCGCTTCCTGCCTCTCCTCAAGGAGATGTCCCTCGCCGCGCAGCCCCTGCTCGTCTGAGAAGCTGCCGCCTTTTGGCGAGCACCCGTCATTTTAGCCGTTTCTTGTAGGCGACCGGGTCCATGTCACGGACATCCACGCTTATGCTGGCCACATCCGGGCATCGCTCTGTCATCGTCCGTCGAAGGCTCGTACTCAGCTCGACCTTCTGGTCGGGCGATCGACCTTCGAGCAAATAGACAGACAGATGCACGAAGCTGTCACGCTTCCCGGCAACCAGGAAATCGTTGTAGACGCACGCGCGCACCTTGACGTCCTCCGCCTTCATGATGCCCGTTCGCCAAGCGGCTTCAAAGAGCGCTTCCATCAAGCCTGCTACGTCGTCGCGAGCGAGCGCCCCTTCCGAATATTCGATCACTAAGTGCGGCATGACGTTGTTCTCGTTTTTAGGTGGCGTTCATGAGATGACCTCACCGTCGTAGACCGTTCGCCCCTCAACGTCGCCATCTTTGTCGCGGCGGGTCATGGTTCGCATGGGGAAGGCCCGGTCGGCGGAATCTTTGCCGAGAAACACCCTGTGCAGCGCAGAGCTGCGCAGCAGCTCCCCAGCCAGGCCGGTTTCGTGGGTGATTTCAGGCGGGGCGGGAGATCTGGCTGGGGCGGGAGGGATCGAACCTCCGAATGGCGGAATCAAAATCCGCTGCCTTACCGCTTGGCTACGCCCCAACAGACGACGAACGGAACGGGCAGAACCGGCACCCGCAGATTCCCGTCGGTCGCAGCCGGTCTATAGGGAGCGGCGCGGCATTTCAACCGCCTGGAGGGGCAAAAAGGGCCCGGCGGCCGACACTCTATTCTGGGCTCCGACGGCCCTGCCCGTTCCGGCCAGGCCATCCGGCGTCCCGGCAGTTGAGACCGCTCCCGTTTCATGGGAATACGGCGCCAATATCTGTTCTCGGGGAGTGAGCCATGACCTACCGCGCGCCGATTTCTGACATGCTGCTGTCGCTCAACCATGGCGCGGGCCTCAAGGCCGCCCTGGAGGCCGGCCATTACGGCGATTTCGATGCCGACCTCGCGGCCGCCGTGCTGGAGGAAGCCGGCAAGTTCGCATCCGACGTGCTGGCGCCGCTCAACAAGATCGGCGACGAGCACGGCATCAAGCTCGAGGATGGCAAGGTCACGACCGCGCCGGGCTGGCCTGACGCCTACAAGCGCTGGACCGAGGGCGGCTGGAACGCGGTGTCCGGCCCGGAAGATTTCGGCGGCCAGGGCCTGCCGCTCGCCATCAACGCCGCCTGCACCGAGATCTGGAGCGCGACCAACGTCGCCTTCGGCCTTTGCCCGCTGCTGACGGCATCGGCGATCGAGGCGCTGGACGCCCACGGCAGCGACGAGCTGAAGCAGATCTATCTCGAAAAGCTCGTCTCCGGCGAATGGACCGGGACGATGCAGCTGACCGAGCCGCAGGCCGGCTCCGACGTCGGCGCGCTGCGCACCCGGGCCGAGAAGCAGGCCGACGGCACCTATCGCATCAAGGGGACGAAGATCTTCATCACCTATGGCGAGCACGACATGACCGACAACATCGTGCATTTCGTGCTGGCGCGTCTGCCCGATGCGCCCGCCGGCACCAAAGGCATTTCGCTGTTCCTCGTTCCCAAGTTCATGGTCAACGCGGACGGCTCGCTGGGGCCGCGCAACGACATCTATGCGAGCGGCGTCGAGCACAAGCTCGGCATGCATGCTTCGCCGACCTGCACCATGACCATGGGCGATCATGGCGGCGCGATCGGCTATCTGATCGGCGAAGAGAACCAGGGCATGCGCTGCATGTTCACGATGATGAACCAGGCCCGCCTCGGCGTCGGCCTGGAGGGCGTCGGCGTTGCCGACCGGGCCTACCAGCAGGCCCTGTCGTATGCGCAGGAGCGCCGCCAAGGCCGCGCGGTAGGCAAGAAAGGCGACGGCTCGGATGCGATCTTCGTGCATCCCGACGTCAAGCGCATGCTGATGCGGATGCGGGCCCAGACCGCGGCCGCCCGCACCATCTGCTATGCGACGGCTGTCGCGATCGACGTCTCGACCCGCGCCAAGGATCCGACGGTGCGCGCTGAAGCCGCCGCACGCGCGGCGCTGCTGACGCCGATGGCCAAGGCCTATTCCACCGATATCGGCAACGAGGTCGCCTATCTCGGCGTGCAGGTGCATGGCGGCATGGGCTTCATCGAGGAGACCGGCGCGGCCCAGCACTACCGCGATGCCCGCATCACCGCGATCTACGAGGGCACCAACGGCATCCAGGCGATCGATCTCGTCACGCGCAAGTTAGCTGCCAATGGCGGCGCGTCGGTGTGGGCGCTGCTCGACGAGCTCTCGGCGACCGTCAAGCAGGTGGAGGCCTCCAACGATCCCGCCTTCGGCACCACCGGCACCAAGCTGCGCGAGGCGCTGGAGGCGCTCACGCGCACCAGCAAATGGCTGCTGGAGCGCGTTGCCTCCGCGCCGAACGACGCGCTTGCGGGGGCGACGCCCTATCTGCAGCAATTCGGCTCCACGCTCGGCGGCTGCCTGCTCGCCTCCGAGGCGCTCGCCGCCAAGGCCGAAGGCCTTGGCGACGCGCCACGCTACGTCGCGCTGGCGCGCTTCTTCGCCGAGAACATCGCGGTGCAGGCGGGCGCGCTCGAGCGCACCGTGACCGAGAGCGCGGAATCGGTCGCAGCGGCGGATGCGGCGCTGCTGGGGTAAGGTGAGCGCCGCAAACGCGACATCGTAGCCCGGATGGAGCGTAGCGAAATCCGGGAAAGTCTCACCGCGGATACAGCGGTCCCGGATTGCGCTGCGCTCCATCCGGGCTACAAAGCTGCGACCTGAGCCCTTCTCCCCGGCCGCCACAGCACCACGCCCGCCGCGGCGAGATCGAGCACCACGCAGATCGCAAACGCCGTCGTGTAATTGCCCGTAACGCTCCGCACGAGACCGACGACACCGGGGCCGAAGGCGCTGACGATGCCGCTGATCGAGGTGCCCAAGCCCACCGCGGTCGCGAAGGCCGAAGCACCGATCTCGCGCTGGATGATCAAGGGCGGGAACGTGATCATGTTCCCCATCGAGAAGCCGTAGACGGCGCAGCAGGCCAGCAGCACGGTCGGGCTCGTGCTTTGCAGAGCCACGAACAGCGCAGCCGCCTGGCTCGTCATCGAAACCGCACAGGCGAGCCGGGCATCGAGCCGGTCGACGAACAGGCCGAGCGAGAGGCGCCCGACGATCGCCATCGCCGCCATGATCGTGACGGCAAGCCCTGCGGCGGAGCGGCCGATCAGCGGCTCGAGAAACGTCACCTGGTGGACGATGAAACCCGTCTGCGCCATCAGCGCGAACGCGATCGGCAGCACCATGGTCCAGAACGCCGCGTTGGCGAGCACCGCCTTGCGCGAGCGAACCGGCGCTGAGGAGCCGGAGGAACGTCCGCCCGCTGCAGGCGCCATGCCTGCGGGCCAGCCGATGAAGGTCACGACCGCCGGCAGCACCAGCACCATCATCGCGAGGGTCGCCGCCAGCATCGCGGAACGGAAGCCGATGCTGCCGGTCAGCGACAGCAGCAGCGGGACGAGAATGATGCCGCCGCAAGTCGCGCCGTTGAAGGCAAGGCTGAGCGCGAGGCCGCGCCGCTGCTCGAACCAGGAATTCAGCACGGTCGCGATCACCACCGTGCCCATGCCGGTCCAGCCAACCGACATCAGCGCATAGGCGAGATAGAGCTGCCAGGGCGTCTGCACCAGCGCCAGCAGCACAGTCGAAGCGCCGAGCGCCGACAGGCCGCACAGGATCAGCGCGCGCAGCCCGATGCGCTCGAGCAGGTCATCGGTGAAGATGACGAGCACGGAGGTCAGGAGAAACGAGAAGGTGCTGGCCGCGGAGATCAGCGTGCCCGGCCAGCCGTGAGCGCGCTGCAACTCGGCGAGATAGACGCCTTGGCCGTAGAGGCCGAAGCCGAACATGAAGAAGGCCATCAGGAAGCACGCCAGCACGACCCGCCAGCCGCGATAATACGGTGAGGATTCGTCGATCCGGGGGGCGGCAATCATGAATCTGACGGTCTGTCTGAAGCGAACGGGGCCGGATCGTGCACCACAACCAGCGGTTTTTCAAATGAAACATTGTAGCTAATTGTTGCGGCACGTAGCGGACCTGGCATTCATCGAGCGGCATGGCTCGTGCGATGATGGGATTGTCGGGGGAACGACGCTGCGCGTGCCTCAAAAATGATGACAACAACCTTCGTGAAATCTTCGCGCCGAACGAATAGTCTAACTCCATGCGACATCTTCTCCGCCTGGCTTGCTTCGTCCTCGCTCTCACCGGCACCCTCCCTGCTGCGGCCCAGAGCGCAGCCCCCGTCGAGCTGCGCATTCTCGCGATCAATGATTTTCACGGCCATCTGCGGCCGCCGCCGGGCGGCATCCGCATCAACGACCCCGAGGACAAGTCCAAGAAGGTGACGGTGGTAGCCGGCGGCGCCGAGTACATGGCGACGCTGCTGAAGCAGCTGCGCGAAGGACACAAGAACGCCATCTTCGTCGCCGCTGGCGACCTGATCGGCGCGAGCCCGTTTCTGTCGGCGATGTTTCACGACGAGCCCTCGATTGAGGCGCTCTCGATGATGGGCCTTGCGATAAGCTCGGTCGGCAATCACGAATTCGACGAGGGCAACACCGAGCTTCTGCGCATGCAGAACGGCGGCTGTCATCCCGTCGACGGCTGCCAGGGGCCGCATCCCTTCACGGGCGCCAAATTCCGTTATCTCGCGGCCTCCACCGTCGAGACCGCGACCGGCAAGAGCGTGCTGCCGCCCTACGAGATCAGGGAGTTCGACGGCATCCCCGTCGGCTTCATCGGCCTGACGTTGAAGGAGACCGCCGGCATCGTCTCGCCAGCGGGCATCGCCGGGCTCGAATTCCGCGACGAGGCCGAGACGGTGAACGCGCTGGTGCCGCAGCTGAAGTCGCGCGGCGTCGAAGCGATCGTGGTGCTGATCCACCAGGGCGGCGAGCCCGCCGGCGACTACAATGAATGCCCTGCCATCACGGGACCGATCGTCGACATAGTCAGGAAGTTCGATCCTGCCGTCGACGTCGTCGTCAGCGGCCACACCCATCGCGCCTACATCTGCAATATCGACGGGCGGCTCGTCACTAGCGGCGACAAATACGGCACACTCGTCACCGCGATCGACCTCAAGCTCGATCCTGTGACTCGCGATATCGTCGCCGCCAAGGCCGAGAACGTCATCGTCGCCAATGCTTCGCTGGCCAGGGATCCCGAGCAGACCGCGTTGATCGACGCCTACGACAAGCTCTCCGCGCCGATCGCCAACCGGCCCGCCGGCTCAGTGACGCAGACATTGTCGCGCGTGCCGAACGAGGCCGGCGAAAGCGCGCTCGGCGATATCATCGCCGACGCGCAATTGCTCGCAACGCGCGATGCGAAGGATGGCAGCGCTGTCATCGCGCTCACCAATCCCGGCGGCATCCGCACCGACATCGTTCCAAAGGAGAACGGCGCGATCACGTTCGGCGACGTCTTCGCCAGCCAGCCGTTCCGCAATCGTCTTGTCACCATGACGCTGACGGGCAGCCAGCTCAAGGACTTGCTCGAGCAGCAATGGCTGGACCCGAAGCGGCCGCGGATTCTCCAGGTGTCGAACGGCTTCAGCTATACTTGGGATGCTTCAAAACCGTTCGGCGAGCGCGTCAGCCTCGAGAAGATGACGCTGGGCGGCAGGCCGATCGAGCCGGGAAGCGGCTACCGCGTCACGCTCAACGATTACCTCGCCGTCGGCGGAGACGGGTTTACCGTCGCCAAGCAGGGCACCGCGCCACAATACGGCGGTTACGATGCGGACGCGCTGTTCGCGTTCTTCCGGGCGCACGGGCCGGTCGGTCCGCTGCCGCCCCGGCGCATCCTGCGGGTGAATTGATCCGGATCAAGCGGGCAGCCCTTTGCCATTCCCGGCCAAGCGCTTAGATTGGATTTTGCATTGCGTTTTGGCGCCGGATGCGCCAACGACGGCAAAAGCCCGTTTTCCGTGAGGCCGACCTGATGAGCACGCTTCTCCTTTCCCACAAGGCCTGCCTCGACCATGTCACGCCGCCGGGACACCCTGAGAGGCCGGATCGCCTGCGCGCGGTGGAGGAAGCGTTGTCGCATGAGCGCTTCCAGTTCCTGGCGCGCGAGGAGGCGCCTGAGGGCGATCTCGATCTCGTCACGCTCTGCCACAACGAGCATTACGTCACCGAGCTGCGCCACATCGCGCCCACCAGCGGTCAGGTCTACATCGACGGCGACACCTCGATGTCCCCCGGCACGTGGGAGGCGGTGATGCGCGGCGTCGGCGGCGCGGTTGCGGCGACCGAAGCGGTGATGGCCGGCGAGCATCGCAACGCCTTCGTCGCGGTCCGCCCGCCCGGACATCACGCCGAGATCGGCAAGCCGATGGGCTTCTGCTTCTTCGACAACGTCGCGATCGCCGCGCGCCACGCCCAGCGCAAATACGGCATCAAGCGCGCGGCCATCGTCGACTTCGACGTGCATCACGGCAACGGCACGCAGGACATCTTCTGGTCGGACCCGACCGTGATGTACTGCTCGACGCACCAGATGCCGCTGTTTCCGGGCACCGGCGCCAAAAGCGAGCGCGGCGATCACGACACCATCGTCAATGCGCCGCTCGCCTCCGAGGACGGCGGCCCGGAATTCCGCGTCGCGTTCGAGAATCTGATCCTGCCGCAGCTCGAGAAATTCAGCCCGGAGCTCTTGATCATCTCGGCCGGCTTCGACGCGCATTATCGCGATCCCCTGGCTTCGCTCAACCTGCGCGCGGAGGACTATGCCTGGGTGACGCGCAAGCTGATGGACCTCGCCGACAAGACCGCCGGCGGCCGCGTTGTTTCGGTGCTCGAGGGCGGCTATGACCTGCAGGGACTGAAAGAATCTGTTACGGCGCATGTCGGCGCCCTGATGGGCGCTTGACCCACCCGCCACATTACGCCCGTAAAACTCTGCTTTCTCAAAGGTGAAGCGAATCGGGCAATCGGAAACGGATATGGCCGAAAACACTCAAGTCGACGTCTCCAGGCTCACCTTCGAGCGCGCGATCGAGGAACTCGAAACGATCGTGAAGCGGCTCGAGGACGGCAAGGTGCCGCTCGAGGAATCCGTGACGATCTACGAGCGCGGCGAGGCCCTGAAGCGGCGCTGCGAGGAATTGTTGCGCCAGGCCGAGGCGCGCGTCGACAAGATCACCACCGATGCCAGCGGCCAGGCCACCGGCACGGCCCCGCTCGACGTCCAGTAATAAGAGTGCTCTCCCGCTCAGTCTTCTGCCCCCGCAGGGCGGCGCAAGACCGCGACGCAGGTCCGCGTAGAATGTGTTCGCGGTAAGCGTGGCCGCTGCGTCCTTATCGCAGTGCGCAGCTCCCGGCCGGCATGCGGTTCCCTGGCGGTGGATACGCCCCTGCCTTCGAATCGGGTCGTTGAGAGCTAGAAAAGCCCATACTCGGGCCAAAAAGCCTGCCAAGAACCGAGCAAGGCCGGAACCCCTTACCCCGCACCGAGGTTAACCACTTCTGGTCCGCGAGTTGCACCTGCATACCCCTAATCGGCCCAGCGGGTTGGCTTTGGCCTAAGCTTTGGTGTAAAGCTGCGCGGAGTGTGGCTTTTTGTAAGCCTTGCGTGGGCACCGATTACCGACGACAAGCGCTTCAAACTGCTAATGAAATTGGCTTGGGACGGACGAAGCCGATCTAAGTGACAGGGATCACAGAGACTGAACCGGAGCACACTTAAGCTTACCTAAGCTTGAAGGCGGGGCCTTGCCCCGTGCAGGTGGCTCCGACGGTTATAGGACTCGCGCTGCGCCGATATTGTGCAAACCCATCGCGCACCGGAATGACCTTCCGGTGCTGACAAATTGGAAATCGCCGTGAACGCATACAGTAAGACGCCGCTTCTCGACACCATCCGGACGCCGGAAGATCTGCGCAAGCTCAAGGTCGAGCAGGTTCGCCAGGTTGCCGACGAGCTGCGGCAGGAGACCATCGATGCCGTCTCGGTGACCGGCGGTCACTTCGGCGCGGGCCTCGGCGTGGTCGAGCTCACCACCGCGATCCATTACGTCTTCGATACGCCGCGCGACCGGCTGATCTGGGACGTCGGCCACCAGGCCTATCCGCACAAGATCCTCACCGGCCGGCGCGACCGCATCCGCACGCTGCGCACCGGCGGCGGCCTGTCCGGCTTCACCAAGCGCAGCGAGAGCGACTACGATCCGTTCGGCGCGGCGCATTCCTCGACCTCGATCTCCGCCGGCCTCGGCATGGCCGTGGCGCGCGACCTCTCCGGCGGCAAGAACAACGTTATCGCCGTGATCGGTGACGGCGCGATGTCGGCCGGCATGGCGTATGAGGCCATGAACAATGCGGGTGCGATGAACTCGCGCCTGATCGTCATTCTCAACGACAACGACATGTCGATCGCGCCGCCGGTCGGCGCCATGAGCGCCTATCTGTCGCGCCTCTATTCCGGCAAGACCTATCGCACGCTGCGCGATGCGGCCAAGCAGATCAACAAGCGCCTGCCAAAGATCCTCGCCAACCGCGCCAATCGCGTCGAGGAATATTCCCGCGGCTTCATGATGGACGGCGGCACGCTGTTCGAGGAGCTCGGCTTCTACTATGTCGGCCCGATCGACGGCCACAACCTCGACCATCTCCTGCCCGTGCTGAAGAACGTCCGCGACATGGAGACCGGTCCGATCCTGGTCCACGTCGTGACGCAGAAGGGCAAGGGCTACGGCCCGGCGGAAGCCTCCGCCGACAAGTATCACGCCGTCGTCAAGTTCGACGTCGCGACCGGCACGCAGGCCAAGGCCAAGCCGAACGCGCCGGCTTATCAGAACGTGTTCGGCCAGAGCCTCGTCAAGGAAGCCCAGAAGGACGACAAGATCGTCGCCATCACCGCGGCGATGCCCTCGGGCACCGGCGTCGACATCTTCAACAAGGCCTTCCCCGACCGCACCTTCGACGTCGGCATCGCCGAGCAGCACGCGGTGACCTTTGCCGCGGGCCTTGCGACCGAAGGCTACAAGCCGTTCTGCGCGATCTACTCGACCTTCCTGCAGCGCGGCTACGACCAGATCGTCCACGACGTCGCGATCCAGAGCCTGCCCGTCCGCTTCGCCATCGATCGCGCCGGCCTCGTCGGCGCCGACGGTGCGACCCATGCCGGCTCGTTCGACAACGCCTATCTCGGCTGCCTGCCTAACATGGTGATCATGGCGGCGGCGGATGAAGCCGAGCTGGTGCACATGGTGGCGACCCAGGTTGCGATCGACGACCGTCCGAGCTCGCTGCGCTATCCGCGCGGCGAAGGCCGCGGCATCGAGATGCCCGAGGTCGGCATTCCGCTCGAGATCGGCAAGGGTCGCATGATCCGCCAGGGCAGCAAGATCGCCCTGCTCTCCTTCGGCACCCGCCTCGCCGAATGCGAGAAGGCGGCCGACGAGCTCGCCGCCCACGGCCTGTCGACCACGATCGCCGATGCGCGCTTCATGAAGCCGCTCGACACCGAGCTGGTGCTCAAGCTCGCGCGCGACCACGAGATCCTGATCACGATCGAGGAAGGCTCGATCGGCGGTTTCGGCTCGCATGTCGCGCAGTTCCTGACCGACCAGGGCGTGCTCGACAGCGGCATGGTCAAGTTCCGCTCGATGGTGCTGCCCGACGTGTTTCAGGATCACGACACCCCGGCCGCCATGTACGCCCGCGCCGGCCTCGACGCCAAGGGCATCGTGGCCAAGGTGTTCGAGGCGCTCGGCAAGGATGTGAAGACTGAGACGGTCAAGCTGGCTTGATTGTCGCGGCAGACGCTGAACCCCACCTCTCCCGTAGGGAGAGGTCGGATTGCTCCTGGCGATGCGAAGCATCGTCCAGTGCAATCCGGGTGAGGGGCTCAGATCCCACGTGAGAACGTAACCCCTCACCCGCGCCTTTGGCGCGACCTCTCCCCTTGGGAGAGGTTTTGCACCGCCAACGTCGCGGCAACTCCGATGCCTTCTCAATCGGTCGTGCGATGAAAATCTATCTGGCAGGCCCCGACGTGTTCCTGCCGGATGCCGTCGAGATCGGCCGGCGCAAGGTCGAAATCTGCGCCGCGCACGGGCTTACCGGGCTCTACCCCCTCGACAACGCGATCGACCTCACCGCGCGCGACGCTTCGCGGCAGATTTTCTGCGGCAACGAGGCGATGATGGACGCGGCCGATGCCATCATCGCCAACCTCACGCCGTTCCGCGGCGCCGGCGCCGATCCCGGCACCGTCTACGAGCTCGGCTACATGGCCGGCCGCCGCAAATTCTGCCTGGCTTATTCCAACGATGGCGCCGCCTATGCCGACCGCCTCAGTCGCTTCATGGACGTCGTGTCCGAGGATGGTCGGCTGGTCGATGCCCAGGGGCTGGCGGTCGAAGATTTCGGCCTCGTCGACAACCTCATGATGATCCATGCGCTGGAGCTGCACGGCTGCCCGCTGGTGACGCCGGCCACTATGCCGACCGACGTCTGGCACGATCTCACCGCGTTCGAGACTTGCGTCCGGATGGCGGCCGCGCGATTGATCGCTACATAAGCTTTTTAGTCGTCCGTCGGAGATCCGATGCCCCCTGCCCGCAAGCGCGCGGATGTATTGCTGGTCGAGCGCGGCCTGTTCGAGAGCCGGGCGCGGGCCCGCGCGGCGATCGAGGCCGGCCTCGTCACGGCCGACGACAAGCAGGTCGCAAAGCCGTCGGAGACGATTGCCGAGGACGCGGTGATCCAGGCCGAGCCGGCGCACCCTTACGTCTCCCGCGGCGGCGTCAAGCTCGCCGGGGCGCTGGAGCGGTACCCGATCGAGATCGAGGACCATGTCTGCCTCGACGTCGGCGCCTCCACCGGCGGCTTCACCGAGGTGCTGCTGGCGAACGGCGCGAGCCTGGTGTTCGCCATCGATGTCGGCACAAGCCAGCTGCATCCCTCGCTGCGCGATCATCCCAAGATCGTGTCGATGGAGGAGACCGACATCCGCAGCTATGAGGGCAAGCGCCTGCCGGCGCGGCCCGATGTCGTCGTCATCGACGTCAGCTTCATCTCGCTGAAATCAGTGCTGCCGGTAGCTCTGTCGCTGGCAGCCGCACCGATGAGCCTGCTGGCGCTGATCAAGCCGCAATTCGAGGCTGACAGGAAGCACAACAAGAAGGGCATCATCCGCGATGCCGCCGTGCACCGGGAGATCTGCGACGACATCGCAGCCTTCGCGGCTTCGCTCGGCTGCACCGAGATCGACATATTCCCCTCGCCGATCACGGGCGGCGACGGCAACATCGAATTCTTCCTGGGCGCGCGCCGTGGTTGAGCGCATCACGATCGATCATGTCGGCCATCGCGGCGACGGCGTCTGCCTCGACGCCGGCGAAGCAATCTATGTGCCCTATACGCTCGGCGGCGAGACCGTCGAGGTCGATCACGTCGTGGGCCATCATCCCGACCGCCGCAAGCTGCTGGCGGTGGAGGTCGCAAGCCCGGAACGCGTCGAACCATTCTGTCCGCATTTCGGCGTGTGTGGCGGCTGCGCGATCCAGCATTGGGCGAACGAGCCGTATCGGGCCTGGAAGCGCAACATGGTGATCGAAACGCTGGCGCAGGCCGGCATCGATTGCGAGGTGGCGCCGCTGGTCGACGCCCACGGCGCCGGGCGTCGACGCATCACGCTGCACGGCCGGTTCGGCACGCACGATATCCTCAAGGTCGGCTTTTCGGCTGCGAGCTCGCACGACGTCATCCCGATCCATCGTTGTCCGATCCTCGATCCCGCGCTCGAGGGCGCACTCGATGCCGCCTGGGCACTTGCCGAGCCGCTGACGTCCAAGATGCCGGTGACCAAGCCATTGGACATCCAGGTCACCGCGACCGCCAACGGGCTCGATGTCGACGTGCGCGGCTCGGGCCCGCTGCCGACGGCGCTGGTCACGGCGCTGTCGCGAGTCGCCGAACAGCACCGTCTGGCGCGGCTGACCCGGCATGGCGAGCTGGTGCTGCAACGCCTGCGGCCGACGGTGAGGATGGGCCGCGCCGAGGTGACGCTGCCGCCGGGCTCGTTCCTGCAGGCGACGGTGGCGGGCGAAGAGACGCTTGCGGCACTCGTCGCAGAGCGCATCGGCAAGGCCAAGGAGGTGCTCGACCTCTTCTGCGGCGTCGGTCCGTTTGCGCTCAGGCTCGCGGAGAAGGCGCGCGTTGCAGCCTATGACAGCGACGCCGGCGCCGTCGCGGCGCTGGCGAAAGCTGCGCGAACACCTGGCCTGAAGCCGATCAAATGCGAGCCCCGCGATCTGTTCCGCCGCCCGCTGATGCCGCAGGAGCTGCGGGACTTCGACGCCGTGGTATTCGACCCGCCGCGCCAGGGCGCGCAGGCGCAGGCTCTGAAGCTTGCGGCGAGCAAGGTGCCGGTCGTGATCGCCGTGTCCTGCAACGCCGCGACCTTTGCCCGCGACGCACGGCTCTTGATCGACGGCGGCTATCGGCTGGAGTCCGTGGTACCGGTCGACCAGTTCCGCCACACGCCGCATGTCGAGCTGGTGGCGCGGTTCAGCCGCTGACGCGGGCTACGCCGAAGCCTCGAATTGCGGCTGCCATCGCAAGAGGTAGGACTGCAGCGAACGCACCGCGATCGCCAGCAGGATGCCGACGAACATCATGACGAAGATGGCCACCATCATCTCGCTGGCATTGGCCCGCGCCTCGGCTTCGATGATGAGCTTGCCGAGACCGCGTTCGGCACCGATGAACTCGCCGATAATGACGCCGATCAGCGCGAAAGAAACGGCCGGCAGGAGCGAGGCAAACACCCAGGCGAGCGCGGACGGGATCACGACCGTGCGCAGCACCGTGAATTCGCTGGCGCCGAGCAGGCGGGCGGCAGCGATCTGGTCACGGTCGACCGCACGCGTTCCTTCGAAGGTATTGAAGAACACCACGAAGAACACGACGAGCCAGGCGGTTGCGATCTTGGAGAGGTCACCGAGGCCAAAAATCAGGATGACGAGCGGGACCAGCGCAATGCGCGGTATGGAGTTGAGCGCCACGATGTAGGGGCTGAACACGCGAGAGAGGAAATCGGAACGGCCGAGCACCAGGCCGGCCGCGATCCCGCTCGCCGAGCCGAACAGAAAGCCCCACCAGGTGTTCTTCAACGTGACGAGTGTGGCAAGCCATAGATTGTTGTCGCTGCCCTTGATGCAGGCGGTAAAGCCGGTCGCGTCTGCGAAGCAGCCAAGCCGCAAGAAACTCTGCCAGATCAGCGACGGCTTGGCGACGAAATAGGGATCGAGGATTTTCGGCACGTAGGCCTTCGGCAGCAACGTCTTGCTCCATTCGAAGCCCCACTGCCAGACGACGAGAACGACTGCGAGAATGGCCAATTGCCAGAACAGGATGACGGTGCGGCTGTTGGACATGATCAGTCGGCCCTGGTGCGGCGGAATTCTTCGCCGAGGGAATGCCAGATGTGGGAATAGAGCCGGGCGAACTCGGCCGTCTCACGCACGGCCACGGGATCGCGCGGACGCGGAATGGCGACGTCGAAGTCTTCCTTGAGACGCCCGGGGCGCGCCGAGAGCAGAATGATGCGGCTCGCCAGCGTCAAGGCTTCGCCGAGATCGTGAGTCACAAACAGAACGGTCTGCCGCTCGCGTTCCCAGATCTCCAGCAGCGTCTTGTGCATCTCGAGCTTGGTGTGGGTGTCGAGCGCACCGAACGGCTCGTCCATCAGCAGGATCTCCGGCTCCAGGATCAGCGTGCGCATCAAGGCGACACGCTGGCGCATGCCGCCGGACAGCATGCGCGGGAAGCTCTGCGCAAAGCCTGCAAGGCCGGCCTTCTCGACGGCCGTGGCAACGCGCCCGGTGCGCTCGCTCTTTGGCACTCCCGCGATCTCCAGCCCATAGCCGATGTTCTGCTCCACGGTCCGCCACGGAAACAGCGTATCGCGCTGGAAGACGTAGCCGACCCTGGGGTTGACCTCGCCGGTCTCGACCGTGTCCCCGTCAATCAGGATGCGTCCGCCGGAGCGCGGCAACAGCCCCGCGACCATGTTCAGAATGGTGCTTTTGCCGCAGCCGGATGGACCGAGCAGCGCGACGAACTCGCCCTGCTTGACCTCGAAGGAAACGTCATCCACCGCCACGAACTCGCGGCCGGACGCGTTGAAGCGTTTGGACAGCCCCTGCACGGCAATGCGCGTGCGCGCAACGGCTGCTCGATCCTGATCGCGCGCGAGCGCGAGGCCTTGGCTTGGCGCGGCGATCATTTGTATTTCGCCCTGGCCGCCTGAAGGAAGCTCATGTCGACCGCATCCTCGTACCTGGTTTCGGGAATATCGGTTCCTTTGCGGTACCAGGGCTTGGCGCCGCGTTCGAACGACGCCTTGTCAATGACGCCGTCATAGGCCCAGGTCGACTTGTCGAAGCCGAGCTCGGCGCTGACCGCATCGGGATCTATCCCTGAAAAATACTTCGGCGTGACCAGCGCCTGCACCTCCGCGAGCGGCGCCGCCTTCACAAAAGCCATCGCCCGGTAGATCGCGTTGACGTAGGCCTGCACCATCGCCTTGTCCTGCTGGACCGTGTCCTGGAGCGTGTAGATCACCAGCACGGGCAACGTCCCGCCGAAATCCTTCTCGAACACGCCAGGCTTCGACGTGTCGTAGATCGTCCGGCCAAAACCCTTCTTCTCGACCTCGACGATCCAGCTCGGCGGCGCCACGATGGCGTCGAACTGCTTGGTCTGCAGCGATGGGAACATCGTGTTGGGCCCGCCGCCCGCAACCCAGTTCACCTTGTTGCCGAGCCCACGCGCTTCGAACACATAGGTGCCGTACACCCAGGTGCCTGACCCGATGGCGGTCGCGGCAACGATCGGCTTGGCGCCGTCGGGGCGCTTGTAATCCGCGAGCTTCTCGATCGAATTGATGCCGCTCTCGTAGAGGTCCTGCCGGACCACGATGTTGGCGTAGGAGCATACCATCTCGGTCGCGAGCAGCATCCTGCAGGGCTTGCCGCGCGCACCGAGCTGGAGCGGATGGCTGGCATCGCCGTGCGCGAACAGCGCCTGCCCCGCCGCCAATGTCTGCCGGCCGAACGTACCGGCATTGCCGGTAACGAGCTTGGAGTCGAGCCCTTCGTCCTTGAAGTATCCCTTCAGCTCCGCGATCATGCCGACGGCGTAAACCGGCGACACCGGCCCGAAAGCGAGCGAGACCTGCTTGGCCTCCGCACGCAATGGCCCCGGCAGCAGTGACGCGCCGGCCCATGCAGACCCCGCGAACAGCGCCTGGCGTCTCGAAATGCTCATGTGATCCTCCTCCCTTGGTTCTTGTTCAATCGCGCGGTCCGTCAGGACGGCGGGACCTTGATTGTCCCTGCTTGTCGCAGCTGTTCGATCTCATCCGGCGACATCCCGATCTCGCGCAGGATCTCGCCGCTGTGCTCGCCGATACCGGGTGGATCGTAGCGGTTGGACAGCCGCTTTCCGTCCATGGCAATCGGCAACAGCGGTGTCTTGACCTCATTACCGTCAGGCAAACTGATGTCGGTCAGGCCGCCGGATTGGTTGAGATGCGGATCATCGAAGAGATCGCCGGGCTTGTTCACCGGTGCGTAGGGCAGATCGAGCTGCTCGAGCCGCGCGGCGAGATCGGCCTTGTCCCATTGCTTGAAGATATTTGCGATTTCCGGGATCAACCAGCCGCGATGATCGACCCGGTCATTGCTGGTGGCAAAGCGTGGATCGGAGAGCCAGGCTTCGCGATCGAAGGCGCGGCAGAACGCTTCCCATTGCTCTTCACCGACGATGGTGACGAACAGTTTCGAACCATCCCTGGTGTCGAAGAGGTCGTAGACGGGCCACGGGCTGTCCTTGATCGAATAGGGGATCGATGGCTGCCCGCTGACCACCTCGCACATCATCGCCTGGGCCATCAGGAACACGTTGTTCTCATACAGCGCACTCTGGATGTAGCGGCCCCGGCCGGTACGCTGCCGCTCGGCGAGCGCGGCCTGGATCGCGATCACACCGAACATGCCGCCCATGACGTCATTGACCGAGGCGCCGGCGCGCATCGGCCTGTCGGGCAAACCGGTCATGTAGGCGAGGCCGCCCATCATCTGCACGACTTCGTCGAGCGCCAGGCGGTTCTCGTAAGGACCAGGCAGATAGCCCTTGAGCGAGCAATAGATCAGGCGCGGTACGAAAGCCGCGACGCTCTCGTAGTCGAGACCAATCCGCTTCAACAGGCCCGGCCGGAAGTTCTCGATCAGCACGTCGCTGTGCTCGAGCAGTCTGCGTGCGATGTCCTGGCCCTGCGCTGTCGACGTGTCCAGAGCAATGCTGCGCTTGTTGCGGCTGTAGGTCGCAAAGAAGCCGGCGGCAGGTCCCTTGAAGGCGCGGGTACGGTCACCCTTGGGCGGCTCGACCTTGATCACGTCGGCACCGAGATCGGCCAGGATCAAGCCGCAGCTCGGCCCCATCACCATCTGACTGAACTCGATGACCCGAAGGCCTGCCAACGGACGAAGCTCAGATCCCGTCTCACGCACAGCCATGGTCATGCCGCGCTCCGCAGGAGCTTGGGAATTCCGGCCTCGTGCAGATGCCCGGTCAGATGGTCTGCGGGGATGTGGCGGGCGAGAATCTCGCGGGTCTGCATCAGGCGGTCGAGGTCGATGCCGGTGGAGAGCCCCATGCGCTCCAGCATGAACACCAGATCCTCGGTGACGATGTTGCCGCGTGCGCCCGGAGCGAAGGGACAGCCGCCGAGGCCGGATACGGCGGCATCGAAACGGCGGATGCCCGCTTCGAGGCCGGCGACGGCATTGGCCACGCCGGCGCCGAGCGTATCGTGCAAATGCAGCCGCAACGTCATTTGCGACCCGAGCTCGCGCTGCACCGCCCCGACGATCTGGCGGATCGATTTCGGCGTCGCATAACCGACCGTATCGGCAAGCCCGATCTCGTCGGCACGCGCTTCGGCAAAAGCGCGCGCAACCCGGCACACCGCCGCTTCGCTCACCTCCCCTTCCAGCGAGCAGCCGAAGGAGGTGGAGATCGCCCCCATCAATCGCGGCCGCTGCCCCAACGGCAGGGCGTCAATCGCAGCGCGGACTGCGCGAAATCCCTCGACCTGCTCGTCGACCGAGCGGCGCACGTTCGCGCGGTTGTGCGTCTCGCTGGCCGAGATGACGAAATAGACGGCATCGACGCCCGCGCCGATGGCGCGCTCGGCGCCCTTCGGGTTCGGCACCAGCGCGCCGATGAGAGTCGATTTGTGCATGAGCGCATGCGCCATCACCGCATCAACGTCGGCGAATTGCGGCACGACCTTCGGCGGGACGAACGACCCGGCATCGATCTCGCGTATGCCCGCGGCGGCGATCATGTCGATCAACGCGCATTTGGCCTCGGTCGGAACGAAGATGTCCAGGTTCTGAAGACCATCGCGGAGCGCGACCTCGCAAATGTGGACATCGGGCTCGCGGGCCATGTGGGTCTCCCTGGGGACGATTGTATATTGTTGCATAAAAGAACAATCTATGAGACAGTCTGTCAAGCCCTAAAACTTGCGTGCACTGCAATGAGCGCCACCGACAGTTCCCGACCGCGCAGCGACAAGAACGGTTCCGAGCGGGCCGAGCAGCTCGCCGGCCTGATCATGGCGCTAGCCCGCCGCGAAGGCATGAAGGCCGGAGACCGCTTGGTCGAACAAAGGCTTGCGGATGCGCTGGATCTTTCACGCGCGCCGATCCGGCTCGGCCTGAAGGCCCTGGAAGCGGCGGGGCTGGCGCGCGGCGAGCCGCATCGCGGCTTCGTGCTGGCGAAGAATCCGACCAGCGGCGCCGCCCAACCGGCGCTCGCGGCCGTCAGGCGCGGCGAGCAGGTTTATACGGCCATCGCAGGGGACGTGCTCGCGAGCCGACTCCCAGCCGACGTCACGGAGGCGGAGCTCTTGCGCCGCTATGATCTGAGCCGCGCGGAGTTGCAGCGGCTGCTGGACCGTATCGCCGCCGAGGGCTGGATCGCACGCCTGCCCGGCTATGGCTGGCGTTTCGCGGAGACGGTCTCGAGCCCCGAAGCGCAGGCGCAGGCCAAGGCGTTTCGCGCGGTGATCGAGCCGGCGGCGATCGCACAGCCCGGCTTTGCACTGCCCCAGGAGGTGATCACACGCCTGCGTGAGCGCCAACAGCGGGTCTTCGACGGCGAAATCGAGAAGATGACGATTGGCGAGATCTTTCACTCCGGCTGCGAATTCCACGAGGAGATCATCCGCGGAACAGGCAATCCATTCTTCCTCGAAGCGCTCAAGCGTGTGAACTCGATCAGGCGCCTGTTCGCCTATCGCAGCTTCGCCGATCGTGACGGCATGAGGCGGCACGTGCGCGAGCATCTGCGCCTGCTCGACGTTCTGGAAGCGCGGCGCTACAGCGAAGCCGCCGACCTGATGGCCCGGCACCTGCAGCGTCCGCTGGTCGCCGGCGTATCGTGATCCTGCCGACCTTGATTCCGGTCAATCTTCTCGGCGCCGCCTGGCGCTAAGAATGCCTCATCATGGGGTGTGGAGCGGAAGTCCGTGGCCAACCGGCGACAATTCATCACGACCGCGCTCGGGCTTTCTGCGGCAGCGATCGGCAGCCCTTCCGCCGCGCTGGCGGCGATGACCTATGACGAGGCCATCAACGCGTCACGGGCTCCGCTGCGAGCAGCGCCCAGGGATCGCGAGCTCGTCCGGTTTGCGACGCTTGCGGCCAACAGCCACAACACCCAGCCGTGGATCTTCGCCGTCCGCGGCAATGTCATCACGATTGCGCCTGACGTCGCGCGGCGCTGTCCGGCCCTCGATCCCGACGATCATCATCTCTTCGTCAGTCTCGGCTGTGCCGCCGAAAACCTCATCCTCGCCGCGGCCACGCTGGGCTGGCGCGCCGATCCGGTCGTCGACGGCGATCGCATCGTGATCACGCTCGACGAGGCCGCTCCTGCCGCATCGGCCCTGGCCGATGCAATTCCCGTCAGGCAATGCACCCGCGCGGCCTTCGCCGGCAAGCCTGCCGCGCCCGAGATCCTGCGCCAGCTCGAGAATGCCTGCCGGCAACCTGGCGTCGCTGCGATCCTGATCACCGAGCGTGCCGGGATGGCTGAGGTCACCGACTATGTGCTCGAAGGCAATTCGGCGCAGATGCGCGACAAGGCCTTCATGCGCGAGCTCGTCGACTGGATCCGCTTCAACGAGGCAGAGGCGGTCGCGACCATGGACGGGTTGTTCGCGCCCGCATCGGGAAATCCTGCGCTGCCGTCCTGGATAGCCCGGCCGCTTCTGAAGCTGTTCTTCACCGAAAGCGGAGAAAACAAGAAATATCGCGAGCAGCTCGACAGCTCGGCCGGTGTCGTCGTGCTTGCTGCCGATCGCAGCGACACCTCGCACTGGATCGCGGTCGGCCGCGCCTGCCAGCGCTTCGGCTTGCAGGCGACCGCACTGGGACTGAAATATTCCTTCGTCAACCAGCCGGTCGAGGTCGCAGCACTGAGGCAGCAATTCGCGACCCGGCTCGGCCTCGGCGAACGACGCCCCGACATCGTGATGCGCTTCGGCACCGGCCCAAGCCTGCCGCAATCGCTGCGGCGTCCGCCGGAGCTGGTGATGCGACCCTAGCGCCGAAGGCCGCTCAGCGCCGGCGATTCGCCGGGCAGCATGTTCGATCTGATGTCGCTGTCCATGCGGCCCGAGTCCTGCTGGGCGTAGCCGACACCGAACGACAGGCTGAGATTTGAGGTCGGCTTGAATTCGACACCCGCAAACCCGCCATAACCGGGCCCGGCGCTGGAGGTGAGCGGCGCCAATGAGCTGCCGATGCCGTTGCCGTATTTCAGCGTGTCGAAGCCGGCAAAGAAGGTGACGGGCATGCCGCCGGCGGTCTTCATCTGATAGCCAAATTGCGTGCTGTCATAAGAGAGCGCGCTGAAATTGCCGAGCGAGCCCGCCTGGTTGAAGCCGCTCAATCCGAGATTTCCGCGTTCGCGACCGATGACGAAGCCGTTCGCAGAGCTCGTACGCCAATCGGCCTCTCCGGCGTTGAAGCCCGCAAAGTTGCCATAGCTGTCGGAGCTCAGGCCGGCAGCGCCGCCAAGGCCGAAAGGCCCGCCGGGAATCCAATATCGCAGCGGCGCCACTTGCGCGTGAACCGGCGCTCCGCCGAGGCAGAACACGGCGAGAGCTGCAAGAGCGCATGAGCGTGCAAGGTCGAACATTCTGGCTACCGTCTAAAAGCCCTTAAAACTATACTCCTCGACCATCATCAATGCCAGCGGAGTGACCGCGCCGGCCCTCGCGGCCACAGGTCTTTCGGGGAACCGCACCTGATGCCGGACGATCCGCTGCTCACCCGCCTGACATCCGTTGTTGCCGATGTACCTGGCGTTCAAGCTGTCGTACTCGGCGGCTCTCGCGCGCGGGGCCGCGCGCATGCGGCCTCGGACTACGATATCGGACTCTATTTCAAGTCAGCGCTGGACATCGGACGGTTGCTGGCCGCCGCGAAGACGATCGCGGACGATCCCGCCGCCACGACGGTGACGCCCGTCGGAGAATGGGGGCCCTGGATCGTCGGCGGCGCCTGGCTTTCGGTGGAAGGCCGCAAGGTCGACCTGCTCTACCGCGACGCCGACGCGATCGAGGCCGTCATGGAATCCTGCGGCGCCGGCGTGGTCACCATGGACTACCAACCCGGCCATCCACATGGCTTCTGCTCGGCGCTCTGGATGGGCGAGATCGCATATTGTCAGCCGCTGCACGATCCGACCGGCCTGATTGCCCGATTCAAGTCGATCGCACTTCCCTATCCGGAAGCTCTGCGCAGCGATCCGGCGCTTCCAATGGGAAGTCCTGTTCAGCATCGAAAATGCCGAGCTCGCGGCCGCACGCAACGAAAGGACCCACGTCGCGGGCTGCCTCTACAGATCGCTCGCCTGCGTCGCGCAGGTTCTGTTCGCACTGAACGAGCGCTATCTGATCAACGAGAAGGGGGCGCTGCAGGAGGCAGCCGGCCTGCCGCTGACGATTCCACACCTGGTGGAGCAGGCCGACGAAATCTGGCGACTCGTCGCTGATGGCGGTTTCGCGCAGGCCTGCGCAATCCTGCGGCAGGTCGACCGAGAATTGAAGGCGCTGGCTCACCCCGGCGGAACAGCGCTGTAAAGGGTTATGCGGTCTTGTCGACCGAAGACGACGAATCCGCCGGCGGATATTTCGTCACCGGCACCATGAAGGATTTGGTGCCGACCTGGTAGATGATCTTGCCGTTCTGCCCGTCGTCACTTGCGATCTGCGTCTGTCCGAACATGATGACGTTCTTGTAGACGAAGCCGGTGCCCTTGCGGGTGACGCCGTCGGTGGTGACGCTGACCTCGGCCTCCTTGCCATTGACGGACAGCACCTTGAAGCTCGCGCTCTTGCCGTTCTCGCTGGAATAGCCGCCCCAGCTTCCCATCAGGCGGCTGTCGGACGCGGGCGGGTCCTGCTTTTGCAGATTTGCAGTCTGCTTGCCGACGCCCCCGAACGAGAACAGCATCACCATGTTCTTGCCGTCCTTGGTGCCGACCGTGACGCCGCCGAAGGTGATGAGCGTGCCCTGAACCTCGCCAAAGCCGCGCTCGGTGCGTCCGTTGTGGGTGTACTCGACTTGCGCCCGGGCCCCGCGGATGTTGACGACCTTGAAACCGACGGGCTGGTTGTTGCCCACCCAATTGCCCTTCCAGTCACCGAGCAGAGCACTCTGGCGATACAGCCGCTCGTTGGCGGGCGAAATCTGGCTGGTGCTCGATGTGACGATGGCCATTGGATTGCTCGGACGGGCCTGACAAACCCGCTTTCGCACGCTTGGGCAGGTCAGGATGCCGGCGGGAACGAACAGAAACCATGCGATTAGGGCCACGCACCCGTTAACGAGCCGTTAAGCGCGCGCATCGTCCGGGCGGGCAAAAGGTCTCAGCCGGAACTGGCGTGATGCCACTGGAAAAAACCGCCCCCTCACCGCCCCCAGCGATCGGACCAGATCTTCTCGCCGATGAGGCAATTGACGCGCGGCTCCTTGTCGGCAACCGGCATCACGGGCCGCTCCGGGGTGCGGCCGGCGACTTCCATCAGCAGCTTGGTGCGGATCGCTTCCTTGAACTTGTCGCGCTCCTTGATCGTGATGACGAAGGACCCCGGCCCTCCGATGACGCAGTCCTCGTAATAAAGATCGAGATTGTCGATATCCATGGTCGAATAGGACGGCTCCTTGACCATGATCGGCAGGCCGTTGATGACGATGCCTTTCTCCAGCGCGGCGTCACGCGCCATCGTGACCGGGCCGCCATTGTTGTTCGGACCGTCGCCGGAAATGTCGATGACGCGGCGCAGGCCGCGATAGGGATCCTCGTCGAACAGCGGCATCGCGAAGTTGATCGCGCCTGATATCGAGGTGCGCGAAGCGCGCCGGATCGGCGTCTTCATGATCTCGGCGGCAACCGCGTCCGCCGTCTCCGGACCATCGATCAGCCGCCAGGGAATGATGATCTTCTGGTCGCTGGAGGCGGCCCACTCGAAATAGGTCACTGCGATGCGGCCGTTCGGGCCGAGCTTCAGCGCCTGCAGGAACTCCTTCGACTGGATCGCCTGTGCATAGCCCTCGCGCTGGATCGCGAGCTCGTCCATGTCCATCGAGTAGGACACGTCGACCGCGAGGATCAGCTCGACATCGACGCTCTGCGCGTCCTTGTCGGCCGCAAGCCGCTGCGGTTGAGTTCTGGGCGATTCGAATTTGGGTCCTGGTGCCGCGATGCCCGCGACGTCCCCTCCGGCGAACATGCCGGCCACCAGCACAGCCCCGATCGAGAACAGCAAACGCATCGCAGTCTCCCGTCGTATGACGCGATGGTGACATGCAATCGGCTTGCCGCAAAGGCCGAAGATCGCTTGTGCTTCACATTCGAGTTAGGAATTCACACGTTACGCAAGTCTGCCGCCATGTTGCCGCGCTTGGGTCGGGAACAGGGGCGGTCTCAAGAGCCGTCGTTCGGGGACTCGCGAAGCGAGGATCCCGGAATCTGAGAGATTCCGGGTTCGATGCTGCGCATCCCCGGGAATCACAGCTGCCGGCGGAGGCACGCGACCCCGCCCATTTGTCCGGCACGATTTCCATGCTAGGTTGGTCGCACAGATGGGGATGGAGTCCCCCGATAACCGCCCGGCGGTCGATGACCTCATGGGCTGATGACTCCTGCTCGAGGAGAGGCAATCTTGGGCCTCTGCCTTTGGCGGGAGCATGGACGTACCCGCCGATGGCGGGTTTTTTGTTGCCTGCTGGCGGCCGGCGGGCGAATGCGAGGGGACGACGAAGACGTGACGATGACGACACCGAATGCCGTACGTACCACGCTGCCCAGGGGGATCTGGGTGCTCGGCTTCGTCTCGATGTTCATGGACATCTCCTCCGAGATGATCCACGCGCTGCTGCCGGTCTATCTCGTCACCGTGCTCGGCGCCTCCACCCTCACCGTCGGCTTCATCGAGGGCATTGCCGAGGCGACCGCCTCGATCACCAAGATCTTCTCCGGTGCGCTGTCGGACTGGCTCGGCCGCCGCAAGCTGCTCGCCGCGCTCGGCTATGGGCTGGCCGCCTTCACCAAGCCGCTGTTCCCGCTCGCGCCCAGCGTCGGATGGCTGGTGGCGGCGCGCTTCATCGATCGCGTCGGCAAGGGCATTCGCGGCGCGCCGCGCGATGCGCTGATCGCCGATATCGCCCCGGTCGGCCTGCGCGGCGCGAGTTTCGGCCTGCGGCAATCGCTCGACACGATCGGCGCCTTCGTCGGGCCGCTCGTGGCCATCGGCCTGATGTGGTGGACGGCCGACAATTTTACCCTCGTGTTCTGGGTCGCGGTGCTGCCGGCCTTCCTGTCCTTCGGGCTGATCGCGTTCGCGGTGAAGGAGCCGGAGCCCGATCCGAGCCGGAAACGTGCGGAAAATCCGCTCAATCTCGCCGCAATGCGCCAGCTCGGAGCGGTCTATTGGCGCGTCGTCGCCGTGGGCGTCGTGTTCACGCTCGCGCGCTTCAGCGAGGCCTTCCTAATCTTGCGCGCACAGAACATCGGGCTCGACGTGATGTGGGTGCCGGCTGTACTGGTGCTGATGAACGTCGCCTATGCACTGTCGGCCTATCCGGCCGGCGTGCTGTCGGACCGGATCAACCGGACCGGCCTGCTCGCGCTCGGCCTGGTCTTCCTCGCCGCGGCCGACCTCGCGCTGGCGCTGCTCCCGAGCCTTGCGGGCCTCGCGCTCGGAGTCGTGCTGTGGGGACTCCATATGGGACTGACGCAGGGCCTGCTCTCGGCCATGGTCGCCGATGCCGCCCCGCCAAGCCTGCGCGGCACCGCCTTCGGCTATTTCAACCTGTTCACCGGGATTGCCTTGCTGGCTGCGAGCGTGATCGCGGGTGCGCTGTGGGACGCCTATGGACCGGCGGGCACGTTTCTTGCCGGGCTTGGATTCGCGCTGGTTTCGCTGGTGGGGCTGCTCGCCGTCGGCAAAGGTCTGGCCACGGAGGGCAAGTGAAGCAAATGGCGAAGTGGGGAACGAGACATTGAACATTCAATACATCCTCGCCGTTGCCGGCGGCGGAGCGCTCGGCGCGGTCATACGCTATCTCGTTGCGATCGGGTCGGGCCGCGCGTTCGGTACGGATTTTCCGTGGGGCACGCTGATAGTCAACGTCACCGGATCGTTCCTGATCGGCATTTTTACCGCACTGTTCGCGACCAAATGGAACCTGCCGCAGGCCGCGCGGATCTTTCTGACGGTCGGAATTTGTGGCGGGTACACGACGTTCTCGACGTTCTCGCTGGATGCCTGGTATCTGATCGAGCGCGGCCAGACATGGGCATCTGCCGCCTACATGATTGCATCGGTCGTGCTGTCGGTGGGCGCTCTGATCGCCGCATTACAGCTCGTTCGCGCACTTCCGTAACTCGCGCAGGCGCAAGTCGTGCATTCCTGCCCAGCCGCGACGGCATAGTGGCGAGCGGCCGCATATCTTGGAGCGCTCCCCGCTCCTGCGGTATGATGTGTTGGCTGGTGGCTCATTCGAGCTAGGGCGTTTCGGGGCACGATGAACGACACCGTCACCAAACCGAAAACCAGGACCAGGACCAAGGTCGAGCGGCCGAAGCTCCACAAGGTCATCCTGATCAACGACGACTACACGCCGCGTGAATTCGTCACTATGGTGCTGAAGGCCGAATTCCGCATGACCGAGGATCAGGCCTACAAGGTGATGATCACCGCGCACAAGCTGGGCGCCTGCGTGGTGGCCGTATTCACCAAGGACGTCGCCGAAACCAAGGCAACGCGCGCCACCGACGCCGGCCGCGCCAAGGGCTATCCGCTATTGTTCACGACGGAGCCGGAGGAATAGGTTTCATCCTGCGACGATGAATGGCCTTCAGCTCAGTGCACATCACGCCATCACCACCGGCGTCTCCTCCGCCAGCCCGTAGACGCGCTGCGCCTTGGAAAATCCTGCGATCGGAAACTCGCCGAGCTGGTGCCAATCATGGCGGCAGACATTGGCAAAACCTTCCGAGGCGACGACGGTCCGCCCCAGGCGCCCCGTGATCTTCTCCAGCCTTGCCGCGAGATTGACCGCCGGGCCGATGCAGGTGAAGTCGAGGCGGTTGCCGCCGCCGATATTGCCGTAAAGGATGTTGCCGACATGCAGCGCGACGCCGAAGCGGAAGCGCTCGACGGCCTCGCCCACCGGAAAGGCGAGCGCCTCGACGCTGGCGCGCGAGTCGCGCGCCGCCTCCAGCACCTGCGCGCAGACATGAGCGGCATCGCCGACATATTCGTCGATCGGGAACACGGCGAGCAGGCCGTCGCCCATGAACTTCAGCACCTCGCCGCCATGGTCTCGGATCGCCGTGACTTGGCAGTCGAAATAATGATTGAGGATCTGGACAACCGTCTCGGGCGGCAGCCGGTCCGACAGCGCGGTGAAGCCGCGCAGGTCCGACAGCCAGATCGCCGCCTGCATGGTGTCGTTGTGACCGCGGCGGATCTGACCGCCGAGGATGCGCGCGCCGGCGCGATTACCGACATAGGTGTCGAGCAGCATCTCGGCGGTGCGGCGCATAGTGATGATCTCGCTGATGCGTGCGAGCGGCGCTATGAGAGCTCGGATGGCTGCGATGTCGTCGTCGCTGAAGCCGCCGGGCTGCCGCGTGATCCAGCTCGTCGCGTGAATGGAGCCGTCGAGAAAAGGCACCGGCACCGCGATATAATCGGTCGCGCCTTCGGCGTGCATGTCCTCGAGGAACGGAAATCGCTTGCTGTCGGGGTCGCCTGCGCGGCCCCTGACCTCGATGCCCTGCTCGAAAACCACGCGAAGCGGGCTGTGGGCGAATTGGGGCGTGTCCAGGATCTCAAAATCGACGCTGCCGATTTCAACTCCCTCGCCCTGCCGCCAGATGAAGTTGCGGCCGAAGACTTCGGGATGCAGCGTGCGGATGAAGATGCCGAACCGCCACAGCGGCAGGCCGGCCGCGACCAGACGTTCACAGAAATCGGCAATCCCTACGGCCGACTCCTGAGCCGCCCAAGTGCCGTCGATCAGCCAGTTGGAGATGCGCTGAAGCTCGGAGCTGTTCATGGCCGCATTTGCGGACGAAGTTGCAGGGCCGTCAAGCTGCGCGGTGGACTAGTACCGCGAGTTCAACGCCCGACCTGTCCGCGATCGCGCAGGAAGTGATCGGCCAGCACGCAGGCCATCATGGCCTCGCCGACGGGGACGGCGCGGATGCCGACGCAGGGATCGTGGCGGCCCTTGGTGAAGATCTCGGTCTCGGTGCCTTGCCGATCGACGGTGAGACGCGGCTGCAGGATCGACGAGGTCGGCTTCACCGCGAAACGTACCACCACGGGCTGCCCGGTGGAGATACCGCCCAGCACGCCGCCGGCGTGGTTGGAGAGGAAGCGCGTGCCGTCATTGCCGGAGCGCATCTCGTCGGCGTTCTGTTCGCCCGTCAGTTCTGCCGCACCAAAACCGGCGCCGATCTCGACGCCCTTCACCGCGTTGATGGTCATCATCGCGCCCGCCAGATCGGAATCGAGCTTGGCGTAGATCGGCGCGCCGAGACCTGCCGGCACGCCCTCGGCGACGACCTCGATCACGGCGCCGATCGAGGAGCCGCTTTTGCGGATGCCATCGAGATAGGTCTCGAAGAACGCGGCCTTGTCCTTGTCGGGACAGAAGAAGGGATTCTTGGCGACCTCGTCCCAGTCCCACTTGTCGCGGTCGATCTTGTGCGGGCCGATCTGCACCAGGGCGCCTCGCACCTTCACATCCGGCAGCACTTTCCGCGCGATGGCGCCTGCGGCAACGCGCATCGCGGTCTCGCGCGCCGAGGAGCGCCCGCCGCCGCGATAATCGCGCAGGCCGTACTTCGCCTCATAGGTGAAGTCGGCATGACCGGGACGAAACTTGTCCTTGATCTCGGAATAATCCTTCGAGCGCTGGTCGGTGTTCTCGATCAGAAGGCCGATTGGCGTGCCCGTCGTCACCTGAGCGCCGGTCTCGGGATGGGCCATCACGCCGGACAGGATCTTCACCTGGTCCGGCTCCTGGCGCTGGGTGGTGAAGCGCGACTGGCCGGGACGGCGCCGGTCGAGATCCCGCTGGATGTCGGCCTCGGTGAGCGGGATCATCGGCGGGCAGCCGTCAACCACGCAGCCGATCGCCACCCCATGACTCTCGCCGAAGGTTGTGACGCGGAACATGTGGCCGAAAGTGTTGAAGGACATCGCTGCTCGCGGGTTCGTAAGTCAATGCTGACTTAACTCGCCCTGAAATAGGGGTCAAATATCGGCGAAGCCGTCATGGCCGGGCTTGTCCCGGCCATCCACGTTCTTGGTGGCTGCGACCACGAAAGTCCGTGGATGCCCGGGACAAGCCCGGGCATGACGGCGGGGGCGAGGCAGCGCTCCGGGCTAACTAAACTTCTCCAACCGCCCGTCGCGGAACACGTAGACGGCGCCCTGCTCGATATAGAGCTCGGCGGCGCTGGCGGGCGTCTCGAGGCCCAAGGCCACCATCAGGGCTCGGCAGGTCCCGCCATGGGCCACTGCGACGGTGTCGGACAGGAGCTGGTCGTACCAGGTGCGCACGCGGACCTGCACGTCGGCGTAGGTCTCCCCGCCCGCAGGCCCCACGGTCCATTTGTCGGCGAGGCGCCTTGCATAGATGTCCGGATCCCTCGCCTCACTCTCGGCCAGCGTCAGCCCCTCCCAGGTGCCGTAGCCGATCTCGCGCAGACGATCGTCGAGCGCGTAATCGGCAGGCGGCAATTCGAGCTTGCCGCGCGCGAGCTCCATGGTCTGGCGCGCACGGCCGAGCGGGCTCGACACGTAAGCCAGCGCGGCCTTGTCGCGCCCGTCGCGCTTGAACAGTTCGGCGAGAATGCCGCCGGCCTGCACGGCCTGGCTGCAGCCGCGCGCGTTCAGCGGAATGTCCCTGGTGCCCTGAAGCCTGCCGAGCGCATTCCACTCGGTCTCGCCGTGGCGAAGATAGTAGATCGTAGGCTTGGGCATTTCAGTTAGAGGCTAGTCCTTCCCGCCAAGCGAGATATCAGGCGCATCCGGCCGCTTCATGCCGAGCACGTGATAGCCGGAATCGACGTGGTGCACCTCGCCGGTGACGCCGCGCGATAGGTCGGAAAGGAAATACAGCGCGCTGCCGCCGACGTCTTCGGTGGACACGTTGCGCCGCATCGGCGCGTTGGTCTCGTTCCACTTCAGGATATAGCGGAAGTCGCCGATGCCGGACGCCGCCAGCGTCTTGATGGGACCTGCCGAGATCGCGTTGACGCGGATGTTCTTCTCGCCGAGATCGGCAGCGAGATAGCGCACGCTTGCTTCCAGCGCCGCCTTGGCCACGCCCATCACGTTGTAGTGCGGCATCCACTTCTCGGCGCCGTAATAGGAGAGCGTGATCAGCGAGCCGCCATCCGTCATCAGCTTCTCGGCGCGCTGCGCCACCGCCGTGAACGAATAGCAGGAGATCAGCATCGACTTCGAAAAATTCTCCTGCGTGGTGTCGACGTAGCGGCCGTCGAGTTGCTCGCCATAGGCGATCGCATGCACCAGGAAGTCGATCTTGCCCCATTTCTCCTTCAGCACCGCGAAGACGGCATCGATGGTTGCGGCATCGGTGACGTCGCAATGGCCAAGCACGAGGCCGCCGATCTCGGCGGCGAGCGGCTCGACGCGCTTCTTCAGCGCATCGCCCTGATAGGTGAAGGCGAGCTCGGCGCCCGCGGCGTGGCATGCCTTGGCGATTCCCCAGGCGATCGAGCGGTTGTTGGCGACGCCGAGGATGACCCCGCGCTTTCCTTGCATCAGACCCGAATTCTGCGCCATTTTTGCACGTCCCGTCGAACTCTCGTTGAGGTCTGGAGGTACACCAGCCCTCCCCTGCGGTACAGCCCTAATCCGCAGCATTAACGCTGTTTCGAGTGCCGGAATAGCCGTTCCGCTTGGGTGTTATGATCGCTATAGGCGCGCGCCGAACGCCAGGGATGTCAGGACCGCAATGAGTGCGTTTCGCCAGAGTGTGGAAGCCATGATCCCGGCGTTGCGCCGCTACGCCCGCGCGCTCACACGCGATGCGGATGCGGCCGACGATCTGGTCCAGGATACGTTGGTACGCGCGCTGCGTTCGGAGCGGCTGTTTCTCGGAGGCGACGTCAGGAGCTGGCTCTATACGATCCTGACCAACCTCAACAAGAACCGGCGGCGCTCGCTGGCAAGGCGACCGCAATTCATGCCGCTGACGGATAACAACCCCGATGCCAGCGGGACCGAGGCCGAAGGACGCGACATCGAGAAGGCACTGGCTACTCTCGTCGAGGAGCAGCGTTCGGTGCTGCTGCTGGTGATGCTGGAAGGCATGAGCTACCGCGAGGTTGCCGACATCCAGGGCGTGCCGATCGGCACCGTGATGTCGCGCCTGGCGCGCGCAAGAGCCCACGTCAAAGCCTCGCTGGAGGGCGAGCGTACGGCGCTCAGGCGGGTGAAATGATGGCCGGGTCGATGCATCGAACGATCTCCGCCCGCAGCCGGATAGTGAGCTGCGCGAAGCTAACTCGCAGAAGGCATTTTGGGCCGCAGAGCCAGAGACGACCGATATGAACGACCGCAAGATTCCAGTAACCGAGGACGAACTGCACGCCTATGTCGACGGCGAGTTGCCGGCCGAGCGACGCGCCGACGTCGAGGCCTTTCTTGCCGCCCACCCCGAGGACGCCGAGCGGGTGCAGTCCTGGCGGACCATGGCCGAGATGCTGCACGCGCGTTACGATTCGATTGCCCATGAACGGGTGCCCGCACGGCTCGAGCTCGAGAGGCTGGAGCGCCGCCCGCGGCAATGGTTTTATGGCGCCGCCGCGGCCGTGCTGGTCGCCTTCGTCGCCGGCGGCACCGCCGGCTGGGTGGCGCATGGCGCCGCCAACGCGCCCTCGACCTTCCGGAGCTTTACGGCGGACGCACTCGACGCCCACCGCCTCTATGTCGTCGAGGTCCGCCACCCCGTTGAGGTCGGCGGCAACGAGCGCGATCACTTGCAGGCCTGGCTGACCCGGCGCTGCGGCTGGACCGTGTTCGCGCCGAACCTGGAGGCGAGCGGGCTGAAGCTGGTCGGCGGCCGGCTGCTACCGGGACCGAACGGTCCGGCGTCGTTCCTGATGTACGAGGGCGCCTCGGGCGAACGGTACACCATCTACAGCGCCAAGACCGAGAATGGTGCAACGCAAATGCGCTACGCCAAGACGGACAAGGACGGCGCGTTGTTCTGGTCCGAGCGCGGCGTCGGCTACGTCGTCAGCGGCAGCAGCGATCGCGAGCGGCTGACCAAGGTGGCGCAGGCCGTCTACGACCAAGCAGAGAAAAACGGCACCTAGACAACCGCGCAAGGCCAGTGCCCAGATTCCGTCATCGAAAATTTGGAATCAGGACATCGACACGTCTCATTATCGCACCGGGTGCTCACGCGATTATGAGTGGCGTTCGATCCGCCGATCGACGCGGGCGGCCTCGATTGGGGTTTTTGGTACCGCGCTGGTCCCCCTCTCGAGGCCGCACCTTTTTATCGGCTGCCCCGCCGGACAGCCGACACGTCGAGACCATGAAGCGCTACCACGCCTCAGGCGTATGATGGGCATCGTCTCCAGGACGATGCCGTGGTCCTTTAGGAGAACCCCTTCAGTTCGCTCTCGCCCTAAAGCGCGATGGCTCGCGCTTTAGCTCTTTGTTTGCGCATGATCTTTCCGGAAAACCGCTCCACACTTTCCGGACATGCTTTAGCCGACACCGCTACGTGGATTGTAGGGGTGTTGGTCCCGCCACTTCTCCATCAATGCTTCAAGCTCGGCGTCGTTCCCGTCCGGTAGCATAATCCTGATGATGACGAAGAGATCCCCGGTTCCGCCGGCTTTCGGCAGGCCCTTGCCCTTGAGGCGGAAGGTCCGGCCGCTGGACGTGTTCTTGGGGACCGAGAGCTCCACGGCATTGCCGAGGGTCGGCACGCGGACCCTGCCGCCGAGCACCGCCTCGTAGAGCGTGACCGGCAGGTCGATCCTGAGGTCTGCGCCCTCGACCTTGAAGAACGGGTGCGGTGCAATGTTGATGGTGATCAGGAGATCGCCGGGCGGATGGCCCTGCGCACTTTCTCCCTGCCCCCGCAGCCTGATCTGCTGGCCCTCGGTGACCCCGGCCGGAATCTTGACGTTGAGCTCCTTGCCAGTCGGCAGCCGCACACGCTTCTCGCCGCCCTTGACCGCCTCTTCCAGCGAGACGCTCATGGCGACGTTGACGTCGAGATCGAGCCCGATGCCGCCAGTATCGAACTCGAACTGGGCGCCGCCGCCGGCTCCGGGCCGTGCGCCGCGCATCCCGCCGCCGAACATGCTGTTGAGGATGTCCTCGAACGCACCGCCGCCCGGGCCGCCCGCACCGCCGCTTCGGAACGTATAGCTTTCGAACCCGCCAGGGCCCGCGCGGCCGCGAGGACCGCCGCCGCCCGGAAAACCCTGGAAGCGCGGCTTGCCCTCGGCGTCGATCTCGCCCCGGTCAAACTGCTTGCGCTTGTCCTCGTCGCCGAGGATCTCGTTGGCCGAGTTGATCTCGGCGAAGCGTTCGGCAGCCTTCGGATCACCCTTGTTGCTGTCAGGATGGTGCTTCTTGGCCAGCTTGCGATAGGCGCTTTTGATCGCGGCAGCGCTGGCGCTCCGCGGCACCCCCAAGACCTCATAGGGGTCGCGCATTCGTCACGTCTCCTTCAAGAAATCGAATTGTTCAAAGGGCTCCCCGCCCCACCTGCGGGTGATGTGGGAAGAGAGTGGCATTTTTGCAACTAGGAACGCGAGCTGAAGCTCTATCTTTGGAGCATGGTCTGATCGGAAAACCGGTTCCCACGTTTCCGGATCATGCTCAGCTCCGCCACGGCTTTAGCGTATGAATCTCCCAACGGCCACGACCGCTTTGGCAGCCGGCGCCCTGGAGCCAGCTTTCGGTATTGCCGTTGACGTAGCTCGCCAGGAAGTCGCGGCATTTGCGCCCGTCCTCGGCGGCATAGGACTGGGCGATGGGCGTCACCGAGCCGCGCGCCCCTGTCTCCGGATTCTCCCAATGCTGGCTGGAATCCTTGTCGCCCTTGCTGAGGACGTCAGAGGCGGCGTTGCGGGTGAAGGCGAGATCGGTCTCGGTCGGGGGAGCGTCCTTCGCCGGCCGCGCGATCGAGCCGGTGAGGTCGCTGTCCTCGGCCTTGGCATAGGCGCTGCCGTCGTTGCGGGAAAAGCTGCAGCCGCCGGCACCAAGCCCGATCAGAATCATCGTCATGACGAAGCCGGACGGCCGGATCGCCGATAGGCCAACGCGTCCCCATGCCCTATATAGGGCGGTAGCGGACAACAACGCGTTTTGGGCCGCGGGACGCAACTCGGACTCCGGACATGACCGACACGACCTCGATGAAACACCAGACACCCTTAACATCCGGTGATTTCACCGCCGCCGACGAGCCATTTGCGTTGTTCGAGGCCTGGCTGAACGAAGCGGTCAAGAGCGAGCCGAACGATCCGAACGCCATGGCGCTCGCAACGGTCGATCCCGACGGGCTGCCTAATGTGCGCATGGTGCTGATGAAGGGCTTCGATACCGAGGGTTTCGTCTTCTACAGCCACATCGCCAGCCAGAAGGGCCGCGAACTCGCCGCAAATCCTAAGGCAGCGTTACTTTTTCACTGGAAGTCGTTGCGCCGTCAGGTGCGCATCCGCGGCAACGTGACGCCGGTGACCGACGCGGAGGCCGACGCCTATTTCGCGACGCGACCGAAGCAGGCCCAGATCGGCGCCTGGGCGAGCAAGCAATCGCAAGAGCTGGAGAGCCGGTTCGCGTTCGAGCAGGCCATCGCCAAGGTCGCGGCCAAATACGTCATCGGCGAAGTGCCGCGGCCGCCGGGCTGGAGCGGCTGGCGCATCACGCCGGTGCGGATCGAGTTCTGGCACGACCGCCCGTTCCGCCTGCACGACCGCATTGAATTTCGCCGTGACGCGGCCGGCCAACCGTGGTCCAAGACGCGAATGTATCCGTAAGCTTTGGGCCGACCTGAAAGATGTCCATGCCGCATTCGTCCAATGCGCCGCGCCGTACGCTGCTCCTGACCGGAGCCAGCCGCGGCATCGGCCACGCCACCGTGATCCGTTTCTCCTCGGCGGGCTGGCGCGTCATCACCTGCTCGCGGCATCCTTTCCCGGAGGACTGCCCCTGGGACGCAGGGCCGGAGGACCACATCCAGGTCGACCTCGGCGATCCCAAGGACACCGCGCGCGCGATCTCGGAGATCCGCAACCGGCTCGAGGGCGGCACGCTGCATGCGCTGGTCAACAACGCCGCGATCTCGCCGAAGGGCGCCGGCGGCTCGCGGTTGGGCTCGGTCGACACCGACCTCGATACCTGGACCCACGTCTTCCATGTCAACTTTTTCGCGCCGATCATGATGGCGCGGGGGCTGATCGAGGAATTGAAGGCCGCCAAGGGGTCGGTCGTGAACGTCACATCGATCGCGGGCTCGCGCGTGCACCCCTTCGCAGGCGCGGCCTACGCCACCTCGAAGGCCGCGCTCGCAGCGCTGACACGCGAGATGGCCTCCGACTTCGGCCGCATCGGCGTCCGCGTCAACGCGATCGCCCCGGGCGAGATCGACACCTCGATCCTGTCGCCGGGCACCGAGAAGATCGTCGAGCAGCAGATCCCGATGCACCGCCTCGGCACGCCCGACGAAGTGGCAAAGATCATCTACGTGCTGTGCACGGACACCAGCTCCTACGTCAACGGTGCCGAGATCCACATCAACGGCGGCCAGCACGTGTAGGCGGGCACTGTCATTGCGAGCGAAAGCGAAGCAATCCAGACTGCCTCCGCAAAGACAGTCTGGATTGCTTCGTCGCGGAGCCCTGTCATCCGGCCCGCCGGAGGCGGGACCGGGTGGCTCCTCGCAATGACGGAAGTGGAAATGGCCGCTCAGGGAAGCAAGGCGATCCAGACAACGCCGCCGCAAGACCTGGATCGCCCTTACCTTCCGTTCCTCAATCGAGTCGAATCCGACGTGACCGCTCGCGCGGCCGCGGAGCGGCCGTGCTGAATGCAGTCGAGCAGTCGTCGTCGTTCTCACCATCGAGCAGCGGAGCACCACAGTGCCGGCACATGCGTGCCGACATCGACGGCGCCTTGCCGCTCGCCAGAACCTGACGGTAGTTCGCCAGATCGATGACGTTGCGGGGCGACGTTATGTGTTTCTCAACCATGGCTGTTCCTCGCGGCTACGCCCTGCTTATCGCAGACAAGTTTCGCGCAAACGTTCAGCCCACCGCTCAAATTTTACCGGAGGAATTGCGGCATGACACACGCGTCACCGGGTCGCCGCAATCCCGATCGATTCTGCGACACGATTGATCGTGTCTATGCGAGCGGCGTAAGGTCTCGGTAGGTATCTTTGCTCGCGCACGATCCTACAGCCACTTCTTCCACTTGAAGATCCAGTAGGGGACGATGGCGGCGATCAGCATCATCACCAGCGCCATCGGGTAACCGTGCACCCATTCGAGTTCCGGCATCACCTTGAAGTTCATGCCGTAGATCGAGGCGATCAGGGTCGGCGGCATCAGGACAACGGCCATGACCGAAAACAGCTTGATGATGTTGTTCTGCTCGAGATTGACGACGCCGAGCATGGCGTCGAGCACGAAGGTGATCTTGCTGGAGAGATAGGAGGCGTGATCGGTCAGCGAGGCGACGTCGCGCTGCATGGTCTTGAGCTGCTCGCGCATGTCCTTCGACCACTTCACGCCCTCGACCACGGCGGACAGGAACGTCACGACGCGGCCGATCGACACCAGGCTCTCGCGAACCTTCGAGGTCAAGTCGCCCTTGCGGCCGATCGAGATCAGGATCTGGGAATATCGCTTGGCGTGGCCGTGGCGCTCGCTCTCCGGCTCGAAGATCTCGTGGGAGACCTGGTCGATCTCGGCGCCGCAGCGCTCCAGAATGTCGGCGCAGCGGTCGATCACGGCGTCCAGGAGCTCCATCAGCACCATCTCGCCGGTGATCGAGGGCGTGCAGGAGCGGGCGAGCTTGGCCTCGACCAGCGCAAAGGGCTTGGGCAGGTCGTAGCGGACCGTCACCAGGCGGTGGTCGCCAAGGATGAAGGTCACCGCGGTGGTCCGGGGCATGTCGGTATCGGAGTGGCACATCAGCGTCGCGGTCATGTAGCGCGCGCCGTTCTCCATATAGAGGCGACTGGAGATCTCGATCTCCTGCATGTCTTCCCGGGTCGGGATGGCGATGCCCGCCAGCCGCTCGACCGCCTTGTCCTCGGCAGCCGAGGGGTTGACGAGGTCGATCCAGACTGCGTTCTCCGGCAGCGCTGTGAGATCCTCGACAACCGCCTTCTTGAGGGAGGTCTCGGAGAGAACGAACACCGAAAACATCAAAAGCTCCAGAGATCCTGCGACAGAACGACAGCCCTTAGCGCGATTCTGACAGGTTCACGATGACAACAACATTAACGGAGCGTTTGCATCTGCGGCGGCCCTAGGGCTCAACTGTGGCGCCGGAGGAACAGTCTGGCGCGTCTTACCAAAAAAACCCGCACGACACCCCCAAATTTGCGGCAGAAAAGCCACAGGTGCGGTCTTACAGCCCTGGAAACCGGCTTCGGCGCTGGAATTGTGGCAGATTTCAACCATAATGGGCTTAACGGAGTCGAGGAACTTGGGCGCTACGCTCAGGTCCCTTCCGCACGGTATTGTTTTGATTGGAACCAAACCATGTCGTCGCTGAAAATTATGTTTGGGATTTTGGCCGCTGGCCTGATGCTGTCGGGCTGCATGCAGGCCACGACGCGTTACGAGGCGACGGACACCAAGGCGTTCAAGCCCAAGGACAAAGAACTCCTTGCCAAGGTGAAATACGAGAATACCGCGGTCGCAGAACCGTTCCGCCGCGCCATTGTCGAATTCCACCGCAAGGAAGCGCCGGGCTCGATCGTGGTCGATTCCGACAACCATTACCTCTATTACGTGCTGGAGGGCGGCAAAGCGATCCGCTACGGCATCACTGTCGGCGAAGAGGCCATGGCCTGGTCGGGCATCGCCAAGGTGGCCAGCAAGACCGAGTGGCCGGCCTGGCACCCCACCCCCGGCGAAATCTCGCGCTTGGGCGTGCCGACCTATGTCGCACCCGGACCGGACAATCCGATGGGCTCCCGCGCGCTGTACCTCCATTCTGGGGGCAAGGACACGCTGTTCCGCATCCACGGCACCAACCAGCCGGAATATATCGGCGCCTCGATCTCGTCAGGCTGCATCCGCCTGACCAACGAGGACGCGATCGATCTCTATGATCGCGTCAAGCTCGGCACCCTCGTCGTGGTGCTCGAGCCCAAGCACGGCGATTCGCCCTACAAGCCGCGCCTCGCGCTCCAGGGCGGTTCCAGTTCACCCTACTAAGCAGGCCTTGCCCGAGGCCTTTCAAAGGCGCCGGTTTCACCGGCGCTTTTTTGTTGCCGGCTGGTGCGATCGGGCTTTGTTGCCATCCGCCGCCGGCTTGTCCGCAGGTGCAGCAGGCTTTTCCGCCTCACCGCCGTCGGCGCCCTCCTTTGCCTCGGGCTTGGCCGCGACCTCGCGCGGCGGTGCCTCCTCGGGACGCTCCGCCGGCAGCAGCGGTGCGACCTGAGGCAGCGGATCCCACACGTTCCATTGGCAAATCCGGTAGTCGTTGCGTCGCTGCGCGAGATCGAGATGGATGTGGTCCTCGTGGTACCAGTCCGAACCCGGGCCTAGCACGGTGGAAAAGCGAGTGCAGACCGAGTGCAGCACGCGCTCGCGCACCTCGCGCGAGGTGGTGCGGTCGGTCAGGCCGATCGACTGCCCATTGGCGAGCTTGACGGCGCGGATGTCGATGGCATTGGCCTTGCCGTGCTCGGACAGCATCGCGCCGGCCACGCGGTTGCGGCCGCGGCACTCGAAGCTGTCGAAATTGTCGAGCTCGCTGACGGCGGAGCCGAGGCTGGTCGCCAGCGGCGTCATGTCCTTGCGCACCCAATCGGCGAGCGCGGACGCCATGGTGCAGCGGAGGATCGCCGCCGGCTTGACCGTCACCTTGCGCTTGTCCGGCAGCACGATGGCCTCCAGCCGCACCAGATCCTCGCCGCCGCAGGCACCCGGACCGCGGATATCCGGAATGGACGGCGCGATCGCGATCTCCTCGGTCAGCGCCAGCCGACAGGCCGAGGCCTGCTTCTCGGGCGGCGGCGCGGCCTCGGCGGGCTTGTCCGCACCTGGCTTGTCGGGGGACGGCTTGCCGTCTGCCTGCGCCGCCCCCTCATCCGACGCTTTGGGGGCCTCCTCGGGACGCGGCTTCGGCAGCGGAATCCTGGCGGCGCGAACGGTTGCGCGGGGCTTCGGTGCTCCAAGGTTGAAGATATCGAGCGGCGCAGGATATTTCCGCGCCTCTGCCCTTTCGGCGATCAGCAACAGCCCCGCCGCAGCGGTAACCATTGCCGCCCCGGCGGACATATAGCCGCGACAAGACCATTTGCGACGAAAGTCCGGCAGGCTAAAACTCATGGCAATTCTTTGGCCCAACGCTGAGAGCGATAACGCGCCCAGCGACTTCTCGGAGGAACGTCGGAATGCTTGGTTTGATGCAAGATTGGCCCCTGCTCTGCCACCGGATCATCGAACACGCCGCCAGGATTCATGGCAAGCAGGAGGTGGTCACACGCTCGGTCGAGGGACCGATCCATCGCACCAACTACGCCGAGATCCACAAGCGCGCGCTCAAGGTCTCGCAGATGCTGGAGCGCGACGGCATCAAGCTCGGCGATCGCGTCGCAACGATCGCCTGGAACACCTGGCGCCATCTGGAGGTCTGGTACGGCATCATGGGGATCGGCGCCATCTGCCATACCGTCAATCCGCGCCTTTTCCCCGAACAGATCGCCTGGATCATCAATCATGCGCAGGATCGCGTCGTGATGACCGATCTCACCTTCATTCCGATCCTGGAGAAGATCGCGGACAAGCTGCCCAGCGTGGAGCGCTACATCGTGCTCACCGACAAGGCTCACATGCCGGAGACCACGCTGAAGAACGCGGTCGCCTACGAGGACTGGATTGCGCAGGCCGACGGCAAATTCAAATGGAAGGACTTTGACGAGAACACGGCGGCGGCGATGTGCTACACCTCCGGCACGACCGGCGATCCCAAGGGTGTGCTGTATTCGCATCGCTCCAACGTGCTGCACGCGCTGATGGCCAACAACGTCGACGCGCTCGGCACCAGTGCGTCCGAGACAATGCTGCCGGTGGTTCCGCTGTTCCATGCCAACAGCTGGGGCATCGCCTTCTCCGCACCCTCGCAGGGCACCAAGCTGGTGATGCCGGGCGCCAAGCTCGACGGCGCCTCGGTCTACGAACTGCTCTCGACCGAGAAGGTGACGCACACCGCCGGCGTGCCGACGGTGTGGCTGATGCTGCTCCAGCACATGACCGCCAACAATCTCAAGCTGCCGGATCTGAAGATGGTGATCTGCGGCGGCTCGGCAATGCCGCGCTCGATGATCAAGGCCTTCCTCGACATGGGCTCGAACGTCCGCCACGCCTGGGGCATGACCGAGATGAGCCCGATCGGCACCGTCGCGGCGCTGAAGCCGCCGTTCCAGAATGCGACCGGCGATGCCAGGCTCGACGTGCTGCAGATGCAGGGTTATGCGCCGTTCGCCGTGCAGATGAAGATCACCGACGATGCCGGCAAGGAGCTGCCCTGGGACGGCAAGACCTTTGGCCGCCTCAAGGTCTCCGGTCCCGCCGTTGCCAAGGCCTATTACCGCGTCGATAGCAACATCCTCGACGAGGACGGCTTCTTCGACACCGGCGACGTCTCGACCATCGACGAGGACGGCTATATGCGGATCACCGACCGCTCCAAGGACGTGATCAAGTCCGGCGGCGAGTGGATCTCCTCGATCGACCTCGAAAACCTCGCGGTGGGCCACCCCGCCGTGGCGGAAGCCGCCGTGATCGGCGTGTTCCACCCGAAATGGGACGAGCGGCCGCTGCTGATCGTGCAGCTCAAGCAGGGCCAGCAGGCCACGCGCGAGGACATCCTCAAGTTCATGGAGGGCAAGATCGCCAAATGGTGGATGCCCGACGACGTCGCTTTCGTCGACGGCATTCCGCACACCGCCACCGGCAAGATCCTGAAGACGGCGCTGCGCGACCAGTTTAAGGATTACCGGTTCCCGAACGCGGCGGCGTGACGGGCTGGGCGCGCCCCTCCTTGGAGGGGCGTCAGCGTCCGACTTGTTGAAGCCTCCACGACGTCATGGCCGGGCTTGTCCCGGCCATCCACGCCTTGCCCCACGGTGCAGTGAACGTGGATGGCCGGGACAAGCCCGGGCATGACGGCTTGGGCGTAGCCGGAACCCTTGAATTTGCTCCCGCGCCGTGGTCTCAACGGCGCATCGTCGCGCCAAATCGGCCGGCATCGCCAACCCCGGCAGAGCTCACCCGATGGCCCGCAGGTTTTCCGCTCCCTACCAGTCGGAGCCCGTGTCCAGCCTCGCGAGCTGGGCGCGCAATCTGGCCGTTTTCGCGGTTCTGGCGGTGGTGGTGTCGATCATCGTCGTCCGTTTCGATTTCCTGGAGCCCAAGCCGGCGCTGGCGACGTTCATCGGCGGGCTCGCGATCGCCGGCCTCTCGATCCTGTTCGGGCTCGCCGGCTTTGCCGCAATCTGGCAGAACGGCTCGCGCGGCATGGCGCGCATCCTGCTCGCCTTCCTGATCGACGGGGCGATCCTCGCCTATCCCGCCTATCTGGCCTTTCAATATCGCAAGCTGCCGTCGATCTACGACATCACCACCAATCCGATTGATCCGCCGCGCTTCGATGCGCTGGCGCGCCTGCGCACCGGCGAGGGCACCAACACCGCGGTCTATGCCGGCCTCTATTCGGCGGAGCAGCAGCGCCATTTCTATCCCGAGATCGAGCCCGTCGAGCTCGAGATCTCGGCCGACCGCGCCTATGCGATCGCGCTTCAGCTCGTCCACAAGCGCAAATGGATCGTGATCGACGAGCGCGCACCGCAGCCGCCGCGCCGCATCGGCCGCATCGAGGCGGTGGCGCGCACGCCGATCATGGGTTTCCGCGAGGACGTTTCGATCAGGGTCGTGCCGGATGGCGATGATTCCCGCGTCGATATCCGCTCTGCGTCGCGCAATTTCGACAGCGACCTCGGCAGCAATGCCGCACGCGTCAAGGCATTCATCGACGACCTCAACACCGCCGCCGACGCCGATGCACTCAAGCCGGTGAAGAAGACGCCGGTGACGCCGCCCAAGGCGCCGGCGAAGACGGTGAAGAAGTGACTTGGCGAATGGGGAGTAGCGAATAGCGAATGGAGCCGCCCATTCGCTATTCCCCATTCGCTATTCGCCCCTAGGCCATCCGATAGGTCCCGCCGATCACGGGATCGCCATCCGTCGCCACCACGCCGCGGGCGACCAGATCTTCCAAATGCGCCAGCACGGAATAGCCGGCAGCTGTCGTCAGGCGCGGATCGATACCGATATAGATCGCGCGGACCATGGTCGGGATGTCGGTCTCGCCCTTGGCCAGGCGGTGCAGGATCGAGGCCTCGCGTGCCTTGCGGTGGCGGATCAGGAAGCGCACGAAGCGCTGGCCCTCGGGAATCTCGGGGCCATGGCCCGAGAAATAGAGATCCTCCTCGCGGGCGGCGAGCCGGTCGAGCGAGTCCATGTAGTCGATCATAGAGCCATCGGGCGGCGCCACGATCGAGGTCGACCAGCCCATCACGTGATCGCCGACGAAGTTGAACTTCCGCTCCGGCCAGGCGAATGCCAGATGGTTGGCCGTGTGGCCGGGCGTCGCGACGGCTTCGAGCCGCCAGCCGTCACCTTCCACGACGTCGCCGTGCGCGAGATTGACGTCCGGGGCAAAATCGCGGTCGGCGCCGGATTCCGGATTGTGCTTCTCGCTCTCGAATCGCGGCCGCGAGGCGCGATGCGGGCCTTCGGCATAGACCGGCGCCGCCGTCGCCTGCTTGATCCGCGCGGTGTTCGGCGAATGGTCGCGATGGGTGTGGGTGACGAAGATGTGCGTCACGGTCTCGCCGCGCACGGCATCGAGCAGCGCCGCCGCATGCGCCGCATCGTCTGGACCGGGATCGATGATCGCGACATTGCCCTTGCCGACGATGTAGCTGACCGTGCCCGTGAAGGTGAACGGGCTCGGATTGTTGCAGAGCACGCGCCGCACGCCGGGGCGGACCTCCTCGACGATGCCGGGCTTCAGCGGAAAGTTGCGGTTGAACGGGACGTCGTCGTTGTCGGACATGGGACTTCCTGTGCCACACTCTCTGCCGTCATACCCCGCGAAGGCGGGGTATCCAGTACGCCGCAGCGCCAGTGACAAAAGCGAAGTCTCTGGGATACTGGATCGCCCGCCTGCGCGGGCGATGACAGTTGAGCAAGCTAGCCGCGGCGGAAAAACACAGTGACTAGAAAAACGCCTGAATGCCCGTGATCGCGCGGCCCAGGATCAGGGCGTGGACGTCGTGGGTGCCCTCGTAGGTGTTGACCGTCTCGAGGTTATGGACGTGGCGCATCACGTGATACTCGATCGAGATGCCGTTGCCGCCGTGCATGTCGCGGGCGGTGCGGGCGATGTCGAGGGCCTTGCCGCAATTGTTGCGCTTCATGATCGAGATCATCTCGGGCGCGAACTTGCCCTCGTCCATCAGGCGGCCGACGCGAAGCGAGCCCTGCAGGCCGAGCGCGATCTCGGTCTCCATGTCGGCGAGCTTCTTCTGCACCAGCTGGGTCGCGGCGAGCGGCTTGCCGAACTGCTTGCGGTCGAGCGTGTATTGACGGGCGCGGTGCATGCAGTCCTCGGCGGCGCCAAGCGCACCCCAGGAGATGCCGTAGCGGGCGCGGTTGAGGCAGCCGAACGGGCCCTTGAGGCCGGACACGTTGGGCAGCAGGGCGTCCTCCGGGACCACGACGCCGTCCATCACGACCTCGCCGGTGATGGAGGCGCGCAGCGAGAGCTTGCCGCCGATCTTCGGCGCGGACAGGCCCTTCATGCCCTTCTCCAGCACGAAGCCGCGGATCTGGTTGTCGTGCGCGGCCGACTTGGCCCAGACCACGAAGACGTCGGCGATCGGCGCGTTCGAGATCCACATCTTGCTGCCGGTGAGGCGATAGCCGTCCGACACCTTCTCGGCGCGGGTCTTCATGCCGGCCGGATCGGAGCCGGCATCGGGCTCGGTCAGGCCGAAGCAGCCGACCCACTCGCCGCTGGCGAGCTTGGGCAGGTACTTCTTGCGCTGGTTCTCGTCGCCATAGGCGTAGATCGGGTACATCACCAGCGAGGACTGCACCGAGTTCATCGAGCGATAGCCGGAATCGACCCGCTCGATCTCGCGCGCGACGAGGCCATAGGCGACGTAGCTCGCATTGGCGCAGCCATATTCTTCCGGCAGCGTGATGCCGATCAGGCCGAGTTCGCCCATCTCGTTGAAGATCTCGCGGTCGGTCTTCTCCTCGAGATAGGCCTTGGAGACGCGCGGCAGCAGCTTGTCCTGCGCATAGGCGCGGGCGGTGTCGCGAACCATGCGCTCGTCTTCGGTGAGCTGCTCGTCGAGCAGGAACGGATCGTCCCACTGGAAAGAAGCCGCAGCCGGCTTGTCCTTGGCCTGAGGGCGCACGCTCATGAAACGTCCTTTCGCGTCTGGTTCCGTCGATAATTGCCCGACAAAGTAAAGCGCCGCGGCAACAAGTTCAATTGCGTCCTGGCTTCGGTCGTTCCGGGGAAGCGTGGCGCTTTCAGCGCCAGCCCGGAATGACAATGCGCGTCAGCTTTCGAGCTGCTCGTTGGCGACGATCTCGATGCCGAAGCCCGATAGGCCCTTGTAGTCGTGCACCGACGAGGTGAGATGCCGGATCGAAGTCACGCCGAGGTCGCGCAGGATCTGCGCGCCGACGCCGACCTCGCGCCACTGGCGGTTGCGGTCGGCCTCCGTCGACGTCTCGTCCGGCAGCGGCGAAACGGGCACGCCGGCCGCGCCGTCGCGCAGGTAGACCAGCACGCCGCGGCCGGTCTTCTTGAAATGCTCGAGCACGGCGGCCATGCGCTTGTGGCCGGTGAAGGTGTCCTTGACGATGTTCGGCTTGTGAAAGCGCGTCAGCACGTTCTTGCCGTCGCCGACCCCGTTATAGACGAAGGCGACGTGGGCGATGGAATCGAACGGCGAGCGGTAGGCATAGCCCTGCAAGGGACCGATCGGGCTGTCGGTGACGAAGGTCGAGACCCGCTCGATCAGCTTCTCGCGCGCCTGGCGATAGGCGATCATGTCCGCGATGGTGACGTGCTTGAGCTTGTGCCTGACCGCGAATTGCGCGACCTGCTCGCCCTTCATCACGCTGCCGTCGTCGTTCATGAGTTCGCTGATGACGCCGACCGGCGGGAGGCCGGAAAGCTTGCAGAGGTCGACCGCGGCCTCGGTGTGGCCGGAGCGAAGCAGCACGCCGCCGTCCTTGGCGATCAGCGGGAAGATGTGGCCGGGCCGGGCGAAGTCGTTGGCGCCGACATTGGGATTGGCGAGCGCGCGGCAGCACGAGGCGCGCTCCTCGGCGGAGATGCCGGTGCCGCCGTCGGGCTTGTAGTCGATCGAGACCGTGAACGCGGTGGTGTGCGCGGAATCGTTGTGGGCGACCATCGGATCGAGCCGCAGCCGGCGCGCGTCCTCGGTCGTCACGGGCGCACAGACGATGCCGGAGGTATGGCGGATGATGAAGGCCATCTTCTCGGCGGTGCACAGCGAGGCGGCGACGATCAGATCGCCCTCGCCCTCGCGGTCCTCGTCGTCGGTGACGACCACGAGCTCACCCCGAGCAAAGGCCTGCAAGACTTCCTGAACGCTATCGGGCATTTCCCAATCTCTATCGGTTATGGCCGGGAGGCTTAGCCGGACTTGGGTCGGGGCGCTAGTCTCCCCAGCGCAACCACATATGTCCGAGGGCGGGCCTGCCGATGGGTTTCAGGCTTGCACCGGGCATACCAGCGATATAGGCGCAGATTGCCCGCAAGGAAGGCGGGCAAGGAAGGCGGCCCGACGCCGTCAGGGCAGCACCTCGCGGCGCTCGCCGAGGCGCTGATCGAGCTCGGCGCGCTTGTCCGCGAGCAGGCCGGCCTGGGCGGCTTCGATCACGGTAAACAGCTCATGTGCATCGCTGAGCCGGGTCACGGTGACATAGCTGGCGCCGGCCTCGTAGAGCGCGCCGACGTCGGCCAACAGGTCGGCCGTGGCGACGATCAGGGCGGTCGGATTGAGCGCGCGGACGTGACGGACCAGCTTCTCGTTGGTGGCGCCCTTCAGCAGCGAATCCGGCACGCTGAGGATGATCATCTCGGACTTGCCGACGCCGGCATGGAGCAGCGTGTCGGCGCTGCTGATGTCGCCATAGATCACGTGCAGACCACGTGAAAGCAGGGTCTGGTACACATTGGGGTTGAAATCGACCACGGTGATCTGCTCCAGCAGCACCGGTGCCTGCCGTTCGATCTCGGCCAGCAGCGCACTCGCCGCACGGAAAAAGCCGAGGATGACGATGCGGCGGGCCTCGCCATGGCCGCCCCCGTGGCCCTCCTCGGCATGGCCGTTGCCATGGTCGAGATCGCGCAGGCCGATCCGCTTCAAGGGGCCGATCGCCCAACGGGTGATCTCGTCGCTGCGGGTCATCACGAAGGTCGAGAGCACCGCCAGCACCACGAAGGCGAACGAAGCCGCATTCGCCGTCTCGGCTGCGATGTGGCGGTCCGCGACGCCGGTCTGGATCACGACCAGCGAGAACTCGGAGATTTGCGCGAGGTTGAGCGCCGGCAACAGGCTGGCGCGCAGGCCCTGCTTCATCAGATAGAGCGGGGTGAAGGTGGTGACGAGGCGGCTCACCACCGTGAACGCGGCGATCATCAAGGCGAGGCTGATCACCGAGAGGCCGGGCACGGGAATGGTCATGCCGAGCGCGACGAAGAACAGCGTGATGAAGAAGTCGCGCAGCGTGGTGACCTTGGCGGTGACATCGAGCGCATAGGGGAAGGTCGAGAGCGAGACGCCGGCGATCAGCGCACCCATCTCGCGCGACAGCGACAGTTGATAGGCGGTCTCGGCGACGAGAAAGCACCAGGCGAGCGCACCGAGCAGGATCAGCTCGGGCCGCCGGGCGATCTGGTGGAACACGCGCGGCAGCACGTAGCGGCTGACCAGAAGCGCGGCCGTGACCAGCACCGCGACGCGGCCGATCGAGAGCAGGATGACGCTGACCTGCAGATTGGCGAGACTCGGCTGCACCGCCAGGAACAGGATGGCAAAGATGTCCTGGAGCACCAGCACGCCGAGCGTGATGCGGCCCGGCAGCGTATCGAGCTCGCGCTTCTCGTAGAGCACCTTGACGATGATGACCGTGCTCGACAGCGCGCAGGCGATGCAGAGATAGACCGCATCGAAATGCCCACCGCCGAGCGACAGGCCGATGCCGACGAAGAACAGAAGCCCGAGCAGACAGCCGCCCAGCAGCTGGCTGCCCGCCGCGAACAGGATCACCCGCCCGGCCCGAACGATCTTCTTCAGGTCGATCTCGAGCCCGATCATGAACAGCATGAAGATCAGGCCAAGCTCGGAGATGACGCTGATCGATTCCTGCGAATGGACCCAGCCGGCGCCGAATGGACCTATGCAGAAGCCGGCGATAAGGTAGGCCAGGATCAGCGGTTGCCGGGAGAAATGGGCGAGAAGCCCCAGCATCCAGGCGAACAGAATAGAGAGTGTGATATCGCGAATGAGCTCATGCATGCCAAATTGGTCCGTTTTGCCGCACCCTAGAGGTGGGTTGCGGTGCGACAAGCGAGCAATTCGTCACATGCGGAATGGGCTCTTCGCAGCCATGCTGCTCGCTCCCCTCGCCTTTGCCGTGCCCGCCGCCGCGCAATCCAAGGTCAGTATCGAACAAAACTTTGCCGATTCGCTCACCACGCCGCTGAAGGAGGACCTCGCCGTATCCGGCGGTTTCTACGTGCCCGCCTATTCCAGCGTCGCGATGAGCCAGGGCAAGCTGCGTGTCGACTTCTCGGTGACGCTGAGCGTACACAACGCCTCCGAGACCCAGCCGCTGGTCATCAAACGCATCGCCTATTTCGACACCGCAGGCAAGCAGGTCGAGAGCTATCTGAAGACGCCGGTGGCGTTGAGACCGCTCGCCACCGTCTCGATCTTCATTCCGACCGACGACGTGCGCGGCGGGACCGGCGCCAATTTTCTGGTCGACTGGGCCGCCACGGGCGAGATCGCAGAACCCGTGGTCGAAGCCTTAATGGTTGGCGGCATCGCCAACACGCATTACGCTTTCATCAGTCAGGGCCGTCCGACCAGGACGGCCGGCAAGAAGTAAGGCGGCCGGTGCAAAGCCGAGCTCAACAAGAACAAAACGAGGAACGCTCCCATGACGTCCAGCTTCGATTTCGCGCCCCTGTTTCCAGCAGGGCTGCCGGCCCCGTCTGCGCGCTGGACGGGCCTTGCCAAATACAGCTTCGTCGGCGGCAACAACGATTCCGAACAGGTGCCGCTCGACGAGCTGATCGAAGCGGCCGACACGGTGCTGCGGCGCGAGGGCCGCTCGCTCGCCACCTACGGTCTGGCGCATGGTCCGCAGGGCTACCTGCCGTTGCGCGAATTCCTGGTGACGAAACTCAAGCGCGACGCCGGCATCAGCTGCACGGTCGACGACCTCCTGATCGTCTCCGGCTCGCTGCAGGCGCTCGACCTCGTCAACGCCACCCTATTGACGCGCGGCGACACCGTGATTTTCGAGCAGGAGAGCTATCAGGGCTCCCTGACACGGCTGGCGCGGCTCGGCGTCAACGTCGTCGGCATTCCCCTCGACCAGGACGGCATGCGCATGGATCTGCTGGCCTCCGCGCTGGCCGACCTGAAGCGCCGCGGCATCCGGCCGAAATACATCTACACCATTCCGACGGTGCAGAACCCGACCGGCAGCATCATGCCCGAGAGCCGCCGCACCGAGCTGGTGCGGCTCGCGACCGAATATGGCGTGCCCATCTTCGAGGACGATTGCTATGCCGACCTCATCTGGTCGGGGCAGCGGCCGCCCGCGATCTACGCGATGAGCGAGAGCGGCGGCGTGATTCATATCGGCTCGTTCTCCAAGTCGATCGCGCCGGCGCTGCGCGTCGGCTTCGTCGTGGCGCCCTGGGAGGTGATGTCGCGGATGCTGGCGCTGAAGACGGATGCTGGCTCCGGTGCGCTGGAGCAGATGGTGCTCGCCACCTATTGCAAGCCGCATTTTTCAACTCACGTGCCGGCCCTGACCAAGGCGCTGCGCACCAAGCTCGACACGCTCATGGAAGCGCTCAACGAGCAGTTCGGGACCGCCGCTGAGTTCGAGGAGCCCAAGGGCGGCATCTTCCTTTGGGTGAAGCTGCCCGACCAGGTCGATACGCTGAAGCTGTATCAGGCCGCGCTCGCCGCCGGCGTCTCGATCAATCCGGGGCCGGAATGGTCGACCAGCAAGGGCCATTCCGCTTCGCGGCTGCGGCTGTGCTTTGCCAGCCCCACGCACCAGCAGATCCGCGATGGCGTCGCCGTGCTAGCCGAAGTCTGCCGCAAGGAGTTTGGCGTGCCCGCCCGCAGCGCCAATGTGGAGAAGCGAGCCTGAGGCCCAGTCCGGACGTCTCCTCACGCCGCCTGTGGCTGACTGCCGTGAATCGCGGAAGCCAGCCGCAGCAACAGGACGATGGAGACGTTGCCTTTGCCGGCCTCGATCTGGGCGATGTAGCGCTCGGAAATCCCCGAGCGCCGGGCGAGCTCCCGGCGCGACAGATCGCAGCGCATGCGTGAGGACCGTAACCGATCGCCCAGCTCGCTCAGAAACGCGGCCTCGGAATAAGGCGGTACGGCACAGCTCCCCGGCAGTACTTCGCCCGCAAAATCCATGACTTGATTCAGCATTGCTCTATCCACGTTCGCCTTCGGGAAACGCCATCTTATCTTCGAACCGCCCCGCCTCATTGACGCGGATCAAATTCGCGGGCGATCGACAGCCGCCGTGGCAGGGCCGCGCGCGGGATGCTAAACTTTGGAATTGTTCGAGGCGGGGTTTTTCAGGACATGATGCGTTGTTCGGGCCGCTGGATCGCGGCTGCGGTGCTGTGGGTCGCGTTCACCCCCACGGCTGGTGCCGAGACGCTGGCCGTGACCGTGGAGCAATGGGGCCTGCTCGGCTCCTGGGCGGTCGATTGCTCGGGTAGGCCCGACCGCGACCAGGGCGCGCGCTTGACTTACGAAATCCGGAAAGACGGCCGTGTGATGTACCGGCGCGATTTCGGCGAGGCCAGGGACGAGAACGAGGTGGTGTCCGCCACGGTCAATGCCGAGGGCCTGCTCAATGTCATGGTGTACTTCCCCTCGCTGCATCAGGCCCGCGAGTTCGGGTTGCTGTTGCAGAAGGACGGCAGCCTGCGCGCGATCTACAATCGCAGCGAGCGCGGCGAGTACACGATCAGCAACGGCAAATACGTCGCCAGCGGTGCGCCGACGCCCGCGCAGCAGCGCTGCGATTAGCACGCCTTCGTCTGAACATCCGTTCAGAATTCTCTCCCCGCTCCTCCGGAACGTTCGCGCAAATCTGCGGTTTAGATGTGCATTCGTTTGGAGGAGGACATCATGAAGAAGCTTGGTTATGTGGTTGCGGCTCTCGGTGCGCTCGTGATCGCGGCACCAACGCTCGCAAGTGCGGAGACGGTGGTGATCAAGCGCAGCGGCGGTTATCATCATCATCATCACCACGGCCCGTACGGCGCCCGCGCCGAATTCCGCGGACATCGTCATCATGGCTGGCATCGCCACCATCGCGGCGACAAGGTCGTTGTGATCAAGCGCAGCCATCGCCATCACCACTGGGACTAATGCGCAACGCGACAAGGAAATGGCCCCTCACGGGGCTATTTCTATTGTGTTCTTTTCCTTCTTCCCTTGTGGGAGAAGGTGGCATAGGCGGCCTTCGGCCGCCGTTCTTGAGAACGCCGATGATGCGCATCGGCTATTGCGCCGGATGCGGGGTTGCGTCAGCAAGTCCGAAAGTGAAAGACTCATGCGCGGAGAGGACCCCTCACCCGTCTCGCCGCTTTGCGGCGAGCCACCCTCTCCCACAGGGGGAGAGGGTTAAGAGCGCCTAATCCCAAGCCGGCGCAAAGCCCGGACTGACGCAGCGTCTGTCCTTCGCCAGCGCCGCGATCTTCTCGCGGTCGACATCGTCGAGCGTGATCTTCAGCGCGTCGAGATTGGCCTGCTGGCTCTCGCGACGCGAGGCCTTGGGGATCGCGGCGACGCCGTCCTGGTCGAGCAGCCATTTCAACGCGACCTGCGCGGCGGTGGCATTGTGCCGGGCGCCGATGTCGGCCAGCACCGGATCGCTCGCGAAACGCCCTTGCGCCAGCGGACAATAGGCAACCAGCGGAATCGACAGCGGCTGGAGATAGGCCAGCACCTTCGATTGATCGAGCATGGCGTGATATTCGACCTGGTTGCAGGCGATCGGCGCCCTGATCTCCTCCACCGCGATCTTGAGCAGCGCGGTGGTGAAATTGGCAACGCCGATGGCGCGCGTGCGCCCCTCCTCCTTGAGCGTCATCAGCGTTTCGAACACCGCCCCCCAGTTCGCGGCCTTCGACGGCCAATGCACGAGATAGAGGTCAACATGGTGGAGCCGGAGCTTCCTAAGGCTGGCGTCGAAAGCGCGGCGGATTGCATCGCGGTTGAGGTTCTCGTGCCAGACTTTCGTGGTGACGTGCAGCTCGCCGCGCGGCACGCCGGACGCGGCGATGGCCGCACCGATCGCCTCCTCGTTGGCGTACATCTCGGCCGTGTCGATGTGGCGATAGCCGATCGAAAGCGCGCTCTCGACCGCGGCACGGCAGGCATCGCCCTGCATGCGGAAGGTGCCGAGGCCGAGCTTGGGCATGCTGATGCCCTGGGTTTTCAGATGATCCATGCAACAGGCTCCTGAGCAATTCAGCCCACCGGATCGCGCGGCGATGCCGCGTGAGCAGACTTTTCGGTGATGGAAAAGAAGTGGCGGGACCCCTCACCCTAGCGCGGGAGGAGCACAGCGGCCAATCAAGATCGGGTTAGCAATGCCTCTCCATCGTCATGGCCGGCTTGTCCCGGTCATCCACGCATTGCCACGCGGCACGAAGAACGTGGATGCCCGGGACAAGCCCGGGCATGACGACTGGCGCGCCGCAACCTCACCAATGCTGCGCCACGACCGCGGGTTGCACCTGCGGCTGCGGCACGATGTCGACCGACCAGAGGTCGCGATTGTCGACGTCCTTCAGGGTCACCGTCATCACGCCGCTGTGGCCATCGATGTCGACCCGCCCGAAGAACTGCAAGCCGAAGCAGGGCGCGAGATTCTCGCCTTGCGCAGCGCTGCAGCCATGCTGGTACATCGCGACCGGGCCGAAGGTGTCGTCGAGCTCGCCCGGTCCCCAGCTGCCGGCATGCAGCGGGCCGGAGACGAACTCCCAGAACGGCTCGAAATCCTTAAATTGCGCCTTCTTCGGATCGTAGTAGTGCGCGGCGGTGTAATGCATGTCGGCGGTGAGCCAGACGATGTTGCGGATACCGGCGCGCGTGATGAATGCGAGCAGATCGGCGATCTCGTGCTCACGCCGGTCGGGCGGCCCATCGCCGAGCGCAACGGCATCCAGGCTGATCAGGCCAATCGGCAAGTCGGCCGCGATCACCTTCCAGGTCGCGCGCGAAGCGGCGAGCTCGCGCTTGAGCCAGGCGAGCTGCTCGGCGCCCAGGATCCAGCCGCGGTGATCATCGCCCTTGTTCCAGCTCTCGTCGCGGTAGCTGCGCATGTCGATCATGAAGACGTCGAGCAGCGGGCCATAGGCGATCTTGCGATAGACGCGGCCGTGCCGCGCGCCGATGTCGCGGATTGGCATGAAGTCGAAGAAGGCCCGGCGGGCTCGCGCGACCAGGCGCGGGGTGCCGTCGTCCTCGTGTCCGGACTCGTCATAGGTCCCGATCGGCGACCAGTCGTTGGTCACCTCGTGATCGTCCCACTGCGCGAACATCGGCACCTGCGCATGGAAGGCGCGGAAGTGCTCGTCGAGATGGTTGTATTTGTAGTTGCCGCGGAACTGCGCCAGGGTGTGCGCCACCTCCGATTTCTCTTCGGTGACGAGGTTGCGCCAGGTCTCGCCGTTCGGCAGCTTCTGCTCGGAAGGGATCGTGCAGTCCGCGTAGATGTGATCGCCACAGTGGATGAAGAAATCCGGATTGTTATCGAGCATGGTGCGATAGCTGCGATAGCCGCCGCGGGAGACGTCGATGCCCCAGCCCTGGCCCGCGGTGTCACCGGACCACAGAAACGAGATCGACTGGCGCGCTGCCGGCGCGGTGCGGAAATGGCCTACGCGGCTTTCGCCGACGAGTCCGGTGGCGATGTCGTCGAAGCGGACGCGGTAGAAGATGTCCTGCCCGGGCGGCAGATCCGCCAGCAGGAGTTTTGCAGTGAGATCGGCAGCGGGCAGCGCATCGCCGGAGGCCGAGACGATGATGGTCTTGAAGCTCTCGACCATGGAGCATTCCACCTGCATCCGCGCGGGCCGATCGGCGCGCGCCCAGATCACCGCGGAGCCGCCGGAGACATCGCCGGACTGGATGCCGCCTGCGATCTGCGGCCGATCGGCGGCGCGGCTCACATGAGGCTTCGCGAGCGAGGCGATGGCGAGACCGGAGGCGGAACGGACCAGGAACTGCCGCCGGGTCCAGGCGCGCGAGGGGCGGAGCGTTGCCATTCAGGAGACCTTCGTCGAATCGCGACGGAAGGTGCCTGCGCTCCTTGACTCCCGGCTTACGGTTTCTTGACTCCGCGCCTACGGTTTTGCGACGCTGGGATGACGCCTGTGATCACCGCTTCCAGTTGCAGATGCCACCAGAGCGGCATGGCCAGGTCTGGATGCGGGTGTCCATCGCCTGCGCATCGAGCGGGTTGCCGCGGCGTGCTAGCTTGGCGCGGGCCGCCCCGCGCGACGGTGCGCTTCTGGCATGCGCGCTCTTCGGCTCGGCCACACGAACACGTTCGGCGGTAACCTTCTTCGGCACATCGACCGGCTCAGCACGCGCCTGCGCTTCGTTCGCGCCACGCGCTTCGAGCGCGACCGGCGCGAAGTGCGTCTCCGGCCCGAGACGTTTCGGCGACAGCACCGCCTTGGAGAGATCGAGGCCGAGATACTCGCCGGGCTTGTAGTCGTGGGCGCGCGCAACACCGGCCCCTGCGACCACAAGGGCAAAGGCAATTGCGAAGGGAACACTTTTCAGGACCACGGACGCCTCCTGAAATCGATTTATGAAACGGGCAATTTACCCCTATCTAGGAGGCGCCGCGCGTAATTCCAGCGGTCAGATGCCGCTGTGGTTAAGAAGTTTGACGGTGTCAGGCGACCTTTCGCGCAGCGTCCGTCCTGTCCAGGAACCCGAGCAGGCGGCTGCGGATGATGGTTTCAGCCTCGCCCATGATGCGATCGATGAGCTCCTTGCAGGAAGGAATGTCGTGGATGAGCCCTGCGACCATGCCGCAGCTCCAGGCGCCGGCATCCATCTGGCCGTCCAGCATGATCTTGGGATAGACGCCCGCGACCTGGTCGTGGATGTCGTCGATCGTGAGCTTGGCGCCCTTTTCGCGCTCGATCTCGAGCAGGCGGTCGACATTGGCGTTCTTCAGGACGCGCTCGGTATTGCGCAACGCCCGCATGATCAGGCGGGTATCGAGCTCGGTGGCTGCGACGAGAGCATTCTTGACGTTCTGGTGCACCGGCGCTTCCTTGGTGGCGATGAAGCGCGTGCCCATGTTCATGCCCGCCGCGCCCAGCGAGAGCGCCGCGACCAGGCTGCGACCATCGGCCATGCCGCCGGAGGCGACGAACGGGATCTTCAGCTCTTCCGCCGCACGCGGCAGCAGGATCATGTTGGGAATGTCGTCCTCGCCGGGATGGCCGCCGCACTCAAAGCCGTCGACGCTGACGGCGTCGCAGCCGATGCGCTCGGCCTTCAGCGAGTGGCGCACCGATGTGCATTTGTGGATGACCTTGATGCCGGCGGCCTTCAGCGCCGGCATGTAGGCTTCCGGGCTGCGGCCCGCGGTCTCCACCGCCTTGATGCCGCCCTCGACGATGGCCGCGATGTATTCCGGATAAGGCGGCGCCGAGAAGGCCGGCAGGAAGGTGAGGTTGACGCCGAACGGCTTGTCCGTCATGTCGCGGCAGCGCGCGATCTCCTTGGCGAGCAGCTCGGGCGTCTTCTGCGTGAGACCGGTGATGATGCCGAGCCCGCCGGCATTGGAGACGGCAGCGGCCAGCTCGGCGAAGCCGACGAAATGCATGCCGCCCTGGATGATCGGGTGCTCGATGCCGAACAGTTCGGTGATCGCGGTCTTCACTGAAAATCCTCCCGGTATTGCTTGATGTTGAGCTCAGTCTAGCCGGACTTTCTCGCCGCGGTCACCATTTCTCTCCGAAGGGGCGGATCTCCATCTCGAAGGTCCAGGCGCTCTTCGGCTGCTGGTAGAGCTGCCAATAGGCGCTCGCGACTGATGACGGCGGCATCAGGAGATCGGGATTATCGAGCGCATTCGGCCCGAGCGCCTCGAGCCGGCGCTGGCGCACCCATTCGGTGTCGACGCCGGAATCGATGATGAGATGGGCGACGTGGATGTTCTTCGGCCCGAGCTCGCGCGCCATCGCCTGCGCCACCGCGCGCAGGCCGAACTTGGCGCTGGCGAAGGCGGCATACCCGCTGCCGCCGCGCAAGCTCGCGGTCGCACCCGTGAAGAAGATGTTGCCGCCGCCGCGCGGCAGCATCAGCCGCGCTGCCTCGCGCCCGGCGAGGAAGCCGGAATAGCAGGCCATCTCCCACACTTTCCGAAACACGCGCTCGGTGGTGTCGAGGATCGGGAAATTGACGTTGGCGCCGACGTTGAAGATGCAGACTTCGAGCGGTGCATGCTTGTCGGCGTCGTTCAGGAAGGCGATGACCTCGTCTTCCTTCCGCGCGTCCAGTGAGCGGGCGTGGATCTCGCCGCCGGCGGCTTCGATCTCTTGCACCAGCGGCGCCAGCTTATCGCCATTGCGGCGGCCGGCGAAAATCGAGAACCCTTCGGCGGCAAACTTCTTGGCGATCTCGGCGCCGATGAAATCGCCGGCCCCAATGACGGCCGCAGTGGCGTTTCGCTTGGACAAGACCGCCTCCTCCCATGGGCCGCGCTGCGGGCGCGCGGCGTTTGTGTGCCGGAAGCTATAGTTCAAAAATAGAACTGTCAAACTGAGTGGCTGAGTGTTAGCTTCCAGTGAAAATCTCTCTGATCGATCAACTTAGTTCCTTTTTCAGACTGACGCCTTGCAGGAACTGCATCATGAAATGGGACACGCTGGAGGAAGAGCCCTGCTCGCTCGCGCGCACCGTCGCCGCGATTGGCGACCGCTGGACGCTGCTGATCCTGCGCGAGTGCTTCTTGCGGGTCAGGCGGTTCGAAGCGTTTCAGTCCTCGCTGCAGATCACACGCCATCTGCTCTCGGAGCGGCTGAAGAAGCTGGTCCGCTTCGGCATCCTGCGCCGCGTGCCCTATTCCGAAGCACCGAAGCGTTACGAATACATCCTCACCCAGAAGGGGCTCGACCTCTACCCGATCATCATGGCGATGGTGCATTGGGGCGACGCCCATATGGGCGACGAGCGCGGCCGCCCGCTGCTGCACGAGCACAAGAGCTGCGGCAAGCTGTTCGATCCCGTAATGGTGTGCTCGGAATGCGGCGAGGTGCTGCATGCCAAGCAGGTGCATGTGCATGCGGGCCCGGGGCGGAGAGAAGCGGCGGAGTGAGTGAGGCGCCGCGCCTCTCAAAGCTCAAGCGAAGGGAACACCGTAATAGGAGTTGATGCCGCGCACGGCGGCGTCGTCGCTCCAGTTCCAGTCGGTCTTCTCACCGTATTTCGGCGCGCCTTCGAGATCCTTGGCGGTGATCGCAGTCACGTAACCGCCGAGCTCGGTGTCGTACTTCAGCGACTGCCAGGGCAACGGATAGTGATCATTGCCGAGGCCGAGAAAGCCGCCGAAACCAAGCACCGCATATGAGACCTTGCCGCTGATCTTGTCGATCATGACCCGTTCGATTGAACCGATCTTGTTGCGATCGGCACCGTAGACCGCGGTTCCCTCGACCTTGTCGCTTCCGATCAGCCGGCCCATCTCGTTACGGTCCAGTTCGCTCTGATTGAGCATCGTTATTCTCCACTCGGCTATTTGTGAATCAACCGAAAGGGGTGCGTGATCGTTCCGGCGCGTGTTCCGGAAATGCTTGGGAACATCGCCACAAAGAACCGGTTCTCTGAGGCTATCGAGGCCGCAACAGAGAAAGCCGCCCGCAATGTCCCAGACCGTCTCCGACTTCATCATTCAGCGCCTGCACCAATGGGGCGTGCGCCACATCTTTGGCTATCCGGGCGACGGCATCAACGGCGTGTTCGGTGCGATGAACCGGGCCGACGGCAAGATCGGCTTCGTGCAGGCGCGGCACGAGGAAATGGCGGCATTCATGGCAACCGCCTACGCAAAATTCTCAGGTCAGCTCGGCGTCTGCATTGCGACCTCCGGTCCCGGCGCCTCGCATCTCGTCACCGGGCTGTACGATGCGCTGCTCGATCACCAGCCGGTGCTGGCGATCGTCGGCCAGCAGTCGCGCAACGCCCTCGGCGGTCATTATCAGCAGGAACTCGACCTCCTCTCGATGTTCAAGGACGTCGCCGGCGCCTATGTCATGCAGGCCTCCTCGCCTGCGCAGGTGCGGCACCTGATTGATCGGTCGGTGCGGATCGCACTGGCGCGGCGGACTCCCACCGTCATCATCTTGCCCAACGACTTGCAGGAGGAGAATTACGAGGACCCGCCCCGTGCGCACGGCACGCTGCATTCCGGCGTCGGGTACAGCCCACCTAAAGTCGTCCCTCGTGATGCCGATCTCGACCGCGCCGCGGAGATCCTCAATGCCGGCAAGAAGGTCGCGATGCTCGTCGGCGCCGGAGCGCTCGGTGCAACCGACGAAGTCATCGCGGTCGCCGACCGGCTGTCGGCCGGCTGCGCCAAGGCGCTGCTGGGCAAGGCGGCGCTACCCGACGACCTGCCATGGGTCACCGGCTCGATCGGCCTGCTCGGCACCGAGCCCAGCTACAACATGATGATGGAATGCGACACGCTGCTGATGGTGGGCTCGGCCTTTCCTTACGCCGAATTCCTGCCGAAGGAAGGCAGCGCGCGCGGCGTCCAGATCGACATCGACGCCGGCATGATGTCGATCCGCTTTCCCATGGAGGTCGGCCTCATCGGAGATGCCGCCGAGACGCTGCGCGCATTGCTGCCGCGGCTGAAGCCCAAGAGCGACGGCGCCTGGCGCCAGGGCATTCAGGACGACGTTGCGACCTGGTGGAAGACTTTGGATGGCCGCGCGCATCAGCCCGCCGCGCCAGTCAATCCGCAGCTCGTCGCCTGGGAATTGTCGCCGCGCCTGCCCGACCGCGCCATCATCACCAGCGATTCCGGCTCATGCGCCAACTGGTTCGCCCGCGACCTGAAGATGCGGCGCGGCATGACAGCCTCGCTCTCCGGCGGGCTCGCCTCGATGGGCGCTGCGGTGCCTTACGCGCTCGCGGCCAAATACGCCCAGCCCGACCGCCCCGTGATTGCACTCGTCGGCGATGGCGCCATGCAGATGAACAACATGGCCGAGCTGATCACCGCGGCGAAGTATTGGCGCGACTGGAAGGACCCGCGTTTCATCGTCTGCGTCTTCAACAACGAGGACCTCAACCAGGTCACCTGGGAGCAACGCATCATCAACGGTGATCCCAAGTTCGAGGCGTCACAGCGCATTCCCGACGTCTCCTATTCGCGCTTCGCCGAGCTCGTCGGCCTGCGCGGCATCTTCGTCGACAGCCCACAGCTGCTCGGCTCGGCCTGGGAACAGGCGCTAACAAGCGAGATGCCCGTCGTGCTGGAAGTGAAAACCGATCCCGAGGTGCCGCCGCTGCCGCCGCACATCACCTTGCAGCAGGCGAAGAACTTCTCGCTCGCCCTGATGAAGGGCGACCCGAACGAGAGCGGGATGATCAAGGGAGCAGCGCGGCAGGTGCTGGAATCGATCCTGCCAGGAAAGCAATGAGGCGAGCCATGAGTGATTTCCGCGACATCCGGCACGGCGTCAACGATCCGGTCGACGGTCTCGACGTCAAGCGCCGGATCAGTGACAACCCCACCTCCCACGAGCAGGCGCAGCACCACGCGGACGTACGGGCCGACGCGACCGCCACGGCGGCCGAACCGTTCCTGCCCGAACGGCTTCGACGCAAGCCGACAGATCCCATCAATCCGCGCACCGGACGGAATCGCGCGGATTAGCCGTTAGGAACCTCGGCCCCGGCGGCGTGTTGGTCGCCGCACGTCGCCGGCAAGCGGCCACGCGACCTTTTCGGAAGGATTTGACCATGAAACGCACAATCATCGCTCTTGCCTGCATGATTCTCGCAGGCCCTGCCCTCGCCCAGTCGCTGGGCGAAAAGACCGGCGTGAATTCGGCGCTCGGCGTTGCGCCTGCGACCGCGGACTTCGTGACGCAGGTCGCGATCAGCGACATGTTTGAGATCGAATCGAGCAAGCTCGCCCAGCAGAAGGGCAACGCGGAAGAGAAAGCCTTCGCGCAGCAGATGATCACCGATCACACCAAGACGAGCAACGAGCTCAAGGGACTGGTCGGCAATGGCAAGGTGCAGGCCAAGCTGCCGACGGCGCTCGACAGCTCGCATCAGAGCAAGATCGACAAGCTCAAGAATGCGAGCGGCAAGGATTTCAGCTCGGACTACAATTCCTATCAGGTCAGCGCGCATGAAGATGCCGTGTCGCTGTTCGAGCGCTACGCCAAGGGCGGCGACAATGCCGAGCTCAAGGATTGGGCCGGCAAGACGCTCCCGGCGTTGAAGCACCACCTCGAGATGGCCAAGAACCTCGGCAGGGCGCCGAGCGTCGGCCAATCCAGCAAGTAACGCATTGCTGAAAGGACGCCGGCCCTCCGGCGTCCTTCCTGACGCGCGATGAGAACGTCATCGCGCTGCCGCTGGGCGGTGCCTGCCGGTTGAGCCAGGAACCTTCTTTGTTTCCAGGCTTTACAAAACTGTCATGGAGGAACAGTCGCCGACGGACCGATGGCCCTTGTAACAGTCAAACCCACCCGGATCGATACGGCGATCGCCAACGAGATCGCGCACAATACCAAATCGGGGCTCGAGCATGCCGCCCAGGCCATGACGTGGGCCGCCGACGAGCATGTCCTGGTTGCGCTCTCGGCAGCAGGATGGCTCTACACCCGCCTCCGGCACCCGCAGCAGCGCCCCGTTGCCGATCACGTCCTGATCGTGTCGCTGGCGACGGCCGTGTTACCGCATGTCTTGAAATCCGTGTTCGATCAGACGAGGCCCGACCGGCTGACGGTGAGCGCCCATGGGCGCGGTGTTCCCTTTTCGGGGCGCGCGCATGATGCATTTCCCTCAGGTCACGCCGTGCATATGGGCGCCCTTGCCTCGGCCGCGGGCCTGTTGCCGCCGGCCCCGCGCAACCTGGCGCGCTCCTTTGCGGTGGCGCTGTCCCTGACGCGTGTCGCGCTGCTCGCGCACTGGATCAGCGATGTCGTGGCAGGTTTCATGCTGGGCATCGTTGTCGAGCGCCTGTTCCGGCCGTTCACGATGGCGAAGTCACGGCAGCGGCAGCGCAAGGGCTCGGGGGGACAGCCATGACTGAATATCTCGTGCGCTTCGTCGCCGGCGGCCTGATCGTATCCGTCTTCGCGATCCTCGGTGACATGCTGCGGCCGAAGAGCTTTGCCGGGCTGCTCGGCGCCGCACCGTCGGTGGCGCTTGCCACCCTCGCCATCGCAGTGGTCCAGCACGGCCCGCAATATGCTGCGGCCCAGAGCTGGACGATGATCTATGGCGCCGTCGCGCTCGCCTGCTACAGCGTCGTCGTCTGCCACCTCCTGATGAGGTTCCGTTTCGGCGCGCTTCCAGCCACGATCCTCGCCTTTGCCGCATGGCTCGTTGTCGCCTTCGGCCTGCTCGCCGGCCTGGGAGGTGCCGCCTGATGCTGGTGAAGCTATCGACATCGGCGCTGAAACAGACGCGGTGGTACGAGTACGCCATTCGCTTCGTGCTCGGCGGCGGTGCGACGGTGCTCGCGGGCGTTATCGGCTCGAAGTTCGGCCTGTCCGTCGGCGGGCTCTTTCTTGCTTTTCCGGCCATCTTCTGCGCCAGCGCGACGCTGATCGAAAGCCACGAGCGTCACGCCAAGGAGAAGGCCGGCCTGAGCGGGCGGCGTCGCGGACAGAAGGCCGCGGCGCTCGATGCTGCCGGCGCCGCGCTCGGCAGCATCGGCCTCGCCGCGTTCGCCGCTATCTTCCATTTGATCGTCGGGGCAAGCGTCGCGCTCGCTTTTTTCGCCGCGCTGACGGTCTGGGCCATCGTGTCCGTGTCGGCCTGGTGGCTCAGACGCAAGCTTCGCAGTGTCTCCCACAAATCGCGCCGATCAGGCCATTCGCCGTCGGCAACGGGCTCTCGCTTCGCAAAGCCTTAAAGCGCGATGAGATTTGGATGAATCGTCATCGCGCTTTAGATTGTTGTTTACGCATGATCTTTGCGGAAAACCGCTTCGCACTTTTTCGGATCATGCCCTAGCTCGCTTTCGCTCCCGTCGAAGGCTGCGATTGCGGCGGCTGGAGGCCCGGGCTGTTGGCCCAGCGCTCGACCTCGTCGATGATCTTCTGCTGGCTTGGCCGCACCGGCTCGGGCGCTGCGGGTTCTTCGGAAAGCTTGCGAGGTAACCTGACTTCGTCGGTCATGGTCTCTCTCCCTTACGGGAACAATGCCTTACGGCGGCATGCGTTTCAATAAATTATTGATTTTATTGGATTTCCTATTCACTTGCAGACTTCGTCGGCTTTCGCGGAACTCTCATCAAGTTGGTTCGTTGAGTAAGCTACTCAACCTACTCAATTTGCGTGATCGCCATGAACGACCTTCGCGCCGAGCGCCTTCAGGTCATGCTCTCGCCGGAAGAGTTGGCCGCCATTGACGATTTCCGGTTCAAGCACCGCATGCCGACGCGGGCGGCAGCAGTCCGCGAACTCCTGAAGTTCGGACTGGCCGCTGTGGGCGTCGATGCCGCTGCCGGCGTGAAGTCGAGCAGCTTTGGCGTATTCGGCCGCGGGCCTGAAGGACATACTCAGGGGGATCCGGAGAGCGGCGCCGAATGACGCACGGAAAGCCCCACCAAAAGCAAACGACCCCGGCACGGTGGGTGCCAGGGCCGTCCTTGGAGATTGCTTCCGGCGCACCGGGGGCATGACTGCCGGAAGCAATCCGTCGACACTTCCCGCGGAAATTCGTTCCTGGTGAGAGCTAGCCCGTGGCGTCGCTCGAGCCGTCCGGCATGGCGCCGGAACCCGGCGTCTTGATGTTGTCGTTCAGCTTGGGATCGCGCGTCGCTTCACGCGAGGGGGAGCCTTTCGGATCCGCCTTGTGCACGGATTGCGCACGTTCCTTGTCGCGGGGCTGCACCTCCCCACGCTTGTCCTTGACGATGCCTTGGTCGGAATGGGCCATGATGCGCTCTCGCTTCTGCTGATGTGTCGGAGCGCTTACGCATAGCGGCGTCAAATGTTCCGCTGCGGCAATCAGCTGCGCACGGCGTGGACGGGAGATGCGCTCTCGAGATGCACCTGTCGCACCGTGGTCACCGTCGCGAACGCGACGGAGACGCCAACGGCGAGAATGAGGGAGAGAAGAGCCAGACGCGGAGCCATCGCCAAACCTCCTTCTGCAATTGGAATCTCCGCGATCGACGTTCCCGGATGATCCCAAATCAGTTATGCGCCTTCCGTGAGCGGTCTCACATGCAGATTCTTGAGACGAGCTCACCCGTTCCGCTTTGGAGCTGCATGGACGGGAACGGGCGAAATTTCGCCGTCGAGCCAATCCTGCTCGTTGGCGAGTGCCGTCCAGGCGTCGGCCATGCGCGAATAGCGCTTATGGGCGGGCTGTCCGTCAGCGCGCTCGGCAAGCTGAAGACAATTGTCAGCGTTGTCTCTGAAGACGTCAGACTGTTTCATATAGAGGACGTGGGGACGGAACTCTTGCGCCGCAACCCGCTTACCGGATCGTAATGGTCGGGGAACTTTCGCACGCGGTTCGTCATTGAAGATCGATGCGAGTTGTCGCCGCAATCATTCTGGCATTGATCAGCACCTCGGCGCTTGCCGACAGCCTTGGCGAACGAAAGCCCGGCGCACGGGCGCCCTCCGCGATCGAGGTGATCAGCGGCGCCTACAATTTCAGCCGGTTTCAACAGGGGCTGCTCGAGAACACCGACCTCAAGGGCAACGCCGAGGTCAAGAACCTCGCCGCCCTGCGCGCCGAGGAAGCGGCTAAGCGCGACAAGCGACTGAAAGAGGTCCAGGAGGCGATCGGCGCGGAACTGCAGCTCGGCAGGGCAACATCCTCGAGCGCGAGCCTCGTCGAGCCCGAAATGTCGGATGGTCCGGCCTATGTCAGAAGCTTCTATGCCGCGCAGATTCCCGAGTATGAGTCGATCATCAGCCTGCTCGAACGCTATCTGACGGCACCCGACAATGCGGCGCTCGCAGCGTTCGCGCGCGAACAACTGCCGCTGCTGCGCGCGCAGGTCAGGGACGCCGAGCGCACCATGGCGGACAAATAACCTCTACTTGTCGCTCGGACGTTGCTGGCTCTGCGGCCGCACGGTGCGGTCGCTCTCCGGCATCTTGTCGCGACCCGCATCGCCGTTGTCGTCCTTGCCGCCGGACGAGGACGTGCCGCTTCCGCTTGGATTCGAGCGGGTGGCCGCTCCGGTGGTCGGCGTGTCCGCCTGCGGGTTGGCGGAGCTTGCGGCGGGGTCGCCCGTCACGGAGCCGCGCCCGCTTGGCGCACCGCCCTGCGCCAGAGCCGACCCCGCGGCAAGCGCCGTGATGGCGATGGCGAAAATTGCTGCCTTCATGTCCGTTCTCCCTGTCTGCGCTGGCTAACCGTCGGGCTCGGCGCTCCGTTCCGAAGGAGGGCTGCGGACGACGGACGCGTGGACGACCCGCCCCCGCGGCCTTTTGCCCTGAGGGCTATGGAACCAATCCGGCCGATCGTCGTTAGCTTGGTTGGGCTGAGCAAGGCGGGTTCCATTTCCTGGCGTCATACGTTGGCGCTTGATTTCGAATTTGGCTGACGCTCTTATTTCGTCGAACGCGTCTTGCCTCAGATTCGGCCGACGCCTGCGGGGGAAACAGTATGAGCGACCTCGATTCCGGAACTGCATCACGCTCCGGTCGTCGCGTCCCAAAGCCAAAAATCAACGGTACGTCCGAGTCAGATTCCCGAGCGGAACTGCTGCTCGCCCTCCAGGCGATGCGCAGCGGTGACTTTTCGGTGCGCATGAGCGGCGACTATCTCGGTATCGACGGCAAGATCGCCGACACTTTTAACGAAATTATCGCCGCAAACCAGCGCATGGCACAGCAGCTCGAGCTGGTGGGCCAGGTGGTGGGACGCGAAGGCAAGACCCGCCAGCGCGTGAAGTTCGGCCTCGCCTCCGGCTCCTGGGCCGACATGGAAGGCTCCGTCAACACGCTGATCGACGACTTGTTGTGGCCGACCCGCGAGGTGACGCGCGCGGTTGCCGCTGTCGCCCAAGGCGACCTGCTGCAGACCGTCAAGCTCGACGTCGACGGCCGTCCGCTCCGCGGCGAGTTCTTGCAGTCGGCGACGATCGTCAACACCATGATCAAGCAGCTCGGCGTGTTCACCTCGGAGGTGACGCGCGTGGCGCGCGAGGTCGGCACCGAAGGCAAGCTCGGCGGCCAGGCCCAGGTGCCGGAGGTGACCGGCGTCTGGAAGGACCTCACCGAGAGCGTCAACTCGATGGCGAACAACCTGACCAACCAGGTTCGCAACATCGCCGAGGTGACGATCGCGGTCGCCAACGGCGACCTCTCCAAGAAGATCACGGTCGACGTCCGCGGCGAGATCCTCCAGCTCAAGGAAGCCATCAATACGATGGTGGACCAGCTGCGCTCCTTCGCCTCCGAAGTGACGCGCGTGGCGCGCGAGGTCGGCACCGACGGCAAGCTCGGCGGCCAGGCCATCGTGCCCGGCGTCGCCGGCACCTGGAAGGACCTGACCGACTCCGTCAACGCGATGTGCGGCAACCTGACCGCACAGGTGCGCAACATCGCCAACGTCACCACCGCCGTGGCGCGCGGCGACCTCTCGCGCAAGATCACCGTGGACGTGCGCGGCGAGATCCTGGAGCTGAAGGACACCATCAACACCATGGTGGACCAGCTCAACTCGTTCGCCTCGGAAGTCACGCGCGTCGCGCGCGAGGTGGGCACCGAGGGCAAGCTCGGCGGCCAGGCCCAGGTGCCGGGCGTCGCCGGCACCTGGAAGGACCTCACCGACAACGTCAACTTCATGGCCTCCAACCTGACCGCGCAGGTCCGCAACATCGCCGACGTCGCGACCGCCATCGCGAGCGGCGACTTGTCGAAGAAGATCACGGTGAACGTCTCGGGCGAGATCCTTCAGCTGAAGGAAACGCTCAACACCATGGTCGACCAGCTCAACGCCTTCGCCGGCGAAGTCACGCGCGTCGCCCGCGAGGTCGGCACCGAGGGCCGGCTCGGCGGCCAAGCCAACGTGCTCGGCGTCGCCGGCACCTGGAAGGACCTCACCGAGAGCGTCAACTCGATGGCCTCGAACCTGACCGCGCAGGTCCGCAACATCGCCGAGGTGACCACCGCGGTCGCCGGCGGCGATCTCTCGAAGAAGATCACCGTGGACGTGCGCGGGGAGATCCTCGAGCTGAAGGACACCATCAACACGATGGTGGACCAGCTCAACGCCTTCGCCGGTGAAGTCACGCGCGTGGCGCGCGAGGTCGGCACCGAAGGCAAGCTCGGCGGTCAGGCGGTGGTGCGCGGCGTCGGCGGCACGTGGAAGGACCTCACCGACAGCGTCAACTCGATGGCCTCGAATCTCACCGGCCAGGTCCGCAACATCGCCGAGGTCGCAACCGCGGTGGCGAAGGGCGACTTGTCCAAGAAGATCACGGTGAACGTCTCGGGCGAAATCCTTCAGCTGAAGGAAACGCTCAACACCATGGTCGACCAGCTCAACGCCTTCGCCGGCGAAGTCACGCGCGTGGCGCGCGAGGTCGGCACCGACGGCAAGCTCGGCGGCCAGGCCGACGTGCCCGGCGTCGCCGGCACCTGGAAGGACTTGACCGACTCCGTGAACTCGATGGCGGGCAACCTCACCGCGCAGGTCCGCAACATCGCGGAAGTTGCCACCGCCATCGCCGGCGGCGACCTGTCGCGCAAGATCACCGTGGACGTGCGCGGCGAGATCCTTCAGCTCAAGGACACGCTGAACACCATGGTCGACCAGCTCAACCGCTTCGCGGGCGAGGTGACGCGCGTGGCGCGCGAGGTCGGCACCGAAGGCCGCCTCGGCGGTCAGGCCAACGTGCCCGGCGTCGCCGGCACCTGGAAGGATCTCACCGACAGCGTCAACTCGATGGCGGGTAACCTCACCGCCCAGGTCCGCAACATCGCCGAGGTGACGACCGCGGTCGCGCGCGGCGACCTCTCGCGCAAGATCACCGTCGACGTGAAGGGCGAAATCCTCGAGCTGAAGAACACCATCAACACCATGGTGGACCAGCTCAACGGCTTTGCCGGCGAAGTCACGCGCGTGGCGCGCGAGGTCGGCACCGAAGGCAAGCTCGGCGGCCAGGCCGAGGTGCCCGGCGTCGCCGGCACCTGGAAGGACCTCACCGACAACGTCAACTTCATGGCCTCCAACCTGACGGCGCAGGTCCGCAACATCGCCGAGGTCGCAACCGCGATCGCCGGCGGCGACCTGTCGAAGAAGATCACGGTGGACGTACGCGGCGAGATCCTTCTCCTGAAGGACACGCTGAACACCATGGTCGAGCAGCTCCGCTCCTTCGCCGCCGAAGTCACGCGCGTGGCGCGCGAGGTCGGCACCGAGGGCCGGCTCGGCGGTCAGGCCGTCGTGCCCGGCGTCGGCGGCACCTGGAAGGATCTCACCGACAACGTCAACCTCTTGGCTGCGAACCTCACCACCCAGGTCCGCAACATCGCCGAAGTCACCACGGCGGTCGCGCGCGGCGACCTCTCGCGCAAGATCACCGTCGACGTGAAGGGCGAAATCCTGGAGCTGAAGAACACCATCAACACCATGGTGGACCAGCTCAACGCCTTCGCCGGCGAAGTGACGCGCGTCGCGCGCGAGGTGGGCACGGAAGGAAAGCTGGGCGGCCAGGCGCAAGTGCCCGGCGTCGCCGGCACCTGGAAGGATCTCACCGACACCGTCAACTTCATGGCGGCGAACCTGACCGAGCAGGTGCGCGGCATCGTCAAGGTGGTGACCGCGGTCGCCAACGGCGATCTGAAGCAGAACCTCACGGTGAAGTCGAAGGGCGAGGTCGCGGCGCTCGCCGACACCATCAACAACATGACCGAGACGCTCGCGACCTTCGCCGATCAGGTGACGTCGGTGGCGCGCGAGGTCGGCGTCGAAGGCCGGCTCGGCGGCCAGGCCAACGTGCCCGGCGCTGCCGGCACCTGGAAGGATCTCACCGGCAACGTCAACCTGCTCGCGGCCAACCTGACCTCGCAGGTGCGCGCGATCGCGGAAGTCGCAACTGCGGTGACCAAGGGCGACCTGACGCGGTCGATCCAGGTCGACGCCCGCGGCGAAGTGGCGGAGCTGAAGGACAACATCAACACGATGATCACCAACCTCCGTCTCACGACGGACGTGAATACCGAGCAGGACTGGCTCAAGACCAACCTCGCCAAGTTCACCAACATGCTCCAGGGACAGCGCGATCTCACCACGGTCGGCCGATTGCTGCTCACCGAATTGTCGCCGCTGGTGAACGCCCATACGGGCGTGATCTACCAGGTCGAGAACGAGAACGATCCCCAGCTCCTGCTGCTCGCCTCCTACGCCAGCGACGGCGTCTACCCCTATCAGCCGGTGCTGCAGTTCGGCGAAGGCCTGATCGGCCAATGCGCCTTCGACAAGCGGCCGCGCGTCGTCTCCGACATTCCCTCGGACGTGGTGCCGATCAACTCGGCGCTGTTCCGCGTCGCCCCGAAGAACCTCGTCGTGCTCCCGGTCCTGTTCGAAGGCCAGGTCAAGGCCGTGATCGAGCTCGCCTCGCTGGTCTCCTTCACGACCTCGCAGATGACGTTCCTGGAGCAGCTCACCGACTCCATCGGCATCGTGCTCAATTCGATCGAGGCCACGATGCAGACCGAAGGCCTGCTCAAGCAGTCGCAGCAGCTCGCCGGCGAGCTGCAGACCCAGCAGCGCGAATTGCAGCAGACCAACGACCAGCTCGAGCAGAAGGCGCAGCAGCTCGCCGAGCGCAACGTCGAGGTCGAACGCAAGAACCAGGAAATCGAGCAGGCCCGCCGCGCGCTCGAGGAGAAGGCGACCGAGCTCGCGCTGACGTCGAAGTACAAGTCCGAATTCCTCGCCAATATGAGCCACGAGCTGCGTACGCCGCTGAACTCGATCCTGATCCTCGGACAGCAGCTCAGCGACAATCCCGATGGCAACCTCTCGGCCAAGCAGGTCGAGTTCGCCCGCACCATCCATGGTGCCGGCACCGACCTGCTCAACCTCATCAGCGACATTCTCGATCTCTCCAAGATCGAGTCCGGCACCGTGACGGTCGACGCCGAGGAAATCCTGACCGCGAACCTGCTCGAGACCGTCGGCCGGCCGTTCCGGCACGAGGCGGACAACCGCAACCTGTCGTTCAAGATCGACGTCGATCCGAACCTGCCGCGCAGCATCGTGACCGACTCCAAGCGGCTGCAACAGGTTCTGAAGAATCTGCTCTCCAACGCCTTCAAGTTCACCGCCGACGGCGAAGTGCGCCTGAAAGTCGCCGGCGCAATCGGCGGCTGGGGGTCGGATCATCCGGTGCTGAACTCGGCGCCGGCCGTGATCGCCTTCGAAGTGTCCGACACCGGCATCGGCATTCCCCTGGAGAAGCAGAAGCTGATCTTCGAGGCGTTCCAGCAGGCCGATGCCGGCACCAGCCGCAAATATGGCGGCACCGGCCTCGGCCTTGCGATCAGCCGCGAGCTTGCCAGCCTGCTCGGCGGCGAGATCCACCTGCGCAGCGCGCCGGGCAAGGGCTCGACCTTCACGCTCTATCTGCCCTTGAAATATTCCGGCCCGACCCTCGCGCCGCGGGCGCCGGCGTCACAGCAATACGGCCAGCCGCCGGCGCTGCAGCCTGCCGCGCCTGACCAGCAGCGCGTTATCGAGCAGCTGCCCGACGACCGCCTCAACCTCGAGCCCGGCGACACCATTCTCCTGATCGTCGAGGACGACCCGCATTATGCCCGCGTGCTGGTCGATCTGGCCCGCGACAAGGGCTTCAAGGTCCTGGTCGCCGCGCGCGGCGCCGAGGCCCTCGAGCTCGCCAAGCAATACCAGCCGACGGCCGTCTCGCTCGACGTGTTCCTGCCCGACATGCTCGGCTGGACCGTGCTGAGCCAGCTCAAGCACAATCCGCTCACCCGCCACATCCCGGTCCAGATCATCACGCTCGACGAGGACCGCCAGCATGCGCTGGCGCGCGGCGCCTTCTCCTTCGTCAACAAGCCGACGACGACCGAGGGCGTCTCGGCCGCGCTGACGCAGATCAAGGAATATGCGCGGCCGCGGCGCAAGCGGCTCTTGATCGTCGAGGACAACGAGGCCGAGCGGCTCTCGATCCGCGAGCTGCTGCACCACGACGACATCGAGATCCTGGCCACGGATACCGGGGCAGGCGCGCTCACGACGTTGCGCGAGCAACCCTGCGATTGCGTGGTGCTCGACCTCAGGCTGCCCGACATGAGCGGCTTCGAGGTGCTCGATCAGATCCGCAACGACGAGGCGCTGTCGAACATCCCCGTCGTGGTGTTCACCGGCCGCGAGCTCTCGGCCGAGGAGGATGCGGAACTCCACACCATGGCACGCAGCATCGTGGTCAAGGGCGTGGAATCGCCCGAGCGCCTGCTCGACGAGACCGCGTTGTTCCTGCACCGCGTGATCACGGAGTTGCCGCTCGAGAAGCAGCGCATGCTGGAGAAGCTGAACAGTTCCGACGAGGACCTGATCGGCAAGACCGCCCTGCTCGTCGACGACGATGCCCGCAATATCTTCGCGCTCTCGAGCGTGCTGGAACGACGCGGCATGAAGGTGCTGACGGCCACGACCGGCAGCGAGGCGGTGACCTTGGTCGAATCCAATCCGGAGATCGCGATCGTGCTGATGGACATCATGATGCCGCAGATGGATGGCTATCAGACCATCGGCGTGATCCGCGAGAACCCGGCCTTCGCCCGTCTGCCGATCATCGCGTTGACTGCGAAGGCGATGAAGGGCGACCGGGAGAAATGCCTCGAAGCCGGCGCGTCCGACTACCTCGCCAAACCGGTCAACACCGACCAATTGCTGCTTGCGATCCGCATGTGGCTGCATCGCTGAGTTGGACCCGCGTATGGATCAGGAAAAGGTCAACATCCTGCTCGTCGACGATCAGCCGGCCAAGCTGCTCGCCTATGAGGTGATCCTGAAGGATCTCGGCGAGAACCTCGTCATCGCCTCCTCGGGCCGCGAGGCGTTGGAGGTGCTGCTCAAGACCGAGATCGCGGTGATCCTGGTCGACGTCTGCATGCCCGAGCTCGACGGCTTCGAGCTCGCCGCGATGATCCGCGAGCATCCGCGCTTTCAGAAGACCGCCATGATCTTCATCTCGGCCATCCAGGTCAGCGACATCGACCGGCTGCGCGGCTACGAGATGGGCGCGGTCGATTACGTGCCAGTGCCGGTCGTGCCGGAGGTGCTTCGCGCCAAGATCAAGGTGTTTGCCGAGCTCTACCGCAAGACGCGCGAGCTCGAACGGCTGAATCACGAGCTCGAGGATCGCGTCCGCGCCCGCACCGCGGAACTGGAGGCTTCCACCGCGAAGCTGCGCGAGAGCGAGCAGCGGCGCAGCATGGCGATCGCGGCTGGCAAGATGGGGTCCTGGGACTGGGACTGGATCAGCGGCGATTGGATGTGGGACGAGGGGCAATACAATATCTTCGGTGTCAGCCCCGACAATTTCGAGATCAATCCGGCCAACGTTCAGGCCCTGCTGCACCCCGACGACGTCGACCAGTTGCGCAAGGCGATTGCCGAGTTCAACAAGGGCACACGCGCCTATGAGACGGAGTTCCGCATCATCCGGCCCGACGGCGAGGTGCGCTGGTGCGTCGGCACGGCGGCCGCAACCACGGACGAGAGCGGGCGCGTGGTGCGCGTCAGCGGCGTGACTGTCGACATCACCGAGCGCAAGCGCGCCGAGGAGCGGCAGAACCTGCTGGCGCGGGAAGTCGATCATCGTGCGAAGAACGCACTGGCGCTGGCGCAGTCGATCGTGCGCCTCACCCGGGCCGACGAGGTCAAGGCCTATGTCAACGCCGTCGAGGGGCGCATCAATGCGCTGGCGCGCGTGCACACCATCCTGTCGCTGTCGAGCTGGCAAGGCGCCGAGCTCTCCAGGCTGATCGACGAGGAGCTTGCGCCCTACTCGCTGGGCGACCAGATCAAATTGGCAGGGCCCGAAGTTCAGTTGCTGCCGGCGACGGCCCAGACGCTGGCGCTCGCACTGCACGAGCTCTTCACCAACTCGGCAAAGTACGGCGCGCTATCCACGCGAGCGGGGCGGCTCGCGATCGATTGGCAGGTCGACGAGGAGCTGCTCACGCTGAGCTGGGAGGAATCCGGCGGTCCCCTGGTCAAGACCCCGAAATCGCGCGGCTTCGGCACGCGAAGCCTGCTTGCGAGCATCGAGTCCCAGCTTGGCGGACAGGCGCAGTTCGATTGGCGCGCCGAGGGCCTGCTGTGCCGTCTTGAGGTGCCGTTGACACGCAAGACCGCGGCGGCTGCACCAAGCAAATTCGACACCGCCGGCGCTGCCGAATTGCAACGCGCATCCGGTTAACCTGACGCTGCGCTGCTCATGCGCTGCGCCGTGCGTGGTTCGCGCGCGACGCGCCCTTCGAGCCAGGCTTCCGTTCGGGCGAGATCGCGCAGCGCCCTCGCGTAGCGGCGGGCCGCGCTTCGCTCCGCGCCAAGCGGAAGCTTGCGCGCCTTGCGCAGGATGTCCGCGGCCGCGTTGCGATAGGCCAGCGAGCGGTAAAGAAAGACGACCTTACCCATATCGATGTTCCCGTTTTGCTGGCGCCCATCTTGGCAAGCCCGGCATGAACGCCGGATGAAACGGGCGGTAACAATTCCTTCAGCGGAACGGAACCCGACGATCACATGCGCGTTGGCGTGGCAAGTTCGGGATGCCGTCCCATGCGCACCAAGAAGTCGTCTGAGCTGATCTCTGCCAGCGGCCTTATCAAGCTGATGACGCATGCAATGATGGGCGCAGCGCTAGGCCTCATTTTCAACCTCACGCTCGTCCTGTCCAATCCAGCCGTCGCCAACCTGCTGAACAATGGCGGAAGCCAGGCCGCGATGGTCTTCGCCCTCACCTTGGTGACGACCTTTGCGATCGGCGCGACGCTCACCGGCGCCGTGTTCATCCTGGCCGAGGACAAGCAAACTTGAAGCGTGCGTGACGCACGGAAGATACTTCGCCGGGAACTCCTGCCGCGACGCGCGGTTTGCTGACTGCGTCAATTTAACTCAGGGGGTTTCCCCGCATGAGACGACCAAGCTCGCTCTCGCCGTAATATTGGCAACCGGCCTTGCCGCCGCGCCGTTTGCCGCCCAGGCCAAATCGCACAAGACTAAGCATGGATCCTCGATGTCGTCGGCACAGACCACCGGCGCCAACACCAAGTCCTCCAAGGGCGCTGATCCGTCCGGCCAAGGCGGCGCCGGTCCCGGCTCTGATCAGGGCGGCACCATGACCAACAAGGGCGGCATGACCGACACCAAATAGGCGCTCCCTGGAATCATGAAGGGCTCCGCATTGCGGGGCCCTTTGTCTTCTATCTTTGGTTCGGCACTCGGCCTTCAGTATCCGGCGCCAAGGATCTCAGCGGCGCTCGGCTGCGCGCGCGGAGTTGCCGCCTGTCTTCACGGCACGAAGCCGCACCCGGTCGCGGACGTTCGGCAGTACGTCGCTGCCGCCGGCAGCCTTCCATTCGGCGATCAAGAGATTGATCTTCCGGCGCAGGTCCATCTGCGCCAGGGCCCTTTCCGTGCAGTCGTGATCGCGCTCGACGAGGTCGCGCACCGACGCCTCGACGTCGGCCATCTCGAGCCTCAAGGCTCTGATTTTACGTCGAATTTCATTAATTCTGTTGTCCATGCCTTGTTAGAACAAAATAAGAACATATAGTCAAGTCACGATTTCAGGACGGAGACTCCAGATGCAGGTTCAAGGTAAATACGACGCCAGATTTTTCCTGGGCGAGCAGATGACGCGGGCGCAGGGTCTCAAGCTGAAGCGGCTCAGCGAAGAGGCCTACCAGCCCGGCCAATATGCGCGGGATCTGTCCTTCAGCGAGGCCGCCCGGCGCATCCAGGTGCTGGAAGCGGAGATCGAGCTGGCAAACTCCTTCTAGAGCATCGCATCGCGCTTTAGGCATGCGCCGTTCCACGCTCCCGGAACCATGGCTGTGCAGAATGGTTCTCCCCGCCGAGGGAGAATATGCATGGCACGCAAGGCAAAAAAGCGCCGCTACTCACGCAGCTCGGGAAGCGATCTCGCCACCGAGATGCGGCGTTACAAGAAGGGCACCGCGAAGAGCGGCCGTGGCGGGCGCGGCGGCCGCGTCAAGAACCGCAAGCAGGCCATCGCGATCGGACTGTCGAAGGCACGCAAGAAGGGCAAGAAGGTCCCGAAGAAGGCTTCGAAGCGCAAGAGCGCCAAGAAGACGTCCAAGAAAACATCCAAGAAAACGTCCGGGACGTCGTCCAAGAAATCGTCGAACAAGAAATCATCGAAGCGCAAATCCAAGCGGTCGCGCTGACCCGCCTCAGATCATGCTCCCCGGCATGAAGCAGCGGATCGAAATCCCGAACGCAGTCTTGACCGGCCACACCATCGTGCGGCCGGCCCGGTTGGGCTCGGTGATGACGGCCTCATCCGGCACATCGATCCACTGTCCGTCGATGCGGACACGGTAGCGCCCGTTGTGCGACTCCCAGTCGAGATCGGCAAGGGCGAAACCGTCCGCGTCCGAGCAGCACGGACCGAGATGGCTGCGCAAACTGTCGAACCATGGCTTCAGAGGAGAATTCGCGTAGCGGCCGTCGTCGCGCCCGAGCGCGTTTCCCCCCGAGAGCACCAATGGCGCCACGAGCAGCGCACTCCTGAGCGAGAGCTTCAATCGATCCATGTCGGCACCGATCACTTGTGAACCACCGGCGAGTTCCACAAAGCGCCGGGAGGCTCGAAGTTCCACGCTTGCAACCCCTCTCAGCGGCGACGTTGGCGCAGAGCACCGAGGCGCCCTGCGAGTGTGATCAGCGAACACGGCTTTTTCGGACGCACCAGGTCATCATCCCTGCCGTTAACGAGAATGTGACCGGCCTGGTGCAGACGTGACGTGTGTGCAAAAGGCGGCCCGAAGGCCGCCTTCCTGGATTGGTAAGGGTCGAGTTGACGTTATGCGAGTGGCACCGCAACGAAGCGGGTGGCCTCCGCGCTTCTGACCTGAAGCAGCACGCTGCGCTTGCCCGACGATTTGGCCTGCGCCAGCTCGGAGCGCACCTCGCCGACATTGCTGACAGCCTTGCCGCCGACATTGAGGATGACGTCGCCGGTCCGGATGCCGCGTTGCGCGGCCGGGCCTTGCGGATCAACCTCGGTGACGACGACGCCGTTCTGGCCTGCGCCCTGAACGTCACCGGCGGGCGCCAGGCTGAGGCCGAGGCGCGGCGTGCCGGCACCCGGCTGTCCGCTGCCCTCGTCGGCATTGCCACTGCCATTGCCCTTGGCCTGCCGCTCGTTCGGCAACTCGCCGAGCGCCAGCGTCACCGTCTTGCTGTCGCCCTTGCGGAAGACATCGAGCTTCACGGACGTGCCCGGCGTCAAGCCGGCGATGGTGCGGGCGAGGTCGCGGGAGTCCTTGATCGTGGTGCCGTTGACGGCGGTGATGACATCGCCCGCCTGGATGCCGGCCTTCGCCGCCGGGCTGCCATCCTGCGGATTGTCGACGATCGCGCCGCGCGCCTCCTTGAGCCCGAGGCTGTCGGCGATATCCGACGTCACCGGCTGCACCTGCACGCCGAGCCAGCCCCGGGTGACCGCGCCCTTGTCCTTCAATTGCGCGACGACGAGCTTGGCGGTCGAAGCCGGGATATCGAAGCCGATGCCGACCGAGCCGCCCGAGGGCGAGAAGATCGCAGTGTTCACGCCGATCACGTTGCCGTTCATGTCGAAGGCCGGACCGCCGGAATTACCCTTGTTGATCGGCGCGTCGATCTGGATGAAGTCGTCATAGGGACCGTTGCCGATGTCGCGGCCGCTGGCCGAGACGATGCCGGCGGTCACGGTGCCGCCAAGACCGAAGGGATTGCCGACCGCGACCACCCAGTCGCCAATGCGCGGCTTCTGGTCGGAGAACTTGACGAACGGAAAGTCCTTCTTGCCGTCGACCTTGATCAGCGCGAGATCTGTCTTCGGATCGGTGCCGACCACTTTCGCGGTGTAGGTCGTGCCGTCGTCCATCGTCACCTGCACGGACTCGGCGCGATCGACGACGTGATTGTTGGTCACGGCATAGCCGTCGGCGGAGATGAAAAAGCCGGAGCCTTCGCCCGTGATCATCTGGTGGCGCTGGCGCGGCATGCCGTTCGCGCCGCCCGGAAAGCGGAAACCGAACTGTCGCGAGAACTGGTCGAACGGCGTGTCCTCGTCCGAATCCATCCGGTTCTGCTGCAGCATCGCGCTCTTGTCGTTGTCCTGATCGATTTTGACCCGCACCGAGATCACAGCGGGTTTGACCCTGCTGACGAGATCGCCGAAGCCGGGCGGCGTCGCGGCGGCTTCGGCCGCCTGAGCCGGCGCAATCAAGGAGTTGATGCCGTACGGCGAGGCGCCTGGCGCAACTGCCAGGGCGGCCACGCCCAGCGCGGCCACGGTGCCGAGCAGCGCGAGCCGCCGCGGCCGCAAGATCTTGCGAGACGTGGTGATGTCGGAATTGACGCGATCGTTCATGTCGAAATGTCCATGTTGAGCAGGTGTCGCCTTGCCCGCAACATGGTCGCTGCCACCTTACGGCGTCCCGTCCGTCCGATTAAATCTCGGCAAAGAATGGATGAGCGGTCGCAGCAGGCAATCCGGACGTTTGATACAGCTCAACGCGCCGCCTTCGCGCAGTGAAAAACTGCGACCATCGGATGATGCTCAGCGGAGGCGCGCCATGTACAAAGACATTCTCGTCCACATTCCCACCGAACGTCCCATGCGTCCCGCGATCGAGGGCTCGGTCTCGCTCGCGGCGAAGCTCAACGCGCATCTCGACGCGGTCGCGGTCGGCTATGTCGCCACCAGTACGGCTTACGTCATGGAAGGCGGCGCGGCGGTGGCGGCCGTTTTCGAGCTGGAGCGCGAGCGCGCCGTGGAGCGGGCCGAGGCGGCGCTCGCGGTATTCAAGAGCGAGGCGGCGAACGCCGGCATCGCCTATACCTGCCACGCACTCGGCGCGATCCCGGCAGATGCCGCCGGCTCGCTCGGCGAGATGGCACGGCTGCACGACCTCAGCGTCCTGCTCCAGCCCGATCCGGCGCAAGGCTCGTTCGACAACGACATGCCGAGCGAGATCCTGTTCCGCGCGGGCGGCCCGGTGCTGTTCCTGCCCTACACCTTCCGGGGAGCCTTCAAGGCGAAGCGGATCGGCATCTGCTGGGACGGCAGTCGCGTTGCCGCCCGCGCTATGCGCGACGCAGCTTCGTTCCTGGCGCGCGCCGAAGAGATCGTGATCATCACCGTCAACGAGACCGACGACGTCTCCAGCGAAGCTTCAGCGAGCGGCTTGGCCAGACATCTCGGCCGGCGCGGATTGTCCACCCGCACGGTCAGCCTGACCGCCACGCGCGCCGACATTCAGCCGATCATTCTGTCGCTGGCGGCCGACGAGAGTCTCGATCTCCTGGTGATGGGCGGCTACGGCCATTCGCGGTTGCAGGAACGCTTTCTCGGGGGCGTCACCCGCGCCATGCTGGAAGCCATGACGGTCCCGACGCTGATGTCGCATTGACGAGCCGGCTTGGCGCCGTCACGCCGCGACGGGAGCCTCCCAAGTCGCCGGCGCGGCGGCGTCCTTGTCGCGATGCACATTGCACGCGTCGAAATGCGCCTTGAGCTCGATTTCGGCAAGATGTTCGAAATGTTCGGCCTGGCCGAGGAGTTCCCAGTTCTGGAGCGGCCGGTAGGCCGCCTGCTGACGGCAGAGGGACGCCATCGCCCGGTAGCGACGTACGTTCTCCATGAGACCCTCCCTCGCGTTCACCGGCTTATTGCCCTGATTTGCGTCAGGCCGATGGCGTTTATGCAAAACATTTGCTGCGCGCTCAACGCGCCTGAACCAAGTTAATTTTCGAGAAGTGCCGGTAAGGATTTTAGTTCCAAACGTCCGCTCGGAACTCTGTGCCCAATGCTAGGCGTAGAGGCGGCGCTCCACGGCGAGGCCCACCAGGTCGAGGTAGCGCTCGATCAAGTCGGGACGGCCGACGAGATAGCCTTGCATCTCCTCGCAGGCCTCGCGGGCCAAGAAGGCACGTTGGGCTTCCGTCTCCACCCCCTCGGCAATGACCGGGATCTTCAGCGCGTGCGCCAGGCTCAGGACGGCGCGGACAATCTCGGCCGATTGCGGCGTCGCCTCCAGGTTGGAGATGAAACTGCGATCGATCTTGATCTTGTCGAACGGGAACGACTGCAGATACGACAGCGAGGAATAGCCGGTGCCGAAATCATCCATGGCGATGCGGATGCCGAGCGCCTTCAGCCGCCGCAGCAGGTTGAGCGCGCGGGTGAAATCGCCGATCAGCACGCCCTCGGTGATCTCGACCTCGAGCCGCGTCGGCGTCAATCCCGTCTCCAACAGGATCTGATGGATCGAGCGCTCGAGATCGCCCGCCTGAAACTGGACCGGCGACAGATTGACCGCGACCTGCAACGGCCGCGGCCAGGATGCCGCCTCACGGCACGCCTTGCGCAGCACCCATTCACCGATCTCGACGATCAGCCCGTTCTCCTCGGCGAGCGGAATGAACTGGTCCGGCGGCACGAAGCCCCGCGTCGGGTGATTCCATCGCAGCAGCGCCTCGAAGCCGATGACCTCGCCATCCACCCGCGCCTGCGGCTGGAAATAGACGAGGAGCTGGTTCTGCTCCAGCGCCTGCCGCAGGTCGTGCTGCAACAGCCTGCGGTCGCGCAGCTCCTGGTCCATCTCGGATTCGAAGCAGCGGACCCGGCTCCTGCCCTCGCGCTTGGCGCGGTAGAGAGCTGAGTCGGCATTGGCGAGCAGCGTCGCCGCGTTCACGCCATCGTCGGGATAGAACGCGATGCCGACGCTGAGGCCCACGTGGGAGAGATAGTCGTCGATCTCGAGCTCCTTGCCGATCGTCTCGACCAGGCGTTCGGCCAGCGCCAGAACGTCCTCACGGCTGGCGTTGTCGGGCATCAGGATCATGAACTCGTCGCCGCCGATGCGGGCGACGAAGGCGCCTTCGGCTTCCGCGGCAAGCCGGTCGGCGGCCGCCCGCATCAGCATGTCGCCGACGGGGTGACCGAACACGTCGTTGACCTCCTTGAAGCGGTCGAGATCGAGGCTCAGCACAGCGAAACTGGTCGATGCCTCCTGCGCCCGCTCCAGCCGTTCGTCGAGCGCCGCGTTGAAGGCGCTGCGGTTCGGCAGGTCCGTGAGCGCATCATGATGCGCAAGATGGCTGATCCGCTGCCGGGTGGTGACACGCTCCGTGACATCCTCGATCACGCCGACCAGATATTGCGGATCCCCGTTGCCATCCGTGATCAGCATCTTGCGTGAATTGACGACCCGGTCGCGGCCCTTGACGCCGACTTCGAGCAGATGCTCCTCCAGAACCATCGGCATGCCGCTGGCCGCGACGCGTCTATCCTGCTCGTTGACCACGCGGGCCACGTCAGCCGGGAAGATCTGCTCGGGCGTTCGGCCCAGCATCTGTTCGCGCGGCATGCCGTAATAGTCTTCTCCGGCGCGGTTGAGCAGGATGTAGCGCGAACTCTCCGCACATTTCGCGAAGACGGCGATCGGAATGTTTTCGATGATTGTGTCGAGGAACTCGCGGGTCCGCAGCAGATCCTGCTCGACCTCGTCGCGCGTTTGCGCGCGTACTTCGATCATCCGCTGACGCTCGCGATCACCGGCCTCGTAAGCCGCGCTGACGAACTTGCCCAGCTTGACGAGATCGACCTGTCCGGTGGCATCGGTGGCGCAGCGGAGCTGCTCGGCGAACAGGCGATGCATGCTCATGCCATCACTTTGCGCCGCGTGCGGGCTTCATGCCGCAGTTTCCGTCGTTACGCATCCGCGCTCTCATAGCGTCCCTAAACCACAGATTGAGACGCTTGGCATTGCGCGGTCGTTAATCGATTGTCCTTCTCCGGTGCGTTGGTTACCCCGGCCTGAATGAGCCGATCGATTTGGAAGGCATGCTCCGTAGAGATCCGGAGAAAGTGGCGCGCCTTGACACACCGGAGCCACGGCGGTGGGCTGATCCGTAATCTACCGGATGAGCGCACTTTCTTCGGCCCGCTTCGCGGGCGCGGAACTATCTTGCAGCTTCGGAACCCGGCCGGTCTCCGCGGCGATGCGAATAGCCGCGATATTGGCGGCATATTCGCCAGCGCTCTTGCCGCGAAACACGGCGGAGCCCGCGACCAGCGTGTCGGCACCCGCTGCAGCCACGGCCGCGGCATTGTCGCACGTGACACCGCCGTCGACCTCGAGCCGGATCGGCCGCCCGCCGATCATGGTCCTGATCCGCCTGATCTTGTCGATCTGCGATGCGATGAAGGATTGGCCGCCAAAGCCCGGATTGACCGTCATCACCAGCACGAGATCGATACGATCGAGCACATACTCGATCACCGCTTCCGGGGTCGACGGACAAAGGCTGACGCCAGCCTTGCTGCCGAGCGAGCGGATCGCCTGGAGCGAGCGGTCGAGATGCGGCCCCGCTTCGGCGTGCACCGTGATGATGTCCGCTCCGGCCTTTGCGAACGCCTCGAGATAGGGATCTGTCGGCGCGATCATCAAATGCACGTCGAACGGCTTCTTCGAATAGGGGCGGATCGCCTTGATGACGTCGGCACCGAAACTGATGTTCGGCACGAAGTGTCCGTCCATGACGTCGCAATGGATCCAGTCGGCCCCAGCGGCGTCGATCGCGGCGACCTCCTCGCCGAGACGCGCGAAATCCGCGGCGAGAATCGATGGAGCGATCATGATCTCCTTCGTCATGGCACTGCACTCCGCGCATCCGCACCGCCGCTGAAGACTCGGCTCGCCAAGACGTCCATGGCATCGATGGTTTCGAGGTCGGCGACATCGAGCATGCGATCGAGATCGGACACCAGCCGATCGGCCTGCCGCAGGCGGATGCGGTCGACGGCGTTGCGGATCGAGCGCGCGTTGGAGAAGAACGGCTGGGTCCGGCGCAGCGCGATGTATTTCTCTAACGCCTCGCGCGCCGCAGCCGACAAGCGATAGCCGCGCTCCTTCAGCATCAGCTCGGCGATAACGAGCAGCTCGGCCTCTGCATAGTCAGGGAATTCGATGTGGTGGGCGATGCGCGAGCGGAAGCCGGGATTGGAGGCGAAGAATTTCGTCATCCGCTCGCCATAGCCGGCGAGGATCACGACGAGGTCCTCGCGCTGGTTCTCCATCACCTGGAGCAGGATCTCGATCGATTCCTGACCATAGTCGCGCTCGTTGTCGGGACGATGCAGATAATAGGCCTCGTCGATGAACAGCACGCCGCCCATCGCCTTTTTCAGGATCTCCTTGGTCTTCGGCGCGGTGTGGCCGATATACTGGCCGACGAGATCGTCGCGCGTCACCGAGATCACCTGCCCGCGCCGCACGAAGCCGAGCCCGTGCAGGATCCTGGCCATGCGCAGCGCCACGGTGGTCTTGCCTGTTCCAGGATTGCCGGTGAACGACATGTGCAGGGTCGGCAGCGCGGAGGCCAGGCCCGCACGCTGCCGGATGCGCTCGATCAGCAACAGCGAGGCGATCTGGCGCACGCGATTCTTGACCGGCTTGAGTCCGATCAGCTCCTGATCGAGCTGTAGCAGCGTCTCGGTGACTCCGGCGGCTTCAGCCTCCTTGCGGAGATCGAAATGGGTCTCGCTGTGTTCGGTCGTGGTTGCGTGGGGGACATCGAGCATGGCTACCCTCGAAGAAAAGAGCTTCGCCGCGAGCGAGGCGGCGAAGCAGTGGTCCGCCAGGATGCGGAGCAGGGAGAGCTCCGCGCGGAAGCGGATGACTCAAGCTGGCGCGTGCGCAACCGGCTTGCGCACGGTGGTGTAGCGGACCGCACGGCCGCCGACCTCCTGCCGCACCAGCTCGAACTCCGTCTCTTGCTTCGGCCGGTTGACGAGGAAGGAGATCCGCACCGACTCCCAGCCGTGGCTGGCATCGAAGCCGCTGATGCGGATATAGCGGTCGCCGTAGACCCTGCGGCACTCGGCGAGCTCCATCATCACGCCGGCGGCGTCCTGGAGATCGAACATCGGCAGGCCCCACATCTCCCAATAGGTGTTTCGGGGATGCGGATCGTCGGTGAACTCGATGTTCACCGCCCAGCCATTGGCGAGGCAATACTGCACCTGGCTGGTGATCTGCTCGTCGGTCAGATCCGGCAGGTACGAGAAGCAGCCCTGGGTGATCTTCATCTCAAATCTCCTCAGACGGTTTCCAGCGCGGTCGGCACGAAGTCCGGCGTGTCGGTGGATTGATAGTTGAAAGTGACGTCCTTCCAGACCTCGAGCGCGGCCTTCAGCGGCGTGCAGGTCTGGGCCGCCTTGGCCAAGATTTCCGGGCCCTCGTGGACATAGTCGCGGCCCTCGTTGCGGGCGAGGATCATCGCTTCCAGCGCCACGCGGTTGGCGGTCGCGCCGGCCGCAATGCCCATGGGATGACCGATCGTGCCGCCGCCGAACTGCAGCACGACGTCCTCGCCTAACAGGTCGAGCAGCTGGTGCATCTGCCCGGCATGGATGCCGCCGGAGGCCACCGGCATCATCTTGTTCAGGCTCGCCCAGGACTGGTCGAAGAACAGGCCATGCTCGAGCTTGGTCGGGTTGAAGTCTTCGCGGCAGACATCGTAGTAGCCGCGTGTGGTGTTGGGATCGCCTTCGAGCTTGCCGACCACCGTGCCGGCGTGGATGTGGTCGACGCCGGCAAGCCGCATCCATTTGGCGATGACGCGGAACGACACGCCATGGCTCTTCTGCCGCGTATAGGTGGAGTGGCCGGCGCGATGCAGATGCAGGATCATGTCGTTGCGCCGCGCCCACTTGGCCATAGACTGGATCGCAGTGTAGCCGATCACGAGGTCGATCATCACGATCACCGAGCCGAGCTCCTTGGCGAACTCCGCACGCTCGTACATGTCCTCCATGGTGGCCGCGGTGACGTTCAGGTAGGTCCCTTTCACCTCGCCCGAGGCGGCCTGCGCGCGGTTCACCGCCTCCATGCAATAGAGGAAGCGATCACGCCAATGCATGAAGGGCTGCGAGTTGATGTTCTCGTCGTCCTTGGTGAAGTCGAGCCCGCCCTTCAGCGCCTCATAGACCACACGGCCGTAATTGCGGCCGGACAGACCGAGCTTCGGCTTCACCGTCGCGCCGAGCAGCGGCCGGCCGAACTTGTCGAGCCGCTCGCGCTCCACCACGATGCCGGTCGCCGGTCCCTGGAACGTCTTCACATAGGCGACGGGAAAGCGCATGTCCTCGAGGCGCAGCGCCTTCAGCGGCTTGAAGCCGAACACGTTGCCGATGATCGAGGCCGAGAGGTTGGCGATCGAGCCCGGCTCGAACAGGTCGAGATCGTAGGCGATGTAGGCGAAATACGAGCCTGGCGAGCCCGGAACGGGATCGACGCGGTAGCACTTGGCGCGATACTTCTCGGCCGCCGTCAAGCGATCGGTCCACACCACCGTCCAGGTCGCGGTCGAGGATTCGCCGGCAACCGCGGCGGAGGCCTCAATCGGGTCGACGCCTTCCTGCGGCGTGACGCGGAACAGCGCGATGACGTCGGTGTCCTTCGGCGTGTAGTCGGGCTCCCAATAGCCCATGCGCTTGTATTCCATCACGCCGGAGCGATAGCGCTCTTTGCCGCGGACCGTGCCTGCATGTGCGTTCATGTCTCTCTCCTGCTCTTTTCTCTGCTCTTTCTGATTGGCTAGGCCGCAACCGGCTCGCGGGCGTCGATGCGCGGGTCGAGCTCGCCTGCGCGATAGCGCCGCGCCATCTCGCTCATTGGAATGACCTTGATCTTGCTGGCGTGACCCGCGGTACCGAACTGCTCGAACCGCTCGCGGCACAATTCGCGCATTGCGTCCATCGCCGGCTTCAGGAACTTGCGCGGATCGAACTCGGAGCGCGCTTCCGCCGCCACCTTCCGGAACACCGCGGTCATCGCCAGCCGGCAATCGGTGTCGATATTGACCTTGCGCACGCCGCTTCGGATGCCGCGAACGATCTCCTCGACCGGCACGCCCCAGGTCTGCGGCATCTCGCCGCCGAACTGGTTGAACATGTCCTGGAGCGGCTGCGGCACCGAGGACGAGCCGTGCATGACCAGATGCGTGTTCGGCAGCCGGCGGTGGATCTCCTCGACCACCCGCATCGCCAGGATATCGCCGTCGGGCTTGCGGCTGAACTTGTAGGCGCCGTGCGAGGTGCCCATCGCGATCGCGAGCGCATCGACCTTGGTTGCACGGACGAAGTCGACGGCCTGGTCCGGATCGGTCAAGAGCTGGTCGTGGCCGACCTTGCCCTCGACGCCGTGACCATCCTCCTGCTCGCCGCCACCGTGCTCGAGCGAACCGAGCACGCCGAGCTCGCCTTCGACGGACGCGCCGACCCAATGGGCGAGATCGACGACGCGGCGCGTGATCGCGACGTTATAGTCATAGTCGGCCGCCGTCTTGGCGTCGGCTTTGAGCGAGCCATCCATCATGACGGAGGTGAAGCCATGGGCGATGGCCGAGGCGCAGGTCGCTTCGTCATTGCCGTGGTCCTGGTGCATGCAGAGCGGAATGTCGGGATAGGTCCGCTCCAGCGCGTCGATCATGTGCGAAAGCATGAGATCGCCGGCATAGCTGCGCGCGCCGCGCGAGGCCTGGATGATGACCGGCGCATCGACCGCGGCCGCCGCCTGCATGATCGCGATGCCCTGCTCCATGTTGTTGATGTTGAACGCCGGCACGGCGTAGCCGTGGCTGGCAGCGTGATCGAGCAATTGGCGAAGGGTGATACGGGCCAAGATTCGTCCTCCTTATTGGCTCTTGCGGGCCATCGCCCGGCGAGCCGCTTCCGCAATGCTTTGCGGTGTGATGCCGAATTCGCGGTACAACACCGGGGCGGGGGCCGAGGCGCCGAAGCCGCGCATGCCGACGAATTCGCCGTCAGCGCCGATCCAGCGATGCCAGTCGCCGGCGACAGCTGCCTCGACACCGACACGCGGCGCGGTGCCGAGCACCGAGGCGCGGTAATCATCCGGCTGCTCCTCGAACAGTGCGAAACACGGCGCCGAGACCACGGCGGCGCGAACGTGCTCGGTCGCGAGCAGGCGTGCGGCTTCCAGCGCGATCGAGACTTCCGAGCCGGTTGCGATGAGCGTCACGTCACGGCCGCCGTCCGGCGAGACGACGAGATAGGCACCGTTCGCGACGCGGTTTCTGCCGCGCCCATCGCTGCGGAATGTCGGCAAGGCCTGCCGCGACAGGCATAGCACTGAGGGGCGATGCTCCGCCGCGAGCGCGCAATCCCAGGCCTCCAGCGTCTCCACGGCATCGGCGGGGCGGAACACCAGTAGATTGGGGATCACGCGCAGTGCCGCGAGATGCTCGACCGGCTGGTGCGTCGGTCCGTCCTCACCAAGGCCGATGGAATCGTGCGTCATCACGTGGATGACGCGCAGCCGCATCAAGGCTGCAAGTCGGATCGCCGGCCGGCTGTAGTCGGAGAACGCCAGGAACGTGCCGCCATAGGGGATGAAGCCGCCATGCAGCGCCAGGCCGTTCATCGCTGCGGCCATGCCGTGCTCGCGGATGCCATAGTGGATGTAGTCGCCGGCGAACGCACCGCTCTTGACCGGCGCCTGCGCCTTGGCATGCGTCAGGTTCGAATGGGTGAGGTCCGCGGAGCCGCCGACCAGGCCGGGAATTGTTCCTGCGATTCCCTCGAGCACCTGTTGCGAGGCCTGCCGCGTCGCCAGCTTCGGCCGCTCGGATGCAAAGTGCTCACGCAATTTCGCCGCGGCCAGCGCATAGGAGGCGGGCAGAGCCGCGGCTTTGCCCTCGACGAACAGGTCGCGCTGCTCCAGCGTCGCACCTTCGTAACGATCGAGCCAAGCGAGGCGATCGACCTGCCCGCGCTGCCCGATCATCCGCCAAGCCTTGAGCACCGGGATCGGCACCACGAAAGGCTGATAGTCCCAACCCAGCGTCCGCCGCGCCGCTGCCGTCTGCTCGGTGCCGAGCGGCGCGCCATGCACTTTCTCGGTGCCCTGTCTATCAGGCGCGCCATAGCCGATGATTGTGCGACAGGCGATCAGCGACGGCTTCGCGGTCTCCCGCTCCTCCGCTATCGCCTGCGCCACCGCTTCGGGATCATGTCCGTCGACGCGGCGCACCGACCAGCCGGAGGCAGCGAAGCGCGCGAGCTGGTCGTCCGATGTCGCCAACGAGGTCGGACCGTCGATGGAGATGCCGTTGTCGTCGAACAGCACGATCAGCCGGCCGAGCCCGAGATGACCGGCCAGCGAGATCGCCTCATGGCTGAGGCCTTCCATCAGGCAGCCATCGCCCGCGATAACATAGGTGAAGTGATCGACGAGCCCATCGCCATGCCGCGCATTCGCCATCCGCTCGGCGAGCGCCATGCCGACCGCGGTCGCAATGCCCTGGCCCAGCGGTCCCGTTGTGGTCTCGACACCAGCCGTGTGGCCATATTCGGGGTGGCCCGGCGTCTTCGAGCCCCACTGGCGAAAGGCCTTGATGTCGTCGAGGCTGATATCGCCGCCGGTGAGATGCAGCAGCGCATAGAGCAGCATCGAGCCGTGCCCCGCCGACAGCACGAAGCGGTCGCGGTCCGGCCAGTTCGGATGCGCCGAGTCGAACTTCAGGAAGCGCGAGAACAGCACAGTCGCGACGTCGGCCATGCCCATGGGTAGCCCGGGATGGCCTGACTGCGCTGCCTCGATGGCATCGACCGCGAGGAAGCGGACGGCATTGGCGAGATCGTTATGCGTGACCGCATTGAGGTCGGCTTCGGCATGGACGGAGATGTTCATCGGAGTCTCTCCCTGTTCACTTCAGGCTGCGCTTGCGCTCGATCAGCTGCATGATCAGCGGCGTCAGGATCAGCTGCATGGCCAGGTCCAGCTTCGCGCCCGGGCAGACGATCGAGTTGGCGCGCGACATCCAGCTCTGCGGCAGCATCGAGAGCAGATAGGGGAAGTCGATACCGCGCGGATTCTTGAAGCGGATCACCACCATCGATTCGTCCGGCGTCGGGATCCAGCGCGCGATGAATGGATTGGAGGTGTCCACGGTCGGGACGCGCTGAAAGTTGATGTCGGTCTCGGTGAATTGCGGGCAGATGTAGTGGATGTAGTCGGGCATCCGCCGCAGGATGGTGTCGGTGACCGCCTCGGTCGAATAGCCGCGTGCGCTGCGGTCGCGGTGCAGCTTCTGGATCCATTCGAGGTTGATGACGGGCACGACGCCGATTTTGAGGTCGGCATAGCGCGCGACGTTCACCTTATCGGTGACTACGGCGCCGTGCAGGCCCTCGTAGAACAGCAGGTCCGAATCCTCCGGCAGCTGCTTCCAGTCGGTGAAGGTGCCTGGTGCCGCACCATGCAGCGCCGATTCCTCGGCGTCGTGGACGTAGTGCCGCGTCACCGCGGTGCCGGTCTCGCCGTAGTCGCGGAAGGCGCGTTCCAGCTCCTCGAACAAATTGGTCTCGGGGCTGAAATGGCTGAAGTGCTTGTTGCCGCGCTCGGCCTCCTTCGCCATCTGCGCACGCATCTCGGCACGGTCGTAGCGGTGGAAGGCGTCGCCCTCGATGTAGACGGCGTTGACCTTCTCGCGGAAAAAGATCTGCTCGAAGGTCTTCTTGACGGAGGTGGTGCCGGCGCCGGAGGAGCCGGTGATGGAGATGATCGGATGCTTCCTGGACATCGGACGCCTCGCTCAGAGCCGGAAGAATCCGCGCCGCGCGAACAGCGGCGCCGAGACGCTGGCAACCAGCAGCGGATCGCAATGCAGCTCCTCGACGCGCCGCACCTCGTTGCTCGAGCCCATGATCAGCGGCACGCGCTGGTGCAGGCTCTGCGCCGATAGATCGAGGATGCGCTCGCGCCCGGTCGAGGCCGAGCCGCCGGCCTGCTCGATGATCATCGCCATCGGGTGTGCTTCGTAGGTCAGGCGAAGGCGGCCGTCGCCGTAGCCGGGCCGCGCATCGGAAGGGTAGAGAAACACGCCGCCACGGGTGAGGATGCGATAGGCCTCCGCGACCAGCGACCCGATCCAGCGCATGTTGAAATCGTGGTTGGCGTGCCCGTCGACGCCGGCGAGGCATTCGTCGATGAAGGCGCGCACCGGCGGATCCCAATGCCGGCGGTTCGAGGCGTTGATCGCGAACTCCTCGCAGGCTTCGGCGATCTGCACGCCGCTGCGCGCGAAGCGGAAGCAGCCCGCCTTGCGGTCGAGCGTGAAAATGTCGACGCCGTCGCCGAGCGTCAGCACCAGCGAGGTCTGCGGGCCGTAGGTGACGAAGCCCGCCGCGAGCTGCGCCGAGCCCCGCTGCTGAAAGGCGAGTGAGAGATCATTGGGGGCCGGCAGGATCGAGAAGATCGTGCCGACGGTCATGTTGATGTCGATGTTGGAGGAGCCGTCGAGCGGATCGATCGCGATGCAGATTCGCCCCTGACGATCGACGATCTGGGCCTCACGCATCTCCTCCGACGCCAGCGCCGCGATCGGCAGCCGGCCGAGGCAGCGGCGCAGGATCGCGTCCGCCTGGACGTCGAGGTCGCGTTGGAGATCGCCGTCGCTGTTGCGCCCGGTGGTCAGGCCCGAGGCGTCGGCGAGATCGCCGCTGGCGATGAGATCGGCAATCTCGATCGCTGCGGCCGCGATGGCATCGACCGCGGCTGCCACGGCCAACGCATGCGGCGCGGTCTCAGAGTACCGTTGAAGGTGGTCGTCCAACCTGAGTTGCCCGGTCATCTGCGTCCATCCCCTTGCCGGTGCCGCACCCATTCCCTCCTGGTGGAGGCAGGTAGCGTTCAGTGCCGGCATCAGGAGATTGACAGGAGCGGCTTAATAAGGAAAATTTCTAATTATAATGAGCCTCAAAGAATTTTCTTATAATGGCACCGGCCATGCAGCGGCCCAGCTCCGGCATCTGACGATCCGGCAGCTGCGCTCGCTTGCGGCGCTCTCGGCCAAAGGCAGCGTGACGGCGGCGTCGAGCCATCTCGGGCTGACCCAGCCGGCCGTGACCCAGCAGCTGCGGCAGCTGCAGGACCTGGCCGGCCTGCCCCTGGTGCAGCGAACCGGCGACGGCATGCTGCTGACGGAAGCCGGCAGGGAGGTGCTGGCGCTGGCCGAACGGGTCGAAGCCGCGATCACCGATTGCCAGGGCGCGCTCGACCTGCTCGCGGGGCGGACCGGCGGCACTGTGCATCTCGGCGCGGTCTCGACCGCGAAATATTTCGTGCCGCACGCGATCGCGGCGTTCTCCAAGCGCTACCCCAAGATCGAGATCAAGCTGACCATCGGCAATCGCGAGGAAATCCGCGAGGCGATGCACGGCTACGACCTCGACTTCGCGGTAATGGGTCGGCCACCGGCCGACGTCACCGTCGACGTCCGCCAGCTCGGGCGCAACCCGCACATCATCGTCGCGCGCAAGGGCCATTGGCTGGAGAAGGATTCCGGCCTCAGCCTGACCGATCTCGTGCACGAGACCTTCCTCACCCGCGAGCCCGGCTCGGGCACGCGGACGCTGATGGAGGGCATGTTCCAGAAATCGGATCTCGAGCCGATCATCGGCATGGAGATGAGCAGCAACGAGACCATCAAACAGGCGGTCATCGCCGGGCTCGGCATCGCCTTCATCTCGGCTCACACCGTGGCGCATGAGCTCGCCGAGGGCCGGCTCGTCGTGCTCGACGTCGCGGGCCTGCCGATCGTGCGGCAATGGTACGTGATCCGCCGCAGCGACAAGGTGCTGCTGCCGCCCGCGCAGGCGATGTTCGATTTCCTCGGCTCGGAAGGCTCGAATTATCTGCCTGATTTGCCCGAGCTAGGCGGACGATAGCCGGCCTTCGCTCAGCTCATCAGCTTCATGGCGAGCGTCGCCGCCAGCACCACGATGATCTGGAGCAGGCGCTCCGTCGTGAAGATGCGGTTGAAGGTGGTCATCGCGTGCCCCGGCCGACGTGAAGAAGAATCTCTCGGCCGTTGCTAGCACAGAAGGATGCGGAGACAACTCCGTAGTTGCCCGTGGCGGTCGCGCCTTCGGCGAGCCGGTTCAGGGCGCGCCGATGGCCGGCGATCAGGCCGCGAGCGGGGCGGTGTGGTCCGTGCGCGAGGCGAAATAGGCTTCCAGCTCCGACAGCGCCCGCGCCTCCCACTCGCTCGCCTGCTCCAGCAGCGACCAGCTCTGGCCCGGGCGGAACGCTGCGGTCTGGCGATAGAGCGATGCGATGCCGCGGTAGCGGCGCACGTTCTCCAGGATGGCGTGACCGTTCATGTCCGAAAACTCCCTCGTCATTCCCGCGGGAGAAACTGCGGCCAAATCTTTTTCGAAAAGTTAGCGGCGCGCGGCAAGTTCGCGGATGGTTGCCGGACTGTTGCTCGGGCGCAACGCGCGCGGCGCGATCTATTGCGGATTCGTTGCCGCGCTCTCGCCCGAAGGCTTCAGCCCGCCGCTTCTGACGATTGTCATCGTCGCGCGGCAGAGATCGGCAAGGCCGATCAGGAGGACGGCAAGAAGACAGAACAGGTTGATGGAATCGGCATGCGCGCTGGTCAGCGCATTGAGCTCGAAGAACGGCGGGATGAACGCCCACCACACCAGCGGCACGGTGAGCAGCGCGGCGAATGCCGCCGCCGGTGTACCCGCCATCAGCGCAAGCACGAACAGGCCGGGCAGGAACGCTGCGAAATAGAACTTTGCGCCGAGCAGGACGCAGATGCCCTGAACCACGGCCGAAACCGCGACGACGGCGAGCCCGAGCAGAAACGCCCCCCACGACCATGGCCGTACCCGCCGTGCGCCAAACAGCCCCGCACGTTTCATCAGCATCCCCCTGCCGCCCGTTAACCAGGTGCGTTGCGACGAAAGTACTACAACCGCAACCAATCCGCGAGATGCAAATTGCGTCATCGCGAGGTCGGTCGCACCGTTCGGGCGACGGCCGCTACTCGGTCAGCGCGTAGAGCAACCCCGCGACGGGCAAAGCAAGGCCAATGGCCGATGCGAGCGTCCAGCCTCCCTGTGCGAACGCCCATGCTCCGACCGCCGAGCCGACCGCGCCGGCGGCGAAGAACGTCGCCATGTAGAGACCATTGAGGCGACTGCGGTGCTCGTGCCCGAGCGCGAAGATGGCGCGGAAGCCCAGCACCACATTGCCCTGGACGCCGATATCGATCGCAATCGCGGCCACCACCAGACAGGCGAGGTTCAGCATCGAGCCGGACGCGCCGATGGAGGTCACCAGGAAGCCGGCGGCCGTGAGCAGCATCGCGACCAGCGTCGCGATCCGGCTATGGCCGCGGTCCGCGAGGCGCCCGGCGATCGGTGCTGCGAACACGCCGGCGACGCCGGCCAGCGCGAACAGCGCGATGCCGCGCTGGGAGAAGCCGAACTCGCCGGCGAGCTGGAGTGGCGCCACCGTCCAGAACAGGGTGAAGGCGCCGAACAGGCTCGCCTGGTACAGCGCGCGGCGCCGCAGCAGCGGCGTGGCCCGCACCAGGTCCGGCATCGACAGCAGCAATTGGCCGTAATGCATCCGCGTGACCGGCTTGCGCTTCGGCAGCGTCATCCAGAGCACGGCTGCGAGCACGATCATCAGCGCGGCGGAGGCGAAGAACACTGCGTGCCACGACAGCAAGGCGGTGACGAAGCTCGACACCGGACGCGCCAGCATGATGCCGAGCATCAGGCCGGTCGAGACGTTGCCGACGACGCGGCCGCGGATGGCTTCGGGCGCCAGATGCGCTGCATAGGGGATGATGATCTGCACCGCGACCGAGCCGAGGCCGATGAACAGTGCGGCGAGCAGGAACGGCAGCGCATGGGTTGCGAACGCCGCGGCGAGCAGCGCCGCGGCGCCGAGCATGATCACCGAGCAGATCAGCGCGCGGTTCTCGACGAGATCGCCGAGCGGCACGATCAGCAGCAGCCCGGTGCCGTAGCCGATCTGCGTCATCGTCACGATCAGCCCGCTAGCTGCATGCGACAGGCCGAGCGCGGCGCTGATTGGGGCGATCAGCGGCTGCGCATAATAGATGTTGGCGGCGACCATGCCACAGGCCGCGGCAAGCACGAAGGTCAGGCGCTGCGACACCGCATCCGGCCCCGGCGCGGTCTCGATCGTGGCATTCATCGTCATTCGCATGGTCTCCAGGTAAGGCGCAGGGAATGGCCGTTAGGTAAGGTATAGGGAATGGTCATTCCCTATTCTGACAAAAAATTCAGGCGAGCAGCTTCATTGCGGCGCCGACGAGACGCTCTGCGTCGAGCGGCAGACGCGCCTTGCCGACGACGCGCATTCCCTGCGTGATGCAGAGCATCAGCCGCGCGGTGTCGTCGGCTACGACATGGCGGGGGATCGAGCCATCGGTCTGTCCGGCGCTGATGAGGCCGGCGATGAAGCTCTCGTTGCTCGCGAGCTGTGTGCTGACGCGGGCACCCACGACCGGATCGAGCGCGGACAGTTCGACCGCGCTGCCGACCACGAGGCAGCCGCGCCGCCCCTCGCTGCCCCGGGAATGCTCGACATAGGACAGCAGCACGTTGCGGATTTGCTCGCGGCCGTTTGCACCACGCGCCGCCGCGCTGCGGGTCTGCTGCTGGCGCAGGGCCGTGTAGCGCTCGAATGCGGCGAGAAACACCGCATGCTTGTCGCGAAACGCCTTGTAGATGCTTCCCGTCGCGAGCCGCATCGCCGCAGTGAGGTCCCCGATCGAGGTGGCATGATAGCCGCGCTCACGAAACACGCGCACGGCGCGGTCGAGCGCGGTGTCCATGTCGAATTCCCGGGGACGGCCGGGCAGACGGGCGGCAGGTCGGGAGCGGCGGGCGGTCTTTTGCATTGCGGGATAATAGGGAATGAACGTTTCCGAATAAACACACGTGGTCGTGAAGAGGATCAATGACGAAGGAGAGAGCGTCACCCCCTCCGCGGCACCGGCGTCCCATCCGCCATGATCGTCACGCCCTTCCGCTCGACGATCATGCCGTAGGCGCGCGGCTGGCGGTGCACGTCGAAATTGAAGGTGGTGCGCTTGTAGGAACTGCAGAGATCGAGATCGCAGCGCGCCAGCGCGATCTCGTCGCCCTTTGTCGTGCAGGCCGCAATGATCTCGCCCGAGGGCGCGATGATGCAGCTGCCTCCGATGTGGTCGACGCCCTCCTCCACACCGGCCTTGGCGACCCCGACCACGAATGTGCCGTTCTGATAGGCGCCGGCCTGCATCACCAGATGATTGTGGAACAGCGAGAGATCGTCATGCTCCGGCGCGGGCGGATTGTGCACGGGCGTGTTGTAGCCGATCAGCACCATCTCGACGCCCTGCAGGCCCATCACGCGATAGGTCTCGCTCCAGCGGCGGTCGTTGCAGATCGCCATGCCGATCACGCCGCCGAAGGCACCGACCACGCCGAAGCCGCTGCCGGGCTCGAAATAGCGCTTCTCCAGATGCTGGAATTCGCGCCACGGTTCGTGCTCGGCATGGCCGGGCAGATGCACCTTGCGATATTTCAGGACGATCGCGCCGCTCTTGTCGACGAGGATGGACGTGTTGTAGCGCCTGACAATCCCGACCTCGAGCGTCAGTTCGGCATAGCCGAGGCAGAAGCCGATGCCGAGCTGGCGGGCGAGATCGAACAGCGCCTGTGTCTCGGCACCCGGCATCTCGCGCTCGAAGAAGCTGTCGATCTCGGCCTGGTCCTCGAAGTACCAGCGCGGAAAGAACGTGGTCAGCGCCAGCTCGGGATAGACGATCAGGTCGCAGCCGCAGGCCCGCGCCTCGCGCATCAACGCCATCAGTCGCGCCACCACCGCGGACCTCGACTCGCTCCTCGCGATCGGTCCGAGCTGGCCGGCTGCAATGGTCACAGTTCTCGTCACGCGTCGTTCCTCATCTTTTTCGAGTGCGCCCGGCCAGAGCCTATCACCCGCGCGCACAGGCCGCCTCGGCGCCCCGTACTGAGGGCACAATCAAATTCCGGGCCTGCGGGTATCATCGTGCGGCGCTGGGTGAGCACCAAACAGGAACTTCGTTGCCGATCTGCAACGGTTCCCCGCCGTCTGAAGCCGGACAAAACAAACTCCCATTCCGGCCATGAACCGCTCTCACAAGGCCGTGAGACTATCAGGGGAACGACGATGCGCGCACAACGCGTTTGGAAAGTGAATGGGGCCGCCAGCATCGGGCAGCTTCAATCGAGATTAGACGATCTGAACAAGCGTCTCGGTCAGCTCGAAAACCAGCATCCGGACAGCTGGAAGCTCGAGGAGCTGAGATCGAGCGCGCTCAGCCTGTCGCGGGAGATCGACGACATCCGCTGCGCCGAAGCGACGGCGGCCTTGAGCGAGCTGCTGCGGAAATAGTCGGCCTGCCGATTCGCGCCGGCGCAGGGAACCAAGCGCGGCGGCGGCCATTTCCATGCAAAGCATGGAGCAAGACCATGAGCAGGCAGCTGACGCGCGCCGATCTCGCGCGCGACGTGGCCGGGCCCACGCTGGTTCTGTGCACGGCGGCGGCCTTCACCATCGCGCGCCATTTCTCATTGTGAAGAATTTGACGCTGTGAGGGATTTTGCATGACGTCCGATCCCGAGGAGCAGGTCAGGCTGCAAGGCTACGGCGAGATGACGCTGCGCACCGCGGTCGAGACCTTGATGCTGCTCGCACCGCGTGAGCGGTCCGAGGCCGCGATCTATCGCGTCCGCGACGGCGTGCGCCTCGCGCAAAGCGAGGTCGCCGAGCTCGCATCACACTGGGGTATCCAGCCCGCGCCCAACGTGCGATCGCCGAGACTGGTGCCGGAGCAGCACTGGCAAGACGTCGTCCGCGGCATGGTGCGCGACGCCCCGCTGCCGTCGCTGCTGGTGGCCTTTCTGGTCGGTGTGCTGGTCGCTCGCAGATGATGCGCGCTCGCGATGACGCGCTGACGTCAATGGAAATCGCGGCGTTCCGTGAAACCCGAGGAAACCTTTTTTGCTCGCGAAAACGCGACCGTTCCGCGCGGAACGTCTCGCGGCAGGAGGGATTGGTCCCCCGTTAAGCCTCGAACATGGAGACAACCATGACACGTACGAAACTCGTGAGCGTCGCCGCAACTCTGGCCGCGATTTTGCCGCTCGCAACTGTAAGCCCCAGCCTCGCTGCGGGCCGCGGTCCCGGCCCGTGCACCCCACCGGCTGGAGAAGCAGTCGGCGCCGCCGGGCCCGCCATGAGCGGCGGCCAGTTGATGGCCGGCATCGGCCAATGCCAGCGCATCGGCAGTTGGCACCCTGCCAACACCTACGGTTATTGGGGCCCGGGATACGGCTATGACGGGCCTCGCTGGGGCGCATCAGCCTACGCACCCTACGAAGACTAGGCCCTTCACATCAGAAGATCACAGCGGCGCGGTCGATCACGGCCGCGCCGTTTGCGTTGGAGGGTGGCAAACATGAGGCGGCGCGGCCATCGAGACCTTGATTTGCAGCGGCCCGAAGCATGACGAATAGTCTTAGCAACCGCCTGCCAGAGCAGGATCAATCACTTCTGTTCGCTTGCCCGCATCTGCTCGGCAAAAGGACGCAGGGCTTCGGACATGTCGTCGAGGCGTTTCTGCCACTCCGCGCCAGGCAGGAAGGCGATCACCGGCTCGTCGCCGGGCGAACCCGTCAGGTACTCTGGACTACGCAGGCCCTCGGCGATCCCGGCTTCCAGCTTCTTGACGATGTCGTCCGGAACGCCCTTGGGGACCGCGAAGCCGCGTTCCGCCGTCGTCATGACCGGAAAGCCCGCCTCCTCTGCCGTCGGAACGCCCGGCAGCGATGGAAAGCGCTTCTTCGACAGGATCGCGATGACACGAAGTGGCCCCTTGTTGGTGCCATGCAATTCGGGGATCTCGCTGAGGGTGACCATGCCGACGTCCAGATGCCCGCCCAGGAGATCGGTCCGCTGTGCGGCCGTTCCTCTGTAGGAGATCTCGTTGGGCTCGACTTTCGCGGCTGCCGCAAGCATGCGAATGGCCAGATGACCGTTCGTGCCGGCACCATTGTGACCGAAGGTCACCGAGCCCGGCTTGCTGCGCAGTGCGGCAACGACATCCGGCAGATTGCTGAATCTGCTATCGGCAGGCACCACCATGACATTCGGATCTTCGACGACGCGAGCGACCAGCCGGATTTCATCCGTGGTGTATTGGGTTTTGCGGGTCATTGGCAGGAAGTTGTAGCCTGGCACGTTGACGACACCTATCGAATAGCCCTCGGGCGCCGCGCGCGCGATCGACGCAAACGCGATCTCTCCGCCGGCGCCGGGCTTGTTCAGGACGACGAACTTCGCCTTGCCGCCCAGCACACGCTCGACAAAGGGAAGGAGCTTGCGCGCCATGACATCGGTGCCGCCGCCGGGCGCAAAGCCGACGACGACTTCGATCGGCTTGTCGTCGGGCCACGCGGCCCATGCCGACCCGCAGGCCGCGAAGCCAAAAGCCGTAGCGAGCGCGAGGATTTTCTTGTTCATGATTTCCAGCCCTGTTTTTGTTATTGGCCGATCGCGCCTCAGGCGCGCGATCAGCTTGGGACTCATCTAGCCGTCGGGATGACTGGAGGGCAACCGGCGAGGCACCACGGCCCGGCGCTGAATGGTGGCGTTTTTGGTGGGTGTGCTGATGGCGCGGCGGTAGGCCCCTGACCTAGCTCCGCAAGTCGGAACCGCCGGCGCTCGCTTCTGGCAAGCCATGCTACCGCGACAGGCCACCCTGCCCCGCCAAATCGGCCGTGGACCCAATCCCGAAATCGTTGCAAAAAGGCGTCCTGACGCGCCGGCAGCCGGTCTGCCAAGACTCTGGAATACGTCGACTTTTGGAAGAATGGTCGGAGTGGCAGGATTCGAACCTGCGACCCCTGCGTCCCGAACGCAGTGCTCTACCGGGCTGAGCCACACTCCGACAAGAAGGCGGCTTATAGCGTCGGGCTTGACGCACTGCAAGCGGCCGAGATGAGGAATTTTATCCCTGTGAAGACGGGTGTCGAAACGCTGATATTGCCGGCCGGCGAAGCCGACGCGGAAGCCGCCGCCCGGCGACTTGCGGCCGGCGGGCTGGTCGCGTTTCCGACCGAGACGGTCTACGGGCTCGGGGCGGATGCCGCCAATGCCGCCGCGATCGCCCATCTCTACGCCGCCAAGGGCCGGCCGGCGTTCAATCCGCTGATCGCGCATGTTGCGGATCTCAAAGCCGCGCGGCGGATCGGGCGGTTCGATACGCGCGCGCTGGCGCTTGCGGAGGCGTTCTGGCCGGGGCCGCTGACGCTGGTGGTGCCCAAGACCGAGGACTGCCCGGTGGCGGATCTCGCCACGGCTGGCCTCGACACGGTGGCGATCCGCATCCCCGCCCATCCCGTCGCGCAGGCGATCCTGCGCGCCTTCGGCGGCGCCGTGGTGGCGCCCTCGGCCAACATCTCCGGCCACGTCTCGCCGACGCTGGCCGCGCATGTCGAGAGCGACCTTGCCGGGCGGATCGACCTGATCATCGACGGCGGGCCTGTGACGGTCGGCGTGGAATCCACGATTATCGGCTGCTTCGACGCGCCGATGCTGCTTCGTCCCGGCGGGCTGTCGCGCGAGCGGATCGAGGCGGTGCTGGGCGCGAAGCTGGCGCGGCCGCCGGCGGAGGCTGGCAGCGACGACAGCCAGCCGCTGGCCCCGGGCATGCTGGCCTCGCACTACGCACCGCGCGCCCATGTGCGGCTCAATGCACGTGAGGTGGCGCCGGGCGAAGCGCTGCTGGCGTTCGGCCCGGAGCGCCTGCCCGGCCTTGACGCCGCCTCGGCCGTCATGAATTTGTCGCCCACCGCCGATCTCGATGAAGCCGCGGCCAATCTGTTCGGCTATCTTCGCAGCCTCGATGCGAAAGCGCCGCGGGCGATTGCGGTGATGCCGATTCCCGAAGATGGTCTGGGCGAGGCGATCAACGACCGGCTGCGCCGCGCCGCGGTGGCGCGTTGAAGCAAGAGACGAGGACATGAACATCAACAAGCCTGCCACCCCGCCGCTTGCGCCCGAATTGATCGAGCAATTCCGCAAGATCGTCGGCGACCGCCACGCCATCACCGACCCGACTGACATCGAGCCTTACGTCACCGAGGAGCGCAATCTGTTCCACGGCCGCTCGCCGCTGGTGCTGCGCCCGGGCTCGACGGTGGAGGTTTCCGCGATCTGCAAGCTCGCCTCCGCGCACAACATCGCGCTGGTGCCGCAGGGCGGCAACACCGGGCTCGTCGGCGGCCAGACGCCGCACAATGGCGAGGTGGTAGTGTCGCTGCGCCGGCTCGACAAGATCCGCGAGGTCGACACCGCCTCCAACACCATGACAGTGGAAGCCGGCGTGGTGCTGCAGATCGCGCAAGCCAAGGCCTCCGAGGTCGACCGGCTGTTTCCGCTCTCGCTCGGCGCGGAAGGCAGCTGCACCATCGGCGGCAACCTCTCGACCAATGCCGGCGGCACCGCGGCGCTCGCCTATGGCGTCGCGCGCGAGATGGCGCTGGGCCTCGAAGTGGTGCTCGCCGATGGGCGCGTGCTCAATTCGCTGTCAAAGCTGAAGAAGGACAACACCGGCTACAATCTACACAACCTCTTCATCGGCGCCGAAGGCACGCTCGGCATCATCACCGCGGCGACGCTGAAACTGTTTCCGAAGCCGCGGGCGATCGAGACCGCCTTCGTCGGGCTGAAATCGCCGGCGGCGGCGCTGAAGCTGCTCACCATCGCGCAAGGCGAAGCCGCCAATGCGCTGACGAGCTTCGAGCTGCTGTCGGAGCTGGCGGTGGATTTCTCCGTCCGCCACGGCATCGACGTGCGCGATCCGCTAGCAGAGAAGCATCCCTGGTACGTGCTGATGGAATTGTCATCGCCGAGCGAGGATGCCCGCACGCTGGAGACGATCCTCGGCCGTGCCATGGAGGAGGAGATCGTCGACGACGCCGTGATCGCGGCGAGCCTCGCCCAGCGCGGCGCGTTCTGGAAGCTGCGCGACGAGATGTCGGCGGCGCAGAAGCCGGAAGGCGGCTCGATCAAGCACGACATCTCCGTCCCGGTTGCGGCCGTGCCCGAATTCATCGCGGAAGCCGATGCGGCCGTGGTGAAGCTGATCCCCGGCGCCCGGCCGGTGCCGTTCGGCCATCTCGGCGACGGCAATCTGCATTACAACGTCAGCCAGCCGATCGGCGCCGACACCGCCGATTTCCTCGCGCGCTGGCATGATGTGAACGCGGTGGTGTTCGAGATCGTGCTGCGCATGGGCGGCTCGATCTCGGCCGAGCACGGCATCGGCGTGCTCAAGCGCGACGAGCTCCCCGAGGTGAAGGACAAAACCGCGATCGAGCTGATGCGCTCCATCAAGACGATGCTCGATCCGCTCGGCATCATGAATCCGGGGAAGGTGCTGTGAGCGCTTCCCTTGCGATCGATGCGATCACCGATGCCGACGTCGAGGGCGTGGTCGCGCTGTGGCAGCGCTGCGGCCTGACGCGCCCCTGGAACGACCCGCATGCCGACATCGCACTAGCGCGGCGGCGCGACAATTCCACCGTGCTGGTCGGCCGCGACAATGGCGCGATCGTCGCCACCGTGATGGTCGGCCATGACGGCCATCGCGGCTGGGTCTATTACGTCGCCGTCGATCCCAGCCGTCAGAAGCACGGCTTCGGCCGCATCATCATGGCGGCGGCCGAGGACTGGCTGCGAAGCGCCGGGATTTTGAAGCTGCAGCTCCTGGTCAGGCGCGAGAACGCGCAGGCCAACGCGTTCTATGGCTCGCTCGGCTTCGAGCTGTCGACATCCCTGATGTTCCAGAAGTGGCTCGACGGCCGTGCGACCACGCCAAGCAATTGAGATCGAGGCATGACCCTTTCCGACCGCGTCCGCATCAAGGACGTCCGCGTGCTCTCGGACGGTTGGACCACGCTGAAGACCACGACCTTCGAATACCGGCGCGCAAGTGGCGAGTGGCAGACCCAGCATCGCGAGACCTATGAGCGCGACAACGCCGCCGCCGTGCTGCCATATAATCTCGCGCGACGGACCGTGATCCTGGTGCGCCAGTTCCGCCTTCCGGCCTTCATCCGCGGTTACGACGACCTCTTGATCGAGGCCGCCGCCGGCGTGCTCGACAACGCCGAGCCCGAGGAGCGCATCCGCGCCGAGGCGGAGGAAGAGACCGGCTATCGCCTGCACCATGTCCACAAGGTGTTCGAGGCCTTCATGAGCCCCGGCGCCATCACCGAGAAGCTGCATTTCTTCGTCGCCGAATACGAGCCCGAGATGCGGGTGAGCGACGGCGGCGGCCTGGAGCACGAGGGCGAGGACATCGAGGTGCTGGAGCTGTCCATCGACGAGGCTCTCGCGATGATCGCCGACGGCCGCATCATCGACGCCAAGGCGATCATGCTGCTGCAGTATGTGGCGCTGCATGTGTTCAAGTGACCTTGCGGCTGTCCTTCCTTCTCCCCTTGTGGGAGAAGGTGGCGCGAAGCGCCGGATGAGGGGTTCTCTCCACTTGTGAGATCGTTCGTGAGGATGGATACCCCTCACCCGTCTCGCCGCTATGCGGCGATCCACCCTCTCCCACAAGGGGAGAGGGGAGGAGCGCAGCTCGCTCTATCAAGCCTGCAATTCAGACCTGCGCCGCCGCTCCCCCCGGTTGAGCAACCGCAAAACTATCTCTAGTCTGTCGTCAACTAAGAACCAGGAGACGCGCCATGTCCGCTCCGCGCGACGATGAATTCGGCTTTGCGCCCGACTACGATTCCCCCGTCCCCTACATGCAGCGCACCCGGGATTATTACGCGGCGATCGGCTACACCACGCCGTACCGCTGGGCGCATTACACCGAGGCGCCGTTCCAGCCGCTGAAGAAGCCGTTGTCGCAATCGCGCGTCACCATCATCACCACCGCGGCGCCCTACGATCCGGCCAAGGGCGACCAGGGGCCGGGCGCGGCGTATAATGGCAGCGCGAAGTTTTATCAGGTCTATGACGGCGACACGTCGAAACAGCACGATCTGCGCATCTCGCACATCGGCTACGACCGCAAGCACACCTCGGCAACCGACAACGGCACCTGGTTTCCACTGCCGCAGCTGTTGAAGGCGAGCGCCGCGGGACGGATCGGCGAGGTCGCTCCGCGCTTCTTCGGCGCGCCGACCAACCGCAGCCATCGCGTGACGCTCGACACCGACGCGCCGGAGATCCTGGCGCGCTGCCTCGCGGACAAGGTCGACGTCGCGGTGCTGGTGCCAAACTGCCCGGTCTGCCACCAGACCACGGCGCTGGTGGCGCGGCACCTGGAGCGCAACGGCATTGCCACCGTGGTCATGGGCTGCGCCAAGGACATCGTCGAGCACGCGGCCGTGCCGCGCTTCCTGTTCTCCGACTTCCCGCTCGGCAATTCCGCCGGCAAGCCGCACGACATGGCGTCGCAGGCCCAGACGCTCGAGCTCGCGCTCCGGCTGCTGGAGAGCGCGAGCGGTCCGCAGACCACGATGCAATCGCCGCTGCGCTGGAGCGAGGACGCCTCCTGGAAGCTCGACTACAACAACGTTGCGCAGCTCTCGCCCGAAGAGCTGGCTCGCCGCCGCGCCGAGTTCGACAAGCAGAAGGAGATCGCGCGCGGCAACCGCGCCGCCTGACGTCCTCCAACAACAATAAGCCGAGGGAGAGCGAGGTGACGCGACCGTTCGAGGGCGTGAAGATCCTGGATTTTACGCAAGTGCTGGCCGGCCCCTATGCGAGCTACCAGCTCGCGCTGCTCGGCGCCGACGTCATCAAGATCGAGCGGCGCGAGGGCGAGGACATGCGCCGCACGCCGCTCAGCCGCGAATGGGCCGAGCGCGGGTTGGCGCCGGCGTTTCAGGCCGTCAACGGCAACAAGCGCAGCCTGACGCTCGATCTGCAGAAGCCGGAGGCGATCGCGATCGTGAAGAAGCTCGCAAGCCGTGTCGACGTGGTCATGGAGAATTTTCGGCCCGGCGTGATGGACAAGCTCGGCATCGGCTACGAGGCGCTGGCGGCGATCAACCCGAAGCTGATCTATTGCGCGGTCTCCGGCTTCGGCCAGACCGGCCCCGATCGTTTGCGGCCCGGCTATGACGGCAAGATGCAGGCGCTGTCGGGCATCATGGCGATCACCGGCCACCCCGAGACGGGGCCGACGCGCGCGGGATTCGCCGTGTGCGATGTGCTCTCGGGCGCCACCGCTGCCTTCGGCGTCTCGAGCGCGCTCTATCAGCGCGACCGCACCGGCAAGGGGCAGCTGATCGACATCTCCATGCTGGAGGCGACGCTGGCGTTTCTCTCGGGCCAGATCGCCGACTGGTCGGTCGCCGGACATCGACAGCAGCTATCGGGCAATCAGGCGGTGAGCCGCCGGACCACGGCGAATTTGTTCAAGTGCGGCGACGGCCATATCCTCCTCGCCGTCAACAACGAGAAGCAGTACCGCGCGCTGATGGCTGCGCTCGGGCGCGAGGATACGCTGTCAGATCCGCGCTTTGCCGACTGGTTCTCGCGCAACGAGAACGAGGGCGCGCTGCGCGCCATCATCGAGCAGGCGCTGGCAAAACGGCCGGCACGCGAATGGGAGACAATTCTTGAGGACGCCGGCGCGCCCTGCGCCAGCATCTGGAAGGTCGAGGAGGTCATCGACCATCCCCAAATCAAGGCGCGCGGCGCGATCCAGGAGCTGGACACGGAATACGGCCGCCTGCGCTTTGCCGGCAGCGGCTTCAAGCTCGCTCATGGCGGCGGCCGGCTGGATCGCATGGCGCCGCAGCTGGGCGCGGATACGGATGCGGTGCTGGGCGAGCTGGGGTTCGATGCGGGAGAGATCGCGGGGCTGAGAGCGCGGGAGATTGTGTGACGGCAGCGCCTCACACTCAGTCGTCGTCCCGGGGCGCGCGTAGCGCGAACCCGGGACCCATAACCACAGGATCGCGTTTGACGAAGACTCGTGGTGAACAGTTTGCGCCATAACCTCATCCTGTGGCTATGGGTCCCGGATCGGCGCGCGCTTTGGGCGCGCTTGTCCGGGACGACAGCGGAGTGAGTGGCGGCACCGCACCTAGAACAACGACCCCTGCCCGTCATCTGATGACGCTGCCGCAGTCTTCCGCACCGCCTTCTTCGGCTTCGCCGCCTCGGCCTCAGCCTCGATCTCCTCCGCACTGATCGGCAGCACGAGCTGCTCGTCGTCATTGGCGACGCGGTTGACGCGGGTGGAGACCGGGTGCCAGGCGAATTCTCCGACGCGCGGGGCCCTCATCAGCGGCAGGATTGCATCGATCTCGTCGCCGTTGCTGTCGAGCCAGCGCTCGAAGTCGCGCGGGCTGATGGTGACGGGCACACGGTCATGCAGCGCGGCGAGATCCTCGCCTGCCCCGGCGGTGACGATCGCGACCGTGTCGAGTTCCTCGCCGTTCGGCCCGACCCAGGTCTCGAACACAGCGGCAAAACCGAGCGGCTCACCGTCGGCGCGGTGGATGAAGAAGGGCTGCTTGCGGCCGGCTTCCGTCTTCCATTCGTAATAACCATCGGCCGGGATCAGACCGCGCCGGCGGCGAATCGCATTCTTGAAGGCGGGCTTCTCCAGCACCGTCTCGGAACGGGCGTTGATCAGGAGCGTGAACCCGCGGGGGTCCTTGACCCAGCCGGGCAACAGGCCCCAGCGCATCAGACGGAAATGGCGCGCGCCGTTCTCGAGCAGCACCACCGGAATCGGTTGTGTCGGCGCGACATTGTACCGGGGCGGGAAATTCGGCTGCTCGACATAGCCGAACAGTTGCCGCAAAGCCGCGGGGGCCGAAGTTATGACGAAGCGTCCACACATCCTTGGAGGCCTATATAGGGTCCGTTCAGGTCCTTTTAACCCCGAACGTTAACACTGCGGCAGATGAGCTCAACGGCCTCCCAACCCGCGCGGACGCATGTACAGACGGGCCCTGAGGCGACCGCCTGGGCCGAACGGCTGCGCGTGGCCAACATCAATCCGCGCACCGGGCTTGCCACCGACTATCTCAACCATTTCAATGAAGCCGTGATGCTGCTCGAAATGGTGCCGGATATGCCGGAATGCGCCGAGGACTTCCTGACCTGGACGCCGCTGTCCTATGCCGAGCATTTCACGGCGTCGAATTTCAAGGCGCGGGATTTGGCGATCGAAGCCTATGAGAAAGCCGATCCCAACGTGCGTGCCCAGTTCGACCACTTGACGGATACCATGACCTCGATCCTGACCGCGGTCGGCTCGGCCATGCGCGAGGTCGAGAAGGACACGACGCGCGTCCGCCTCGCCGAGCAGGCCACGCTTTGGGTCAAGCCCCTGATCGCAGCCTGCGGCGGCATCATCAATGGCGGGGCGGAAGCCGACGTCGACACCATCATGGCGAACTCATCCGGATAGGTGACGCGATTGGCCGCAATCGTCCATCCTGCCCATCCCCAGCTTGCGGTCAGCGCGGCGATCTTCCGCGACGGCAAGGTGCTACTGGTCCGCCGCGCCCGCTCGCCGGCCAAGGGCTTCTATTCGCTGCCGGGTGGCCGGGTCGAGTTCGGCGAATCGCTGCATCAGGCCCTGAGCCGCGAGGTCGACGAGGAAACCGGCCTTTGCATCGAGATCATTGGCCTCGCCGGCTGGCGCGAGGTGCTGCCGGCCGCGGCCGGCGCCGGCCATTACCTGATCATGTCCTTTGCCGCGCGCTGGACGGCCCGGGAGCCGGCGCTGAACGACGAGCTCGACGATCACCGCTGGATCGCCCCTGGCGCCCTGGCAAGCCTCGGCGACCTCAAGCTGACCGGGGGGCTGGAGGAGGTCATCCTGTCCGCTCACCGGCTGCTTGGAGCCTGACCGCCCGCCTTGCGCCAGCCGTCCCGAGGGGGCATACAGCCGCCGATGTCGTCGCGATTTCTGGCCATTTTTGTCCTGATTCTCGCCTGCGCCTCCGTGCCTGCGAGGGCCCAGGACGTGGCGGCGCCGTTTGACGGCGAACTGCAGCGGCTGGCCGAGATCCTCGGCGGCCTGCACTATCTGCGCGGCATCTGCGGGGCCAACGAGGGTAACAAATGGCGCAACGAGATGCAGGCGCTGATCGATGCCGAGACCCCCTCCGGCGAGCGCCGCACCCGCATGATCGCCGGCTTCAACCGTGGCTATAACGGTTTTCAGCAGACCTATCGCAGCTGCACGCCGGCCGCGATGGTGGCGATCCGCCGCTACATCGAGGAAGGCTCGAAGATCTCGCGCGATCTCACGGCGCGCTACGCGAACTAGCTACCCCGTCATTCCGGGGCTCGCGCGCGAGAGCCCGGAAATCCATTCATCCACCGTCTCTGATGCCCGATGGATTCCGGGCTCGCGCGAGGCGCGCCCCGGAATGACGGCGCGGTCGACGCATGTGCGGGCCTGGAACCCTGTCATCGACTTTGTTCACAGCCGTTAACCGTTCTTAAAGATGTGGCCTAGCGGTCGTTAACGCCCGTGCTACACCTCTCGCACAGCGCATCGCCGTGGATCGCGCCCCAGCCTGACTGAGTTTCATGAGCCAGCCGATTTCCTACGCCCCCGCCCGCGCGCCGCTGCCCGATCACGAGCAGAAACAGGCCGCACTGAGCTATCTCAACGAGGCCTGGGCCGAGGCGCGTCATGACGGCGTCGACGGCGACTGCCTGGCGCAGGCGAGCCTGTTCGCAGCCCTCGCCGAGCTCGTCGGCACCTATGGCGAGGACGCAGTGGCAAAGTTCGTCGAGGGCTTTCCCGGCCGCATTCGCAACGGCGAATTCTCGGTCGGCATCTGCAGGCAGTAAGCCGTCCCGAAAATGACCCCGCCACGCGGGCGGGGCCAGTTGACGGATGAATGACTCTGCGAAAGTTGTCGCGAAAGTCTGCCGCTCTTATCGCATGGAAGCCGTTGCCGGCGGACAAGCATTAGTCTCGCGATGACCGGGAGATGTTCCCGACCGACCCGGGAACGCGCGCCTCAGTCCGTCTCGATCGGCAGCGCCGGATCCCTCGCCCATTCGCCGATCGAAGCGTCGTAGAGCGTCAGCTTGTCGTAGCCGAGCTGCGTCAGCAGCAGGAGGTCGATCGTCGCCGAGATGCCGCCGCCGCAATAAAGAATTACGTTCTTTTCGCGCGTGACGCCCTGGGCGGCGAACTTCGCTTGCGCATCCGCAAGATTCGTCACCGTCTTGTCGGCGTTCACGAGTGTGGCTGCGGGAACGTTGACGCTGCCGGGAACGCGGCCCGGCCGGCCATAGCGGCTCGGCTCGAGGCCGCGGTGAAACTGCGGCCCGAGCGCGTTGACGATGATGGTCGCGGGATCGCCGATCCGCGCCAGCACGGCTTCCTTGTCGACGAAGCAGCCTGGGCGCGGCGCCGCCTTGAAGGCCGTCACCGGATAGCCTTTCGGTGCGCCCGTCTCGGTCGGCCGTCCCTCCTGCTGCCATTTGTCGAAGCCGCCGTCGAGCACGTGGGCATCGACGCCGAGCGCGCGCAACATCCACCAGAACCGTGTTGCCCACATCATTGTGCCGATGCTGTAGAGCACGATTGGTTTGCCCGCATTGAGGCCGTGGCGGCCGAAGGAGGCCTCCAGCTGGGCGAGATCGGGCATCATGAAGAAGTGTTGCGACGAGGTATCCGAGAACTCGCCTTGCAGGTCGAGGAAATCGGCGCCCGGGATGTGGCCCGCCGCGAACGTCTTGTCGCCGGGCACGGCGCGATAAGGCACGGCGCTGCCTTCCGGCGCGGGCTCAAGATAGGTCGTGCAGTCGTAGAGGCGAAGGTTGGGATCGCCGAGCATGGCGGCGAGCTGCTCGGTGGTGATGAGGGCGGCGGGTTGGGACATCAGGCTGCACTCCCGTTCGAGAGGAAGTGTAGACCGCTCCTCTCGTCATTGCGAGCGCAGCGAAGCAATCCAGAGTCTTTCCGCAGCGACAGACTGGATTGCTTCGCTGCGCTCGCAATGACGGTGGAAGCCCCGTGCGTCCCCCACATCACTCTACTGCTTCAGCGTCTCCAGGAACCGCACCGGCTCGCCCTGCGCGGCCGTCACCAGCTCGCCCTGCCACATCACGCGACGGCCGCGGATAAAGGTGCCGACCGGCCAGCCGGTGACGCGAACGCCGTCATAGGGCGTCCAGCCGGCCTTGGACGCCACCCATTTGTTGGTAATGGTCTCGCTGCGCTTGAGATCGACGATGGTGAAGTCGGCATCGTAGCCGGCGGCGATCCGGCCCTTGCAGGCCATGTTGTAGAGGCGCGCGGGACCGGCACTGGTGAGGTCGACGAAACGTGCCAGCGAGAGCCGGCCCGCATTGACGTGATCGAGCATCACAGGCACCAGCGTCTGCACGCCGGTCATGCCCGAGGGCGAAGCCGGATAGGTCTTCTGCTTCTCCTCCAGCGTATGCGGAGCGTGGTCGGAGCCGAGCACGTCGATGATGCCCTGCTCGATGCCGCGCCAGATGCCGGCGCGATGATCGGCGCCGCGCACCGGCGGGTTCATCTGCGCCAGGGTGCCGAGCCGCTCGTAGCATTCCGGGGCGACCAGGGTGAGATGGTGCGGCGTCGCCTCGCAGGAGGCGACATCCTTATGGTCGCGCAGGAACTCGATCTCCTCCTTGGTCGAGATGTGCAGCACGTGGATGCGCTTGCCGGTCTCGTGCGCGAGCTTGACCAGGCGCTGCGTCGCCATCAGCGCGGCGGTCTCGTCGCGCCAGACCGGATGCGAGCGCGCATCGCCCTCGATGCGCAGCGATTTGCGCTCGTTGAGGCGGTATTCGTCCTCGGCGTGGAAGGCGGCCCGGCGGCGGATCACCTGGAAGATGCGGCGCAGGCTCTCGTCGTCCTCGACCAGCAGCGCACCGGTGGACGAGCCGATGAACACCTTGACGCCGGCGCAGCCGGGTGCGCGCTCCAGCACCGGCAGGTCCCGCACGTTCTCGCGCGTGCCGCCGATGAAGAAGGCGAAATCGCAATGCATGCGGTGATGGGCCCGCTTCACCTTGTCGGTGAATTCGGCCTCCGTCACGGTCAGCGGCGAGGTGTTGGGCATCTCGAACACGGCGGTGACGCCGCCCATCACGGCGCTGCGCGAGCCGGTCTCGAGGTCTTCCTTGTGCGTCAGCCCGGGCTCGCGGAAATGCACCTGCGTGTCCATCACGCCGGGCAGGATGTGCAGGCCCTTGCAGTCGATCACCTCGGCGGCCGAACCTTGCGACAGCGGACCGAGCTCGGCGATGCGACCGCCCGTGATGCCGATATCGCGCACGCCCTCGCCGTCCTGGTTGACGACGGTGCCACCCTTCAGGATCAGATCGAAACGCTGGGTCATGGGGCCTCTCTCATCCTCGGGGGCGCAGGGCTCGAGGTCTTGTCGTTTATGCGTTGCGGGCTTACGTTCCGGAGCAACATGTCGCAAGAGATTTTCGCATGAAATCGGCGTTTCTTCCCGATCGGGGCGTGATCAAAGTCGCGGGTGAGGATGCGCGCAACTTCCTCAATGGCCTCGTCACCACCGACCTGGACAGGCTGAAACCTGGTCTGGGGCGATTCGGCGCATTGCTGACGCCGCAGGGCAAGATCATCGTGGATTTCCTGATCACGGAAGCGCCCGCGGGTCATGGCGGTGGGTTCCTGATCGACTGCCCGAAGGCGCTGGCGGACACCCTCGCCACCAAGCTGAATTTCTACAAGTTGCGCGCCAAGGTCACCGTGGACAAGCTCGACCTCGGCGTGCTCGCGGCCTGGGACGGCGAGCCGGCGACGCAGCCCGACCTTGCCTTTGCCGATCCGCGGGCTGAGGGGCTCGGCACCCGCATCCTGATCCCGGAAGATCTCAAGCAGAAACTGTCCGATCTCATCGGCGCCGAGCTGGTCGATGCGGCGGCCTACGAGGCGCACCGCATCGCGCTCGGCGTGCCGCGCGGCGGGCTCGATTTCATGTACAGCGATGCGTTCCCGCATGAGACCAACATGGATCGCCTCGCCGGCGTCGATTTCGACAAGGGCTGCTATGTCGGCCAGGAGGTCGTCTCGCGTATGCAGCATCGCGGCACCGCGCGCACGCGCAGCGTGAAGGTGCTGCTCGAGGGCGCCTCGCCCGAGCCTGGCACAACCATTCTCGCCAGCGACAAGCCGGTCGGCACCATCGGCTCGACGGCCGGCGGCAAGGGCATCGCGCTGGTGCGCATCGATCGTGTCGCCGATGCACTCGATGCAGGCCAGCCGCTCACCGCTGGGGGGCTGGCTTTGACACTCGCTGAACCAGACGTCGTTCGCATTCCAGCCAAGCAGCCGATCGCATGAGCCGCGCTGCCCGCTTGCATCCCGATGGTCTGACCCGCTGCCCCTGGCCGGGCGAAGATCCGCTTTATGTCGCCTATCACGACACCGAATGGGGCGTGCCGGAATACGACGACCGCGCGCTGTACGAGAAGCTGATGCTGGACGGCTTCCAGGCCGGCCTGTCCTGGATCACGATCCTGCGCAAGCGCGACAATTTCCGCAAAGCCTTCGACGATTTCCAGCCGGAGAAGATCGCGCGTTACACGCCCAAGAAGGTTCACGCGCTGATGAACGATGCCGGCATCGTGCGCAACAAGGCCAAGATCGAAGGCGCGATCCTAAGCGCAAAGTCCTATCTCGACATCATGGAGAAGGGCCCGGGCTTCTCGAAGCTGCTGTGGGACTTCATGGACGGACGGCCCAAGGTCAACCAGTTCAAGACCACGGGAAGCGTGCCGGCCTCGACGCCGCTCTCGGTGCAGATCTCCAAGGAGCTGTCCTCGCGCGGCTTCAAATTCGTCGGCCCGACCATCGTCTATGCCTTCATGCAGGCGACCGGCATGGTCAACGACCACCTGGTCGACTGCCACTGTCATGCGACCTGCAGCAAGACCCAGCGCAAGCTGCGCCTCAAGGCCAAATGACGGCGAAGAAGGCAGCGCGCAACGAAGAGGTCCGCGCCTGGCAGCGCATGCTGTCGGGCCGGCGGCTCGACCTGCTCGATCCTTCCCCGCTCGACATCGAAATCGGCGACATCGCGCACGGGCTGGCGCGGGTGGCGCGCTGGAACGGACAGACCCTCGGCGCGCACATCTTTTCGGTCGCGCAGCATACGTTGCTGGTAGAGACCGTGCTGCGGCATGAGATACCCCGCGTCGACCAGCGCGTGCGGCTCGCGGCCCTGCTGCATGATGCGCCGGAATATGTGATCGGCGACATGATCTCGCCGTTCAAGGCCGTGCTCGACGGTCATTACAAGGCCGTCGAGAAGCGGCTGCTCGGTGCCATCCATATCCGCTTCGGTTTGCCGCCGGTATTGCCAGATGACATCACGCAGGCCATCAAGGCCGCCGATCGCGGCGCGGCCTATCTCGAGGCGACCGAGCTCGCCGGCTTCAGCGCAAGCGAAGCGCGGCGCCTGTTCGGCAAGGATCCGGGTCTCTCCGACAGCGTCCGACGCGACTATCTGACGCCCTGGACCGCGGCGCGGGCCGAGAAGCAGTTTCTGGAGCGGTTTGGCGCCGTGTTTGCGTAGCATTATTCCTTCGTAGGGTGGGCAAAGCGAAGCGTGCCCACCGAACCAAGCGACATGCGCGCAATTGCGAAATGGTGGGCACGGCGCGATGCGCCTTTGCCCACCCTACGAGCGCTCGCTATAATCGGGCGAAAAAAGGTTCGCCATGATCCACGTCTGTTCCCTCGCCGCGCTTCCCGAAACCGTCCGCCTCACCAAGGCCAGCCACGTGCTGACCGTGATGGCCAATGTCGAGCAGGTCGCGCGTCCCGTGTCGGTGCTCCCGGCCAACCATCTCAAAGTGTCGATGGACGACATCACCGAGGAGATGGACGGCTTCGTCGCGCCGTCGGAGACGCATATCGAGCAGGTGCTCAACTTCGTGCGCGGCTGGGACCGCAGCGCCCCGCTGGTGGTGCATTGCTATGCCGGGATCAGCCGCTCCACCGCCAGCGCGTTCGCGGCCGTTTGCGCGCTTAATCCGAATCGCGACGAGATCGAGATCGCCAGGAAGATTCGCGCGGCCTCGCCGATCGCCTCGCCGAACCGTCGCATCGTCAGCCTCGCCGATCATGCGCTCGGACGCAACGGCCGCATGCTGCGCGCGCTCGACGAGATGGGCCCCGGCGCGATGATGGTGGAAGGCCGCCCCTTCGCGATCGAGCTCGAATGAGGCGGGAGTCGAATAGCAGCTGCGACGGGACTGCACCCCCTCTCCCGCTTGCGGGAGAGGGTTTCTCCGCATTGGGACAACCCCCTAGAGGAGAAAGCCCTCACCCGGCGCTACGCGCCGACCTCTCCCGCAAGCGGGCGAGGTTACAGCGAGCCCGCGGCGAGATCTGTTCAACCAACGAAGATATTCTTTCCGCAACACCTGCGATCGTCATCACATGAGCGACACGCAGCTGACGCCAATCGAAATCGGCCTCACCGCCGCTATCGTCGCGATCGAGAACCACGAGCCGTTGATCCTCACTGCGCATAGCAGCGACGGGCTTGCCGGCCTGCCGTTCGGCCCGTTCGACGCGGTGAGCCATCGCACGTTCGAGATCGGCCTGCGCGCTTGGGTCGAGCAACAGGCGGGGCTGCGGCTCGGCTATGTCGAGCAGCTTTACACGTTCGGCGATCGCGGCCGTCATGCCGAGGCCGGCGACACCGGCGCCCACATCGTTTCGATCGGCTATCTCGCGCTGACGCGCCCGGCGGGCGGCGAGCTCGCGACAAACGCGGCGAGCTTCGCGCCCTGGTATCGCTTCTTCCCCTGGGAAGACTGGCGCGACCAGCCGCCGGCGATCATCGCCCGCGACATCATCCCTGCACTGACCGAATGGGCCGAGGAGGAGACGGCGGAGACGATTCGCGCACTGCCGCGGAAGGATCGCGTGCGGTTCTATTTCGGTCTCGACGGCGCACCCTGGGACGAGGAGCGCGTGCTCGACCGCTACGAGCTGCTCTACGAGGCCGGGCTGATCGAGGAGGCCCGCCGCGATGGCCGTCCTGCGGCATTGGCGCGCAAGACGCTTCCCCCGCTCGGGACCTCGATGCGGTTCGACCACCGCCGGATTCTCGCCACGGCAATCGCGCGGCTGCGCGCAAAGCTGAAGTATCGTCCTGTAGTCTTTGAACTTTTGCCGACCGAATTCACACTCACTGAACTGCAGCACACGGTGGAAGCGATCTCCGGCCGGCACCTGCACAAGCAGAATTTCCGCCGCCTGGTCGAGATGGAAGCCCTGGTCGAACCGACCGGGGTGATGTCGACACAGACGGGCGGACGGCCGGCAGCGCTCTACCGCTTCCGCCGCGAGGTGCTCCAGGAGCGGCCCGCGCCGGGCTTGCGCGTTCGCTCCCGGCGCTAGAGCATGATCCGGAAAAGTGCGTTGCGGTTTTCCAGTAAGATCATGCTCAAGAAATTAAGATCCTGATATCAGTGGTATCGGCCCCTGCCCGCCGATTGCCTGGAGGCTTCATGTTCGACGGCCCGTTTGACGTCTTTGCGCTGATCATTGCGATCATCGCCTTCCTGATCGCGATCAAGGCGTCCAGCCAGGCGACCGAGTTGCGCCGCCGGATCAGTTCGCTCGAAGATATGCTTTACGCGCAGCGGACGGTGCAGCCGCCCCCGCTGATGCCGGCGCAGGCCGAAGCCCCCGCGACGACTGCAGCCGCAGAGCCGCCGCCGCTGGCCCCGGAAGCCGAAACGACGCCGCCTCCGCTCGTCACCGAAGAGATTTCGCCGCCCCCGCTCGAGCCGAGCACGGGCGCCGCTGCGCCCCCTCCGGTGCCGGAGGCAGCACCCGGCTTCGAGGAGCGGCTCGGCACCCGCTGGGTGGTGTGGATCGGCGGGCTTGCGCTCGCGCTCGGCGGCTTCTTCATGGTGCGCTATTCGATCGAGGCCGGTCTGCTCGGCCCCGGCGTGCGCGTGTTCCTCGGCGGCCTGTTCGCCGCTGCGCTGCTTGGCGCCGGCGAATGGACGCGGCGCAAGGAGAGCATCTCAAGCATCGCGGCGCTGCCTATCGCCAACATTCCCGCGATCCTCACCGCGGCCGGCACGGCGGTGGCGTTCGCGACCATCTACGCGGCGTACGCACTCTACGACTTCCTCGTGCCTGCGACGGCCTTCGTGCTGCTCGGCATCGTTGCGATGGGCACGCTGGCCGCAGCGCTCCTGCACGGCCCTGCGCTCGCCGGGCTCGGCGTCGTCGGCGCCTTCGTGACGCCGATCCTCGTCTCCTCCGGCAAGCCGGATTATTGGGCGCTCTACATCTATCTTGCGGTCGTGACGGCCGCGAGTTTCGGGCTCGCCCGCATCAGGCTATGGCGCTGGCTTGCGGTCACGACCATTGCCTTCGCGGTGCTCTGGATCTTCCCGGGTCTCGATACCGAACAGGTGCAGGTCGCGCCGCACGCCTTCCATGCCATCGCCGGCTTCGTGCTCGCCGCACTGCTCGTCGTCTGCGGCTTCATGTTCGGGCCCAGCATGGAGGACGGCGAGATCGAGCCGGTCTCATCGGGCGCGCTTGGCGCCTATTTGTTCGGCGCGATGCTGGTCGTGCTGTCGAGCGCGCATGCGGATCTCGCGCTGATCGCCTTCACGCTCCTCGTCGGCGGCACGCTGTTCGTTGCCTGGCGCGCACCGGCGGCGACCGGCGCGCTAGGCGCGGCCGCGGCGGCCGTGTTCATCGTGTTCGCCGAATGGGCGGTGCGCGCCAACCCCGATATGCTGGTGCTGCCGGGCGGCCCGATGCCCGGCGTCGGCCCGGTCGCGATTGATAGCGCGGTGACGCTGCATCTGGTGACGGCCGCGATCTTCGCCGCCGGTTTCGGCGTCACGGGCTTTTTCGCGCAAGGCCGCTCGAACTCGGTGATCATTCCCGTGGTGTGGTCGGCGGCGGGCGTCGCGACGCCGATCGCCATCCTGGTTGCGCTCTATGCGCGCATTGCCCATCTCGACCGCTCGATCCCGTTTGCGATCCTCGCCGTGCTGCTCGCTGCGGCCTTTGGCGCCGCGACCGAAGCGCTGATGCGCCGCGAAGAACGGCCCGGCGTTGCAACCTCGGTCGCGCTGTTCGCGACCGGTACGCTCGGCGCGCTGGCGCTGGCGCTGACCTTCGCCCTGGAGAAGGGCTGGCTCACCATTGCGCTCGCGCTGATGTCACTCGGCACCGCCTGGATCTCGTTGCAGCGGCCGATTCCGGTGCTGCGCCGGCTGGCTGCCGTCTTCGCTGCGATCGTCACCGCGCGCATCGTCTATGATCCGAGCATCGTCGGCGATGCCGTCGGCACCACGCCGATCTTCAACTGGCTGTTGTGGGGCTATGGCCTGCCGGCCGCCTCGTTCTGGGGCGCGAGCATCTTCCTGCGCCGCCGCGCCGACGATCCGCCGCTGCGCGTGGTCGAGACGGCGGCGATCCTGTTCACCGCGCTGCTCGCCTTCATGGAGATCCGGCACTTTGCGACCGGCGGCCGCATGACCTCACCGCCCTCGCTGCTCGAGTTCGCGCTGCAAGTCTGTGTCATGCTAGCCATGGCAATCGGCCTGGAGCGCCTGCGGCTGCGCAGCCACAGCATCGTGCACAATGTCGGCGCGGTCGTGCTGACGGCGATCGCCGGCCTCATCAGCGTGTTTGGCCTCCTGATCCTGGAGAACCCGATGCTGCTCTCCAGCGTCAATGTCGGCAGCCTCGTGTTCAATCTGCTGCTGCTCGGCTATGCGTTGCCGGCCGTGCTGATGCTGCTGCTCTCCTACGCAGTGGCGGGACACCGCAGTGTCGCATATGCAAACACGATTGCGGGTGGCGCCCTGGTGTTCGCGCTCACCTATGTGACGCTGGAGATCCGCCGCTTCTATCACGGCCCGGTCCTGCTCTACGGTGGCACCACGAGCGCCGAGCAATATACCTATTCGATCGGCTGGCTCGCTTTTGGCGTGGCGCTGCTCGGCGTCGGCATCCTGGTCAATTCGGAGCGTGCGCGGCTGGCGTCCGCTGCCGTCATCGCGCTGACGATCTTCAAGGCCTTCGCCGTCGACGTGTGGACGCTGACCGGCGTCTATCGGGCGCTCTCGTTCATGTGCCTCGGCGTCGTGCTGGTCGCGATCGGCTGGCTCTACCAGCGTATCCTGTTCCGGCGGCAGATCGCACCGCCGCCGGCTGCGCCGCAGACGGGCAGCTAGACTGGATCGTCGGGCGGGCACTCCACCTCTCCCCAGCGGGGAGAGGTCAACAACGATCGAGCGGGTGCCTCTACGCCGCGCGGACCGATTCCAGGAACTGCGCGACCTCGACCTTCAGGCGGGTGCTGTCGGTCGCCAGCGACTTCGCCGCCGACAGCACTTCACTCGAGGCCGAGCCGGTCTCGATCGCACCGCGCTGCACGTTGGTGATGTTGGACGACACTTCCTGCGTGCCGAGCGAGGCCTGCTGAACGTTGCGCGAAATCTCCTGCGTGGCCGCGCCCTGCTCCTCGACGGCGGCGGCGATCGCGGCCGACACCTCGGACAGCCGCTCGATGGTGCCGCCGATCTCCTGGATGGCGTTGACGGATTCTTGCGTCGCCGCCTGGATGCCCGAGACCTGCGCCCCGATTTCGCCGGTCGCTTTCGCGGTCTGCTCGGCCAGTGCCTTGACCTCGGAGGCGACGACGGCAAAGCCGCGGCCGGCTTCGCCCGCGCGCGCCGCCTCGATGGTCGCGTTCAGCGCGAGCAGATTGGTCTGGCCCGCGATGGTGTTGATGAGCTCGACGACGTCGCCGATGCGGGCGGCCGCCTGCGACAGCGCGTTGACGCGCTCGTTGGTCCGCGCCGCCTGCTCGACCGCTTCCGCTGCCATCCGCGCCGAATCCTGCACGCGGCGGCTGATCTCGGTGATAGAGGACGACAGCTCCTCGGAGGCCGAGGCCACCGCCTGGACGTTGGTGGAAGCTTCTTCCGACGCCGCCGCAACGACGGTTGCGAGTTCCTGGCCGCGCTGCGCGGTGCCGCTCAGCGTCGCCGCGGAGGCCTCGAGCTCGGTCGAGGCCGACGACACGGTCTCGACGACCTCCCCAATCATGACCTCGAAATTGCGGGTGATGGCATCGACACGTCGGCCGCGTTCGATCTTGGCCTCGGCGTCGCGCGCCGCCGCAGCGTCGGCCGCCTTCTTGGCGATCAGCGCCTCCTTGAAGATCTGGAGCGCATCCGCCATCGAGCCGATCTCGGTCTTCTCGCCGCGATGCGGCACCTCCACCGCAAGGTCGCCCTCGCCGAGCGACTGCATCGGGCGGATGATCGAAGCGATGCCACGCGAGACGTCGCGCACGAGATAGTAGGCGGCGCCGATCGCGATCACGACGGAGGCCACGATGATCCCGACCAGCACACGGAAGATCGTAGCGTAGCTGTCGGCGGCCTGCTTCGTCTCCAGCTCGGCGCCCTGATTGTTCATTTCGATGCCCTTCTGGAGCAGCGGATCGGCGGCCTGAGCCATCTTCGCGACCTTGGTCTGCAACATCTCGTTGGCATCGGTCGGGAACCGGCCGACACTCTTGCGCGACAGCGCCATTACATCCTGCACGCCGTTCAGGTACTCGGCCCAGGCCTTGGTCCATTGCTCGTAGAGCGAGCGCTCCTCTGCGCGCGTGATCAGCGGCTCGTAGATCTTGCGGGTCTTCTCGATCCGTTCGCGCAAACCTGCCAGGCGCTTCTCGGCAGCCTCCTTGCCTTCGGCAGTATCCTGCATCAGGTGCAGACGCAGCGCGACGCGGAGCTCGTTGATGTCAGCACGCATCGAGCCGAGCGCACGCACGCTCGGCAACCAGCCCTGCGCGATCTCGACCGTATGGGCGTTGATGTTCTGCATCGTGCCGATCGCCATCACGCCGACGCCGGCGAGTGAGAGCACGAGGACCGACAGCACGGTCAGCAGCTTGAAGACGATCGACAATTTCGACATCACGACAATCCCGATGATTACCCGGCAACGCGCACATCATCTGCGCCGCAGACGTCACGACGGACGACCCGGGCGAAGGTCAGTTCAACAATGCTGGCTGGTTCTTTTCCCGAAGGATTGCGCGCATAATCGCAAACAGGCGTTAACAGGAGGCTACGTAAAAATACGGCTCGTGCGCAGCGATCGTGGTTCGCTGCAACTCTCTGTTGCAGCCGCACCGGCATCTCCCGTTACGATGCGGACGCAAAGGCACGTGTCAGGCCGCGCGGACGGTATCGAGGAACTTTCCGACTTCGAGCTTCAGCCGGTTGCTGTCGCCGGACAGCGATTGCGCGGCGCCCAACACCTGCGAGGATGCCGAACCGGTCTCACTCGCGCCGCGCTGCACGTCGGTGATGTTGGACGACACCTGATGGGTGCCCGTCGCCGCCTGCTGCACGTTGCGTGAGATCTCCTGCGTTGCGGCCCCCTGCTCTTCCACCGCGGCTGCGATGGTCGAGGAGATCTCCGACAGCTTCTCGATGGTGTGGCTGATGTCCTTGATCGCGCCGACCGAATGCTCGGTGGCGGTCTGGATGCTGGCGATCTGCTGGCCGATCTCGCCGGTCGCCTTCGCCGTCTGCTCGGCAAGCGCCTTGACCTCCGAAGCGACGACGGCAAAGCCGCGGCCTGCCTCGCCGGCGCGCGCGGCCTCGATGGTTGCATTGAGCGCCAGGAGATTGGTCTGGCCGGCGATGGTGTTGATCAGCTCGACCACGTCGCCGATCCGCGCCGCAGCAGCGGAGAGCTCCCCGACGCGATCGGTCGTGGTGCGAGCCTGGTTCACCGCATCGCCGGCGACGCGGGCGGATTCCTGCACCTGCCGGCTGATCTCGGTGATCGACGACGACAGCTCTTCGGTCGCCGACGCGACCGACTGCACGTTGGTGGACGCTTCCTCGGAAGCGGCAGCAACCATGGTCGTGAGCTCCTGGCCGCGCGCCGCGGTCGCGGTCAGCGTCGAGGCGGAAGCTTCCAGCTCGGTCGCGGCCGAGGACACGGTATCGACGATCTCACCGATCGCGGCTTCGAAGCTGTCAGCCAGCTTGTGCATCTCGGCCTTGCGCTGCGCGGACGCAATCTGGTCCTGCCTGATCTTGGCTTCGGCGTCCTCGCGCGCCTTCTGCTCCGACACGACCTTGAACTTTTCAACGGCCGCCGCGACGCCGCCGACCTCGTCCTTGCGGCCGAGACCGGGCAGAACCACGGAGAAATCGCCGCCGGCGAGCTTGTCCATGGCGACCGTGAGCGCACGGATCGGCCGCGCGATGGTCAGGAACGACATCAGCCAGGAGCCGACGAGGACGAGCATGGCGAGTGCGCCGACCAGGATCGCAAGCTGCTCGCTCGATCTCATTTGGGCCGCGGCCGCGGAATTCTTCTCCTCGGATTTGTGCCTTGCGTAGTCGGCGATCTGGCCGATCAGCACGTCGAGCTCGCCGGCAATCGGCAGGGTCACCTCGCGTGCGATGCGAACGACGTCTTCATTGAGCTTCGCAGCGCGGGCCGCTCCGTCTGCACCGCTGGCGGCCAGGGCTTCGCCGCGCACGCCGGCGATCTGCTGCGCGGCCTTTTCGTAATTCGCAGCCAGCGATCTCAGTTTCTCCATCCGAGCGCGGTTCTCCGCCTCGTGAGAAAGCTTCAGCATTTCATCGACCAGCGCATTCGTCGATTTTTGCCGGTCGCCCAGATTCTGGACGGCCTTCTGAATGTCAGCCGGGCTATTGGCAAGACGAAGGTCTCGTACCGCAAGCTGCATGCCGCGAACCGCAGCCTCGGCCTTGACTGCGTCGCGCGCGATCTGCTGCTGCGCAAGCGCGCTCTGGCTGCTCTCGCGAATTCCCGCATTGCCGAGCATCTGGCTTGCAATCATGGCCCCAACCAGGAGCACACCGAGCGCCGACGCAATCGCCAGCTTGGTCCCGATCCTCAGATTCTGAACTAGGCTCAACATGGGCATGCTTCCCCCGAAGGAACGCGCAGCCGAGTCATTGTCGGCTTCCCCTGACTGCGCCATTGCCCAAAAAATGAGCTTCTCACATTCCGATTTGGTTAACGAAATCCCTCGCAGAAATACTGACTTTGCACGCCAAATGATCGAGCGCGAAAGGAAACGATCCCGTCATAGTTGTAAATTGCAGCTTCAAGTCGGAGCTAGGACGCTTTACATCCGATGGCCTCGCCGACGAGGCTGATTCGAAAGACCGGCTGCTTGTCCTCATCGAGCAGCTCCATGCACCACTCGGCGTTCGGCTTCAGGCCGCGCGCGATGCCGCTGAGCAGATTGGCGCACACCTCGGTCATCTCGGTCCAGGCGGCTGCGCGATCCTCGAACTCGTACGGCAGGTCGGCGGCGCCGGAATAACGGCCGGTGCTGATGCGGAAGAAATAGAGCGACATGGTTGAACCCTTGCGTGGGACCGCCCCCCGGCGCGCGCAAACTGCGGCCCGAACAGCTACCAAGGCATGAAAGCCGCCGTCCGTATGACTACGGCGCAGGCGGCTTGATGTTCGATGATGCCTTCGACGATCAATGGCGCGGGTTGTCTCGCGCAGGCGAGCTCACTGCGTGGAGCGGCGCAGCTCCAGCGGTCCCTCGTTCTTCGCCGGCTCGGACTTCACCGGCTCGAGCCGGCTGCCCTCGACACGCGGCGTCTCGACGCGCGCGGCAACCTCGGTGTTCGACGCGGCGACCGTACCGGTGTGCTCCGGTCGGTGCAGCGAGCGCGGCCGCGCTGCAGCGCGCGCCATCAGCATTTGGTTGCCGCCCTGGTGACGGAAGTCGCAATAGGCGAAGCCCATGCCCGACACCGAGCCGCGGAAGCTGCGATCGTCGGTCTTTTCGAGGTTGAAACAGGGCTCGAACGGAATGCCCTTGATCGAGGCGCAAACATTCTGGCCGCGGATCTGGAGCGTATTGCCGGGAAGTCGGAGGTGCTTGACCGGGCCCGAGCCCGAGAATTGCACCGCACCGGCGGCGCCGAGATCGTCGAGGATGCGGCCTGCACCGCGGGTGCCGTCGAAACAGGTGAAGGCGAACACCTTGCCGGCCACGAAGCGGCGCGCCTCGTCGGCGTTCATGCTTCCAGCGATGGCCGGCGCAAACGTCGCTGCCGCCGTGACAGCCCCCAACACAATACGCGCAAGCATGCTCAACTCCGAACCAACCCCCGCAGCGGGCGATGCCTTTATCTCTTTACCCGCTGCTTACCATACGAACCATGGCGAGATTGAAGCAGCTTGGTTGGTAAAGTCTGAACGCCGTCAGACAATTTTTACCACGACGCGGCCGCGAACCTGGCCGGCGAGGATTTTCGCGCCCCAGCCCTGAACCTCGTCGAGCGAAATTTCCTCAGTAATTTCAGAGAGTTTTGTTCGGTCCAGGTCGGAGGCCAAGCGCTGCCAGGCGGCCTTCCGGGGCTCGATTGGGCACATCACCGAATCGATGCCGAGAAGGCACACTCCGCGCAAAATAAACGGCGCCACCGAGGACGGCAGGTCCATGCCGGCGGCCAGGCCGCAGGCCGCGATCGCGCCGCCATATTTCGTCATCGAAAGCAGGTTGGCGAGGGTGGTCGAGCCGACGCTGTCGACGCCGCCGGCCCAGCGCTCCTTGGCGAGGGGTTTTGCCGGGGCCGACAATTCATTGCGATCGATGATCTCGGCAGCCCCCAGCTGCTTCAGGTAGTCGGCCTCGGAGGCCCGGCCGGTCGAAGCGATGACGTGGTAGCCGAGCTTCGAGAGCACGGCGATCGCGACCGAGCCGACGCCGCCGGCAGCGCCCGTCACCACGACCGGGCCGCTCTTCGGCGAGATGCCGTGCTTCTCCAGCGCCAGCACCGAGAGCATCGCCGTGAAGCCGGCGGTGCCGATCGCCATGGCATCGCGCGCCGATAGCCCTTGCGGAAGAGCGACCAGCCAGTCGCCCTTCACCCGCGCCTTCTCGGCATAGGCGCCGAGATGGGTCTCGCCCATGCCCCAGCCGGTGCAAACGACCTTGTCGCCCGCCTTCCACTGTGGATGCGAGGAGGCTTCGACCGTGCCGGCGAAATCGATGCCGGCGATCATCGGGAAGCGGCGCACCACCGGCGCCTTGCCGGTGAGCGCAAGGCCGTCCTTGTAGTTCAGCGTCGACCATTCGACACGGACGGTGACGTCGCCCTCCATCAGCTCGGTTTCGTCGAACTGCGCGAGCTGCGCGGTGGTGCCCTTGTCCGCCTTGTCGATCCTGACAGCCTTGAATGTGGCCACGACTGAACTCCCTGACTTTGTTTGTCGGGGATGTTTAGCTGATCAGGCCGGCTGCGCAACCACCCGCTGGACCGGTTTCTCGACGATTGGAAGATTGATCAGCGCCGAGAGCACGCCGAACAGGATCGAGAGCCACCAGATCGGCGTGTAGGACCCGAACTTTTCGAACACGATGCCCCCGAGCCAGACGCCGAGGAAGCCACCTACCTGATGGCTGACGAAGGCAAAGCCGTAGAGCGTCGCGAGCCAGCGCGTTCCGAACATCAGCGCCACCAGCGCCGAGGTCGGCGGCACCGTCGACAGCCAGGTCAGGCCGGAGATTGCACCGAACGCGATCGCCGAGAACGGCGTGATCGGGAACGAGATGAAAGCGAGGATCGCCAGCGCGCGCGTGAAGTAGATGGCCGAGAGGATGTAGCGCTTGGGAAGGTAGTTCTGGAGATACCCCACGCTGAGCGATCCGATGATGTTGAACAGGCCGATCGCCGCGATCACCCAGCCGCCGGTTTGTGCGGTGATACCGCGATCGACCAGGAACGCCGGCAGATGCACGGTGATGAAGGCGAGCTGAAAGCCGCAGGTGAAGAAGCCCAGCACCAGGAGCACGTAGGAGCGATGACCGAAAGCTTCGGCAAGCGCCTTGGTGATGGTCTGGTCATCCGCGGGCGTTGCGCTGTTCACGCTTGTCACCGGCGGCGTCGAGAGCGCCAGCGAGAGCGGGATGATCAGCAGCATCAGGAAGCCGAACACGGAGAGCGCCTGCTGCCAGCCGAAATTGTCGATCAAGGCAACGCCGATCGGTGCGAACAGGAACTGCCCGAACGAACCCGCGGCCGTGCCGGCGCCGAGCGCGATGCCGCGCTTCTCCGCGGGCAAGAGCTTGGTGAAGGCCGACAGCACCAGATTGAACGAACAGCCGGCGAGGCCAAAGCCGATCATCACCCCGGCGCCGATGTTGAGCGACAGCGGCGTCGAGGAATAGCGCATCAACAGCAGCCCGCCGGCATAGAGCAGCGCGCCGACGCACATCACCCGGAACAGGCCGAAGCGATCCGCGACCGCACCGGCGAACGGCTGGCCCAGTCCCCACAACAGATTCTGCACGGCGATGGCGAGGCCGAACACGTCACGGCCCCAGCTGAATTCGTGACTCATCGGCTGCACGAAGAAGCCGAGCGCCGAGCGCGGACCGAAACCGAGCATGCCGATGGCACAACCACAGAGGATGATGACGGCCGGGGTACGCCAGTTGGAGGAACGCGAGGCCGGAGCGAGCTCGCCGATCTGTGTCGACATGGTTGTCCTCGTCTTGTCCTTGGCGGAGCCGCAAATCAGCAGCCGCGGGACAGCCCGTTTAATGCATATGCATGAAAATCCCAAGGCAAAAACGATTGCATTCCACGAAGAGCTGACGCGGGAGCATTGCGTTTCAATCCGACCTCGCCTGACAGGTGCGCGGTGACGGGAATGTGTGCGGCAGGCCCTAGCGATACTCGCGCGTGCGTGCTATGCCTGATTTACTCATATTGAGTATATATGGCTTCTGTCCGGCCTGCTCGGCCGGTTTTCTCGGGCCCACTATATTCTCAAACTGAGCATAATGCCACGCATAATGGCCACACTTGGGAGGCTTCAATGCCGATCACTGCAATTTACGGTCCCGACGACTTTGCCAACCGGCCGCAAGGCCAACCCACCGTCTCCCCGCGCCCCGTCCCGGTGCCTCCGGGACCGACATGGCCGATGCCGTCCCTGGAATGGTCGCCGGCGGTCGAACGCGCCACCGCGCCGCTCTATGACCGCGTCAAGCACGTGATCCCGCCGATCGAATGGCCGCTGATGGCCCCGACGATTCACGCAATCAACGAGCTCAAGCGCGCGCGGGGCGCAGTCATCCTCGCCCACAACTACCAGGCTCCGGAGATCTTTCACTGCGTCGCCGATATCGGCGGCGACTCGCTCCAGCTCGCGGTCGAAGCCACCAAGGTGAAGGCCGGCATCATCGTCCAATGCGGCGTGCACTTCATGGCGGAGACCTCGAAGCTGCTCAATCCGGACAAGACCGTCTTGATCCCGGATTCGCGCGCGGGCTGCTCGCTCGCCGCCAGCATCACCGGTGCGGACGTGCGGCTGCTGCGGGAGAAGTTCCCCGGCGTGCCTGTTGTCGCCTATGTCAACACCTCGGCGGAGGTGAAGGCCGAGGTCGACATCTGCTGCACGTCCTCGAACGCGGTGCAGGTGGTCGAGAGCCTGAACGCCCCGACCGTGATCTTCCTGCCCGACCGATACCTCGCCACTTACGTGGCGTCGAAGACCGACGTGAAGATCATCGCCTGGAAAGGCGCCTGCGAGGTGCATGAGCGCTTCACGGGCGAGGAGCTGCGGAGCTTTCGCGAAGCCGATCCCTCCGTGCAGATCATCGCGCATCCGGAATGCCCGCCGGACGTGCTGGCGGAAGCCGACTTCACCGGCTCGACCGCGCACATGATCAACTGGTTACGCGCGAAGCGGCCGCGGCGGCTCGTCATGATCACGGAATGCTCGATGGCCGATAATGTCCGGGCCGAGCTGCCCGACGTGGAGATGCTCCGCCCCTGCAATCTCTGCCCACACATGAAGCGGATCACACTCGCCAACATCCTGGAGAGCCTGCTGACGCTTCGCGAGGAGGTGACGATCGATCCCGCGCTCGCGGAACGCGCGCGGCGCTCGGTCGAGCGCATGATCAATCTGAGAAATTGAGGGCAAGCAACATGCAACACGACATCTACGACCGCGCCCGCGCCGACGACGTCGTCATCGTCGGCGGCGGCCTTGCCGGACTGTTCTGCGCGCTGAAGCTCGCGCCGCGGCCGGTGACATTGATCTCGGCGGCCCCGCTCGGGCACGGTGCTTCCTCGGCATGGGCGCAAGGCGGCATCGCGGCGGCCGTCGCCGAAGGCGATACGCCGGAGGCACACGGTGCCGACACCGTCGCGGTCGGCGGCGGCCTCGTCGACGAAGCCGTTGCGCTCGGCATTGCGCGGGAGGCTGCGCCGCGCATCCACGATCTTCTCGCCTACGGCGTGCCGTTCGACCGCGATCTCGACGGCAGGCTTGCGGTCGGACGCGAAGCTGCGCATTCCGCGAGTCGCATCGTGCATGTGCGCGGCGATGGCGCCGGCGCCGCGATCATCGCGGCCTTGAGCGAGGCCGCGCGCCGCACGCCCTCGATCCGCCTGATGGAAGGCTTCGTCGCCGAAGCACTGCTGACCGAGGACGGCGCGGTCACCGGGCTTCAATTGCGCGATGCCGGCAATCCCGCGGCACGGCCGCTCGTGCTCGCCTCACGCGCGGTCGTGCTTGCGACCGGTGGGCTCGGCCATCTCTACGCCGTCACCACCAACCCGTCGGAAGCGAGCGGCTCGGGCCTTGCGATCGCCGCCCGCGCCGGCGCCGTGATTGCCGATCCTGAATTCGTGCAGTTCCACCCGACTGCCATCATGGTCGGCCGCGACCCGGCACCGCTCGCCACCGAAGCGCTGCGCGGCGAAGGGGCAACGCTGATCAATGGCAACGGCGAGCGCTTCATGAGCGCCCGCCACCCGCTCGCGGAGCTCGCGCCCCGCGATATCGTGGCCCGCGGCGTGTTCGCCGAGATCGCGGCCGGGCGCGGCGCCTTCCTCGATGCGCGACAGGCGCTGGGCGCGCGTTTCGCGACGAGTTTTCCGACCGTGCATGCGAGCTGCATCGCCGCCGACATCGATCCCGCGGCGCAGCCGATTCCGATCGCGACGGCCGCGCATTACCACATGGGCGGCATCGCGGTGGACGCGCGCGGTCGCAGCTCGATCGACGGCCTCTGGGCCGCCGGCGAAGTCTCCTCCACGGGCGCGCATGGCGCCAACCGGCTTGCCTCGAATTCGCTGCTCGAAGCCGTCGTCTATGCCGCCCGCATTGCCGATGACATCGCCGGCCGCACCGTGTCCCCGCCGGCACGCCTTCCCGACTCTTTGGTGACACCACGCGCCGGCACGCCGGATGCTGCGGAGGTGAAGCGGCTGCGCGCAATGATGAGCGCGCATGTCGGCGTGATCCGCGACGGTGATGGGCTTGCGCAAGCCGTGCGCCATTTCGCCAGACTCGAGCGCGAGGCCGGACACGGCGTCCTCGGCAACATGGCGATCTCCGCTCTGCTCGTCGCCGTTGCGGCCTGGACGCGGCACGAAAGCCGCGGTGCGCATTACCGTTCCGATCACTCGGCCGAGAACCCAGCGCTCGCGCAGAGAACGATGACCACGCTCGCCGCGGCGCGCGAGGTCGCGGAGAGCCTCGACGAGCGCCCGCGGCCACGCCTTGTGCAATCCATGATCGCTTGAAGGAGGCCCCATGATCACCCCGACCTCACTGCTCTATCCCGATGCCTTCCTTTCGCCGCTGGCCATCGAGACCGCCGTTGAGCGCGCGCTCGACGAGGATCTCGGCCGCGCCGGCGACATCACCTCGCTGGCGACGATCCCGGAGGCGACGCGCGCGCAAGCCATCCTGGTCGCGCGCCAGTCCGGCGTGATCGCCGGATTGCCGCTGGCGCTCGCGACCTTGCAGAAGCTTTCGCCCGAGATCGAGGTGCGCGCACATGTCCGCGATGCCGCGCGGGTTGCGCGCGGCCAGCACGTGCTGACGATCTCGGGCCCGGCGCGCGCCATTCTCACGGCGGAGCGCACCGCGCTGAACTTCGTCGGCCGGCTGTCGGGCATCGCCACGCTCACCGCGGACTATGTCGCCCGCACCGAAGGCACCAGGATGCGCATCTGCTGCACGCGCAAGACCACGCCGGGATTGCGGGCGCTGGAGAAATACGCGGTGCGCTGCGGCGGCGGCTTCAACCACCGCTTCGGGCTCGACGATGCGATCCTGATCAAGGACAACCACATTGCGGTGGCCGGCGGCATCCGCCCGGTGCTGGAGCGCGCCCGCGCCCATGCCGGCCATCTCGTCAAGATCGAGATCGAGGTCGACACGCTGGCGCAGCTGCGCGAGGTGCTCGAGAGCGGGATGGCCGATGCGGTGCTGCTCGATAATATGGACCTTGCGACGCTGCGCGAGGCGGTGAGGCTCAACGCGGGCCGCCTCGCGCTGGAGGCGTCCGGCGGCGTCACGCTGGACACGATCGCCGCCATCGCGGCCACCGGCGTCGACTATGCGTCGGCCGGCGCCCTGACGCATTCTGCGCCGAATTTCGATTGTGCGCTGGATATCGAGGCGTGATGTCTTCGCCTCTCCCCGCTTGCGGGGAGAGGCCGGAATGCGCGCGTAGCGCGGATTCCGGGTGAGGGAGAGTCTCCACGAGTCCAACTCTCACCGTCTTCGCGGAGAGTCCCCCTCACCCCAACCCTCTCCCCGCAAGCGGGGCGAGGGAGCGCAGTTACGCAAGCGGGGCGAGGTAAGAAAACTACCGCCGCTCGCCCAACTCCGCGGAGCTCTTGGCTTCCTGCGCGAGCGCGGCGGAGAGCGCGGCGGTTTGCGCCGGCGTGCCCCAGCTCGGCAACTCGCTGCCGTCGCCCCAATTGCGCGGCCGATAGAAGGTGTGCACGCCGGTCTTGTACAGCTTCTTCATCTCGGCGACCCAGGACGGGCGGACCCAATAGGCATGGTAATGCGTGGACTTGCCGACCTCGGGCAGCCAGATCTGTCCGTCGAGCATCGCCTTGGAGATCTTCTTGGCGCGCTCCCACATTTCGGGTTCGCGGATCACGTCGGCATTGTTGTCGCAGGCGAAGGTGAACTGGCAGGCCAGGTGACGGTGCTTGTTCTGGTAGACCGCGCCGCACACGGTGTCGGGATATTTGCCGGAGAAGACGCGGTTCATCACCACTTGCGCCACCGCAATCTGGCCGCGCACGGCTTCGCCGCGGGCCTCGAAATAGACGGCTTCGGCAAGACACTTCTCGGACTTGGCGCGCGACTTGTCGTCGAGCGCGAGTCGCTCCGCCGGCGACTTGCCGCGCTGGTTGTCGGCGTTGACCTCGCCCTTCGGCGCGACGCTCTCGCCGCTCTCGATGTCCTTGGCGATCTCCGCCGTCGGCGGGGTCAGCGAGGCCGTCACCTTCATGTCGGGGTCGGGCATCACGATCAGCGGCTCGGCGCCGGGCTGCCAGCTCTCGATGGTCTCGAGATTGCCGCCCAGCGAGGAGCTGCCGAAGAACAGGCTCGATGTCTTGACGCTGAAAGGATCGCGCGCGGGAACAGCCGGCGCCGTGGCGCGCTTCAGCGCTTCCAGCGGCTGCACCGCGAACGCGCGCGCAGCCTCGCTCGCCTGCGGCGGATTGGAATATTGCGGCAGCGGCGGCGCGCGCATCGCCTCCTGCAGCTCGGGATCGAGCGGGGCCGCGGATTCCGGCGACATCGCCGGCGGCAATGCGGCGGTCTTGGCGCCGAACACCGAGCTGTTCGAGGTCGCGGGATCTTCCTTGGCCGGTGCTGCAGCCGGCGCGGCCGTCTCAGGCGACTGAGTCGGCGGGACGATTGCGAGGCGATCGCCCTTCAGGGCGCGATCGACCTTGGGAAAGTCGGATGCGTGGTAGCGCGGCGGTGCCTGAAGCGCCGGATTGCGGCGGATCGCGCCGGTGACGTCGCCGCCGTCGAGGCTCGCGAGCCGAACCATCGCGCTCTGCGGAACCGAGGTGCCGATGGGGCGGGAAAAACTGTAGGTGGCAAGCTGGATCGAGGACGCAGCGGAGAACACCTGCTTCTGCCACCGCTCGGCGACGCCGGGTTGGCGCGCCAGCAACGAGGCAATGTCCTGATAGCCGGTCTCTCTCGGCATCAATGCGAAGATGCAGAGACCGATGCCGAAGGACGCGAACCGCGCGCCCTTCGGATGGTTACGCAACACAGACATCGATACGCTCACGCTACGCTTACGCTGGTTCGATCGAACTCAGTACATCCGTGCAATTCGATCTTTATTGTGAGTATCTAATTTAGGTTGCCGGGGCGTTAATCGGCGTTGCGCAGGCGGCACACTCAAGCGAATGCAGGTGTTTTCACGGGGCGACGTCGCGCATTGGTAAATGCGGCCTCACGTGAAGCGGTAAACATCGGGTCAACGCGAATGGTGAAGGAACTCTTGCGCCCCCGCGTACCATCACGGGAAGCTGTTGGGGGAGCGCCTGTGCGATGACGACGGTTGCGAGGGGCCAACGCGCCCCTCACTCGGCGATCAGCTTCAACCACTCGTCTTCGGTCAGCACCTTGACGCCGTGCTTGTTGGCGTCCGCGAGCTTCGAGCCGGCGCCGGGGCCCGCGACGACGAGATCGGTCTTTTTCGAAACCGAGCCCGACACCTTGGCCCCGAGCCGCTCGGCCGTCGCCTTGGCTTCATCCCGTGTCATCTTCTCCAGCGAGCCCGTGAACACCACGGTCTTGCCGGCGACGGCCGAATTGCTCTTCGGCTTCTCGGCGTCGACGATCTCGACCTCCTTGGTCAGGCGTTCGACAATGCCGCGATTGTGACTCTCGCCGAAATAATCGGCGATGCTCTTGATCACGGTGTCGCCGATCTGGTCGAGCGCGTCCATGTCCGCGATCGCCTCCTCGTCGCCCTTGGCAACCTTGAGGCAGGCATCATGGAAGGCGTCCCACGAGCCGTAGCCGCGCGCCAGCGCCAGCGCCGTGGTCTCGCCGACATGGCGCATGCCGAGCGCGAAGATGAAGCGCTCCAGCGCGATTCTGCGCCGGCTCTCGATGGCGCCGAACAGGTTGCGCACGGAGGTCGCGCCGTAGCCTTCGATCTCCTCGAGCTTGAGTTTTGCGTTGCGCTTCTCCAGCGTGAAGATGTCGGCGGGCTCCTTCACCCAGCCCTCGTCGAAGAAGTACTGGAGCTGCTTCTCGCCGAGGCCGTCGATGTCGAAGGCCCGCCGCGACACGAACAGCTTCAGATGCTCGATCTTCTGGTAGGGACAGGCGAACTCGCCGGTGCAGCGGGCGCGCGAGCCCTCCTCGCCCGTCGCCGTCTCCTCGCGCACGACGTCGGTGTGCAGCGGACACGGGCACTTCTTCGGGAAGTGGAATTCCCTGGCGCTCTTCGGCCGCTTGTCGAAGACGACGTCGACCACCTGCGGGATGACGTCGCCGGCGCGCTGAATCACCACGGTGTCACCGATCCTGATGTCGCGCCCCTCGCGCAGAACCTCGCCCTTGTTGCCGATGCCCCTGATGTAGTCCTCGTTGTGCAGCGTGACGTTCTGCACGATGACGCCGCCAACGCCGACCGGCTCGAGCTTGCCGACCGGCGTGAACGAGCCGGTGCGGCCGACCTGGATCTCGATGTCCCGCAGCACCGTCATGGCGCGCTCGGCCGGGAATTTGTGCGCGATGCCCCAGCGCGGCGTGCGCGACACGAAGCCGAGCCGCTCCTGCCAGTCGATGCGGTCGATCTTGTAGACGACGCCGTCGATGTCGTAGTCGAGCCGCGCGCGCTGCTCCTCGATCGCATGATGAAAGGCGAGCAGTTCCTCGACCGAGTGACAGAGCTTGGTGAGCGGATTGGTCTTGAAGCCGCAGCGCTCGAACCAGCCGATCATGCCGCTCTGCGTGTCTTCCGGCATCGCGCTCATCTGCCCCCAGGCATAGGCGAAGAAGCCGAGGGGACGGGAGGCGGTGATGGTCGGGTCCTTCTGGCGGAGCGAGCCCGCGGCCGAATTGCGCGGATTGGCGAAGATGGTGTCGCCTGCCGCCTTCTGCCGTTCGTTAAGCGCCAGGAACGCCTTCTTGGTCATGTAGACTTCGCCGCGCACCTCGCAGATGTCGGGGATGTTGCGGCCCTTCAGCTTCTGCGGCACGTCTTCGAGCGTACGGATGTTGGCGGTGACGTCCTCGCCAACCGCACCGTCGCCGCGCGTCGCGGCGGTGACGAGCTCGCCGCCCTCATAGCGCAGCGACATCGAGAGGCCGTCGATCTTCGGCTCGGCGGAGAAGCCGATCTTGTCGTCGTCGAGCTTCAGGAAGCGCACGATGCGGCCGACGAAGTCGCGCACGTCCTCCTCCGCAAAGGCGTTGTCGAGCGACAGCATGGGCACGGCATGCGGGACTTTCTTGAAGCGCCCTGACGGCGCGGCGCCGACCTTCTGCGAGGGCGAGTCCGCGGTGACGAACTCGGGAAAACGCGCCTCGATCGCGTTGAGGCGCTGGCGCAGCGCGTCGTATTCGGCGTCGGTGACGGTGGGCGCGTCCTCCTGATAGTAGCGATCGTTGTGCCCCTCGATCTCGAGGGCGAGCCGCTTATGCTCGACCTTGGCCTGCGCCTTGGTGAGCTCGGCGACGTCGCGTAGCGGTGTTGCTTTGGATTTTGCTGCTCTGGCCATGGCGCTTGGATACGACGGAGCGGGCGGGAGGGTAAAGGCTTGTGGAAATCTCGTGCCCCGGGCGCAGCGCAGCGCTCCTTCAGCGGTGCGCTGCAGAGCCGGGGCCCATGTCGCGGCAGGCATTCTGGGTCCCGGCTCGCGCTACGCGCGTCCGGGACACAAGCCTAAGCCGTCGCCGCCTTGAGCAGCCGTTCCGCCGCAGCCCTCGCCTCGGCCGTGATCTCGGCGCCGGCGAGCATGCGGGCGATCTCCTCGCGGCGGTGGTCGGCGGCGAGCGCATTGACGCGGGTGGCGACGCGCTTGCCCTTGTCGAGGGCGTCCTTGGAGATGAGCAGGTGCTGGTCGGCGCGGGCGGCGACCTGCGGGGCGTGGGTCACGGCCATGACCTGGACCTTGCCGGCAAGCCGCGCCAGGCGCCCGCCGATGGCGTCCGCGACCGCGCCGCCGACGCCGGTGTCGATCTCGTCGAAGACGAGCGTCGGCGCCGAGCCGCGGTCGGACAGCACGACCTTGAGCGCGAGCAGGAAGCGCGACAGCTCGCCGCCGGAAGCGACCTTCATCAAGGGCCCCGGTCTGGTGCCCGGATTGGTCTGCACCCAGAACTCGACGCGATCGAAACCTTGCGGCCCGGGCGCAGCCTCGTCGGTCTCGACCTGGGTCATGAACCTCGCGCGTTCGAGCTTGAGCGGGGCAAGCTCGGCATTGACCGCCTTGTTGAGCTTCTCGGCCGACTTCTGCCGCGCCAGCGACAGCTTCTTGGCGGCCGCCGCATAGCGGCTGTCCGCCTCGATCGCGGCCTGCTCCAGCTTCTTCAAGCGCGAGGCGCCGGCATCGATCAGGACGACGTCGGCGGCGTATTTGGCGGCCAGCGCGGCGAGGCCGTCAACCGGGGTCGAATATTTGCGAGACGCCGCACGCAAAGCAAAAAGCCGTTCCTCGATGCGCTCGAGCTCGGCCGGATCGAAATCAGTTGCGGCCAGCGCCGCCTGGAGATGCTGATCGGCCTCCTCCAGCGCGTTGATCGCCGCGTCGATTGCCTTTACCGCGGGCTCGACCAGCGCCGGCGAGTTGACGCCGCGGCGCTCCAGCCGGCGCACCGCCGCCGAGAGCGCGGCAACCGGCGAATGATTGCCGCCGACCGCCTCCTGCGCCTCGCGCAGGTCGGAGGCGATCTTCTCGCCCTGCATCATGGTGGTGCGGCGGGAAGCCAATGCGGTTTCCTCGCCGTCCTTGGGCGCGAGCTGCTTCAGCTCGTCGGAGGCGTGGCGCAGATAATCGGCCTCGCGCGCCGCGCGCTCCATGGCGGCGCGATGCTCCTCCAGCGCGGTGTTGGCGGTGCGGCGCGCATCCCAGAGCGCTTCGACGGCCGCGACGTCCTTCTCGAGGCCGGCAAAAGCGTCGAGCAGGCGGCGGTGGGTGGCGGCATCGACCAGCGCGCGCTCGTCGTGCTGGCCGTGGATCTCGACCAGGGCGGTGCCGACCGCCTTCAGCGTCTGCACGCTGATCGATTGGTCGTTGATGAAGGCGCGGGTGCGGCCGTCGGCGAGCTGCACGCGCCGGAGAATCATCTCGCCGGTGTCGTCGAGGCCATTCTCGGCCAGTATCTTCGTCGCAGGGTGATTCTTCGGGACATCGAACACGGCCGTGACCTGCCCCTGCTCCGCGCCGTGACGCACGAGGCCGGCGTCGCCGCGGCCGCCGAGCGCCAGCGCAAAGGCATCGAGCAGGATGGATTTGCCCGCACCGGTCTCGCCGGTCAAAACCGCGAGGCCGGAGGCGAATTCGATATCGAGCCGTTCGATCAGGACGATGTCACGGATCGACAGACGCGCCAGCATGGAACCAAATTTCCTAGCCGAGTCCCATCTTCTTGAAGGTCCGGCTGATCCAGGACCCCTGATTCTCGCTCGGCTCGAGACCGCCGGATTTTACAAGATTATAGGCGTCCTTGTACCAGCGGCTGTCAGGAAAATTGTGCCCAAGCACCGCCGCCGCGGTCTGCGCTTCGCCAACGATGCCGATCGCCATATAGGCCTCGGTGAGCCGGAACAGCGCCTCCTCGACATGGCGAGTGGTCTGGTACTGCGTCACGACGGTCTTGTAACGATTGATGGCGGCCGTGTAGTCGCGCTTCTGGGCGTAGTAGCGGCCGACATTCATTTCCTTGCCGGCGAGCTGGTCGCGCGCGCCCTCGATCTTGGCCTTGGCCGAGGTCGCATATTCCGAGTTCGGATATTTGCGCACCACCTCTTCCAGTGCGGCGATCGCCTTTTCGGTGCGGGTCTGGTCGCGGCTGATGTCCGGGATCTGGTCGTAATGGGAGGCGGCGATCAGGTATTGCGCATAGGCCGCATCCGGGCTGCCGGGATGCAGCGTGACGTAGCGGGTGGCGGCACCGATGCAACCGTCATAATCGCCGCCCTGATAGGACGCATAGGCCGACATCAGCAGCGACTTGCGGGCCCAGTCGGAATAAGGATGCTGGCGGTCGACCTCTTCGAACTTCTTGTTCGCCGCCTTCATGTCCTTCTTCTCGTTCATGAGGTACAGGCCCTCATTGTAGATCTTGTCGGCGGGCTCCTCGACGAAGGTGTCATCCTTGGCGGTGAACTTGTCCCAGAGCGCGCCCGTGCCGCATCCGGCGAGCGGCAGCGCAAGAACGATGAAGGTGACGGCCTGAATCAGCCCGCGGGCTCGCGACGAGACCGAAAAAAATCCGCGCGTCATACGCTGTGCCGACATGAGTTTAAGCCCTGACGCCCTGTGATGCGGTGTCCGCCAGCCCACGAACCCCTCATGGGCGCGAAATGTAACCGTGGTGCCTGCCACGCGACCACGCCGATGTATCCGAAAAACGATCGTTAACGAACCGGATAGGGAGGCATTTCGCCCGGATTAAGGCGAACCTGCCGCAATGCTAGCCGATCATGGTTACCAGGAGTTTCCCGGGGCCGCCAACCACGTTCCGAAGGCGACAGGCCGCGTCAGGACACATCCGGTCCGAAGGCCGCAGCGACCCGGCCGCCGACGATGCCACGACCGACCTCGCCCACGGCACGCGTGGTGCGGCGGGCAGCCTCGCCCTCGACCACCCGCCAGGCGGTCCGGTCGGCGAGCAGCGCCGTCAAGACGGCGTGGTTGAGCTTATGACCGCCACGCACCGAGCGGTAGGCGCCAAGCAGCGGCAGGCCGGCCAGCGAAAGGTCGCCGATCACGTCCAGCACCTTGTGACGGGCGCATTCATCGGCGTAGCGCAGGCCCTCGGTGTTGAGCAGCCGCTCGTCGTCGAACACGACCGTGTTGTCGAAGGAGGCGCCGAGGGCATAGCCGGCGCTCCAGAGCCGCGCGACGTCGCACATCAGGCCGAAGGTCCGGGCCCGGCCGACTTCACGGCGGAAACCTTCCGGATTGAGGTCGAAGGCGTAAGCCTGCTGGCCGATGACGGGATTGGTGAAATCGATCTCGACCTCGACGCGGAACCCGTTGGTGTGGGGCCTGACCTCGCCGAAGGAGTCGCCGATCTTGACCGAGATCGGCTTCAGAACCTGGATGAAACGGCGCTGCGCCGGCTGGGTGACGATGCCGGCCTGGTCGATTGCCGCGATGAAGGCGGCGGCGCTGCCGTCCATGATCGGGACTTCGGGACCGTCGATCTCGATGGTGGCGTTGTCGACACCCATTCCCCGCAGTGCAGCAAGCACATGCTCGGCAGTGGACACCAGCGGACCGTTGCGGTCGCCGAGGACCGTGGCAAAGTCAGTCGCAATCACTTGCTCGGCGGTGGCCTGAACTTCGCGGTCACTTCCCTCAAGTCCGGTCCGGACAAAAATAAAACCCGCGTCGACAGGCGCAGGCCCAAGCGTGAGAGTGACGGGAAGACCGGAATGAACGCCCACGCCTGCCACAGAGGCTTGCGCACGAAGCGTTGTTTGCCGGCTAAATTTCATCAGGAACCCGCCCCACTAAGACCCACTGCGACTTATACGAGACCTGCTTGGCCGGCCAGAGCCGACGCTACCGAATCTCCGTATCCCCAAGTCACGGCAAACCATAGTTGCAGCCTCAAACAGCGCCAACTCACGCTTTTTTACCGATTGTTACCCCAAACCTGCCGTATTCGCGCCAAGGCTTAACCAAATTGCGCCGGGTTTCGGGACCGCTATCGGCAGTTCTACTGAACCACCGAAGCCGTAATTAATCATTTAAAATCAGTTGTTTGGCTGCTCAATCCGGACATGCCCGGGACAAAAGGAAAGGTCCCGGCGAGCTCCTCGCCGGGACCTTTTTTCGTCTGCCTTATTGTAACAATCCTCAGGTCGCCTGCCGCCGCAGGAAGGCCGGGATATCAAGATGGTCGTCACCCTGTGGCGCCGGCGCAACAGGCGCGGGGCGGCCATGGACGTCCAGACCCTGCGGCGCGGGACGGCGGGCATACTCCGATACCGGCTCGTTGGACGCGATCTGCTGCGCCACGGTCTTCTGCGGCCGGCGTTCGGGCAGCGGCGGCATGGCGGGACCGGCGGTGCGGGCCGCGACCGGTGGCTCGCTTTCCTCGTCGCGACGGCCGAGGCCGACATTGGCGAGGCGCTGCAGCAGCGACAGGCGGGTCTTCTGCGGGGTCTCCTCCTCAGCCTCGCCGCGGGCCTGCCGAATCTCGGCTTGCGCCGGCATCGGCAGCTCCTCGATTCGCGGCATGCGCGGCGCGCGGGCCGGACGCTCGGCCTGCGGCGGGATGAAGGTATCAGGCGTCATCGGCTCCTGCACCGCGACCGGGGCCATGTCGGCCTCCGGGAACAGGGTCGGCTTCTGCGCGATCGGGCGCACGGTGACGTCGCCATAAGTCTGTGGCGCGGGCGGCTGCGGCACCTCGGAAACGGCAGCGGCGATCGCGGCGAGCGCAGCACGCTCGACGTTCGGACGGGGCGCGGCGGCAGCCGGAGCCGGCGCGGCGGCCGGGGTCTGGGCTTCCAGCTTCTGAGCGCGCTCGGCCAGACGCTGATTGTCGGCACGCAGCCGGGCGGTCAGGTCGGCGAGACGGCTCTCGGCGGCGGCGGCCGGGGCGGCAGCCTGCTGCATCTGCGGTGCCGGGTTGGCGACGGGCGCAGAGGTGGCCTGGCTGTTGCGGGCGATCGCGGCCTGCTCGATGCCGGTGGCGACCACCGAGACGCGGATCAGACCGTCGAGCGCTTCGTCGAAGGTGGCGCCGACGATGATGTTGGCGTCCTGGTCGACTTCCTCGCGGATGCGGGTCGCGGCTTCGTCGACCTCGAACAAAGTGAGGTCCTTGCCGCCGGTGATGGAGATGAGGAGGCCCTTGGCGCCCTTCATCGACGAGTCGTCGATCAGCGGGTTGGCGATCGCGGCTTCCGCGGCGGTCAGCGCGCGCTTGTCGCCGGAGGCTTCGCCGGTGCCCATCATCGCCTTGCCCATCTCGCGCATGACGGCGCGGACGTCGGCGAAGTCGAGGTTGATCAGGCCTTCCTTGACCATCAGGTCGGTGATGCAGGCGACGCCCGAATAGAGCACCTGGTCGGCCATCGCGAAGGCGTCGGCGAAGGTGGTCTTCTCGTTGGCGACCCGGAACAGGTTCTGGTTCGGGATGATCAGGAGAGTATCCACGACCTTGTGCAGCTCGGAGATGCCGGCTTCGGCCGTGCGCATGCGGCGCTGGCCCTCGAAGTGGAACGGCTTGGTCACCACGCCGACGGTGAGGATGCCCATGTCGCGCGCGGTCTTGGCGATGACGGGAGCTGCACCCGTGCCGGTGCCGCCGCCCATGCCGGCGGTGACGAACACCATGTTGGCGCCCGAGAGATGGTCGCGCAACTCGTCGATCACCTCTTCCGCGGCCGCGGCGCCGACGTTCGGCTGTGAGCCGGCGCCGAGGCCTTGCGTGACGGCCGTGCCCATCTGCACGATGCGCTGCGCCTTCGACATGGTCAGCGCCTGCGCATCGGTGTTGGCGACCACGAAGTCGACGCCCTGCAGGCCCGCCGTGATCATGTTGTTGACGGCGTTGCCGCCGGCGCCGCCGACGCCGAACACGGTGATCCGGGGCTTCAGTTCGTGAATATCAGGAACATTGATGCTGATGGTCATGGTTGCCTCTCGATCACGCGCGCGTGGGTTCGCCCCGGCCGGTGGCCGCGGGAGTTGGTGAAAATCGAAGATTGCGGAAAGCGGTCATCAGAAGCCCTCGCGTAGCCATCGTCCGACCTTTCCGAAATATCCGCCGGTCCCTGTCTTGATCTGCTGCCGCGTATGCCGCGGTTCGACATGTTCGAGGTGAACATATTGCGGGTAGACCAGAAGTCCGGCCGGCACCGCGAACGCGGCGTTCTTCGCCTCGTTGGGAAGCCGGCCGAAACCGAGCGGACGACCGACCCGCACGGGCCGGCCGAGAATCCGGGTGCCGAGATCGACGAGGCCGGTCAACTGCGAGGCCCCGCCCGAGAGCACGACGCGGCCGTTCGGCTCTGCGGCGAAGGGCGAATCCTTCAGCTTGTCCCGAACCATTTCGAAGACTTCCTCGGCACGGTGCTTGACGATGTTCGCGATGGTGGCGCGGGAGACGATCTGCGGCAGATCCTGCTCGTCACCGGCTGTCGGCACAGACATCAGCTCACGCGAGTCCGATCCGCCGGTGATGACGGTACCGTATAAGGTCTTGATTCGCTCGGCATCGGCAATGGTCGCCGAGAGTCCGCGCGCAAGATCCATCGTGATGTGTTGCCCGCCGACCGCAAAACCCGCCGCATGCACGAAGCGGCCGCCCGAATAAACGGCAATCGTGGTGGTGCCGGCGCCCATCTCGACGACAGCGGCGCCGAGATCGGCCTCGTCGTCGGTCAGCACCGACAGTCCGGCCACATAGGGGCTGGCTGCCATGGCTTCGACATTGATGTGGCAGCGCTCCACGGCCAGCATCAGGTTCCGCGCCACGGTGGCGTCGCAGGTGACGACGTTCATGTCGACGCCGAACTGGTGCGCGACCATGCCGCGGGGATCGCGGATTCCTTTGACACCATCGAGCGTGTAGCCGACCGGCAGGGCGTGCAGCACGGTCCGGCCTTCGCCGGTGGCGTGGCGCATGCCGGTGGAGGTGACGCGACTGACGTCGGCCGGCGTCACGGCGCCGCCACGAATGTCGGCGGCAGCCTCGACCAGCTGGCCGGCGAGCCGGCCGCCGGAGACCGACAACAGCACGGACTCGACCCGCACCTTGGCCATCTTCTCCGCGAGCCCGACGGCCTGGCGCACCGCCTGCTCGCATTCGCCGAGATCGATCACCGCGCCGGCCTTCATGCCGCGCGCCTGGATCTGGCTGTAGCCGATCAATTCCACCGCATGTGTGCGGCCGCGCAGCGCATCGCTCGGCGGCGACGGCTTCAGCCGCGCGATCATGCAGGCGATCTTGCTGGTGCCGATGTCGAGGCAGGCGACGATGCCGCCGCGCTTGTGCGGCATCGGGCGCGTCTTCGGCGTCTGGGTGCGATCGAGACCGGTCATGCGGAATCCCCGGCCTTCTTTTTCTTCTTGTCCTTGAACAGCTCCTCGCGCGCCTTGGCGGCGTCCTCGGAGAGCTGCACCACCAGCCGGTCCGGCAGGCGCATGTCGACGGCGACGATATCGCGCGAGAACAGCCTGTCCTCCTTGTCGAGCTTCGACAGCATCGCAAGCGCGTTGCCGACGTCCTGCTCGGGCAGGCGAATGTCGAGACCGTCCTTGAGCCGCAGGTTCCAGCGCCGCTCGCCGACGTAGATCGCGGCCTTGGTCACCGAATGGACCTGCGGGTAGCGCGCCAGCAGCGCCAGGAAATCGCGGGCCTGGGTCTCGGCGCCCTTGCCGACCACGAGCGGCAGCGACAGGAAGCGGCGCGAGACATAGGGCTCGAGCACGGCGCCGTCGTCGGCGATGACGGAGAGCCGGCCGGCCTCCTGCCACAGCGCGAACGCCTTGCGCTCGGTGAGCTCGATCATGAGCTGGCCCGGATAGAGCTTCAGCACGGTCGCATCCGCGATCCAGGGATTGGCCTTGAGCTTGTCGCGCACCGCCTCGGCATCGAGGAACAGCAGCGAGGAGCGACCGCTGACGCCGCCGATCGCGAGGATCTCGTCCTGGGTCAGCTGCTTGCGGCCGTTGATCACGACGGAGGTGATGCGGAAGCCGGCGGAATTGGCCAGCGCATTGCGGGCATCGCTGACCGCGGTGACGAAATCCTGGAGGTGGCCGCCCTTGACGATGCCGAAGCCGCAGCTGCCGATCAACAGCAGCACGGTCATGCTGAGGCCGACCCGGCGCGGCAGATAGCGCTCGACCAGCGCGACCAGGCGCGGCGGCGGCTCGCGCTCGACGGCGGCCTTGGCCTGGGCTTTGGCTTTGGCCTTGTCCCTGGCGGCAGCGCGCGCCGCTTCGTGCCTGTCCTGCACCCACTCGCGCAGAAGCACGACCGCTCCGATAGCGGCCGCCTTCAGGTCAGCTTGAGGCCTCAGCGATCTCAAAACCGATCGGGTGAGGCGTCCTGCACCATCCATTGCACGAGCTCGTCAACAGTTTGCCCGCGACATCGCGCGGATCCTGGCGAACATGACGTCTCGGACCTGCCGGGCCGGGTGCTGGTCTTCAGCAGAAGAAAACCTCTCCCCTTCAAAGCGTTCGCTGGAGGTGACATCACCCGCGACAGCTCACGCGCCGGCAGCCAAAGCGCCATATGCGCCGCCAGCGTTAACCTTCGGACGTCCTGGTAAACAAAAGGTAAAATTCGTTAACGACCTGCGCATTTTGCCTCGCGCTGTGAGGCATTTGCGCCGCGATGTCCGGCATTTTACCGGTTTTGGCCGCCAAACCGGCACGTTTCGCCGGTCCGGCCGTTAACCAGTCCTGACTATTTCCGCACGCGCTGGCAGGCGAGCTCGACCAGGCCGCGCAGGAAGTCGACGAACTCGATGCCTTCGGCTTTCAGCGCCTTGGGGTAGAGCGAGGACTTGGTCAGCCCGGGCAGCGTGTTGGTTTCGAGATAGACCAGGCCCCTGTCCGAGACGATGAAGTCAGAACGGGAATAGCCGGTGCAGGACATTGCGCGATGGGCCAGCATCGCCTGCGCCTGGAGCGCGGCGGTGATCTCGGGTGCGAAGCGGCCGGGGCAGATCTCCTGGGTCGACTTCAGAAGATATTTCGCCGCGTAGTCGAAATTGCCCTCGCCCGGAATGATCTCGATCGGCGGCAGCGAGATGATCGAGCCGTCGGTGCGCTCCAGCACGCCACAGGTCGCCTCCACGCCGGCGATGTAGGGCTCGATGACGTACTCTTCATGCTTCGCTGCGTTGCGGACAGCGACGAGGTCCTGCTTGGCATTGACGAAGATCAGGCCGTAGCTCGACCCGTCGCGCGCGGGCTTTGCGATCAGCCTTCCATACTCGGCGAAAGCCTCGTCGATATCATCGAGCGCAAGATTTTCCGGCGGCGTCACGCCGCCGAGCGCGGCGAAGCGCTTGGCTGCGATCTTGTCGAAGGCCAGATGCGACGACGCCGAGCCCGAGCCGGTGAAGGGCACGCCGCGCGCCTCGCACATCACCTGCAATTCGCCGTTCTCGGCACGCCCGCCGTGCAGGCCGAGCACCAGCACGCGATCCTCAGCCTTGGCCCGGTCGAGCGCCTGCGCGAGCGGGACGCCGCGCGTGCCCGGCTTGAATTCGTCCTCGAACGGGCGGGCATGCTCGAGCAGCTGCTTCGACTGCACGACGTGCACCTTGTCCTCGACGTCCCACCACCAGAGGTCAGCCTCGGGCAGCGCCTGATGCAGCGCCTGGGCTGTGGCAACCGAGACGAGACGCTCGCGGTTGGAGCCGCCGAAGAGGATGGTGATGCGCATGGTCATAGTCTCTCTCGTTCCGTCATTCCGGGGCGCGACGTAGTCGCGAACTACGGTGCGCAATTGCGCACCTGAGAATCCATTCATCCACGAACTCCGCCGCCCTATGGATTCCGGGCTCTCGCCTCGCGAGCCCCGGAATGACGGAAATCATGAAACCCCGATCCGCTTGATTTCCCAGTGTAGCTCGATTCCGGAATTCGCCTTCACGCGTGCACGTACCGTCTCGCCCAGCGTCTCGATGTCGTGCGCGGTGGCCTCGCCCGTGTTGATCAGGAAATTGCAATGCATCTCCGAGACCTGCGCGCCGCCGACGCGCAGGCCGCGGCAGCCGGCAGCGTCGATCAGCTTCCAGGCGGAATGGCCGGGCGGATTCTTGAAGGTCGAGCCGCCGGTTTTCTCGCGGATCGGCTGCGCGGTCTCGCGATGGCTCTGCACCTCCGCCATGCGCGCGCGGATCGCCTCCGCGTCCCTGATCTCGCCGCGAAAGCGCGCGGAGGTGAAGATGATGGAGGGATCGACGCCGCTGGAGCGGTAGACGAACTTCATCTCGGCGTTGGAGAAGACGTGCTTGGTGCCGTCGCGCCCGATGCCCCTCGCCTCGATCAGCACGTCCTTGGTCTCGTCGCCATTGGCGCCGGCATTCATGCGCAACGCACCACCGATCGTGCCGGGAATGCCGAAATAGAATTCGAGCCCACTGATATTGGCGGAGGCCGCAACTTCGGCCACGCGCTTGTCGAGCGCAGCCGTGCCGGCGGTGACGATGTCGCCGCTCGCAGTCGCCTCGCCGAAGGCGCGCGGCGCGAGACGAATGACGACGCCGGCAATGCCGCCGTCGCGCACGATCAGATTGGAGCCGACCCCGATGACGTAGACGGGAATGGCGGAGGCGAGATGCGCCAGGAAGTAAGCGAGATCGTCCTCGTCCGCTGGCGTGAACAGCACCTGCGCGGGACCGCCGACGCGAAACCAGGTGAGCTCGGCCAGCGACTGGTTCGCCAGCAGCCGCCCGCGAAGCTCGGGCATCGCGGCTTTGAGTGAAGGGGTGATGTCGGGAAATCCCACCGCGCTACCCCAGCGCCTTCAACTGGTCCGGCAGCGCATACGCCCATTGCGTGATGTTGCCGGCGCCGAGACACACAACGAGATCGCCGCTCTTGGCGATGCCATGAACGATTTTGGCTAGTTCGCCGGCATTGGGCAGCGGGATCACCTCGCGATGGCCGTGGGCGCGCAGGCCGGCGACGAAATGGTCGCGGTCGATGCCTTCGATCGGCGCCTCGCCGGCAGCATAGACGTCGGCGACGACGACCGCATCGGCATCGTTGAAGCAGGTGCAGAACTCCTCGAACAGCGATTGCAGGCGGGTGTAGCGATGCGGCTGCACCACCGCGATCACCTTGCCGGTGTAAGAATCGCGCGCGGCCTTCAGCACGGCTGCGATCTCCACGGGGTGATGGCCGTAATCATCGATCACGGTGACGCCGTTCCACTCGCCGGTCTTGGTGAAGCGGCGCTTGACGCCGCCGAAGCCGGCCAGCGCCTTGCGGATCGCCTCGTCCGACACGCCGAACTCGTGCGCGACCGCGATCGACGCCGTCGCATTCGAGGCATTGTGCCGGCCCGGCATCGGCAGCGCGAGATCGGCGATCTCGTGCGTGGTGCCGTTCTTGCGGTCGCGGATCACGACCTTGAACTTCGAGCCGCCGCCGCCGGCGGTGAGATCGACCAGCCGCGCATCGGCCTGCGGATTCTCGCCATAAGTGATGATGCGGCGGTCCTCGATCTTGCCGACGAGGCTCTGCACGACGGGATGATCGATGCACATCACGGCAAAGCCGTAGAACGGCAGGTTCTCGACGAAGTGACGAAACGCGTCCTGCACCGCCTCGAAGGTCTTGAAGTGATCGAGATGCTCGGGGTCGACATTGGTGACGATCGCGACATCGGTCGGCAGCTTCAGGAACGTGCCGTCGCTCTCGTCGGCCTCGACCACCATCCAGTCGCCGGCGCCAAGCCGCGCGTTGGAGCCGTAGGCGTTGATGATGCCGCCGTTGATCACGGTCGGATCGAGCCCGCCGGCGTCGAGCAGCGTGGCGACCATCGTCGTCGTGGTGGTCTTGCCGTGGGTGCCGGCGATGGCGACGCAGCTCTTCAACCGCATCAGCTCGGCCAGCATCTCGGCGCGGCGCACCACGGGAATGCGCCTCTCGCGCGCCGCCATCAGTTCCGGATTGTCGCGCTTGATCGCGGAAGACACGACCACGACCTCGGCGCCGTCGATATTCTCGGCCTTGTGGCCGACCGAGACTTTCGCGCCCTTCTTGCGCAGACGGTCGAGATTGTAATTGTCGGCGGCGTCCGAGCCCTGCACGGCATAGCCGAGATTGGCCAGCACCTCGGCGATGCCGCTCATGCCGATCCCGCCGATCCCGACGAAGTGGATGGGTCCGATCTCGCGCGGCAGTCTCATGTGGTTTCCTTGGGGTCATCGTCCGCGAAGGCGGACGATCCAGTACTCCGCGACGCCAGAGATTCAAATCAACTGCGTCGGATACTGGATGCCCCGCTTTCGCGGGGCATGACAAGTGGCTTTTTTGGCCATTCGGGCCGGAACAGGCGTCAGATTCCCGCGGTCTTCACCACGAGATCCGCCAGCCGCTCGGCCGCATCGAGCCGCCCCGCCCCCTTCGCCGCCGCCGCCATGGCGGCAAGCCGTGCCGGCTCGGCGGCGAAGCCAGAAATTTCGGATGCCAGCCGGTCGGAGCTGAACTCGGTCTGCGGGATGCGGATCGCGCCGTCGACCTTGGCCAGCACGCCGGCATTGGCGAACTGGTCCTGGTCGATCGAGCCCGGCAACGGCACCAGGATGGAGGGGCGACCGATCGCGGCGAGCTCGGCCACGGTCCCCGCACCGGAGCGCGATACCACGAGATGATTGGAGGCAAGCCGCGCCGGCAGATCCGTGAAGAACGGCGCGAGCTCGGCCTTGATCTTGAGCTTGTCGTAGACGGCGCGCACGCGGCTCATGTCCTCTTCGCGCACCTGCTGGGTGAGGACGAGACGGCTCCACAGCGCAGGCTCGAGCCGCTCGATCGCGCTAGGCACGATGTCGGCCATGATGCGCGCGCCCTGGCTGCCGCCGACGACGAGCAGACGCAGCGGACCGTTCGGCTCGGGCGCGGCATACTTCACCGCGGCGGCCGCGAGGATCGCCGGACGCATCGGCGTGCCGACGGTCGTCGTCTTGCCTGCCAGCGCCGGATCGCGATCGAGCACACCGGGCAAGGACGTCGCGATGGCGCGCACGCGGCTCGACAGGAACCGGTTGGCGCGGCCGAGCACGGCGTTGGCGTCGTGGATGATGCCGGGCACGCCGGCGAATTTCGCCGCGACCAGCGGCGGCAGCGTCGGATAGCCCCCGAAGCCGACGACGGCGACGGGCTTCAGCCGCTTGATCAGCGCGTAGGCGGACAGCGTGCCGGCGGCAAGCGTGAGGCCGGCATAGGCCAGCTGAAGCGGATTGCGGCCGCGCGCGGTCTCGCTTCTGACGACGTCGATCATGTCCTTGCTGAATAGCCCGCTATAGCGCAGCGCGCGCTCGTCGGTGACGAGGCGGACGCGATAGCCGCGCCGGATCAATTCGACGCCGAGCGCCTCGGCCGGGAACAGATGGCCGCCGGTGCCGCCCGCGGCGAGAAGAATCAGGGGGGACGTGTCCATAATGAGGGCGTTTTACAGGGTCTTTCTCGTCATTGCGAGCGAAGCGAAGTAATCCAGACCACCTCCGCGGAGACAGCCTGGATTGCTTCGTCGCTTCGCTCCTCGCAAATGACGGCTCACGCGTAACTGCGCATCGCCTCGGCGTGGCCGCTCGCCTCGACCTCGGTGCGCGGGCGCAGCCGCGTCAGCGCCAGCATCATGCCTATGCCATAGGCGAGCGAGACCATCGAGGAGCCGCCATAGGAGATGAAGGGCAGCGTCATGCCCTTGGCGGGGATGAGCTGCAGGTTCACCGACATGTTGATCGCCGCCTGCACGCCGAACAGGATCGCGAGCCCGGAGGCCGCAAAGCGCGAGAACATGTCCTCGTTGGCATAGGCGCGCGACAGCGTGCGCATGACGACGAAGGCGAACAGCGCCAGCATCGCAAGGCACAGGATGATGCCGAACTCTTCGCCCGCGACCGCGAAGACGAAGTCGGTGTGGCTGTCCGGCAGGCTGCGCTTGGCGATGCCCTCGCCCGGTCCGAGCCCGAACCAGCCGCCGTTGTAGAAAGCCTCCATGGCGGTATCGACCTGGAAGGTGTCGCCGGAGGCCGGGTTCATGAAGCGCTTGATGCGCCCCGCGACGTGCGGAACGAACAGATAGGCGCTGAACAGGCCGGCCGCGCCGAGACCTGCGAGGCCGAACACCCAGATCATCCGCATGCCCGCGATGAAGAACAGCGAGCCCCACACCATCAGGACCAGCATGGTCTGGCCGAAATCCGGCTCCATCACCAATAGCGCGACCAGCATCAGCAGCAGCATCACCGCCATCGAGGTCGCCGGCATCTCCGGGCGCCTCGTCGATTCCGCGAACAGCCAGGCCGCGATCACGACGAAGGACGGCTTTGCGATCTCGGAGGCCTGGATGTTGACGCCGAGCAGCGTGATCCAGCGGCGCGAGCCCTTCACCTCCGGGCCGAAGGCGAGCGTGAGCACGATCAGGACGATGCTCGCCGCGAAGATGATCAGCGCCGAGCGGCGGATCGCGCGCGGCGACAGGAAGGACACCCCGAGCAGCACGATGCAGGACGGCACCAGGAACAGCACGTGGCGGCTGAAGAAATGGAAGGCATCGAGCCCGATGCGGGTCGCAACCGGCGGGCTCGCCGCCAGCGACAGGATCACCCCGGTCAGCATCAGCCCCAGGATGGCGCCCATCAGCGGCTTGTCGACGGTCCACCACCACTCGGAAAAGGGGGTGCGTTCTTCACGGGAGAGCATGGGCGGCCGCTTTCGGACAGAGGTCCGTTCATTGGTCGCCGAGGTTGGTTACCGCAGGGTTAAGGAAGTGCGGATGTTTGGAATTGTAGAATGGATAGAGCAAAGCGAAACCGGTCAATAGACCGCGAGAACGATGGGTTTCGCTTCGTTCTACCCAAGCTCACACCACCGGCTGCACACCCGGCAGCGCTTGCACCAGCTCGCGGAACTTGGTGCCGCGGATCTCGAAGTTGCGGTACTGGTCGAAGGAGGCGCAGGCGGGCGACAGCAGCACGACGGCATCGGTGAGGCCAGAGGCTTCCGCATCGCGGGCCGCGTGTTCGACCGCAACGTCCAGGGTCTGGCTGATCTCGTGCCCGACCTGTGTGCCCAGCGTGCCCGAAAACTCCTGCGCGGCTTCGCCGATCAGATAGGCTTTGCGGATGCGCGGGAAGAACCCGGTCAGGCTCGTAATGCCGCCGGCCTTCGGCTTGCCGCCGGCAATCCAGAAGATGTCGGCGAAGGACGACAGCGCATGCGCGGTGGCGTCCGCGTTGGTGCCCTTGGAATCGTTGACGAACAGCACGTTGCCGCGGCGCCCGACCTGCTCCATGCGATGCGCCAGGCCCGGAAAGCTGCGCAGGCCGTTCTGCAGCACGTCCTGGCTGATGCCCATCGCGAGCGCGGCAGCAGCCGCGCAGGCCGCGTTTTGCGCGTTGTGCTGGCCGCGCAGCGAGCCGATGCCACCGAGCGCGGCGACCTCGCTGCGGGCGCCGCCCGCGGCGCGCACGATGGTGCCGTGCTCGACGTAAATGCCCGACGCGAGCGGATTCTTGACCGAGATGCGCACGACGTTCTTGCCGGCGCGGTCGAGCCGGTCGGCAATATCGCGGCAATAGCCGTCATCGACGCCGACGATCGAGGTGCCGCCGCCTTGCACGCCGGCCACGAGGCGCTCCTTCACCACGGCGTAATGCTCGATCGTGCCGTGGCGATCGATATGGTCCTCACTGACGTTGAGCAGGATGCCGACGGAGGGATCGAGCGAGGGCGTGAGGTCGATCTGGTAGGACGACATCTCGATAACGTGGACGCGGCCCGTGCGCGGCGGCTCCAGCGACAGGATCGCGGTGCCGATATTGCCGCCCATCTGGGTGTCGTAGCCGGCGACCTTGGTCAGATGCGCAATCAGCGCCGTCGTGGTCGACTTGCCGTTGGTGCCGGTGATGGCGACGAACGGCGCGTCCGGCGCATGGCGGCGCCGCTCACGGCAGAACAGCTCGATGTCGCCGATCACCTCGACGCTTGCCTCGCGCGCCTTCAACACGCTCCAATGCGGCACCGGATGGGTCAGCGGCACGCCGGGCGCGAGCACCAACGCGGCGAACTGCGCCCAGGAGACGTTGCGCAAGTCCGCGGTGATGAAGCCGGCCTGCGCGGCCTTGGCGACGTTCTCGGCATTGTCGTCGGCGGCTATCACGTCGGCGCCGCCGGCCTTCAACGCATGGCAGGAGGCGAGCCCCGAGCCGCCGAGGCCGAACACCGCGACCGTCTTGCCGGCGAAGGACGTGACGGGGATCATCGATCGGTCACCGCAGCTTCAGCGTCGAGAGGCCGGCGAGCGCCAGCATCACCGAGATGATCCAGAATCGGATCACGATCTGCGGCTCGGTCCAGCCCTTCTGCTCGAAGTGATGGTGGATCGGCGCCATCGCGAACACGCGCTTGCCCGTGAGCTTGAAGGACACGACCTGCACGATGACCGAAACCGCCTCGAGCACGAACAATCCGCCGATCACCGCGAGCACGATCTCGTGCTTCACCGCGACCGCGATCGCGCCGAGCATGCCGCCGAGCGCGAGCGAGCCGGTGTCGCCCATGAAGATCGAGGCCGGCGGCGCGTTGAACCAGAGGAAGCCGAGGCCGGCGCCGAGCAACGCGCCGCAGAGCACCGCGAGCTCGCCGGTGCCGGCGACATATTTGATCTGGAGGTAATCGGCGAACACCAAGTTGCCGGTGAGATAGGCGATCATCGCGAAGCTCGCGGTGGCGATCATCACCGGCACGATGGCGAGGCCGTCGAGGCCGTCGGTGAGGTTCACCGCATTGCCAGCGCCGACGATGACGAAGGCGCCGAAGACGACGAAGAACCAGCCGAAATGCAGCACGGTATCCTTCAGGAAGGGAATCGTCAGCGCAGTCGAGGCGGGATCGCGGTTCAGCCGCACCAGCGCATAGCAGGCGACCAGCGCGATCACGGCTTCGATCAAGAGGCGCAGCTTGCCGCCGAACCCGGTCGTGGTCTGCTTGGTCACCTTGAGGTAATCATCATAGAAGCCGACGAAGCCGAAGCCGAGCGTTACCGCCAGCACGATCCAGACATAGGGATTGAGCGGATTGGCCCACAGCACGGTGCCGACCGTGAGCCCGGACAGGATCATCAGCCCGCCCATGGTGGGCGTGCCTTTCTTCGAGAGATGCGATTGCGGACCGTCGGTGCGGATCGGCTGGCCCTTGCCCTGGCGGATGCGCAAATGATCGATGATCCAGGGGCCGAACAGGAACACGAACAGCGCGCCGGTCACGATGGCGCCACCGGTGCGGAAGGTGATGTAGCGGAAGACGTTCAGGAAGGTGCGAAAGGCACCGAAGCCCGGAAATGTGTTGGAAAGCTCGATCAGCCAGTAAAACATTCAGACGGTCCTATGGCGCCTTTGCACGTCCAGGTGCTTCACGCGCATTCGCTGGTCTTCGTCATGGGCCGCGCGTTTCGGGAAACGGACGGCTTCCGCCGCAAAGGGTGGGATTCGGGAACGGCGTCTTCCAAGCAGTTTACGCCTTTGCCTGCAAGGCGGCCACCAGCCCCGGCACAAACTTGTTGACCCAGAACATCTTCTTGCTGCCCTTGACAACCACGACGTCGCCTGCCTTCAGCAGCTTTGCGACCTCGGCCGGCTCCAGCGTGGCGGGATCGTCGTGCCAGCCAAGACCCTTGCCCGAGGGCAATGCGTCGAACAGGTGGCGCATCAGCGGCCCGACGCAATAGACGCCGTCGATGCCGTCGAGGTGGCTGGCAAGGCCGGTGTGATAGCTCGTTGCGTCCTCGCCGAGCTCGAGCATGTCGCCGAGAATCGCGATGCGGCGGCCGCCGCTCATGTTGCGCGCCTGCAGACTTTGCAGCGCCGCGGCCACGCTGGCCGGATTGCCGTTGAAGCTGTCGTCGATCACGGTGACGTCGCCGACCGCCTGCTCGACGCCGCGGCCGGTCATGATGCCGACGCGGTCGAGCTTGACCGCGAGCGTCGCGACGTCGAGATGCGCGGCATGAACCGAGGCGAGCGCGGCCAGCGCATTGTGCACCCGGTGCGGCGCGCCAGGGGTGAGGCTGAAGGCGATCTCCTTCCTGCCGATCGCGGCCACGACCTGCCAGCTCTCGCCGTGCGGCGCGTGCGCGACCTCGTGCACCTCGGCATGCTCGCCGCCGAAGCGCACGACCTTGCCCTTCCACTCGGAAGCCTTGATTCCGGCGGGCAGCACCAGCACGCCGTTCTCGGGCAGTCCGAGCGCGATCGATACCTTCTCGCGCCGGATGGCTTCGAGCGAACCGAGCTTTTCCAGATGCACCGGCTGGACGTTGACGACGAGCGCGACGGTTGGCTGCGTGAGCTCGCTGAGACGGGCGATCTCACCCTTCTGGTTCATGCCCATCTCGACGACCCAGAGGCTGGCGTCCCGCCTCGCGTTGCACAGCGTCAGCGGCACGCCCCAGAAATTGTTGAAGCTCGAGGGGCTGGCATAGGCGTTCGGATAGGCGGCGATGAATTCCTTGGTGCTGGTCTTGCCGGCGCTGCCGGTGAGCCCGATCACCGGGCCGTTGAAGCGCGCGCGTGCGGCGCGCGCGAGGCCCCAGAGGCCGTCGATCAGCGTGTCCTTGACCACGATCTGGGGGATGCGGATGCCCGCGATCTCGTGCGGCACGATCATCGCCACTGCGCCTGCGGCTTCCGCCTTGTCGGCGAACTCCCAGCCGTCGCGCGCGCTGGCGAAAGCCGAGATGAAGCCGCCGCTCGGCGTGCCGCTCAGCGCAACGAACAGGCTGCCCGGCTTCACCAGCCGGCTGTCCTGGGTGACGAAATCGATTGCCGTCTCCGGGAACGATCCGGCCACGCCCAGCGCGCGCGCGACCTCGGCAACCGTCCATATTGACCCGCTCATGCAACCCTCGACGCTAGTGCGGCGGCGACCGCCTCGTGATCACTGAAAGGCAGCACCTCGCCGCCGACGATCTGCCCGGTCTCGTGGCCCTTGCCGGCGATGAGCAGCGCATCGCCCTGCTGCAAGTCCTCGATCGCGGCGCGGATCGCCTCGGCGCGATCGCCGATCTCGCGGGCGCCCTTGGCGGCGGCGAGGATCGCGGCGCGGATCGCTTCCGGCTTCTCGCTGCGCGGATTGTCGTCGGTGACGATGACGGCGTCGGCGTTCGCCGCCGCGATCTCGCCCATGATCGGACGCTTGCCGGCATCGCGGTCGCCGCCGGCGCCGAATACGACGACCAGCTTGCGCTTCGCATAAGGCCGCAGCGCCTGCAGCGCCTTCGCGAGCGCATCGGGCTTGTGCGCGTAATCGACGAAGATCGGCGCCCCGTTGCGTTCGCCGACGCGCTCGAGCCGGCCCTTGGCGCCTTCGAGATGTTCGAGGCTCGCAAACACGTTTTCAGCATCGCTGCCCGTGCCGATGGCCAGGCCGGCCGACACCAGCGCATTCTCGATCTGGAATTCGCCGACCAGCGGCAGCCGGATCGCGTAAGCCCTGCCGCGATGTTCGACCGTGAGCTTTTGCGAGAAGCCTTCGACCACGGCCTCCGTGACGCGAATGCCCTCGCCGGCGCCATCGCCGTTGCGGCCCACCGCCATGACGCGCAGGCCGCGCGATGTCGCCGCATCGATCGCCTCCGCCGAGCAATCATGATCGGCCGAGATCACCGCCGCGCCATCAGGCGGCACCAGCTCGCGGAACAGGCGGAGCTTAGCCGCGAGGTAATGCGCAACGGTCGGATGGTAATCCATGTGGTCGCGCGAGAGATTGGTGAAGCCGCCGGCCGAGACGCGCACGCCGTCGAGGCGATATTGGTCGAGCCCGTGCGAGGACGCCTCGAAGGCGAGATGCGTGACGCCCTCGCGCGCGATCTCGTCGAGCTGCCGGTGCAGCGCGATCGGATCCGGCGTGGTCAGCGAGCCATAGACCGTGCGCTTTTGCGATACGAGACCGATGGTGCCGATGCTGGCGGAGGCGTGCCCAAGCCGCTCCCAGATCTGGCGCGTGAACGCGGCGACCGAGGTCTTGCCGCTGGTTCCGGTCACCGCGGCAATCGTCGCGGGCTGTGCCGGGAAAAATCTGGCCGCGGCAAGTGCCAACGCGCGGCGTGGATTGGCGACAGCGATGAACGGCACCTTGCAGGCGGCCGGTGCGTGGTCGCCGACGACGGCCACCGCGCCCGCCGCAATCGCGGCATCGACGAAGCGGGCGCCGTCGGTCTTGCTGCCTGCGAGCGCGAAGAAGAGATTGCCCGGCTTGACCACGCGGCTGTCGAGCGCAAGGCCGCTCACCTCGAGCGCCGCAGCGGCGGGCTCGATCGCGGCATCATTGCCCTTGACATCCTGACCCAAGAGGTCGCGCAGCTTCATGGTGTTCCAGTCGACATGCCGTGCCGGAAAGCCGAATCCTCCGGGGAAAATCCCGACTCAGCAGCGGCGATGGCCCACCCGGTTGATTACTGGGTTGTCCTGGATGCTGCAAGAATAAGGCGCTCCGCAGGCGGCAGCTCGAACCGCGGCTCGACCCCCAGAAGCGGCGCGATCCGCTCGATCACCTTGCCGCCGGTCGGCACCGCGTTCCAGCCCGAGGTGATGAAACCATGCGTTTCGGGCAGTGCCTGCGGCTCGTCCAGCATGATCAGGACGTGATATTTGGGATCATCGCAGGGCAGGATGGCGGTGAAGGAATTGAGCACGCGCTTCTTGGCGTAGCGGCCGTTGACGACCTTCTCGGACGTGCCGGTCTTGCCGCCGACGTAATAGCCCTTGACGTCCGCCTTTCTCGCCGAACCGACTTCGGCATTGAGCCGCATCAGGAACCGCATCTTGTCGCTGGTCTCCGGCTTGATGACGCGCTTGGCCATCGCCTGGGCTTCGGATTCGCTGCGCTTCAGGAACGTCGGCGGAATCAGATAGCCGCCGTTCACCAGCGCGTTGATGCCCATCACTGCCTGCAGCGGTGCCACCGACAGGCCCTGGCCGAACGCGGCGGTGACCGTGTTCAGCTCGCTCCAGCGCCGCGGCAGCAGCGGCGCCGCACTCTCCGGCAATTCGGTGCGCAGCCGCGTCATCTGGCCCAGCTTGGCGAGGAACGCCTTGTGCGCCTCGACACCCTGGTTGAGCGCAATCCGTGCCGCCCCGATGTTGGAGGAATAGGTGAACACTTCCTTGGTGTTGATGAAGCGCCCGACCGGATGGCTGTCGTGGATGGTGAACTTGCCGTAGTGCAGGTTGCCGCGTGCGTCCCACATCGAGTTCAGATTGATCTTGCCGGAATCGAGCCCCATCGCCAGCGTGAACGCCTTGAAGGTCGAGCCCATCTCGTAGACGCCGGTGGTGAGGCGGTTGATGCGGTCGGGGTCGTGCGCTTCCTTCGGATTGTTGGGATCGAAGTCCGGCAGCGAGACCATCGCCACGATCTCGCCGGTCTTGACGTTGGAGACGATGCCTGAGGCGGCCTTGGCGCGGAACTTGTCCTTGGCCTTCAACAGCTCGTCGCGCAGCGCATGCTCGACCCGCAGATCGACCGCGAGCTCGATCGGCTTCTGCAACCGGTCGGTGGCAAAGCCGGCGCGGTGGAGGTCGGCGAGCCCTTGATTGTCGAGCCACTTCTCGAGTCCGGCGATGCCCTGGTTGTCGATATTGACGAGACCGATGAGGTGAGCGACCTCGTTGCCGGTCGGATAGACGCGCTTGTTCTCGCGCAGGAATCCGATACCGGGAATGCCGAGCTTGTGGACGGCCTGCTGCTGCGCCGGCGTGACCTCGCGCTTGAGCCAGACGAAGCCCTTGCGTGTCCTTAGGCGCTCGCGCACCTCGGCCTCGTCGAGGTCGGGAATGGTCGCGGTGAGGAGCTCGATCGCCTCGTCCTTGTCGATGATGCGGCGCGGCTCGCCGAACAGGCTCGCCGCCTTGACGTCGGTCGCAAGGATGGCGCCGTTGCGATCGACGATGTCGGGCCGCGCGGTCGCAACCACCTCTTGCGCTGCGGCGCGGCGCGCGCTGTGGGCGTCGGCGCCGATCGCGAACATCACGAGCCGCCCGCCGATCAGGGCATAGACCGAAGCGAAGGCGAGCATGGCGAGGCCGACACGCGCGCGCGCCTTCGCGGCGCGATCGACGTTGCGCCCGTAGAGCAGGCTTCGGATCAGCCGCCGCCGCCAAGGTTCACCTGACCGCTCGGTCGACTTTTCGGTAAGTTTTGCAGGCGTTGCGGGGCTCATTGCTTGTCCTCGCGCTGAGGCACGGAGCCCGTCACCGTATCAGGGTCGCTCGCGGCTTCGATGGTCTTGAGCATGGCCCCGATCGGATCGGGCTCGCCCGGCCTGAACATCCGCGGCGGACGCTCCGGCAGGTTCTTCAGCGAATCATATTGCGTGCCATTGACCGGCTTGAGGTGCAGATGCCGGTCGGACAGGCCTTGCAGCCGGTGCGGCGCATCGAGCTTGGCCCACTCGGCCCGCAGCCCCGCGATCGCATCGCGCTGCTCGCGGATCTCCGCACGCAGCCGCAGCACCTTCTCGGTGCGCGCCGTGGAGTCCATCTTGATCCGGTAGACATGGGCGGCTGCGAAGATCAGCGCACCGATGACGAGGAGGTGGATGATGCGCATGCGCTAGCCGCCCCTCATCACGTCGGCGAGCTTCGGCCAGGACGATGCCTCATCGGTCTCATGCGCCGGCGCCGCGGTGCGCTCGGCGGCGCGCAGCTTTGCCGAGCGGGCGCGCGGATTGTGCGCAACTTCGTCCTCGCCGGCGACGACCGGCCGCCGCGTCAGCAGCTGGAAGCTCGGCGCAATTTGCGCGACTTCCGGCAGATGCCGCGAGCCGCCGCCCGTCTTGGAGCGCTCGGAGAAGAAATTCTTGACGATGCGGTCTTCCAGCGAATGGAACGAGACGACGACAAGGCGGCCGCCGGGCTTGAGCACACGCTCGGCCGCAGCGAGCGCGGTCTGGAGCTCCTCGAGCTCCTCGTTGACGAAGATGCGCAGCGCCTGGAACGTCCGTGTCGCCGGGTGAATGTCCCCCGGTTTCGATCGCACCACCCTGCCGACGAGATCGGCGAGCGCGCGCGTGGTCGTGAACGGGGTTTCCTGCCGGTCCGCCACGATGGCGCGGGCGATGCGGCGCGAATGCCGCTCCTCGCCGAAGAGATAGATAATGTCGGCGAGATCGCCTTCCGAGGCGCGCGCGACCACATCCGCCGCGGTCGGACCTGCCTGCCCCATCCGCATGTCGAGCGGACCGTCGAGGCGGAAGGAGAAGCCGCGGCCGGCCTGGTCGAGCTGCATCGAGGACACGCCGACGTCCATCACGACACCGTCGACGCCATCGACGCCCTGCGCCGCGCAGACCTCGGCGAGATTGGAGAAGCGGTCCTCGACCAGCGTCAGCCGGCCCGCGGCGCGTTCGACCAGTTCGGCACCGCCGGCAATCGCGGTGCGGTCGCGATCGATGGCAATCACTCGGGTTCCCGGCACGTCCAGGATCGCGCGGCTATAGCCGCCGGCGCCAAACGTGGCATCGACATAGACGCCGCCCTCGCGCGGGGCGAGATGCGCGATGGCCTCACGGCCAAGAACGGGGATGTGCGGAACCGAACTCATGCGCGACGCCTGCCGACCGCCGGCCGAAATACCCGAGTGGAATCGAGGCCGAACAAGCCCATAACGCCTCGAATCATTGCGCGTCGCGGCGGTTCCACGACAAAGCCCCCGTCCAGCATGGTTACCAAGCCCGATCGTCCCGGGCCACAAACCCAGTGTTCCCAGCGGAATTTGTCGGGCAGCCATGGGATTTCGAGCCAAAATACGCTTTGGCCGCCTCCGGACGCGGGTCGGCTCTTCATCCCTCAGTAACGGCCCTTAGCGTTAAGAAAGCGTTGCTCGGTTCGAGACAAGTGGAAAAGGTGATGAGGGGAGTGATGCGTCATCCACACACATCGCCAAAATGAATCCGTTAACCGCGTCGCGCGATTGCGCGCGATGGAGGGTAAAGGAATAGTAAAGAGAAGGGCTTGCCCCACTCTCCGTCCGTTTGAGCTGCTCATGCCCTCGGGTTCGTCCACGGCTGGATCTGATTCGAAGCGTCAACGCGTTCTCCCGGTTCCCAAGACCGTGGCGGGCCTGCGCACCTTCGAGCCCGATTCCTCGATCGTCTCCGACATCATCCCCTCCCCGAACCATGGCGAGCGCAACAAGGGACGGCAGCCGGACATGATCGTGCTGCACTACACCGGCATGCCCGACGTCGAGGGCGCGCTGGCGCGCCTGTGCACCGCCGGCACCGAAGTGTCGGCGCATTATGTCGTGCTGGAGGACGGCCGCATCGTGCAATGCGTGCCTGAGGCCAAGCGTGCCTGGCACGCCGGCGTCTCCTCTTGGGCCGGCGAGGACGACGTCAACTCCTGCTCGATCGGAATCGAGATCATCAATCGCGGCCATGACTGGGGCTATCCGGAGTATCCGCTGCGCCAGATTGCCGCCGTGATCGCGCTGTGCCGCGGCATCATGCTCCGCCGCAAGGTGCCGGCGCACCGGGTGCTCGGCCATTCCGACGTCGCGCCCGCCCGCAAGAAGGATCCCGGCGAGAAATTTCCGTGGCATTCGCTGGCCAATTCCGGCGTCGGCCACTGGGTGACGCCCGCGCCGATCGTCCGCGGCGAGACTCTCATGCTCGGCACCATCAGCGACGCGGTGCTGAGCATGCAGCAGGCGCTGGCAAGATACGGCTATGGCGTGCCCCTGAACGGCAAGTACGACGCTGCGACGATGGAAGTCGTCACCGCCTTCCAGCGCCATTTCCGCCCGGCGCGGCTGGACGGCGTCGCCGATCACTCGACGCTGTCGACCTTACAGGCGCTGCTGGCGAGCCTGCCGGCGGAAGGAACGCCGGTGGCGTCGACATAGCAAACGTCTTCCGAGAATGTGACCTCTTGCTCCGTCATGCCCGGACTTGTCCCGGGCATCCACGTCTTGCCTCCGCGCATGACGAACGTGGATGGCCGGGACAAGCCCGGCCATGACGGAAACTCAATCCATCTCCCTCATCCTTCGCGCATAGAGCCTTCGCAACGGCTCGAGCTGCGTCGCCACCGTCGCCGCACGATAGGCCTCGCGCGCCTCCTCCGTCCTGCCGAGCCGCCACAACAGATCCGCGCGCACGGCGGGCAACAGCTCATAGCCGCGAAGCCCGCCGCGCGCGGCGATCGCATCGACGAGATCGAGCGCTCGTGCCGGCCCATCGACCATCGACAGCGCCGCGGCGTGATTGAGCTCGATCACCGGCGACGGATTGATGCGCAGCAGCACCTCGTACAGCCCCGCAATCTGCGGCCAATCGGTCGCCTCGAAGCTCGGCGCACGCGCATGCAGCGCCGCGATCGCGGCCTGCACCGCATAGGGTTGTGGCCGGCCCGGCACGCGCAGCGCGTGCTCCACCAGCCGCAGCCCCTCGTCGATCTGCGCGCGGTGCCACAGCGAGCGGTCCTGCTCTTCGAGCAGGACGATGTCGCCGGCCGGCGTCTGTCGCCCGGCGCGGCGCGCGTCGTGCAGCAGCATCAGGGCCAGCAGGCCCTTGATGCCGGCGCGGTCGGGCATCAGCCGGTTCAGCAGGCGGCCAAGCCGGATGGCTTCGCTCGCCAGATCAGGCCGCATCAAGTCCGCGCCCTCGGTTGCGACATAGCCTTCGGTGAAGACGAGATAGATCACGGCGAGCACGCCATCGAGCCGCGGCGCCAGCATCTCGCGTTCCGGCACCTCATAGGGGATTCCGGCAAGCCTGATCTTCTGCTTGGCGCGGACGAGCCGTTGCGCCATCGCCTCCTCGCCGACGAGGAAGGCGCGTGCCACCTGCGCCGTCGACAGTCCGCACACGGTGCGCAGCGTCAGCGCGACCTGCACCTCGGGCGCGAACGCGGGATGGCAGCAGGTGAAGATCAGCCGCAGCATGTCGTCGTCGAGCGTTGCTGTCGGCTCGTCCGGGCCCAGCGCGTTGAGCTCGAGCTCGTGCACCAGCGCCTGCTGCTTGCCGCGGAACACAGCCTGACGGCGGATGCGATCGATCGCCTTGTGCTTGGCGACGTTGACGAGCCAGGCGCGCGGATTGTCGGGGACCTCACACGCCCAGCGTTCCAGCGCGACCGCGAACGCATCCTGCAGCGCGTCCTCGGCGAGATCGAAATCGCCGACGAGACGGATCAGCGTGGCTAGCGCCCGCCCCGCCTCGTCGCGGAAGATTTTGTCGATCTCGCCAGGGGTCATGTCACGCGATCACCCCCTCTCGTCATTCCGGGGCGCGGCAAAGCCGCGAGCCCGGAATCCATAACCACGATTCGGGGATATGGATTCCGGGCCTGCGCCTTGCGGCGCATCCCGGAATGACGAAGGTGAGAGAGCCGTCACTTCTCATAGACCCAGATCGGCCGCACCTCGATCGAGCCGATGCGTGCGCTCGGAATCCGCGCCGCGATCTCGATGGCGGCGTTGAGATCCTTGGCTTCGATCAGGTAATAGCCGCCGAGCTGCTCGCGCGTTTCCGCGAACGGACCATCGGTCGTCAGCGTCTTTCCGTCGCGCACGCGCACCGTTGTCGCGGTCGTGGTCGGCTGCAAGCGGTCGCCGGCCTTGAAATTGCCGTTCTGGATGATGTCTTGCGTGAAGGTCTGGTACTCGGCCAGGATCTTCTGGCTGGTCGCCGCGTCGTTCTTCGCGTACTCGACCTCGTTCTGGTAGATCATCAGCAGATATTGCATTGCTTCACTCCTGTGTTCGACTGGATCGCCGACAACCAGTCGAACGGGCGGCGCGCCAAACGACATCTTCAGGATAAAACATTTCGGGCGGGCCGTGCGCGGCGATATCGGCTTGACGAAACCGTCACAAATGCCCATGCCTTATCAGTCAGTCGGCCGGACGGCCGCTCCGGCAGGTGCCGAAAGGCCGCCGGGGAGGAAAGTCCGGGCTCCCTTGACATGCGGTGCCGGATAGCGTCCGGCGGGGGTGACCCCAGGGAAAGTGCCACAGAGAACGAACCGCCCGCCTTCGCCCTTCGGGGCTTCGGCGCGGTAAGGGTGAAAAGGTGCGGTAAGAGCGCACCGCGGCGCCGGCAACGGAGCCGGCATGGCAAACCCCACCGGGAGCAAAACCGAATAGGGACGGCATAGCGGGCCGTTCGCGAAAGCGATAACGCCGCGGGGCGATGTCAGGCCCGCCGTCCGGGTAGGTTGCTCGAGGCCGTGTGCAAACATGGTCCCAGAGGAATGGCCGTCACGTATCGTTCGCGCAAGCGGACGGTGCCCTACAGAACCCGGCTTACAGGCCGGCTGATGTGCGACGAGGGGTTCGGTGCCACCGCATCGGACCCCTCACCATTTTGGCCGATCACCTCGCCAGCCAACCGCCGTCATTCCGGGGCTCGCGAAGCGAGAGCCCGGAATCCATCAGGCGGCAGAGACTGCAGAGAAATGGATTCTCAGATGCGCAATTGCGCATCGTAGCTCGTGCTGCGCACGCCCCGGAATGACGGCGAGAGTTACGCCACGATCTCGCTCAACGCTTTCATCAACGCCTCCGGCGCCGTTACATTCGGCGCGTGGCTAGCGTCGAGCTCGACATAGCGCCAGCCCTCCTCGCTCTTCGTGCGCTGGGCAAACTGCCCAAACACATCGCCGGGCGGAAGGCGCGTGCAGTAGATGTAGCTGCGCGGCATCGCCGGCTCGCCATGTTCGAGCCTCAGGCGCGTCTCGAAGCACTTGATCGGCATCGGAACGCGGCGCGCATTGAGCCAGTCGAGATCGGCCGGCGAGGTGTCCGGCGGCGGCGGGTTCGGCGGGATGCGATAGCCGTCGCCCGAGCTGACTGCCTTGCGCATCGGCTCGCGCCCGCCCTCGTTGAGGTCGAACAGCGACTGGCCGTCACGCGGCACGAAGGCGTCGAGATAGATCAGTTCCGTTACGCGCTCGCGCGCGCGGTCGGCGACGCCGGTCGCAACCATGCCGCCATAGCTGTGCCCGAGCAAGACGATGTCGCTGAGGTCCTCGAAAGCGATGACGTTGAGGATGTCCTGGATATGGGTGCCGAGATCGACCGACGGATTGGCCAGATGCGCGCGCTCGCCGAGCCCGGTGTAGGTCGGCGCCACCAGGCGGTGGCCGGCCTGCACCATCAGCGGGTGCATCTTCTTCCAGGCCCATCCGCCGGACCATGCGCCGTGACAGAGCAGGAAGGTCTTCGCACGCGGGGCCATCGGCGTTTCCATCGTTCTTGCTTGATACGATGGAGTGTAGCGGCATGCCGCGCGATGTAAACGCCGCCTCAGGCGGCGCGCGTGTCCTTCACCAGCACCGGCGCAAGCTCGCCGGCCTCGCGCCGAAGCTTGCCCGCCTCGAAACCATGCATGCCGAGCTGCCATTGCAGGCCGACGATGGCGCCCTTGGTCGGTTGCAGCAGCGCGAGGGAGGCGAACAGCGTCACCGGCAGCCACACCGCGAGCTGCAGCCACTCCGGCGGCGCGTAGGCGGTCTCGACCGCGAGGATTGCCGGCACCACGAGATGGCCGACCACCACCATCACGAGATAGGCGGGAAAATCGTCGGCGCGCTGGTGGAACAGCTCCTCGCCGCAATGGTCGCAAGCCTGCGTCACTTTCAGGAAGCGGCCGAACATGTGCCCTTCCCCGCAATTCGGACATCTGCCGCCGAAGCCGCGCCACATCGCCTTGGCCAGAGAGACCGTCGCCAGAGAGACAGACATGACCACACCTCTTCCTTTTCGATGATCCATGCAATAATATCTTGCATCCATACATTCAAAGGTTATGGGCCTAAATTGCATGGAATGGATCCCTACAATCTCGGAGCTTTCGGGCCCGCGCTACCAGCGCATCGTCGACGCCATGGAGGCCGACATTGCCGCCGGCAGGCTGGTGCGTGGTCAGCAGCTGCCGACGCAGCGCGCCCTGGCAAAGGCCCTCGGCATCGACCTCACCACGGTGACGCGCGCCTACACCGAGGCGCGGCGCCGCGGCATCATGGAAGCCAGGGTCGGACAGGGCTCGTTCGTCTCGGAGACCAGCGCGCGGCGCGCGGTTGACCTGCCGCACCCGGTCGCGATCGACCTGTCGATGAACGTGCCGCCGCACCCGCTGGAGGCGCAGCTCGAGGAGCGCATCATCGCCGGGCTCGAAGCCCTCCGCGCGCAATCGGGCCTGACGGCGTATCTCAACTACCAGCCGCCCGGCGGCAGCGCGCATGAGCGCGAGGTCGCGACGCGCTGGATGCGCGCCCGCGTTCCGCATGCACAGGCCGACCGGCTGGTGATCTTTCCCGGCGCTCAGACGATCCTCTTCAACCTGCTCGCCCATCTTGCGCGACCCGGCGACACCGTACTGACCGAAGCGCTCACCTTCCCCGGCATCAAGGCCGCCGCGGCACTGTTCGGTGTCAAGCTCGTCGGTGTCCCCATGGATGAGGACGGCATCCTGCCGGATGCGCTGGCAAAGGCGTGCCGCGTGCATACGCCGAAAGCCGTCTATCTCATTCCGACGCTGCACAATCCGACCACGGCGACGCTTTCCGCCGAGCGGCGCGGCACTATTGCGAAGATCATCCGCGATGCCGGCACCATCCTGATCGAGGACGACGCCTACGGGCTGCTCGACCGCTCGGCCTCGCCCATCGCGAACCTCATTCCGGAGCGGACTTATCTTGCAACCACGCTGTCAAAATGCATCGCGCCGGCGCTGCGCGTTGCCTATCTGGTGACGCCCGACAGCGGCGCGCAGCGGGACATGCGCACCTCCTTGCAGGCGACCGTGCAAATGCCGGCGCCCTTGATGGTCGCGCTGGTGACGCATTGGATCGAAAACGGCATCGCCGATCGCATCATCAGCGCCATCCGCAACGAAGCGGTCGGGCGCCAGCAGCTCGCGCAACGCGCGCTGAAAGGCTTTCAGTTCCTCGCCAGGCCCGCGGCGCATCATCTCTGGCTGCGGCTGCCGGAGGAGCGGCCCGATCTTGCCGCACATCTGCTGCGGAACGGGCTTGCCGTCGTCGCCGGCGATGCCTTCACCGTCGACGGGGCACCGCCGCATGCGGCACGCGTCTCGCTCGGCGCGGCCCGAAACAGATCGGAATTGACGGAAGCGCTGCGTATCCTGGTCGGCGCGCTGCACAAGCCTGCCGATACGAGGCAGATCGTCTAAAGCATGATCCGGAAAAGTGCGAAGCGGCTTTCCGGAAAGATCATGCGCAAACAATAACCTAAAGCGCGATGACGATTCATCCAAATTTCATCGCGCTCTAGTCTTTGACGATGGCGGCGCTGGAACGCCGCAGATCACGCTTGCATGCGGCATGGATTGACCTCGATGGCGGCAAGCATGTTTATGCGAGCCGTGCGATCAACCGTTCGGGGTCGCCGCGTGCGACAAGGACAATCCGTTGGAAACGCTCACCTACGTCCTGCTGCTGCTCGGCGCGCTCGCCGGCGGCTTCGTCTCGGGACTGGCCGGCTTCGGCACGGCGCTGATGGCACTCGGCATCTGGCTCTACGTGCTGCCGCCCTCGCTCGCGGTGCCCCTGGTGCTGATCTGCTCGGTCATCGCGCAGACCTCGACGCTGCCCTCGATGTGGAAGAATTTCGATCTCTCGCTGGTCTGGCCGTTCCTGATCGGTGGACTGATTGGCGTGCCGCTCGGGACCATGATGGTCGCCTCCGCGGACCCGGAGGTGTTCAGGCTGAGCGTCGGCGTGCTGATCCTGATCTTTTCGAGCGCGCTGTATCTGAACAAGAGGCCGCTCGCGATCAAGATCGGCGGCCGGATCGCAGACGGTGCGATCGGCTTTGCCGGCGGCATTCTGGGCGGACTTGCCGGATTGTCCGGCCCGCTGCCGATCCTGTGGGCCAACATCCGCGGCTGGAACAAGCACGAGCGGCGCGGCATCTTCCAACTCTTTAACTTCACAGTGCTCGCCACCGCGCTGGGGTTGCAGACGGCATCAGGTCTCGTCGCCCTCAAGGTGGTCTGGCTCGCGGCCGTCGCGTTTCCGGGCACGCTGATCGGCGCATGGGCGGGCGCGCGCGTCTACCATGCGCTGAACGACAAGCATTTCGGCGATGTCGTGCTCGGCCTCTTGTTTCTGTCGGGCCTCACGCTCGTCTGGAACAGCCTTGGCGCGCATTAAAGCGCCGCGAACTCGCGGGAGGTCACTTTCGCTACGCGGGAGCGGAAGGCGCGACCGGCTTGGCTTCCACCGTCTCCGCGGCCTGGTCCCGCGGCGCGAAGCGCTTGCCGAACTCGCGGCGCAGCAGCCAAAGGCTCAAGCCGGCCTGCAGCGTCGTCGCCGCGATCGAAAGATGCCAGACGTGCTCGATGCGGAATCCGGGTCGCGTCGACAGCCAGAGCACCGGCAGCGAATAGGTGAGCACGCGCGTCATCGAGCTCAGCAGCACAGGCTTGGTGTTGCCGAGGCCCTGGAACATGCTGGAGCAGGTGAAGATGAGGCCCTGCGCCACCATGTTGAGCGAGATGATCCGCAGGAACAGGTAGGCGATCTCCACCGTCTCCCGGTCGTTGGAGAATCCGGCCAGCAGCAGCTCCGGCTTCAGCTGCGCGAGGATCATGAAGCCGACCGCCACGATGGAGGTGATCAGCACCGATTTGACGAAAGTCTCTCGCACCCGCGCGGCGTCGCCAGCGCCGAAATTCTGGCCGGCGATCGGCCCGGCCGCCAGTGCAACCGCGAGCGCCGGCATCTGGATGAGGGCGAGGACGCGCTGACCGATACCGAAGCCTGCCTGTGCCGCCGCGCCGAAGTCGCGCAGCACGTAGTAGACTACCGCCATGAAGATAAACATCATTGCGAACTCGCCGCCGGCCGGCAGACCGACATTGAGGATGCGCTTGAAGTGGCGTGGTTGCGGACGCCACTGCACCGGATTGAATGCAACGTAGCGCTCGACCTTGCGAAAATACGCCAGCAGCATCAGGACGCCGGCGCCCACCGCGATCGTGCTCGCCAGTCCGGCGCCGGCGACACCGAGCGGATAACCGGTGCCCCAGCCGGAGATCAGGACCGGCGCCAGTGCAATGTTGATGATGACGGCAAGGACCCGCACCAACATGGCGGGGCGCACGATGCCGGTCGCGCTGAGCGCGGAGGCAATGACTTGCATGACGAATTCCAGCGCGAGCGCCGGCATGAACCACAACAGATAAGTGGTCCCCGCCTCGATCGTGGCCTGGTCAGCGGCAATCGAACGCATGTAAGGACGCGACAGCACCGCTCCCATGACCAGGATCAGCAGGCCGAACAGCACCGAGAGCGCGACCGCCTGATTGAAGATCAGATTGGCGTCCCGCCGGTCCTTGCGTCCCACCGCATGCGCAATCAGCGCCACTGTCCCGACGCCGAGCACCTGTATCAGGCCGTTGACGAGAAAGCCGGCATTTCCCGCGGCGGCCACGCCTGCCACTGCTGCATCACCCAGCCCCGACACGAAGTAGAGATCGACCAGCTGGCAGATCATGATCGAGATCATGCCGGCCATGATCGGCGGCGCCATGCTCAGGATGTGGCTAGCGATGGAGCCGCGCGTCAGGTCTTTCATCTCATTCCATCCCTCGACGCCGTGACGGCGGGACTTCGCCCCGCCGCCGCGCGCCTCACTCCGCTGCTGCGATCTGTCCGAGCTCCACCACCTGACGCTCGAACAGGCCGCGATAGATGCCCCCTTGCTTGGCTGCGAGCACCGTATGCGTGCCCTGCTCGACGATCTCGCCGCGGTCGAACACCAGGATGCGATCGAGGCTCCTCACCGTCGACAGCCGGTGCGCGATCACGATCGAGGTGCGCCCCTTCATCAGTCGCTCCATCGCCTCCTGGATCAGCGCCTCCGATTCCGAATCGAGGCTCGAGGTCGCCTCGTCCAGGATCAGCACCGGCGCATCCGCCAGGAAGGCGCGCGCCAGCGCGACGCGCTGCCGCTCGCCGCCCGACAGCTTGACGCCGCGCTCGCCGACCAGCGTGCCGTAGCCCTTCGGCAGGCGCAGGATGAAGTCATGCGCGTTGGCGAGGCGGGCCGCCTGCTCGATCGCGTCAAGGCTGGCACCGGGCCGGCCATAGGCGATGTTCTCGGCGAGCGTGCGGTGAAACAGGATCGGCTCCTGCTGCACGATCGCGATCTGGCTGCGCAGCGATTGCTGCGTGGCGAGCGCGATATCCTGCCCGTCGATCAGCACGCGGCCGCCGGTGACGTCGTAGAGCCGCTGCACCAGCTTGACGAAGGTGGTCTTGCCGGAGCCGGAGCGGCCGACCAGGCCGACCCGCTCGCCGGCGCGGATCCTGACCGACAAGCCGTCGTACAGCGGCACGCGATGGCCGCCATAGTGGAACGTGACGTCGTCGAACACGATCTCGCCGCCCTCGATCGCGATCGGCCGCGCGTCGGCCGCATCGGCAATGCCGATCGGCTCGTCATGGATCGCCACCAGCTCGTCCATGTCGTTGACCGAGCGCTGGAGGTTGTTGATGTGCATGCCGACGTCGCGCAAATAGGCGTGGATGATGTAGTAGCTGGTCAGCACATAAGTGACGTCGCCCGGCGAGGCGTGACCTGACATCCACAGCAGCACCGATCCGCCGATCACGGACGCGCGCAGGCACAGCAGCAGCGAGAGCTGCGACATCGCCGTGTAATTATAGCGGTACCAGGTCCGCCGCACGCGCACGCGCCAGCGGTTGATGACACCGGCGAGCCGCGTGTCCTCGCGCGACTCCGCGCCGAAGGATTTCACCACGGCATTGCAGGTCAGCGCATCCGCCAACGTGCCGCCGACCTTGGTGTCCCAGGCATTGGAGACGCGGGCCGCCGGCGCGATGTAGCGGGTCGAGAGCACCACCGTGATCGTGACGTAGAAGATCGCCCCGATCGCGATCACCACGCCGAGCGAGGCCCAGTGCATCCCGATCAGGATCATCGAGCCCACCAGCACCAGCAGCGAGGGCGCCAGCGCCATCAGGATGGTGTCGTTGAGCAGGTCGAGCGCCCACATGCCGCGAGTGATCTTCCGCACCGTGGAGCCGGCAAAGGAGTTCGCATGCCAGTCGGTCGAGAAGCGCTGCACGCGGGTGAATGCCTCTTGTGCGACGTCCGACATGGTTTTGAGCGTGAACGGCACGATCGCCTGCAACCCTGCGAGCCGCAGCACCACCGAGGCCGCGCCCAGCGCCACGATGGCGCCGAACGCGACCAGCGCGGCATGGCGCGCATCGGGATCGGACGGTCCGCGGGTCAACGCATCGACCAGATGTCCGGAGAAGACCGGCATGAACAGGTCGGCGACGGTTGCGCCCAACAGGCCGCCGGCCACGACGAGGCCGCGCACCGGCTGCTTCAGCCAGTGCCGGAAGACGAAGGGCAGCACCACGCGAATGGCGGCGGGCTTCTTTGACAGAGCGGTCATGGCATCATCCGGCCGCTTCGCGCGGGCCGGCTCCATCGATGGACGCGAGTCGGCCCGAAGGCCGCGACGGCGTCACGTAAGACTGACTTTGACTTGGGAAACGAAGCGATCGGGACGCTTGGCCAAAACCTTGGCCCAATCGAAGCTGGCGGAAGAGGCCTCTAACAGGCCGCGTACATACCGAGCCAGAACGTGATCGAGGTCATCATCGAGCGCGGGCGTACGATCTGCGATTGCGACGACATCATGCAAATCTCTCCCCGGTTCGAATGAATGAGGTGCGCTTTATAGATGTGTCGCCAGCCGATTGCAACGGGGCTCGCGCGAGATCACGCACGAGTGTTGCAAATTAGTGCGCGTCGCCGGCCGCGCCGAACGGGGAAGCCGGCTTGTTCAGCAGCGCGACCAGCAGGCTGAGACCGAGATAGAACAGCGCCAGCATGAGGAAGACATCGCCGAAGCTCATCACCACGGCCTGACGATGCACGATCTGGCTGAGCTGCTTCATCGCCATCAGCGCGGAATCGCCGAGCCCCTGGAACTTCTGCATCAACATGGTCAGGGTTTCAGTCGCGGTCGCGTTGCCCCAGGTCACCCGCTCCTGCAGGCGGACGATGTGCAGGTCGGTGCGTTCGTTGAGCACGGTGTTGATGACGGCGAGGCCGACCGCGCCGCCGAGATTGCGCATCAGGTTGAACAGGCCGCTCGCGTTCTTCACCTTCTCGGGCGCGAGCGTGCCGAGCGCGATGTTGTTGGTCGGCACCATCGCGAACATCATGCCGATGCCGCGCAGGATCTGCGGTACCAGCAGCTCGTAGAAATCGTATTCGCGCGTGATAAAGGTCATCTGGTAGGAGCCGATCGCGAACACGATGAGGCCGAATGCGATCATGTAGCGCATGTCGACCTTCGCCATGAGCCGGCCGACCAGCGGCGCGACCAGGAACATGGTGATGCCGGAGACGAACATGGTCTCGCCGATCATCAGCGCGCTGTAGCCGCGCACTTCGGCAAGATAGCGCGGGTAGATGTAGGTCAGGCCGTAGAGGCCGATGCCGATGCAGAATTGCAGCGTGCATCCGACGGCGAAATTGCGGTCGGAGAAGGTGCGCAGATTGACGATCGGCTCGGCCGCCGTGAACACGCGCCAGAAGAAGGCGATGGCCGAGAGACCGCTGATCCAGGCGCAGATCGCGACCGACGTGTCCTGCATCCATTGATGTTGCGATCCTTCCTCCAGCACGTATTCCAGCGTGCCGAGGAAGCTCGCCATGAACAGCAGGCCCCACCAGTCGAAGCGGTCGAGCAATTCGAAATGCGGCTCGTCGAAATCGACCAGCGCCAGCACACCTAATGTAATGCCGATGCCGGGCACGACGTTGATGAAGAACAGCCAGTTCCACGACATCAGATCGGTGATGTAGCCGCCGACCGTCGGCCCGATGGTCGGGGCCAGCGTCGCGACGAGGCCGATGATGGGTCCGACGATGTGGAATTTAGTGCGCGGGAAAACCGTGTAGGCCGAGGCGAACACGGTCGGGATCATGCCGGCGCCGAGAAAGCCCTGCAGCGCACGCCAGAGGATCATCTCCTCGATCGTCGTGGCGAAGCCGCAAAGCAGGCTTGCGGCTGTGAAGCCCGCCGCCGAGATCGCGAACAGCAGCCGCGTGCCGAAGGCGCGCGACAGGAAGCCCGACAGCGGGATCGCGATCACCTCGGCGATCAGATAGGCGGTCTGAACCCAGGACACCTCGCTCGAGCTCGCCGACAGTCCGGCCTGGATCTCGCTGAGAGACGCCGAGACGATCTGGATGTCCAGGATCGACATGAACATCCCGAACACCATGATGATGAACGCGAACAGCCGCTTCGGCGCAATGCGCTCCGAAGCGGGATCCGCCATCATGGCAGGTGAAGCGGTGGTGGCGGTGGCCATGTGTCAGCTCGGACTCATCTCACCTCTCCCGCAAGCGGGAGAGGGAGCGCACCTGCATTCGGGGCAGCAGCGCGGCTCATGTCATCGTCCCTACTGCGGATGGACCGCGGTGGGATGGTCGAGGTCGACCTCGCTGTCGGCGTCGGCGGCGCCCTTGTTGGTGTCGACGGTGGCGTAGACCGACATGCCGGCGCGGAGCAGGTTCTGCTTCGCCACCGATTTGGGCACGCGAATGCGGACCGGCACGCGCTGCACGATCTTGGTGAAATTGCCGGTGGCGTTGTCAGGCGGCAGCAGCGTGAATACCGAACCCGCGCCGGCCGCGATGCTGTCGACCACGCCGGAAAACTTGCGCATGCCATAGGCATCGACCTTGATCGTCACCGGCTGTCCCGGGCGGATGCGCTTGAGCTGCGTCTCCTTGAAATTCGCGTCGATATAGACCTCGTCCAGCGGCACGATGTTGCCGAGGCGCTGGCCGACCGCGACGAAGTCGCCGGTGTTGACCAGGCGGTTCGAGAACGTGCCGTTGACCGGCGCGCGCACCGCGGTGAAGCCGAGGTCGCGCTCGGCCTTGGCCAGCGTGGTCTTGAGCTCGGCAAGCTGGGCCTGCGCTTCGGCCTGCTGCGCCCTGGCGACGTCGACATTGCTGACGGCAACCTCAAAGGCGGCCTTTGCAGCCTTGACCGCGGCGGCGCCCTGGTCGCGTCCGGCCTCCGAGCTTTCGAAGGTGGCGCGCGAGGCAAAGCCCTTGCTGCTCAGCGCCTGCTGGCGCTCGTAATCGAGGTCGGCGCGCTTGAGGCCCGCTTCCGCGGAGACGAGCTGCGCCTTGGCCTGGGCGACCTGGCTGTCGAGTGCGGCGACCTGGCGGCCGATGCGATCGATGGTGGTCTGCTGGGTCGCGATCTTGGTCGCGGCGGCTTGGACCGCGATCCTGTAATCGCCGTCGTCGATGCGGAAGATGATGTCGCCGGCCTGGACGGGCGTGTTGTCGCCGGCGAGGATCGCGGAGATATGGCCGGCAACGCGCGCGCCGAGCATGGTGTTGTTGGCGCGGACATAGGCATCGTCGGTCGAGATGTAGAAGCGGCCGACCAGCGTGTAATAGCCGGCATAGCCCGCAACGGCGAACGCGAGCGCGAGGCCGAGGCCGGTCAGGACGAATTTGCGCTTGCCGGATTTGGGCGCAGCGGCGGCGGGCGCTTCCGCCCCGGGTGCCGGCGGCTTGTCGGTCACCGGACTCTCCGGCGCCTCGCGGGTCGGACGCTTCGCCTCCTCGGCGACATGAGGGCGCAGTTGCTCGGCAGGGAGTGCGGATGCCTCGGAGCCAGGATCGCCGCCCGCCTGGCCCTCCACCGCTTCCTGGCGAAGGACGCGAGCCGTCTGGTCTCTCGATGCGGCCATCCAGGCCTCCCCACAAACGCAACCGAGGGCGCCCGCTGTTGCGGGCGGTCTCCTCGCTACATCTCAAATACCATTGACCGAACGGTTCGGTCAATATAGAGATTATGTCCTGCAGACCTTAATGCCGCGAATCCTTCGTTGGCGTTTCATGGCCCTGATCCGAACCAAAAAGCTTCCGAGACCCTAAACCAATGGTTGTAGCTGCCGGCGAACAATTGCACATCGTCCCGGACGAGGACAATTCCAAGCGCCGCCAGATTCTGGACGGCGCCCGCAAGGTGTTCATGGATCTTGGCTTCGACGGCGCCAGCATGGGCGAGATCGCCCGCGCCGCGCAGGTCTCCAAGGGCACGCTCTACGTCTATTTCGCCGACAAATTCGCGCTGTTCGAAGCCATCGTCGAACAGGAGGCGCTCCAGCATGGCCAGGTCGTGTTCAGTTTCGATCCCGAGCGCGAGGCCGAGACCACGCTGAAGGAGTTCGGCCTCGCCTATCTTCACCTGGTCTGCCGCCCCGGTGGCGGATCGGCGATCCGCACCGTGATGGCGATCGCCGAGCGCATGCCGGATGTCGGCCGCCGTTACTATGCGCGCGTGCTGGACAAGAGCATCAACCGCCTCTCCGACTATCTCAAGGCCCGCGTCGCCTCGGGCGATCTCGCGATCGACGATTGCGATCTCGCCGCCTCGCAGTTCATGGAACTCAGCAAGGCCTCGCTGTTCCTGCCCTTCGTGTTCCAGGCGGCGCCCGCGCCGTCGGAACAGCGCATGAGTGCGGTGGTCGAGAGCGCAACGCGGATGTTCCTGGCGGCGTATAAGGCGAAGTAGCCGCGCGTTGCGCCTGTGGGCCGGGCGGCTATATTGCGGCCATGTCTCGTGATCTTCGCCCGCCGGTCGACATCCTCCACTACGAGATCGTCCAGGAACAGGCTTCCGCGCTTGGACGGATGGGCCGCGCCCTCGAACAGAGCCTGTCGCGCTTGCGCGAGTTCGACGCCGCCCACGCAGCGACCGATGTGCCGGAAGCGATGCAACCGGTCAGGCGCAAGCTGGTGCTGGAAGCTGGCCAGGCGCTTTGGATGTTCGTGGTGCAACGCGAGGCGTCCGGCTTACGCGACAGCCGCCACATCATGCGCACCTACAACGTCCCGGGTGAGGTGCAGCGCTGCATGGGATTGGCACCGGCGCCGCGGAAGCCGGCTGCGGGGTGAACTCCGGCTCCGCTGAGCTCAAGTCCCGACTTCTTCCATTGCGCGCCACCCGTGCAGGACGCGCCGCCCCTCCCGCGCGAACGCAAAGCAGTTGCCGCCGCCGGCGGGCTGATCGTGGATGCGGGCGATGGGATGGCCCGCAATGTGGCAGAACAGCAGCGTGCCGACTGCGCCGTGGCCGACGAACAGGACGTCGCCGGGACGATGTCGCGCCAGCACCGCCTCAGCCTCGCGCACGATCCGCGCCTGTGCATCCGCGGCACGCTCCCAGCCGCGCACGCTGAGATGAGGCGCGGCGAAGAACTGGTCGGCGACGGCTTCGAACTCGGCCGGCTTCAGGAAGCCGGTCGCCGAACGGTCGTTCTCGTGCATGGCCTCGCGGATCTCGATCATCAGTCCGAGACGAGCGGCAATGATCTCGGCGGTCTCGATCGCCTTCCGCTCGCCGCTGGCGACGATCTGCGTCGTGCTTGCAAGCCAGCCTGCATTCGCCAAGGCTTCGGTGCGCGCGCGACCCACCGGGCTCAGGCCCCATTGCGGCACCGGCACATCGGGATCGATTTGCACCTGCGGGTGGGTGAGATAGCGGACGATAGACATTGCCTTTGACGCGATCGTAGCCCGCATGGAGCGAAGCGGAATGCGGGGACAGTTTTTCCCGGATTGCGCTTCGCTCCATCCGGGCTACTGGCAAATCGGGCTATTCGTCGATGTACTCGTCGTCTTCCCGCTTGTGCATCGTGCTCTTGCGAGCACCGAGCGAACCGGTCACCGACGGCTCGCGCCCGCTCGCATAGGGTCTGCGCGATTGCGCGCGCGAGGCGACCTCTTCGCCCGACACCGCGGCCGGCTGGCAGATCAGGCGGCGGCTGGCGCGGCGCATGAGATCGACATGGATGTGATCGTAGTGAAAGACGTTGGAGCCCGGCGCCAGCACGGTCGTGAAGTGCGCGCAGGCCCCAGCCTGCACGTCGCGCAGGAAGCCCTGCTCTTCCGGCATGCCGCGCCAGCCGTCCTTGATGGTGATGCGGCGGCCGTCGGCGAGCACGAAGGCGGAAATGTCGAGGGCGTTGCCGAAGGCGTGCTCCGAAATATGGGCCCGCGAATTGCCGTTCATCCCGCGGCAGGAATAGGCGGAGATCTGCTTGATCTCGGCGACGCGCACGCCGAACCAGCGCATCGCCGACGGCTGCACCGTGTCGGCGAGCCAGCGGTCGAGCTCGGACACGATCGGACAGGCGAGCGTCGCGGTCGGCTTGATCGCGACGGGACCGACGCTCGTGACGGGATTACCCTGCGCAGGACCAAGACGCGGCAGCGGCTGCTGCGCCGGCGCCTGCGAGTAAGGCGCCGGACGAGCCGGATAGCTCGGTGTGTTCATGTAGCGCGCCGCCCCCGCGGCATCGGTGCCCTCCGGCGGCAGATCGATCTCGTCCTCCTGCGCGGCCACGCCGGGTGCGTTGAGCGACATCGGCCCGGACGACGTGCCGTAGCCGGCGGGCTGGCGCACCGCGCTCTCGGGATAGTTCGAGCGCTGCGGATAGGACGATGCCGGATAGGACGATGTTGGATAGCCTTGGCTCTGCGGATAATTCGACTGTGGCTGCACCGGCCAACGCGGCTGGTTGCCGATGCTGCCGGGCGGGCGCAGCGCCTCGTCGGCAAAGCCATAGGTGCCGGAGGCTTCGCCGATGGCGGCGACCTTGAGCGGAAACTCGGCGCCGCAGCTGCCAGGCCCGGAGATCGGGTCGATGCGGACGATGTCCGCACTTTCCTTGACTGCGCCCGATTTCAGGCATGCGGCTTCTGCCTCGGCCCGCCAGGGTTCGCGTTCGGCCTGGAAGAAGCCGCGACCGCAACCCGCTAGCGAAACAAGGACGATGGAGCCGACGAGATACAAACGAACTCCGCGCGTCATGCACGCACGTTCGATGAATTTACTTAAAGACTCTTCAACGTGTTGATTTCAGCCTTCCTTAACCATGACGGCGGCACTCGCGCGGAGGCCACCGCAGATGAGCGACAGCAAGACTGACTTTTTCGGTGAGAGACTCTCTGTTAACCATGACGGCCGCGGCAATGCGCGCGACCAGCGGAGCGACCTCATGACGTTCGCCGGCAGACTGAGCGTTATCACCGCCTACCTCGCCATGGCCTTCGTCGGCGCCATCGTGCTCGGGATGATTTAGACTCAAAGCACACAGTGACTCTCTTCCTTTCTCCCCTTGTGGGAGAAGGTGGCGCGCGAAAGCGCGACGGATGAGGGGTTCTATCCTCGCGGCACAGTGCTTGGAGACAACCCCTCACCCAAGTGAATTCGTGTCGACCAGCGGAGCTGCCCTCTCCCACAAGGGGCGAGGGCACAACAATGCGCATCGCCGCGAGCTACGACCGCGCGCTCCATTGAGGTGACGTCGTGATCAGCTCCTCCCGTGGCGCATCGACTCGCGTCCAGTCGTTGCCGGAGCACCAGCGGCCGAGCGCGCAGGCTTCGACGTGCAGCTTGCCGGAGACCTTCAGCTTCATCCTCGCGTAGTAGGTGTTGCCGCTGGAGCGGCTGTAAATGCTGCCGGCCCAGACATCACGCTTCCTCGGCTTCATGTTGACGAGCACGCTCTCGCCGCGGCTCGACGCTTCACTGAGCGCGTAACCGCACAACGCAGCTCCACAGCGCTCGATGCGGACCGTGCCCTTGGCACCTAGGCTCTCCCATTCGCCGAGCAGTGCGTGGCCCGGGTCAGTGCTGATCTGCGCCACCGCTGCGGTCTGATTAATCTCGGTGCTCGGAACGATGACCGGCGGCTCGATGCGCGGCGGTTCGAGCGCGGCGGTCTTCGGCTGATCGGTGCGCTCCAGATCAACCCGCGGCGGACCGGGCCTCAACGTCTCCAGTCTCGAAATCTCCAAGCTTGGCGCCGGCGGCGGTGCAACGGGCTGCGACGTCGCCGCGGCAAGCACGGGAGGCGCCGGTGCCGGCACCACCACAGCCGCTTGGGGCGGCTTGACCGCTGCCGTCGGACAAGCCGGCTGCGGCGCCTGGACCATCAGCGTGGGCGCCGGCTGCGGCTCGTGCCATGCCGACATCGTCCGTCGACCTGAGGCTGCGCCTGGAAGCCACCGTGATACAGGACGCAGATCGGCAATTGCGCGGCGCCTCGACATGGAACCGGTTGCCGCCGATCGAGAACGTGTAGGCGCCGGCCTGCGCCGTCGGCGCGATCGCCAGCAACGCGATCGATGTGGCAAGACAGGTGGCAAGCCAGGTTGCAAGCCGCTGCATCTGCGTTTCCCTCGGTGTCGCGACGACGTTACGCAGCGCAGGCGAGGCTGAATGTGCGCTGCATCACCCAGGCGTTGTTCGCTCGTTGTGACGCCCATCACAGAACGCCCGACCGCCGCGGCTTAGGGTCGAACCACGCTTCATTCACCAGCGACACCAGTCCATATCGGGACCGCGCTATTTTCGGAGGTTGTCATGAACAAGCTCTCCATCGCCGCCACCGCCCTCTTCCTGGCTTCGACCGCCGCCGCGCATGCCGGCAATTCGATCTCGTTCCAGATCGAGGGCCAGCACATCCGCATCGAGACGCCGCGCAACTGCGCTTCGCTCAATTGCGTGACCATCGTCGCGCCGGGCCTGTCGGACAAGCCGATCAAGCTGAACAACATCAACCTCAAGGGTCTTGGCGGCTCCAAGGACGATGACGACGACACCACGCCGGCTCCGGCGCCCACGACGGCGCAACCCACGCCGGCTCCCGTGCAGCAGCAGCCCGTGCCGCAAGCGACTGCGCCGGCAGCGCCAGCCGCGCCCGCTGCCCCAGCCGCGACCGCTGCCGCCGCTCCTTCTGTCGGCTTCGACAGCTCGCAGCCTGCTCCTGTTGCTGCGCCTGCCCCTGTTGCCGCCCCCGCTCCCGTCGCCGCGGCTCCCGCGCCGGCTCCGGTGGCTGCCGCGCCCGTGGCCGCAGCGAACTCGCCGATCGGCATCTGGGCGACCGAAGAGAACAAGGGCAATGTCCGCGTCGAGCAGTGTGGCGCCAATCTCTGCGGCTATGCCGAGAAGACCAATGAGCGCATCCTGATCAACATGAAGCCCGAAGGATCGAAGTGGAGCGGCCGCATTCGCGATCCCAACTCCGGCCGCAACTACGACTCCACGATCTCGATGAAAGGTCCGAATACGATGCGCGTGCAAGGCTGCGCCTTCGGCGGCATGTTCTGCGGCGGCCAGACCTGGAAGCGCGTGAGCTGACCCGCGGAGCGCATCGCGAAAAGTAGACAACTCTTCGTCATGCCCGGGCTTGTCCCGGGCATCCACGTTCTTCGTACCGCAATCAAGACGTGGATGGCCGTGCCTTCGCCGCGCCGTAGCGGCTTCGTCCGTGCAGGCGGGACAAGCCCGGCCATGACGGAAGGATAGCTAGCCCCTGCCCCGACGACAGACGTTCATCCACCATTCAGCCACACCCCGTTGAAATCGCCCGATCTCGCCTCACGCTCTCACCGGGACTCCTTCGTGACATCAATGCTGGCTTGGCGCCGCCTCGTATTCGCGCTCGCCCTGCTGGCCTTGCCGCTGGCAGGCGCTGGTGTAGCGTGCGCATCCGAGACGATCGAGTTCGCACAGGCGCAACCGCAAGCCCAGCCAACGCCCGCGCCTTCGCCGACGCCGACGGCGACGCCGGCACCGTCTGCAGACGCACAGCCCCCCGCCGTCGAGCCGATCGGCAACGTCGCGACCGTGACGGGGATCGCGACCGTGATCCGCGACAAGAATTCCTATCCGCTGCGCGTGCGCGACGATATCTATCTCAACGACATCGTGCAGACCTCGTCGAACTCCGCGCTCGGCATCACCTTCAACGACGCCACCACGTTCAACCTCTCGGCCAGCGCGAAGATCACCATCGACAATTACGTCTATGACGACGGCGGCAAGCAGAATTCGGCGATCTTCGACGTCGGCAAGGGCACGGTTGCCTTCGTGGCGGCCGCGGTGGCGAAGACGGGCGACATGAAGATCACGACGCCGACGGCAACGCTCGGCATCCGCGGCACCACCGGGGTCGTCGACGTGCCCGAAGGGGCGGCGGCGAACCGGGCGCGCAACGTCAACATCAAGCTCTATCCCGACGCCGACGGCCGGGTCGGCCACATCGATGTCGAGGAACGCGCGAGCGGCGCGCGGCTCGGCGCGCTGACGCAAGCCGCGAGCGGCTTTGCGATCCGAGCGGGCGCAGCCACGGCTGGCGGCATGCGCTTTGCTGCCGTGCCGATCATAATTCCCGCGCAGCAGATCGCGCGCGACCGCGGCTTCGTCGGCCAGGTGCATCTGGCGCAGACTGCGGGCCGGCAGATCGTCATCGAGCAGCGCGACTTCCGTCGCGCCAATCCGGCTGCGCTCAGCCGCATTCCGCGGCCGGCACAACCGCCGCAGCAGCAACAATTGCGGCCGACGACAACCCCAGGCCGGCAGCCGCAACGACCGAACGTCCAGCCGCGACAGGACAATCGTCCGGGTCAGCAGCAGCCGGGCACGCCGAGCCGGCAGGGACTACAGCAAGGCATGCAGCCGCAAGGTGCCGGCCGTCCACGCGTACCGCAGACCCTGCCGCAGCGTGGTGGACAGATTCAGCCCGGAGGAATCGTGCCGCCGCAACCGGGCGGGACACAGCAAACAGGTCCGCAGCAGCCATTGCCGCGCACAGGATTGCAACCGGGCCAGCCTCCGGCTCAACAACCAGGTATGCAGCGCCCCGGCGGCTTGCAGCCACGCCTCCCCGCCGCGCAACGTCCCGCAGCGCCGCACAGACCCGCGCCCGCTCCGAAGGAGAAGGAGCGGCGGTAGTCTTCCTTCTCCCCTTGCGGGAGAAGGTGGCGCGAAGCGCCGGATGAGGGGTTCTCTCGACTCGCAAGACCGTTCGTGAGGATAGAGACCCCTCACCCGTCTCGCCGCTATTGCGGCGAGCCACCCTCTCCCACAAGGGGAGAGGGTGCACCTTCAATGCCGCACTGAAATTGCGCGTAAGTAACTCACGCTTCGCCGCGCAGCCAAGCCTTCACCTTCCGCAACAGGCCGTGCCGCAATTCATCGACGGAAGCTGCTTCCGCTTGTGTCAGCGTCTGCAAAGATGCATGGATGTCGTCTTTCGCCAACGGCGACACCGGCTCGGAAACCTGCTCCGGGGCGAACAGAGGCGCCAGCCCTGCCGCCGCGAGCGCGATCGGTCCGATCTGAGTCAGGAAGACGCGTTCGTATTCGCGCGACAGACGGGCGATCGCGTCGTCCAGCGTCAGCCAGTCGACCGCCTTGATGTCGTTCATCAGCTTGCGGACCGGCCCGCCGTCGGCCTCCATCCGCCAGTAATGCACGACCTTGGAGCGCCCGCCGGACTGATAGACCAGCGTGCCCAGAAATTCGTGCACGGCCACGTCGTGGCCGGTCTCCTCCAACACCTCGCGGTGCGCGGCTTCCCTCGGCGTCTCGCCGTCGTCGAGCTTGCCCTTGGGCAGGACCCATTCGTTGCGCTTGCGCTGACGCACGACTGCAACCAGCGGCACCGGCGCGCGCCGCAACACAATACCACCCGCCGCCATGACCGGCGCCCGCGCCATCGTCACATCCGTATCGATCGAATCGTCCCCGCCCGACGATATAGGCGGCGGGGGCGGCGGATTGAAGGCTACTTTCTCCTGAGCAGCGCTTGACCGGCGCGAATGCGCGTGCCCTCGGCAATGCCGTCGCAGAACGAGAAATCGCCGGGCGCGAGGATGATGATGGTCGAGCCGTGCTCGAACCAGCCGAGCTCCTCGCCTTTGCTCACGTTGACGTCGCAGGGAAAATTGACCGGGCCGCGCGTCTGCGCGTTCAGCACCATGTCGAGGAAGTGCAGGCGGATGCTCGCGACCAGAATCGCCGCCACCGGCACCAGCGTCACGGCTTCGCCGGTCGACAAATGCGTGCGGATCACCGCGCGCTCGTTCTTGCAGAACAGACGCTCGACGCGCTTGAGCGCGATCGGGTTGACGTTCCAGACGTCACCGTGGATCAGCGTGACCCGCTCGATGTGCGCGTCATAAGGCGCATGGAAGCGGTGATACATGCTCGACGTCAGCCGCAGCGTAACGAAAGAGCCGTTGCGGTGCTGCTCGACCAGCGCGGAATCGCCGACGAGATCGAGCAGCGAATAGGGCGCGCCCTTGACTTGGAACAGTTCGGTGTCCGCGATTTTCCCGTGAGCGCCGACGATGCCGTCCGAAGGGCTCGCCACCACCGCAGGATCGGGATCGAACGGCCGCAGGCCCGGCTTCAGCTCCCGGGTGAAGCAGTCGTGCAGGCTGCTGAACTGCGTCTTGCGCGCCTCCGACAGATCGAGGTCGGAGAACAGCTTCCACAGCGCGATCGAGAAATCCCGCACCAGGGGATTCTCGATCTTGGAGAACCAGCCCATGAAGCGGGTCAGGGCCGCGCGCGGGATGCGGTTGGTCAACAGGAAGTTGAGGTCTTCCTGCTGGGTGAAAGAGGCGATGAGGGCTTTGACTGTCATGAATCTGTCAGCTCGCAGGTTTAGCGCTTGTTGTCATGGAAACGACACTCCCGATTCTCTCGATGTCCGTGGCCGCCGCAGCATCTGCTGCTGCCGTCCTCCCGAAGATCAAGGCACGGGTCGAGCTCTCCCGCGCCAAGCACCGCTCGCTCGCAGGGCACTCCAAGATGTCGCGCCGGGTGGCGCGGCTGCTGCCGTTCTACGAGTTCGAAGGTGATCAATACTTCGCCTGCGACGGCGCGCCGGCGAACATCGCCGCGCAGCGCAAGGACGCCTTCTTCCGTCTCGCCAGGCTTTACGCCGAGCGCTACCCCAAGGGTCGCGCGATGACGAAGGAGGCCGCGGAGACGATCTCCGATCTCAACTTCACCGAAAGCTACCGCGTGCCGTTCCAGTTCTCGCGTCTCGTCCGCGAGCATCTGGGCACGTCGACCTTCATGGAATCCTCGCGCGGCGTCACCGTCACCGACGTTGACGGCAACACTGCTTACGACCTCACAGGATCCTACGGCGTCAACATCTTCGGCAACGACTTCTACAAGGAGTGCATCGAGGGCGCCGAGAAGCGCGCGCATGCGCTCGGCCCCGTGCTCGGCCCCTACCATCCCGTCATCCTCGAGAATGTGCAGCGGCTTTGCCAGATCTCTGGCCTCGACGAGGTCTCGTTCCACATGTCCGGCACCGAGGCCGTGATGCAGGCGGTGCGGCTGGCGCGCTACCACACCAAGCGCACGCACCTGGTTCGTTTCGCCGGCGCCTATCACGGCTGGTGGGGCGACGTGCAGCCCGGCGTCGGCAATCCCATTCCTGCGCATGAGACCTACACCCTCGCCGAAATGTCGGAGAAGACGCTGCATGTCCTGCGCACGCGCAAGGACATCGCCTGCGTGCTGGTCAACCCGCTGCAGGGGCTGCATCCCAACGCCAACGCGCCCGGCGATTCCTCGCTGGTCGATTCCTCGCGCGGAGGCCATTTCGATCGCGCGGCTTACACCGAATGGCTGAAGAAGTTGCGCGAGGTCTGCGACCAGCGCGGCATCGTCCTGATCTTCGACGAGGTCTTCGTCGGCTTCCGCCTCGCTGCCGGCGGTGCCCAGGAGTATTTCGGCGTGCGCGCCGACATGGTGACCTACGGCAAGAGCCTCGCCGGCGGCCTGCCGGTCGGCGTGGTCTGCGGCAAGCGCGAATTGATGCGGCGCTTCCGCGACGACCGCCCCGCCGACATCTGCTTCGCCCGCGGCACCTTCAACTCGCACCCCTACGTCATGACGGCGATGGACGAGTTCTTGAGCCGCCTCGCCAGCCCGAACTTCCGCGGCGTTTATGATGGGCTGGAGGAGACCTGGAACGGGCGCGTGAAGAAGCTCAACCAGATGATGCAGGATGCCGACCTGCCGGTGCGCTTCGCCAACTTCTCCTCGATCTGGACGGTGAAATACACCACGCCGTCCCGCTACAATTGGATGCTGCAATATTACCTGCGCGCCGAGGGCCTGGCGTTGAGCTGGGTCGGCACCGGCCGGCTGATCTTCAGCCTGAACTACACCGACGCCGATTTCACCGAAGTCGCCGACCGCTTCGTCCGCGCCACGCAGAAGATGAAGGCCGACGGCTTCTGGTGGCACGACGGCTCGCTCACCAACAAGCAGATCAAGCGGCAGATCCTGAAGGAGATGCTGGCCAAGCGCTTCGGCCGCTGAGGCTTTCTGACACTTGGCCCCGATCACCGCTCGCCCTTCTCCCTCGCCCCGCTTGCGGGGAGAGGGTCGGGGTGAGGGGGACTCTCCGCGCGTGCGGTGAGCGTTGACGCACGACAATCTGGCAGCACCCCCGCGGATAGCCCCCCTCACCCGAATTTGCGCTCCGCGCAAATTCGACCTCTCCCCGCACGCGGGGAGAGGTGAAGGAAGCACCGCGTTCGCAGCCCCGAACACGTGGATGCCCGGCACAAGGCCGGGCATGACGTAGCCATCAGACATCGGAGCGTGTCGCGTGCGCCGCGCGCTTCAAGCGTGCTGCTCTTCGAGCACGGGCTCGTCGATGAAGCCCAGCGTGTGCTCGGGATTGAGGTGCAGGCCGGGATCCATCAGCTCGCCGCGCATCAGGGCGAGCGGAGCACCGCGATAGAGCATCAAATCGTGGAACGGATCGGTCAGGATCTTGGTCATCCAGACGAGGCCGGTCTCGACGTCGCGGATGAAGAACAGATGCACGGTGCGGAACAGCAGGCCGCCGCCGCCGACCACGAGCCAGATCTTCGCCACCTGCCGCATGAAGTCGGTCGCGCTCTGCCAGGGCGTGAAGATGCCGAACAGGGTGGGGTCGACGACCAGCACCAGCGGCGACAGCGCCCAGATCGCCATCAGCACCACCTTGCGCTGCAAATTGTAGCCGACCTTGATCTCTTCCTTGTACTCGTGCGTCGCCTGGTTGATGTGGTCGTAGGTGTGCGGCTCGAAGAAGAAGTGACCAGCCTGGCGCGAGGTCATCGACACCAGCCAGCCGACCAGCGCCGAGACGACGGGATCGATGAACAGCCAGACATAGGCAAAGAGGAAGCTCAGCGCGCTGACGAAGTGCAGGCTCTGATTGATGCGGCTGTGGTGATAGTAGCGATGGTCGTCCCAGCGCTGGATCCGCAGCTGCTCGAGATAGTTCTTGATCATGCTCATCCCCAAAATGCTTTCGGGTTCAGGATTTACAGAGATTCGATGTAGACCGTGTGACATCATCATTTTGTCATGTGACGATGTGCAGCGGCGCGATGACGCACGAAAGACGCGTAAGCTCACGCCGCCTTGGCGACGTCGACCTTGCGGAAGCGCACCAGCGAGAAGTGTCCCAGCGGCGGAATCAAGCGGCGCTCGGCAAGCTCGATGCCGTGCGCGCCGGCGAGCCATTTGGCGTAGCGCGACCAGGCGAACTCGGCGGTGCGGAAGCCGAGCGGACGCACCACCGGCTGCAGCTTCTGCTCGATGAAGCGGCGCATGCCGGTGTCGGCGCTGACGCGGGTGAGGATGATCAATTCGCCGCCCGGACGCAGCACGCGGGCGAATTCGTCGAGCGCCTTCTCCGGGTTCGGCACGGCGGTGACGACGTATTGCGCCATCACGACGTCGAAGGAATTATCGGGGAATTCGAGCTTCTCGGCGTCCATCACCGCGAGGCCCTCGACGTTCTTCAGCTTCTGCTCCGTCACGCGGCGGCGCGCCTTGTCCAGCATCGCTTCCGAGATGTCGGTGCCGAAGATGCGCAGGTTCGGCGCGTAGAGCGGCAGCGAGATGCCGGTGCCGACGCCGACCTCGAGCACGCGGCCGCCGATCTTGTTGGTGGCCGCGATCGCGGCCTGCCGGCCCTTGGCGAACACGCCGCCGAACACGAGATCGTAGACCGGCGCCCAGCGGTCATAGGCCTGCTCGACCGTGCCGCGCGTGAGGTCGAGCTGCTGGGTGCCGTCAAGGTTCATGATCTTAGCCATCGATGAGGTTCTCGCTGTGGTTCGAATAAACGGTCAGCCGCGCACCGGCCGCCGCGCCATGCGAGGCGAGGCGCGCAAGGAGCGGCTGGGCTGCAGTGAGGTGAGGTTGCCGACGAACTGGCGCGCGCTGTTCTCCCAGGAGCGCTCCAGCGCGAAGTTGCGGCAGGTCTCGCGTGACATCGTGAGCGCGCGCAGGCAGGCGGTGCGCAGATCGTGGTCGATCGCGCCGATCGGGTGATCGGCAATGACGTCCTTCGGGCCCGTGACCGGAAACGCCGCAACCGGCGTGCCGCAGGCGAGCGCCTCGAGCTGCACCACGCCGAAGGTGTCGGTCAGGCTCGGAAACACGAATACGTCGGCCGCGGCGAGATGCGCGGTGAGATCCGCCCCCTTCTTCTCGCCGAGGAAGACTGCGTCCGGATATTTCTTCTCCAGCGCCGCCTTCTGCGGGCCGTCGCCGACCACGACCTTGGTGCCGGGCAGGTCGAGCGAGAGGAACGCTTCGAGATTCTTCTCCACCGCCACGCGCCCCATCGTCATGAAGATCGGGCGCGGCAGGTCGAGCTGTGCCGGAGCGTCGGGATGAAACAGCCCGGTGTCGACGCCGCGCGTCCAGAAGCCGAGCCGCTTGAAGCCGCGCTCGGACAGCTCCTGCCGCAGCGAGGGCGTCGCAACCATGGTCATGGCGGCGGCATCGTGGAAGTGGCGCAGCACCGCATAGCCGACGCCCGCCGGGATGCCGGTCCGCACCGAGACGTATTCCGGAAAACGCGTCGTGTAGGAGGTGGTGAAGGCGAGCCGGTTGCGGCGGCAATAGGCGCGCGCCGCCCAGCCGATCGGGCCCTCGGTCGCGATATGCAGCGCCTCCGGCGCGGCCTTCTCGATCCGCCGCGCGATCTCCTTCGCCGAAGGCAGCGCAAAGCGCAGGCCCGGATAGGTCGGCAGCGGCCAGGACGGAAAGCCGTCGGGGGTGAGGAAGTCGATCTCGACGTCGAGGGTCTTGGCCGCATTCGCCAGGGAGGTCAGGGTGCGGACCACACCGTTGACCTGGGGATGCCAGGCGTCCGTCGCGATTAATACCCGCATGGGAAAATCCCGAGAGTTTGATGATTCTCAGGCATCGACCATCAACGAAGGATATTTCAGGCGTGTGACGTCACAGAAGTGTCGGCGCGCTGTTTTGTTCGTTAACGAGCCGGCGGGCCACGAAACTGTCATGAAACAATTCTTGCCGCCGTGAAACCGTTTTCGGTTTTCCGCGCAAATGTCCCGAAACGTTTTGCCGTTAGGAATTCAGGCAACGGAGCGCCGCAACGGTGCCGCGGTGAGCAAAACACCGAGCAAACAGGGGCGATCACATGTTCAATCTGGACACGTTCAAGACGTTTTCGCGCGCCGTTGCACTCAGTGCCGTCGCGGTCTCCGCAATCACGTTCGCTGGCGCAGCCAAGGCCGCGCCGGTGCAGATCTTCCCGTTCTTCCAGCCGCTGCCGCCGATGACCGCGCCGCAGCCGCTGCAGCCGTATCAGCCGTCGTATCAGCCCTATCAGGCGCCGACCTACCAGACCGAGCCCGAGGATCAGGACGCGGTCGAGCTGCCGGCCCGCTTCCGCCGCCAGACCGTCTCTTACGCGACGCGCGAAGCGCCGGGCACGATCATCATCGATACGCCCAACACCTATCTCTATTACGTGCTCGGCAATGGCCAGGCGTTGCGCTACGGCATCGGCGTCGGCCGCGACGGCTTCACCTGGTCCGGAATCCAGTCGGTGAGCCGCAAGGCCGAGTGGCCGGCCTGGACGCCGCCGCCGGAAATGATCGCCCGCCAGCCCTATCTGCCGCGCCACATGGCCGGCGGCCCCGGCAATCCGCTTGGCGCGCGCGCCATGTATCTCGGCGGCACCATCTACCGTATCCACGGCACCAACGCCCCCGAAACGATCGGCAAGCGCGTGTCCTCCGGCTGCATCCGCATGACCAACGAGGACGTCACCGACCTCTATTCCCGCGTCAACGTCGGCACCAAAGTGATCGTGCTGCCGATGACCGAGCGCCGCGCAGACCTCGGCGCCGCGAGCCGCTGAAGCGACAGGACAACGTAACGCGAACGGCCCCGGAACCCACCGGGGCCGTTTTCGTTTGCCCTGACATCCCGTTGCGCCTGTTGCGGCGCAATCCCCGATGGAGGCGCAAATGCGACCACGAAGGCAACCCTCGTCAAGCCCATGGCTGCACGCCCTCGCCGGCGCCGGAGCACTGACGCTGCTCGTGTCCGCGCCCGCCTCGCTCGCGCAGCAACCCGCGCCTGACGACGCCGGCAAGCAGGCTTTCAACAATTCCTGCCGCACCTGCCATTCCATGAAGGAAGGCGACAATCGCCTCGGTCCCAATCTCAACAAGATCGTCGGACGCAAGGCCGGCTCGCTGCCGGACTACAATTACTCCTCGTCCATGAAAGAAGCCGGCTTCGCCTGGGACCAGGACAAGCTCACCCGCTTCATGGTCAAGCCGGACGAGGTCGTGTCCGGCCACAAGATGCAGCCCTATGGCGGCATCTCGAAGGACGAAGCGGGTAAGGTGGTTGCGTATCTGCAAGCGGCGGGCGGAACGCAATAGAAGGCGCCACCGTGGGGCAATTGGCTTGCGAGGTGCGGCCATCCTTCGAGACGCCCGCCTCCGGCGGGCTCCTCAGGATGAGGGCTGCGTGCGCGGCCTCATCCTTGCAGCAAGCCTGGAACGTCAGTTAGCCTCTTCCTGAGGAGACCGCGAAGCGGTCGTCTCGAAGGACGAGGCGTTCACGATGACAGACGGCGCATACCTCTACATTCTCCAATGCGCGGACGGCAGGTACTACATCGGCACGACCCGCACCGAGCTCGAGATCAGAGTCGCGCAGCACAACGCCGGCACGTTCGAGGGCTACACAAAGTCTCGTCGACCCGTCACTCTGGTCTTCTCTCAATGGTTCGATCGCATCACCGACGCAATCGAATGCGAGCGCAAGCTCAAGAAATGGAGCCGCGCGAAGAAGGAAGCGTTTATGCGCGGCGACTTCGCCAGGCTGCATGAGCTGGCAAAGCGAGGATCACATCATCCTTCGAGACGCCCGCCTCCGGCGGGCCCTCAGGATGAGGCCTGAGTGCGGGGCAGCTCTCTAGCCGCGGCTCCGATGTCGATTAGCCTCATCCTGAGGAGACCGCGGAGCGGTCGTCTCGAAGGACGAGGCGTTCACACCGGCGGCGCGCTTACCGGCTGACCGCGCCCCGCCATCAGCCTCAGCCACGCCGCGGCGTGGAACGCGCTCATCAAGAGATACATCGGCACCATCCCGCCGAGCAGAGAGCCCTGCCCGGCGCCGCACAGCATCTCCGCGGGCCCACCCCCGGGCAAAGCCGTCAGTACGGCCATGATGGCGAAGGTCGGCGTGGCCGCCAGCGCCAGCCATCTGGCGAGGTGGCGCGCGGTCGCGACGCCGTCGGGGCTGGCGCCGGGGACCGCGCTGACCGGACCGGTCATTTCCGCTCCCCCGCGGCCTCCTCGCGGAAGGCTTTCTCGCCGGCGTCCGAGATCTCCACCCATCGCTTGTCGGGCGCGGCGCCTTCGGTGTAGCTGTCGTGCCAATTCCACCATTTGTAGGTCGGGGTCTGGGGGTAACCTTCCGGCGAATCTTCCCACACCTCCTGGCGGCCGAGCGGGGTGATGTCGAGATAGTTCCAGGTCCCGCCCATCTGCTCGTCACCGCGGCTCTTGACGAAATAGGTGCGGAAGATGCGCGTCCCGTCGCGGTAGAACACATTCGTCCCGTGCCATTCGTCGACGCCGAAATCGGCATCGAAGCTGTCGGTGATGGTGACCCAAGGCATGATCCAGCCCATCCGCTGCTTCAGCCTGACGATGTCGGCTTGCGGCGCGCGCGAGGCGAACACCAGCGTGGTGTCGCGGGCATTCAAATGCGAGACATGGGCGACCTGGTCGGCCACCATGGAGCAGCCGCGGCAGGCCTGATCGGGCCAGCCGAACACGCCGGGCTCGAAGAAGGCGCGATAGACGATCAGCTGCCGCCGGCCCTGGAACAGGTCGTGCAGACTGAGCTTGCCGCCGGGCCCCTCGAACGCATAGGTTTTGTCGACAGCCATCCACGGCATGCGGCGCCGCTCGGCGGCCAGGGCGTCGCGGGCACGGGTATGCGCCTTCTCCTTTACGAGCAGCTGCAGACGGGCCTCCTCCCAGTCCTGCGGCGACACCACCGGTGGGGTCTGCATGGCGGTGTGTCCGTTGGTTCCTGCTTTTTCTGCTGATGTCATCATGACTCTCCAAAGCTTTTGCTCGACGTCCTGCCAACGATTTCTGGCACCAAGCGGTTGCGCGGTGGGAGTAACAAGTGTGGCGGGATTGACATGGAATCGCTGATCACTGCCGCTGCGCGCGCCTTAGAGGCCGGTGATCCGCTCGGCGCCCTGAACCGCGTCGCGCTGCGCAACGATGCGCCGTCGCTGGCGCTGCGCGGCATCGCAATGGCGCAGCTCGGCGATCTCGCCAAGGCCAAGTTGCTGCTGCGCACCGCCGCGCGCGCCTTCGGTCCGCGCGAGGCGGTGGCACGCGCAAGATGCCTGGTGGCCGAAGCCGAGATCGCGCTGGTCTCGCGCGATCTGAACTGGCCGGTGAAGACGCTCGCCGCGGCACGCGCGACGCTCGAACAGCACGGCGATCTCGTCAATGCCGCCCATGCGGGCCATGTCGAGGCGCGCCGCCTGCTTCTGGTCGGTCGCCTCGACGAGGCCGAGCGCACGCTCGCCGAAGTCCGTCCCGCCATGCTCCCGCCCGCGTCGCAGGTCGTCCGGGAGCTCGTGCTCGCCGGCATCGCCATCAGGCGGCTCAGAACGAACGACGCGCGCACGGCGCTCGGCCGCGCGGCTCACGCAGCGCGCCTTGCAGACATTCCGGCGCTCGTGGCCGAGGTCGACAGCGCGAGCCTGATCCTCGACACGCCGGCAGCGCGCCTGATCGCCCGCGGCAGCGAACATCCGCTGTTGCTGGGAGAGGTCGAACGTCTGGCGACCTCGACGGCGCTGGTCGTTGATACCTTTCATCACGTCGTGCGCAGGCAAGGCGTCGCGGTGTCGCTCGGAACGCGTCCCGTGCTGTTCGCGCTCGCGCGTCTCCTGGCCCAGGCATGGCCTGCGGATGTCTCGCGCGAGACGCTGATATCCGGCGCCTTTCAAGCCAGGCACGCCGACGAATCGCACCGCGCGCGCCTGCGCGTCGAGATCGGACGGCTCCGCACCAAGCTCGCACCGCTGGCCGACATCAGCGCGACGAAGCAGGGCTTCGTGCTGGCGCCGCGGAAGACGCGCGACGTCCTCGTGCTGGCGCGGCCCGTTGAGGAGAAGCACGCCGCCGTCCTCGCCTTTCTTACCGACGGCGAGCCATGGTCGAGCTCGGCGCTCGCGCTTGCGCTTCGCATCAGTCCGCGCACCGTGCAGCGCGCGCTCGAGGAGCTGGCGCGGTCGGGCAAGGTGCAGTCGTTCGGACACGGACGGGCGCGCCGCTGGATGACGCCGCCCGTTCCGGGTTTCCCGACAGGCTTGTTACTCCCCACGCCGCTCCTGAAGACGTAGGATGCGCGTTAAGCACAGGGAGCAAGCACATGAAACGTTCAGCCGCCGAGATCGTCACGGAGTATGGACCCTTTCCAGGCGTCGAGGCCGTGCATGGCGTCACCTATGACGGCACGCGCGTCTGGTTCGCTTCCGGCGACAAGTTGAACGCGCTCGATCCGGCCGACGGCAGGATCGACCGCTCCATCGACGTCGCCGCGCATGCCGGAACGGCGTTCGACGGACGACACCTGTTCCAGATCGCCGAGGACCGCATCCAGAAGATCGATGCGGCTTCGGGCAAGGTGCTCGGCACCATTCCGGCGCCGGGCGGCGGCGGCGATTCCGGCCTTGCCTGGGCCGAGGGTTCGCTCTGGGTCGGACAATATCGCGAGCGCAAGATCCATCAGATCGATCCCGAAACGGGCAAGATCCTCCGCACCATCGAGAGCAAGCGCTTCGTGACCGGGGTGACCTGGGTGGACGGCGAGCTCTGGCACGGCACCTGGGAGAACGAACAGAGCGATTTGCGTCGGATCGATCCGGAAACGGGACAAGTGATCGAGCAGATCGACATGCCCGCCGGCACGATCGTGTCGGGCCTGGAATCGGACGGCGGTGACCGTTTCTTCTGCGGCGGCGGCAATCGCGGCAAGGTGAGAGCGGTCCGGCGCCCGCGGCAAAGCTAGAGCACGATCCGGAAAAGTGCGAAGCGGTTTTCCGAAAAGATCATGCGCAAACAACAACCTAAAGCGCGATGACGATTCATCCTAATCGCATCGCGCGTTAGTCCTTGCGCCTGGCGTGACGGCACGCCGACGGCGCGTTCACAATCCGTAACCTGTTCGCCCCAATTCCACCCAACGGGTGCGCTCTAGCGCCCTCCTCGACCGCCCTGTAGAATCCCCGTCGGGGCGACTTGGGGGATTGATGCGTCTGACGTGGAATCTGAAGACTATCCTGATCGGTGTCGCGGTGCTCGCGGCGTCGTTCTTCATCAGCCTGAAGGCGATGGACTGGCTGGCGCCGCGCGCGACGAATTCGGCGCCGCCGGTCGCACAGCTGCCGCCGCTGCCGCCGGCCTCGAAGAGCTCCATCGTGATCGCGCCGGTCGCCATCGCGCTGTCGGCCATCCGCGAGCAGGCCGAGAAGGCCGCGCCGCGCAATTTCGCCGGCAAGGCCGACAACCCGATCTCGCAGATCCTGGAGAATGCCGATATCGGCTGGTCCGCCGTCCGGGGCCCGATGGCGGCAGCCGGCGACAAGGACGTGCTGACGATCTCGACCCCGCTCACCGGCAAGCTCAACGTGACCGGCTCGCTGTCGTCGAAAGCCACGGGCGCGCTTGGCGATGCGCTCGGCAGCGTGCTCGGCGGCGACGCCGCGAAGCGGATCGGCGCGGTCAACATCAAGAACCTGAACGCGAGCGCGGAGATCAAGGGCAACGTCGTCGTCACCTCGCGCCCGAAGCTCGCCGCCGCCTGGTATCTGGAGCCCAATCTCGGCGCCCAGGTCAATCTCGGCGACACCAACCTCAACGTCGCCGGCGCCAAGGTCAACGTGCCCGCGCAGGTCAAGCCGCTGATCGACAAGACCGTCGGCGAGCAGATCAACGCCGTCTCCGAGCGCATCCGCAACGATCCCAGCCTGCGCGAGAATGCCAAGGCGCAATGGATCAAGGCCTGCCGCTCGATCCCGCTGCAAGGATCCAGCGCCTCGGCGGCGCTGCCGCCGCTCTGGCTCGAGATGAAGCCGGTGCGCGCGATCGCGGCACAGCCGCGCGTCGATGCGCAGGCCGTGACCTTGCTGCTCGGCCTCGAAGCCGAGACACGCGTGACCTCGACGCCGACCAAGCCGGACTGCCCGTTTCCCGACAAGATCTCGATCGTGCCGCCGACCGGCACAGGCGTGAATATCGGCGTGCCGATCGACGTGCCTTTCACCGAGATCAACAAGCTGATCGCAGCGCAGATGGTCGGCCGCACCTATCCGGAGGACGGCTCCGGCCCGGTCGACGTCACCGTCAAGAGCGCCAACGTCATCCCGTCGGGTGACCAGCTGCTGATCTCACTTCTGGTGCGCGCCAAGGAGAAGAGGAGCTGGTTCGGCCTCGGCGCCGAGGCGAATGTGCACATCTGGGGCCGGCCGGTGCTCGACCAGGCGCAACAGACGCTGCGGCTCACCGACATCCAGCTCGCGGTGGAATCCGAGGCCGCGTTCGGCCTGTTGGGCGCCGCTGCACGCGCAGTCGTCCCGCAGATGCAGCAGGCGCTGCTGCAGAGGGCAACCCTGGATCTGAAGCCGATCGCCGCCAACGCCCGCGAGAAGATCGCCGCCGCGATCGCCGATTACCAGAAGAGCGAGGACGGCCTCAAGGTCGAGGCCAGGATCGACAGCCTCACTCTCGCCGACCTCGCCTTCGATTCCAAGACCCTGCGCGTGGTCGCGGAAGCCGGCGGCTCGCTGAACGTATTCGTGACGAAGCTGTCGGGGATGTAGCGCGTCCCTGCGCATCGCAGGGCCGTCGCATGTGAGAGCTCTTCCCTGCGGCCATCCTTCGAGACGCCCGCTTGGGCGGGCTCCTCAGGATGAGGGCGGAGTGCGCGGCAGCTGTTGCAACGAGCACGGACGCCGATGAGCCTCATCCTGAGGAGGCGCGCAAGCGCCGTCTCGAAGGACGAGGCGTGCGTGCAGGCGCCGCCACCCGTCAGAGGCGGTTGTCCCGCCACTCGCCGGACCCGCACAATTCCTCGTCGCTTGCGCCGCTGGCATTCTCGCTGCAGGATGCTAATCTCGCACGCGCATTGTAGGGGACAACGCGAGGACAACATGGAAGCCGGCATGGTCACGCCTGCGCCGGCGCTGGTGCGTTTTTCCGGCATTCAAAAGACCTATGATGGCGAGCATCTCGTGGTGAAGAACCTCGACCTCGACATCAGGAAGGGCGAATTCATCACCCTGCTCGGCCCGTCGGGATCGGGCAAGACGACCACGCTGATGATGCTGGCCGGCTTCGAGGTGCCGACCCATGGCGAGATCTACCTCAGCGAGCGGCCGATCAAGAACGTGCCGCCGCACAGGCGCGACATCGGCATGGTGTTCCAGAACTACGCGCTGTTTCCGCACCTGACGATCGCGGAAAACATCGCCTTCCCGCTCTCGGTTCGCAAGTCGAGCAAGGCGGAGACGCAAGAGCGCGTCAGCGCGGCGCTGCGCATGATCAAGATGGAAACTTTTGCGCACCGGCGGCCCGGGCAATTGTCCGGCGGTCAGCAGCAACGCGTGGCGCTGGCCCGCGCGCTGGTGTTCAATCCGCAGCTCGTGCTGATGGACGAGCCCCTGGGCGCACTGGACAAGCGGCTGCGGGAGCAGATGCAGCTGGAGATCAAGCAGCTGCACGAGACGATGGGCATCACGATCGTCTATGTCACCCACGACCAGAGCGAAGCGCTCACGATGTCGGACCGCATCGCCGTATTCAACGACGGCATCGTGCAACAGATCGACCGCCCCGACGCGCTGTATGAGCATCCCGTGAACAGCTTCGTCGCCCACTTCATCGGTGAGAACAATGTGCTCGCCGGCACCGTGGAAACCGTGGAGAGGGATTATTGCCGCGTCGCGCTGGCCGGTGGCGGCACAGTCGCCGCACGGGCGGTCAACGTGTCAGGCGCAGGCGCATCGACCTCTCTGTCGGTGCGGCCGGAGCGTGTCGCAATAATTCCCAATGGCAATTCCAGTGAGGGACCGAACCGGCTGCCGGCAAAAGTGCAGAACACCATCTATCTCGGCGACCACGCGCTGGCCGTGCTGGATGTGGCCGGCAACGCCGAGTTCATGGTCAAGCTTCAGCCGGGAGCGCATCACGGCCTAAGACCTGGCGAAAGCGTGTTCATCACCTTCCGCCCGGAAGACTGCCTCGCCCTCGATCCCGTCTGATCTGCCGGCGACGAAACTGAAACAATCAATGTCAACGCAACTCACATGAAGAAGGAACGAAGACCATGCTGAAGCGCAAGATTGCTCTGGGTTTCGCCGCGGCATTGGGCGCCGGTGTCGCGCTGACCAATGTCGCAGAAGCGCGTGACCTCACTGTCGTCTCGTGGGGCGGCGCGTATCAGGAGGCCCAGAAGAAGGTCTATTTCGAGCCGTTCAAGAAAGCATCCGGCATCGCGATGAACGACGAATCCTGGGACGGCGGCGTCGGCGTGCTGCGCGCCAAGGTGCAGGGAGGCGCCGCCACCTGGGACGTCGTCCAGGTCGAGAGCGATGAGCTCGCGGTCGGCTGCGAGGAAGGCCTGTTCGAGAAACTGGACTATTCCAAGATCGGCGGCGAGGCCGCCTACATCCCGCCGTCGGTCAATCCTTGCGGCGTCGGCGCCATCCTCTACGATTTCGTCCTCGGCTACGACAAGGACAAGCTGAAGGAGGCCCCGAAAGGCTGGGCCGACTTCTTCGACACCAAGAAGATTCCGGGCAAGCGCGCGCTGCGCCAGGGCCCGAAGACCACGCTGGAGATCGCCCTCATGGCCGACGGCGTCGCACCGAAGGACGTCTACAAGGTGCTGGCGACCGACGAAGGCATCGAGCGCGCCTTCAAGAAGCTCGACACCATCAAGGGCGACCTCGTCTGGTGGAAGGCCGGCGCGCAGCCGCCGCAATTGCTCGCCTCCGGCGAGGTGGCGATGACCTCGGTCTACAATGGCCGCATCGACACCGCGAACAAGAACGAGAAGAAGAACTTCGGCATGGTGTGGGACGGCGCGCTCTTCACCCTCGACAGCTGGGTCATCCTGAAGGGGAGCCCGAACAAGGATGCGGCCTACAAGTTCCTGGACTTCGTCGGAAAGGCGGAGAACCAGTCCAAGCTGTCGGAGAACATTGCCTATGGCACTTCGAACAAGGATGCCGCCGGCCGGCTCGCGCCCGCCGTCCTGAAGGACCTGCCGACGGCGCCTGATAACATCAAGAACGCGGTCGAGATCAACGTGGCCTTCTGGCTCGAGAACATCGACCGCCTGACCGAGCGCTTCAACAAATGGGCCGCGAAATAGCGGGAGCAGCTAGAGGTGCGCGCGGACAACTCGCCCGTGGCGCATCCTTCGAGACGCCCGCCTATGGCGGGCCCTCAGGATGAGGTCTGAGTCTGTGGCAGCGACGTTACTGGCACCAATGTCAATGAGCCTCATCCTGAGGAGACCGCGAAGCGGTCGTCTCGAAGGACGAGGCGCTTGCTCAGGCTGCTCCAAGAGGCTTTCTCCATGACAGCAGCGCCCGCGCTCGGCGCCGATAACAAGACTGAGGTGCCGCTCAAACGCCGATTGAGGCGTGCGGAGCGGACACGCCAGGTCAAGGCATTGGCGCTGGTCCTGCCGCTTCTGCTGTTTCTGCTCTTCACCTTCGCAGGTCCCATCGCCGGCATGCTGTGGCGCTCGGTCGAGGACTGGGAGGTGCGTCGGGTCCTGCCGCAAACGGTCGCTGCTCTTGCCAGTTGGGACGGCAAGGACTTGCCGGATGAAAACGCCTATGCGGCGCTTGCAAGCGACATCCTGGCGGCGCGCGCCGCCGGCACCCTTGCGATTGCGGCCAAACGGCTCAACTACGCGCTGAACGGCTTCCGCACGATCCTGACCAGCACAGGACGCAATCTGAAGGCGGTGCCTGAGCCCGGTACGGCCAGGGAGACGCTGGGCAGGATCAACCCCGCCTGGCGCGAACGCGCCACCTGGACCACGATCAAGGACGCCGGCGGCCCGATCACCGGCTTCTACCTGCTCGCCGCGCTCGACCTGACGCGAAACGCCGACGGCGCGATCGTCGCCGCACCACCGGATCAGGCCATCTACCGCGACATTTTCCTCCGCACCTTCCTCATCAGCCTCGCTGTCACGGCCCTCTGCCTGATTCTCGGCTTTCCGGTCGCCTACCTCCTGGCGACGCTGCCGCCCGGCCGGTCGAACCTCTTGATGATCTTCGTGCTGCTGCCGTTCTGGACGTCGCTCCTGGTTCGCACCTGCGCCTGGATCGTCCTGTTGCAGAGCAAGGGCGTCGTGAACGATAGTCTGCTCTGGCTCGGCATCATCGACGCACCCTTGCGCCTGATCTACAACCGCTTCGGCGTCTGCGTTGCCATGACCCACGTTCTGCTGCCGTTCATGATCCTGCCGCTGTACAGCAGCATGAAGGCGATCTCGCCCGCCTACATGCGTGCCGCCGCTTCGCTCGGTGCACCGCCCCTCACCGCCTTCCTACGGATCTACCTGCCGCAGACCCTGCCTGGCATCGGCGCGGGAAGCCTGCTCGTCTTCATCCTGGCGCTCGGCTACTACATCACGCCGGCCCTCGTCGGCGGCGCCGCCGACCAGATGATCAGCTACTTCATCGCCCTCTACACGACCGAGACGGCCAATTGGGGCCTTGCTTCGGCGCTGGGCGCGGTGCTGCTGCTCGCCACCGTTCTGCTCGCTCTCGTCTACGGCAAGCTGGTGCAGGGCCAGCAGGTCACGGGAGGGATGAAGAATTGAGCGACAATTCCTCCTTGCGCACCCCCAGCCAGCGCATCGCGTGGACCGCGACTATCGTTGTCTCCACGCTGGTGTTCATCTTCCTGATCGCGCCGATCCTTGCGATCATGCCGCTGTCGTTCAGTTCCAGCTCGTACCTCACCTATCCGCTGCCGGGCCTTTCCTTGCGCTGGTACGACGACTTCGTCAATTCGCCGCGCTGGATGAACTCGCTCAAGAACAGCGTGATCATCGGCGTCGCCTCGACGCTGTTGTCCATGGTCCTCGGCACGCTGGCCGCGCTGGGGTTGGCGCAGTGGAAGAGCCGGTTCAAGCCGCTCGTGCTGGCCTTCGTGCTGTCGCCGGTGGTTGTGCCCGGGGTCATCACCGCGGTCGGCCTGTACTTCTTCTTCGCGCCGATCGGGCTGACCGGCAGCTATCTCGGCCTGATCCTGGCTCACACCGCGCTGGCGACGCCCTTCGTAGTGATCACGGTCGGGGCGACGCTGCAGAGCTTCGACACTAATCTGGCACGCGCGGCCGCCTCGCTCGGCGCCTCGCCAATCTACGCGTTCCGTCGCGTGATCCTGCCGCTGATCCTGCCGGGTCTGGCATCAGGCGCGCTGTTCGCGTTCGCAACCAGCTTCGACGAGGTGGTGATCGTGCTGTTCATGGCGGGTCCCGAGCAGCGCACCCTGCCGCGCGAGATGTTCAGCGGCATCCGCGAGAACATCAGCCCGACCATCACGGCAGCGGCCGTGATCTTGACGACCGTCTCGGTCATCTTGCTCGCCACCCTGGAAGCCCTGCGCCGACGCAATGAACGGCTCAAGGGCAGCGGGGGTTGAGGAAGTTAAAGACATGACAGCGCGCCCGGTGAAAACCAGGCGCGCTTCGTTCAGGCAGTTACGCGAGCCGCATTACTCCGCGTACTTGAACTGCGGCATGTTCTTCAGCTCGTCCTTGCTGGCATTGAACACGGCGTGGTCCGGGTACCATTTTGACGCGGACGACGTCGATGCGGTCGCGGCAGGCCTGTCGGTACCGGTCGCAGCGCCGGTCGTCGTGCCGGCGGGCCGGGCGCCGGTGTTCGCGCCGGTGCCGGTATAGGCGACGGGCTCGTTGACGAACTTCAGCTTCTCATAGGGCACGGCGACCAGATGCTCGCCCATGCCGAGGAAGCCGCCGACGCCGATCACGGCGATCTTGATGTCACCGTTCTTGTCCATCAGCAGGTCATTGATCGTGCCGATGTTCTCGTTGGCCTCGTTGTAGACCTTCAGGCCATCCATCTTCGAGGTGCGCCACTGGCCGGAAGCCGTCGTGGTCGTTGCGGTGGCCGCAGGGGCCGCCTTGTCGGTGGTGGCGGCGGGCGGCGTTTGCGCGATTGCGACGGTCGCAAGTAGCGCGGTACCGGCGAGGCCGGTGACGATCGATTTCATCAACATTGTTGTCCTCTCCTTCACAAAAAACTCGTGCGGAGAAAACCGCTCTGATCGGGCGCAGTTCCGTGCGTGCCGCAATTTCGTCGCGCCATGCGCGAACTGTTCCTGCGTCACTCAGGAACATTTTGCGATGCACGGTTCCCCGCCGAGGATCATGCGCATTGCGGCAAGGCAGGACCGCGGCGAGGACCGCGCCGACCCGGCGTCGCCGAGGTCAGCTCTTGTAGTCGATCAGGAGCGCGGCGAAGCTCGAATTGCCGGTTGAGCTGCCATTGGCACCGTAGGAGGATGCTGACGATTGCGATTGCTGCAGCGCCTGGAGGAATTGCTGGAGGATCTCGGCGGTGGTCTGGTCCGTCGAGCTGCTGCTCGTCGAATCCGTCGTCGTCGAATCCGAAGAGCCGTCGTCCGGCGGCGGACCGCCTAGTCCACGCGCGAAGGCGGACTGAAACACGCTTTTCAGCTCCTCGGCCTGTTCGGAGGTCAGCGTCCCGTTCGACACTTCGCTCGAGATGAGGTCCTCGATCTTCGACTGCATCTCGTCCTTGGAGGGAGGCGCGCCGCTCGACTGGCCGCTCGATCGGCTCTGCTGGAGCGCCGTGTCGATATCCGTCAGCGCCGTCGAGAGCGCGGACTGGTCCGACGACGAGATCGTGCCGGCGGAGACTTGCGACTGCAATTCCTGCTGAAGCCGTTGCAGTGGCGATTGATAGCTGCCGGCGGAGGCCGCCGAGATTGAGGTCATGATGGCTCCCTTGGTTTTGCGGGTTTCGCCGCGGACCACGCCACGGTATGGTTAACGGCCTTAACGAGAGCTTGCCGCTCGGCGGTGGGGCGATTGCCGTCCGTTGCTGACCGCGCGGTAGAAACAATTCGAAACAAAAATCTTCGCCTTTTGGCCGGAATTTTGGACAAACAAGGTCCATGGCCATTCCCAATCCCAACATCCTGGTCGTCGAGGACGACCGCGAAACCCGGACGCTGATTGCGAAATACCTGCGCAGCAACGCCTGCAACGTCACCGCCGTCGCCGACGGCCGCGAGATGTCGCGCGCTATGGCCGACCACCGCGTCGATCTCATCATCCTCGACGTCATGCTGCCTGGCGACGACGGCCTCAGCCTGTGCCGCAAGGTGCGCGCCGAAAACCAGACGCCGATCATCATGCTGACCGCGCGCGGCGAGGACGTCGACCGCATCGTCGGCCTCGAGATGGGCGCGGACGATTATCTGCCGAAGCCGTTCAACCCGCGCGAGCTGCTCGCCCGCATCAACGCGGTGCTGCGCCGCCAGGCGGCCGCGCAAGCGGCGAGCTCGGTCGACGGTGCCTCCGCGCTCACCTTCGAAGGCTGGCGCATCGATCTGCGCTTGCGCGAGCTCCGCAATCCCGCAGGCGCGCGCGTCGCGGTGACCAGCGCCGAGTTCGACCTGCTGCGCACGTTCTGCGAGCGGCCCGGCCGCGTGCTGTCGCGCGACAGCCTGCTCGACCTCACGCACGGGCGCAACACCGGCGCGTTCGAGCGGTCCATCGACGTCTTGGTCAGCCGCATCCGCCGCAAGATCGAGCCCAATCCGGCCGATCCCACCCTGATCAAGACGGTGCGCTCCGGCGGCTATCTGTTCACGCCACGAACCGAGGTCGCGAAAACCGAGGCAGCAAGCGCCGAAGCGACCGCAGTGCCCGTGAGCAGCTGAGGGGGACGACGATGAAGCCGTTCTCGTTCTTCCACCTCAAGGGTATCGGCGGGCAGATCGCCGCGCTGGTGCTGGCCTCGACAGTGGCGCTCCATCTCGTCATCACCACCGCCTTCCTGATTATCCGGCAGGACCGCCCTGATGCCCCGCCGGACCGGGCGCATCAACTGGCCGATGCCGCGCTGCTGCTCGAGGCGGCGGAGGCGAGCGAGCGTCCGCGCCTCGTCACCGATCTCGCGCGCGCCTTCCCCGGGCTCGGCATCGAGATGCTGGCGCCCGGCACGGCCAATCTCGCGGAGAGCGACAGCCTGCATCTGCGCTGGATGCGCCGCCATCTCGGCCGCGCCTACAAGACCGGACGGCTGGCTTCAGGCAGCATCGAGCCCCGTATCGGCGTGCAATTGCCCGACGGCACCGTGATCGCGGGCCATGTCGATGGCGCCCCGCGGCCGTTGTTCTCTGGCGCGCCCTGGCTGATGGCACTGATGAGCGCCTTCATCTGCGTCACCGTGCTCGGCCTGTGGGCGGCGCGCGCGCTGACGAGACCGCTGTCGTCCTTCGCCGCGGCGGCGGAGAATTTCAGCCTCGAGGGCGCCGCCGAGCCGCTGCCCGAGCGCGGCCCGGAGGAGATCCGCGCGGTGGCGCGCGCGCTCAACCGCATGCACGAGCGGATCGTGCGGCTGATGTCGGACCGCACGCGGATGCTGGCCGCGATCAGCCACGATTTGCGCACGCCGATCACGCGGCTGCGCCTGCGCGCCGAGTTCATCGAGGACGAAGCCAACCGCAAGCGCATGCTGATGGATCTCGACCAGATGCGCGCGATGCTGGAATCGGTGCTGTCGCTCTTGCGCGACGACCGCAAGGTCGAGGCGGTGACGCTGGTCGACATCGCCAGCACGCTCCAGCTCGTCGCCGATCAGTTCGGCGACATAGGCCATGTCGTGCACTATGTCGGGCCGGCGTCCGCGACCGCCGCCGCGCGGCCCGACGATCTGCATCGCGGCGTCACCAACCTGGTCGAGAACGCGGTGCGCTTCGGCGCCGAGGTGACGATCCGCCTTGACGTCTCGGACACCATGCTCGTCATCGACGTCGAGGACGACGGCCCCGGCATTTCGGATGCGCGCAAGCAGGAGATGCTGGAGCCGTTCGCGCGCGGCGACGACGCGCGCACCATGGACTACTCCACCGGCTTCGGGCTCGGCCTGTCGATCGCGCGCGCAATCGCGCTCGGCCACGGCGGCGAGCTGTCGCTGCATGACCGCGCCCCGCGCGGCCTGATCGTGCGGATGCGATTGCCGGTCTCGCAGGCGCCGTGCCTTGCCGCCTGATCAAGCCGCGAGCGGCGGGTGCTCGATCGCCTCGTGCGGGAAGATCGCCACCGCCTCGAAGCGGTAATTGCAGGCGTGGCAGGTCCAGAGATAGGAGACGCGCCCTTCGCCCGGCTCGATCCAGTCAGGGAACGGGATCGGTGTGCCACATTGTGCACAAGGGTTCTGCTTGGGAATGTCGTCGATGTCTGCAGGGGTCATGGACGTCTCCCGAGTGCTGGCTTTGACTAGCGATTGTTGGGCGAATGCGCGAAATGGACAGACCCGCTGTCACGTAAGGCGCTCCACCAGCTCCGAGCTTAACCCAGGTTTAAGTCGCAAAAGCGACGAGCCGGCGAAAATCGCCGTTGGTGACATTTCGCCACATCATCGCCGTGTTCCCACGGCCTAACGCGCTGGGGCGCGGGTCCGTTCTGCCGAGGAATACTTCGATGAAAATCTTACGAATTGTCGCGCTGCTCGCGGCCGGATTGACGTTGCCGCAGGCAGCTTGCGCCGGGCAAGCCGAATATGCCGAGATGGTGGCCGCCCATGCCCGCGCCAACGGCGTGCCGGAAGCACTGGTGCATCGTGTCATCATGCGTGAGAGCCGCTATCAGCCGCATGTGGTCGGTCGCGGCGGCACTATCGGGCTGATGCAGATCAAGCTCGCGACCGCCCGCGGGGTCGGCTACACCGGCGATGCAGCCGGCCTGCGCGATCCCAACACCAACCTCACCTACGCTGTGAAATACCTCGCCGGCGCCTACCGCGCCGCCAATGGCGATCACGCGCGAGCCGTGCGTTATTTCGCGGGCGGCTATTACTATGCTGCAAAGCGCCAGCGGCAGGAGGCGGTCCAGGTCGCCCATGCGGGCGAGACCATGGGCCAAGGCACTATGGGCCAGCCCTGGCTCGAGCCGAACGGCAATCCGCAGCCGATGTTCGCCGCTCCGACCCACAGGAAGCTCGCCCAGCGCGTCCGTAACGCGCGGGCGCAGGTTCCCGCTCATTGATCTCCGTTATGGCCGGGCTTGACCCGGCCATCCACGTCTTGCATCTGCGCCAAGTACGTGGATGCCCGGGCCTTCGCCTCGCCGAAGCGGCTTCGGCCGCGCAGGCGGGACAAGCCCGGGCATGACGACTGTTACCGCGTTGACCACCCCATCCTGCTGGCATACATTAGCACCGTTCCGAGGGGTGCTCCGAGGAGGAGCTGAGATACCGCTAAATGGGCAATACCGCCCAGGACCGCGGTGACCCTTTGAACCTGATCCGGGTCATGCCGGCGAAGGGACAGGGATGTTGCAGACCATCAAGCGACCGGATTCACCGGTATCCATCATCGGCGCAGGCATCGCGGGCGCCTGGCAGGCCTTGCTGTTCGCGCAGGCCGGCCACGCCGTCACCTTGCACGAGCGCGGTGACGAGGCGATGACGGATGCCACCAGCCATTGGGCCGGCGGCATGCTCGCGCCCTATTGCGAGGCCGAGGTCGCCGAACCCATCATCAGCCGCCTCGGCCTGCGCTCGCTCGATCTCTGGCGGCGCGAGCTGCCCGACACGCCGTTCAACGGCTCGCTGGTCGTCGCCCACCCGCGCGAGCGCAACGATTTCGAGCGGTTTGCGCGCATGACCGCGGATCACCGCCGGCTCGATGCCGCCGGCCTTGCCGCGCTCGAGCCGTCGCTGGAGGGCCGCTTCCGCGACGCGCTGTTCTTCCCCGCCGAGGGCCATGTCGAGCCGCGCCGCGTGCTGCCGCAGCTGCACGAGCGCATCAAGGCTGCCGGCGGCACCATCAAGTTCTGCAGCGACGTCACCGCGAACGAGCTAGACGGCATCGTCATCGACTGCCGCGGCCTTGGTGCCCGCGACGAGCAGAGCGAGCTTCGCGGCGTCAAGGGCGAGATGATCCTGATCGAGACGGACGAGGTGCAGCTGGCGCGCCCGGTGCGGCTGATCCATCCGCGTTGGCCGCTCTACGTGATCCCGCGTGAGAACGGCCTGTTCATGCTGGGCGCGACCTCGATCGAGGCCGAAGACACCGGCGTCAGCGTGCGCTCCGCGCTGGAGCTCTTGGGCGCGGCCTATACCGTGCACCCGGCGTTCGGCGAGGCCCGCATCGTCGAATTCGGCTCGGGGCTGCGCCCCGCTTATCCCGACAATCTGCCGCGCATCGGCATTCGCGATCGTAAGATCAGCGTCAACGGCCTCTACCGCCACGGCTTCCTGATTGCGCCGGCGCTCGCCGAGCTGACGCTCGCCTATGTCGAGCGCGGCCAGATCGACAACGAGGTAATGCAATGCGCGTGATCGTCAATGGTGAGCAGCGCGAGGTCAGCGCAGCCAGCGTCGACGCGCTGCTCGCCGAGCTCGACTACGAAGGCAGCCATTTCGCCATCGCGCTCAATTACGACGTCGTGCCGAAGAGCCGCTGGGCGGAGACGCTGCTGCAAGCCGGCGACGAGATCGAGATCATCACGCCGCGGCAGGGAGGGTGAGCCGAATGACGGAGCGCGCCTTCCATCTGCCGCCCGTTCAGGGTTCTTTCCGTCATTGCGAGGAGCGCAGCGACGAAGCAATCCAGAGTGTCTCCGCGGATGAATCTCTGGATTGCTTCGCTTCGCTCGCAATGACGGCGGAGAGAGCCTTAATCGAGGAAACACCCACATGGTGACCTTCTACGGCAAAACCTTCGCCTCCCGCCTGCTGATCGGCAGCGCGCTCTATCCCTCGCCTGCGATCATGCAAGAGGCGATCCGCGCCTCCGGTGCCAACATCGTCACGGTGTCACTGCGGCGCGAATCCGCCGGCGGCAAGACTGGCGATGCGTTCTGGAAGCTGATCCGCGAGCTCGACGTGTCAGTGCTGCCGAACACCGCGGGATGCCGCACCGTGCGCGAGGCGGTGACGACGGCCAAGCTCGCACGCGAATTGTTCGGCACAAGCTGGATCAAGCTGGAGGTCATCGCCGACAACGACACGCTGCAGCCCGACGTCGTCGGCCTGGTCGAAGCCGCCGGCATCCTGATCAAGGACGGTTTTGAAGTCTTCCCCTATTGCACCGAGGACCTCTCGGTCGCGAGCCGCCTGGTCGAAACGGGGTGCAAGGTGGTGATGCCGTGGGCCGCGCCGATTGGCAGCGCCAAGGGCATCACCAACCGCGATGCGCTAAAACTGTTGCGCGAGCGGCTGCCCGACATCACGCTGGTGGTCGACGCTGGCCTCGGCGCGCCTTCTCACGCCGCGCAGGCGTTCGAGCTCGGCTATGATGCCGTGCTGCTCAACACCGCCATCGCCAAAGCCGCCGATCCCGTCGCAATGGCGAACGCCTTCCGCCTCGGCTGTGAGGCCGGCCGCACCGCTTACGAGGCCGGGCTGATGAACGCCCGCGACTTCGCCTCGCCCTCCACCCCTGTCGTTGGGACCCCGTTCTGGCATGCCGTATCCTGATCGCTTCTATCCCGTGGTTGATAGCCTGGCCTGGGTCGAACGCCTGACCAAGCTCGGCGTCGGCACCATCCAGCTGCGCGCCAAAGAGCTGAACGACGCCGACGCGCTGCAGATCGTCACCGACGCGCTGGCCATCACCAAGGACACGCAGGCCAAGCTGGTGGTGAACGATTATTGGCGCGCAGCGATCGTTGCGGGTGCACAATACCTGCATCTCGGCCAGGAGGATCTTGCAGACGCAGATCTCGGCGCTATCCGCGAGGCCGGCCTCAAGCTCGGCATCTCCACCCATGACGACGCCGAGCTTGAGACCGCGCTGGCGGCGAAGCCCGACTACGTCGCGCTCGGCCCGATCTTCTTCACGACCCTGAAATCGATGCGCTTCGAGCCGCAGGGCATTCCCAAGATCACCGAATGGAAGCAGCGCATCGGCACCATCCCGCTGGTTGCCATCGGCGGCATCAAGTTCGAGCACGCCGCGGAGATTTTTGCCGCCGGCGCGGATTCCATTGCTGTTGTCTCCGACGTCACCCAGAACCCCGACCCCGATGCCCGCGTGCGGCAATGGCTCGACGGTTCAAAGGAGGCGGCATGACCGAAACTCTCTCCACCGTCATTGCGAGGAGCCCTTGCGACGAAGCAATTCAGACTGTCTCCGCGGACGCAGTTCTGGATTGCTTCGCTGCGCTCGCAATGACGAAGAACTTCGTCACCAGCGTCGTCCCGGCGCCCAAGCATACGAATTAACCGGAGGATCCCATGAACATCCGCTCCAACCCCGATAAAACCGTCCCCGCCGTCACCACCGGCCCCCTGCCCTCCTCGCGAAAAATCTTCGCGACCCCCGACGCCGCGCCTGATATCCGCGTGCCCTTGCGCGAGATCATCCTGTCCGAAGGCGCGGGCGAGCCGAACCTGCCGGTCTATGATACCTCGGGCCCTTACACCGATCCCTCCGTCACGATCGACGTCAACGCCGGCTTGGCGCGCAACCGCAAGCAATGGGTGCTGGAGCGCGGCGGCGTCGAGGAATATGAGGGCCGCCAGATCAAGCCGGAGGACAATGGCAGCGTCTCCACGGACAAGGCCGCGCGCGCCTTCTCGGCCTATCACAAGCCGCTGCGCGGCCTCGACGGCCACAAGGTGACGCAGCTCGAGTTCGCCCGCGCCGGCATCATCACCAAGGAGATGATCTACGTCGCCGAACGGGAAAATCTCGGCCGCAAGCAGCAGCTCGAGCGCGCCGAAGCCGCACTCGCCGACGGCGAAAGTTTTGGCGCGTCGGTGCCCGCCTTCATCACCCCCGAGTTCGTCCGCGACGAGATAGCGCGCGGCCGCGCCATCATCCCCTCCAACATCAACCACTCAGAGCTCGAGCCGATGATCATCGGCCGCAACTTCCTGACCAAGATCAACGCCAATATCGGCAACTCGGCGGTGACCTCGTCGGTCGAGGAAGAGGTCGAGAAGATGGTATGGGCGATCCGCTGGGGCGCCGACACCGTGATGGACCTCTCGACTGGCCGCAACATCCACACCACGCGTGAGTGGATTTTGCGCAACTCGCCGGTGCCGATCGGCACCGTGCCGATCTACCAGGCGCTGGAGAAGTGCAACGGCGATCCCGTCAAGCTGACCTGGGAGCTCTACAAGGACACCTTGATCGAGCAGTGCGAGCAGGGCGTCGACTATTTCACCATCCACGCCGGCGTGCGCCTGCAATACATCCACCTCACCGCCAGCCGCGTCACCGGCATCGTCTCCCGCGGCGGCTCGATCATGGCGAAGTGGTGCCTGGCGCATCACAAGGAGAGCTTCCTCTACACCCATTTCGACGAGATCTGCGACCTCATGCGCAAGTATGACGTCTCGTTCTCGCTCGGCGACGGCCTGCGTCCGGGCTCGATCGCCGACGCCAACGACCGCGCGCAGTTTGCGGAGCTGGAGACGCTCGGTGAGCTCACAAAGATCGCATGGGACAAGGGCTGCCAGGTCATGATCGAAGGCCCCGGCCACGTGCCGATGCACAAGATCAAGATCAACATGGACAAGCAGCTCAAGGAGTGCGGCGAGGCGCCGTTCTACACGCTCGGGCCGCTGACCACCGACATCGCGCCGGGCTACGACCACATCACGTCAGGCATTGGAGCAGCCATGATCGGCTGGTTCGGCTGCGCCATGCTCTGCTACGTCACGCCGAAGGAGCATCTCGGCCTGCCCGACCGCAACGACGTCAAGACCGGCGTCATCACCTACAAGATCGCCGCCCACGCCGCCGACCTCGCCAAGGGCCACCCCGCCGCGCAACTGCGCGACGACGCCCTCTCCCGCGCGCGGTTCGAATTCCGCTGGACCGACCAGTTCAACCTCGGCCTCGATCCCGACACCGCGAAAAACTTCCACGACGAGACGCTGCCGAAGGAAGCCCACAAGGTCGCCCATTTCTGCTCGATGTGCGGCCCAAAATTCTGCTCGATGAAGATCACGCAGGACGTGCGGGATTACGCGGCAACGCTGAACGACCCGAACAGCGTGGGGATGTCGATGAGCGGCACCGCCGAGGACGGCATGGCGAAGATGAGCGCGAAGTTCAAGGAGATGGGCGAGAGCTTGTACCTGGATGCGGAGAAGGTGAAGGAGAGCAATCGCGTGTTGTAAGGGACTCGTGCTGCGCTCGTCATGCCCGGGCTTGACCCGGGCAGCCATCCGAAATTGAGAGGCCGGGCAAAATGCCCGGCTTTTTTTTTGCGAAGCATCCCTTCAAGCAACCATTTTCTTTAACAGCGGCTGATCCTTTTTGACATCGGGTGAGCATTCCGCCTCCCAGGGGAAACGCCTATTGACGTCTTGCCAGATGACTTGGAGACACGGGAATGCGAACCGCGACTTCTGGTAAAACCAGATCGCCGTGCCGAGATATTCGCGATAGACACCGAGCGGCACCTGCCAGAATCCGAGCTTGTAGCCGTTCTCCAGCATGTCATCGGCGACATCGCCGTCGACGAATTGATGCCCTGTTGCGACGCGGTCGCGGATAAGGTTGATGATGGCCTGCGCCGTTTCGGCTCTCTGGCCGAAAATGATGAGTTCGGGATGCCCATAGTTCAGATACAGACCGATTGAAAATGCAAACGGCGGGTTGGCGTCGGGTATGCCTGTGATATGACAGCCGTGGTTGCGGACGTTGCGCAAAATGACCTTGTCGGCTTCGTGTTCGGGCTCGGGCCACTCAAACTGATCTTGCATTCTTCCTTCAACCGGCCTGAGGCGCACGGCGCTCGCACACCCCTGACAATATCGACGGCAGATTCAGGAAAGAAGCAAGTCAATAGTCGCATCGAAGATGTCCAACACCATCCACCGCCTCCCCGACCAGCTCCGCCCCAACATCCGCCTCGTTTTCGTCGGCACCGCCGCCTCGACCCGCTCGGCCGAGCTCGGGCACTATTACGCCCATCCCGGCAACCGCTTCTGGCGCGCGCTCCATGAGGCCGGGATCACGCCGCGCCGCTATCAGCCGGGCGAGTTCGCATCGCTGATCGCGCTCGGGATCGGCTTCACCGATCTCTGCAAGACGGGCGCCGGGATGGATCACCAGATCGCGGCGGGGACGTTCGACGTGCCGGGCTTCAGGGCGAAGATGGAAAAGTACCGGCCGCGGACGATTGCCTTCACGAGCAAGAAGGCGGCGAGCTTGTTTTACGGCCGGCCGTCGGCTGCGATTGCGCCGGGGCGGCAGGCGCGCGACGGAAGCTGGCCGGAGACATTCGTGCTGCCCTCGCCATCAGGAGCTGCGTCCGGGCATTGGACGCTGGAGCCGTGGCGGGAGTTAGCCAAGTGGATCGCTGCGTAGGGTGGGTTAGACGTGCGGATGCGCGAAGCGCAGTCCGCCCGTCGTAACCCACCACTTCTGTCGCCGCGGACGCAGACGTGGTGGGTTACGCCTTGCCCCGTCCCGTGGGGATGGACCGCGTATGGAAACGGCTAACCCACCCTACAAGACGAGTGTCGGAATCCGTCTCCGCCAATCGTCCTCCGGACCAAGCGCGACGCACATGGAGCCCCCCATGCCCACCATCACCGCCTTCGAATCCTCCCCCGACCGCGGCAAGGGCCACGCGCGCGACATGCGGGTGCGCTGGGCGCTGGAAGAGGTCGGCCAACCCTACGACGTTCGCCTCCTCTCCTTCGCCGCGATGAAACAGCCGACGCATCGCGCGCTGCATCCGTTCGGGCAGATCCCGACCTATGAAGACGGCGATCTCACTCTGTTCGAGTCCGGCGCGATCGTGCTCCACATCGCCGAACACCACGATGGCTTGCTGCCGAAGGATGCCAACGCGCGCAGCCGCGCCATCGCATGGATGTTCGCCGCGCTAAGCACGGTGGAGCCGCCGATCGTCGAGCTCTCCATGGCGATGCTGTTGGAGCGCGACAGGAGCTGGCACGCCGAGCGCCTGCCCGGCTTGCAGGAGCGTGTGCGCATCAGGCTCGGCGAATTGTCCGGCCACATCAGTAATGCCGACTGGCTCGACGGCGCCTTCAGCGCCGGCGATCTCATGATGGTGACCGTGCTGCGGCGGCTGAATACGTCAGGCCTGCTCGATGAATTTCCTGAGATCGCTGCCTATGTCGCGCGCGGCGAGGCGCGGCCGGCATTCAGGCGGGCGTTCGAGGCGCAGCTCGCGGTGTTCACGGCCGCGCCGCGTTCGTAGGCGGGTCAGCCCGCTTCAGCTCAGCTTGGCCAGCTCGCGGGCGAGGTTGGCACGGGCTTGCCGATCGAACATCGCGGCGAAGGCCGGATCGGGAAAGATGACCTCGCGTGCCGCGAAACGGCGCAGCACGCGGGCGCGGCCGGCCCGATAGTCCTCCTCGGCGACATGGCTGAACTCCCGGCGGATCGCGGCGGCATAGGCATCGTAGCGGGCGGGATCGGCGCCGAGAATGCTGAGGTCGATCGAGATCAGGATCGCCCCGAGACGATCGCCGGGCGGAACGTCGTGCGTTTTGGTCAAGCGGATCAGGCGGCCGACCTCCTGGCGAAGCTCGGCGCGGACGTGCTGCTCGGCGAGCTCCGCGCTGCGCTCCTCGTTGTCCGTCCGCGTCGGATCGTAGACGGCGTCGTGCCACCAGATCGCTTCCGACAGCGTCTCGCGCTCGGCGACCGAGAGACCATCGATCCGCGCGAGCGCCGCCAGGCAATCCTCGATATGCGCGAGATTGTGATAGTGGCGGCCGGGCGCCGCATAGGCAGCGACCAATTCGTCGCGGGTCATGGGCGAAGTCTCACGTCGTCGATCTTGTCCTTGTTGATGGCCATCGTCATCTCCCGGACCAGAGGATCGCGGTCATCCTATTGCGCAAAAGGCAATTCGCAAATGGCGCTCTGACGTAGCCCGGATGAGCGCAAGCGATATCCGGGGACCCCATTCCCGCATGTCGCTGCGCTCATGCGGGCCACGAGGATTGCATCCGTTTCCACTCCCTAGCATGCTGGCCTCCGCCACCCCGGAGGAGCCCGCCCATGCTGACCCTCTACTCCTACCCAGAACTCTTCGGCGTCGCCGACAACAACGGCTACGGCCTCAAGGTCTATGCGTTCCTCAAGCTCGCGGGCGTGCCGTTCGTGCATGAGCACGTCTTCGATGCCTCGGCCGCGCCGCGCGGGCAGCTGCCTTACATCGTCGACGACAGCGAGATCATCGGCGACAGCGAGACCATCATCGCGCACGCGACTAAGAAATACCGCCTCACGATCGACGCCGGCTTGTCATCGGAACAGCGCCGCACCGACCATCTCGTCACGCGCATGCTGGACGATCTCTACTGGGTGATGTCCTATTCGCGCTGGAAGGACGAGCGCTTCTATCCGGCGTTCCGCGACGCCTTCATCGCGCAGCATCCGCAGATCGACCCTACCGGCTTCGAGAAGGCCAAGGCCTACAACGCGCAGCGCTATCACTTCCAGGGCATCGGTCGCTACACGCCCGAGCAGGCCTACGCGCGGGGGCTCGCTGACTTGCAGGTGCTGGCGGACATCGCGCCGGCGCAAGGCTTCGTACACGGCGCGGCGCCGACGAGCGTTGATGCCGGCATCTACGGCTTCATCGCCAACATCTATTACTTTCCGATCCCGACGCCGCTGAAGGCCTTCGTCGATGCGCACGCCAACATCGTCGCGCATTGCGAGCGGGTGCATGCGAGGGTCGAGAAATCGTAGGGTGGGTCAGCTTCGGGCGGCGCGAAGCGCTGTCCGAAGCGTAACCCACCACTGTTCGTCTCCGGAGACGCCAAAGAGGTGGGTTACGCCCCGCGGATTCGCTGCGCGGATCCGCAGGGCTAACCCACCCTACGGCACCGTCTTCTACCGCATCGTGATCGCAAGCCCGCTGAGATCCGCATTCGCCATCAACCCCACCTGCGTGCCCGACAGCTCCAGCACTGCGCCCTTCTGGTTGGTCAGCACGATGGCGCGGGCGCCGGAGCCGACGGCGATGCCGGCACCGGCGGCGCCGTAGACGCCGGCAACGTCGGAGGGACGGTTGATGTTGGAGACGCGGCCGCGCAGCACGGTCTTGGATCCCCCGAACACGAGGCCGTAGTCGAGGCCACCCGTGGAAAGCCCGTAAGAGCGGCCGCGGAAGTTGAGCACGCCCGAGCCGCCGGAGCCGCCGATGATCCAGCCCGCCTTGTAGATCGTCAGCGTCACGAAGCCGCTGTCGGCCTGCGCCGTCGTCGAGAGGCCAGCCAGGGCGACGATGGCGACGCACGCGGCGCGGAGGGTGGATGCGAGCTTCATGGGGGTCTCCGGGGGCTGTTTTTTAAAGGAGGATTCGAATCAGACGGAGCGAATGTACCTGATCGATCGCGGCGGCAACATGATGGGGCGGAGGGCTCAAGGCGAAGCGGCAGGATTCCCCGCAAGCACGGTGCGCTCCCTCTCCCCGTTCTTGCGGGGAGAGGGCTGGGGTGAGGGGCCGCCTCCGCACATGCACTGGCAGTCGGACTCGCGGAGACTCCCCCTCACCCGAAATTTGCTCCGCAAATTCCGGCCTCTCCCCGCACGCGGGGAGAGGCGAAGACCACCAACCGCCAGCATGCCATAATGCCCCTGTTTTGCCCGACGGAGCAACCGAATGCTTCGCGTTTGGCGAATTCTGGAAAACATCAATGATTTCCGTGCGGCGCCTACTGTGCATGGGGTTGTTTTCGCACTTTTGTTTTGAGCATCCCCGCGCCAGCCGCTACGCTCCTGCGTCCGCCCCCGTCCTGAGGTGATCCCATGCCGATCCAGCATTTCGCGCCCCCGCCGCACGTCAAGGCGCCGCCGCTGTCCTTTGCGACGCGGGTTGGCGACCTCCTGTTCGTCTCCGGCATTCCCGGCTTCGATGTATCAGGCGCGTTGCCTGATGGCTTCGAGGCGCAGTTCGCCAATGTCGTCGTCAACATCAAGCGCGTGCTGGGCGAGGCCGGCGCCGGCATGCATGATCTCGTCAAGGTCAACGTGCTCCTGACCCGCGCCTCGGACGTCGCCGCGATGAACGCGCTCTATGCCGGCGCCTTCGGCCCGCCGCCGTACCCGGCGCGCACGACTTGCGTGGTGCAGGCGCTGCCCGATCCGAAGATGCTGATCGAGATCGAGGCGGTCGCTTCGCTGGCCAAGTAGGAGCCTAGTCAGCTGCGTGTGACCTATCGGGCACGCGTCCAAACCAAATGCGTTGGGCACAGCTGACATGTCCGTGAATGGCGGCCCCCCGGCTTGCAAAGGACCTGCTTTTACCGCACGAATTTTTTCGGTCCCATGTCCCACCACCCATGTCCCACCAGGAGATACTTCATGCGTCGCCTTCTCGCGCTCAGTGCCGTTGCCGGCATCGCTAGTTCCGTGTTCGCCGTGCCCGCCTCCGCGAAGGTCGGCTATTACGTGATCCGCTGGGACAACACCGGCATCTGCCAGGTCTGGAACGAGGACCTGCAGTACAAGCCGTTCCAGTTCGGGGTCTCTACCTACAAGGTCGTCAGCAAGCCGTTCCCGACCTTCCAGCAGGCCTCGGACCTGCAGATCAAGATGCGCGCCGAGCGGAAGTGCACGCTCTGAGCCGGACGCGAGAGTAGCGCTTGAAGGGCGGGTCGCGCGGGCGATCCGCCCTTTTGCTTTGAGTGGCCTGAAGCGTTTCCCCGGCCGCCATCAGACCTGTCCCACGCACATTTTTTGAACCTCGGCGGCGGGTGGAACTACTCACATCTTGTCCGGGGCGCGTGCCAAGCGCGTCCCGCACCACCCCTCCCCGTCATTGTCGGGAGGCGCATCACATCATTCATTTGAGGAGCTGATCATGCGTCGTATTTCCATGCTGTGCGCTGCCGCCGGTCTTGCCGTCACCGCGTTCGTCGCCGCGAGCCCGGCCGAAGCCAGCTATCATCTGATCCGCTGGCAGGACACCGGCTTCTGCCAGATCTGGGACGAGAGCATCCCGACCACGCCGTGGCCGGCCGGCTATCACCGCGCCAGCGCCAGCGTGCCGACCTTCGTCGATGCACTCATGGTCAAGGACGCCGCGCTCAAGAGCGGCAGCTGCAAGTGGTAAGATAATCGATCGGCGGACGAAGAACCGGGCAAGGACGAGGGCGTCCTTGCCCGGTTTGCTTTTCGAAGGCCCGAGACGCTCACGCGTCCTTGTACGCGCGGGGATGGATCAGGATGTCGCGCGCGGCGGCGAGGTCGATGAAGGCTTCGGCGCTGCCGCCCTGGTCGGGATGCAGGCCCTTGGCGGCGCGGCGATAGGCCTGGTTGATGTCCTCGCAAGTGAGCTGCACCGCGAGCGGCAGGCCGAGCACCTTGCGCGCGCGGTCCTCGCTGGAGAGCTTCTTCGGCGCGGCGTTACGGCGGCCGAAGCGCGGCGCGGTCAGATCGTGCACGACCTCGAGCACCACACTGATACGGCGCTGGGCCGCCAGCGTCACGCTGTGATCGTCGTTGTCGACGGCCTGGCGCAGCACCGGCAGCGCCTGCTCGGCAGCCTGGCGCAGCGTGACGTCGCTGCTCATCCGCGCGATCTCGGCCACCAGCCGGCCGGCCTCGGCCCAGTCAGGCGCTTGCGCCGACCGCAGCCGCTCCAGAGCGAGTTTCCAGGTTTCGAGCCGTTCCATCATGCGCGCAACGTTTAGCAATCAGGATCAGTATGCCAAGGCCGCCGTTTCCGACCCCTTAATTTCGCGTTAGCGTTTCGTGAAACTTCGAAACGAAAACGGGAGGAAACTGCCATGGCGCTGCTCGCAAACCACATCGCTGTCGTCACCGGCGCCGGTTCCGGAATCGGCCGGGCGATCGCCACCGGCTATGCGCGGGAGGGCGCGCAGGTCGTGCTGCTCGACGTCAACGCCGAGACGGCGGCGGAGGTGGCGCAGGAGATCCGGCAAGCGGGCGGCAAAGCCGAGAGCTTTGCCCTCGACGTTGTCAGGCGCGAGGATTGCTTCGCGCTCGCCAGGCAGATCGCGGACGAGATCGGGCAGGTCTCGATCCTCGTCAACAATGCCGGCATCACCCGCCGCAACGCCTTCACCGCGGAGACCGAGACGGTGGCGAAGGACTGGAACGACATCATCTCGCTCAACCTCAACGGCGTGTTCAACGTGACGCAGGCGTTCCTCGCGCCCTTGCGCGCCAGCAAAGGCCGCATCGTCAACATCGGCTCGATCCAGTCCTTCGTGCATCTGCGCACGCCGAGCTCGGCGGCCTACACCACCTCGAAACACGGCGTGCTCGGCTTCACCAAGGCGCTCGCGGTCGAGCTCGGCAAGGAAGGCGTGCGCGTCAACGCGATCGGCCCCGGCTTCATCGAGACCAACATCAACGCCAACGTGCGCGCGACCAATCCGGCGCTGGTGCAGGCCTTCATCGATCACACCCCACTGGCGCGCACCGGCAAGCCCGAGGACATCGTCGGCCCCGCGGTGTTCCTCGCCTCCGATCTGTCGGCCTATGTCACCGGAACCATCGTGATGGTGGACGGCGGCTATCGCACGGTGTGAGGGACGCGAGGCTCGCACCAATCGCGGCGGCATCTGGGCATTCTCAAGATCAATTCGGTGCAGCCCCTCCAATTAACCTTTCATTAACCAAACCGGACCACCGTAGATTCACGGCTTGGGGGTCGTTGGTTCTCGATCCGCTTCCGACGATGGAAGCGGGCGTTGATCGGGAGGTGTTTTGATGACCACTGTTCATGTCGCCGCGTCCGGGCCGGACGCACAATTCCTTGCCCCGAACCAGATCGTTCCGCTTCTGATCGGTGCCACCGTCGACGAGGTCGAGCGTGAGCTCGTGATCCAGACGCTGGCGCGCTGTGACGGCAACCGCACGCGCGCCTCGCGCGTGCTCGGCCTTTCCGTACGCACGCTGCGCAACAAGATCAGGCTCTATGCCGCCTCCGGCATCGAGGTGCCCGCATGTCAGGATTAGCGCACGACATCAATCGGCCAGCGACGACGCGCTGCGCAGCCACGCGCGATCGATGAGGCGGCCGCTCGCGCCGCCGATTGATGTTGATCAAGCCCGGCACGAAGCGCGGGCGGAATTGCTGCTGTCGTCAAACGCCGCTAAGTAGCTTGCTCCAGGTGAAGGGAGCGGTGGCGTGGCAGACGACCAGGGACGACGGCCGGGGCCTCAGGGGCCTCGCGGGCGGCAAGGCGAGCCGGGACGGCCGGGGCCACAGGGGCATCCGGGCCGGCGCGGCCCCGACGGCGCACGCGGCAAGCCCGGGCCGCAGGGCAAGCCGGGCCCGGTCGGAAAGGCCGGGCCGCCCGGCAAGCCCGGTCCGCAAGGCAAACAGGGCGAAGCCGGTCCGCGTGGGCCAGCCGGCGCACTGGGACCTGCCGGGCCGCAGGGACCGGCGGGGCCGCAAGGCCCGCGCGGCGAGCCGGGTCCGCCCGGCCAATTGCCGTCGATCGAGCAGGTGCTGCCCTGGCTCGACCAGCTCTTCGATGCCTGGGACGAACGCCGCCGCCAACGCGAGCGCGAAGCCGCCGAGCGCGAAGCGCTCGAAGCCGCCGTCCAGGAGACCGACGAGGCAATCGTCGATGACGAGAGCGATGATGGCGACGATCACAGGAAGAAAAAGAAAAAGAAGAAGCAGGGCAAGGATAGCCGACGGGTCTAGTCGGGCCGATCCTCGCGCCGCGGCAGCATGCCCATGCGCTCGAATTGCCAGCGCATGGCGCGATACCAGAAATAGCCGACCGCCGCGCCGCACAGGGCGAGGATGATCACGTTCGCGCTCGAGAACGAGCCGCCCCACCACATCATCCACGCGGTCCACAGCAGCGTGAAGACGATGGCACCTGCTTTCAAAGGAAGAAGGGGGCGGCTCATATCGTGCTCCGGGCGATCAAAACCCCGGCCGCCACCATCGCAAGCCGAGGCAGCAGATACCGTGAGCCAGATCACGGAGCACGCTGCCTGACCTCACGTACCGAAGCGCAGCCGCGAACGCTCTTTCGCCTTCTCCGCCTCAACCTCGCGGTCGCGCGCCGGCGCGTTCGTATGCAGCGAGGTCAGGAGTTTTCGCGCCGCCTCGGAGACCTCGGCCACCGCACGATCGAACGCCGCCTCGTTGGCCTGCGACGGCTTGTTGAAACCCGACAGCTTTCGCACGAATTGCAGCGCGCTGGCGTGGATCTCATCCTCCGTCGCCGGCGGCTCGAAGTTGAACAGCGTCTTGATGTTGCGGCACATGCACTTTCTCCCGGCGTTTTCCTTAAGACGAAGGTCCGAGCCGAAATCCTACATCCGCCTTCTCGCTTCTGCGACCAACTTGGTGGATGCGCATCGCCACAAGCTGATCTCGCAGCGCATCATAAGCGGGGGCGCCGGCATCGCATATTATTTGAGCATGCATTGCAGTGACGGCTCAGGCTTAATCCGTGCCAACGATAGGGAAAGACGCGCAGGACAATCGCGCGCCCATGGCACGATACGCGACGAGGAGGATCGCATGCACAGGCTCGCACTGTGCGTTTGGTTGGTTGCGGCGACAGCGCTGGCAAACGTTGCGTTCGCGCGCGACAATGGCCAATACGACCACGTTCCGCCCGACATCCGCGCCTGGTTCAAGAGCGTGATCGCGCCGAACGGGGTTCCCTGCTGCGACATCTCCGACGGCCATCGCACCGAGTATGACGTGCGCAATGGCGCTTATTGGGTGCCGATCGAGGGACAATGGATCGAGGTGCCCGGACGCGCCATCATCCGCGACCAGGGCAATCCGATCGGCCAGGCCGTGGTGTGGTACGTCCACCACCGCGGCTCCATCATCATCAGCTGCTTCGTGCCGGCGGATGCGGTGTAACGCGCCTTGGTAATTTCCATTGGCTGGCGACGGCCCGATCGGGTAGCTTGAAGCCAGCTGAAGCGGAGGCACGCCGTTGACCGATCTTAGCGCCGAAGACCTCGCCACCATCTATGCCAAGCCGAGCCCGCGCGTGATAGCGAAGGCACGGCCCGCGATCGATGCGCATGCGAAGAAATTCATCGAGATGTCGCCATTCTGCGTGCTCGCGACATCGGGAGCGGACGGCAGCGTCGACGCTTCGCCGCGCGGCGGCGGCATCGGCTTCGTCCGCGTCGCCGGCCCCAACCAGCTGCTGATGCCCGACCGCTCCGGCAACAACCGCATCGACAGTTTCCGCAACGTCGTCGAAGGCTCAGGCTTCGTGCATTTGCTGTTCTTCGTGCCGGGCATCGAGGAGACGCTGCGCGTCGGCGGCCGCGGCACGCTGTCGGCCGACCCGGATCTGCTCGCCTCGATGGTGGAATTCGGCAAGCCGCCGCGCGCGGTGCTGAACGTCGCGGTCAGCGAGGTCTATTTCCATTGCGGCAAGGCGCTGATGCGCTCGAATCTGTGGAGGTCGGAGAAGGTGCAGCGCTCGGTGATGCCGAGCATCGTCACGGTCATTCACGAGCAGACCGGCCTCGGCGAACCGGCGAGCCAGGAGGCCGTGGAAGAGCTCTACAAGACGCAGCTGTAGCCGAGAGCGGTTCCGCAAAACGAAACGACGTGCGGCAACACGTGGATGGCCGGGGTCAAGCCCGGCCATGACGATGGAGGGAGCCGGGCCCGAGCTTAGTGCCCCTCGCCCTCGAGCCCGCCGACATGCTTCTGGGTGTAGAGCTCGAGGCCGATGCGGCCGATCAGATCGAGCTGGGTCTCGAGGAAGTCGATGTGGTGCTCCTCGTCGCTCATCAGCTTCTCGAACAGGTCGCGTGTGACATAGTCCTTGGCGCTGTGACAGTAGGTCGCCGCTTCCTGATAGAGCGCCCGCGCGCTCATCTCGGCGGCGAGATCGCACTCGATGATCTCCTTGACGTTCTGGCCGATGCGCAGGGGATCGAGCACCTGCATGTTCGGAAAGCCGTCGAAGAACAGGATCCGCTCGGTGAGCTTGTCGGCGTGCTCCATCTCCTCGATGGATTCCTTGCGCCAGACCTTGGCCATGTCCAGCAGGCCCCAATTGTCGAGGAAGCGGTAATGCAGCCAGTACTGATTGATCGCAGTCAGCTCGTGACGCAGCGCCTTGTTGAGATAGTCGATGACTTTTGCGTCGCCCTGCATGGTTCACTCCAGCTCTTGCAGTCCAAATCGGTCCCAAACCGAGTTTAGAACGCTTCTAAATCACTTTGCGAGCGAGAGCAACCGGCTACGGGAACCCAGCCGGGGAAAAGCTCAGCCGGAATTGCGGAAGTTTTCAGCAGGCCGCGAGGGCGAACTCGGCGGGTTCGGCGGTCTCGTCGTTGGCGGCCACGGTGTGGCTATGCGGGCAGCCGGCGCAGCAGGACTGCGCACAGGGGCCGAGCGCTTCGTCGATGATACTCTTGATCGTCCGGGCGCAGCGCCCGCATTCGGCGCTGCAGCCGAGACAGCCATAGACCTGTTTGGCATGCCGCACGGCGTCGTCGGACTCGGCGACGGCGGCGCGGATATCATCATCGCTCAGCACGTTACAGGAACAAACGATCATGGAAGCGGAAGGCCCTTCGGTGATGCGCCATCATCGATATTTAACAGGCCGGCCGGATGCAAAAGGAAAAACAGGTATTTGAAGCTATTCCAAACTGGCCTGATCAAAGCCTAGAACGGCTCTAAATCAAGCTCTTGCGCTGGATCAAGATTGTAGCCCACTAGTCGCCGCCACCGCCGCCTCCTCCTCCGCCGTCGCCACCGCCTCCGCAGTCGCCGCCGCTACTGCTGCTATCGCTGCTGGAACAGCTTGCGCCGTCGCCAGAGCTCCCCGAACTGCCGCCGGAAAACCAGCTTCCCAGCGAGAAGCCGTCATTCGTCCCGGAATAGGTGCTCTCCCCCCTACTCCCTCCGTGGCTGCCGGCGGTAGCGCGGGAGCGCCGTGCGCGGTTCTGGAGATGTGCGATCCAGCCGTAGCCGACCGCGAAAACGATCCCGGCCGCAATCAAAGCATTAACCATCGCGTTGCCCATCATCGTCTCCCGGTGGGACCCATACCAATTGGTCGTCTCCGGCAAAGGTGCCGTTCATTGATCATTCAAGCGGAATATGGAACCTTGCGGCCCAAGGGTTCCCGCGTGTTCGTCTGAAAGGTCAAGCAATGAAGAAGTCGCTCCTGGCGGTCGCTGCCGTCGTTATTCTGGCCCTGACGGCCGGAACGCCGGCCCATGCCCAGCGCGGTGTCGCGGCAGGCGTGGCCGCCGGGATCATCGGCGGCGCCCTTGTCGGCGGCGCGCTGGCTTCTCCGTATTATTACGGGCCTAGCTATGGCTACTATGGGCCGGGCTACTACCCGCCGCGCTACTACGCCCCGGGTCCAGGCTATGTTGCCGACGACTATTACGGCGGCTGCGTCTGGCAGAAGCAGCGCTTCTGGGATGGCTATGCCTGGCGCGTCCGTCGCGTCCGAGTCTGCGGCTGAGGCGCGCCAAGCCGGTTCACTACGGATGCGCCGTTCACCTCAGGGCCTGAAAAAGACCGCTTTTTCTCGTCACAGCTCCGTGTGCGTTTACCGTGGATTGACCATTTGCGCGCTTCCTAGCTGCAAGGCCAATTCCATCAGAGTGTGCGTGAACCTTTGAAACCCGGGCGCCTCTAGCAGGAGGAACCCATCTCCCAGGAGAGCCAAGAGCATGAACAAGACTTTAGTTGCCGCCCTCACGGTCGCGACGGTCGCCGGTTCGCTGGTGACCGCCGCTCCGTCCGCGAAGGCCCATGACGGCGTCGGCGCCGGTATCGCAGCCGGCCTGATCGGCGGCGCCATCGTCGGCGGCGCAATCGCCTCCAGCCGTCCGGCCTATGGCGGCCCCGTTTACATCGCCGAGCCCCCGCCGCCCGCGCCCTGCTACTGGCGCCGCGAGCGCTATTGGGACGGCTACGGCTGGGTCAGCCGCCCGGTTCGCGTCTGCTACTGATCTGATTGCCTGGCGCATGCGCGCCGCGATCGGAAAGCCCGGCCGAGAGCATCGGCCGGGCTTTTTGTTTGCGCACGCTAAAGCGCGATGCGGTTAGGATGAAGCGTCATCGCGCTTTAGGTTATTGTTTGAGCATGATCTTTTCGGAAAACCGCTTCACACTTTTCCGGATCATGCTCTATCGCGCCGCCTGGATCGAACGCAGCACCTCTTCGCTCGGCCAGCAATCGAGCTTGAGGCCCGCCGACTTCTGATAGGCGCCAAGCGCCGCACGCGTCTGCATGCCGGCCTTGCCGTCGATCTTGTCCTTGTAGAGCCCGATCCGCGTCAGCTCGCGCTGCATGGTCTCGACGTCCTTGGTGCGCAGCTGTTTCGAGGCCGCCCATGGCGTCGCGAACGGCAGCGGGTTTGTCATGCGGTCGGCAAGGTGGCCGACGAACAGCACGTAGAGATCGGAGAAATTGTATTCCTTGATGACGAAGTAATTCTTCGTGGTCAGGAATGACGGGCCGTAGATGCCTTCGGGCTGGAGCAGCGAGGCCGGCTGCGCCTGCTCGGCGGCGCTGAGCTTTTGGCCGCGTACCGGGACAAAACCCTCGCGCAGCCATTGGCCGATCGGCTTCGTCACCTCCGGCACGCCCGTCGTGCAATCGACCTTCGCCGGCGCCTGCACCTCGTAAGCCCAGCGCACGCCGCTCTGCCAGCCCTTGTTGACGAGCTGCTGCGCAGCCGAGGCCAGCGCATCCGGCACCGAGTGCCAGATGTCGATGCGGCCATCGCCGTCGAAATCGACGCCATGCTTGTAATATTCGGACGGCAGGAACTGGGTGAGGCCGGTCGCGCCTGCCCAGGACGAGCGCATGTCCTTGCGCGTGACGACGCCTTCATCGAGGATCTTGAGCGCGGCAATGAACTCGTTGCGATACTGATCCTTTCGGCGTCCGACATAGGCCTGCGTCGCCAGTACGCGCACCAGATCGTAGGGCAACGTGTGCCGGCCATAGTCTGTCTCGCGGCCCCAGATGGCGAGCATGACGGTCGCCGGCACCCCGGACTTCTTCTCGATCTCGTCCAGCGAGGTACGATGCTTTTGGAGCAGCCGCTGCCCCTCGCCTGCAAGCCGCGCGATCGAGGCTTCCTTGACGTAGTCGGCCGGCACCTGCACGAACTCGGCCTGCGACGGCGCACCCGTTGCCGGCCGCCCGGGCAAGAGCAGATCGGGCAGCTTGTAGTCGGGCTCCAGCCCGCGCGTTTGCGCATCGAACGTTGCGCGCGAAACGCCGGCCTGTTGGGCCTCCGGCCACAACGAGGCGATGAACTGGGTGAAAGCGGCGTCGGCAGCACGGACGGGCGACCAGCTGCAGGCGATGACGATCCCCGCAGCGATGAGCGCCCGTCGCATCATGCCGCCATCACCGCGTCAGCTTCTTGTACTTCACGCGGTGCGGGATGATGCTGTCCTGGCCAAGCCGGCGCATCTTGTCCTTCTCGTAGTCCTGGAAATTGCCTTCGAACCATTCGACGTGGCTCTCGCCCTCGAAGGCGAGGATGTGCGTCGCGATGCGGTCGAGGAACCAGCGATCGTGGCTGATGATGACCGCGCAGCCGGCAAAATCCTCCAGCGCCTCTTCGAGCGCGCGCAGCGTATCGACGTCGAGGTCGTTGGTCGGCTCGTCGAGCAGCAGGACGTTGGCGCCGGACTTCAGCATTTTCGCCAGATGCACGCGGTTGCGTTCACCGCCCGAGAGCGCGCCGACCTTCTTCTGCTGGTCCGCGCCCTTGAAGTTGAACGACGAGCAATAGCCGCGCGAGTTGACTTCCTTCTTGCCGAGCAGGATCAGTTCGTTGCCGCCAGAGATCTCCTCCCACACGGTCTTCTTGCCGTCGAGCGCGTCGCGCGACTGGTCGACGTAGCCGAGATGCACGGTCTCGCCGACCGTGATCGTGCCGGAGTCCGGCTTCTCCTGAGCGGTGATCATCCTGAACAACGTGGTCTTGCCGGCGCCGTTGGGACCGATCACGCCGACGATGCCGCCGGGCGGCAGCTTGAAGGTGAGGTTGTCGATCAGGAGACGATCGCCAAAGCCTTTGCTGAGCCCCTCGAAATCGACCACGTTGGCGCCGAGCCGCTCGGCCACTGGAATGATGATTTGCGCGGTCTGGGTCTGCTTCTCGCTCGCCTTCTTCAGCAGCTCCTCATAGCGCTGGTAGCGCGCCTTCGACTTGGCCTGGCGGGCCTTCGGCGACGAGGCGACCCATTCCTGCTCGCGCGCGAGCGTCTTCTGGTGCGCCGCATCCTCGCGGCCCTCCTGCTCCAGACGCTTCTGCTTCTGCACCAGCCAGGACGAGTAATTGCCCTCGTACGGGATGCCGCGGCCGCGATCGAGCTCGAGGATCCAGCCCGTGACGTTGTCGAGGAAGTAGCGGTCGTGGGTGACGATCAGGATCGCACCGGGATAGTTGCGCAGGTGCCCTTCCAGCCACGACACGGATTCCGCGTCGAGATGGTTGGTCGGCTCGTCCAGCAGCAAGAGTTCGGGCTGGTCGAGCAGCAGGCGGCACAGCGCGACGCGGCGGCGCTCACCGCCCGAGAGTTTCGTCACGTCGGCATCGTCGGGCGGACAGCGCAGCGCGTCCATGGCCTGGTCGACCTTGCTGTCGAGATCCCACAGGCCCTGGGCCTCGATCTCGTCCTGCAGCTTGGTCATCTCGTCGGCGGTCTCGTCCGAATAGTTGACCGCGAGCTCGTTGTAACGGTCCAGGATCGCCTTCTGCTTGGCGACGCCCTGCATGACGTTTTCGCGCACGGTCAGCTTGGAATCGAGCTGCGGCTCCTGCTCGAGATAGCCGACGCGGGCGCCCTCGGCGACCCAGGCCTCGCCGGTGTATTCCTTGTCGAGACCGGCCATGATCTTGAGCAGGGTCGACTTACCCGAGCCGTTGACGCCGAGCACGCCGATCTTGGCGTCCGGGTAGAAGCTCAGATGGATGTTATCGAGCACCTTCCGGGTCGGGTAGCTCTTGGTCAGGCCCTGCATGAAATAGATGAACTGGCGCGCCATCGGTCCCGTGAAACCTTCGATTTGAGGAAATTTGCTTCGCCAGCGATGTAGCGATCCCGCCCCCAAAGGGCAACGTTTTCCGTCCGTTCACCACGGATGAATACGGTCAGGAAACCATCCGGCCACCGATCCGGACAATTGAAACCATCTTTTAATAAATCAGGCCAAAGCTCGGTTTCGCGCGGAAACAGCGCCACCCGCTCAGAACGAACGGGGAGCACAGCGAGGCCGCATCATGGCTCTGATCGAGACCCATTCTCTTCCTGTTCCGGCAGGAGCCGGGCGCGACTCCGGGTTCGCCTCGGAGATCAAGGCCTTCTGGAAGCGCTTCTTCGTCACCGCCTTCAATCCCTACCGGCCCGAACTGCATTACATGCGCGGCCCCGGCCCCGCCTGGCGCGCCAAGCACGGCATGGATGCACCATTCCGCCTGAAGCCCCGCGACGTCTGAGCGACGATCCCTATCGGACTTTTGAAGACGCAGGCTGCTTGCGCGCCGGCGCGATTGCGCGCAAACCATGGCCAGGTTCCGATGACGGCGCCCGCCTGGCGCCTTCACCTCTCGCCATGGATGAACGCTGATGAGCCGGCTGCGCTGCGCAATCCTCGACGACTATTTCAATCTCGCCCTCGACGTCGCCGACTGGCCGAAATTGTCGGATCGCGTCGACGTCACCGTGTTCAGCCATCCCTTTGCCTCCGAGCAGGCCGCAGCCAGTGCGCTCACCGACTTCGAAATCATCTGCGCGATGCGCGAGCGCACGGCGTTTCCCAAGAGCCTGTTCGATCGCCTGCCGAAGCTTAAGCTGCTGCTGACCTCGGGCATGCGCAACGCTGCGATCGACATCGAGGCCGCGAAAGCGCGCGGCATCGCTATCGGCGGCACGCAATATTCCCGCGATCCGACGGCGCCGCTCACGATGGGCCTGATCCTGGAATTGACCCGCGGCATCGGCCGAGAGAACGCGCGCATGCATGCGGGCGAGTCCTGGCAGACATTTGCCGGAGTCGAGATCGAAGGGCTGACGCTCGGCATCGTCGGGCTCGGCAAGCTCGGCAGCAAGATGGCGGGCATTGCGAAAGCGTTCGGCATGAACGTGATCGCCTGGAGCCCGAACCTGACGCCGGAAAAGTGCGCTTCTGTTGGCGTCGGCTACGCCTCCAAGGAGGAGCTGTTCGCCAAGGCCGACATCGTCACCATCCACGTGGTGCTGAGCGAGCGCTCGCGTGGCCTCGTCAGCCGCGCGGATCTTGCGCGGATGAAACCGACGGCCTTCCTGGTCAATACCGCGCGCGGGCCGATCGTGGATGAGCAGGCGCTGCTGGACGCTTTGCAGCAGCGCAAGATCGCAGGCGCCGGCCTGGACGTGTTCTCGGTCGAGCCGCTGCCGGTCGACCACCCCTTCCGCAAGCTCGACAATCTCGTGCTGACGCCGCATCTGGGCTACGCGACCACGGATGGTCTACGCATCCATTACGGCCAGATGGTCGAGGCGATCGACGCCTTCACCAAAGGCGGCGAGCTGCCGCGGAAGCTGGCCTGAAACGAAAAGGGCGTGCCGACGGCACGCCCTTCGCAATCTCATCGAGTTGAGGCCCTCAGCGCACGGTGACCGGCGCGGGCAGCGGCGGCACAACGGTGGGCTGCGTCCCCGGGACCGGGCCCGCCTGGGCGGACATCGGAGCCGGCCCGGCAGCGCTCTGCGTCGGCGCGGCGGAGGCCGTCGCCGTTCCCGGCGGCGGACCACCCGGCATCACGACAACGCGGGTGCCGACCTTGACGCGCTCGAACAGGTCGGAGACGTCCTCGTTCAGCATGCCGATGCAGCCGGAGGAGACGAACTTGCCGATCGTCGAGGGCTGGTTGGTGCCGTGGATGCGGTAGACGGTCGAACCTAGATACATCGCGCGGGCGCCGAGCGGATTACCCGGGCCGCCGGCCATGAAGCGCGGCAGATAGGGCTGACGCTCGATCATCTCGGTCGGCGGATGCCAATCCGGCCACTCGGCCTTGCGGGTGATCTTCTGCACGCCCGTCCAGGTGAAGCCGTCGCGGCCGACTCGGACGCCGTAGCGGATCGCACGGCCGCCTCCGAGCACGTAATAGAGGTAGGTGTTGGGCGTATCGACCACGAGCGTGCCGGCCGGCTCCTTGGTCTGGAACGCAACCTCCTGACGGCGCAGGTTCGGCGGCAGCTGCACCGGCGCAGCATCGGGCTGCTCCTCGGGCGGCAGCGCGGCCAAGGTCACCGGGCGGCCATCCGTGCCCACGGGCGGCTGTCCGGCCTGGACCGTCCCAGTCGCGGAGGGACCGCCCACAGACTCGGGCGGACGCAGGCCATCGTTGGCGGGCGATTGCTGAGGCGGACGGTCGGCGTAGATCACCGCCGGCGGACCGGCGGGGCGGCCGTAGCGGGGATCGTCGGGCGACATCACGGGGCCCTGCGGCGCGGCCGAATAGACCGGCGGGGCGCCAGCCGGGCGCCCATAGCGCGGATCATCCGGCGACATCACCGGACCTTGGGGTGGGGCGGCCGAATAGACCGGAGGCGCGCCCATCGGACGACCGTAGCGCGGATCGTCGGCCGGACCGGGCGGGGGCAGCGAGGCATGCGGCATCGCCTCGTCGTCTTCATCCAGCGCGTCGAAATTCGGCATGCGGTCACCGGGCCGATATTCGGCCGGCGCGCCATAGCTTGGCACCTGCTGGATCGGATAGCTCTGAGCCTGAGCGAGCGAGGTTCCCGCCGCAGCGACTGTTGCGGCAGCGCATATCGTCAGAAAGTGTTTGATCATCATCGCTCTTGTATAGTCCCCAAGCCCGACCGGACCGTTAACGGCCAGATGACGGAAGATAGCGGCACATTCAAGACATATCAGGCGTATTTGCGCCGGATTTGCCGATTTGTGATCCGCAAGACTACCGTTGCCCCGTTGCATCACGGGGCTGAAATCGTATCGCGCCTTCGATGGCCGCGATGTTGGACCGCGATTTTAACGGAACGATGCGGAGACGTTGCGATATGGTCGAATTAGCCTGATTCGCCACCTTTTTGAGCTCCGATCCCGCGTGGCGAACGCGGCAAGCAGTACCGTCACCGCGTTCAGATGGCTCTTGAGCCCCGGCTACTTCCGCCGCCGGGGCGGAAATTCGCAATCGCTCAATGCTTCCCGGCTTTCGCTTCCTGTTTGCCGCGATCCTGCTGTCAACCTCCATCCTGGTGTTCGGCCTAGGGGCCGCCGCGCTGCTCCGGGCGACCCATCAGCAATATGTCAACAACCCCGGCTGGCGGAACGGGCCGCAGGAGCAAATGTTTGCGCAGGCGCCCGAGCCGGCCCGGCCGGTGCTCGCGGTGCTGCGAGCCGAGCCGGAGCCGCCCGCCGAGACCACGCCATCGCTGCGCGACCAGGTGCCGACCATCGCTCTGCCCCTGAGCGAGCCCGAACAGGTTGCTGCACTGACGACCGAGACCGACGTCCAGCCCGAGGCCGCCGCGCCCCTGGCTGAAGTGCCGGCCATCGAAGCAGCCAAGCCCGAACCGACCGTGACGGCCGCAGCGCCGGCTTCCATCGATACGCTGACCCCCGCCGACACCACGGCCGGGATTCCCGAGGCCCAGCCTGCCGCAATCGCCAGCGAGCCGGAACCAGCTGACCCGGCCCTCGCCGCCGCGGCGCTCGATGTCGCCTCCGCAAGGCTCGCTGCGCTGAACGCCGCCACAGCGGCGACGGACGCGCCGGCGAAGGTCAAGGCCGAGAGCAGCAAGGCCGAGAGCACCAAGTCGGACAGCAAGGCGACCAAGCGCAAGGCGAAAGCCAAGAAGCGAGCCCGCGTGGTGCGGCGCCCGCCGCCTCAGCAGTTGCAGCAGCAGCTCGATCCGTTCGGTCAGCAGCAGCCGGCCTTCGCGACAACGACGACCGCACGCACGCGGTGATCTTACTTCTTCACCTCTCCCCGCTTGCGGGGAGAGGTCGGAATACGCGCGTCGCGCGGATTCCGGGTGAGGGGGTACAGGTCCCTCGATAATCTCATCCTGCGGAGAGAGGCCCCTCACCCCAACCCTCTCCCCGCAAGAACGGGGCGAGGGAGCGCACCGTCATCGTGGCTGCAACCTCAAGCCGGGCCGGTCGCGATGGCCGGGCCGCCGGCCTGGCCCCATTCCGACCACGAGCCGTCATAAAGCGCGGTGTCGGTGATGCCGAGGCGGTAGAGCGCGAGCGTCAGCACGCCGGCCGAGACGCCGGAGCCGCAGCTCGTCACGATCGGCGCATCCAGCTTGACGCCGGCATTGGTGAAGGCGGCGCGGAGCTCGTCGAGCGGCTTCATCTCGCCGGTCGCGGCGTCGAACAGCAGATTGTAGGGCACGTTGCGGGCGCCGGGGATGTGACCGGAGCGGATGCCCGGGCGCGGCTCGGGCGCGCGGCCTTCGAAGCGATCGGCGGCGCGCGCGTCGATCACCTGCTCGTTGCGGCTTTCGACATTGGCGATCAGTTGCTGCATGCTGCGCACGCGGTTTGCGTCATAGCTCGCCGTGAAGGTCTCCGGCTTCGGCTTGACCTCGCCGCTCTCGGTCGCGCGTCCCTCAGTGCGCCACTTCTTCAGGCCGCCATTGAGAATGCGTACGTTGCTGTGGCCATAGGACAGGAACATCCACCACGCACGCGGCGCTGCGACCCAGCCGCCGGCATCATAGAGCACGACGGTGTCCGCGTTGGAGATGCCGAGATTGCCGACGTCGCGGCCGAACTGCTCCGCGCTCGGAAACATGTGCGGCAGCGGGTTGGAATGATCCGACACCGCATCGACGTCGAAGAACACGGCGCCCGGCAGATGCGCGGCGAGATAGTCGTCCTTCGGCAGCGGCAGCACGCCCGGCAGCTTGAAGCTGGCGTCGAGGATCTTGACGTTGGCATCGCCGATGTGAGCGGCGAGCCATTCGGTGGAGACGAGGGGGTCGGTGGCGGTGGTCATTGAAGCATTCTCCGTTGGTCATTCCGGGGCGTGCGAAGCACGAGCCCGGAATCCATCGTGCCTCAGACTCTGTGGATCAATGGATTCCGGGCTCACGCTTCGCGTGCCCCGGAATGACGGGTGGAGAGGGCAAGGCCCTCACCCCTTCTTCTTCGGCTCCCACTTCTCCGTGGGCCCGCCGGCATCGCGCCAGGCGGCGTAGCCGCCGGCGATATGGGCGACGGGCTTGAGGCCCATGTCCTGCGCGGTCTTGGCCGCGAGCGCAGAGCGTAAGCCCCCCGCGCAGTGGAACACGAACTTCTTGTCTTCCTGGAAGATCGGTTTTGCGTACGGGCTCTGCGGGTCGATCCAAAATTCGAGCATGCCGCGGGTGCAGGCGAAGGCGCCGGGGATGCGGCCGTCGCGCTCGATCTCGCGGGGATCGCGGATGTCGACGATGACGACGTCGCCGTTCTTGGAGATCTCGATGGCGTCCTTGGCGGTGAGCGTCTCGATCTCGGCATTGGCCTCGTCGATCAGCGCCTTGATGCCGCGGGTGATGGTCTGGGGCACGTGCTTCTCCCTCTTGTTGTCATTCCGGGGCGCGCGTAGCGCGAGCCCGGAATCTATTCCTCTACATGCACTGCGGCCCGATGGCTTCTGGGTTCGCCCTTCGGGCGCCCCGGAATGACGACGGGAGGCATCAATGCGTCAATTCTTTCATCGCAGCTTCCAGCCCCTCGATCGTGATCGGATACATCCGATTGGCGAAGATGCGCTTGATGATGGTGGTGGATTCCGAATAGTCCCAGTGCTTCTGCTGCACCGGGTTCAGCCACACCGTATGCGGATAGGTGCGGATGATGCGGTCGAGCCAGACCGAGCCGGGCTCCTCGTTGACGTGTTCGACCGAGCCGCCGGGCACCATGATCTCGTAAGGCGACATCGAGGCATCGCCGACGAACACGACCTTGTAGTCGTGCGGGTATTTGTGCAGCACGTCCCAGGTCGGCGTGCGGTCGGTGAAGCGGCGCTTGTTCTGCTTCCACACGCCCTCATAGAGGCAATTGTGGAAGTAGAAATACTCCATGTGCTTGAACTCGCTCTTCGCCGCCGAGAACAGCTCCTCGACCTGCTCGATATGCGCATCCATCGAGCCGCCAATGTCGAAGAACACCAGGAGCTTCACCGCGTTGCGCCGCTCGGGTCGCATGTGCACGTCGAGATAACCGTGATTGGCGGTCTCGCGAATGGTGGTGTCGAGATCGAGCTCGTCGGGCGCGCCGGTGCGCGCAAATTTGCGCAGGCGGCGCAGCGCCACCTTGATGTTGCGGATGCCGAGCTCGACATTGCCGTCGAGATCCCGAAACTCGCGCTTGTCCCACACCTTCACGGCGCGGTTGTTGCGGTTCTTCTCCTGGCCGATGCGCACGCCTTCGGGGTTGTAGCCGTGCGCGCCGAACGGCGAGGTGCCGGCGGTGCCGATCCATTTCGAGCCGCCCTGGTGCCGGCCCTTCTGCTCCTCGAGGCGCTTCTTCAAGGTCTCCATGAGCTTGTCCCAGCCCATGGCCTCGATCTGCTTCTTTTCTTCTTCGGTCAGGTATTTCTCGGCGAGCTTCTTCAGCCACTCCTCGGGGATCTCCGCCTTCTCCATGGCGTCGAGCAGGCTTTCCAGCCCCTTGAACACCGTGCCGAAGACGCGGTCGAACTTGTCGAGATTGCGCTCGTCCTTCACCAGCGAGGCGCGCGACAGGTAATAGAAGTTCTCGACCGTGTAGTCCGCAAGGTCGGCGTCGAGCGCCTCCATCAGCGTGAGGTATTCGCGCAGCGTCACGGGGACCTGCGCATCGCGCAGAGAGGTGAAGAATTGCAGGAACATGGGTGACAGATTGCCCGTCGGGTGGCGAACGTCAAGGGGCGGAGGCCGCTGCGGGACGCTGGACCGGCAGGCTTTTTGCTCTAGAATTGGCGACGTCAAGGGGTTGTTTGGGGGACGTTTGCAATGGGAATTCTCGCAGCACTGATCATCGGTGCCATCGCCGGCTGGCTTGCGGGCAAGATTGTCCACGGGGCGGGATTTGGGCTGGTCGGCAACATCGTCGTCGGCATCATCGGCGCGCTGGTGGCGAGCTGGGTTCTGCCACAGCTGCACATCCAGCTGGCAACAGGCACAATCGGCGCCATCGTCAACGCCACGATTGGCGCGGTGATTGTGCTCGTCATCCTTTCGCTGATAAAACGGGTCTGAAAGCCTGACCGAACCAGGAACGGCCGCCGCGAGCGGCCGTTCGCTTGTCGTGACCGAGGCCATTGATACTGGCAATGCGTTGCGGCGACGACCAACAAGGACGCGCGATGAAATTTACCGGCACCAAGGACTATGTTGCGACCGACGATCTCAAGGTCGCCGTCAATGCTTCGATCGTGCTCGAGCGTCCGCTCCTGGTGAAGGGCGAGCCCGGCACCGGCAAGACGGTGCTGGCGGAGGAAGTGGCGAAGGCGCTGAACGCGCCGCTTCTGACCTGGCACATCAAGTCCACCACCAAGGCGCAGCAGGGCCTCTACGAATACGACGCGGTGTCGCGCCTGCGCGACAGCCAGCTCGGCGATGCGCGCGTATCCGACATCCGGAACTACATCAAGCGCGGCAAGCTGTGGGACGCCTTCACCAGCGAGCAGCGCCCGGTGCTCCTGATCGACGAGATCGACAAGGCCGACATCGAATTCCCCAACGATCTGCTGCTCGAGCTCGACCGCATGGAATTCCATGTCTACGAGACCGGCGAGACGATCAAGGCGAAGCAGCGCCCGATCATGATGATCACCTCCAACAACGAGAAGGAGCTGCCCGACGCGTTCCTGCGCCGCTGCTTCTTCCACTACATCAAGTTCCCCGACGCCGACACGATGGGCCGCATCATCGACGTGCACTTCCCCGGCATCAAGAAGCGCCTGGTCGAGGAAGCGCTGCGCATCTTCTTTGAGGTGCGCGAGGTCCCGGGCCTGAAGAAGAAGCCGTCGACCTCGGAGCTGCTCGACTGGCTCAAGCTGCTGCTCAACGAAGACATGAGCGCCGAGCAATTGCGGGAGCGCGACCCGCGCAAGCTGATCCCGCCGCTGCACGGCGCGCTGCTCAAGAACGAGCAGGACGTGCATCTGTTCGAGCGGCTGGCGTTCTTGAGCAGAAGGGAAGTGTAGGCCTCGAGTCCCGGGCGCGCCGTAACGCGTCGCACGGTGCCGTAGGGTGGGCAAAGGCGCATAGCGCCGTGCCCACCATTCCTCCGTGATGGATGCAGATCGTGGGCACGCTTCGCTTTGCCCACCCTACGATATCGAGTGTGTCGCGAGCAGCCTCCCGCTCCCGTCATTGCGAGCGCAGCGAAGCAATCCAGTATCCCTCCACCGCAGTAGTCTGGATTGCTTCGCGGCGCTCGCAATGACGGAGCAAGGAGCAACGGCGTCGTTCTCCGCTGGCAATTCAATTTGCAGACACACCTTCGCAGCCTCGCGGCTCATCTCGCCCGAGCTTTGCTTCATTCCGTCGCCCCAAAAGAAAGAGGGCGCAGGGAAGACCGGGTGCCGACGGGCACCCGCGGTCCGCTGCGCGAAAAGCACACGCAGAGAAACCGCACAGCAGCATACAGGTGTCGCCGATCACTCGGCCTTCCCTGCGCGATGGTCGGACGGCTTATGCCGTGCTCTCCCGGGAGCCGAATTCCTTCTGGCCTCCCTCGCCCCGCGAATTGACGATGCCGTCCGCCCGGTTGGGCTCGCGCGCATCTCCGCAGCCAGCTTGACCGTAGCAACGACGGCCAGGACCACACGGTTTTGCCGTACGCAGCTCATCCGGCTTCGCCAAGAGGCTTCGCCGGACTTCAGCGCCGTTCGTCTGCACGCGGCCTCGGGCTCACAGGGACTACCCGCCCTGCCCGCACCCATCGTGCCGACGCTGCCGCGTCCACCGCAACCCGGCCCGCGTTTCGAACGACTCGCGAACCGCCCCTCTTTCGTGAGCCGGGCTGGTTCGATCTATGCCGCAATTCCGAATTTCGGTAAAGCGGAATATTTTATGGAGAGGGGTTGACGGGGTGACGGGGTGTTTTGCCCGACGGGCTACGGGCCGTGAAGCGTCGCCGCCCACTCCAGCGCCGGCAGCACCGTGCCTACGAGCAGACCATATGAGAAGGCCTTTTGAACTGGTGTGGGCCGAGGAAACCATCCTATTCCGCCCATGAAGTACATTATCGCCCAGAGGCCGGCAAGGAGGGTCCAATCGCGCCAGCCCACGCGGAGCAGCAGACCGAGCGGAATAGCGGTGCAGAGAAAGACGATGCCGCAGATGGCAATCTGGCCAACGGATTGCCGCTCAGCGCCGGATTGGGGCATTTGGCGTTTTGCCTATCGGTGAAGCGCGTAGGGCGGATTGGCCGAAGGCGTAACCGCCACGGCTCGTTTTCACATCGAAAGAAACGGTGGGTTACGCCTACGGCCGCGCTTCGCGCCGCCGCTGGCTAACCCACCCTACGAAGATATCACGCCACCGCTGCGTCCGGAATCCTTGCGGCTTCCAGCGGCTGCTTACCGCGGATGAGGTCGGAGGCGCGGTCGGCGATCATCATCGTTGACGCATTCAAATTCGCCGAGATCATGCGGGGCATGACGGAGGCGTCGATGACGCGGAGGCCTTCGAGGCCGTGGACGCGGAGGTGGTCGTCGACGACCGCCCAGGTGGAACCCGCCGGGCCCATGCGGCAGGTGCAGCCGGGGTGGAAGGTGGTGGTGCCGCGCTGGGTGGCGGCGTGCAAGAATTCGTCGTCGGTGTTGACGTTGGGGCCGGGGAAATCCTCGTAGGCGTAATAGGGCGATAGCGGCGCGGACTTCAGCAGCTTGCGTGCGAGCTTCATGCCGCCGACGATGACGCGGCGGTCGAGCTCGGCGTCGAGATAATTGGTCTGGATGATCGGCGGCGCGAACGGATCGCTGGAGCGGATGCGGACATAGCCGCGGCTCTCCGGGCGCTGCTGCCAGGACGCCACGGTCATGCCGGGCTCGTCCTCGAGCTGACCCTGCACGCCCTCCTTGTAGGACGCCGGCGTGAAGGTGAGCTGCAGGTCGGAGCTCTCGGCGCTCTCGCCAGAGTGCCAGAAGCAATAGACCATGGTCGGCGACAGCGACAGCAGGCCGCGGCGCGCGGTCGCCCATTTCATCGCCTCGATCCATAGCGAGAAGCCGCGGCGGAGCTCGTTGATGGTCTTGATGTCCTTGACTCGCGCCACCGTGCGCGGGGCGTAGTGATCCTGCAGGCCCTCGCCGACGGGCAGCGCGTGACGCACGGCGATGCCGTGCTGCTGCAACAGATCGGGCGAACCGATGCCGGAAAGCTGCAAGAGCTGCGGCGAATTATAACTGCCGCCGGAGAGGATCACCTCCTTGTTGGCGCGCACTTCGACGGGATGGCCGCCGCGGCCGCCCTTCATGTAGCGCACGCCGACGGCGCGCTTGCCCTCGAAGATGATCTCGGTCGCGTGCGCATGGGTGTGCACATGCACGTTGGGCCGCTTCATCGCCGGCTTGAGGAACGCGGTCGCGCCGGAGACGCGCAGGCCGTTGTTGATGGTGCGCTGGCAGTAGGAGACGCCTTCCTGGGTCTTGCCGTTGTAATCGGGGTTGCGGGGAATGCCGAGCGAGACCGCGCCTTCCATGAAGGCCTCGCAGAGCGGATCGCGCCAGTTCATGGTGGTGACGATGAGGTTGCCGTCGCGGCCGCGATAGGTGTCCTCGCCCTCGCCGATCCGCTTCTCCAGCCGCCGGAAGTAGGGCAGCACGTCGGCATAGCCCCAGCCGCGATTGCCCATCTGCGCCCAGGTGTCGAAATCCATGCGCTGGCCGCGATTGTAGATGTGGCCGTTGATCGAGGACGAGCCGCCGAGCGTCTTGCCGCGCGGCGCGTAGATGCTGCGCCCGCCGGTCCACGGTCCGGGCTCCTGCTGATAGGCCCAGTTGATGCTCTTCATGTGGAAGGTTTTGATGAAGCCCGCCGGCAGATGGATGTAGGGATGCCAGTCGGAAGGGCCCGCCTCGAGCACGCAGACGCTGGTGTTGGGGTCCTCGCTGAGCCGGCTGGTGAGCACGCAACCGGCGGAGCCCGCGCCGACGATCACATAATCAAATCTATCCATGGTCCCTCGGCCGCCCCTAGCGCGGCTTGTCGTTGAGTTGGAATTCCAGATGCGCCTGCACCGTCGGCCATTCGGCGGCGGTGATGCTGTAGACGACAGTATCGCGCAGCGTGCCGTTCGGCGCGATCTGATGGCTGCGCAGGATGCCGTCCTGCTTGGCGCCCAGGCGCTCGATGGCGCGGCGGCTCTGGTGGTTGAAGAAGTGGGTGCGGAACTCGACCGCAATGCAGTTCAGCGTCTCGAAGGCGTGGCGCAGCAGCAGCAACTTGCACTGCGTGTTGAGCGGGCCGCGCTGCGCGCTCTTGCCATACCAGGTCGAGCCGATCTCGACGCGGCGATTGGCGGCGTCGATGTTCATGTAGGTGGTCATGCCGACGATGGTGCCGCCGGCATCGAACACGGTGAAGGGCAGCATCGAGCCCGCGGCCTGCAGGCCGAGCCGACGGTCGATCTCCTTGCCCATGTTCTCCGGCAGCGGGATCGCAGTGTACCACAGCTTCGACAGCTCGCCGTCCTTGACGGCCTCGACCAGCCCCTCGCCGTGATCATGCGCCAGCGGCTCGAGACGGGCGTGCTGTCCGCGCAGGGTGATGGGATCGGGCCAGGGCATTGATGTTATTCTCCGTTGTCATTGCGAGGAGCGAAGCGACGAAGCAATCCAGACTGTCACCGCGGACGCATTCCTGGATTGCTTCGCTTCGCTCGCAATGACGGTCACTAGCACCGTTTACGTGTTTAGGAAATTGAGCGGCAATCCGCCGCGCGGCCAGTCCATGGCAATAAGCTCGCCCTTGCCCGACAGCGTGATGTAGGCGGTCTTCAGCTCGGGGCCGCCGAAGGCGATATTGGTGGTCACGCGGTCGCCGGTCGGGACCTGTTCCACCAGGGTGCCGTCGGGCGCGATTACCGAGATGCAGCCGGAGACGAGGGTGGCGACACAGACATTGCCGCCAGCTTCCACCGCAAGCGAGTCGAACATCTGGTAGCCGCCGAGGCCGCAGATCGGCTGGCCGCGCTCGCCGCGATAGATCGGATCGCGCGGCTTGAGCGTGCCCGGCGCCGCGAGCTCATAGGCCCAGAGCCGCCCGGTCGGCGTCTCCGCGATGTAGACAATGTTCTCGTCCGGCGACAGGCCGATGCCGTTCGCCGGCAATACGCCATGCACGATTTCGACGATCTCGCTCATGCCGGGCTTGAGGTAATACATGCCGCCGACATCCATCTCGCGCGCGCGCCGCTTGCCGAGGTCGGAAAACCAGAGGCCGCCGTGCTTGTCGAAGACGAGGTCGTTCGGCCCGCGCAGATCGTGCGCGCCACATTTGGTCACGACGGTCTCGACCTTGCCGGATTGCAGATCGACGCGCTGGATCGCGCCGCCGAGATAATCGTCCGGCTGCGGACCCGGCATGATCATCTTGCCGGCCGGAATCCAGGAGAAGCCGCCATTGTTGCAGATGTAGATCTTGCCGTCGGGCCCGAGCCCGGCGCCATTCGGGCCGCCGGGAATCTTCGCCACGATCTCCTTGCGGCCGTCGGGATAGACGCGCGTCAGCCGCTGGCCGCGGATCTCCACCAGCACCACCGAACCGTCCGGCATCACGACCGGCCCTTCGGGAAATTCGAGGTCGGTGGCGAGAACGCGGACGTTGGACATTGGAGACCCTCCCGGCTGCTTGTTATGGCTTGCACGGGATGTCCGGCACGGGCCCCCGCAGGCAAGATTTGCCTGCGGTTATGGCAAAGTCGCCGGAGCTTGCCAAGCAAGCGGGACGGTATGCCAGCGTTGCGTGTTACTCTCTCACCGGTACCCAGATTTCAAAGCCGCCATGGCCGGTCGCCGGATCGAATTTTTCGTCATAGCGCTCGAAGTTCGGCGCGTCCGCGGCTTTCAGGCCAGACGCCGGCAGCCATTGATTCCAGATCGTGTTGACGGTGCGCCGGATCGAGGCGACGTGATCCTTGTGCGTGAACACCGCATAGCGCTGCTCCGGAGTGCGGATGCGACCGAAGTGGCGCGGCAGGTCGGAGAAATCGGCGACCTCGACGCCGGCAATGTAATCGAAATTGCCGGCATCATCGCCGTTGCAGCAGACGCCGTAGGCGACTTGATCTTTTCCTTGGCCGACGCGCGCGGGAATGTCGGCGACCTCCCGATTGAAGCGCTGCCATAGACCGGGGATCATGGCACCGTTGTCGCAGGAGATGCGCTCGGCGGGGCCGGCGACGAGGAAGGCCTTTGCCGTCTCGAAGCGCGGTGGGGCGAGAGTATCCAGCATGGTGGAATCCATGAGAATCGGCTCCTGTAGCCTGAGCTGGTTGACGCACGCTGCCGCCCTCACCGCTTCGGGCGTGGTGCCGAATTGGTCGCGGAACGCGCGGGTGAAAGCTTCGTGCGAGCCGTAATCCGCCTCCAGCGCCAGTGACAGGATGTCGGGTGCGCCCTTTGCCAGGCTGTGCGCCGCCTCCGTCAGCCGCCGCGCGCGCACGTAGCGCATCACCGGCAGACCGACGGCTGCGGCGAACGCACGCACGATGTGGAACCGCGACACGCCCGAGATCGCAGCGATCTCGTCGAGCGTCATCGGCTCGGCCAGATGGCTCTCGATATACCAGAGCGCGCGCTGGGCTGGATTCATGGCGGTTCAGGCCCTCGTTCGAAGCGCGGCGATGATGCGCCGGTCTCCATCGCTCTGCTTGATCGGCATTGCTGTGCTTCGCATGAGCATAGTCCGGCAATGGCCCCTGGCAACGCCCCGGTGTTCGTGGCTACACTCGCCGAAACCGCTCACGAGAAAGAGGAACCGGGTCATGGAAATCACCGATGTGCGGGCGCACCATATCCGCATCCCCTATGATGCCGGTGTCGCGAGCTTCCGCCAGGGCGCTTCCGCCATCACGGCGCTCGACATGGTGCTCGTCGAGGTCACGACCGATGCCGGGCTGACCGGCTGGGGCGATGCTTTCGCCTATGTCTGCCCGCGCACGACGCGCAGCGCGGTCGAGGAGATGATCGTGCCGCAGGCCCGCGGGCTGGAGGTGCCCGATGCCGCCGGCATCCCCGCCGTGATGGAGCAGATCCAGCGCAATTTGCATCTGTTCGGCCGCTACGGCATCACCATGTTCGCGATCTCCGGGCTCGATATCGCATTGTGGGACCTCGCCGCAAAGATCAAGGGCGTGCCGCTGCACCGCCTGCTGGGCGAGATCAGGCGCACCGCCATTCCGGCTTACGCGAGCCTGCTCCGGATCGGCTCGCCCGACAACATCGCCGCCGAATGCAGGAAGGCGCTCGCGCTCGGCTATGGCGCGATCAAGCTGCACGAGACCACGACGCCTGCGGTGCTTGCCGCGCGCGAAGCGATCGGTCCGAGCATTCCACTGATGGTCGACATGAACTGCCCGCTGACCGGGGAGCAGGCGATCGCTTTCGCGGCGACATGCCGCGACGCGCAGCCGATGTTCCTGGAAGAGCCGGTCTGGCCGCCGGAAGACTTCGCCACGCTTGCCGAGGTGCGCAGCAAGAGCGGGCTCGGAATTGCCGCCGGCGAGAATGCCTGCACCGAATATCAATTCCGCCAGATGATGGAAGCGGGCGCGGTCAGCCACGCCCAGCCGTCAGTCATCAAGGTCGGCGGCATCACGGAATTCCTGAAGGTCGCAGGCTTGGCCGATCGGCTCGGCATCAGGATCGTGCCGCACTCGCCTTACTTTGGCCCGGGCCTGCTGGCGACGCTGCATCTGCTCGCGACGCGCGACGACGGGCTGGTCGAGATGTTCTATTTAAAGCGCGAAGCCTGCCTCTGGGGCGGCCGCGCCGATGTCGATGCAAGCGGCCATGTCGCGGTGCCCTCGGGTCCCGGGCTCGGCTACGAGCCCGATCGTGGCGTGATGGAGCGATATCGCGTCGCGTGATCGGCACGCCTATTTCGCAGCATCCTTCGCCGGCGGCGCGTCCTGCTTCTTCTTCAGATCCTCAGTGGTCGCCTGCGCGGCCTGGAGATCGAGAAGCGTCTTCTGCAGGCCGGCGATGGCTGTCTTCAGCCCATCGATCTGGCGATTGGCAACATCCAGCTTTTGCTGATGGTCGAGGCTGAGCTTGGTGATCGTCTTCTGCAGGAAGTCGACATTGCTCTGGAGGCAGCTGGTGCGGCGCTCCATGGTTTTCTCGACCGTGCAGATCTCGATGCCGGGCACGTCCTGCGCGAGCACCGGCAGAGGCGCCAGCGGTGCGAGCAGCAATATCGCGAAACAAATTCCGGCGTTTCGAAGCAGCATGAAAGTTCCTCGGCCAGTCGATCACATCAATGTGCGCTGTTTGCGCGCTGCAGCGTGAGGCTACCACACTCGCACCGCATTCTCGCGTTGAGCTTGGGCCCGTTCCCCTGGGACGGGGAGCAGTGAACCGCATGCGGGAGAAGTGGGCGCTCTCCGCGGCTTTGTTTAGGGGAGATTTTTGGAATGGCAACGCGCGATAGACGTTTGGCGGAATTCGATGGCGCCGGAGAACCACCGCCGGGCCTGCCACTTGAAGTGCTGTGCGAGGATCACAGCGGGACGTATCAACTGCCGTTCGCCTGCCGCTATGTCGAAGGACGCTGGCAAAACCACGAGGCCGGGATTGCGGTGGAAGCAACCGTGATCGGCTGGCGCCTGCCGCGCCTGAAGCAGCGCGGGGCCGCCTGAAGGCGGTGTCTGTTTCAAAATGCGACGGGGCCGCGCTGCGCTTTAACCTTCGGAACGCGGCCCGAACGAATCACGTCCGAATCAGCCGAAACGCCTTGTACGCACCTGTTCACGGCTAGATCTCGCTGCGGTTCGGCAGGCGCGCACAATATCTGCGCAGCCGGCCGGATCGCAGGCGCCTGTCGCCGGGTCCAAAGGTTAATTGTTGCAAGGGCATAGCGCCGCGGTCCGCAGCGGAGGGCCGCCGCTCTCGAAACAGGCACAGCCGTGCAACGCCTGCCTAATATTCGACCTCGAGCTCCTCGATCTCGGCCGGCTCCTCCTTCGCCGCCGCGACCCATTCCTGCATCTCGGGCATGGCCATGATGGTGTCGGCATAGGCCTTGAGCGGCGGTGCGAGCTTGACGTCATAGGTCACGAAGCGCGTTACGACGGGAGCGTACATCGCATCCGCCATGGTGCGCTTCTCGCCAAACAGGAAGGGACCGCCCGATTTCTCCAGGCAGTCGCGCCAGATGAACCAGACCCGGTCGATATCGGCCTGCGCCCGCGACCAGATCTTGAAGCCGGGAAAGTGCCCCTTCAGGTTGACCGGCAGCGAGGCGCGCAGCGTGGTGAAGCCGGAATGGATTTCGCCCGAGATCGAGCGGCAATGGGCGCGCTGGATGCGGTCGGCCGGCAACAGGCCGGCGTCCGGCATGACCTCGTTGAGATATTCGGCAATCGCCAGCGTGTCCCAGACCACGGCGCTCTCGTGCCGCAGGCACGGCACCAGGATCGAGGACGACAGCAGCAGGATCTCCGCACGCGCCGACGGATCGTCCGGCGCGGTGACGATCTCCTCGAAATCGAGCCCGGAGAATTTCGTCAGCAGCCAGCCACGCAGCGACCAGGACGAGTAGTTCTTGCTGCTGATGGTCAGTGTCGCCTTCGCCATAGAGCCCTTCCCTCACGCCTGGGCAACGCACCGCCGCGCGTGCGTGCCCGTGATCTGTGCCTACCCGACCGGGGCGCAGCAAGCGACGTGCCAATTTTCCGGGCGGTCCGGCTCCCGTCTGGCTTCGATATTGCATCACGACAGGAGGCAAGTGGGCGCTTCAGTATGATGTCGATGTATTATCAGGCTTTTCAGAACCACATGGACCTGACGGCGCCATGGCGCGCGGGGGCTTCGTCCGCACTCAAATTCCTCAATCTGGTGCCTCAGGGCTCATCGGACCAAGTGGTCGGCCGGCTTTCGGCCGCGCTGGAGCTGATCTCGCGCTCCACCCTCACCTATGACCGTCCCGCCTACGGCATCGACAGCGTCATGGTGGGCAACCGCGAGGTCGCGGTCAGCGAGGAGATCGCCTACGCGACGCCGTTCGGCTCGCTGCTGCACTTCAGGAAACACGGCGTGGCCGAGCAGCCGCGCATGCTGCTGGTTGCGCCGATGTCCGGACACTTCGCCACGCTCCTGCGCGGCACCGTGAAGACGCTGCTGCAGGACCACGACGTCTACATCACCGACTGGCACAATCCGCGCGACATCCCGCGCAGCGAGGGCCGCTTCGGGCTCGACGACTACACCGAGCACCTGATCGACTTCCTCGGGCAGCTCGGGCCGCGCCCGCACATGGTGGCGATCTGCCAGCCGTCCGTCTCCGCGCTCGCGGCCGCCGCGATCATGTGCGAGGACAACCATCCCTCGCGCCCGGCGACGCTGACGCTGATGGCCGGCCCGATCGACACACGGATCCAGCCGACCAGGGTCAACGAATTCGCCAAGAGCAAGCCGATCGAATGGTTCGAGCGCAATCTGATCAACTACGTGCCGGTGCAGTGCCGCGGCGCTCTGCGCAAGGTCTATCCCGGCTTCGTGCAGCTCACCGCCTTCGTCTCGATGAATCTCGAGCGCCACATCAAGCAGCATCTCGACCTCGCCAACCACATCGCCAAGGGCGAGAAGGAGAAGGCCGCGACCATCAAGACCTTCTACGACGAATATTTCGCCGTGATGGATCTGCCGGCCGAATTCTACATCGAGACCGTGCGCGACGTGTTCCAGGAGCATCTCCTGCCGCAAGGCAAGTTGATGCATCGCGGCCGTCCCGTGAACACCAGGGCGGTCAGCCGCATGGGGCTGATGACGGTCGAGGGCGAGAAGGACGACATCTGCTCGATCGGCCAGACGCTGGCCGCCCAGGACCTCTGCACCGGCGTGCGCGCCTATCGCCGCGTCCACCACATGCAGGCCGGCGTCGGCCATTACGGCGTGTTCTCCGGCAAGCGCTGGAACAACGAGATCTATCCGCTGCTGCGGGATTTCGTGCACGTGAATTCGTGAGGCGCACGCCGCGGCGCACGAGAGCTACTCTTCAAGCTCGTATCGCGCTGGGCCACGCGATGACTTGCCCTGACATCACAAGGCGGTTGCGCCCGCTCTCCTTGGCGGCGTAGAGCGCCCTATCCGCGGCCGCTATCAACGACGTGAAATCAGCATTATCGCCGAACGACATATGTGTGGCGCCACCAATACTGAGGGTGACCTGCTTGGATGGCGGGTTGACCGCGTGCAGGATGCCGAGGTCTTGAATCGCTTGCCGGATTCGCTCGCCGACCTGCTCGCACCCTTCTGTGTCCGTATTTGGTAGCAGCAAGGCGAATTCCTCACCACCATACCGAGCGGCCAAGTCTGCTGGTCGCCGGGCCTGTTCTGCCAGGACCCCGGCGACCGAGCGGAGACATGCATCGCCCGCCTGATGCCCGTACTGATCATTGAAACTCTTGAAATGATCGACATCCATCAGCAACAGTGACAGAGGCCTTCCTTCGCGCCTGGCTCGGTCCCATTCCGCCTCTAGCCGCTCGTCGAAGTGTCTGCGGTTTGCCAAGTCCGTCAGGCCATCCGAACTGGCGAGAGCCGCCAGCTTATCCTCCAGGTCCTTACGTTCGGTCATGTCGCGCGAGATCGCCACCACGCCGTTGATGTCTCCACTCTGCGCACTCCTGGCGACGCGCAGCGCGGTTTCGATCCAGACCTCGCCTTTCTCGCGATGCCGAGTGCGATAAGTGATTCTCGCCTCCTCGGCTTCGCCGTTCATCAACGCGGAGATCGTCTCCTCAACCCGCGCCAGATCCGCCGGATTTATGCCGGCGAGGGCCGACGTATCCACCAATTCGTTCGGAGCCCAGCCGAGGACTCGCGCGCTGGACGGCGACGTATAGAGAATCCGTCCATCGACCGCTATACGCATGACCATGTCTCCCGACTGCTCCGCGAGGAGACGAAAATCCGCCTCCTTGGCGATCAGAGCAGCGGCCATCTTCTGCCGCATGTGCAACTGGCGCACCAGCCAAACCCCTGCAACAGCGAGCCCTCCTATCAGTCCCAGCACCGCAACCACGCGCGTCAGCGCCGCTTTGCGCCAGGGGGCCAAGACGTCGTCTTCCGATTCCGTCGCAACCACGACAACAGGGTAGCGACTGCTGAGTTGATAAAAGCTCAGACGCCGAACGCCGTCGAGAGGCGACGTGAAGTAGTAGACGTCCGCACTTGGCCGCTCGCGGAAATTCCTAAAAAGCGGTGCATTCGACAGATCGCGACCCGTATATCCGTTGTCCGGGCTACGCGCGAGGACAACGCCCTTCGCGGTCGCCAGTGCAATTGAGCCGTTCTGGCCAACGTCGAACCCGCGATAGAATTGCAAAAAATAGTCGACATCGATCGTGGTAAGAGCCACTCCGGCAAAACTGCCGTCAGGATGATCGAAGCGCCTTGACGCTGTGATGATCCATTGCCCCCTCGATCTGCTCCTCACTGGACCCCCAATGAAGGTTCCTCGCTCAGCCACGGCGCGATGATGCTGGAAATACTCGCGGTCGCTGTTGTTGAGGCCGGCGAAATCCACGGGCTCGCTGGTTGCGAGCCAGCGGCCGGTCTCGTCATAGACGAACACAGCTCGAATCCGGTTCGCGGCTTTGCGCCGGGAAAGAAAGGTCTGAATCTTCGCGATCGCCGCCGGGCTGGTCCCCTCGAGTTCGAGTTGGCCGACCAACACATTGAGAACGGTGTCCGCGAGTTCGAACGTATCGTCCGCGTGTTGCGTCACCGACCGGGCCAGATTGGCCACGTCTGTTTCGGAGCCCTTCAGCAGCGTCTGTCGCTGGGACCACTCCCGCCAGCCGCTGAGCGCGACAATCGCCAAGCAAGCGACCGCCACGAATGCGGAGGCCCAGAGCGTCAGACGCCCCTTCCGAAGATCGCTGCGGTGATCGATCAAGAGATGCTCCCTGCACCCTCAACCCCGTAAACGCCTTGGGCTAAAGGATGGTTGCTCGTTCCGCTTGTGATTTTTTGGGAGAACACCGGAAGGAGATTGACGGCATCGATGAGCGGCTTGACCGTCGATCGATAGCGCATGGACTGGTCCGGCGAGAAGGACAACACAGCAATCAACTCGGCGCGACGGCTTCGATTACTGTGCCGGCCACTCGGCCAAGGCCAGGTTCAGTAAAACTCGTCGGATGCAGGCTTCGAGCTCCGGCAAGAAGTGCAAAATCGTCTGTCCGCGGTTGAGGCCGAATGACCATGCTCTCTGCCGGCAGACGCTCGGTCGGCGAGACCGACGCGGGCTTCGCGCCGCCTGCAACAATGTGGGGCAACGGTGCGGCCATCAACCAGATGTTCTTAAGCATCGCCCTATTCACCGAGCACGCGACGACACCTTTCCGCTTCAGACGGGCGACGGTAAAGAGCTTGCGGATCAGCAGGTCTCGTTCAAGCGACTGCGGCAATTTGAACTGCACCCCGATGAGCCGGCCCCTTTGTTGCGCAATCACCGCATCGACCCATCCGACCTGCATGATGTGCACGCGCAGCGGTTCTCCGGCGCGAGGAAAGTCAATACCGGAGCCAAGCAGAACGCCGGCGCCAGAGAGGGAGATGTTGCTCACGCGTCCAGAAAGCTGCTCGCCGGTCGCGGTCTGGATCAAGATAGTTTCGTCGATGTCGAAACGCTCCTCGGTACGTCCCATCCGCGCCTGCAGCGAGGTCATGCAGACGAAGAAAAGCACGACGATGTTCACGACCGACCAGAAGGCGACCATCGGTAGAGCCGCCGGATGATCGATGATGCGCCATTCCGGGATCGTGTTCAGAACCACACCGACAACCGTCAACGCCATCAAGACCGCCGACGGCCAGAATATCTCCGCAGCGTAACTTGCGCGCCGCGCGGCAGCGCCCTTCGGCGTCACCCTGAACGCATGTCCCGCCGGCTTGACGAGAGTCCCCAGCACCGTCGGCAATATCTTGAAGCTCTGGATCGTCGCCGACACCTGAGCGGCGAGCGGAAAATGCACGTGCGGCGCGAACCAGGAGATGCCGCCGTTGAGCGCCAGGATCGCGGGGAACAAGTAGTAGAACACCGATTCGGGGGTGACATCGACGACAGGCGCCAAGCCGGTCCACATGAACACGATCGGAACCACCACGACCATGAGCGCCCGCAAGCCCAATGAGAGCCAATGCGTCGGAAAGAAGAGGAGCCGATGCATCAAGCCCAGTCCGGGGCCGAGCGGACCGGCGGCGAGGTACAGCGTCTGAATCGCGCCACGCGCCCAGCGTTGCCGCTGCACGAAAAAGGCATCAAGGCTTTCCGGCGCCAGTCCAATCGCCAGCGGCTCGCAGAGATAGCGGGTGACGTATCCCTTGCGCAGCAGGACGAGCGTCAGCAGGATGTCTTCCGTAATGGACTGGGTCGGCAAGGCATCGCCTACCGCGCGGAGTGCTGCGCGACGCGTGACGGAGTTGGACCCGCAACAAAAGGCACCATCCCAGCCGTCGCGCGCGGGCATGATGGAATCGAAGAAGAACCGTTGCTCGTCCGGCAGTCCCCTGTGCAGGCCGAGATTCGCCTGCATCGGGTCCTCATTGTAGAAGGCGTGCGGGATCTGAACGATTCCGACCTTTGGATCAGCGAAGAAGCCCATCGTGCGCATCAGGAAATTGCGCTGCGGCACGAAATCCGCATCAAAGATCGCGAAGAACTCGCCGCTCGTCTTGGTCAGGGCATGATTGATATTGCCGGCCTTGGCATTCAAATTGTCGGCGCGCGTGAGATAGCCGGCGCCCTTTTGCGTGCAGAGTGCCCTGAGCCAAGGCCTGCGACCATCATCCAAGACCCACACCTGGACGTTCGGATAGTCCAGGCACAGCGCGCCGGTGATCGTCTTTTCCAGCACCTCGAATGGCTCGTCGTAGGTCGGAATAAAGACGTCGACCGAGGGCAGCTCATCATCCGGCAGGCTGCGAAGCCGACGCTCGTGCTGATCTGCTTCGCTTCGGCGATCGGTCCTGCGAAGGAACGTCAGATAGAGAATGAACTGATCTGTGAAAGTCAGAAGCTCGACGAACAGACAGAACCAGATCCAGCCGACCTGATACCAGGTCCCGCTTGCCGGCAGCACTGTGGTGAAAATACGCCATTCGAGATAGTGGGCAACCACAAGCCAAACCACAACAAAGACCGCAAGACGCGCCCAAGGGCGCGCGACCGGAAAGGTCGGCGCCAACAGATACATCGCAGCAAAGATGCCCAGCATCGGCGCGAACAGCTGAGAGAGAGGCAGAGTCATGGCTTGCATGGAACATCTCGCTCACAGGAGCGATTGGTCGAGTTCCAGGCGAGCGGTCAGCCATTTCAACTTCGAGCTGACCAATCGTAGCAGGCCGTCGGCTCTGCGCTCGAAGCGCACCTCAGCCAATCGTCCGATATCGCAGGAGCCGTTGCGGTCGGCCGACGTCTCATTGGGCGGAAGCGATATCTCAATGGTAATGTTGCCCGGATCAGGCCGCGGCACCCGAGCCGCAAGCAGCCGATCATCGCCGTACGCGGCCGATCCGCGGACCTGCCGGATCTGGCCGCTCTTCCATTCGCGACTCCCAATCAGACGGACGGTAGCCGCATCTCCAGCCTTGATCTTCTCGAAATCGCGCTCGGGTAGTTCAACGACGATAAACCGGCGTTTGCAATCTGCGAAATCGAAGACCGACTGCCCTTCCGTGACCATCGAGCCCGGGCTGGCCGCGACCGACCAGACCACATGGGCTGCGGGCAAGGACAGATCGTAGTGATCGAGACGATCAAGTCGAGTGCGTTCCTCTGCAATTTCCGCGGCCAACTGCGCGGCACGTGAGCTGTTCTGCAACAGGTCTGTCTCGAGCTCCTGGCGGCGGAGGACAAGCCGCTCGCGCTGCTGCTGAGAATAGGGCACGTCGTTGGCATCGCCACGAAGATAAATGCCCTTGTCGGCCGCCCCCAATTCCGTCTTGAGGCGCCGCAGGCGTTCATCGGCCATCTGGCACCGCGTTGCGGTTGCCTCCTGCGAGGCCTGGGCCTCACCGGAGCGGATCTGCGAACTGATGCCGAGCTTCACGAGCCTCTCCATCCGGCCCGCGACATCGTTCCGCTGCCGCGCCTCAGCGAGACAGCCGCCTTTTTCAACTTCCGTTTCACCTATCTCGTGGCGCAGGCGCGCTACCATCCCCGAACGATAGTCCTCGCTTCGCTCGCGGAGCTTGCGATCGAGCTCGGCGATTTCCTCGAGTTGCCGGCGTGCGAGCTCGGCGCGTTTGGTGGACATGGCCAGCTGCTGATCAAGGTCCATGAGGTGCCGGCGATCCGGCGAACGCGCCTCGACCAGCGGCACCATCCGGGTGTGCTCGAAATATTCGCCCTTGCGTGGAAGATCTGACGAGAGCTGACCCGCCATCGGCGCAGTCACCCGCATGAGCTCGGCATTGACATAGGCGGAGGGGGCGATTCGGTAGGTCACATACGGCAACAGGGCCCATCCGCTGAGAGCGATGATCCCGAGCGCCAGGGACCGCCGAGCGATCCGGCTGCGAATGAAACGTTCGACATGCAGGCGAACCACGACTGGATCTCCAAATGGGCTTTGGTCGCTCCGCCTGCCCTTGCGAAGGCAAGCCTATCACCGCATGGCCCAGGTGTTGGCATGAAGCCTGCGCCTTGAGACAATGAGCAATCCGACAACAGCTGCTTGCCGAAATCAGGATTCGCCGCCGCAGCAGACTCCCCCTCGCAACCACGAGAAGCATATCTAGCTTTCACCACAGCAGGTTAAGACGTGTCAAAACCGGAGAACTACGGCTCGGGAATCGAGAACAAGATGCCGACCTATTCTGGCTTGAAGTCGGCGCGGCGCTTGTACTGATCGAATGGCGGCGCGGCTAACGCCCATTCCTAAGCAGCTCTTTCGCTTCCGCGAATTCGGGAAGACCATGCTCCGCCTCGAATTGAGCGACCACGGGCGCAAGCACTTCGGATAGCGTACGCGCTCGGCCATTTGTCTTGTACAGGCGTGCAAGTTCAAGAGCGCTGCGCAGCTCAAAGGTCTTGGTCTGCTGATGTTGTGCGATGTCCAGCGCCCGCTTGAGGGCGTCTTCGGCACTGGATTCGTCCGAAGGATTATGGCGCGATAAGAGTTTACCGCGGACACGATGCAGCTCGGCATCAAGCCAATGCTGGCCGGATTGTCCCGTCCCGGCGATCAATTCGTCCAGGATTTCCAGCCCGGTCTCGACGTCGCCTAAATCTGCAATCGCCAGGGCGACATGCATCCCCCAGAACGGTTCGCAGAGGTAGCAATCGTTCTCGTGCAGGAAGGTCCAGCCGTGACGCATGTCCGCCAGTCCGGTCATTCGGTCTCCCGCACGCCACTTGGCGAGGCCGTTCAGGTAGGTGCCGGCGGCCACGTACAGCGGCATCGTGTGGTCGCGCGCGAGACCGAGCGCCAGGATCGTCTCTGTCTGCTGCAACATGCCCCCGCATACTCCGTCGAACACCGCGCGATGAACCAACGCATTGGCCTGGGACAGCGCCCGTTTTTCTCCCGGAGTACCCACCGCTTCCGCGGCGAGCTTGCGCGCACGAGCGATGTCGCCAAGCGGCCAGAGCACCAAAGCGAGAAATCGCATGATCACGAACGGGAGATCCAGCGCCGAAGCCCTGAAGGTCGCGGGATCCGGTTCGGCCCGATAGATCGCCAGCGCCCGCTCAAGATGCGTACGCGCGTTCAAATACTCGCCGGCGAACCAGCAGGTCACGCCCCCAGTCGAATGGGCCACGACGGCGGCCACGGGCGAGTCCGGCCGTCGCTCAGCGGCGCTCCTGATGGCATCCGCCAGCTCCCGCATCGGAGCAAGTTCGCCATGGGTCAGGCAGGCATTGAAGAGGCCGGAATGGACCGGCGCAAGTTCAACGGGATCATCGATACCGGCTGCGAATTGTCGCGCGCGCGTCCATGCGGCGACCGTTTCCGGAGCACTGTGGCCGAGGCTGCCCCGCAAGGCACGGCCATATGCGATTTGAAGATGCAGCCTGCTCATCATCCGGTGGGGCTCGCCAGGCAATTGATCGGCGATCGCGATGGCCTTGCCGAGATGCGCGATCGCCTCGGAATAGGCCGAGCGTTTCAACGCCTGCTGGCCCGCCTTGCGCCACCATTCGAGGGCGATCTCGCTCAGCCCCGCCTCGGTGAAGTGGTGCGCGAGAACTTCCGGCTCGGTCTCGGCGACGATTGGAAACTTGTCGCGCAGGACATCGCCAATCCTTGTGTGAAGCACCTGCCGTTTGCTCTTGAGCAGGCTCTCGTAGGCCGCTTCTTGAACAAGGGCATGCTTGAAACTGTAATTTGCTTCGGGCGGCGTCCCACGACGCAGCAGCAGTTCGGCCTCTTCAAGTTGTCCCAGCGCAGCGCTCAGCGTCAGATCGTCGCGTGCCGCCACGGTTTTCAGCAGCGCGTACGAGAAGTCGCGGCCAATGGCGGCGCCTATCTGAGCCACCTCCTTGACCGGGGCGAGCCGATCGAGCCGCGCCATCAGCGAATCCTGCAGCGTCGCAGGGATAGCAAGCGGCGGCAGCGGACTATTCAAGCGGTAGCGCCCGGCATCCTCAACGAGCAGCCCGGACTCCAGCACCATCTTGGTCAATTCCTCGACGAATAGCGGAATGCCATCCGTCTTGTCGATGATCTGCTCCATCATCTCGCGTGGCAGCTGGCGACCGACGACAATCTGCTCGACGAGCGCGCGCGTGTCCTGCCGATCGAGCCGGTCGAGCCGCAACAGACTGACGTTGGCAAGGCCCGACCAGGAGGGCTCGAACTCCGGCCGCGACGTCAAGAGCACGAGTATCGGCAGTCCCCTGATCCGATCGACCGCGAGATCGAACAGTTCAAGTGTCGTGGCATCGGCCCAATGCATATCCTCGCAGATGATCAGCAGCGGCTGGCCTCGCGCCAGTCCCTCAAGCTGATCGAGAAGGGCGGCAAAAGTCTGCCGCCGCTGCTGCGCCGGGCTCAAGCCGAGGGGCGGGCAATGGTCGCCGGTGGGAATCGAAAGCAGAGCGGCAATGAGCGGTGTTGCCCGGGCGACCTGCTGGGTTCCTATCGCCAGCATTGCCTCGAGCTTGTCGAGTTTTTGATCCGCCGTGTCGTGCGAGCGAATTCCGGCGGCGCGCTCGAGCTGCGCGACGAAGGGATGAAGCGCACTATTGATGTGGTAAGGCGAACACTGATATCGCACGCGACGGTGCGACCCCAACGAGGGGCTTTCCGACAGCGTTGCTACAATACGCGACTTGCCGATGCCCGCTTCGCCGGAAATCAATACGAACTGGCCCCGCCCCTGCCATGCCTCCCGCTGGCGCGAGAGGATGAACTCGATCTCGTTCTTGCGGCCGACAAAGCCGATCGAGCGCGCGGCACGGACTGCCTCGAAGCGACTCTCGGATGCGGTCGCGCCTTCCACCGCCCAGACCGCGATGGGGTCTGCCATTCCCTTGACCTCCCGACGGCCGAGATTGCGCAGGGAGAACAGATCGCCAAGCAGCCGGCGCGTGGATGAAGCAACGACGACGACCCCCGGCTCCGCCAGGCTCTGGAGCCGGGCGGCGAGGTTTGGTGTGTCGCCGATAGTTGCGTGCTCCTCCGACGCATCTCCGCTGATGAGGTCGCCGACCACCACAAGTCCGGTCGCAATTGCGATCCGCAGTTCAGCTCGTTCGTCGGTCCCTGTCTTGAGCTGGCGTATCGCGGAGATCATGTCGAGGCCGGCGCGCACCGCGCGCTCGGCATCATCTTCGTGGGCGCGCGGATAGCCGAAATAGACGAGTATTCCATCGCCGACGAATCTAGCTATCCTGCCATCATAAGCAGCAATCACGCTCGCGCAGGCAGCGCGATAGGCCCGGATCACCTCCCACATATCCTCGGGATCGAGACGCGCCGAGAGCGCAGTCGAGCCGACCAGATCGCAAAACATGACCGTGAGATGACGCCGCTCGGCGTCCTGAGGAGGAGCGGGAGATGCGATCAACGCGGCCGGATCGAGGTCAGCGATAGCACGCAGCATCTTGCGGCGATGGCCGAGCAGGACTCCGAGCTTATCGAAGTCCTCATCCATCAGTTCGGGAAGGACGCCTATGTCGATCCCATTTTGGGCAAAGCGCTCCGCGTATTGCGCAAGCCCCAGCTTCTCGAGCCACTCCGCAATCTGCATTGGCTCCACCGATCGTGTGGTTAGCGGTTAGCAGAAGTTTTGGACCACGGCGCGCGGGGACAATATACCAACACCACCATGATGGCACGTCTTGTTTGTTGCGCGACAACTTAGGTTTCTCATTGCCGATATCACTTTCAAGTGGTGACGCTGCTCGATGCGAACGGCTTTGCTACCAAACATCGTCGGCACGCAGCATTGGACGGCGGAGGTTGCGATGAGTCGTCGCGCTCGTTTCGAACCGGAACCGAACCAACACTGCGGCTTGTGCCGAACGGACATTTTCCGCGACCGCAGCTCCTTCATTGCTCGCCGATAGGCGCTTCATAGCTGCGAGCCATCGTGCCCGCCGCAACCTGGAGCGAAGAACCGATTACCCAGCAGCCGGCAACAAAGCCGATCAGGCCGTTAGGCAGATTTTGATCAAGGACAAGAATGCTGACGGACAGAGTCGCAGCGATTGCCGCACCGAACGTGCCAGCCGCACTCATAATCTCGACCGGCTCGGAACCGTTCCATTCTTCCGAGATGCTCGATGTCGACCTCTGTGCGCCATGGCCAGCCATATCAATTCCGACGTAATAGCCGACAGCTCCGTAGAGCATTGTTATCAGGACGATCCAGCCGCTTTCGAATAGTCCGGCTTTCTGACGTAACAGGGCCGCCCCAACATAGAGGCCGCCAGATGCACCAACGGCGGCCAGCCCGATTCTTTCAAAAAGATGAGCCGATTTGATCAGACTTGAACGGGCGATCCGAAGATTGCCGACGCGCCTTGTTGCAGAAAAGGCGCTGAAAATTGCGCTGCTTATCGTCATAGGAGCTCCTTCTGAGTAAGTAGCAGCCTACCGGCCGACCCCGAACAGAAGCTGCGTGAGTTGCGCGATGCCCTTTCATTCCAATTTCTGAAGAATCTTTGCTGAGTGATGGGACTGGCTTTGCTCGTGAGCGAGACGGAACCAATCCAAAGCTGCGAGCATGTGGCTGCGCAGGCATTGCATCTCACCCGTGTTTCAAATGATCCGGGTGCGGCAATTTTCGTTGCGAGAGTGGTAATTCAGAAAGAGAGCGAGCGCGTATGAAGCGGTTCACACACGGTCCTCCCTGTCGCTCTATTCGGTCACAATTTCCGAAGGACGCATCTCATTTCGCGATAACGGACGGCGAACATGCTGGATCTGCAACGCGCGGTTGGTCAGCACGCTGCCCGCGTCTGGCGAAATCAAAGATACGCGCATGGTTTCGTGAAGCTCGCAGCCTCAGCCCGACCACTCCTCGCCCCAGACCTGCACGACGTGGCCGGGCGACACTTCGCGATAGTGCCGCACCGGCGGCTGGTAGTCCGGCGCGCGGACCGGGCTTCTGATCTCGTCGTTGGAGGCTGGTCGCTGCGTGCCGCGGCGCGACGGATCGGGCACCGGCACGGCGGCCATCAGCTTCCTGGTGTAGGGATGCTGCGGATTGCCGAACACCGACGCGCGCGGGCCGATCTCGACGATCTCGCCGAGATACATCACGGCGACGCGGTGGCTCATGCGCTCGACCACGGCGATGTCGTGGGAAATGAAGAGATAGGCAAGGCCCATGCTGGCCTGGAGGTCGAGCATCAGGTTGACGACCTGCGCCTTGACCGAGACGTCGAGCGCGGAGACTGCTTCGTCCGCGACGATCAGTTTCGGGCCGAGTGCGAGCGCGCGCGCGATGCAGATGCGCTGGCGCTGGCCGCCGGAGAATTCATGCGGGAAGCGCGCGGCCATGTCAGCGGAGAGGCCGACGCGGACGAGCAGGTCGGCGACCTTGTCGCGCACCTGCGACGCCGTTGCCAGTCCGTTGGCAAGCAAAGGCGCAGCGATCGCCGTTCCCACCGACATGCGCGGATTGAGGCTCGCGAACGGATCCTGAAACACGATCTGCATGTGCTTGCGGACATCGCGCAAAGCCCGGCCGTTCATGGCCAGCACATCCTGGCCATCGATCAGGACCGTACCGCTGTCCGGCTGCGTCAGCTTCAGGATGGAGCGTCCGGTGGTCGACTTGCCGCAGCCGGATTCGCCGACCAGCGCCAGTGTCTCGCCGGCGCGCAAGGTGAAGGAGACGTTCTCGACCGCATGGACGCGGCCCGAGACCTTGCCGAACAGGCCCGAGCGGATCGGAAAGCGCGTCGTGAGGTTTGAGACTTCCAGCAGAGGCCGCTCGGCGGGCGAGACCGTATCGGGCGTCTCGGCCGGCTCGTCCGACGTGCCCGTCACCTTGTCGACGATCGGAAACCGCATCGGCCGCATCCGCCCGTCCATCGAGCCGAGCCGCGGCACGGCCGCGAGCAGCGCGCGCGTATAGGGATGCGCGGGCGCGGCAAAAATGCGCGCGGTGGCGTCCGTCTCCACCGCCTGCCCGCCATACATCACCACGGTGCGGTCCGCGATCTCGGCGACCACGCCCATGTCGTGGGTGATGAAGAGGATCGACATGCCCTCCTCCTGCTGAAGTTCTTTGAGCAGTTCCAGGATCTGGGCCTGGATGGTGACGTCGAGCGCGGTGGTCGGCTCGTCCGCGATCAGAAGCTTCGGCTTGCAGGCCAGCGCCATCGCGATCATCACGCGCTGGCGCATGCCGCCGGAGAAGCGATGCGGGTGCTCGTGGAAGCGCGACGCCGCCGCAGGGATGCGGACGCGATCGAGCAGGCGGACGGTCTCCGCCTCTGCCGCCGCGCGCGACAGGCCGCGATGCTGGATCAGCGCCTCCGCGATCTGGAAGCCGATGGTGAGCACCGGATTGAGGCTCGTCATCGGCTCCTGGAAGATCATGGCGACGTCATTGCCGCGGATATCCTTCATATCAGCCTCGGGCAGCGCGAGCAGATCGCGCCCCGCCAGCATGACGCGCCCCTCGACCCGGCCGATCTCGCTCGGAATGAGCCGCATGATCGACAGCGCGGTGACGCTCTTGCCCGAACCGGACTCGCCGACGATCGCGACGGTTTCGCGGGCTGCGATGTCGAACGAGACCTTGCGAACGACGGGAATCCATTGCCGCTCGAGCATGAAGGAGGTGGTGAGGCTGGAGACGGAGAGTACCGCTGCCTGTGCTTCGGCAACGGCCTGATCAGATCTTTTTGTGCCGATGCTCATGCGATTGCCCTAATAGCCCCGCCTGCGATCGACCAGACCCGGCAGCTCCTCGCCCCGACGATGCCGCGCGATCACGTCGAGCACGAAATCGACGGCCGTATCGGGCGTGGTCATGCTGGCGTTGTGCGGCGTCAGCAGGATGCGCGGATGGCTCCAGAACGGGTGGCCTGCCGGCAGCGGCTCGGGATCGGTGACGTCGAGCACCGCACCTGATAGCGCGCCGCTGTCGAGGGCTGCGAGGAGATCGGCCTCGACGAGATGCGGGCCGCGTCCGACATTGACGAGCCCTGCCCCGCGCGGCAGGCGCGCGAACAGCTCGGCATTGAGAATGCCGCGCGTTTGATCCGTCAGCGGCAGCAGGCAGACGAGAATGTCGGCCTGCGCCAGAAATTCTGGCAAGGCATCGGCCCCCGCATAGCAGGTGACGCCTTCGATCTCGCGCGGCGAACGATTCCACCCAAGAAGCGGAAAGCCGAACGTCTTGAGCCGTTCCAGCACGGCCTGGCCGAGCTGGCCGAGCCCCATCACGCCGACGTGCCGGCGCCTGGCCGGCGTGATCCGGATCTCGCGCCAGACCTGCTGCCTCTGCTGGCTGATGAAATCGAGGAGATCGCGATGCAGGGCAAGCACGGCCATGGTGACGTATTCGACCATGGTCTCGGCAATGCCGGGCTCCAGCATGCGGACCAGCGGGATGTGCGCCGGGACTGTCGTGGTGTCGAACTGATCGACGCCCGCGCCCACCGAGAAGACCAGCTCGAGATTGGGAAAGGTCGTCGTGATGTCATCCGGCGGCACCCAGGCCACGAGATAACGCACCGCGGCGGGATCGCCGATGTCGGGCCAGAGCCGGAACGGCACATCAGGCGCGCGCTCCGCGAAGAAGCGCGCCCACTCGGCGCCGCGCACCATGTTGGCCTTGTAGAGAACCGTCATGCCCGCCTCAGAACGGGCTGACCGGCGCGAGACGACGGCCGTCGATCATGCGCTTGTGGCTGTAAGCGGCGGGATCGACAAGCGGCGTCGCGCCCGTCACGAGGTCGGCGGCGAGCTTGCCGGCGGCGGGACCGATGCCGAAACCGTGGCCGGAGAAGCCAGTCGCGAGGAAAAAGCCCGGCAGCGCGTCGACCGGTGAGATCACCGGAATCGTATCGGGCGTGCAGTCGATGGTGCCGCCCCAGGCTTCGGCGATCTCGATGTCCTTCAATTCCGGATTCGACTTGATCAGCGCCGCCAGCGCCGAGTTGACCAGCGACATGTCGGGCGCCGGATCGCGCACGCGCTCGGCCTCGAACGGCGATAGCTTGTCGAAACTCCAGCTGGTGCCGCGCATGAGCTGATCGAAGAACGACTTGCCGAACGAGAGCTTCAATCCGTTCTTGCGATGCTGATAGGTCGGCCAGAACGTGCGCGCGTAACGGAACAGGTCCGGCGACAGCTCGACCGTGCCGCGGTTGCGCAGCGCCAGCGTGAAGCCGCCGTCGAGGCGGCGGCGGATGCAGTAGAAATCGGTGCCGAGCGCGCCGGAGGTGATCTCCGGTCCCGGCGTGGTCCGGCACGCGGTGGCGTTGACGAGGCCGATCGGCAGCTCGATGCCGTGGCGGCGGCAGAACAGCGATGACCACGCGCCGCCCGCCAGCAGCACGGATTGCGTGCGGATGGTGCCCTTCTCGGTGACGACGGCGCTGACCCTCCCGCCCATCGTCTCCAGCCCGCGCGCGGCGCAGCCCTGGTGGATGGTGACGCCGTGCTTGCGTGCGGCGGTGGCGAGCGCAGGGACGGCCATCGACGGCTCGGCGCGGCCATCGCTCGGCGTGTGCAGGCCGCCGACCCATGTGTCGGCGTTGCCGGGCATGCGCTCGGCGACCTCGGCCGGCGTCAGCACGGTGGAGTGAACCTGCATCTCGCGCGCGACCGCGGCCCAGCGCTCCCAGCTGGCGAGTTCGTCCTTGCTCTTGGTCAGGAACAACACCCCGGTTCGCCGGAAGCCGGCATCGACGCCGGCATCGTTCTGCATGTCCTCCCACAGAAGCAGCGCCTCGCGCGCGAGCGGGATCTCCTCGCGTGCGCGGCCTTGCTGGCGGCACCAGCCCCAATTGCGGCTCGACTGCTCGCCGCCGACATGGCCCTTCTCGACCAGCGCGACGGAGTGCCCCTTCTTCGCCAGATGATAGGCGGCCGAGACGCCGATGACGCCGCCGCCGATGACGACGACATCTACCTGCGCCGGCAGGCGTTCGTCGCTGTTGATGCGGTTGAGCGGCGGGGACATGGGGCACTCCTGGAGTTCAGTTCGAGCTCTTGCGCGTCAGAGGTCTTGCGCGTCACGGGATGTTCATTCGCGGATCGAGCGCATCGCGCAGGCCGTCACCGAGAAAGTTGAAGCTGGTCACCGCGAGCGTGATGGCGACGCCCGGCGCGATCGCGAGCCAGGGCGCGCTGGTGAGATAGATCTGCGCATTGTTGAGCATGTTGCCCCAGCTCGCCGCCGGCGGCTGGATGCCGTAGCCGAGATAGCTGACATAGGATTCGAGCAGGATCGCCTTGGCGACGTTGAGCGTCGCGGCAACCACGATCGGCGCGATCGCGTTGGGCACGAGCTCGCGGAACATGATGCGCAGGTTCGAGGAGCCGAACGCGAGCGCGGCGACCGCAAACTCACGCTCGCGCAACGAGCGCACCTGGGCTTCGACGACGCGCGCGACCGCCATCCAGGCCGTGGCGGCGATCAATATGGTGGTGGTGACGAGACCGGGCTCGGTCAGCGCTGCGAGGGCCAGCAGCAGGAAGATGGTCGGAAAGCACAGCACGGCGTCGACGAGCCGCATCAACACCGCGCCGACCGCGCCGCCATAGAACCCGGCAAAGGCGCCGACGACAATGCCGACCGCCATCGCGATCACCATCGCGACGATGCCGATCGAGAGCGAGACCCGCCCGCCCATCATCAACCGTGCCAGCACGTCGCGGCCGAGCTCGTCGGTGCCGAGAATATGCGCGCCGGAGAGCGGCGGCGCGAACCGCTTCATGATGTCGATGTAGGTGTCGTCGAACGGCAGCAGGTAGGGGCCGAACGTCGAACCGAGCACGAGCACGAGGATGATCAAGGCGCCCGCGAGCGCCAACCGATGCCGGCGAAAGCGCCGCCACGCGGCCTGGCCGGGCGCGAGCTGAACGGTGGAGAGGGCTGCGGTCGCCATCGCTTCAGCCCACCCGGATGCGCGGATCGACGACGGCATAGAGGATGTCTGCCAGCAGCGAGCCGATCAGCACCATCGTCGCCGAGAACATCAGGATGCCCATCACCACGGGATAGTCGCGGTAACCAATCGAATCCAGGAACAGGCGGCCCATGCCCGGCCAGGTGAACACGGTCTCCGCCACCAGCGCACCGCCCAGCAGCGTCGGAAACTGCAGGCCGGCGACCGTGATCATCGGCAGCAGCGCGTTGCGAAGCGCGTGCACCGTGAGAATGCGCCATTCCGGCATGCCCTTGGCGCGTGCAGTGCGGATGTAGTCCTGGTTGATGACCTCGAGCATCGAGGAGCGCATGAAACGGCCCCACATCGCGGTCTCGACCAGCGCCAGCACCATGGCCGGCGCGATCAGATGATGCAGCAGGTCGAGGAAGGAGCCGTCGCCAATGGTATGCCGGTTGCCCGCCGGCAGCCAGCCGAGCTTGACCGAGAAGACGTAGATGGTGACGAGGCCGAACCAGAAGGTCGGGATCGACAGCGCGATCATGGCACCGACGGTGGCGAGCGTATCGAACAGCGAGTAGCGGCGTAGCGCGCCAAGGATGCCGATCCAGCAGCCGAGCAGCACCGCGATGATGGTCGCCGTCGCCATCAGCTCCAGCGTGGCGCCGAGATGCGAGGAGATCACCGACAGCACCGCCTCGCCGTCGCGATACGACTTGCCCCAATCACCCCGCACCATGCGGCCGAACCAGTCGAGATATTGGACCGGCAGCGGACGATCGAGGCCGAGCTGCCTGGTGACGCGGTCGAGATCCTCCTGCGTCATCTGGCTTGAGGCGGCAAACTGCGACAGCGGCCCGCCGGGCGCCAGATGCAGGATGGCGAAGCCGATCCCCGAGACGATCACGAGCAGCATGATCGCCTGCGCCAGGCGATTGACGACGTAGCGGGCCATCTCAGGCGATCCAACCAGCCCGAGACATCAGGCCCAATACCATTCGCGCATGTTCCAGCTGTTGATCGACATGTTGATGTTGGGACGGAAGCCTTGCAGCCCCTCCTTGATGCCCTCGGCGATGAAGCCCTGGAACAGCGGCAGGATGGCGAGGTCGTTGCGGATCAGCTTTTGCAGCTCGCCATAGGTGGCCTTGCGTTGCGCCAGGTCGAATTGCTTGGCGCCTTCAGACAACAGCCGGTCGGCCTGCGCGCTTTGATATTGATAAGTGTTGAAGCCGCGGCCGCCCTTGGCGGGAATGGCGCCGGAGCCGAAGCGCGGCGTCACGTCGGGGTCGCTGCCCAGCATGAAGTTCACGCCGACGATCACTGAATTGAACTTCGATTGCTGCCAGAAGTCGCCCCAGATCACGGCCGCCGGCATGTTGCTGACGCGCATCGCCGCGCCAATGGCCCGCCAGTCCTGGATCAGGAGCTGCTGGCACTGTTCGCGCACGGCACTGCCCGCCGTCGTCGAGTTGGTGAATTCGAGCTTGACGCCGCCCTTCTCGCGAATGCCGCCGGAGCCGCGAACCCAGCCCGCGGCGTCGAGCAGCGCGTTGGCCTTGGCAGGATCGTATTTGTGCTGCGGCAGACCCTGCTGGAACGACCAGGCCTGCTGCGGCACGAAGCTCTCGGTCTGCGTCGGCAGACCGTAATAGAGCGCGTCGATGATCGCCTGCTTGTTGATGCCGAGATAGAGCGCCTCGCGCACGGCACGATCAGTGAAAGGGCCAAAATCCAGGTTCGGCGCGATATGCTCTACCGAGGAGGTCGAAGAGACGAAGATCTTGCGGCCCTTCAGCGTCTTTGCCTCCTGCACGAAGTTCGGCAGGATGCCTTGCAGGCCGGTGTAGTCGACCTGACCGGTGCGGAACTGGGTGTAGAGCACGGTGAGATCAGGGATGTATTTGAAGACCACGCGTTCGAGGTACGGCCCCTTGCCATGATAGCCGGTGTGGGCGTTCAGCTGGATATGGTCGCCGGGCACGCGCTCGCCCCAGCGAAACGGGCCGGTCCCGACAGGCGCATTGTGGAACGGTGAGGCATTCGGATCGGACACCTTCTCCAGGATGTGCTTGGGCACGATGAAGGTGAACGACGCCAGGATCGACATATAGGGCGAATAGGGCGCTTCCATTCGCCAGTGGATCTCGTCGGACGCCACGACGGTGATGTCCTTGACGAGGCTATGGCCGACCCGGCTGCGCGCACGGAATGCGGGATTGTTGATCAGCTCGATGGAGAATTTGACATCCTCCGCCGTGAACGGCGTGCCGTCGTGCCATTTCACGTCGCTGCGCAGCTTGATCTTCCACGTCAGGCCGTCGGCCGAGAGGCCGCCATTCTCGATGGTCGGGACTTCGCGGGCGAGGTCGGGAACGAATTTCCCGTCGGGCTCGATGTACCAGAGCGGCGAGAACACCTGCCACCAGATGCCCTGATCGACCTCGATGCCCGGCATCAAGGGATGAAAGACGGTCGGCTCCTGCGACAGCGCCGCGATCACCTGGCCGCGCGGCTTGTCCGGGGGATTGGTAGGACGTTCGGTCTGTGCGAAGGCGTTCCCTGAAAGCGTCCAGCCTGCGGCTGCGCCCGCGCCAAGCTGGAAGAATTGACGGCGATTCGGAATGCCGAGATGCCCTGCCGCAACGCCGAACTTGCCGGTGTCGTCCGCCATGACCCACTCTCCGTTTCCGCACGCGGCACCGTCTCCCGCGCCCCCGAGACCCCGGCAAAGGGACAGGAGTGGGCTTTAGTGCTTCTAAATTTTTCTCCAAAAAGTTCATCACGACTAAATACAGCTGTCAATCGCATTGCTAGAATGCGCCAGCTTTTCACTCTGACTGAAGGCGCGGGGCTCGATCCCCGACGCTGAGATGATGCATGGGAGAGCGACATGGATGGTCGCGGCGACACGAACAGTCTGAAGGACGCTCCGACGACCGAGGCCGAAGATGCGGTCGACCAGCGCCTGGGTGAAACAGTGCGGCTGCTGCGTCAGCGCGCCGGCCTCTCGATCCAGGACGTCGCCAACAAGACCGGCCTGTCGACCGGCATGATCAGCCAGCTCGAACGTGCGCGCGCGATGCCGTCGATCCGCACGCTGCGCCTGCTCTCAATCGCGCTCGACGTTCCCATCTCCTATTTCTTCGAGAGCAGCGATCCTGCCGAAGCGCCGCGCTACACCGTGCGCAAGAACGCCAGGCGGCTGCTGCGGCTCACCGCCAGCGGCGTCGTCAAGGAAGCGCTGACGCCGGAAGGCAAAGGCCAGCTCGAGCTCTACGAGCTCACGCTCAACCCCGGCGCCTCCTCCGGCACCGACTTCCTGCAGCACACCGGCGAGAAGGCGGGCTACATTCTCTCGGGCAGCCTGCGGCTGTGGCTCGACAACCAGGCCCATGTGCTGGAAGCCGGCGACAGCTTTCGTTTTCCGAGCATCGTGCCGCACATGTTCGACAACCCGACCCAGCAGGTGGCGCGCGTGATCTGGGTGACGACGCTGCGCCAGACCGACTCGCCGGCGGGTTGAGTCCGGCATCAAGGTCTGGCGAGACGGATCTAGCTCATCCTTCGCCGCAGCGTGGCTGACGGCGTCTCGCCGAATTTCTCGCGGTAGGCGCCGGCCATGCGGCCGAGATGGGTGAAGCCGAGATCGAAGGCCATCTCAGTGATGGAAACATCGGGTGCGGCTTGCGCGAGGCGCGCATTGAGGCCGGCGAGGCGCATGTCGAGCAGCATCTGCGAGATCGACACGCCGAAGTGACGGCGGAAGCCGAGCTGCAGCGCGCGGATGCCGATGCCGGAGGCGCAGGCGAGCTGCGCGAGGTCGAGCGGCTCGCCGGCATGATCGGCAAGGTGATCGCGCGCGGCGCGCAAGGCGCGCGGCAAACGCTCGGCCTGCCCCGAAAACGTCTGAATCGCATCCGACAGGCCATGCCGCTGCCGGTTGAGCAGATGATCGAGCAGCGCTTCGCGCCAATCGGCCATTGCGGCCGGCGACAGCCGGCCTGATGGTCCGAGACGCTCGGCGAGTGTCATCAGCTCGGCGAGCCTCGTCTGCAGGGCCCGCCCGGACGGCGCATCCAGCTCGATCACCGGATCGAACTCGACCACCCCGGTCGCCCTGCCCGACAAGGCCGCGGCGCGCTGCTCGACCATGCGGCGATCGAGCAGCAGGATCGCCTGCGCACAATCGCTCCACATCATCCGGGTCGGAATTGTCGGCGACAGCAGCGACGCGATCCGGTCCGGGGCCGCATCGAGCTCACGGCGACCGGCACGAATGCGGGCGCTGCCAGCAAGCGGGACCTGCACCAGGAAGAAGCGCTCGAGGCAGCCCGGATCGATGCTGACCGCTCCGCCATAGGCGACGTAGTTGATGGAGAAACCCTCGAACGCCGCGCAATTGTGCCGGGCCGAGAAGCCGGCCGCGCGCGCCTGTGTCGGCTTGAGATCATGCGGGCAGAAGATGCGCCCGATCTGCTCGGCCGCCTCGTCGACGTCATCAGTGGTGACGCGGGCGAAGGCCGCAAGCCGTTCGGCTGCAGAGGCTGTTGCGCTCATTTCCAGCTCGGCTGCGGACATCGTCGACCATGCTTCGCGCCCGGAATTCCTTTAAGCCTATAATAGTTCCGCGGGGGCGAAAAGGGCCGGAGCTCGCAAATTCGTCGTGCTGCATGGCAATAGGTTCATCCGGATTCGTTTAGCGGATAGACAGGCGGTCCGTCCTCGGACGATGCTCCGTCCCCGCCGGAATCCATGAGGAGCAAGCCATGACTGCACTCGAAAAAGGCATCACCGCGAACGGGAAAGGCTACGGCGGCAAGAGCTGGAACATCCTTGGCCAGGTCTATTTCCCCAAGGCCGTCACCGACTCCACTTTCGCGTTCGAGACCAACAGCGATCCCGGCCAGTTCGTGCCGGTGCATATCCATCCGACCCAGGACGAGTTCATCCTGGTGCAGGAAGGCACGCTCGATCTCAAGCTCGACGGTCAATGGGTCAAGGCCAATGCCGGCGACCTCGTGCGCATGCCACGCGGCATCCCGCACGGCTATTTCAACAAGTCCGACAAGCCGTGCCGCGCGCTGTTCTGGGTCTCACCGATGCAGAAGCTGGAGGCGCTGTTCAACCAGCTGCACAATCTGACCGACCCGGCCGAGGTCGTGCGCATCTCGGCGCTGCATGAGGTCGACTTCCTGCCGCCCGAGGCCAACGACTAGCCGTCGCCGCTTCCTCCGCTTGCATCTGCTTGCAGCCCCGGCCGGCCGCGCCTTGTGGCCGAACGCGGCCGCTTGCGCGCCAAACACATCGAGCAAACCCATGGTCAGCCCAAAACATGTCTGCGTGGTCGGCGCCGGCGTCTCCGGCCTTGCCGCCGCGAAAGCATTCTCCACCCGAGGCCACCGCGTCACGATCGTCGAGCGCAGCTCAGATCTCGGCGGCGTCTGGGAGCCGGCGCGCTCCTACCCCGAGGTGCAGACCCAGAGCCCGAAGGAGCTCTACCGCTACACCGACCGCGCCATGCCGGATGCCTATCCGGAATGGCCGACCGGGCCGCAGGTCCACGCCTACCTCGCCGATTATGCCAAGAGTTTTGGCCTCGAGCGCATGCTGCGGCTCAACACCGAAGTCGCCGGCATGGCGCGCCGTGGCGACGGCAGGTCGGGATGGACGCTTGCCTTGAAGGACAGGAACGGCACGACCACGAGCGAGGATTTCGATTTCGTCGCGGTCTGCACCGGGCAATTCAACGAGCCACGCGAGCTGCATTGCCCCGGCGAGGACGCCTTTCTGGCGCAGGGCGGCCAGATCCTGCACTCGTCGAAATACGGCGATCCGACCCTGGCGAAGGAACGCCGCGTCGTCGTGCTCGGCGGCTCGAAGTCCGCAACTGACATCGCCGTGAATGCGGTGAAGTCAGGCGCGCGCGAGGTCACCATCGTGATGCGTGAGCCGGTCTGGCGCATTCCCTATTTCATCGGCGGTCTCGTGAACTTCAAGCGCATCCTCTACATCCGCGCGCAGGAGGAGATGTTTCCGGGTTGGGGCATCAGCACGATGGGACGGCTCGCGCACCGCCTCGCCGCGCCGCTGGTCTGGGCCAATTGGCGCGGGCTGGAGAGCCTGTTGAAGGCGCAGCTCAAGCTCGGCCGCTGCAACATGGTGCCGAAGGAGCGCATCGAGGACGGCGTCAACTGCTCGGTGCCCATCGCAACGCCGGGCTTCTACCCGATGGTCGCCGACGGCCGCATCAAGGCCGTGTTCGGCACGTTCGACCATTATGAGGGCGACAGCATCGTGATGAGTGGTGGCGAGCGCGTGGGCGCCGACGTCGCCGTGCTCGCGATCGGCTACAAGCTCGGCGTGCCGTTCCTGCCCGAGGCCTACCGGCAGAAACTGGTCGATGCCGACGGGCAGTACCGGCTCTATCGCCTGATCGCCAATCCGGATCTGCCCGAGCTCGGCTTCGTCGGCTTCAACTCCTCGTTCTGCACCGTGCTCTGCGCCGACCTCGCGGCGAACTGGCTGGTGCGTTATGCCGACGGCCAGCTCGCGAACCAGCCGACGGCACAGGCGATGCGCGACAACATCGAGATGATGCTGCACTTCAAGCGCGTCGAGCGGCCGGCCGCGGGCGTCTATGGCGGGCTGTGCGTCGCACCCTATCACTACCGCCATTTCGACGAGCTGATGGCCGATATCGGCGCGAAGAACCAGAAGACCGGCGGGCTCAAAGGACGCTTCCAACCTCCGGATGCGGATGCTTACGGCAAATTCCTCGCGACGGCGCCGGACTATCGGGCGGCGTGAGAGGAGAATTGCGGCAGCTCGCCTCCGGAGTCTACGATCTCGCTGGCCATCGAATCGACGGGAACCAGCCACAGGATCGGTCATGGGATCGAGACGACTTGCCGCCGCGGCGCTTGCGGCCGTTGCCTTCTTCGTGGCGGCGCCGGTCGATGCGCAGAAGGCACCGTCGCCGCAGCAATCGGCGGCGCTCGCCACTTACGAGCGCGCGCTCGGCGACTTCAAATCCGTGCTCGCCGAGCGGCGGCGCCAGATCGAGGCGAAGCAGCCGCTGCCGAACCTGCCGGGGCAGGCGCTGTATCTCGCACGCGTCGCCGTCATCAGCAGCTACAAGGACTTGACCGACGTCACGCCGTCGCGGATCGGCCGGCCCAACAAGTTCGAGATTCCCCCGGCCTATTTCGACGCCGACATCGAGCCGCTGGTCGAGGAATACGGCAGGCTGTTCGACATCATGGAGGCGCCGCCTGCCGGCGCGCAGAGCTCGCCGACGCCGTTCAAGGACGTCGTCGACCTCGCGGTTGCGATCGCGCGCGCCAAGGGGCTCGCGCCTGAACATGCCGAGACGGCGGGGCGCATCAGCCTCGGGCTCTTCTTTGCCGAGACCAACGGCAAGCAGAATGTCCGCAATGCGCGCTCCAACACCTATATGGGCAGCTTCCAGACCGGCCCCTCCGAGGACCGCAACGGCCGTCGGAAATGGGAGAAGATCAAGGCCGACGTCGCTGCGATCGATCCGCACCTGAGCGCGCGCAACGACAGGGAAGAGGCGCGCGCCCGTGGCACCGACCAGCGCTTCAACCATTGGACCAACGTCCGCAACGGGTTGATGAACGCGCACGCCGATCTGTTCCGCGAGATTCCGGGAATCGTCAAGACGCTGCCCGACCCGATCGACCAGATGAAGCTGTTCCAGCTGATCCAGATCGTTCCTACCCCGACGCGGTCCGCGCTCAAATCGGGCGATCTCCTGAACTATCGGGTGTCGAGCCCCAGAATCATGAGGTACCTGCGCAACAACAGCATTTTTGCCTTCGGACAGGCCGACCGGGCAAAGACCTCGGCGAGCTACCGCGAGATCTTCGCCGCGATGTGGCTGTTCAACCGGAAGTTCGAGAAAGCGATAGCGAAATACGCCGAGATCAAGCCGCGCTGAGGGATCGTTGCAACCGCCGGTGGAGGTTGTAGTCTCGCGGCCTCATCGGCGACACTGGACTGTTTCATGCGCATTCTCATCCTCGGCGGCAGCCAGTTTCTTGGGCGCGCGATAGCAAGCCATGCTTGCGCGGTCGGTCACGACGTGACCTGCGCCGCGCGCGGACTCGCGGGGCCGATCGCTACGGGTGCGCGCTTCATTCAGATCGACCGCGACCTGGCCGACGGACTTGGGCCACTCACGGTTGAGACGTTCGACGCCATGGTCGACGTCTCGCGTCATCCCGGCCAGGTCCGCCGTGCGGTCGCCGCGCTGAAGCGGCCGGGCGTGCATTGGACCTTCGTGTCCACCGTCAGTGTCTATGCGGACAACCGCGTGCCGGGCCAACGGGCCGACACGGCGCCGCTGCGCGAGCCCATTGGGGCAGATGTCGAGCACAGCACCGACGCGATCTACGGCGCCGCCAAGGTGGCCTGCGAACAGGCGGTCGGCGATGATGCCTTCATCTGCCGCGCCGGACTGATCGCAGGCCCCGAGGACCCGACCGGACGGTTCGCCTATTGGCCGGCGCGGCTTGCGCGCGGCGGCGAGGTGCTGGCGCCGGGATCGCCGGAGGATGCGGTCCAGTTCATCGACGTGCGCGATCTCGCGCAATGGATCGTGCATGCGGCAGAGAGCGGTCTCGTCGGCATCTATGACGGGATTGGGCCGATCCGCACGCGCGGCGGATTCCTGAGCGAATGCGCATCCGCGCTGAACGCGTCCTGCACCTTCACCTGGATCGATCGCGCCTTTCTGGAAGCGCATGACGTCAGGCGTTGGGCGGGCCCGCGGTCCTTACCGATGTGGCTGCCATTGCCGGACTACGCCGGCTTCCTGACGCGCGATACCTCGCCGGCGCGCGCGGCCGGATTGACCTCGCGACCGCCGGGAGACACCGCGCGCGATACGCTTCATTGGCTCCGCGCCAACAACGGGCCAGTCGTCGGTCTCACTGCCGAAGACGAGAAGGATGTGCTCGCGGCGTGGCATGCGCGCCAGCCCTAGGTGCGGACGGGCCATCGTTCGCCGGTGAAAAGCGCCTTGTCGTGACAAATCTGTCAAAGGCCACACTGCCGTTTTCGGTGCAAGACCCGTGACCGCCATGGCTATGGTGTTCCACGACTGCCCGTTTGTTGGTAGCCTGCCGCACCGACAGACAGCAATCGGGGACCACCGAATGACGCGCGCCAATCCCGCATCTCCCGCACGACGCAATGGAGCAGCGAGGAAACATATCGGTCGGGCACTCGCCGCAACCGCGGCATTGGCTGCGCTCGCCGGCTGCGAGGACAAGAACACGTTCGTGGCGCCGCCGCCGCCCAAGGTCGACGTCGCGACGCCGGTGCAGCGTCCGGTGACGCGCTACATCGAGGCCACCGGCAACACGGCACCGATCAAGAGCGTCGATCTCGTCGCGCGCGTGCAGGGCTTTCTGCAAACGATCGACTATCAGGACGGCACATTCGTGAAGCAGGGCACCCAGCTGTTCACGATCGAGCCTGAGACCTACAAGCTCAAGCTCGAGCAGGCGCAGGCGGCCGAAGTCGGCGCGCAGGCTTCGCTCCGGCAGGCGGAGGCCGACTACAAGCGACAGGCCGAGCTGGTGCAGCGCCAGGCCGTCTCGCAAGCCACGCTCGATAATTCCACCTCCGCGCGCGACAACGCCCAGGCCAATCTGCAGCAGGCCCAGGCCAACACCAAGCTCGCCGAGGTCAATTACGGCTACACCAAGGTCACGGCACCGTTCGACGGCATCGTCAGCGCGCACATGGTCTCGATCGGCGAGCTCGTCGGCGTCTCCTCGCCGACCCAGCTCGCCACCATCGTGGCGATGGACCCGATCTATGTGAACTTCACCGTCAACGAGCAGGACGTGCTGCGCATCCGCGCCGAGGCGACCCGTCGCGGACTGACGCCCGCGGACATGAAGCACTTCCCGATTCAAGTGGGGCTGCAGACCGATACCGGCTACCCTCATGAGGGCAAGCTCGACTACGTCTCGCCGACCCTCAACCAGTCGACCGGCACGCTGGCCGTGCGCGGCCTCGTTCCCAACGACAAGCGGGTGCTGCTGCCTGGCTATTTCGTCCGGGTCCGCGTGCCCTTCGACCAGGAGAAGAGCGCCCTGCTCGTTCCCGACACCGCGCTCGGCAGCGACCAGGGCGGCCGCTATCTCCTCGTCGTCAACAGCGACAACGTCGTCGAGCAGCGCAAGGTACAGATCGGCCCGGTCGACAACGGCCTGCGCGTGATCGAGAGCGGCCTGAAGCCAGAGGATCGCGTCGTGACCGCGGGGCTCTTGCGCGTCATCCCGGGCCAGAAGATCGACCCGCAGGTGACGAAGATCGAGCAGACGCAGGCCTCGAGCAAGTAGGGGCTGCCAGCCATGATCTCAAAGTTCTTCATCGAGCGGCCGGTCCTCTCGAACGTCATCGCGCTGTTGATGATCCTGATCGGCGGCGTCGCGCTGTTCAATCTCGCCATCGCGCAATACCCCGACGTGGTGCCGCCGACCGTGCAGGTCACCACGCGCTATCCCGGCGCCAGCGCCAAAACCGTGATCGATACCGTGGCGCTGCCGATCGAACAGCAGGTCAACGGCGTCGAGGACATGCTCTACATGCAGTCCTACAGCGGCTCCGACGGCACCTACACGCTGACCGTGACCTTCAAGATCGGCACCGACCTCAACTTCGCGCAGGTGCTGGTGCAGAACCGCGTCTCCAGCGCATTGTCGCAATTGCCGCAAGCCGTGCAGAACCAGGGAGTCACCGTGCAGAAGCGGTCGACCTCGATCCTGTTGTTCGTGACGCTCACCTCGCCGGATGCGAGGTACGACAGCCTCTACTTGAGCAACTACGCCAGCATCAACATCCGCGACGAGCTCTCGCGCCTGCCCGGCGTCGGCAACGTCACCGTATTCGGCGCCGGGCAATACTCGATGCGGATCTGGCTCGATCCCAACAAGCTGCAGGTGCGTGGCCTGGTGCCGCAGGACGTGATCCAGGCAATCCAGCAGCAGAGCCAGCAGGTCGCCGCCGGTCAGGTCGGCGCGCCGCCGACGCCGCCGGGACAAGCGTTCCAGTACACGCTGAACGTCAACGGACGGCTCGACGATTCCGGCCAGTTCGAGAACATCATCGTCAAGACGGGCACGAGCGGCGACGTCACGCGGGTGCGCGACGTCGGCTGGGTCGAACTCGGCGCGCAGACCTACAGCCAGATCTTCTCGCTCAACAAGCAGCCCGCGGTCGGCATCGGCGTGTTCCAGTCGCCGGGCGCCAACGCGCTGCAGGTCGAGCAGGCCGTCGAGAAGAAGATGGCGGAGCTCGCCAAGCGCTTCCCCGAAGGCATCAAGTACGACACGCCGTTCGACACCACCAAGTTCGTCGAGGCCTCGGTGCACGAGGTCTATATGACCCTGATCGAGGCCGGCCTGCTGGTGCTGGTCGTGATCCTCATCTTCCTGCAGGACTGGCGCGCGATGCTGGTGCCGGCGACGACCGTGCCTGTCACCATCATCGGCGCCTTCGCCGCGATGGCGGCGCTCGGCTTCACCATCAACATGTCGACGCTGTTTGCGATCGTGCTCGCGATCGGCATCGTGGTCGACGACGCCATCGTCGTGGTCGAAGGCGCCGCCCACAACATCGAACAGGGCATGAACGGCCACGACGCCGCGATCCGCGCGATGGACCAGCTGTTCGCGCCGATCGTCGGCATCACGCTGGTGCTGATCTCGGTGTTCCTGCCCGCTTCGTTCCTCGCCGGACTGACCGGGCGCATCTACTCGCAATTCGCGCTGGTGATCGCCGCGACCGCCCTGCTCTCCGCCATCAACGCCGCGACCTTGAAGCCGACGCAATGCGCGCTGTGGCTGCGGCCGGCCGTGCCGCCGGAGCAGCGCAATTTCTTCTATCGGGGCTTCAATGCGATCTACAACCGCGTCGAGCGCGGCTACACGCGGCTGATCACGTTCCTCGTGAAGCACGCCACCATCTCGGTCGCGTTCGCACTGCTGATCATCGCCGCCAGCGGCTACGGCCTGTCGCGGGTGCCGACCGGCTTCCTGCCGATCGAGGACCAGGGCTATCTGATCGCCGCGGTGCAGCTGCCCGACGGCGCCGCGCTGGAGCGGACGCAGGCCGTGCTCGACAAAGCGAGCGGGCTGATCAAGGACACGCCCGGCGTGGCGCAGGTCATCACCATCGCCGGCATCTCCGCGCTCGACAACAGCGCCAGCCTCGCCAATGCCGGTGTCGCCTACATCATCCTGAAGGATTGGGACGCGCGTAAAGGGCTCGGTGAGGATCTGCGCTCGCTGGTCTTTGGCCTGAACGACAAGCTCGCTGATATCATGGAGGCGCGCACCATCGTGTTGCCGCCGCCGCCGATCCAGGGCATCGGCAACGCCGCCGGCTTCTCGATGCAGGTCGAGCTGCGCGACGGCAACAGCGATTTCGCCAAGCTGCAGGCTATCACCGGCGCGATGGTCACCAACGCTCAAAGCCAGAGCGCGCTGCAGCGCGTGCAGTCCTCGTTCCGCTCCTCGGTGCCGCAATTCAACGTCGAGATCGACCGCGTCAAGACTCAGACGCTTCATGTCACCACGGATCAGGTGTTCTCGGCGCTGTCGACCTATCTCGGCTCTTCCTATGTCAACCAGTTCAACAAGTTCGGCCGCGTGTTCCAGGTCTATACGCAAGCCGATCCCGCCTTCCGCGTCACCGAGCGCGACATCGCCAACATGCAGGTGCGCAACTCGAATGGCGACATGATCCCGATCGGCACCGTCGCAAAGATCACGCCGGCCACCGGCCCGTCGCTGATCAGCCTCTACAATCTCTATCCGTCCTCGACCGTGATCGGCCTGCCGGCGCAGGGCTATTCGTCGGGCCAATCGCTGAAGCTGATGGAGGAAATCGCGGACAAGACGTTGCCGCCCGGCACCGGCTATGAATGGACCGCGATGTCGTATCAGGAGAAGGCGGTCTCGAACCAGATCTACTGGGTGTTCGGCCTCGCCATGCTGCTGGTCTATCTCGTGCTCGCCGGCCAGTACGAGAGCTGGTACGCGCCGATCTCGGTGATTCTCGCCGTGCCGCTGTCGCTGCTCGGGCCGATGCTGATCCTCTCCGCCCTCAAGATCGACAACAACCTCTATTGCCAGATCGGCCTGATCCTCCTGATCGCGCTGTCGGCCAAGAACGCCATCCTGATCGTCGAGGTGGGGCTCGAGCTGCACGGCCGCGACGGCAAGCCGATCATCGAATCCGCGATCGAGGCCGCGCGCGCCCGCTTCCGGCCGATCCTGATGACCTCGTTCGCCTTCATCCTCGGCGTCGTCCCGCTGGTGCTCGCCACCGGCGCCGGCGCCAGCGCGCGCAAGTCGATCGGCATCACGGTATTCTCGGGCATGCTGGCCTCGACCTGCCTTGCGGTGCTGTTCGTGCCGGCCTTCTTCGTCGTGGTGCAGCGTTTCGAGAACTGGCGGTCGTCGAAGAAGAAGCCGCAGGCGGTGGCGGAGGTGAAGCCCTAACCCTGCTCCGCCGGCGCCTGCCGCGCCTCGCCGCTCGAGACCAGGAGCACCGAGACCTTCGACTGTCGCAGCACTGCATCGGCGACGCCGCCGAAGGAGAGATGGTCGGCCTGGATCCGGTCAACGCCCATGACGACGAGGTCGACGTCGGTGGTGTCGATCTCGCGCAGAATCGCCGCCTCCGGCGCGCGGTTCACGCGCAGGGTCGTGGTGATGTCGACGTCGTAGCGGGCGGCGAGATCGCTGGTGTCCTTGAGGATGCCTGTCTCCTGGCTCAACCCGCGCGAGCTACCGCGCTGCGCACCCTTGTCGCGCGTCGTCGCTACATAGACCACCCGAAGAGAACCTGAGCCGGCCTGCGCCAGCGCCACGGCGACCTCGGCACCGCGCTTGGAGACGGCGCTGCCGGACACGGGAACGAGGATGTTGAGCGCCTCGGGCATCGGCTGTTTCAGGTGCTTGCCCTTGGCGGCCACGATCGCAAGCGGTCCTTCGAACTTCGCGGCAATATCCTCGACCTTGCGATCGAAACGGTCCTTGGTGGCGGCGACCTTGGCGATGCCGACGACCAGGAGATCGGAGCCTTTGCGCGCCTCGTCGGCAATGGTCTCGCCAAGCTCCGCGCGCCTGGTGCGGCTGATGACATCGACGCTGCCGGCATCGTTGTCGCTGTTGGCGGAGACGGTTTCGGCCGCCTTCTTCACCACGGCTTCGTGGCTCACTTCCTCGCCGCGCCCCTTCTCTTGTTCCTCGGCGCGCTTGCCGATATGCAGCACCGTGATCGGCAGGCCGCGCATGCCGGCGATCAGTCCGGCGACATGCGCGGCGAAGGTGGCGTTGACGCTCTCGTCCACGGCGAGCAAGGGACGTTCGAGATTGGCGACGAAGCCGCGCCTCTCGAACTCCTCGCGCTCCAACCGCTCCTTCTCCTCCGCGCTCATCGGCAGCCTGGCCAGCGCCGCGCGCAGCATCGGCGGCATCGCCATGGTGGTCACGATCGCCATCGTCACGATCATCGTGAACAGGTTCTGGCTGAGCACGCCGATCGACAGGCCAATGGTCGCGATGATGACCTCGGTCGAGCCGCGCGCGTTCATGCCGCTGGCGAGGGCCAGCGACTCCCTCCCGTTCAACCCGCCCACGGTGCCGCCGACGAACGCGCCACCGAACTTGCCGACGCTGGCGATCACGACGAGCAGGCCGGTGAGCATCAGGAGGTTGGGATCGCGCAGCACCGTGAGATCGGCGCTGAGCCCGGCGAGACCGAAGAACACCGGCATGAAGAAGCTTGAGATCAGCCCGCGCAGGCGCTCGTCGATCTGCCGCGTCAGGATCGGCGATTCCCCGACCAGGATGCCGGCGACGAAGGCACCTAATACGGTGTGGACGCCGATCAGATGCGTGATCATCGCCATGACGCTCATCAGCAGCAGGATCACGGAGATGACCGCGGCCGCGCTGACGAGATTGTCGTTAGCCCAGCGGATCAGCTGGAACACCAGGCGGCGGCCGATGGTGAAGCTGACCGCGAGGAAGGCGAGCGTTCCCAGCACCGACTTGGTCACGGAAGCGATGTCGAGCGAGCCTTGCGAAGCGAGGCTGAAAATGACGGCGATGATGATCCAGCCGATGGTGTCGTCGATCACGGCGGTCGCGACGATGATCTGCCCGACGTTGCGGCGCATGAAGTTCATCTCACGCACGACGACCGCGACGATCTTCACCGAGGAGATCGACAGCGCCGTGCCCATGAACAGCGACGCCACCAGGCGCTCCTGCGGATTGGGCAGCAGCGCATCCGGCAGGAACTCGCCGAGTGCGAAGCCGCAGGCGAACGGCACGACGATGCCAGCGATCGAGATCGCGATCGCGGCCCTGCCCACCTTCCGGACCAGCTTGAGGTCGGTTTCCATGCCGGTCAGCAGCAAAAGCAGCAGGATGCCGAACTGGGCGATGCCGGCGATCATCGCCTTCTGCTCGGGCGTGTTGGGAAAGATCGCGGCTTGCGCCTCGGGCCAAATCCAGCCGAGCAATGACGGCCCCAGGATGATGCCGGCGAGCAGCTCGCCGATCACTGAGGGTTGGCCGACGCGCATCATGATCTCGCCGAGGCCGCGACCCACCGCGATCAGCAGGACGATCTGCGCCACCAGCAGGAATTCGGACGGGCCGGCCGATTTGCCCGCTTCGGCGCCGGCCGCAATGGTGGTGAGGATGAGCGCCGCGGGGACGAGGCCGACCGGCCGGAGCAAGGTCCACAGCATGCAGGCGTCATTTCCCCTTTACCCGGCCCCGCTGTCGGGGCCACGGGGATAGAACCCGCGGGAGGCGGCGGGAGTTCCTGCCGCGCACGACGGGACGGAGGGGGCAAAAACGCCAAACGCGAAAACAACCCCATGCACAGTAGGGATGCCGTTGAAAACTTTTAAAAAGTTCGGCTTTGCCGAAACGGCTTGCTCCGTCGGGCAAAACACTGGCAGAATGGCATCGTGGGTGGCATGGCGAGGGTGCCTCCTCATTCTCCGTCATTCCGAGCGCAGCGACTTGTCCGCCGAAGCCTTGGCGAAGGCGGAAGCAATCCAGAATTTTTCCGCGGCGGCAATTTGGATTGCTTCGTCGCAAGGGCTCCTCGCAATGCGGTGGAGAGAGTCTCCCTCACACCACCTGCGGCGTGCGGATCTCGCGCGGCAGGATCAGCGCGGCGGCGATGGCGAGCAGGCAGAGGGCGGCGAAGGCGTGCAGCATGGTGACGAATCCGCCCCGCTCATAGAGCCAGGCGACCAGACCGACGGAGGCGCCGGCCGCGGTGAAACCGACGAAATAGCGCACGGCATAGGCGCGCGAACGCCACTCTTCCGTGGTGTATTTGCCGACCATGGCGTCGTTGACCGTCACCTGCCCGAACGCACCCATGACGATGCCGATCGAAACGACGATCAGCGGCAGGTTGGACAGGCTCGCGGCCAGATACAGGAATGGCGCCAGCATGAAGGAAAGTGGCAGCGCCACCGTCTTCAGGGAGTAGCGGTCGAGCAGCCGGCCGATCGTGTACTGCGTCATCGCGCCGAACACGTAGACGCCGGCGGCGATGACACCTAACAGCGCCGGGCTCTTGGTCAGGTCCGCAAGGCGCTCGGCGAACAGCTTTGGCAGCGCCACGGTGACGGCGTTGAAGGTCGTGGAGATCGCGATCACCACGATCAGCAGCGCCAGGATCACGCGCCACATGTCCTGCCTGGCCACCCGCGCCTGCGCCGCCGCTTGCTTCGAGCCCTTGCGGTCCTCATGCACGACGCTCAGCGCGAAGGCGATGCCGATCAGGACCGTAACCGCGCCAGGAACGATGAACGCAAAACGCCAGCCGAGATATTGGCCGATCACGCCGGTGACCAGGGCCGACGACGCCACGCCGAGATTGCCCCAGACGCCATTGATGCCCATCTCGCGGCCGAGCCGGTCGGCGTAGGACACGATCATGGCGGTGCCGACGGGATGATAGATCGACGCAAAGATGCCGATCGCAAGCAGCGCCGCGCCGAGCTGCACGGGGGTCTGCAAGAAGCCGACCGCGATCATCGAAAGGCCGATGCCGACGAAGAAGATCAGCATCATGTGGCGGCGGCTCCAGCGATCGCCCAGCCAGCCGGTGAGCAGCGAGCCGGCGCCGAAGGCAACGAAGCCCGGCGTCGCGTAGGGCAAGAGTTCCGAATAGGCCATGCCGAGCGCCGGGCCCATGATGATGACAGCGGCGGCGAAGATCAGCATCGAATAGTGGTCGATGAAATGACCTGCGTTGACGAAACCGATGACCCGACTGGGGCTGTTCATTTACCGAATCCTCTCCTGCTCCGAAATGAGTTATATGTCCTCCCCATGACGGGATGCCGCCAATGACTGTCTTGAAAACGCCAATCTTGGAAACACCAAGCTTGGAAACGCCAATCCTGCGGGCGGTCCGGAGCAACCACCGCTCGCCCGCGGGCGTGCACCTGGTCGCGCGCGACTATCCCAAGGGGATACGGATCGATCTGCACATGCACCGCGAGGCGCAGCTGATCTATGCGGCGAAGGGCACGATGCAGGTGACGACGCCCGGGGGACGCTGGCTGGTGCCGCCGGACCGCGCGGTCTGGGTGCCGGCCGGGCTCGAGCACGCCATCGACCTGCTCGCCGACATCGAGATGCGCACGCTGTATTTCGACCTGTCCTGGCTGAAGCGCGAGCAGCGCTATGACGGCCTGACCAGGGAATTCGTGGTGCGGGTGTCGCCGCTGCTCAATCAGGCGATCCTCGCGCTGTTCGACGGGCGCAACACCGAAGAGCGCACCGAGCTCCTGGTGCGCCTCGTGATGCTGGAATTGCACCAGGCCGAGGATTCCGCGACTTTCGTGCCGCTGCCGCGCGAAGCGCGCTGCCGCCGCGCCGCGATGATCGTGCTCGACGATCCCACCGGCCTGCACGACATCGACACGCTGGCGCGCGCGGTCGGAACCTCCGCGCGTACGCTGTCGCGGCTGTTTTCGAGCGAGACGCAGCTGAGCTTCAAGAGCTGGTGCCAGCGCGCGAGGATTGCGGCGGCGATCGAGCGGATATCGACGGATGCGAGCGTGTCGGTGAAGCAGCTCGCGACCCAGCTCGGCTATGCCAGCGTGCCGGCGTTCTCGGCCGCATTCCGCCAGGTGACGGGTCGGACGCCGACGGAGTTTGCAACACACGCGGTGTCGTCGCCCGGCTTGACCGGGCGACCCAGTACGCCGAGACGGCTCGGCTAGAATCGAGAAGCTGCGGCGTACTGGATGCCCCGGTCAAGCCGGGGCATGACAGCGCGTTGGAATGAGCACTGCCCGGCATATCATCGACCCGTTCCGGCATGCCCTCATTCTCCAAACGCACGGCGGAGCGAAAGATGCCGCATTCGCCTGCTTGATTGTGATCGGCTTGCACCCAAATCCCGTGTAAGCTTGCCGCATCGCACAGACCTGATACGAAAGTCCCGATGGCCAACGCCTTCTTCTCCGACCTGCTTGCCACCATCTCCGAGCGCGGCCGCACCTTGCTTCGCCGGGGGGACGCCGCCGATACCAAGCATGATGCCGACGGACTGCTCGAGCTCTGCGATGCGCTGCTGTCGGGCCGGGGCGAAGCCTCGGGCACCGCGATGGCGCGCGAGGTGCTCGACATCTACCGGGAGCTGGACGCGGCGGCACGCCGCGCCTTCTTCGAGGGCTTGGTGCGCGATTTCGGTCCCGACCGGGAGCGCCTGTCCAAGGCGATCGAGACATGGCGGGCCGCGCCCAGCGACGAAGACGCAAGCTCGCTGCATTTCGCTTCCGAGCCGCGGCGGCAGGAATTGATCCGCCGGCTCAATCGCGCGCCCGGCGGTACTGGTGATCTCGTCAACATGCGCGCCGATCTGCTCGGCATGATGAACGGGCACACCGATCTCGCCGCGCTCGACCGCGACGTCTCGCATCTTCTTTCTTCGTGGTTCAATAGGGGGTTTCTCGTGCTGCGCAGGATCGACTGGTCGACGCCGGCCAACATCCTCGAAAAGATCATCCGTTATGAGGCCGTGCACGAGATCTCGGACTGGGATGATCTGCGCCGCCGCATCGATCCGGTCGACCGGCGCTGCTACGCCTTCTTCCATCCTGCGATGGTGGACGAGCCCTTGATCTTCGTCGAGGTGGCGCTGACCGAGACGATCCCCGGCGCGATCCAGCCCCTGCTCGCAGTCGACCGCCAGCACCTGCCGATCGAGCGCGCGCGCACCGCCGTGTTCTATTCGATCTCCAACACCCAGCGCGGCCTGGGCGGCATCTCCTTCGGCAGCTTCCTGATCAAGCAGGTGGTGGAAGAGCTGCGCCGCGAGTTGCCGAAGCTCGACACCTTCGTCACGCTGTCGCCGGTGCCGGGCTTCATGGCCTGGGTGAAGCAGGACAAGGATCTGCCGCTGTCGGACGAGGACCGCGAGGTGCTGAGGCGCCTCGACGATCCCAGATGGTTCGAGAGCCCGGAGACGGCGGCGCTGCTCCGCGCCGTGCTGGAGCCGCTCGCGGCGCACTATTTCCTCAAGGCGCGCACGCCGAAGGGCAAGCTGATCGATTCCGTCGCCCGCTTCCATCTCGGCAACGGCGCTCGGCTGGAGCGCATCAACTGGCTGGGCGACCTCTCGCCCAAGGGAATGCGCGAGTCCGCCGGCGTCATGGTCAACTACCTCTACCGCCTCGACGACATCGAGAAGAACCACGAGGCCTATGCCAATGACGGCGAGGTCGTGGCGTCGAGCGCGGTGAAGAAGCTGCTGAAGGGCGAAGGGCGAAGGCTGCTGGATATGCGGCTGTCGTAGGGGGCGGACGCTTACCACATCGTCATTGCGAGCACAGCGAAGCAATGCCGCCGTGGAAAGATTCTGGATTGCTTCGCTGCGCTCGCAATGACGGAGTATGTGGTGACAGCTTGCGAAACCCAACGACCGCCCGCTGCAGGCTCGGACGACGACCGGATGACTTCCGCTCCCTCCCCGTCGTTGCGAGGAGCCCTTGCGACGAAGCAATCCAGACTGCCTCCGGGGAGAGATCCTGGATTGCTTCGCTACGCTCGCAATGACGGAGGACGTGGCAGCGGCTCGCCGAGTAGCCGCAGATCTCCTGCCGGTCAGATCAGCGTCTCGTACAAATCGTCCCAATTCGGATTGAGGCTCTCAATGAGCGCAAGCTTCTTCGCCCGGCTGCCACCTTTGATCTGCTTCTCGCGCACAATCGCGTCGGACATGGTCGCGTGCAGCTCGTACCAGACGAGGAGCTTGCAGCCGTACTTCGATGAAAAACCCTTTACCAGTCCTTCGCGATGCTCGAACGCGCGGCGCGGCGGATTAGAGGTGACGCCCGTGTAGATCGTCCCGTTGCGGCGATTGGCGAACATGTACACGCAGGGTTGCTTCATGATCGCACTCGGCTGAGGACAGCTTCTACAATAGCGCAACCAGGAGATGACTACGAGGCTTTCGCCAGCGTCATTGCGAGGAGCCGTTGCGACGAAGCAATCCAGACTGCCGAAGCGGAAAGACCCTGGATTGCTTCGCTGCGCTCGCAATGACGGAGTGTGTGGCGACAGCTCGCGCAATTCGGCACATTGGGCTGCGGGCCAGACGCCCGCGAGCGGCCAGTGGCTCCTCCACCGTCATTGCGAGGAGCTCTTGCGACGAAGCAATCCAGACTGCCTCCACGGAAAGATTCTGGATTGCTTCGCTGCGCTCGCAATGACGGAGTGTGTGGCGACAGCTCGCGCAATTCGGCACATTGGGCTGCGGGCCAGACGCCCGCGAGCGGCAGTGGCCCCTCCACCGTCATTGCGAGGAGCTCTTGCGACGAAGCAATCCAGACTGCCTCCGCGGAAAGATTCTGGATTGCTTCGCTGCGCTCGCAATGACGGAGCGTGCGGCGCGGACGTCGCGCTCCAACGATACTCCTACTCCGCCAGCGCCTGCATCTCCTTGTAGAGATCGGACTTGCCTTCGAAGCCGATGCCTGCAAGCTCGGGCATGGTGATGTGGCCGTTCTCGACGCGGACGCCGTCGGGGAAGCCGCCATAGGGCTGGAACAGGTCGGGATAGCTTTCGTTGCCGCCTAAGCCGAGGCCGGCGGCGATGTTGAGCGACATCTGGTGGCCGCCGTGCGGGATGCAGCGGCTCGGCGACCAGCCGTGGGTCTTCAGCACCTCCAGCGTGCGCTGGTATTCGCACAGGCCATAGGACAAGGCGCAATCGAATTGCAGCCAGTCGCGGTCGGGGCGCATGCCGCCGTAGCGGATCAGATTGCGGGCGTCCTGATGGCTGAACAGGTTCTCGCCCGTCGCCATCGGGCCCGGATAGAATTCGGCGAGCGCGGCCTGCAGCGCGTAGTCGAGAGGATCGCCGGCTTCCTCGTACCAGAACAAGGGATAGTCACGCAGCATCTTGGCGTAGGCGATGGCGGTCTCCAGGTTGAAGCGGCCGTTAGCATCGACGGCGAGCTGCGCGTCCTTGCCGATTTCCTTCAGCACTGCCTCGATGCGCCTGCGGTCCTCGTCGATATCAGCGCCGCCGATCTTCATCTTGACGACATTGTAGCCACGATCGAGATAGCCGCGCATCTCGGCCCGCAGCATCGAGAGATCCTTGCCGGGATAATAGTAGCCGCCCGCGGCGTAGACGAAGACGCGCGGATTGGCTTTGACGCCGTGGCGTTCGGCGAGCAGACGGAACAGCGGCTTGCCCGCGATCTTCGCCACCGCGTCCCACACCGCCATGTCGATGGTGCCGACCGCGACCGAGCGCTCGCCATGGCCGCCCGGCTTCTCGTTGGTCATCATCGCGGCCCAGACCTTGTCGGGGTCGAGATTGTCGCCGGCCGCGTCGAGCAGCGACTTTGGATCGGCTTCGACGATGCGCGGAGCAAAACGCTCGCGGATCAGGCCGCCCTGCCCGTAACGGCCGTTGGAGTTGAAGCCGTAGCCGACGACGCGCTTGCCGTCACGGACGACATCGGTGACGACGGCGACGAGGCTGGTCGTCATCTTCGTGAAGTCGATATAGGCGTTGCGGATCGGCGAAGAGATCGGCTTTGTAATTTCGCGGACGTCGACGATGCGGACGGACATGGGGTGGGCCTTCAGTGGTTATTATCGTCATTGCGAGGAGCGAAGCGACGAAGCAATCCAGACTGCCTCGGCGGAAAGATCCTGGATTGCTTCGCTGCGCTCGCAATGACGAGGAGAGAGTGCGCGCTCCTCGCAATGACGAGGAGCGAACGGCGCGCGCTCAGGTCAAGCCTATTTCTTATCCCTGAAATACGGCTCCACCGGACCGTGCACCTTGATGGTCAGCGGGTTGCCGTGGCGGTCCTTGGCGTTCCCTGCGGTGACGCGGACCCAGCCTTCGCTGATGCAGTACTCCTCGACATTGGTCTTCTCGATGCCCTTGAAGCGGATGCCGACGTCGCGCGACAGGATCTCCGCGTTGTAATAGGGGCTGTTCGGGTCGACCGACAGGCGGTCCGGAAATTCGTCGCTCATGATTGTCTCGCTCACAACAGTGTTTCGATTCGATTGCGCAATCCTTCGGGCCGGGCGGTCGGCGCGTAGCGCGCGACCACGCGGCCCTCACGGTTCACCAGGAATTTGGTGAAATTCCATTTGATGGCGGCGCCGAGAAGCCCGGATTGCTGGCGTTTCAGGTACTCGTACAGAGGATGCGCCTTCGGCCCGTTGACGTCGATCTTCTCGAACAGGGGAAAGGTGACGTCGTAATGGGTCGAGCAGAATTCCTGGATCTCGCTCGCCTGCCCCGGTTCCTGCGTGCCGAACTGGTTGCAGGGAAAGCCGAGCACCGAGAAGCCGCGCGGAGAGAGGTCGCGATGGAGATCCTCGAGGCCGCGATATTGCGGCGTGAAACCGCATTTGCTCGCGGTGTTGACGATCAAGAGCACCTGCCCCTCGAAACGCCGCAGGGCGACCTCCTCGCCGGCCAGCGAGTTGGCCTTGAAGTCGTAGATGGCGGTCATCGCTAGCCCACGGGATCGATCGGCGATGGCGGCACGCCGCCGGCCTCGATCGCTTCGCCCGCGAGCAGGCACAGATCCTCGCGATAGCGGCCAGAGACGATGTGCACGCCGACCGGCGCCCTGCCGACGAGACCTGTGGAGACCACGAGGCCCGGCAATCCCATGAAGGGAATCGCGATCTGCGGCAGCTGCGCTTCCCAGACCCGCTTGAAGGAATCCTCGTCCTTGCGATCGAGATGGTCGGGGAACGGCAATTCGCCGGAGACCGGCGTCAGCAGCACGGCGTATTTTTCGAAGAACAGCATCCAGTCGCGGGTCAGCGTGGCTCGCCGGGTCAGCGCCTTGGCGTAATTGGCCTGATCCATCGGCGTGACCCTGGCGCGGTTGCCGCGCAGGCAGGCCAGTGCGCCGGGATCGCCCTCGCGCTCGGCCATCTCCAGCTGCGCCTCATAGCCGTCACCGAGCCAGAGCTTGATCTGCCATTCCACCGCTTCGCGCATCGGCGGCGTGTCCTCGATCACATCGACGGTCCAGCCCGCGCGCTCCAGCCGCTTGCCGGCATCGCTCACCGCGGCCTTCACCTCCGGTGCGGTGGCAAGGCCACCCGGATTGAGGCACAGCGCAGCGCGCTTGTCCCGTGCGGGTCCTTGCAGCGGCACCGGCGCGAACCAGGGATCGCGGATGTCGCGGGCCGACATCGCTTCAAGCGAGATGCGCAAATCGTTGACCGTGCGCGCCAGCGGGCCCGAGACCGCCATGATCTGCGGACCGATCGGGCGCTCCGGCAGCGCCGGGTTGAAGGCGGGAATGCGTCCGAGCGTCGGGCGCAGACCGTGCACGCCGCAGGCATAGGCGGGATAACGGATCGAGCCGGCGATGTCGGTGCCGTGCGCGATGTGGCCGATGCCGGCCGCGACCGCCGAGCCGGCGCCGCCGGACGAGCCGCCCGGCGTCAGCGAAGCGTCGCGGGGGTTCTTGGTGTCGCCGTGGATGAGATTGGTGGTGAACCAGCGGTAGGAGAAGGCCGGGCAATTGGTGCGGCCGAGCAGGATGGCGCCCGATTTCCGGAAATTGGCGACCACCGGATTGTCCTCGCGCGCGATCAGGTCGCGCTGCAGCTTGAGGCCGTTGGTGGTGGCAAAGCCTTCCTGGTCGACATTGGCCTTGATGGTGACGGGCACGCCCGCGAGGACGCCGGGGTCCTCGCCCCGGCTAATTGCGGCATCGACGGCATCGGCCTGCTTGAGCACGTCATCCGGCCGGTGGTCGATCACCGCGTTGAGCTGGGGATTGACGGCATCGAGCCGCGCGAGACCGGCCTTGGCGGCCTCCCTGGCGGAGACTTTTTTGGACCTGACGAGGGTGGCGAGGTCGGCGGCCGACAGGCGCCAGAGATCTTGCATGGCTTGCTCCGTATGACAGGCGTCTTTTAGCGCCGGGAACGCGGCAAAGCCATGCGGATTTCGCGGGGGTGCCTCCGTCATTGCGAGCGCAGCGAAGCAATCCAGACTGCCGCCGCGGAGGCAGTCTGGATTGCTTCGTCGCAAGGGCTCCTCGCAATGACGTGGAGGGAGTGGTGGGCCTCTCTTGCCACCTCGCGGACTGGTCCGGCTAATGCCTCGTCGCGGACTGGTCCGGCATGTCGAGCAGCGCTTCGGTGAAGGGAAACTCCAGCACGATCTCGCCGTCGGCGTCGGTGACCTCGATGACGGCCTCCAGCAGCGCCGGCTGGGTTCCTTCCGACTTCACGACCTCAAGGATCATCTGGCGCGCGACCTCCCAGGCGCGATCGGGGTTGCGCAGGTCCTCGCCGTCAGGATCCACGATCAGTTCGTCGCCGATGCGGGTGTTGAAGAAATATCTGGGCATGCCTGATCCAATGGGGTCGTCTGTCGCCGATGAGAAGCCGGTCCTTACTCACAACTGGTTTATCCCGACAGGGATCACGACCTATCGGCAATTTTGCGTATCTGATCCGCTCATCTTTGCGGCCGCAATACGCCATCTTTGCAGTGCAACAATTCCCGCAGCCTACTACCTAGGTCGGGAAAATTTCACTGGCGAACTTTGCCGTCCGCACTAATTTGTCCAATGGGCGGATACGTCCGAATTCGCGAAAATGGAGAGCCAAATGGCCTGGAAAGCCCCTAAGATCGTCGAAGTGCCCTGCGGCATGGAAATCAATATGTATGTGAGCGCCACCCGCAAGTAAGCGGCTGGTGGAAACGCGTTCTGCGCAGGTGGTTCTTTCGGTCACGATACGTTTCCGGCAGAGAGAAACCTTGTCCGAAACTGTCTCGGCCTGAGATCCACCTCGCCAATTCGCCTCCAGGAGACGGATCATGCTTCGCGTCGTCGTCCTGGGCGCCGGGGCCGGCGGCGGAGTTCCGCAGTGGAATTGCGGCTGCGAAGGCTGCCGCGCGGCTCGTGCGAAGGGACAAGAGCTGTTTCGAACCCAGGCTTCGGTCGCCTTCAGTGGCGACGGCGAGCACTGGTTCCTGATCAACGCCTCCCCCGATCTTCGCCAGCAATTGAACGCCACGCCGCAGCTGCACCCAAAGGCGGGCGCGCTGCGCCACACGCCGATTGCGGGCGTGATCTTGACCAACAGCGAAGTCGATGCGGTGGCCGGCCTGCTGTCGATGCGCGAAGGCTCGCCCTTCACGATCTATGCGCACGAGAAGGTGCTGGCGATCCTCAGCTCCAACAGCATCTTCAACGTGCTGAACGAGAAGAACGTGCGGCGCCAGCCGATCGCGATCCGCGAGCCGTTCGAGCCGCGGCTGCCCGATGGTGCGCGCTCGGGGCTCGAGGTGCTGCCCTTTGCCGTGCCGGGCAAGTCGGCCTGGTATCTCGAAGGCAAGGTGCATCCGGGCGGCGAGAGCGGCGACGGCGACACGCTGGGCCTGAAGATCACCGACAGGGTCACGGGCAAGTTCTTCTACTTCATCGCGGCCTGTGCCGAGGTGACCGACGCGCTCAAGGCCGAGATCGACGGCGCTTCACTGGTGTTCTTCGACGGCACCGTCTGGCGCGACGACGAGATGATCAGGGCTGGCCTCGGCCACAAGACCGGCAAGAGCATGGGCCATGTCGCCATGTCCGGCGAGGACGGCGCCATCGCCCGGCTGGCCGATCTCAATATCGACAGGAAGCTGTTTCTGCATATCAATAACTCGAATCCGGCGCTGCTGCCCGGCTCGCCCGAGCGCAAGCTCACTGAGGAGGCGGGCTGGCAGATACCCGCGGATGGAACGGAGATCGTGCTGTGAACGCCGCATCACTGACTGGAATGACCGCGCTCTCGATCGGCAAGGACTTGAAGCTCAACTCCGCCGAGGAGCTCGAGGCAACGCTGCGCCACATCGGCGCCACGCGTTATCACAGCCTGCACCCGTTCCATAAGCTGCTGCATGGCGGCAAGCTGAACAAGGGCCAGGTGCAGGCGTGGGCGCTCAACCGCTACTATTACCAGAGCACCATTCCGATCAAGGACGCGGTGGTGATCTCGCGCTTCCGCGACCGCGCCACGCGGCTGGAATGGCGCCATCGCATCGAAGACCATGACGGCGATGTCGGCAGCGAAGGCGGCATCGAGCGCTGGATCAAGCTGACCGAAGGGCTCGGGCTCGACACCGCTTACGTCGAATCCACCGAAGGCATCTTGCCGGCGACGCGCTTCGCGGTCGAAGCCTATGTGCACTACTGCCGCGAAAAAAGCCCGCTGGAGGCGATCGCCTCCTCGCTAACCGAGCTGTTCGCGCCGAACCTGCATGAAGAACGCATCTCGGGCATGCTGGAGCACTACGACTTCGTCAACCCCGACATCATGAGCTACTTCAAGCGCCGCCTGACCCAGGCGCCGCGCGACGCCAATTTCGCGCTCGATTATGTCAAGAGGCACGCCACGACGCCGGAGCAGCGCGCGCAGGTCTGCAACGCCCTGATCTTCAAGACCAACGTGCTGTGGGTGCAGCTGGATGCGCTCCAGCATGCCTATGTCGAGGGCCACATTCCGCCGGGCGCGTTCGTGCCCAAAGCGAGCTGAGGATTAAAGCAATGGCCGGGCCGCGAAACATCAGCGTCAGCGAGGCAAGCCGCCCCGTGCTGCCGCGGCATGCCAAGCTGAAATACGACGAGACCCGCAAGGTCTGGGTGATCCTGGCGCCGGAGCGGGTGCTAGCGCCGGACGAGATCGCGGTCGAGGTCTTGCAACTCTGCAACGGCGAGCGCAATGTCGGCGACGTCGCCGATCAGCTCGTTGCAAAGTATGCAGCGCCGCGCGAGGCGATCCTGGCCGACGTCATCGCCATGCTGCAGGATCTCGCCGACAAGGGCTTTCTCACCGAGATCAGGGAGAAGACGTCATGAGCGACGTGACCATCCCGCCCAGCGACAGCCTCGCGGTGCTGGAAAAGCAGCGCTCGACGGCGGAGACGTTCGGCATCCCGCTCGCGGTGCTGCTCGAGATCACTCATCGCTGCCCGCTGCAATGTCCCTATTGTTCCAATCCGGTCGAGCTCGACCGCTCTGGCAAAGAGCTGACGACGGACGAGTGGAAAAAGGTGCTGAGCGAGCTCGCCGAGATCGGCGTGCTCCAGGTGCATTTCTCCGGTGGCGAGCCGACGGCGCGGAAAGATCTCGTCGAGCTGGTCAAGCATGCCAGCGACGCCGGGCTCTACACCAATCTCATCACCTCGGCCGTGCTGCTGACGCGCGAGAGGCTCAGCGATCTCGCAGATGCCGGGCTCTGCCATGTGCAGATCTCGTTCCAGGGCATCGAAGACGGCCTCGCCGATCGCGTCGCCGGCTACAAAGGCGGCCACCGCAAGAAGCTCGAGGTCGCGAAATGGACGCGCGAGCTCGACCTGCCGCTCACCGTGAACGCGGTGATGCACCGGCAGAACCTGCACCAGTTGCCCGACATCATCCAGATGGCGCTCGATCTCGACGCCGACCGGCTCGAGGTCGCCAATGTGCAATATTACGGCTGGGCGCTGAAGAACCGCGCCGCGCTGATGCCAACCGTGGCGCAGCTCGATGAGTGTACCCGCCTCGTTGAGGAGGCGCGCGAGCGGCTGAAGGGCCGACTGACCATCGACTACGTGGTGCCGGATTATTACGCGCTGCGGCCGAAGAAATGCATGGGCGGCTGGGGCCGGCAGTTCTTCAACATCTCGCCCGCCGGCAAGGTGCTGCCCTGCCATGCCGCCGAGAGCATCACCGGGCTCGATTTCGAATCGGTGCGCTCCAACCATTCGATCGCCTGGATCTGGCAGAACTCGGAGGCCTTCAACCGCTATCGCGGCACCGGCTGGATGAAGGAGCCGTGCAAGAGTTGCGAGTTCCGCGAGATCGATTTCGGCGGCTGCCGCTGCCAGGCCTTCGCGCTGACCGGGGACGCCGCCAACACCGACCCGGCCTGCGCGCTGTCGCCGCTGCACGAGACCATCTTCAAGCAGGCGGAAGCCGAGGCCGCAGGCGACACCAGCCGCTTCCTCTATCGCAACTTCGCCGGCGGCACCCTGGAATCCGAGAATGACGCCTGACGCCGACGCGGGCACAGCGGCCAAACGCACTGATCCCTTTGCGCCGCTGACCTCCGATATGCTCGACGTCGGCGACGGCCATGAGCTCTATGTCGAGAGCGTCGGCCGCAGCGACGGCATCCCCGCGGTCTATCTGCATGGCGGGCCCGGCAGCGGCTGCCAGCCCGACCATCGCCGGCTGTTCGATCCCGACCGCTTCTGCGCCGTGCTGTTCGACCAGCGCGGCTGCGGCCGCAGCCGGCCCAAGGGATCGCGCGAGCACAACACCATTGCGCACCTGATCGCGGACATGGAAAAGATCCGCGAAAAATTCGGCTTCGAACGGTGGATGGTGGTCGGCGGCTCCTGGGGCGCGACGCTGGCGCTGGCTTATGCAGAGGCGCATCCCGAGCACGTCTCGGGCATTGCGCTGCGCGCGACGTTTCTCGGCACGCGAGCAGAAGTCGAGACGGCCTTCACCTCGCGCCTGTCGCAATTCCATCCGGCGCTGTACGAGGATTTCCTCAGCGTGCTGCCGCCAGAGGAGCGCGACCGGCCGGTGGATGCCTATTGGCGCCGCATCCTCGATAGCGCCCCTGCCGTGCATGGCCCGGCGGCGAAGGCCTGGCACGACACCGAGCGCGTCTTGTCCGAGCACAAGCCGGCACGGACGCGGCTCGACCTCGCCGGGCTGAACGTCTGGCGCACATTGCCGGCGACGCCGTTCATGGAAGCGCATTATTTCATCAACGACAGCTTCATGAACGAGGACCAGCTGCTGCGGAACGCGGGCCGGCTCGACGGCATTCCCGGCATGATCGTGCAGGGGCGCTATGATCTGTTGTGTGCTCCCGCGACAGCGCAGGCCCTTGCGAAAGTATGGCCCGGTTCCGAGCTTCGCATCGTGGAAGAAGCCGGGCATTCGCTCTATGATGGCGGCGTGAGGGACGCGGTCATGAAGTCGATCGCGGACCTTGCGTCGAAGATCGGGCGATGAGAGGACAAGAAGAATGCCGCTCGCCGGAAAGGGCATGCTGCTGACGTCGATGAACATCGACGCTGCGGACGAGGCCGATTTCAACCGCTGGTACGATCGCGAGCATCTGGAAGAGCGTGTCGCAATCGACGGATTTCTCGAAGCGCGGCGCTATGTCGCGCATGCCGCCAACCCCAAATATCTCTCGCTGTACTCGACCGAAACGCTCGGCGTGCTCGACAGCCCCGCCTACCGGGCGCGCCTCGCCGACCAGACCGAATGGTCGCGGCGATCCATGGCGCGCTTCAGGGACATGCTGCGCGTGGTCGCGCGCATCACAATCAGCAAGGGTACTGGCCGCGGCGCGTCGCTCGGCCTGGTGCGGCTGCGGCCGACGCCCGACAACGCCGGTGCGTGGCGTGATGCGCTGCAAGAAAAGCTGGCGCCGCAGGACCGCGACGGCATCATCTCGATGCACCTGCTCGAAAGCGAGCCGGAATTGTCGGGCGCAACGGCGGGAATTCCGGCGGTGCGCAACGAGGGCGCGCGCGACTGGTTCGTGCTGATCGACGGCACGCATGTCAATGCGGTCTCCGCCGTCATCGCCGAGCGCTTCACCGGCCCGGCTGCGGCGCCCTTCCCGCTCCCCATCTCCGTCGGCACCTACTGCCTGATGTGGGACCTCGCCAAGAGCGATGTCGCGCGCGGCTGAACGGCATCCGCATCGCAGCATATTGCACCGCACGCATCTCGTGCGCCGCGCGTTAATGCCGTGCACGCGTAGCTCCCATGAAAGCGGTGACGCGCGCAAATTTGCCGTTGTACTTCGGAACGGTTCTAATAAGCTAACCCAATGACGTCATTCAGAAACCAGATCAAAGCGCGTTAAGCGCTCGCCAAGCTCAAACAAAAAAGGCCGCGGGGTCTTCGGACCTGCGCGGACAGGGTAGGAATGAAACCGACCGACATCGCGGCCCCCGACTACTTTCACAAAGTGGTCGATTGCCAATGGGCCTGTCCTGCGCACACCCCGGTTCCCGAATACATCCGACTGATCGCCCAAGGCCGCTACAGCGATGCCTACATGATCAATTGGAAATCGAACGTGTTTCCCGGCATTCTGGGACGCACCTGCGATCGTCCCTGCGAGCCGGCGTGCCGGCGCGGACGCGTCGAGGAAAACCCTGTCGCGATCTGCCGCCTCAAGCGCGTCGCCGCGGATTTCAAGGACGACATCAGGCAGCGGCTGCCGAAGCCCGGGCCGAAGAACGGCAAGCGCGTCGCGCTGGTCGGCGGCGGTCCCGCTTCGCTGACGGTGGCGCGCGATCTCGCGCCGCTCGGCTATCACTGCACCGTGTTCGACGCCGACCCGGAAGCCGGCGGCATGATGCGCACGCAGATCCCGAAATTCCGCCTGCCCAATTCGGTGATCGACGAGGAGACCGGCTACATCCTGGGTCTCGGCGTCGAGTTCAAAGGCGGCCACCGCATCGACAGCATGAAGGCGCTGCTCGCGGAGAAATACGACGCGATCTTCGTCGGCTCCGGCGCGCCCCGCGGCCGCGAGCTCGAGCTTCCCGGCCGGAAAGAGGCCGCCGCCAACATCCATATCGGCATCGAATGGCTGGCCAACGTGTCGTTCGGCCATGTCGACAAGATCGGCAAGCGCGTGATCGTGCTCGGCGGCGGCAACACCGCGATGGATTGCTGCCGCACCGCGCGCCGGCTCGGCGGCGAGAAAGTCACGGTGGTCGTGCGTTCCGGCTTCGACGAGATGAAGGCCTCGCCCTGGGAGAAGGAAGACGCGATCCACGAGGATATCCCGATCCTCAACTACATGGTCCCGGTGGCCTTCAAGCATGTCGCCGGCAAGCTGATCGGCGTCACCTTCCAGCACGTCAAAGCCGAATACGACGCCAAAGGCCGCCGCAATCTGGTGCCTTCGGGCGATCCCGATCAGACCATTCCCTGCGACGACGTGCTGGTCGCGGTCGGTCAGGAGAACGCCTTCCCCTGGATCGAGCAGGATTGCGGCATCGCGTTCGACAAATGGCACATGCCGAAGGTCGATCCGAAGACCTTCGCCTCGACCAATCCGAAAGTGTTCTTCGGCGGCGATGCCGCGTTCGGCCCGAAGAACATCATCTGGGCGGTCGCGCACGGCCATGACGCCGCGCTGTCGATCCACAAGATGCTCTCGGGCGAAGCGGTCGACGAACGGCCGCTGCCGGAGGTGCAGATCTCCTCGCAGAAGATGGGCATCCACGAATGGAGCTATGACAACGACATCTCGCCCGACAAGCGCTATAAGGTACCGCATCGCGACAAGGTCGTTGCGCTGAAGGACATCCGCGCCGAGGTCGAGCTCGGCTATGACGTGAAGCTAGCGCTCGGCGAAGCGCATCGCTGCCTGAACTGCGACGTGCAGACCGTGTTCTCGACCTCGCTCTGCATCGAGTGCGACGCCTGCGCCGACATCTGCCCGATGGATTGCATCACCTTCACCGCCAACGGCGAGGAAAGCGATCTGCGCCAGCGCCTGAAGGCGCCCTCCGCGCATCCGGACCAGGACCTCTACGTCTCCTCGGACCTGAAGACCGGGCGGGTGATGGTGAAGGACGAGGATGTCTGCCTGCATTGCGGGCTGTGCGCCGAGCGCTGTCCCACCGGCGCCTGGGACATGCAGAAATATTTCATCGAGATGACCCACGCAGGTTCGACATGTCCGACAAAAAGCCGATCAGCAGCGTAAACGACTTCGTCGTCCGCTTCGCCAACGTCAACGGCTCGGGCTCGGCCAGCGCCAACGAGATGTTCGCGCGCGCGATCCTGCGCCACGGCGTGCCTGTCAGCCCACGCAACATCTTCCCCTCCAACATCCAGGGCCTGCCGACCTGGTACGAGGTGCGCGTGACGGAAGCCGGCCATCTCGGCGCACGCGGCGGCGTCGACATGATGGTGGCGATGAATCCGCAGACCTGGGACAAGGACGTCGCCGGCATCGAGCCCGGCGGCTACCTGTTCTACGATTCCACCAAGCCGATGCCGTCGACCAAATTCCGCGACGACATCACAGTGATCGGCGTGCCGCTGACTGCGATCACCAACTCGACCTATACCGATCCGCGTCAGCGACAGCTGTTCAAGAACATCATCTATTTGGGCGCGCTCAGCGCGTTGCTCGACATGGACCCCAAGCTGATCGAGCAGCTGATCGGCGAGCAGTACAAAGGCAAGGAGAAGCTGCTCTCCTCCAACGTCCATGCGCTGCATCTCGGCCGCGACTGGGCGCTGCAGAACCTGAAATGTCCGATTGGGCTGCGCGTGAAGAAGTCCGACAAGGTCGGCGACCGCATCTTCATCGAGGGCAACAGCGCCGCCGCGCTCGGCGCGGTCTATGGTGGCGCCACCGTGTGTGCCTGGTATCCGATCACGCCGTCCTCGTCGGTGGCCGAGGCTTTCACCGCCCATTGCAAGAAGTACCGGCACGATCCTGAAACGGGCAAGGCGAAATACGCGATCGTGCAGGGCGAGGACGAGCTCGCGTCGATCGGCATCGTGATCGGCGCGTCCTGGAACGGCGCCCGCGCCTTCACGGCGACCTCCGGCCCCGGCATCTCACTGATGACGGAGTTCATCGGCCTCTCGTACTTTGCCGAGATTCCGGCCGTGATCATGAACATCCAGCGCGCCGGCCCCTCCACGGGCATGCCGACCCGCACCCAGCAATGCGACATCATCGCCTGCGCCTATGCCTCGCATGGCGACACCAAGCATGTGCTGCTGTTCCCCGAGGACCCGGCCGAGGCCTTCGAGTTCGCGGCCGCCGCCTTCGATCTCGCCGAGCGGCTGCAGACGACGATCTTCCTGATGCTCGATCTCGACATCGGCATGAACCACCGGCTCTGCCGCCCGCTGAAGTGGGACGATGCCAGGCAATATGACCGCGGCAAGGTGATGACGGCGGCGATGCTGGAGGAAGGCCGCGACTTCGGCCGCTATCTCGACGTCGACGGCGACGGCATTCCCTACCGCACCTATCCCGGCACGCATCCGACCAAGGGCTCCTACTTCACCCGCGGCACGTCGCGGGACCGCTATGCGCGCTACTCCGAGGAAGGCACGGTCTACGCCGACAACATGCAGCGCCTGATGCGCAAGTTCGAGACCGCGCAGGACCTGGTGCCGCGTCCGCTGCAGGCCAATGCGGAACGGCCGACCAAATATGGCGTGATATATTTCGGCTCGACCTCGCCGGCGATGGACGAGGCGATCGGCCTGCTGGAAGCGCGCGGGCATCAGCTCGACCGTCTGCGCATCCGCGCCTTCCCGTTCCATTCCAGCGTGGCCAGCTTCCTCGCCGAGCACGATTTCGTATACGTCGTCGAGCAGAACCGCGACAGCCAGCTGCGCCAGCTCATCGTCAACGAGAACGGCATCGATCCCGTCCGGCTGGTGCCGATCGTGCATTACGACGGCACGCCGATCACCGCCCGCTTCATCGCCAAAGCCATTGGCGACCACCAGGACCACCTCAAGGTGACCCCGCTCCGCAAGGCCGTGTCATGACCTACATCGCAAAGCCCAAATTCCATCATCCAGGCCTGAAGAAGAACGCGCTCGGCTACACGCATCGGGACTACGAGGGCAAGATCTCGACGCTGTGCGCGGGCTGCGGCCACGATTCGATCACGGCCTCGATCATCGAAGCCTGCTACGAGCTCTCGATCGAGCCGCATCGGGTGGCGAAGATCTCCGGCATCGGCTGCTCGTCGAAGACGCCGGACTATTTCCTCGGCAATTCGCACGGCTTCAATTCCGTGCACGGCCGCATGCCATCCGTGCTGACAGGCGCCAACCTCGCCAACCGCGAGCTGATCTATCTCGGCGTCTCCGGCGATGGCGATTCCGCCTCGATCGGTTTCGGGCAGTTCGCGCATTCGATCCGGCGCGGCGTCAACATGACCTATATCGTCGAGAACAACGGCGTTTACGGCCTGACCAAGGGCCAGTTCTCGGCGACCGCCGATCGCGGCTCGAAGAGCAAGAAGGGCGTCACCAACACCGACAACGCCATCGACCTCGTCGCCATCGCGCTGCAGTTAGGGGCCACCTTCGTGGCGCGCTCGTTCTCCGGCGACAAGAGCCAGCTGGTGCCGCTGATCGCCGCCGCGATCGGCCACAAGGGCGCGTCCTTCATCGACGTGATCAGCCCCTGCATCGCCTTCAACAACCATGCCGGCTCGACCAAGAGCTTCGACTATGTCCGCGAGCACAATGACGCCGTGAACCGGCTCGACGTGCTGGTCGGCCGCGACCCGATTGCGGTGGACTACGCGCCCGGCACGGTGCAGGTGGTCGAGCAGCACGACGGCAGCAAGATCGCGCTGCGCAAGATCGATGCGGATTACGATCCGCACGACCGCCTGGGCGCCCAGACCTTCCTAGCAAGGCACGCCGCCAAGGGCCAGATCGTCACCGGTCTTCTGTACGTCGACCCTGAGGCCGAAGACCTGCACGAGCATCTCAACACGGTCGAGACGCCGCTCAACGCGCTGGAGGCGGACACGCTCTGCCCGGGCTCGGCGGTGCTGGACAAGATCAACGCCAGCCTGCGGTGATCATCTTCGCGCTGATGCCGCCGGCCTAACGCGTATCGTGATCTTCTCCGACACGACGGGTGGCTCGAACGGATAGTGCTTGGCGTCGCCAAGCACCAGTTGCAGCGTGTGCGTGCCCGGCGGAAGCTCGAGAAACGTTTCGGTTTGTCCGGCTCCGAAATGCAGATGGGACTTGTCCTGCGGAATCGGCTCCTTGGCATCAATGGGGTCTTTCACATCGATCAACAGATGATGGTGGCCGGCATTGTGGTAGTCGTCACCGGCATGCGTCACGCCCATGTTGCGCAGGCCGAACCGGACCCAAAACCCACCACGGATCTTCTGGCCGTCATACGGCGAGATGAAATAAAGCTTGGCGTCCTTTGGCGCAGTTTTGCCTTGCGGACAGGCCGCGCCGGGGAGCAATGCGATGGCGGCCGCGAGCGCGATACAGGAAACGATCTTCATCAAATTGACTCCAGTACCTACGGACTGAGCGCGATCCGGAATCCATGCGTGGGGTAACGGACGCCGGTGTCGTATCCACCGCGGTTTGACGGCCGCACATATCTCGAATCGTTCTTCCAGGAGCCTGAGCGCAGGACATGAGAGCCGCAGTCAGGGCTAGTCCACGCCGAGCCGTCGCTGGGCGCGCCCTGATACGTCCGGTGCCAGCAGTCTGCGACCCACTGATCGATGCCGCCGCCCATGTCGTAAAGCCCGAATGGATTGGGCTTGAAACTGCCGACCTTGGCCGGCTGCTCGGCCGCAAGTTCACCGCAATCCTTGCAGCCCGCCATGCCCGGCTGGAGCTTGTCGCCCCACCAATATTTGGTCTGTGTCCCGCCGCGTGCCGCATATTCCCATTCGGCTTCGCTGGGAAGCCGGTAGGGCTTCTTCGTCGCTTGCGCGAGCCAGGCGACATATTGCTGCGCATCGGTCCAGCTCACATTGCTGACCGGGGCATCGTCCTTGCCAGTGGCCGTGAATCCGCACGCCTTGGCGGCAGCGCATTCGTTCCACTCCTGCACCGTTACCGGATATTTTCCGATCGAGAACGGCTTGATCGTGACCTGATGGACGGGTCGTTCGGTCGGATCGTCATTGCTTCCCATCGCGAAGCTGCCGCCACGAATGGCGATCATTTCGGGTTCCCGGACCGGCGTCACCGATGGACTGGATGCCGGAGACGGTGAAGGCGATGCTGCGGGCGGTGGCACCGTTGTGGGCAACGGAGAAGCCGCGGGTGCGGCTTGTGGCGCCGGTGCTGCCGGGCTCGGTAACGACGGAACGGACTGCGGCGCCGGCGAAGCCAACGGCGCCGCGATCGGGGGAGCGGCAGCCTGTTGCCCCACCTGGCTGCGGTGCTGCACCAGCACGTACCAAAGCACGTAGCCGGCAATCACCAGCAATGCCGTGATCAGAAGAAAGAGCAGGACGTTCTCACGCCGGCTTCTTGTCTTGCCGACCGCATCAGCGTCCGGCAGCACACGATACACGCGCACCGGATCGGTGATGTTCTTGACCTTGCGGTCGCCGAGCGACTCATAGCCGCATACGATCTTGTGTTTGATCTGCTCGTAGATCGCGCCGGATATGAAGACCTGCCCCGGCTCCGCGATGCCCTCGATACGCGTGGCGATGTTGACGCCGTCACCATAGATGTCGTCCGGCTCCACGATGACGTCACCGAGATTGACTCCGATCCGATATTCGAGCCGGGAATGCTTGGGAATGGAGGCGTTGCGGCCGACGAGATTCTGCTGGATGACGATGCTGCATCGAACGGCTTCCACGGGACTGTCGAATATGGCGATGAAGCCGTCGCCGGTCGTCTTCACCAGACTTCCATGGTGCTCGATGATGCTGGGCTGGATGATGTCGCGCTCGATCCGCTTGACGCGGGCATGCGTGCCTTCCTCGTCGGCCTGCATCAACCGGCTGTAGGAGACGATATCGCCGACGATGATCGCGGCGAGACGGCGAGGCATTCCGCTGTGCGGCGGCGGCTCGTCGGGATTTCCGGGTCTGAAGTTGCGAATTTCGCCCATGCGGGGGACTCCACAAACTTACAAGGCAGCCCCAGCCTACGACCGCCAAAGGCGATCGTCTGTGAAGGCTATCACATTGACGAACCGAGACAATGTCGCAGCGATTGCAGGCTTCAAGTTCCGAAGAGCCGCCCGCTTCACCGCTTGAACCTTCTCGAGCCCATCAGTGACTAAGGCGGAGCGTGAAGCGAGTTGCGCGAATCCGCACCGCGACCACCGCTCGAGCGGCTTGCGACGGTTGAACGCGGATCACCAATTCTGCGTCTAACAGACAGCAGCTCTGTCCTGCTGCGACGAAATTGTCGTGTGCACGAGGCCCTTATGAAGCTCGTCATCCTTGCTGCCCTCACTTTTGCTGCGCTGACCAGCGTCGGCCGCGCCGAGGAAGTCGACGATATCCGCGAGGCCAGCAAGGCCGAGGCCGAGACCTTCAATACGCGGATGTATGCGAAGCCTCCCGGCGACAAGGCCTATGCCTGCTTCGTCCGCCGCTACGATGCCGACCATCTGGCGCGGCATCCGAAGCAGAAGGTCGCCGCGATGAAGCTGCTGATCTCCGCGGAATTCGACAAGGAGGACAAGGAGCTTCACCATTCCTTCCGCCTCGGCTTCAGGTACCGTCATCGCAGCGGCGATTTCGACTCCAGCGGCTCGTGCAACCACGCCGTATTCACAAAGAGCAGCGACGAGGTGCGCCTCGGCTGCGGCGTCGACTGCGATGGCGGCGGCATCGGCGTTGCGCTCTCCAAGGACGACAAGTCCGCGATCGTCCGGCTCGAACGTGTCAGGGTCTGGCAGAACAACAAGCCGGACGATGACGCCGAGCATTCGCTGACCGCCGGCGCCGACGACAAGATTTTCCGGCTCGACCGGGCCGACAATCGCGAGTGCGCCTCGCTGGTGACCGACCGCAAGGAACTCGCGGCGCTGCGCCACAAGTGATATGCCTGCGGCAATGTCAGGCAATCCAGGGAGAATGCCATGAACCGCCGCAGCATCTTGTGGAGCGCCGTCTCGGCTTTGGGCGCAGCACTCGGCGCCTCCGGCGCCAGAGCCGCGACGGAAGTGAGCGCGAGTAGCAAGCTGAAAGTCGCCTACCATCTCAGCGACGCCGAGAAGGTCCATTTCGTGCTCGGAAACATCCAGAACCACATCGACGGGGTCGGCGGCCCAGAGCATGTGACGATCGCGCTGGTGATCCACGGCCCGGCGCTGAAGGCGTTTCACTCGGCGCAGGCCAACCCCGACGTCAGCAAGCGCGTCGGTGACTTCTCCCAGGGCGGCATCGAGCTCGCCGCCTGCGGCAACACGATGAAAGCGCAGAACGTGACGCTGAGCGAGCTGCTGCCAGGCTTCGTCAACGCCGAGAACGGCGGGGTGGTGCGGCTCGCCGAGCTGCAGTCGCAGGGGTATCTGTATTTGCGGCCGTAGGCGGGCACGGCGATGGCTGGCGCAGCCCTTTCCGCGTCATTGCGAGGAGCCCTTGCGACGAAGCAATCCAGACAGCCTCCGCGGACAGATTCTGGATTGCCTTCGCTGCGCTTGCAATGACGGGGGAGTATGGCGGCGCCGCAGCGCCCGTCGGACTTGACTTACCCATAACTCCACAGTTATGAATCTACCCATAACCTCCCGGTTATGGATTTTTCATGCCTCCCACCCCCGACCTTCTGTTCAGGACGCTCGCCGATCCCACCCGGCGAGCGATCTTCGAGCGGCTGTGCCGTGAGGGGGAGCAGACGGTCGGGGCGCTGACGGCACGATCCGGCGTGTCGCAGCCGGCGGTGTCGAAACATCTTGGCGCCCTGAAGCAGGCGGGCCTGGTTCGCGACCGGCACGAAGGACGGCAGACCCATTACAGCGCGCAGCCCGGTGCGCTCAATCCGCTGATCGACTGGACCGGCCAGATGGCCGGGTTCTGGCAGAAAAGGTTAGATGCCCTCGACGATCTCCTGAAGAGGATGGACCAATGAACGCCCACGCCGAGACGCGCTCCGTCGTGATCGAGCGCGAATTTGCCTATCCCGCCGAGCGGCTCTGGCGCGCGCTGACGCAGCCGCATCTGATCGAGGAATGGCTGATGAAGAACGACTTCAAGCCGGTCGTCGGCCATCGCTTCAATCTGCGCGGCGAATGGGGCGGCGTGCTGGACTGCGAGGTGCTCACCATCGAGCCGCAGAGGACGCTGGCCTACACCTGGAATTTCTCGCATGAGGACGCCGCCTTCGACCTCAAGAGCATCGTCACCTTCACGCTGACGCCGACGAGCGCGGGCACGCATCTGCGCGTCGAGCAGGCGGGCTTCCGCCCGACGCAGAAACAGGCGTTCGGCGGCGCGCATGCCGGCTGGAAGCAGTTTTTGGCCAAGCTGGACGATTTGCTGGCGCGAGCTAGCTCCACCACCCATTCCGATCATTCTCAAAGGAGGTCCCAATGAGCACGCCTATGTGGATTCGGCAGATTCATCGCTGGCTGTCGATGGCTTTCACGCTTGCCGTCATCGCCAACATCGTGGCGATGACGATGCAGGTCGAGGCCGTGTGGATCGGCTTCCTGGCGCTGGTGCCGCTGATTCCGCTGCTCGCGACCGGGCTCTATCTGTTCGCGCTGCCTTATCGCGGCCGCAGCAACGCGTGAACGAGGCCATGATGAAGAAGCCCGTGGCGGCGAAGACGAGCAGCGCGAAGCAAGCAGGTGCCGCCTCGCCATCCAAGCTGATCGACGGCCGGATCAAGGAGCTCGGCGACTGGCGCGGCGAGATGCTGGGGCGGGTTCGCGCGCTGATCAAGGAGGCCGACCCTGATGTCGTCGAAGAGTGGAAATGGCGCGGTGTTCCCGTCTGGGAGCACGACGGCATCATCTGCACCGGCGAGACCTACAAGGAGGTCGTGAAGCTGACCTTCGCCAAGGGCGCCGCGCTGGCGGATCCCGCAGGTCTCTTCAATTCCAGCCTCGACGGCAATGTGCGCCGCGCGATCGATATTCGCGAGGGCGAAACGATCAACGAGAAGGCGTTGAAGGCGCTTATCCGCGCGGCGGTCGAGCTGAATGCGAGCAAGAAGAAGCCGGGGAAGCGATCAGCCTCGTAGACGCGATGGGCCGCCACAAGTGCCTTCCTTCTCCCCTTGCGGGAGAAGGTGGCGCGAAGCGCCGGATGAGGGGTCTCGATCGGCACGGGAGAGTGCGGAGAGATACCCCTCACCCCAGTGAGCTTATGTCTGCCGGCGTCGCTGCCCTCTCCCGCAAGGGGCGAGGGCACATCAATGCGCATCTCGCGTGGTGCCCCATGTAGGCAGCCCCCGTCACGCCACCGCCGCCGCGATCGGGCGCGGGCTGACGACGTATTCGCGCAGGACCTTGTCGTTGGCGTCGACCTCGATCAGTGCGACGTCGTAGGTCCAGAGATCGGCCAAGTGCTGGAGCACGCGCTTGGCGTCGGTCTCGTTGAGCTGCGAGCCCTTGATGACGTGGTGATGCAGGATCAGACGGCGGTCGCCGGAGAGATCGACGTCGACCACCTCGATATTGGCGTCGATGAAGCCGACATCGTGCTGCCGCGCCAGCTCGCGGCGGACGCGGCGGAAGCCGCGCTCGTCGTGGATGGCGTCGACCCGGATGCCGGCGCGCTCCTCGGGATCGTCGTGCAGATGGAACATGCGGAAGTGCCGCATCAGCTTCGGACTCAGGAACTGCCCGATGAAGCTCTCATCGCGGTAATTGGCCCAGACGTCGCGCAGCACGCCCATGACGTCGCCCTTGCCGGCGATGTCGGGAAACCACTCGCGGTCCTCGTCTTCGGGATTGGCGACGATGCGCTCGATGTCCTGCATCACCGCGAAGCCGAGCGCGTAGGGGTTGAAGCCGGAGAAACGCGGGTCGTCGAATTCGGGCTGGAACACCACATTGGTGTGCGACCCCAGAAATTCGAGGAAGTTGCCGTCGCTGATGCGACCCTGCTCGTGCAGCTTGGTCATGATGCGATAATGGACGTAGGTCGCCGTCCCCTCGTTCATGACCTTGGTCTGGCTCTGCGGATAGAAATATTGCGCGATGTGGCGAACGATGCGGAGCAGCTCGCGCTGCCAGGGCGCCAGCCGCGGCGCGCTCTTCTCCAGGAAATAGAGCAAATTCTCCTGCGGCAGGCCGAGCAGCTTGCGGCGGCGCTCGATGCTGAGCGTGGAGCGGCTCTTGGCGGCGCCCTTCGGCACGGTGCGCCAGAGATCGTTGAAGACCTCCTCCTCGTGCTGGCGGCGACGCCCTGCCCGCTTCTCCTCGGCGCGCAGATCGAGCTTCTTCTTGCCGGGATAACGGTCGATGCCGTGCGACATCAGCGCGTGCGCGGCGTCGAGCGTGCGCTCGACCTCGATGCGGCCGTAGCGATCCTCGCACTGCATGACGTAGTTCTTGGCGAAGTCGAGATAGTCCAGGATGCCGTCGGCATCGGTCCATTGCTTGAACAGATAATTGTTCTTGAAGAAATGGTTGTGGCCGAAGGCGGCGTGCGCGATCACCAGCGTCTGCATCGTCGCCGTGTTCTCCTCCATCAGATAGGATATGCAGGGCGAGGAGTTGATGACGATCTCGTAGGCCAGCCCCATCAGGCCCTTGCGGTAGGACGCCTCATGGAACGCGAAGTGCTTGCCGAACGACCAGTGCTTGTAGAACAGGGGCATGCCGACCGACGAATAGGCGTCCAGCATCTGCTCGGCGGTGATGACCTCGATCTGGTTCGGATAGACGTCGAGGCCGAGATCCTTCAGCGCCACCTCCTCGCAGGCATCGGTGATGCGCTGCAAGGTGTGGAAATCCCAATCGGCGCCTTCGAACAAACGTTCCTTCATGGAGCGGCCTTCTCCTGGGCAGTGTCGCGGCGCTGGAACAGATCGTGGAATACCGGGAAGATCTCGCTGCGCTCCGAGACCTTGCGCATCGAGAGCGGGGCGCCGCTGTTGCGCAGGCGTTCGTAGAGGCTCCAGAGCGAGGAGTCGGAGAGATCGAAGGCGCTGCCGCCGGCCTCGCCGACCTCGAGATAGGCGAAGAACTGGCAGACCGGCAGGATCTTCTCGGTCAAGAGGAGCCCCGTGAGCTCGCCGTCGGAATAGGAATTGTCGCCGTCGGAAGCCTGCGCGGCGTAGATGTTCCAATCCGACGGGTTGAAGCGCTCGCGCACGATCTCGTGCATCGCCTGCAGCGCACTGGAGACCAGCGTGCCGCCCGAGGCCGGACCGTAGAAGAAGGTCTGCTCATCGACCTCCTCGGCGCGGTCGGTGTGGCGGATGAAGACGATCTCGACGTGCTTGTAGCGCCGCTTCAGGAACACGTAGAGCAGCATGTAGAAGCGTTTCGCCAAGTCCTTCATGTGCTCGGACATCGAGCCGGAGACGTCCATCAGGCAGAACATCACGGCCTGCGCGACGGGCTTGGGCACCGTCTCGAAGCGCCGGTAGCGGATGTCGAGCGGATCGATGAAGGGGATGCGCTTGGACTTCGCCTTCAGCGTTTCGAGCCGGGCCACGAGAGCCGCACGATCGTCCTCGTCGGTGCAGGCTTCGATCGCGGCTTCCAGCTCCTCGATCTCGTCCTTGCGCGGACGCTTGAGCGCGATGCGGCGGGCGAGCGCGAGCTTCACCGTCCGGCTCACCGAAATGTTGGCGGGCGAGCCGGTCATGGTGTAGCCGGCGCGCTGGATGCCTTCGCTCTCGGTCTGCGCGATCTTGCGCTTGGCGAGATCCGGAAGCTCGAGGTCGTCGAGGAATAGATCGACGAACTCGTCGCGGCTCAGCACGAAGCGGAAGGCGTCCTCGCTGTCGCCTTCGCCGGGACCGGAATCCTTGGCGCTGCCCTGGCCGGAGCGCTGGAGATAGTCGCCTTCAATGAACTTCTTGTTGCCGGGCAGGACCATGTCGCGCGTCCCGCCTTCACGGCGGAAACGCGGCTCGTGCATGCCGTCGAGTGGAATCGTGACCTCACCACCCTCCAGGACGTCCTTGATGTCGCGTTCCTGCGAGGTCTTCTTGACGGCGCCCTGCACCAGGGATTTGGCCCGACGCAAGAACCGCTGGCGGTTCTCAAGACTCTTGCCGCCCGGATTCAGGCGCCTGTCAATAATGTGAATGGGCACTTTACCATTCGCCTCCCATCCGCCTCAACCGGCCTGCTTCACGCGCATGTACCATTCGACGAGCCGGCGAACCTGACGTTCGGTATAGCCGCGCTCCACCATGCGTGCGACGAACTCGCCGTGCTTCTTCTCCGTCTCGCCGTCCTTCTTCGACCCGAAGGAGATGACCGGAAGCAGGTCCTCGACTTGGGAGAATATCCGCTTTTCGATCACATCGCGAATCTTCTCGTAGGAGGTCCAGGTCGGGTTTTTGCCGCCGTTCTGGGCCCGGGAGCGTAACGAGAATTTGACGACCTCGTTGCGGAAATCCTTGGGGTTGGCGATGCCCGCCGGCTTCTCGATTTTCGTCAGCTCCTGGTTCAAAAGCTCGCGATCGAGCAGCTGGCCGGTATCGGGATCCTTGAAGTCCTGGTCCTCGATCCAGGCGTCGGCATAGTCGACGTAGCGATCGAACAGGTTCTGCCCGTAATCCGAGTAGGATTCGAGATAGGCCTTCTGGATCTCGTTGCCGATGAACTCGGCGTAGCGCGGTGCGAGCTCGGCCTTGATGAACTCGAGATAGCGTTTCTCGGTCTCCTCAGGCAGCTGCTCGCGGCGGATCGCCTGCTCCAGCGCGTACATCAGGTGCACGGCGTCGGCGGCCACCTCTTGCGGATCGTGGTTGAACGTCGCAGCCAGGATCTTGAAGGCGAAGCGGGTCGAAGCACCATCCATGCCCTCGTCGACGCCGGCGGCGTCGCGATATTCCTGGACGCTACGCGCCTTCGGATCGGATTCCTTCAGGCTCTCGCCGTCGTAGACCCGCATCTTGGCGAACAGGGTGGAGTTCTCGTGCTTGCGCAGGCGCGACATCACCGAGAACCGCGCCAGCGTCTCCAGCGTCGACGGCGCGCAAGGCGCCGAGGCGAGCTCGGAGCCCTGGATCAGCTTCTCGTAGATCTTCTGCTCCTCGGTGACCCTGAGGCAGTAGGGCACCTTGATGACGCAGATGCGGTCGATGAAGGCTTCGTTGTTCTTGTTGGCCTTGAAGCTCGCCCACTCGGCCTCGTTCGAGTGCGCCAGGATGATGCCGGTGAACGGGATCGCGCCGATATTCTCGGTGCCGATATAGTTGCCTTCCTGGGTTGCGGTCAGCAACGGGTGCAGCATCTTGATCGGCGCCTTGAACATCTCGACGAACTCGAGCACGCCCTGGTTGGCGCGGTTGAGACCGCCGGAATAGCTGTAGGCGTCGGGATCGTTCTGGGCGTAGGTCTCGAGCTTGCGGATGTCGACCTTGCCGACCAGCGAGGAGATGTCCTGGTTGTTCTCGTCACCGGGCTCGGTCTTGGCGATCGCGATCTGGCGCAGCCGCGACGGCTGGATCTTGGCGACCCGGAATTGCGAGATGTCGCCGCCGAAGGCTTCGAGCCGCTTGTAGCACCACGGGCTCATCAGGCCGGTGAGGCGACGGCGCGGAATGCCGTACTTCTCCTCCAGCATCGGACCGAGTTGATCGGGATCGAACAGGCTGAGCGGGCTCTCGAACACCGGCGAGAGCTCGTCGCCGGCCTTGAGCACGTAGATCGGCTGCACTTCCATCAGCGACTTGAGCCGCTCGGCGAGCGAGGACTTGCCGCCGCCAACCGGGCCGAGCAAATAGAGGATCTGCTTGCGCTCTTCGAGACCTTGCGCCGCATGGCGGAAGAAACCGACGATGCGCTCGATGGTTTCTTCCATGCCGTAGAAGCCGGCGAAGGCTGGATAGGTGCGGATGGTGCGGTTCAAAAAAATACGGCCAAGGCGTGGGTCCTTGGCCGTGTCAATCGTCTGAGGCTCACCGATCGCCGCTAGCAGTCGTTCAGCCGCGTTCGCGTATTTCATGGGATCGCTTCGACACGATTCCAGATATTCCGCCATCGACATGTCGTGCTGGCTTCTCGCCTCGAACGACCGAGCGAAAGCGTTGAATAGAGAATCGTTGTACATGATCCCTCTCCGCGTGAGTTCCGCTACAAGCTGAAACGAAAGCAGTTACCGGACCGTTCCTCAGGCCGTTTCGAATCAGCGTGAGCACATGACAATCATTGGACACCCTGGTGCCGACTCGACGCAACGCACAACGTAGGCACTCCATGAGTTACGAACAGGCACCTGCCTGTAATTTGTGCGAATCTCTGTCTATTCTGGCTCATTTCCAGAAAATGTCACTCGGTCGCCACATCCGGGCGTTCCCGGGGATGGCCCCATCCGGCAATGCAGCATAGCGGGCCGGGAGCGGCGATCTTATGACGCTTGTACGGCGAACCTTGCGGTCCCCGTTCATCTTCCTGCTGCAATGCGATGTGCTGGCGGCCTGTACGTCGCGGCAACGCGCAGCACCGTGTCACAGTCGCTGCCAGGCCAGGCCCACCCCGACGGATGACAACGCGATCGTTCTGTGCGTAACGGCCAGCTTGGGATGCTGCGGAGCTCTTCGCATGTCCGGCGTCGGCCTCAGCACGATCATTTCGTGACCGCGGCAATCTTCGAGCAAGATCTCCGCTATCGAACCCCGTGGCAGAAATTCATTGTCGATACGGAGAGCGCGGATGCGAAGGAGTGGATGACGACGACATGCCCGCTGGGCAGCGAGGCGCTAAGATCGGCCGGATGGTGACGACCCTTACGCAACAGTAAGCTGCCCGTCTGGATCGCCATGATCGCGACGGAGTTACACTGGAGGGTATGACTCCCGCACCCTTGATTGGTTCCCTCCCGGGTGCATGTAGGCTAGAGGATAGCGCGTCAGACCTTCGCGAAAACCCCTCGTCCGCAGGCTTGGAGATAATAAGCATCATGAATCCCGTCAAAGAACTGGAAAAGCACGGACAGGCGGTCTGGCTCGACTTCCTGGCCCGCGGCTTCATCGCCAAGGGCGACCTGAAGCGGCTGATCGACACCGACGGCGTCAAGGGCGTCACCTCCAACCCGTCGATCTTCGAGAAGGCGATCGGCAGCTCGGACGAATATGACGCCCCGATTGGCAAGGCGCTGAAGCGCGGCGACCGCACCGTGGCCGACCTGTTCGAGGCCGTTGCGATCGAGGACATCCAGAACGCCGCCGACGTGCTGCGCCCGGTCTACGACCGCCTCAAGGGCGGCGACGGCTATGTCAGCCTGGAGGTCTCGCCCTATCTCGCCATGGACACATCGGGCACGATCGCGGAGGCGCGGCGGCTCTGGAAGGACGTCGGTCGCAAGAACCTGATGGTGAAGGTGCCGGCGACGCCGGAGGGCCTGCCGGCGATCGAGCAGCTGATCAGCGAGGGCATCAGCATCAACATCACGCTACTGTTCTCCAAGGCCGTCTATCTCGAGGTGGCCGAGGCCTACATCGCCGGTCTCGAGACCTACGTCGCCGGCGGCGGCGATCCGTCGCATGTCGCCAGCGTCGCCAGCTTCTTCGTCAGCCGGATCGACTCGGTCGTCGACAAGCAGCTGGACGAGAAGATCGCCCGCGCCAACGATCCGTCCGAGAAGGAACGTCTCGCCGCGCTCAAGGGCAAGGTGGCGATCGCCAACGCCAAGCTCGCCTATCAGGACTACAAGCGCCTGTTCGCAGGCCCGCGCTGGGAGAAGCTCGCCGCCAAGGGCGCCAAGCCGCAGCGCATGCTGTGGGCCTCCACCGGCACCAAGAACAAGGACTACAGCGACGTCCTCTATGTCGAGGAGCTGATCGGCCCCGACACCATCAACACCGTGCCGCCGGCAACGCTGGATGCGTTCCGCGATCACGGCAAGCCGCGCGACAGCCTGGAGGAGAACGTCGAGGACGCGAAGCGCGTGCTGGAGGAGCTGGAGCGCTCCGGCATCTCGCTCGATGCGATTGCCGAGGAGCTGGTCAAGGACGGCGTCAAGCTGTTTGCGGATGCCGCCGACAAGCTCTACGGCGCCGTCGCCCACAAGCGCGCCATCGTGCTCGGGCCCGCACTCGACCGCCAGCAGCTCTCGCTGGGCGACGGGCTCGGCAAGGCGCTGGCCAAGACCACGGAGGAATGGCGGGCGTCGGCCAAGATCCGCAGGCTGTGGCAGCGCGACAAGTCGGTCTGGACCGGTGCGGACGAGGACAAATGGCTCGGCTGGCTCGACAGCCCGTACCAGGCCGACATTGCCGATTACGAGGACTATGCGGGCCGCGTGAAGGGCCAGAAATTCTCCGACGCCGTCGTGCTCGGCATGGGCGGTTCCAGCCTCGGCCCCGAGGTGCTGGCGGAGACCTTCGGCAAGAAGCCCGGCTTCCCCAAGCTGCACGTGCTCGACTCCACCGATCCGGCACAGGTGCGGGCGATGGAGGCGAAGATCGACATCGCCAACACCGTCTTCATCGTCTCCAGCAAGTCCGGCGGCACCACCGAGCCGAACGCGATGAAGGACTATTTCCACGAGCAGGTTGCCAAGGCGGTGGGTGCAAAGGTGAAGACCGGGCATCGCTTCATCGCGGTGACCGACCCCGGCTCGTCGCTGGAGAAGGCGGCGAAGCAGCTGAACTACGCCCGCATCTTCCATGGCGAGCCCTCGATCGGCGGACGCTATTCGGTGCTCTCGCCCTTCGGCTTGGTGCCGGCGGCAACCGCGGGCATCGACGTCAAGAGCTTCGTCAAGCATGCGCTGGCGATGGCCCGCTCCTGTGGCCCCGATGTGCCGCCGTCCGAAAACCCGGGCGTGCAGCTCGGCCTTGCCATAGGTCTCGCGGGACTCGAAGGCCGCGACAAGGTGACGATCCTGGCGTCGAAGAAGATCGCCGATTTCGGCGCCTGGGCCGAGCAGCTGATCGCGGAATCGACCGGCAAGGAGGGCAAGGGCCTGATCCCGATCGAGGGCGAGCCGCTGGGCGATCCCTCCGTCTACGGCAACGACCGTTTCTTCATCGACATCCGCGTCGAAGGCGAAGCGGACGCAGCACACGATTCCCAGCTTGCAGCGATCGAGGCGGCGGGTCACCCCGTGGTGCGCATCGTCATGAAGTCGATCGAGCATCTCGGCCAGGAATTCTTCCGCTTCGAGATGGCAACCGCCGTGGCCGGCAGCATTCTCGGCATTAACCCGTTCGACCAGCCGGACGTCGAAGCGGCCAAGATCAAGACCCGCGAGCTCACCGCCGCGTTCGAGAAGACCGGCAAGCTGCCGGCGGAAGAGCCGGTGGTCAGCACCAAGGAAGCCGATCTCTACACCGACGAGGCCAACGCCACGGCGCTACGCGCCGCCGGCGCCAATGGCGATCTCGGCTCCTGGCTGAAGGCGCATCTGTCGCGATCCAACGACGGAGACTACGTCGCCCTGCTCGGCTACATCGCGCGCGACAAGGCCACGATCGACGCGCTTCAGGCCATGCGCCTCGAGGTGCGCGAGAAGCGGCATGTCGCGACCTGCGCCGAGTTCGGCCCGCGCTTCCTGCACTCGACGGGACAGGCCTACAAGGGCGGGCCCGACAGCGGCGTCTTCCTCCAGATCACCGCCGATGACGCCAAGGACCTGCCTGTGCCGGGCCAGAAGGCGAGCTTCGGCGTGATCAAGGCGGCGCAGGCGCGCGGCGATTTCGACGTGCTGACGGAACGCGGCCGGCGTGCGCTGCGGGTGCACCTGAAGGGTGGGCTCAAGAAAGGCCTCGCCGCGCTCAATGCAGCGCTGAGCGACGCGCTGAACTAAAGGAATAATGCAGATGCAACTCGGCATGATCGGCCTCGGCCGAATGGGCGGCAACATCGTTCGCCGCCTTATGCGCCACGGGCATTCGACGGTGGTCTACGACAAGGACGCCAAGGCCGTCGCGGGCCTTGCCGCCGACGGCGCGGTCGGCTCGGCGACGCTGGAAGAGTTCGTCGCCAAGCTGGAGCGGCCGCGCACGGCCTGGGTGATGCTGCCGGCAGGACGCATCACCGAGACCACGATCGAGACGATCGCCGGCGTGATGCAGGAAGGCGACGTCATCATCGACGGCGGCAACACCTTCTGGCAGGACGACGTCCGCCGCGGCAAGGCGCTGAAGGCGCGCGGCATCCATTACGTCGATGTCGGCACGTCAGGCGGCGTCTGGGGGCTCGACCGCGGCTATTGCATGATGATCGGCGGTGAGAAGCAGGTGGTCGACCGGCTCGATCCGATCTTCGCGGCGCTCGCGCCGGGCGCCGGCGACATTCCGCGCACCCCGGGGCGCGAGGGCCGCGATCCCCGCGTCGAGCAAGGCTACATCCACGCCGGGCCCGTCGGCGCCGGCCATTTCGTCAAGATGATCCACAACGGCATCGAATACGGCCTGATGCAGGCCTATGCCGAAGGTTTCGACATCCTCAGGAATGCCAATATCGAGGCTTTGCCGGCGGATCATCGCTACGATTTCGATCTCGCCGACATCGCTGAAGTGTGGCGGCGTGGCAGCGTGATTCCGTCCTGGCTGCTCGACCTCACCTCGACCGCCCTCGCCGACAGTCCGCAACTGTCGGAATATTCCGGCTTCGTGGAGGATTCCGGCGAAGGCCGCTGGACCGTGAATGCGGCGGTCGACGAGGCCGTGCCGGCCGAGGTTTTGACCGCGGCGCTCTACACACGTTTCCGTTCCCGCCGGGAACACACCTTCGCTGAAAAAATTCTCTCGGCGATGCGCGCAGGGTTCGGCGGACACAAGGAGCCGAAGCAGCCGGGCGCGGCGAAGCCGAAGTAACGAGTAAACCAAGCGAAGGCCGACCATTCGTGACAAAAGACCCGCAGCCAAAGCGCAAGCCGGAAAATTGCGCCTTCGTCATCTTCGGCGTCACCGGCGATCTCACCCATCGCCTGGTGATGCCCTCGCTCTACAACCTGGCCGCCGAGCATCTTCTGCCGGAGAAATTCTGCGTCGTCGGCGTCGCCCGCAGGGGCCAGTCGGATGAGGAGCTGCGCGACAGCCTGCTGAAGGGCTTGCGGCAATTCGCGACGCGCCCGGTGGACAACGACATCGCGACGAGGCTTTTGGAATGCGTGACCTTCGTCGAGGCCGACGCAAAGGATCCGCCCTCCTTCGACCGCCTGCGCCAGCATCTGGACTCGCTGGAATGCGCGCAGGACACCGGCGGCAACCGGCTGTTCTATCTGGCAACGCCGCCGGCCGCGTTCGCGCCGACCGCGCGGGAGCTCGGCCGCACCGGCATGATGAGGGAGAACGGCGCCTGGCGGCGGCTCGTGATCGAAAAGCCGTTCGGCACCGATCTGGCCTCGGCCCGCGCGCTGAATGCCGAACTCTTGAAGATCATGGACGAGCACCAGATCTACCGGATTGATCATTATCTCGGCAAGGAAACGGTGCAGAACATCCTGGTGCTGCGCTTTGCCAACGGCATGTTCGAGCCCATCTGGAATCGCAACCACATCGACCACATCCAGATCACCGTGGAAGAGAAGCTCGGGGTCGGCCACCGCGGCGGCTTCTATGATGCCACCGGCGCGCTGCGCGACATGGTGCCGAACCACCTGTTCCAGCTGATGTCGCTGGTCGCGATGGAGCCTCCCGCCCGCTTCGACGCACATTCCGTACGCTCCGAGAAGGCGGACGTGCTGACATCGATCCAGCTGCCCAGCCGGGAGGACGCACTGAAGAATTCGGTGCGCGCGCAATATCTCGCGGGCCGCAGCGGCGACGACGAGATCACGGACTATCGCAAGACCGCGGACGTCAAGCCCGACAGCACCACCGAGACCTTTGTCGCGCTCAAGCTGATGATCGACAATTGGCGCTGGGCCGGCGTGCCGTTCTACTTGCGCACCGGCAAGGCGCTCGGCCACAAGCGCACCGAAGTCGCGATCAAGTTCAAGCAGGCGCCGCTGTCGATGTTCTCAGGGACGGACGTCGACCGGCTGTCGCAGAACTTCCTCACCATCGGCATCGCGCCGACTGAGACCATCGAGCTGCAGTTCAACGCCAAGATCCCGGGGCCGAGCATCACCATCGACGGCGTCGAGATGAAGTTCCGCTATGGCGACTATTTCCGCGCCGATCCCTCGACCGGCTATGAGACGCTGATCTACGACTGCATGATCGGCGACAACATCCTGTTCCAGCGCGCCGACGGCATCGAGGCCGGCTGGCAGGCCGTGCAGCCGTTCCTGGATGCCTGGAAGGGCGCGGGCAGCAACGGCATCGAAACCTATGAAGCCGGCAGCGACGGCCCTGCCTGCGCCGACGAGCTGCTCCGGCGCGACGGGCGAAGCTGGCGGAAGTTCTCGTGATGGCTCAGGCCGAGCAGCCGAAGCTGATCGTCGAGGCCGATGCCGAAGCTCTCGCCCGCGCCGCGGCCGAACGCGTGCTGGCGCGGATCGCGGCCAATCCGGGCCGGATTGCGATCTGCCTCACCGGCGGCTCCAGCCCGAGGACGCTGTATCAGTTGCTCGGCAGCGAGGCCGGGCGCGGCAGGATTCCGTGGGAGCGCGTGCATTGGTTCATCGGCGACGAGCGTTTCGTGCCCGACAGCGATCCCCTCAACAACATGGCGGTCGCCCGCGCGACCTTTCTCGATCGCCACGCGCCCGCCGGCCATATTCACCCGATCCCGACCACAGCCGACAATCCCGATGCCGCTGCGGAAGCCTACGCGCGTGAGCTGCAGGCCTTCTATGGCGGAGACCAGCTCGATCCCGCACGTCCGCTGTTCGATCTCGTCCTGATGGGCGCAGGACCGGACGGCCACACCGCCTCGCTGTTTCCCGGTTACCCCGAGATCGAGGAGACCCGACGCTGGGTCGTCGGCGTTCCCAAGGCGAACGTTGCGCCGTTCGTGCCGCGGGTCTCGCTCACCCTGCCCGCTTTGGCCTCCTGCCGCGAGATGCTGTTCGAGATTGCCGGGCACGACAAGCGGCCGATCTTGACGCGCCTCTGCAATGGCGAGAATCTGCCGGCCTTGCGCGCGCGCTCGAACGGCGAGACCGTCTGGCTGGTCGACAAGGCCGCGCTTCCGGAGGACATTCGTGGGCCGCGCTGAAGCACCCTGTGCATTGATCGTGATGGGCGTGTCGGGCTCGGGCAAGAGCACGGTCGCGAAGGCGCTCGGCGAGCGCCTCGGCTGGCGGTTCGAGGACGGCGACAGCTTCCATCCCGCCAGCAATGTCGAGAAGATGCGGGCCGGACATCCCCTCACCGACGAAGACCGCTGGCCCTGGCTGAATGCCATCGCCGACGAAATCGCGCGGGTCTGCGGCCGCGGCGAGCACGTCATCATCGCCTGCTCGGCGCTGAAGCACGCCTATCGAGACGTGCTGCTGCGCGGACGCGATGACGTCCGCTTCGTGTTCCTGAAGGGCACCAAGGAGCTGATCGCCGAGCGGCTGGCGCAACGCAAAGGGCACTTCATGCCGCCCGGACTGCTCGCCAGCCAGTTCGAGACGCTGGAGCCGCCGGAGCCGGGCGAGCACGTCATCACCGTCTCGATCGACGAGACCGTCGAGGCGATCGTGGACGGCATCGTGCGGCAGCTCAAACTGGGCGCCGCAACACCCAAGGTTCTGCCATGACCCAAATCTCACTCGTGGTCTCCGACGTCGACGGCACGCTGCTGACCAAGGACAAGACGCTGACGGAGCGCGCGAAGAACGCCGTGCAGCGGCTGCACCAGGCTGGCATCGGTTTCACCATCACCTCCAGCCGTCCGGCGATCGGCATGCGCTTCTTGATCGAGCCGCTGGCGCTGTGGCTGCCGGTTGGGCCGTTCAACGGCTCCTCGATCGTCGATCCCGAGATGCGGCCGGTCGAGCAGCACCTGATTCCAGCGCGCGCGGCCGAGCGCACCTTGCAGATCCTCCGCGACTACGGCGCCGACGTCTGGCTGTTCACCACCGACAAATGGCTGATCGACAATCCCAGCGGCAGCTACGTCGCGCACGAGCGGCACACGATCCGCTCCGATCCGACGATCGTGACTGACTTCACGCCCTACCTTGCCAGCGCCTGCAAGATCGTCGGCGCCAGCGCCGACGCGGCCCGGCTCGAGGCGTGCGAGAAGGTGATGCAGGAAGCCCTCGGCAGCGCGGCGACCGCGGTGCGCTCGCAGACCTATTATCTCGACATCACCCCGCCGGGCTTCAACAAGGGCACATTCGTGCAAGCGATGGCCAGGCGCCTCGGCATCTCCACCGACGCGGTCGCCACCATCGGCGACATGCAGAACGACCTCGCCATGTTCCGCGTCAGCGGCACCTCGATCGCCATGGGCAACGCCGCCGACAACGTCAAGGACGAGGCGACGCACGTCACTGCGACCAACGAGCAGGACGGCTTTGCCGAGGCGATGGAGATGATCTTGACGCGGAATGGGGTGGGCTAAAGCGGAATGGCTTAGATTGACTCGATTGCCACGGGCTCGGTGCAACCTCTCCCGCTTGCGGGAGAGGTCGCGCCGAAGGCGCGGGTGAGGGCTTTCTCCTCTAGGGGGCTATCCCATTGCGGAGACACCCTCTCCCCAACCCTCTCCCGCAAGCGGGAGAGGGAGTGCACCGTGCTCGTGGAGGCAAAAGCGCCTGACGGCGCTTCCTACTACTTCGACCGCTGCACTGCCGGCTTCTCGCTGCCCTGCCTTGCCGCCGATAAATTGTGCGCCGTGTTGATCAGCGCGATGTGGGTCAGCGCCTGCGGGAAATTGCCGGTCTGGCGGCGGGCCACGGAATCGTATTCTTCGGCCAGCAGCCCGACGTCGTTGGCGATGCCGACCACGCGGTCAAGCAGAACTTGCGCCTTGTCGAGATCGCCCGACAGCACATAGGCATCGGCGAGCCATAGGGTACAGGCCAGGAAGGCGCCTTCGAGCGGCGGCTGGTCCGGGGGCAGCTCGCGCGGGTCGTGCCGCAGCACGAAACCGTCGCGCATCAGGCATTTTTCGGCCGCGGCGATGGTGCCGCGGATGCGCGGGTCGTCCGCCGGCAGGAACCCGACGGCGGGCAGCAGCAGCACGCTGGCGTCGAGCATCTTCGAGCCGTAGGATTCGACGAACGCATTCTCCTCCGCATCGAATCCCCTGTTGCAGACATCTCGATGAATGGCTTCGCGTAGCGCACGCCAGTGCAGCAGCGGCGCCTTGAAGCCGAAGGTCTCGGCGCTCTTGATGCCGCGGTCGAAGGCGACCCAGGTCATCACCTTGGAGAAGACATAGTGCTTGGGCTGGCCGCGCCGCTCCCAGATGCCGTGGTCGGGCCGGTCCCAGACTTCGGCCAGATGATTGAGCACGGCGCATTCCAGCGCCCAGGTCGTCTCGTCGTCGAGCTTGAGCCTCGCCATGCGCGACTGGTGGAAGGCGTCGATCAATTCGCCGTAAACATCGAGCTGGAGCTGCGCGTGGGCGGCATTGCCGACGCGCACCGGCTGCGCCCCCTCGTAGCCGCCGAGCCAGCCCGCCTCCCATTCCAGGAGGCGCCGCTGGCCCCAGATGCCGTACATGATCTGCATGTTCGCGGGCGAGCCGGCCGCGGCGCGCAGCAGCCAATTGTGCCAGGCCAGGGCTTCCTCGGTGTAGCCCGAGTTCATCAGCGCCAGCAGCGTGAAGGTGGCATCGCGCAGCCAGCAGAAGCGATAGTCCCAGTTCCTGCTGCCTCCGAGCTTCTCCGGCAAGGAGGTGGTGGGTGCCGCGACGATGCCGCCGGTCGGCGCGAAGGTCAGCGCCTTCAGCGTGATCAGCGAACGCAGGACCAGCTCCTGATAGTCGCCGTCACGGGTGCAATGGCCGCACCAGTCCTCCCAGAATTTTTCGGTCTCCTGAAGCGCCAGCTCCGCATCGATCGGTGCAGGCGGATCCAGATGCGAGGGACCGTAAGTCAGCACGAATGGCACGGTCTCGCCTTCCCTCACCTCGAAGTCCGCGACGGTGGTCAGATCCTCGCCGCGGGTCTCGACGGGTGTTCGCAGCACCGTCATGTCCTGCCCGGCGATGGCCATCAAGGAATGGTCGATCCGCCGCACCCAGGGAATATCAGCGCCGAAGCCGAAGCGGATGACGAGCTCCATCCGCATCTTCACGGTGCCCTCGAGGCCGCGCACCAGCCGTACGATGTCCGACGCCTTGCCGCGCGGCGGCATGAAGTCGATCAGCGCAACCGTGCCGCTCTTCGTCTCGAAGCGCGTCTCGAGGACGAGGGTATGGCCGACATAGCGCCGCGAAATGCGGGTCGCGTCCTCGCATGGCCCGATTAGCCAGCGCCCGTTCTTGTGGGTGCCGAGAATGGCGGCAAAGCACGCGTCGGAATCGAAGGCCGGCCAGCACAGCCAGTCGATCGAGCCGTTGCGCCCCACCAGCGCCGCGGTCTCGCAATCGCCGATCAGCGCATAGTCCTCGATCCTCTGAGCCAATGTCGTGCGAGCCTAGCAACGCCCGGCTGTTCAATTCCCGCCGGGCAATGAACGTTCCCGTGTCGCAGCCTTCAAAGCTGCGAGATCGATCCTGGAGATGATCTTGTCGAGCGCAACCGGTAGGCGCTGGCGCCAGTTCGGATGCTCGTCGATCGTGCCGGGGATGTTAGGCTGGTCGACAACGCCGAGCAGATCCTCCATCGACACCGCAAGCAGCCGGGACGGCGTGCGCGACAGGAAGGCCAGCACAGAGTAGAGATCGTTGGCGGTGATGCCGTTCTGGCGCAGGATCTCGTCGAGCCCGCCGAGCGCATCCCATCGCGCCTGGTCGTTCTCGCCGGGATCGAGCCCGAGCGAGCGCTTCATCTTGAGATCGCCGAAGGAGCGCCAGCCGGCATAGGTCGACAGGTCATGCGTATTCAGCGTCACCAGCGCATTGGGCCGGTAATGGTCGACATTGCGGAAATGCCCGGCATCGTCGCGCTCGAACATCATGACGAGATAGGACCAGATGCCGAAATCCTGCATCATCTCGCGAAAGCCTTCCGGCACGGTGCCGAGATCCTCGCCGATCACAATGCATTTATGGGCCGCGCTCTCGCGCGCTACGGCGGCCAGCAGTGCCTCGAACGGCATCTGCACATAGGCGCCGTTGTCGGGCTTGAAGCCGCGCGGCACGAGATAGAGCCGTTTCAGGCCGAGCACGTGATCGAGCCTGATGGCGCCGGCATGGCGCATCGACGCCGCGAGCATGTCGGCGAACGGGACGAAGGATTGCGCTTCCAGCCCACCGGCATTGAAGCCGGCAAGGCCCCAATCCTGGCCGATCGTGTTGAGCACGTCGGGCGGCGCGCCGACCGCGAGATGACGCGAGATCGCCGTCTGCTCGTTCCAGGCATCGAAGCCGTTGGACTGCACGCCGACGGCGACGTCGAGATAGAGCCCGACCCGCATGCCGAGCTGGCCGGCGAGCGTCTTGGCGGCATGCAGCTGGCTATCGGCCGTCCATTGCACGAATTCGACGAACTCGACCTCGCGCCTCTCCGCGCCATTACGCAGCTCGGCGCATTTCGCCTCGTCCGGCTGCTGCCATTCCGCCGGCCATTCCCACCAGGGTCCGGTGAAACGATGCCGCAGCACCTCGAAACAGGCAAAGCGGGACAACAGCGGCGCGCGCTCCGCACGGAAGGCGTCAAACGCCTTGCGACGCGCCTCGCTCGCGCTTGTCACGAAGCTGTTAAAGGCGGCGCGCAGGCCCAGCCATTTCAGCGCCGCCATGTCGGTATAAGGGACGCGGTCGCCCTCGCGCAGACGGGCGGCCGTTGCGGCCGCGTCGGGCACGAGGTCGGCCGAGAATTCAGGGATCGCCTCGACGTCGATATAGAGCGGGTTGAGGAAAAGCCGGCTGTTCGGCGAATAGGGGCTGCAATCGGCCGGGTGATCGTCGAACAGGACATGCAGCGGATTGAGCCCGACGCCGTCGGCCCCGAGCTGCTTGGCGAGCCGGACCAGGCCCGCGAGATCGGTGAAATCGCCGATGCCCCAATTGCGGTCGGAGCGGACGCTGTAGAGCTGCACGGCGAGCAGCCAGCCGCGGTCGAAATCGCCACCGAAACAGCGCTCGGGCGCCACGATCATCGGCACGTCTTCGCTCGCACCTTCGGCATCGGTCAGCGTCAGGCGGTGATACCCGAGCGCCAGGCCCGCGGGCCAGGCGATCACGGGCTCCCGCGTCTCGCCTGCCGCGATCACATTACCGTTGCCGGCGATTTTCCATTGCAGCGGCGGCGCGCCAACCGACGCCAATTCCGTGCGCGGGCGTCCGAGCGCACGGACCACGACCGGCCCGCTGACGAAGCGATAGACCCGCTTCTCCGGCAGGGCATCGAGGATGGATTTGAGGGCCTCGGGCGCGGTGACCCGCAGCTTGCCGAGGGCATCGATGAATTCGGATTGAACGCCCTTGTTCCGGGCTTGAGCTAAAAGATCCATTCGGCACGCAGCTTGCAGGCCATTAATTGGCCAGGGGCATCGAGAATAACGAGATCGCGGAAGAGGTTAGTCAGGGGTAACTCGCAAACTGCGCTTGCCGTTCCCAGGGGAACCAATGACACACAAGCGGCTTTCTATCATGGTACCAAGCGTGGGTTCCCGACAAGGGAAACGGGCTCCTGCTTTCTTGTCAATGGCATCACCGTGAACAAGACAATTCAAACTGTCGAGAGTGCCGCGGCCGGCAGCGCTTTCCTGATCGAGGACGTCTATCCCGCTATCGACGGCGGCCGTTTCGCCGTGAAGCGGATCGCGGGCGAGCCGGTCGAGGTCTGGGCCGACATCTACCGCGATGGCGAGGCAGTGATCTCAGCCGCGCTGATCTGGCGAGGAGAGCAGGAGCGCGAATGGCGGAGCGAGCCGATGACCCATCACGGCAATGACCGCTGGTCCGGCGCGTTCACGCCCCCCGAGCCCGGCCAATATGTCTACGCGATCGAAGCCTGGACCGACGAGTTCGCCACGTGGTCGCACGCCGCCGCGCGAAAGCGGCGCACCGGGGCCGATGTCAGCCTCGATGCGATCGAGGGCGCCGGGCTTTTGACCAAGGCGCATGGCGCGCGGCAGGACGCCGCAGCTATCATCATCAGGCAGTGCGAAGATTACCTGAGGAACGGCGACATCACCTCGCTGCTCGCGACCGAGCTCGGCGAAGCCATGGCCGAGAGCCAGTCGCGGCCGGACCTGACGCGTTCGCCATTCTTCCCGCTAGCCGCCGACCGCGACAAGGCCCGCTTCAGCACCTGGTATCAGATGATGCCGCGCAGCCAGAGCGCATTGCCAGGCCGGCATGGCACGCTGCGCGACTGCATCGCGCGCGTGCCTGACATCGCCGCGATGGGCTTCGACGTGCTCTACTTCACGCCGATCCACCCGATCGGCAAGACCAGCCGCAAGGGCCGCAACAATGCGCCGGTGGCCCGTGAAGGCGATCCCGGCTCGCCCTATGCGATCGGCTCGGCCGAGGGCGGCCACGATGCGCTGCATCCGGAGCTCGGCACGATCGAGGACTTCCGCGCGTTGGTCGCCACATGTCTTGAATACGGGCTCGAGCTTGCGCTGGACTTCGCGGTGCAGTGCTCGCCGGATCATCCCTGGCTGACGCAGCATCCGGAATGGTTCAAATGGCGGCCCGACCGCTCGGTGAAGACGGCGGACGGCCCCTATTCCGACATCGTTATCCCCGACTTCAATTCGGTCGATCGCGTCGGGCTGTGGAATGCGTTTCGCGACGCCATGCTGTTCTGGATCGACAAGGGTGTAACCATCTTCGCCATCGACAATCACGACACCGCGCCGCTCGCGTTCTGGGAGTGGCTGATCCGCGACATAAGCCGCCGTCATCCCGACGTGATCCTGTTCTCCAAGACCTATGCACGGCCAAAGCCGATGAAGGGCCTCGCCAAGCTCGGCTTCGCGCAGTCCTTCACTTACTTCCCCTGGCGCACGGAAAAATGGGAGCTGGAGCAATATCTCGGCGAGCTGACGCGCTATCCCGAACGCGATTTCTACCGTCCGAACATGTTCGTCAACACGCCTGACCTGTTGCCCTTTCACCTGCAGAGCGGAGAGGCCTGGGCCTTCAAGTCGCGGATCGCACTGGCTGCAACGCTCTCGGGCAATTACGGCATCTACAGCGGATTCGAGCTGCTGGAGCACGACGCCATTCCCGGCCGCGAAGAATATCTGGATTCCGAGAAGTACCAGATCAGGCAGCGCGACTGGGACAGATCGGGCAACATCAAACCCTACATCGCCGCGCTCAACCGCATCCGCAACGAGAACGCGGCGCTCCAGCAGACCGCGAATTTGCGCTTCCTCGCCATCGAGGACCGCGAGACGATCGCCTTCGCCAAGGAGGCGGCCGATCCGGCCAACATTGTTGTCGTCGTGATCGCGCTGTCGCGCCACGTACGGGAATGCTGGCTGCCGCTCGGCGATCTCACAGTTGACGCCGGCGGACGGCGTCACCATGTGACGACACTCGAAAACCTCCTCACCGGCGAACAGTCCCGCATCGAATGGGGCGGCATCAAGTTGCGTATCGATCCCGACCGCGATCCGGCACTTCTGTTCCGCTGCCTGGCGTAAGGGGTCACGCCATGAATGTTCTGTCTTCCGTCGATACCAAGAAGGCTGAGGCTGCCGAGGTCGTAGATGAGCTCTGGTATAAGGACGCCATCATCTACCAGCTCCACGTCAAAGCCTTCGCCGACAGCAACAATGACGGCGTCGGCGACTTCGCCGGGCTGACCGAGCGACTGCCCTATCTGCAGGAGCTCGGCGTCACCGCGCTGTGGCTGCTGCCGTTCTACCCTTCGCCCGGCCGCGACGACGGCTACGACATCGCCGATTACGGCGCGGTCAATCCCGATTTCGGGACGATGAAGGACTTCAAGCGGTTCATCCAGGAAGCGCAGAAGCGGGGCTTGCGCGTCATCACCGAGCTCGTGGTCAACCACACCTCGGACCAGCACAAATGGTTCAAGCGCGCGCGCCGCAGCCATCCGGGCTCGAGCGCGCGCAACTGGTACGTCTGGAGCGACACGGACCAGAAGTACCAGGGCACGCGCATCATCTTCACCGACACGGAGAAGTCGAACTGGACCTGGGATCCGGAGGCCGGCGCGTTCTACTGGCACCGCTTCTTCTCGCACCAGCCCGATCTCAATTTCGACAATCCGCGCGTTGTCAGCGCCATCATCCAAGTGATGAAGCGCTGGCTCGATGCCGGTGTCGACGGCTTCCGCCTCGATGCCATTCCCTATCTGTGCGAGCGCGAGGGCACCTCGAACGAGAACCTGCCCGAGACGCATGCGATCATCAAGCGCCTGCGCCAGGAGCTGGACGCGTATTCCAAGGGCAAGCTGCTGCTGGCCGAGGCCAATCAATGGCCGGAGGACGTGCAGGAATATTTCGGCCGTGGCGACGAGTGCCACATGGCCTATCACTTCCCGCTGATGCCGCGCATCTACATGGCGATCGCCCAGGAAGACCGCTTCCCGATCACCGACATCCTGCGCCAGACGCCGGATATCCCGGCGAGCTGCCAATGGGCGCTGTTCCTGCGCAATCACGACGAGCTCACGCTGGAGATGGTCACCGACGTCGAGCGCGACTATCTGTGGACCACCTACGCCAACGATCCCCGCGCGCGCATCAATGTCGGCATCCGCCGGCGCCTTGCGCCGCTGATGGACAACGACCGGCGCAAGATCGAGTTGATGAACTCGCTCCTGCTGTCGTTCCCGGGCACGCCGATCATCTATTACGGCGACGAGATCGGGATGGGCGACAACATCTATCTCGGCGACCGCAACGGCGTCCGCACGCCGATGCAATGGAGCCCGGACCGCAACGGCGGCTTCTCGCGCTGCGACCCCGCCCGCCTCTACGCGCCGCTGATCATGGATCCCGTCTACGGCTATGAATCCGTGAACGTCGAGGCGCAGTCGCGCAGCCTGTCCTCGCTGCTCAGCGCCACCAAACGGCTGATCTCGGTGCGCAAATCGACGCTCGCCTTCGGCCGCGGCAGCATGACCTTCATCCGCCCGGCCAATCGCGCCGTGCTCGCCTATGTCCGCCAATACCGCGACGAGGTGATCCTCTGCGTCGCCAATCTGTCGCGCGCCGCGCAGGCGACCGAGCTCGACCTGTCGCCGTGGAAGGACCGCATCCCGCAGGAGATGCTCGGCCGCACGCGCTTTCCCGCGATCGGCGAATTGCCCTACATGATCACGCTGGGGCCCTACGGCTTCTACTGGTTCCAGCTTCAGGAGCGCGACAAGTCCGAGCCGGTTGTGCCGCGCGCGGTGCCGGAATTCGAGACGCTGGTCGTGCCGGTGAACTCGAACTGGGTCTCGCTCGCCCGCGAGCGCGGCGTGTTCGAGCGCGACGTGCTGCCGGGCTTCCTGTCACGGACGCGCTGGTATCCCGAGAACAATCCCAAGCACATCCGGACCACGCTGACCTCCGCGGTACCGTTCAGCGACATCGGCGACAACAGACCCTGGATCGCGTTCTTCGAGACGACGCGGGACGAGGTGACGACGCGGTACGTGATGCCCATGCAGATCGAATGGGTGCGTTTCGACCGCGAGCGCTTCAACCCGAAGGCGCTCGCCGCCGTCCGCCAGGGCGCACGCGAAGGCACGCTCCTCGACGTCGCGACCGAGCAGATCTTCATCGGTCTGTTCTTACGAGGGCTGTCGCAAAACCTGGTCGTGGACGAGAACAATCTGCGGCTCGAGTTCAAGGCGACCAGCCGTTTCGCCGACTACACCATCAAGGAGCCCGAACGCATCCGCGCCATCGAACAGTCGAACAGTACCGCGCTGGTCGACAACAAGTACGTTGCCAAAATTTATCGGCGGCTGGAAAGCGGCATCAGCCCTGAGATCGAGATCGGCTACTATCTCACCGAGGTCGCCCGCTTTGCCAATACGCCGGCGCTGCTCGGCAGCGTCGAGCTGGTCGACGGCAACCAGCGCAGCGCGCTCGGCGTGCTGCATGCCTATGTCGAGAACCAGGGCGACGGCTGGACCGTGACGACCGGATATCTCGACCGCTATATCGACGAGCAGCGCGTGGCGCCGGCCGACGAGATGCCGCGCGAAACCCAGGAGCAGGCGCCCTATCTGCATTTCATCGCGCAGATCGGCCGGCGGCTCGCCGAGCTGCATGTCGCTCTCACCGCGGCAGAGCCCGCCGATCTCGCCCCGGAGCCGATCGACTCCGCCCAGATCAAGGCTGCGCTCTCCGACCTCAAGGCGCGTGCCGAGCGGATTCTCGAGCTGCTTGCCGACAGCCGCGACGGGCTGCGGGAGATGGACCGGCCCCTGATCGACCGGCTCATCGCTGCACGCGCGGACCTGTTCGACCGCCTCAATGCGCTCTTGCCATCCGAGATCGGCGGGTTGAACATCCGTCATCATGGCGACTTCCGGCTCGGGCAAACTCTGATCGTGAAGGACGATATCTTCATCATCGACTTCGACGGCGATCCGCGTGTGCCGCTGGCCAACAAGCGCCGCAAGGCGCCGGCCGCGCGCGACGTCGCCGGCCTGATCCATTCCATCGACCTTTCTGTGAACGTGGCGCTGAGCCGCGCGCTCACGGGTGCTTCCGACGAGCAGGACCGGCTCGCGGCCGCCCTCGACGAATGGCGCGAGCGCGCCACCGCGACCTTCCTGTCCGCCTACCGCGAAGCCATGACCGATCGGAGGCTGTGGCCGGACGATCGGTCCTGCGCGGAAGGCCTGTTGAGATTTTTCCTGCTGGATCGAGCGTTCCACGACGTAGAGTACGAGCTGTCCCGCCGGCCTGAGGGACTCCATGCGCCGCTGACCGGACTGCTTCGCATTCTGTCAAGTGCCGAGAGCGAAGCCCATGCCTAAACTGCCTGCAGAAGCCTATGCGATCATCGAAGGCCGCCACTCCGACCCCTTCCACTATCTCGGGCTGCATCCCGAGGGCGGAAAGAGCGTTGTCCGCGCGTTTCTGCCCGAGGCCACCAATGTCGAGGCAGTCGGCGACCATGGCGAGGTCGCGCCGCTCGATCGCGTCCACGATTCCGGCCTGTTCATCGGCGCCCTGCCCAACGGCTCGAAGCACTACCAGCTGCGCGCGAAGTTCGGCAACGACGTGGTCGAGTTCGAGGATGCCTACCGTTTTCCGCCGATCCTGACCGATTTCGACCTCTATTTGCTCGGCGAAGGCACCCATCAGCGCCTCTACGACAAGCTCGGCGCGCATCCGATGCGGCTCGAGGGCGTCGACGGCATCGGCTTCGTGGTGCTCGCGCCGAACGCGCGGCGCGTCTCCGTGGTCGGCGACTTCAACTACTGGGACGGGCGACGCCATCCGATGCGGGTGCGCGGCAACGGCTATTGGGAATTGTTCATCCCGCATGCGAAGGCCGGCGATCACTACAAGTTTGAAATCGTCGGACCGCATGGTCATCTGCTGCCGCTGAAATCCGATCCGATGGCATTTGCCAGCGAGCTGCGGCCGAAGACGGCCTCGATCGTGTTCGACGAAGCGCGCCTGCCGCGACCGCGCCCGGCGCCTGAAGGCATCAACGCATTGTCGGCGCCGATGTCGATCTACGAGGTGCATCTCGGCTCGTGGCGGCGCAAGGACAACAATGAATGGCTGACCTATCGCGAGCTGGCCGAGCAGCTGCCGGCCTATGCCCGCGACATGGGCTTCACCCATCTCGAATTCCTGCCGGTGAACGAGCATCCGTTCGATGGCTCCTGGGGCTATCAGCCGACCGGCCTCTATGCGCCAACCAGCCGTTTCGGCGGCCCCGAGGATTTTGCGGCGCTGATCGATGCCTGCCACCGCGAAGGCATCGGGGTGCTGCTCGACTGGGTGCCGGGCCACTTCCCCGACGATCCGCACGGGCTCGGCCATTTCGACGGCACCGCGCTCTATGAGCACGCCAACCCGCTCCAGGGCCGCCACCTCGACTGGGGCACGCTGATCTACAATTACGGCCGCACCGAAGTGACGAACTTCCTGGTGTCGAATGCGCTGTTCTGGATGGAGCGTTACGCCATCGACGGCCTGCGCGTAGATGCGGTCGCGTCCATGCTCTATCTCGACTACAGCCGGCCGCCCGACGCCTGGATCCCGAACCAATATGGCGGGCGGGAGAACATCGAGGCGATCAACTTCCTGCGCCGCTTCAACACGGAAGTGTTCGCCCGCTTCCCGCAGGCAACCACCGCCGCCGAGGAGTCCACCGCCTGGCCCCAAGTCTCGCGCCCGGTCGAGTTCGGCGGGCTCGGCTTCGGCTACAAGTGGAACATGGGCTGGATGCACGACACGCTGAACTACATCAGCAAGGATCCGATCCACCGCAAGCATCACCACGGCGAGATCCTGTTCGGCCTGCACTATGCGTTCTCGGAGAACTTCATCCTGCCGCTGTCGCATGATGAGGTCGTGCACGGCAAGCGCTCGATCCTCGGCCGCATGCCCGGCGACGAGTGGCAGCGCTTTGCCAATTTGCGCGCCTATTACAGCTTCATGTTCGGCCATCCCGGCAAGAAGCTCTTGTTCATGGGCGCCGAGATCGCGCAGAGCCGCGAATGGAATCACGACCAGTCGCTCGACTGGCACCTGCTCGAATACAAGGTCCATTCCGGCGTCCAGGCCTTGATCCGCGACCTCAATCGGCTCTATCGCGCGGTTCCGGCGCTGCACCAGATGGATTGCGAGCAGGCCGGCTTCGAATGGCTGATCACCGATGATGCCAACCGCAACGTCTTCGCCTGGCTGCGCAAGGGATTCGACGAGCACGCGCGGTGTCTCGTCATCGTCAACTTCTCGCCTAACGTCTACCAGAACTATCGCGTTCGCGTGCCCTTCGGCGGCAAGTGGAAGGAAGTTCTCAACTCCGATTCCGCCCATTACGGCGGCAGCAATGTCGGCAATGTCGGCGAGGTCCATGCCGAGGGCGGCGAGCTGCGCCTCACCATTCCGCCGCTGGCTGCGATCTTTCTCGTTCCGGAAAGCTGATCGATGCGCCTGACTGCCGGATCGCCCGCACGGCTCGGCGCAAGCTGGGACGGACGCGGTACCAATTTCGCGCTGTTCTCCGCCAACGCGCAGAAGGTCGAGCTCTGCCTGTTCGACACCCAAGGCCGCCGCGAGCTCGAGCGCATCGAGCTGCCCGAGAAGACGGAGGATGTCTGGCACGGCTATCTCAACGACGTCGCGCCGGGCCAGCTCTACGGCTTTCGCGTGCACGGCCCCTACGAGCCCGAGCACGGCCATCGCTTCAACGCCAACAAGCTGCTGCTCGACCCCTACGCCAAGCGGCTTGCCGGGCGCCTGGTCTGGAGCGATGCGCATTTCGCCTACCGCACCGGAAGCCCGCGCGAGGACCTGTCCTTCGACCGGCGCGACAATGCGCGCGGCATGCCCAAGGCCGTCGTGGTCGACGAGACCTTCAACTGGGGCCGCCGCGAGATCCGGCCGAATATTCCCTGGGAAGACACGATCATCTATGAGGCCCACGTCAAGGGCCTGACGCAGAAGCGCGAGGACGTTCCGCCGAATCTGCGCGGCACCTATGGCGGCCTGTCATCGCCCGCGATGATCGAGCACCTCAAGAAGCTCGGCGTCACCACGGTCGAGCTGTTGCCGGTGCACAGCTTCGTCGACGACCGCATCCTGGTGGAAAAGAAGCTCGCTAATTACTGGGGCTACAACACGCTGTCGTTCTTTGCGCCCGAGCCACGCTACGCCCAGGACAACGCGCTCGATTCCTTCCGCACCACGGTGGCGCGGCTGCACGATGCCGGCATCGAGGTGATGCTCGACGTGGTCTACAACCACACCGCCGAGGGAAATCATCTCGGTCCGACGCTGTGCTATCGCGGCATCGACAACGCCTCCTATTATTGGCTGAACCGCGAGAACCCGCGCTATTACGACGACTTCACCGGATGCGGCTCGTCGGTGAACCTCGCCCATCCCCGCGTGCTGCAGATGGTGATGGATTCCCTGCGCTACTGGGTCGAGGTCTGCCATGTCGACGGCTTCCGCTTCGACCTCGCCACCACGCTGGCGCGCGGGCCGAACGGTTTCGATCGCGGCAGCTCGTTCCTGACCGCGGTACGGCAGGACCCGGTGCTGGCGACGGTCAAGCTCGTCGCCGAGCCGTGGGACCTCGGCCTCGGCGGCTACCAGGTCGGAGCCTTTCCCTCGCAATGGTCAGAATGGAACGACCGCTATCGCAGCGCCATGCGCCGCTACTGGAGCGGTGAAGGTAGCCTGATCGGCGACATCTCCAGCCGCATGACCGCGTCCTCCGACTTGTTCAATCACGACGGACGGCGGCCGCGCGCCAGCATCAACCACATCACCGTCCACGACGGCTTCACGCTCGCCGACCTCTTCAGCTACAACGAGAAGCACAACGAGGCCAACGGCGAGGACAATCGCGACGGCTCCAACGACAATCACAGCAACAATTGCGGCGTCGAGGGCCCGACCGATGATCCTGGTATCATCAGCCTGCGCCGCCAGCTGCGCAAGAACGTGCTGGCCTGCCTGATGCTGGCCCAGGGCGTTCCGCTGATCCTCGCCGGCGACGAGGTCGGCAACTCGCAATCCGGCAACAACAACGCCTATTGCCAGGATAACGAGGTCGGCTGGGTCGGCTGGGACAATCTCGGCAAGGACGGCGACGACATGATCGACTTCGTCGCCCAGCTCGCCGACATCCGCCGCCGTTTCTCACAGCTGCGCAGCCATCGCTGGCTCGACGGCCGCCCCAAGGACGGCGTCTCCTACGGCGCATTGTGGCTGACGCCCGCCGGCAACGAGATGACGGAGAGTGACTGGACATTCCCGGATGGGCGGTTTCTCTCCTATGTGATGGGCCCGATGGAACCGGGTGGGGCTGCGATCTTTATCGTACTGAACGCCGCTCCCGAAGAGATCGCATTCAAATTGCCCAAAATGACCGAATACAAGAGCTGGCAGCAGCTGCTGAACACGACCGATGCCAAGCTGAATACGATCGACTTCCTGCCCGGGAGCGACAGCAAGGCGCCGCCACGCTCCGTGCTCGCCTTCGCAGGCGCGCTATGAGGCCATCCTTCGGGGCGAGGCCGACCAAGGACGGCGTGTCGTTCCGGCTGTGGGCGCCGGCCGCGCGCCGCGTCGATCTCCTGCTCGACCGCAGGCACGCGATGCAGCGCCGGCAGGATGGCTGGTTCGTCGCCGAGATCGCCGGCTTGTCATCTAGCAGCAAGTACAAGTTCAGGATCGACGACGACATCGACGTGCCGGATCCCGCTTCGGCCTTCCAGCCCGACGACGTGTTCGGCCCGAGCGAGGTGATCGATCACGATGCCTTCGTCTGGCGCGCGCGCGATTGGCGCGGCCGTCCCTGGGAAGAGACGGTGCTGATCGAAACCCATGTCGGCACCTTCACGTCCGAAGGCAGCTATCGCGCCATGATCGACAAGCTCGATCACCTCGCCGCGACCGGCATCAATGCGCTGGAATTGATGCCGCTCGCCGATTTCGCAGGCCGCCGCGGCTGGGGCTATGACGGCGTGCTGTGGTATGCGCCGGACAGCGCCTATGGCCGGCCCGAAGACCTGAAGACGCTGATCGACGAGGCGCATCTGCGCGGGCTGATGGTGTTCCTCGACGTCGTCTACAATCATTTCGGCCCGGAAGGAAACTATCTCGGCCGTTACGCGCCGACCTTCTTCACCGATGCGCACACGCCGTGGGGCAGCGCGATCGATTATCGCGTGCCGCAGGTGCGAGCCTTCGCCGTCGAGAATGCGCTGTCCTGGCTCGGCGACTACCGCTTCGATGGCCTCAGACTCGACGCCGCCAACCACATCATGGCTGTCCCGGGCGAGCAGTCCATGCTGCAGGACCTCAGCGTTGCCACCGGCGAGCTCGCCAAGGCCACGGGACGCCACATCCATCTCGTGCTGGAGAACGGCGACAACCGCGCCAGCCTGCTCGATGCCGCGCAGGACCCGCCGAGCGGCAAATATCGGGGGCAGTGGAACGATGATTATCATCACGTCTGGCACGTGATGCTGACCGGCGAGCATGCCGGCTACTATGGCGATTACCAGACGCCGCGCATGGATCTGGCACGCGCGCTCGCCTCCGGCTTCGTCTATCAGGGCGAGACCTCGGAATTCTGGGGCAAGAAGTCGCGCGGCGAGCCGAGCGGCCAGCTGCCGCCATCGACCTTCGTCAATTTCCTGCAGAACCACGACCAGATCGGCAATCGCCCGCTGGGCGAGCGGCTGGAAAGCCTGGCATCGCCACAGCAGATCGAGGCCGCGCTCGCGGTCACCCTGCTCGCGCCGATGGTGCCGATGCTGTTTCAGGGCGAGGAATGGGGCTCGAAGGTCCCCTTCCCGTTCTTCTGCGATTTCCAGGGCGGGTTAGCCGATGCCGTGCGCAAGGGACGCAAGCGCGAATATGCATGGGCTTACGAGAAATACGGCGACGAGGTGCCCGACCCGCTCGATCCGGCAACACTGCAATCGGCCGCGCTCGACTGGACCGGCCGCACGCCGCAACAGGAAGCGCGGCTCGCGCTGGTGCGGGAGTTGCTCAGCGTCCGTCACAAGCAGATCGTGCCGCGGCTGAAGGGCGCAAGCTTCGGTGATGCCGAAGCGGCCGACAACGGCCTCGTCACCGCACATTGGCGCATGGGCGACGGCACCACGTTGCGTCTTGTCGCCAACCTGTCGGATCATGAGATCACCTCCAGCGTCAGCGCGGGCACGCCGATCTGGGGCGGCGGAGCCGGCGAGCGGCTCACGCCCTGGTCGGTGGTTTGGCGCCTCGGAGGTTAGAATGCCTCCCGCCATTCCGCTCGCGACCTACCGGCTCCAGCTCACCGCGGATTTCGATTTCGACAAGGCCGCCGCGGTCGTTCCCTATCTCAAGGCGCTGGGCATTACGCATCTCTACGCCTCGCCGGTGATGAAGGCCCGCAAAGGCTCGACTCATGGCTACGACACCGTCGATCACGGCCAGTTCAATCCCGAGCTCGGCGGCGAGGCCGGCTTTGCGCGGCTGAGCCAGGTGCTTCAGCAGCACAATCTCGGGCTCATCATCGATTTCGTTCCCAACCATGTCGGCGTGCATTTTGCCGACAATCCGTGGTGGCTCGACGTGCTGGAATGGGGCCAGGCCTCGCCGCACGCGGCGTCCTTCGACATCGACTGGGACCAGCTGGCCTACCGCGCTCGCGGCGGCGTGCTGCTGCCGATCCTCGGCTCGTCCTACGGCGAGGCGCTGGAGCGCGGCGATATCGAGCTGCGCTACGACCCGGACGAAGGGACTTTTTCCGCCTGGTATTTCGAGCACCGCTTACCGATCGCGCCGGAGCGCTATGGCGAGATGCTGCGGATTGTCGTCAAGGAGGCGGACGCGGCGGAAACGGAGCCCGGCAAGCGCCTGCTGTCGCTCGCGACCCGCACCACAGGGCTGCGGCGCCCCAATCGCAAGGAAGCTCCCGGCTTCAAGTCCGAGCTCAAGGAGATCGCAGGCGCCGCCGACATCATCAAGCGCGGCCTTGCCGCCTATCGCGCCGGCAAGGACCGCCCGGCACAGACGTTGACGCTGCATCACCTCCTCGAGCGCCAACACTACAAGCTCGGGCACTGGCGGCTTGCTTCGAGCGACATCAACTATCGCCGCTTCTTCGACGTCAACGGCCTCGCCGGCCTGCGCGTCGAGGACGCGAGCACGTTTGCCGCCACGCACCGGCTGGTGAAGCAGCTCATCGCCGACGGCAAATTGCAGGGAATCCGGCTCGATCACATTGACGGCCTGCGTGACCCGGCCCAATATTGCCAGCGATTGCGCCGCTTGGTGCGCGACGCGCAGGGCAACGCAAAGCCCTTCTACACCGTGATCGAGAAGATCCTGTGCGAGCACGAGCGCCTGCCGCATTTCGCCGGCGTCCAGGGCACCACCGGCTACGAGTGGATGAATGTCATCACCCACGTGCTGGTCGATCCCAGGGGACTGGAGGCGCTGGACGAGACCTGGCGGCAGATCAGCAACCGGTCGCCGCGGCTTGTGCCTTACGTCAAGGACGCCAAGCGGCGCGTGCTGGAGACGCTGCTCACCAGCGAATTCACCGTGCTGACGCGCCTGCTCGCGCGCATCGCCAACGGCCATTATTCGACGCGCGACTTCTCGGCCGACAGCCTGCGGCAAGCGCTCGAGCTCTATGTGTTGCATTTCCCGGTCTATCGCACCTACCTGACCCATAGCGGCCCGACCGCAGCGGACCGCAAGCTGATCGACGACACCATCGCGCGCGCCCGCCGCGACTGGTTCGCCGCCGACGAAGGCATTTTCGACTTCCTGCGCGATGCCTTGACCATGGACCTGCTCAAGCCGGGCCGTCCGCCGCACAGCGCCCCGCGCGTGCGCCGCTTCGCGCTGAAGGTGCAGCAATTCACCGGCCCGATGATGGCAAAGTCGCTGGAGGACACCGCGTTCTATCAATTCCACCGGCTGCTGGCGCTGAACGAGGTCGGCGGCGACCCCGCCAGCACCGGCCTCAGCATTCCCGCCTTCCACCAGGCCATGCAGGCCCGCGCCAGGGAATGGCCGCAAGGCATGACGGCAACCGCCACCCACGACACCAAGCGTGGTGAGGATGCGCGCACGCGCATCGCATCGCTCAGCGAGATTCCCGGTGAATGGACCAGCGCAGTGGCGCGCTGGAAGGTGCTGAACGCGCCGCACCTCACGCTGCACGGCAATTTCCGCGCGCCGTCGGCAACGTTTGAATACATGCTCTACCAGACCCTGCTCGGCGCCTGGCCGCTTCAAGCGCCGGCCGATGCCGCCTTCATCGAGCGCATCCAGGCCTATGCCCTCAAGGCCGCGCGCGAAGGCAAGGAGGAGACGAGCTGGCTCAACCCTCATGAAGCGTATGAGAACGGGATCCGCGATTTCATCGCGAAGATCCTCGACCCCGACCAGTCCGCGGAATTCCTTCAGGCCTTGCAGACGCTGGCGCGCCGCGTCGCGCTGCTCGGCACGTTGAACTCGCTGAGCCAGCTCACGCTCAAGGCGACGCTTCCGGGCGTGCCGGACTTCTATCAAGGCACCGAATTCTGGGACCTGTCGCTGGTCGATCCCGACAACCGCCGCCCGGTCGACTTCGCCGCGCGCCACGCGGCGCTGCCATCACTGGAAGCGCCGGACTGGAGCGGCCTGATCAAGAGCTGGCCGGACGGCAAGCTCAAGCTGGCCTGGACGCGGCATCTGCTCAAGCTACGGAACGAGCTGGCCGACGTCTTCGCGCAGGGCGACTACCAGCCGCTGGAGGTACGAGGCGCCCATGCCGACCATGTCATCGCCTTCGCGCGTCGTCAGGGCCGCGCCGCCGCGATCGTCGTGGTCGGGCGTCAGTTCGCGCCGTTCACCCAAGCAGGCCGGGAATGGCCCGCACCGGAAGCTATTGACGCCACTATCGACACCACGGGCTATGTCGTGCCCGGCCTTGCCGGCAATGACTTGCCGCTCGCGCAGGCCTTCCGCGATTGTCCTGCCTTCGTCGTCGCAGGCCGAACGGCGAATGCCGTCAGGGCGGCGCGGCAGCGCGTGCGCGCCTGAAGTCACTTTCCCCCGTCTTTGGTCAGCAGCAATTGGCCGCGCTTCCTGATCGTCGCCTGCGCCATCTCGGCAAAGCGCTGCAACAGCCAGGGCAGCACCACCTCGACCCGAACCTGATCGTCGCCGACATCGACCTGCCCCGTCGCGACCTGGCCGAGCGCGCGGACGCGGAAGGCCAGAGTGTCGCCGCTCCAGCTTTCCTCCTCGACCTGCATCACGGGAATGCTCGCCGCGGCGCGGCCAAGCCCCGTCTTGAGCCGGCGCACCGCCTCCTCACGGCCGAGACGATGCGGAATCGAGACGACGAGCGGTGCTGACATGGGTCCTGCCTTTCTGACTGACGTCACATAGTCATGTCGCGTCCACCAACAAAGGTTCCATGCAAGTTGATCCCCCGGCCGTGTTTCAAAGCCGGAACTTTACAACCTGCGGCAAGTTGCTCCCGCACAACGGGACAGGTTGCAATGACCCTTCTTACGAAGGGCTGGAGGAGATTCGCATGTCAATCGGCACGATCATTCTGATCATCTTGATCATCGCCCTGCTCGGCGGCTTCAGCGGCATCGGCGGCGGGCCGTTCTATGGCACCGGCTATTACGGCGGCGGCGGCCTCGGGCTTGTCATCGTCATTCTGCTGATCCTGATCCTGATGGGAAGGATCTAGTACTGGCTCCGTAGGGTGGGCTAAGGCGCAACGCGCCGAGCCCACCACTTCGCACGAACGAAACAAGGTGGTGGGCACGCTCCGCTTTGCCCACCCTACGACACCCGCCTTCCCCGCAACAGCGGCAGACCTACTTCACCTTCCCCGCCAGCTTCTTCATCGCGGCCTTGATCGACACGGCTGCATCCTCATACCCCTCCCATGCCTTCGATCGCGCCAGCAGGGCCGGCACGGTGCGCAGCGTATAGCGCTTGGGATCGAGGTCGCTCTTCACCTGCGCCCAGGTCACCGGCATCGAGACCGTGGCCCCGGCGCGCGCTCGGGGCGACAACGGGGCCACCGCCGTCGACATGCGGTCGTTGCGCAGATAATCCAGGAAGATCTTTCCCTTGCGCAGCTTCTTCGACATGTTGAGCAGATAGCGCTCGGGATCGTCGTCCGCCATCCACTGGCAGACGCCTTGGGCAAACGCCTTGGCCTCCTTCCAGCTCACCTTGTCGCGCGCGCCATGGAGCAGCGGCACCACGACGTGAAGGCCCTTGCCGCCGGTGGTCTTGCAGAAGCTCTCCATGCCGATATCAGCGAGCCGCTGCCGCATCTCCTTGGCGGCCTCGACAACGTCGGGAAAGTCCACGTCAGGGGCGGGATCGAGATCGAACACCAGGCGGCCCGGGGTGTCATAGGCATAGGGCGCGCAATTCCAGGGATGCAGCTCGACGCCGCCGATCTGCGCCACCGCGGCGAGCCCCTCGATCCGGTCGATCTGAAGATACGGCTTGCGGTCGCCGGAGACCCGCGCGAGCTCCAGAAGGTTCGACGTTCCCTGCATCGCATGGCGCTGAAAGAAGCATTCGCCCTTGATGCCGTCGGGCGCGCGGATCAGCGAGCACGGCCGGCCCTTGAGATGCACGATCAACCATTCGCCGACAGCTTCGAGGTAGCGGGCAAGGTCCAGCTTGGTGACGGCGCCACCATCGCCGTCATCCGGCCAGAGCGGCTTGTCCGGCTTGGAGATGACGACGCCCATGACCTCGGCATTTTGAGCGGTCTGCTTCGCTCGCCCGCCCGCCTTCGCGCGCGCCGACTTCCTGGTTTTGGGCTCGGCGAGCTCGGTGTCGACGGGCGTCTCGGCCTCGACCTCCTCGGCCGCCTTGTCCTGCCGCAAGCCCTTGAAGGCCGCCTGGCGAATATTGCCGTCGGCCGTGAAGCCCGCGAACTCGATTTCGGCGACGAGCTCGGGCTTCAGCCAATGCACGTCCCGCGTCTTCTTCGGCGCGTTCTTGCCGCCGAACGGGCTTTCCTTGCTCTCAATCGCCTTCAGCGCCGGCATGATCCGCTTGACTTTATCAGCGCCAAAGCCGGTACCGACCATGCCGACGAACGCGAGATGATCGCCGCGCTGCACGCCTGCCATCAGGGAGCGGAATTTGCCGTTGGTGGTCTTGTAACCGCCGATCACCACTTCGTGGCCGGCGCGGCATTTCGATTTGACCCAGCTCTCGGTGCGCCCCGAACGATACGGCGCGTTCAGCTTCTTCGACACCACCCCTTCGAGCTCGAGCTTGCAGGCCGATTGCAGCACCGCATCGCCGCCGCTCTCGAAATGCTCGACATAGCGGATCTGAGTCGATTTCCGCTTGCGCGCTTCCAGCAGCTTCTTGAGCTGCGCCTTGCGCTCCCCAAGCGGCAGCCGACGGTAGTCCTGCCCTTCCGCGAAGAGCAGATCGAAGGCGAAGAAGATCAGGTCGTCGGTCTTGCCATCGGACAGCGCAGCTTGCAGCGAGGAGAAGTTCGGCGCGCCGTTATGGTCGAGCGCGACGATCTCGCCGTCGATCATCACGTCCGGCAGCGCGGCGGCTTCCTCGGCGATGGAGGCGAACTTGCTGGTCCAGTCGAGACCCTTGCGCGTCTTCAGCGTCGCCTCGCCGTCCTCGACCCGGAGCTGGACGCGATAGCCGTCGAACTTGATCTCGTGGCACCAGCCCTCGTCTCCGGGCGGCCGCTCGACCAGCGTGCAGAGCTGCGGCGCAACGAAATCCGGCATCGCCGACACCGTCTTGGCCCTCGTCGCGGTCGCGGCACTTTTCTTCGCCGCTTTGCCGCGCTTCAACGCGGTGCGCGGCGCCGGCTTCACCGTACGCCCTTTGGTCTCCTCGGCACGATTGGACTGCCAGACCGCGTCGGCCTTGCCCTTGGTCCCCTTCGCCAGCATGAACGGCTTCGGCGCGCGGCCCTTTCCCTCCGCGATCTGTTCCATCGCCCGGCCCGAGGCGACGGACTTGTCCTGCTCGAGAATATCGTTGTCCGCGCCTTCGCGGACATACTCGTCACGATGCTTGATCAAGAGCCAGTTGGTCCGCTTCTCGCCACCGCGGTTGCGCATCCGCACCAAGACCCAGCTTCCCTGCAGCTTGTCGCCATGGAGCGTGAACTTCAGGTCGCCTTTCTTGAAGCCGGCTTCCGGATCGTCCGATTCCCAGGTGCCGCGGTCCCACAACATCACGGTGCCGCCGCCGTACTGGCCTTCCGGAATCGTGCCTTCGAAATCGCCGTAATCGAGCGGATGGTCCTCGACTTCGACGGCCAGCCGCTTGTCGTGGGGATCAAGCGAAGGCCCCTTCGTCACCGCCCAGGACTTGAACACGCCGTCGAATTCGAGCCGGAGGTCGTAGTGCAGCCGGGTCGCATCATGCTTCTGGATGACGAAGCGCCGCTGTTTCGATGGCGCCACGGCGGTCTTGCCCGAAGGCTCCGGCGTCTTCTCGAAGTCCCGCTTCTGTCGGTAGGTGGAGAGTTTCTGCAGCACGTCCAGTCCCGCTTCTCGTTCGGCACTTGAAGCCTATCACGGCGAAAGTCCCGCCCGGAACCAAAACCCGATGGGACGGTTGGGGTTCCAAAACGCCTTGAAAACGCTGGAGAATGGAATGGCCCCGCGCGCCTACTGGAAGGGAACGTTGAAGCTGTCGCTGGTCAGTTGCCCGGTCGTGCTCTATCCGGCGACCACCGCGGCCGAGAAGACGCGGTTTCACCTGATCAACCGCGAGACCGGGAACCGGCTCAAGCAGCAGATGATCGATTCCGAGACCGGCGACGTCGTCGAGAGCGACCAGAAGGGCCGCGGCTACGAAGTGCGCAAGGGCAAATACGTCGAGATCGAACCGGAGGAGCTCGAGGCAGTCCAGATCGAGAGCAATCACACCATCGACATCGAGAGCTTCGTGCCGCGCGAGGAGATCGACCAGCGCTTCCTCAACCACCCCTACTACATCGCCCCCGACGGCAAGGCCGCGGTCGACGCCTTCGCGGTGATCCGCGACGCCATGAAGGACCAGGAGCGCGTGGCGCTCGCTAAGATCGTTCTGACCAATCGCGAGCACGTCATGGCGATCGAGCCGCGCGGCAAGGGCCTGCTCGGCACCACGCTGCGCTTCCCTTACGAGCTGCGCGAGGAGGACCAGTTCTTCGACGACATCAAGAGCCCGAAGATCACCAAGGACATGGTCGAGCTCGCCGGCCACATCCTGCAGACCAAGGCGGCGCATTTCGATCCCAGCAAGTTCAAGGACGAATACGAGGACGCGTTGAAGGCCCTGGTGAAGCGCAAGGCCAGCGGCAAGAAGATCGAGCTGCCCGAGCCCGAGGAACGGCCGAGCAACGTCGTCAGCCTGATGGACGCACTGAAGCAGAGCCTGAAGGGACGCGGCGGGAAGAAGTCGGCGGCGAAGTCGCACGCGCGGCGCGCGACCGGACGGCACCGCAGCGCGAAGAAGGCGCACCGGTCGACGGCAAGGCACAGGAAGGCGGGTTAGCTCGTCATTCCGGGGGCGATGCGAAGCATCGAGCCCGGAATCCATCGTGCCAAGCGCGACGGGCAGAGAAATGGATTCCGGCCCGCGCCAACGGGCGCGTCCCGGAATGACAGCCGGGGTCTATTCCCCCGCCTTCAGCCGATACCCGATCCCCGTCTCCGTCAGCACGTATTGCGGCCGCTCCGGATCGGCTTCGATCTTCTGGCGAAGCTGACGGACATAGACGCGTAGATATTGCGCGTCGGTCAATTCGTCCCACAGCTCCTTCAGCAGGAAGCGGTGGGTAAGCACCTTGCCGGCGTGCTGCACCAGCACCCGCAACAGGTCATATTCCTTCGGCGAGAGCTTCACCTCGCGCTCCCCGACCTTGACGATGCGGCGGACGAGATCGACCGAGAGATCGCCGGTGCGGAACACCGGGCGTTCGCCCTTGACCTGAAGCTGGTGACGCAGCGCGGCGCGCAGGCGCGCCAGCAGCTCCTCCATGCCGAACGGCTTGGTGAGATAATCGTCGGCGCCGAGATCGAGCGCCTGGACCTTGCCGGCTTCGTCGCCGCGGCTCGACAGCACCACGATCGGCACGCCGTCGTTGCGGGCGCGGATGGTGCGGAGCAGCTCATGGCCCTGAACGTCGGGCAGGCCGAGATCCAGGATGATCAGCGCCGGCTCCTCGCCAAGTTTCTCCAGCGCCGTCTTGCCGTTCGGCGCTTCCAGGATTTCGTAGCCCTGGGTCGTCAGCCCCATTCGCAGCAATTTGCGGATCGGCGGCTCGTCGTCGATGACCAGGACCTTGATCGGAGCAGCGCTCATGCGGCGGTATCCAATGCGTGGCTCTCTGCCGGAACCGGCAGGCGAATGGTGAGGACCGCGCCGCTCCGCTCGCTGCGATTGGCGGCGGAGATCGTGCCGCGCATCGCCTCGACGAAGCCGCGCGAGATGGCAAGCCCGAGCCCGGTGCCGGGACGGACGTGATCGCCCTTCTGCACGCGATAGAACTTGTCGAACACGCTCTCGAGCTCGTCCGGTGGAATGCCGGCGCCCTCGTCGACGACCTCGAGCACGACATGAGCGCTGTCGCGCCGGCCGCGGATCGAGATCGTGGTTTCGGGGGGCGCGTATTTCGCGGCATTGTCAAGCAGGTTGAACAGCACCTGCTCGAACAGCACGGCGTCGAGCTGGAGCATCGGCAGATCGGCGGCCAGCACCAGCTCGACCTTGTGGCGGCTGAGGATCTTGCTGGCGCGCCGGAGCGCGCTGCCGACGATCTCGCTGAGATCGTGCAGCGCTGTGTTGGGCACGATGGCGCCGGATTCGAGCTTGGTCATGTCGAGCAGATTGGCGATGAAGCGGTTGAGCCGCTCGGATTCGTCGATCACGGTGGCGAGCAAATCGCGCTTCTCGGTGTCCGAGAGCGCGCCGGCGAGATCGCGCATGGTGGAGGCCGCCCCTAACACCGAGGCGAGCGGCGTCTTCAGATCGTGCGAGATCGAGGTCAACAGCGCCGAGCGCAGCCGCTCGGATTCGACGGTGCGCTTGACGCGGTCCATGTCCTCGACCAGCAGCACACGCTCGATCGCGAGCGCGCCCTGGTCGACCAGCGCATCGAGTAGCCGCCGCTGGTCCGGCGTCAGCAGCGGGCCGGTGCGATCGTTGTCGATGCCGATCACACCGATTGGGCCCCGCCCGGTGCGCATCGGCAGAAACAGCCGCTTGGCGCCCGGCAAGGTATCCGAGCCGCGACCGGCGGGACGATCGTTGCTCCAGGCCCAGTTGGCGGCGGCAAGATCGGCCTGGTCAAGCTCGTCCTCGGGCGGATAGCCTGATTTCACCGTCAGCAGGCCTTCATCCGGCAACAGCAGCACCACGCGGACCTTCAGCATCAATGCGGTCTGGTAGGCACTGGCCCACAAGACGTCGTCCAGCGTGGCAGTACCGGCGAGCTTGCGGCTGAAGGCATAGAGCTGCTCGGTCATCCTGATCCGGCCGATCGCGGTGTCGGCCTGGATGCGCACGCGCGCCGCGACATTGGAGACGATCATCGCCACCACCATGAACAGCACGAAAGCGGCGACATTGGTCGGGTCGGTGATCGTGAAGGTGTAGATCGGCGGGATGAAGAAGAAATTGTAGCAGAGCGAAGCCGCCACCGTGGCCAACAGCGAGGGCCACAGGCCGTAGCGCACGGCAACTGCGACGACCGAGGTCAGCAGCACGAGATCGACGTTCTCGATACCGAAATAGGGCTGGATCAGCTTGGCAGCGCCGAGACCCACTAGCACGATCCCAAGCGCCTTGAGAAAAGGCAAGGAATCGAACGGCTCGGATCGTGCGGCGGTCTGCACCGCCATCTTGGGCGCGGCCTCTCCGGAAAGCTCGCTGCCGGGGATGACGTGAACGCTGATATTGCCCGCACGGCGCACCAGATCGTGCACGACCGAGCCGCGCGTCATCTCGAACCAGCGCGAGCGCGTCGACTTGCCGATCACGATCTGGGTGACGTTGTTGCCGTGCGCGAAACCGATGAGATCGTCAGCGATGCGGCGGCCGACGGCGGGAATGGTCAAGGCTTCGCCGCCGAGCGATTCCGCGAGCCGCAGCGTATCGGCCAGTCGATCCCGCTCCTCGTCGGACAATTGCAGCGATCGCCGCGTCTCGATCGAAATCGCGGTGAACGGCGCATGCAGCCGGTCGGCCAATCGCTTGGTGTAGCGCACGAGGCCGGCCGCGCGCGGGTCCTCGCTGACGCAGACCAGGATGCGCTCACCCGCGGCCCAGGGCCCCGGAATCGCATTCGCCTGCATGTGGTTGAGCAGCTGCTCGTCGACCCGCTCGGCGGTGCGCCGCAGTGCGAGCTCGCGCAGCGCCGTGAGATTGCCTGGCGAGAAATAATGCTCCAGCGCCCGCTCGGCCTGCTTGGGCACATAGACCTTGCCCTCCTTCAGGCGCTGGATCAGGTCGTCGGGCGTGAGGTCGATCAGCTCGATCGCGTCGGCGCGGTCGAACACCGAATCCGGCACGGTCTCGCGCACCCGGACATGGGTGATCTGGGCAACGACGTCGTTCAGGCTCTCGATGTGCTGGATGTTGACGGCGGTATAGACGTCGATGCCGTGCGAGAGCAGCTCCTCGACGTCGAGATAGCGCTTGGGATGGCGGCTTCCGGATGCATTGGTGTGGGCGAGCTCGTCGACCAGCGCAATCTGCGGCCGCCGCGCGATCACCGCGTCGAGGTCCATCTCCTCGACGATCTGGCCGCGGTAGTCCAGCCTCTTGCGCGGGACCACTTCGAGGCCGCGCAGCAGCGCCTCGGTCTCGGCACGGCCATGGGTCTCGACGAAACCGACCACGACATCGATGCCGGCCTTGCGCTTGGCCTGGGCGCTTTGCAGCATCTCATAGGTCTTGCCGACGCCGGGAGCGGCGCCGACGAAGATCTTCAGCCTGCCGCTCGCACCCTCCTCCCGGCGCGCCGCTTCCAGCAGGGCCTCCGGTGACGGACGTTGTTCGGGATCGCGGCGCTCTCGGACCATCTTGCCAGTATAATCATCCGTACATTGCCAGCCTAGACGGCTACTTCGCGGCGATCCGATCGAGCGCGAGGTTCAGCGCCAGAACGTTGACCCTGGGCTCGCCGAGGAAGCCGAGCAGACGGCCTTCGGTGTTGGCGGCCACGAGCTGCCTGACCTGACCGTCCGGCAGATTGCGCGCCTTCGCCACGCGCGGCACCTGGAATTGCGCGGCTTCCGGCGAAATGTCGGGGTCGAGGCCGCTGGCCGACGTCGTCACCAGGTCGACCGGCACCGAGGCGTTCGGATTCTCGCGCCTGAGCTTGTCCACATCTTCCTTCAGCCGGTCGGCCAGCGCCCTGCTGGTCGGCCCGAGATTGGAGCCGCCCGAATTGGCGGCGTTGTAGGGCGCGGGCACCGTCTTGGTCGAATCGTTCGGGTCCGGCGCGAGCGTCGCCGAGGGGCGGCCGTGGAAGTACTTGTCGTCCTTGAACTCCTGCCCGATCAGGGCGGAGCCAATCACCTTGCCGTCTTTCTCGATCAGGCTGCCTTGCGCCTGCACGGGAAACAGCGCGCCGGCAATGCCGGTCATGGCGAGCGGATAGGCAAGGCCCGTGATGGCGGTGAGCGCCAGCAAGAGGACGATGGCGGGGCGGATTTCTCTGAGCATGTTGGGTCTCCTATGTCTTCCGTCATTGCGAGCGAAGCGAAGCAATCCAGGGTCTTTCCACGGAGGCAGTTTGGATTGCTTCGTCGGAAGAGCTCCTCGCAATGACCGGTTATGCCAAATGCAAGGCGGTCACCGCGAGATCGATCGCTTTGATGCCGATGAAGGGAATGACGATGCCGCCGAGCCCGTAGATCAGGAGGTTGCGGCGGAGCAGCGCGCCGGCACCGACGGCGCGATAGGCGACGCCCTTCAGCGCGAGCGGGATCAGCGCGATGATGACGAGCGCGTTGAAGATGATCGCCGACAGGATGGCGCTCTGCGGGCTCGACAGGTTCATGACGTTGAGCACGTTGAGCTGAGGGTAGAACGCCAGGAACATCGCCGGGATGATCGCAAAATACTTGGCGACGTCGTTGGCGATCGAGAACGTCGTCAGCGCACCGCGCGTCATCAGGAGCTGCTTGCCGATCTCGACCACCTCGATCAGCTTGGTCGGGTTGGAGTCGAGATCGACCATGTTGCCGGCCTCGCGGGCGGCTTGCGTGCCGGTGTTCATGGCGACGCCGACGTCGGCCTGGGCGAGCGCCGGCGCGTCGTTGGTGCCGTCGCCGCACATCGCCACCAGCTTGCCCTTGGCCTGCTCGTCACGGATCAGCTTGAGCTTGTCCTCGGGCGTTGCCTGCGCCAGGAAATCGTCGACGCCGGCTTCCGCGGCGATGGCGGCCGCCGTCATCGGGTTGTCGCCGGTGATCATGATGGTGCGGATGCCCATGCGGCGCAGCTCGGCGAAGCGTTCGCGGATGCCGCCCTTGACGATGTCCTTGAGCTGGACGATGCCGAGCAGCTTGCCGTCCTTCGCGACCGCCAGCGGCGTGCCGCCCGATTTGGAGACCTCGTCGGCAATGGCGCTGATCTCGCGGCCCGCCTCGGATAGGGCCGCGGGCTGCATCGCCCGTGCCGCAGTACCGGAGGAGATCGCGGTCGGCGCCCTGCCGGCGATATAATTGAGGATGGCATCGACCGCGCCCTTTCGAACCGACGAGCCGCCGGCGTCGACGCCGCTCATGCGGGTCTGCGCCGTGAACGGAACGAAGGTCGCGCCAAGCTCGGCCATATCGCGGCCGCGGATGCCGTACTTCTCCTTGGCCAGCACGACAATGGAGCGGCCTTCCGGCGTCTCGTCCGCCAGCGAGGCGAGCTGGGCGGCATCCGCCAGGTCCTGCTCGGCGACGCCGCGCACGGGACGGAAGGCGGTCGCCTGCCGGTTGCCGAGCGTGATGGTGCCGGTCTTGTCGAGCAGCAGCGTGTCGACGTCGCCGGCGGCCTCGACCGCGCGGCCCGACATCGCCAGCACATTGAAGCGCACCAGGCGGTCCATGCCGGCGATGCCGATCGCCGACAACAGCGCACCGATCGTGGTCGGGATCAGCGTCACGAACAGGGCCACCAGCACGACCACCGAGATCGAGCCGCCGGCATAGGCGGCGTAGCTCGGGATCGTCACGGTGGCGAACACGAAGATGATGGTGAGGCCGGCGAGCAGGATGTTGAGCGCGATCTCGTTCGGCGTCTTCTGCCGCTCGGCGCCCTCGACCAGCTTGATCATGCGGTCGATGAAGGTCGATCCCTGCGCGGCGGTGATGCGCACCCGGATCCAGTCCGACAGCACCTGCGTGCCGCCCGTCACCGCCGAACGGTCGCCGCCGGATTCGCGGATCACGGGCGCGGACTCGCCGGTGATGGCGGCCTCGTTGACGGAGGCGACGCCCTCGACCACCTCGCCGTCCGAGGGAATGGTGTCGCCGGCCTCGACCAACACGAGATCGCCGACCTTCAGGCTCGTGCCTGACACGAGCTTGTAGTCCCGGCCCGCGCCGCTCAGGAGCTTGGCCTGGCTCTCGGTGCGGGTCTTGCGCAGTGTCTCGGCCTGCGCCTTGCCACGGCCCTCGGCCACGGCTTCGGCGAGATTGGCGAACAGCACGGTGAACCACAGCCAGAGGATGATCTGGAAGGTGAAGCCGAGATTCTCCCCGCCGGTGACGAGGTCGCGCAGGAAGATCACGGTCGTGAGCGCGGCCACGATCTCGACCACGAACATCACAGGGTTCTTGATCATGGCGCGCGGATCGAGCTTGGTGAAGGCAGCGCCGATCGCTGGCATCACGATCTTCGGATCCAGCATCGCCGAGACCGGCATGCGCTTGTTGGATTTGTGGACAGGTTCCATGGAGGTCACTCCGAAAAGCGAGATCAGAAGACGTTGCCGGCGTTCATTGCGAGATGCTCGACGATGGGGCCGAGTGCGAGCGCCGGGAAGAAGGTCAGGCCGCCCATGATCAGGATGACGCCGACGACGAGGCCGACGAACAGGCCTCCGGTGGTCGGGAAAGTGCCCATCGACGGCGGGATCGACTTCTTGGCCGCGAGCGAGCCTGCGATCGCCATCGCCGGCACGATCATGAAGAAGCGGCCGACGAACATCGCGGATGCGCCCGTCAGGTTGTAGAACGGGGTGTTGCCGGTCAGGCCGGCGAAGGCGGAGCCGTTGTTGGCGGTCTGCGACGTATAGGCGTAGAGCACTTCCGAGAAGCCGTGCGGGCCCGCATTCGCCATCGAGGCAACGCCGGTGGGAAGCACGACCGCGACGGCCGACCAGCCCAGGATCATCAGCGGCAGGATCAGGATCGCGAGCATCGCCATCTTGACCTCGCGGGCCTCGATCTTCTTGCCGACATATTCCGGCGTACGGCCGACCATCAGGCCTGCGACGAAGATCGCGAGAACGACGAACAGCAGCATGCCGTATAGGCCGGCGCCGACGCCGCCGACGATGATCTCCCCTAGCTCCATGTTGATCAGCGGGATCATGCCGCCGAGCGCGGTGAAGCTGTCGTGCATGGCGTTCACGGCACCGCAGGACGCGGCGGTGGTGATCACCGCAAACAGCGAGGACGCAACGATGCCGAAGCGGACTTCCTTGCCCTCCATGTTGCCGCCGGTCAGGCCGAGCGCATGCAGGGTCGTGGTGCCGCTGGCTTCAGCCCAATAGCAAACGGCGACGCCTGCGACGAACAGCACGCCCATCACCGCGAGGATCGCCCAGCCCTGGCGCTGGTTGCCGACCATGCGGCCGAACACGTTGGTGAGCGCCGCGCCGAGCACGAAGATCGACAGCATCTGCACGAAATTCGACAGCGCGGTCGGGTTCTCGAAGGGGTGAGCGGCATTGGCATTGAAGAAGCCGCCGCCATTGGTCCCGAGCATCTTGATCGCGACCTGCGAGGCGACCGGGCCGACCGCGATGGTCTGCTTGGCGCCCTCGAGCGTGGTCGCTTCGACGTAGTCGCCAAGCGTTTGCGGGATGCCCTGCCAGACCAGGAACAGAGTGAACACGACGCAGATCGGCAGCAGGATATAAAGCGTGCAGCGGGTCACATCGACCCAGAAGTTGCCGATTGTGCGCATGGACGCGCGGGCAAAGCCGCGGATCAGGGCAACGGCGAGCACGATGCCGGTGGCCGCCGACAGGAAATTCTGGTGCGTCAGGCCGACCATCTGGGTCAGATAGGACAGCGTGCTCTCGCCGCCGTAGTTCTGCCAGTTGGTATTGGTGATGAAGGAGATCGCGGTGTTGAAGGACAGATCCTCGGCGACCGCGGATTGGCCGGCTGGATTGAACGGCAGCACGGCCTGCAGCCGCATCAGGCCGTAGATGATGAGGAAGCCACCGACATGAAACAGCAGCATCGCGACCGTGTAGGTCAGCCAGTGCTGCTCGCGCTTCTCGTCGATGCCGGAGATCCAATAGATGCCGGCCTCGATCGGCCGCAGGACGGGCGACAGGAAGGTGCGCTCGCCGTTGAACACGCGCGTCATGTACCAGCCGAGCGGCTTGGTCAGCGCGACCACGATCGCGCAATAAAGAATGATCTGGAACCAACCGATCACAGTCATGGCATTAACCCTTCAGGCTTTTGGTCCGGCGCAAAAGCGGCAGGAGCAGCGCGAGCAGGCCCGCGACGAGCGCAGCGTCGGCCAGCAGCAATTTTGCGAGCAGCAACACGGCTCAGAACCGCTCGGGCCGCAGCAGTGCATAGGTGAGATAGATCAGGAGGCCGAACGAGACGGCGCCGGCGAGCGCATAATCGAAGATCATGGCCCGCTCCCTCACAGCCGTTCGCAGGCATAGGTGTAGCCGATCGCGAGGGCAAAGAAGAAGAAGCCCAGCGCCAGCATCAAAAGGTCCATCATGGCGATACTCCTTAGGAGAGACGATGTCCGGCATAGCCCGTCTCTGGATCCCGGCGGGCCGCTTGCTGCGATCGAGCGCGGCACGGGCGGGAACTTCACCGCGCTGAAGTGCCACCGCGCCCATAGGTTTTCGAGATGAGACCTATGGCGACGTTATAGGAATCTCATAAAGGCCGGCCCGTCCCGGCGCAGGGCTCGCGCCTGAGAGCTTTCCCCGCAGCCATCCTTCGAGACGCCCGCTTGGGCGGGCTCCTCAGGATGAGGGCGGAGTGCGCGGCCATAGTTTCAGCGGGCACTGACGCCGATGAGCCTCATCCTGAGGAGGCCGCTTATGGAATCCTTATATCTCTCACCCGAACCCTCTCTCGTTTTCAAATGCCCTCCAGGCCATCTTGGCGAGGCCGGCCGACTGACCGACGCCAATTCCAGGAGGCCTGATATGACCGCTCTCCACCCGCTCGATCTCCCCTCGCTCGCCGAGCAGCTGCGCAAGGCCCATTCAATGACGCGGCCGCTGATGCTCGACATCATCGGTCGCGCCTGCCGACGCTTGCCGTCGCTGGGCCGGAGCGAACGCTCAGCCCGCGTCGTGCGCCTGATCGATGCGGAAGCCTGGGCCGATGCGGCGCTGGCGCTGCTGGAGCTCGAGCTGCCGATGTGGCAGGTCCGCCGCATCGCCTACGATGACGGCGAGTGGCATTGCGCGCTGTCGCGCGAGCGCGAGCTGCCGGACTGGCTGGATTCCGCGGTCGATGCGCGCCATGCCGACCTCGCGCTCTCTCTGTTGTCGGCCTTCGTCGAAGTCCGAACGCTGGCCATCGAAGTGTCGCGGCCGAGCGTTCCGTCGGTGCGCCCTATGCTGGATCCGCTTTACGAACCGGTCGCCTGCCACAATTCCCGCTAGACGCATCTGAAAGGACACGAGAAATGCCGACGCCGATTCTCGGCTTTGAGCGACCCCGTCTGAGGGCTGAACAGCAGTTGCCCATATCGAAGCTGCGCAAAGCTCGACTCGAGCGTATCGCCCTGCATGGGTTGGCCATGCTGTCGATGGGCAGCGTGCTCACCGCGCTGATCGCGCTGAGGACCGCAATCCATATCTGGCATCTCCAGGCCTGACCGGCATTGCGGACGTGATGATCTTTCGCGGCCTCAGCGGCTAGCTCCTCACCTCCGCCTCGATCAGTCGCGCCAGCTCCGACGCGGTGACCTCGATCGGCCGGCCGCTGCGCTCGACGCGGGCCTGGATCAGCGCGCCCTGGAGCGCCGACGTGCAGAGCACCGCCAGCGCCTCCGCCCGCGGCCTGGCAAACCCGTCGGCGACGAGCTTGTCACGCAGGATCGATAGCCGTGCCGCATAGGCCTTGCGACCGGCCTCCGACACGGCGCGCTCGCGCGGCGCCAGCTCGAGCAGCACGGTCGTGATCGGGCAGCCATTGCGGAAGCCGGAGCCCTGCATCCAGCCTGCCAGCAGTCTGGCGTGGGCGCGCAAGAGCTCGCCGGTCGAGCCGCACTCTGCCGCGAGCTCGGCGACCGTCGCCGCGACGCGGCGGCCCGCCTCCTCCACCGCCGCCACCGCGATCGAGGATTTTCCGTCCGGAAAGTAATGATAGAGCGACCCCTTCGGCGCGCCGCTGACGTCGACGATGTCGTTGAGGCCGGTGCGGGCAAATCCCTGGCGGCGGAATAGCGTCACCGCGGCATTGATGATGGGCTGACGGTGCTTCGGCACGGCCGGCATGGCACTCTCCTCCGCTCGGAAATTATATTGATTGGTCTACATCAGCCTCCGACAGTCAAGGCATGACAATGACGGAGAGAGGCAGATGCCTGAGAGAGTGACCTATGAACTGAACGACGGCGTGGCGCGGATCGGGCTCGACGACGGCAAGGTCAACGTGATGTCGGCCGCGATGCTGGGCGAGATCGGCGCCGCCTTCGACCGCGCCGAGACGGAGGCGGAGATCGTGGTGCTGCGCTCGGGCCGGCCAGGCATCTTTTCCGCGGGCTTCGATCTGAAAGTGTTCGCCTCGGGCGATGCTGCCAAGAGCCTGGAGATGGTCCGGGCCGGCGCCGAGCTTGCGCTGCGGCTGATGTCGTTTCCACATCCGACCATCGGCGTGATGGAGGGCCATGCTTACCCGATGGGAACGTTCCTGCTGCTCGCCTGCGACGTCAGGCTGGGCGCGCGCGGACCGCACCGCATGGGGCTGAACGAGGTGGCGATCGGCATCGCGCCTCCCAGCTTTGCCATCGAGCTCGCGCGCAGCCGGCTGCATCCGGCCTGGCTCAGCCGTACCGTCACGCTTGGCGAGATGTACGAACCCGGGGAGGCGCAGACGGCCGGCTTTCTCGATCGCGTGGTTACACCTGAGATGGTCGACGCCACGATCGAGACGATCATCACCGGCCTGCGCGCCATCCACAAGCCGTCGCATGCCACGGCAAAGCGGCGCCTGCGCCGGGGAGCCATGGACGCCATGCGCGCGGCGATCGATCGCGAGCTGACCATGGCTGCCTATGAGGCAAGCAACCGCGCGCGCAGCGCAGTCGCGCTGCCCGGTTGAGGTCGGCTATCCCGCGGAAAAGGCGTTGCCTAAAACTACCTGGCCGATCTGGCGCAGTTTCACGGAACCGTGTAGAGCGGTTTCATGAGCACAGGCAATGTCAACGTCGTCGCCCACCCCCTGGTCCAGCACAAGCTCTCCCTGATGCGGGAGAAGGACCGCTCGACCAAGAGCTTTCGCGAGATCCTGAACGAGATCGGGATGCTGCTGGCCTACGAGGTGACGCGCGACCTGCCGCTGGAGCTGGTGGACATCGAGACGCCGATCGCGCCGATGCAGGCACCCAAGATCGCCGGCAAGAAGCTCACGCTGGCGCCGATCCTGCGCGCCGGCGTCGGCTTTCTCGACGGCATGCTGGCGCTGATGCCTTCGGCGCGCATCGCCCATATCGGGCTCTACCGCGACCCCGAGACGTTGCAGGCCGTGGAATATTACTTCAAGGCGCCGCAGGACCTGTCCGACCGCACCGTGATCCTGATGGACCCGATGCTGGCGACCGGCAACTCGGCCTGCGCCGGCGCGTCCCTGCTCAAGGCGCGCGGCGCCCGCGACATCCGCTTCGTCTGCCTCCTGGCCGCGCCCGAGGGCATCGCCAAGTTCCAGAGCGAGCATCCCGACGTGCCGATCTGGACCGCCGCGATCGACGAGCGGCTCAACGACCACGGCTATATCGTGCCAGGCCTGGGCGACGCCGGCGACCGGATGTTCGGCACCAAGTAGACAGGTTTGCACGACCGGGTTAGTCCGATGGCCATGAGTGCCAACGATTTTTCGCTGCAATCGCTGCTCCGGATCAAGACCGCCGCCGACCCTGCCCTGGTATTCGACGGCAAGGCCGTCGCTCGCGCGGAATTCTCGGCGAAGATCGAGCAGACCGCCGCCTGGCTAGCCGCGCAAGGCATCGGCAAGGGCGACGTCGTTGCGGTCTGGCTGGTCAACCGGGTCGAATGGCTGACACTGCTGTTCGCCGCCGCACGGCTCGGTGCGGTCGCCGCCGCCGTCAACACGCGCTACCGCAGCGCGGAAGTCGCGCACCTGCTCAAGCTGTCAGGCGCGAAGCTCATGGTGGTCGAGGCGGCATTCCGCGCGATCGACTTTGCCGCCATCCTCGCCGATGTCGCCGAGGCCGAGGTGCCCGCGCTGGAACGGCTGGCGGTGGTCGGCGCGGATGCGATCCCCGCACGCTGGCCCTGCGTGCGGTTCGATGCGTTCGAGACGACTTACCCTTCCCCTCCGCCGCGCCAGGATGATGTCGACCTGCCCGTGCTGCTCTACACCACGTCGGGCACGACCAAGGGGCCGAAGCTGGTCGCGCATTCGCAGCGGACGCTGGCGACGCACGCCGCCTCCGTCGCCCACGCGCTCCAGCTCGATCCCCACCGTCATTCGTTGCTGGCGATGCTGCCGTTCTGCGGCACCTTCGGCATGACGAGCCTGCTCGGTTTCCTCGCGAGCGGTGCGACCATTCATGTGCTCGATGCCTTCGACGCAGCGCCGGCGCTGCAGATCCTCAGCACGGAGCGCATTACGCATTCCTTCGGTTCGGACGAGATGTTCCGGCGCATCCTCGCCCTCACCGATGCGCCACACCCGTTTCCGCATCTCGAAGTCTGCGGCTTCGCCGCGTTCCAACCCGGCTGGCGCGAGCTGGCTGTGGAAGCCGAAGCGCGCGGCATGAAGCTGTTCGGCCTCTACGGTTCGAGCGAGGTGCAGGCGCTGTTCTCGATCGGCCGCCCCAGCGATGCCTTTGCCGATCGGATCGAGGGCGGCGGCTGGCCGATGTCGCCGGAGGCGAAAGTCCGCGTGCGCGATGTCGAGACCGGAGAACTTGCGGCCAGCGGCGTCTCCGGCGAGATCGAGATCAGCGCACCCTCGCGCTTCCTTGGCTATTTCAACAACCCGGAGGCAACGCGCGAGGCGATCACCGTCGACGGATTCTTCCGCACCGGCGACATCGGCCGGCTGCGCGGCGACGGGTCGTTCGTCTACGAGACTCGCGCCGGCGATGCGATGCGCCTCGGTGGCTTCCTGGTAGCGCCCGGGGAGATCGAGGACGAGCTCAAATCCTGCACCGGTGTCGCCGACGCCCAGGTCGTCGCCATCGATCTCAAGGGGCAGGCGCGCTGCGTCGCCTTCGTGATCCCGACAACGGAGCCGCCCATCCAGGAGACGCTGATCGCGCGTCTGCGCGAGCGGCTCGCCGGCTACAAGGTGCCGGCGCGGATCTATGTCGTGGACGCCTTCCCGGTGACCGACAGTGCCAATGGCGTGAAGATCCAGCGCGCCAGGCTTCGCGCCATGGCGATGGAGCGGATCGCCGCCGAATAGATTCGCTCAGTACGACTTGTTCAGTACGATTTGGCGAGCCCCAGCACCTTTTCCGCGATGAAGCTGAGGGCGAGCTGCGGGCTGACCGGCGCGATGCGCGGGATCAGCACCTCCCGCAAATAGCGCTCGACATGGAATTCCTTGGCGTAGCCGAAGCCGCCATGGGTCATCACCGCCTGCTCGCAGGCCGAGAAGCCCGCTTCGCCCGCCAGATATTTTGCGGCATTGGCCGCGGCGCCGCAGGGCATGCCCTTGTCGTATTGCCAGGCCGCCGACATCACCATCAGCCAGGCCGCTTCCAATTCGACCCAGTTCACCGCGAGCGGATGCTGGATGCCTTGATTCTTGCCGATCGGACGATTGAACACGATTCGCGTCTTGGCGTATTCGGTCGCGCGCGACAGCGCGAGCTTGCCGAGACCGACCGCCTCGGCCGCGATGAGAATGCGCTCCGGATTCATGCCTTCGAGGATGTACTCGAAGCCTTTGCCTTCCTCGCCGATGCGGTCCTCCATCGGAATCTCGAAATCCTCGAAGAACAGCTCGTTGGAATCGACGATCTTGCGGCCCATCTTCTCGATCTCGTGGACCTTGATCCTGTTGCGGTCGAAATCGGTGTAGAACAGGCTGAGGCCGTGGGTTGGCGAGCGCACCTCCTCCAGCGGCGTGGTGCGCGCCAGCAGCAAAATCTTGTGCGCGACCTGCGCCGTCGAGATCCACACCTTCTGACCATTGACGATGTAGCGGTCGTTCTTGGCGACCGCGCGGGTCTTGAGCTGGGTGGTGTTGAGGCCGGTGTTCGGCTCGGTGACGGCGAAGCACGCCTTCTCGCGGCCCTCGACCATCGGCGGCAGCATGCGCCTGCGCTGCTCCTCGGTGCCGAACACGACGACGGGGTTGAGCCCGAACACGTTGATGTGCACCGCCGAGGCACCGGACATGCCGGCGCCCGACTCGGCGATGGTGCGCATCATGATCGCAGCTTCCGTGATGCCGAGCCCGGAGCCGCCATATTCCTCGGGCACGCAGATGCCGAGCCAGCCGGCATCTGCCAGCGCCTTGTGGAAGTCGTGCGGGAAGCCGCCGTCGTGGTCCTTCTTCAGCCAATAGGCGTCGGGAAAGCCTTCGCAGATCTTGGCGATGGCGTCGCGAATGGCTTCCTGCTGATCGGTGAGCGCGAAATCCATGGTCTTGACCTCCCTTCGCCAAGCATTGTTTAGCTCGAAAAACTACATGCAGATACGTGAATTTGCCCGCGAAGTGTGTCTACCATGCATGGGGTCATGCGGCGCGACGTGACGAATGCGCCGTTATTTCGCAGGGAGGAAACCGCGATGGCCGGACTTTATTTCGAGGACTTTTCCGTGGGCCAGGAGTTCAGGCATCCGCTGACCCGAACCGTCACGGAGATGGACAACACCATGTTCAGCCTGTTGACGCTCAATCCGCAGCCGCTGCACATCGACGCGCATTTCGCCGAGAAGACCGAGTTCGGCCAGCGCATTTTCAACAGCCTATACACCCTCGGCATCATGATCGGCATGACGGTCTATGATACGACCTTAGGGACTACCGTCGCCAATCTCGGCATGACCGACGTCACCTTTCCGAAGCCGGTCTTCCATGGCGACACGTTGCGGGCCACGACAAAGGTGCTCTCTGTGCGGGAATCCAGATCGCGGCCCAAGGCCGGTATCGTCGAGTTCGAGCATCATGCCCTGAACCAGAACGACGAGATTGTCGGCAAATGCCGCCGCATGGCGATGATGCACAAGAGGCCGGTCTGATGCGTTCGATGCTGTTCGTGCCGGGCGATTCCCGGCGCAAATTCGAGAAGGCGAGCGAAGGCAAGGCCGACGCGCTGATCATCGATCTCGAGGACTCCGTCGTCACCGAGAAGAAGGCGGAGGCGCGTGAGCTGACGCTCTCGATGCTGAAGAGCCGCCCCGGCCCGCATCAGCTCTATGTCCGCGTCAACGCGCTCGACACCGGCATGACGCTGGCCGATCTCGCCGCGATCATGCCGGGCAGGCCTGATGGCATCGTGCTGCCGAAATCGCAAGGCGGCGACGACGTGCGTCAGGTCGCGACCTGGCTCGAAGCTTTGGAAGCCGCCTCCGGCATCGCGATCGGCGCGACCCGCATCGTCTGCGTCGCGACGGAGACCGCCGGCTCGATCTTCGGGCTCGGCAGCTACAAGGGCTGCTCCCCTCGCCTCGCCGGACTGATGTGGGGCGCGGAAGATCTCTCCGCCTCGCTCGGCGCTACCGAGAAGGCGAGCGGCGGCGTGTTCCACAGCCCCTATCGCCTGGCGCGGGATCTCTGCCTGATTGCGGCGGCAGCCGCCGAGGTCGCGCCGATCGACACTGTTTACACCGACATCGACAATCTCGCCGGCCTCGAGCAGGAGACGCGTGCCGCGCGGCGCGACGGTTTTTCGGCCAAGGCGCTGATCCACCCCAAGCATGTCGACATCGTCAACGCGGCCTTCGCGCCGACGGAGGCCGAGCGCGCCTGGGCGGAGAAGGTGATCGCGGCGTTCGCGAGCAATCCCAATTCCGGCACGTTGCGGCTCGACGGTCAGATGATCGACAAGCCGCACCTTCGCGCGGCGATGAAGATTCTCGGCCAGTCCTAGAGCGGGACGCAAGCCGGGCCGGCTGCCGGCCTCAGTCGAACCCCTGAACGGGCGGTGCCGAGGAATGCGCCGGCGCGGCAGGCGCGGCTTGAACCGGCGGAGCCTGGACCGGCGGGGCCGGATTGCCGGCAGCTCTCATCTGGCCGTTGGCGGCCATTGCCTCGCGCGTGCGCGACGGGCTACCGGTCGCGGCGGCGCGACGCGGCGGCGGCTGCCGGTGCCTGGCCGACTGCGAGCCTCTCAGGCCCCAGGACCGGGCGATCGAAGGTCCGGCCGTGTAGCCGATCAAGGCGCCGGCGACCGCACCCACCGGCCCAAGCACGACCGCACCCGAGACCGCGCCGAGCGCCGCGTCGCCTGCGCGCTCCTGCGCGAGCGCGCCCGCGGGCACGCAGGCCAGCATTGCGACAGCAGTGATCAGTGCCTTGTTCATCGGAGCGCCTCCCTCGCGACAGATCACTCCTGCTCAAATATGGCCACACGAGGTTCCCTTGCCGGCCAACAAAAGGCAATCGCGCCCGGAACCCGGGCGTCCGGACAGCTCGATCGGCCGACCATCGATCTCCAGGAGCCGGCAACGAGGACAGGCGCGCCAACATCTTGACACCGCTTAGCCGCTGAATATTTTTTCGCCGAGAAGAGATCTTCTCATCCTCGCAAAACCAAAGGATCTAACGCGACCGTCTGGAGAGACGACGATGCTCGATGAGAATTTGGCCCGCATTCGTGCGCACCGCAACAACATCCACCGCTACCGGCGCCTGCTGAAGACCAGGCTGTCGCAGCTCGAGCGCCAATTCATCGAGAGGCGACTTGCCGAAGAGCGATCGGCGCTCGATGGCCTGACCGCCAGCACCTTTCCCGTCGGCTTCCGCGCCGCCGAAGCGCCGGCGAACGCGTTGGGGATGGCCCAATGAACAGCCAACGCGATCTGCTGATCCGCGGCAGCGAGAAGGTCATCGGCCATTACGAGCTGCTTCTTGCCAGCGCCAAGAGCGAGCATGAGCGCCAGCTTTATCGCCAGCGCATCGAACGCGAGCGGCGGCTGATCCGGGACCTGCAAGGCGAATGGGATCACCGCGCGGCCTGAGCTGGGAGATCACGCCTCCCCGGCACCGTCGCAGGGAGGGCTATCGCATTTGAGAGCTCTCCCCTGCGGCCATCCTTCGAGACGCCCGCTTGAGGCGGGCTCCTCAGGATGAGGACGGAGTGTGTGGCTGCAGTTTCAAGAGGCACTGACGCTGATGAGCCTCATCCTGAGGAGGCGCGTAAGCGCCGTCTCGAAGGACGAGGCGTGCGCAACGACCGCCATCACAAGTCATATGCCATAGCCCTGCCGTCGCAGGGACGAACCGCTTCCGCGGTTCGTCCCTGTGCATTCGTTTCAGCGGACGAGGCGGTTGGGGCCTGCGAGCGCGCTGCTCGTGCCGGCTGCGGGCGCCACTCTCACCGTGGCGGTGAGCGGCGCACCGTTGCGCAGCAGCGAGAGCTTCACGTCCTCGCCGATCCGCGCCAGGCCGATCGTGTTGCGGAGCTGGGCGGCAGTGCGGATCGGGCGGTCGTCGGCGCCGGTCACGACATCGCCCTTGCGCAGGCCGGCCTTCTCTGCGGGCGAATCCGCCGCGATCTCGGCGATGACGGCGCCCTGATTCAATCCCTTGTTGACCGACGGATGCAGGTCCTTCAGCGAAATGCCGATGCGACCGCGCTCGACGCGGCCGCTCACGATGATCTGCTCCATCACCTTGCGCGCCATGTTGACCGGAATGGCAAAGCCGATGCCGACATTGCCGCCGGCGGGCGAGATGATCGCCGAGTTGATGCCGACGAGCTCGCCGCGCAGGCTGACCAGCGCGCCGCCGGAATTGCCGGGATTGATCGCCGCGTCGGTCTGGATGAAATCCTCATAGCCCTGCTTGCCGAGGCCGGTGCGGCCCAGCGCGCTGACGAGCCCCGAGGTCACGGTCTGGCCGAGGCCGAAGGGATTGCCGATCGCGAGGACGAAATCGCCGACATCGAGCCCGTCGCTGTCGCCGAAGGCAAGCGCCTTGAGCCCGACCGGGTTCTGGACCTGGAGCACTGCGACATCCGTGGGCGGATCACGGCCGATGACCTTGGCGGAAAACTGCCGGCCGTCCTTGGTCGTGATCTGAACGGCGGATGTGCCCTCGACCACGTGATTGTTGGTCAGCACATAGCCGCGCTGGGCGTCGACGATCACCCCGGAGCCGGTCGCATTGACCTCCTTCTCGATCTGCCGGGGAACGTCGAAGAACTCGCGAAACAGCGGATCGCGATAGAGCGGGTTGTCCTCGCGCACGCTGCCATGCACGGAGATGTTGACCACCGCGGGCGTCACCTGGCGCACCAGCGGCGCCAGGGTCGGCACCGGGCCGCCGGTCTTCACATCCGGGATCTGGCCGGCGGCAGGCTGCGACGCCGTGAGCGTCAGCATCAGCAAGGCCAGGAACAGCAGACGCACAGCATTCATCATCGTCACCCTGCCGCTTGTGTTGTGGGGAGTTTCGAAACCTTCGTGGCTTCAGCCTTCGTCGCCTGACGCGACGATCCAGCCTTGCAGGGCCAGAAGCGGGACAGTCCAGGCTGCCGCGGCCTGACCGAGCAGCACGAGAGCGAGGACGGTGGGCGTGACTATCATGCCGCCTGCCCTTCGGCGGCGGCCCATGGCCGCCGCAGCCGCATCGGCACGCCGCCGCCGCGCGGCGGGTCGTCATTGTCGTTGTCGCCGTCGAGCTTGCGCAAGGCGGCTAGAATGTCGACGAGCCGGACCATGTGGCTCATGCCGGGAATCTCGCGCAAGGCGGGACAGGATTCGACCGCATACATGTCCGATGCCCAGGACGACAGGATGACGCGCTTCTCGGGCGACGAGAGATCCTCGGCATTCAGGACGTCGGCAGGCGAGTCGTAGTGGGCGGCGGGATGAAACAGCGGATTGAGAGTGCCGGAATTGGTATTCACGTTGGTCATCGATGGGTCTCCCACATGCTCCTTTCCAGGGGGACGGCGTGTTGACAGGAGACGGCGGCGCCACATCGCCGCCGTCCCGCTTGACTAGTGTGTGTTGATCGCGATGCGCTTGACGCCTTCGCGTGCCTTCTCCGACTTCGGCAGCGACACGGTCAGGACGCCGTTCTTGAACGACGCCTCTGCCTTGTCCTCCTCGACACCCTCCAGCGGAATCTGCCGTTCGAAGGCGCCGTAATAGCACTCGGTGAAGAACCTGCCTTCGCCGTTGCGCTCCGCCTTCTTCTCGCCGCGGACGGTCAGCACGCCATTGGCGATCTCGACCTGAACGTCCTTCTCCGTCAGGCCGGGAAGCTCCGCCGAGACGGTCAGCGTCTTGTCGGTCTCGCTGAGCTCGACCTTCGGCCAGCCGAAACGGCCCTCCATCAGCGGCGACAGGCTGGTCGCCCCGAAGCCGCGGAAGACATCGTCGAACAGACGGTTCATCTCGCGGTGAAGCGTCAGGAACGGATCGAAATTGTCGCGCGCCGGCGCAAGCTCCTGGTTCTTCGACCAGGGAATGAGATCACGAAAAGCCATGGTACCCTCCTTCATGCATCGGAAAGCGCGGCCCGCGCACGCGCGCGCCGCGTTCCGCTACCTGTTCGATCGAGCGATCAGGCTGCTTTCTTCTGCTCGATCTGCGTTGCCGCAGGAGCGCCGCCCGCGATCGGAATGCGGCGCGGCTTCATGGCTTCCGGAACCTCGCGGACGAGGTCGATGATCAGGAGCCCGTCCTGGAACGAGGCCTGCTTCACCTGGACATAGTCGGCGAGGTTGAACACGCGCCGGAACGGACGCGCGGCGATGCCCTGGTAGAGGTATTCGCGCGCAGCCGTCTCGGGCTTCTTGCCCTCGATGGTGAGCGCGTTCTGTTCGGCCGTCACGGTGATGTCGTTGGCGCCGAAGCCTGCCACCGCAAGGCTGATCCGGTAATGGTCTTCGCCGGATCGCTCGATGTTGTAGGGGGGATAATTGTCCTCGGTCGCCTGGCGGAGCGTGCTGTCGACGAGGTCGGCCAGGTGGTCGAAGCCGATGGTGGAGCGCCACAGCGGCGCAAAGTCAAAGCTGGTCCTCATAACCAAGTCCTCCAAAGAGCAAGATGGATACGAAGGAGCGCAAGGCGGGATTTCAGACGGGTCCGAAAGACCAACCCGGCGCCCGTGCCGGACCCGGTTGGCATCCGACACACCGCTCTCGCGGCGAAAAACGACTTAGAAAACCGCAAACCGGTTTCAAGAGGGGCCAACGGATTTTTTTCGACCCCATCGATGGTCCGCCGAGCCCGGACGCACTTGGCGGCAACGGCAAGGTAAAAAAGGGGTAAAATGGGCGGGTCGAGGGTAAGGCCAGGTTGCCTCCGCGCGTCTGGCCCCGGGGCAACGCGCATGACGAACCAGGCGGCAGCACACCGCAGACCAGGGACCCGACCGCGTCCGGCCGGTCGCACGGCCGGCGCGATTGCCCTGCTGGCCGCCGCAACCACCTTTGCGGCGCAGGCCGACGACATTGCCATCTCGCCTGCCGGGCTAAAGACGCTCGGAACGATCGATGCGCGCTTTCAATCCTACAACATCGAGATGGTGGAGGTGACCGGCGGACGGTTCTGGAAGCCTTATCCGCGAACCGCACGTGCCTTCGACGAACGGGATCGTTACAGCGCGCGGCCGCCGATCGATCTTGCCAATGCGCGACTGCGCCTGCTCGCCGCGGCGTTGTCGCCGGCCTATCTTCGCGTGAGCGGCACCTGGGCCAATGCGACGTTCTTTGCCGAGGCGCCGGGAGCCCCACCGCCGGGATTCAAGACGGTGCTCAGCCGAGCGCAGTGGCGCGGCGTCGTGGAGTTCGCGCATGCGGTCGATGCGGAGATCGTCACCTCCTTTGCGATCAGTCCCGGCAGCCGCGATGACCACGGCATATGGAAGCCGGATCAGGCGCAGCAGCTGGTCGACACCACGCGCGCTCTGGGTGGGCGCATCGCCGCCGCCGAATTCATGAACGAGCCGACGCTCGCAGCGACGGGCGGTGCACCGGCGGGCTATGACGCGGCCGCGTATGGCCGCGACTTCAAGGTCTTTCGCGAGTGGATGCGGCGCGCCGCACCGGAGACGCTGATCCTCGGTCCCGGCTCGGTCGGCGATGCACCATCGCCGTCCGGAGCGGGGCTCACCACGCGGGACCTGCTTGCCGCATCCGGTCCCGGCGTCGATCGGTTCTCTTATCACCATTACAACACGATCTCACCGCGATGCGGCGGGCACGACGATCCGGCGCAGGCCCTCTCGGAGCAATGGCTGGGCCGCACGGATACGACACTCCGGACCTACCAGGCGCTGCGCGACGCATTCGAGCCGGGCAAGTCGATCTGGCTGACCGAGACGGCTGATGCCGCCTGCGGCGGCGGCTTATGGGACAGGACTTTTCTGGACACGTTCCGCTATCTCGACCAGCTCGGACGCCTGGCGAAGGCCGGCGTTCAAGTGGTGATGCACAACACGCTGGCTGCCAGCGATTACGGCCTGCTCGACGAAACAACGTTCGGACCGCGGCCGAGCTATTGGGCCGCGCTGCTCTGGCGCCGGCTGATGGGGACGATCGTGCTCGACGCAGGCAAACCTGCTGCGCGCGATCTCCATCTTTACGCGCATTGCCACCCAGCCACGACAGGTGCGGTGTCGCTGCTCGCAATCAACACGTCGCGCGGCACATCGCGCACGCTATCGCTGCCGGATTCCGCCGAGCGGTACACGCTGCACGCAGCGCAGTTGCAGGGTACGATTGTGCAGTTGAACGGCAAGAGGCTCACGCTGACCCCTGAGGGCCAGCTGCCCCGGCTCGAGGCACGCGCAGCACCGCCGGGAGCAGTCAGGCTTGCGCCGACGACCATCACCTTCCTGGTGTTTCCGAACGCTGCAAATCCGGCTTGCTTGTCCCGACGCTCAGGATCTTAGCGAGTCCCGCGCCGTCTCCGGCGCCAGCAGCGTCGCGACGATCGTGATGACCGACAGCGCGACGATGTAGACCGACACCGCCCAGTACGATCCGGCCCAGGCCAGCAGCGCCGCCGCGATCAGCGGCGAGAAGCCGCCGCTGAGCGCCGCCGCGACGTTGGCGCCGAGCGAGGCGCCGCTGTAGCGCACCTGGGTGCGGAACAGCTCCGGCATGAACGCGGCCTTGGGCCCGAACAGCAGCGCATGGGTGAGCGTCATCGTGACGACGAGCGCAAGCGTGATCAGCGCCGGTTCCCTGGTGTCGAGGAACCAGAACAGCGGAAACGCCAACGCCACCGAGAACACGCCGCCGGCCAGATACAGCGCCTTGCGTCCGAAGATGTCGGACAGCCAGCCGGCAAGCGGCAGCGTCGCGAACTCGACGATCGCGGCATAGACCACCGCATCCAGGATCACCTGCCGGGGCAGGCCGAGCTTGGTCGTCGCGTAAACCACCGTGAACACGGTGAGGAGATAAGCGAGCCCGACCTCCGACACCGTGATGCCGATCGCGAGCAGAAAGCTGCGCCAGTCGCGGCGCAGCACTTCGAGGGCCGGCTGCGCCAGCACCTCCTTGCGCTCGACGATCTCCTTGAAGTGAGGCGTCTCCGCGAGCTTGAGCCGCACGATGAAGCCGACGCCGACCAGCAGAATGCTGATCAGGAACGGCACGCGCCAGCCCCAGCTGAGGAAGTCCGCCTCGGGCAGCTTCGTCATCAGGGCGAAGATGCCGGTGGAGGCGGCGACGCCGACGGGGAAGCCGACCTGCACCAGGCTGCCGTAGAAGCCGCGGCGATTGCCGGCGTGCTCGATCACCATAACGACCGCGCCGCTCCACTCGCCCCCGAGCCCGATGCCCTGAACGAAACGGAGGATCACGAGCAGGATCGGGGCCCAGACGCCGATCTGATCGTAGGTCGGCAGGCAGCCGATCAGGAAGGTGCCGAACCCCATCGCGATCATGGTCGCAACCAGCATGGTCTTGCGGCCGAGCCGGTCGCCGTAATGGCCGATGATGGCACCGCCGATCGGCCGCGCGACGAAGCCGACCGCATAGGTCGAGAATGCCGCCAGCGTGCCGACAAAGGGATCGAAGCTCGGGAAGAACAGCTTGTTGAAGACCAGCGCCGCCGCCGTGCCGTAGATCAGAAAATCGTACCACTCGATCGCGGTGCCGAGCGCGCTCGCCCACACCACATGCGCCGTCGTCGATCGCTCCGCGGAAGCGGAGACCCGCGTTGCTGTCGTCATGCCCTGCCCCAACGATTCCAGTGGGCATCATGGCCAAACGTTGTGACGGCTGCAATCTGTGGAGGTGCTGCCTCCCACAGGATTACGGCGCGGGATTTTGTGCGCAGGTGGCGCAACACCCGTCATTGCGAGGAGCCCTTGCGACGAAGCAATCCAGACCGCCTCCGCGGCAAGACTCTGGATTGCTTCGCGGAGCCTGTCATCGGGCCGCGCTTCGCGCGGACCCGGTGGCTCGCAATGACGGGTGTTGAGGCAGGAGCGCTCCTTACGCGGCATCACCCGGCCATCGTGGAACCGGCCCGACAGCCGTTATTCGCCATTGACAAACTAATTTGCTATTATCTAATTTGCCTCCACAACGACCCTGCCGCGCCAAGCGGCCAATGAAGAGAGGAAACGATAATGAGAGGGCTTCTGGCCTGCGCCGTGCTCGCGGCCATGACTTCGGCTGCCATGACCACAGGGGCCAGCGCGCAAGTGTCCGACGACGCGGTGCGGATCGGCGTGCTGACGGACCTGTCGAGCTGGGGCCGCGACAACTCTGGGCCGGGCTCGGTCGAGGCCGCCAAGATGGCCGTGGAGGAATTCGGGCCGACCGTGCTCGGCAAGCCCATCGAGATCATCAGCGCCGACCACCAGATGAAGACCGATGTCGGCGTTCAGATCGTCCGCGGCTGGTTCGACAACGGCAAGGTCGACGCCGTCGTCGACATCCCCAATTCCGGCATCGCCATCGCCGTGCACAACATGGTGCGCGAGCGCGGCAAGGTCGCCCTGCTCTCCGGCCCCGGCGCGAGCTCGCTGACCGACGAGCTGTGCAGCCCGAACACCGTGCACTTCACCTACGATACCTATGCGCTCTCGAAGGTGACGGCCTCCGCCGTCATCAAGGAAGGCGGCAAGTCCTGGTACTTCATCACCGCGGACTATGCCTTCGGCCAGCAGCTCGAGAAGGACGCCACGCGCTTCATCAACGAGATGGGCGGCAAGGTGCTCGGCGGCGTCAGGCATCCGACCAACACCGCCGACTTCTCCTCTTTCGCGCTGCAGGCGCAGAGCTCGAAATCCGACGTTGTCGCCTTCGCCAATGCCGGCCAGGACACGGACAACGCCATCAAGCAATCCGGCGAATTCGGCCTGGTCCAGGGCGGCCAGAAGCTGGTCGGCCTCTTGATGTTCGACACCGACGTGCACGCCATCGGCCTCAAAGCCGCGCAGGGCACCTATATGACCACGGCGTCCTACTGGGCCATGGACGAGGCGACCCGCGCCTGGTCGAAGAAGTTCTACGAGCGCACCAAGGTGATGCCGACGATGATCCAGACCGGCGTCTACGGCGCGGTGCTGCATTATCTCAAGGCGATCAAGGCGGCCGGCACCGACGATTCCGCCAAGGTGATGGCGAAGATGCGCGAGCTGCCGATCGAGGATATCTTCGTCCATGGCGGCAAGTTGCGCGAGGACGGCCGCGTCATCCGCGACATGTATCTCGCCAAGGTGAAGACCCCCGCGCAGTCCAAGGAGCCGTGGGATTATCTGGACATCGTCAAGACCGTGAAGGGCGATGACGCCTTCCGTCCGGTCTCCGAGTCCAAATGTCCGCTCCTGAAGAAGTGAGGCCCGATATGGCTGGCAACGAGCATGGCACCATGGAGACGTACGAGTGCGACGTGCTCGTGGCCGGATCGGGTTGCTCCGGCATGTCGGCCGCGATCACCGCGCGTTATCGCGGGCTCGACGTGCTGATCGTCGAGAAGGAGCAGCGCTTCGGCGGCACCACCGCCCGCTCCGGCGGCTGGCTGTGGATTCCCGGCACGTCGCTGGCAAAGGCATATGGCATCGAGGAGACGCCGGAGCAGGCCCGCACGTATTTGCGGCATGAGGCGGGCAACAATTACGACGCAGCACGCGTCGATGCCTTTCTGAGCGCCGGCCCCGAGGCGGTCGATTTCTTCACCACCAAGACGGCGCTGCGCTTCGACATGCCGCTGGTGTTTCCCGATTATCACGCGGAAGCGCCCGGCGGTGCCCAGGGCGGCCGCTCCATGGTGACGCGCCCGTTCGACGGCCGCGAGCTCGGCATTCTCATCAAATCGCTCGGCATGCCGCTGCCCGAGCTCACCGTGTTCGGCATGATGTTGGGAAGCGGCAAGGAGATCATCCACTTCATGCGGGTGACGAAGTCGCTGACCTCGGCGGTCTATGTCGCGAAGCGCCTGACGCGGCATTTCACGGACGTGCTGCGCTATGGCCGCGGCATGACGCTCACCAACGGCAATGCGCTCGCAGGCCGCCTCGCAAAGTCAGCGCTCGACCTGAAGATTCCGATGTGGCTGTCCTCGCCGGTGCGCCAGCTGACGGTCGAGAACGGCGCCGTGACCGGCGCCATCGTCTCGCGCGAGGGACGCGAGGTGCGCGTTCGTGCACGACAGGGCGTTGTGCTCGCCTCCGGCGGCTTTCCGCATGACGTCGGGCGGCGCAGGAAGATGTTCCCGCATGCGCCGACCGGCGTTGAGCATTATTCGCCCGGGCCTACGGGCAATACCGGCGACGGCTTGCGCCTTGCAGAAGGCGCCGGCGGCCGCATCGAGGACCGCCTGCCGAACGCGGCGGCCTGGGTGCCGGTATCGCTGACCACGCGCAAGGACGGCTCCAAGGGAGTGATGCCGCACTTCATCGATCGCGCCAAGCCCGGCGTGATCGCGGTGATGCGCGACGGCAGGCGTTTCGCCAATGAGGGCAATTCCTATCACGACTTCGTCCAGGCCATGATCAAGGCCGCCAAGCCCGGCGAGGAGATCGCCGCATTTCTCGTCTGCGATCACAAGACGCTGCGCAAATACGGCCTCGGCTGCGTGCCGCCGTTTCCGATGCCGCTGGGTCATCATTTGAAGACCGGCTATCTCATGCGCGGCCACACGTTGGAAGCGCTGGCGGCGAAAGCCGGGATCGATTCCAAGGCGTTCGCCGAGACGGTCAGGCAGTTCAATGAGACGGCGCCGCTGGGACGCGACGCCGCTTTCGGCAAGGGCTCAAAGGCCTATAACCGCTACCAGGGCGATGCGTTGCACGGCCCCAACCCCTGCGTCGCACCGATCGAGAACGGCCCGTTCTACGCCATCAAGATGGTGATCGGCGATCTCGGCACCTATGCCGGCATCGTCACCGACGCGAACGCACGGGCGCTCGATGCCGAGGGCCGCGTGATCCCCGGCCTCTATGCCGCCGGCAACGACATGGCGAGCATCATGGGCGGCAATTATCCGGGCGCCGGCATCACGCTTGGGCCGGCGCTGACCTTCGGCTACATTGCCGGCAGACATCTTGCCGACAGCGCCGCCAAGCGCGACGCGGCGTAGAGCATGATCCGGAAAAGTGTGCAGCGGTTTTCCGAAGAGATCATGCTCAAACAACGACCCAAGCGCATCGGAGGCGCATGAAGAGAGAGAGCCGCGGCATCCAGTCGATCGAGGTCGGCGGCGAATTGCTCCGCGCGCTCGCCCGCAGCGGCGAGCCGATGATGCTGCGCGATCTCGCCCGCGAGGCCGGCATGACGCCGGCCAAGGCGCATCCTTATCTCGCCAGCTTTTCCCGCATCGGCCTGATCGAGCAGGACGAGAGCACCGGCCGCTACGAGATCGGCGCACTGGCGCTGGAGCTCGGCCTGATCAGCCTGCGCCGCCTCTCCGGCGTACGCATCGCGCGTCCCAGGATCGCGGGCCTTGCGAGCCAGATCGGCCACCCCGTCTCGCTCGCGGTCTGGGGCACGCACGGCCCCACCGTTGTGCAGCTCGAAGAGCCGGCCCAGCCGGTGCACATCGTGATGCGCGTCGGTTCGGTGATGGCGCTCTTGGAGACCGCGACGGGCCGCGCGTTTGCCGCGTTCCTGCCGGAGAAGACCATCAGCGCCGCGCTCGACAGCGGCCTCGACCGCCACGGCGTCGGCTACAACCCGAAGCGCACCGTGAAGGGGGCCAAGGTCGCCGACATGCTCGCCGAGGTGCGCAAGCACGGTCTCGCCCGCGCGCTCGGCGATCCCCTACCTGGCGTGAACGCGTTCGCCGCGCCGGTGTTCGATCATTCCGGCCACGTCGCGCTGGTCATCACCGCGATGGGCCCGGAAGGCACCTTTGATGCCCGCTGGGACAGCCCGATCGCGCACGCGCTGCGCGATTGCGCCGGGGGCATCTCCAAGCGGCTGGGTTACGGGATCAATGTTGCGGCGGAGTGAGGCCCTACTTCTCCTTCACCGGCACCGTGTAATTCAGGACCAGTCGGCCGCCGTCCGGATAGATCGTCTGCCCGGTGATATAGGACGCATCGTCGCTGGCAAGGAAGGCCACGACGGAGGCCACCTCGCTCGGCTCGCCGCCGCGGCCCGCCGGCGTGCGCGACAGCACGGTCTTGCGCGCATCCTCGGACGTGTAGATCGCCGAAGCCACCATGTCGGTCAGGATCGTGCCCGGCCCGACCGCGACGACACGAATGTTGTGCGGGGCCAGCGCGACGGCGGCGACCGATGTCAGCTGCTTCATGCCGCCCTTTGACATGGCGTAGGTCGCCAGCGCCGGGATCGCCAGTAGCGCGTTCACCGAGGACATGTTGATGATGACCCCGCCGCCGCCTTGCGCGATCATTTGCCTCGCCGCCGCCTGCACGCCGAAGAACGCGCCCTTCAAATTGATGCCGATGATCTCGTCGAATTCCTGCTCGGTGATATCGAGGATATCCCGGTTGCGGGCGACCCCGGCATTGTTGACCATGATGTCGAGCCGGCCGAACTCCTTCACCGCGGTCGCGACCAGCTGATCGACATCGGCACGCCTGGCGACGTTGCCCACGACGGTACGCAACGCATCCGGCCGCCCGAGCTCGGCGGCCGTCGCAGCCAAGCCTTCGGCATCGACGTCGGAGATGACGACCTTGACGCCGTCGTCCAAAAATCTCTTCGCGCAGGCCTTGCCGATGCCGCGCGCCGCGCCGGTGATGGCGGCGACCTTGCCGGATAGTTTCATGGGTTCACTCCTGGACTTGAGACAATCTCACGCAAAGACGCGCGGGCGCAGCCCGGCATGAAACCAGGTAATCATGGAATAGATGTCGTAGACCGGCAGCCCCACCTCGGCCTGAAGTGCTGCGGCATAAGGCGGCATGTTGGTGCATTCGAGCACGATGGCGCCGACATCCGGATGCTTGGCAACGAGCTCCTTGCCGGCCTCGACCACGTCGCGCTCGGCTTGCGCGATATCCATGTCGTCCTTCTCGGCCTTGATCAGGACGCGGAAGAACTCCTTGCCGCTCTCGGTGCCGACCAGCGGCGTGTCGAGCGGCACGCCGGCGCCTTCGAGATGGGCCGGTGTCAAGGTCGAGCCCGACACCGTGACGAGGCCGACGCGCTTGCCGGGCGGCAGGGTCGCCTGCACCCACGGCACCTGCATCAGCGAGGAAGTCGCGACGGGAACGCCGACGGCCGCCGCGATCTCCTTCTGGAACAGCGAGAGGAAGCCGCAATTGGTGGTGATGGCCTCCGCCCCGAGCCGCACCAGATCCTTGGCCGCATCGATGAAGTCGGGCAAGAGGCCGGCCGCGCCCTTCAGCACGACCTTTTCCGGCGAGGCGCCGCTCACCACGCGATAGAGCACCGGGAATGGCCAGGTCGTGCCGTTGCCCATGTCGCCGGGAATGCGGGGAAAGCGCGCCTCCAGCATCAGGATGCCGAGCGGCGCGCCGTAGATGGCCTTGCCGCCACGGGCGATGCGGGAGGACGAGCTGGCTGAGGTGGTCATGGTGCGCTCTCAGAGGAAACGATCGGGCGCGAACGGCGCGAGTGGAATCTCCGGCGCCTTGCCGCTCACGAGCTGGGCGACCAGACGGCCGGTGCGGGCCGAGCCGACCAGGCCGACATGGCCGTGGCCGAAAGCATAGACGATGTCGCGCGAGGCGCGCGCATAGCCGATGCAGGGACGTCCGTCCGGCATGCTCGGCCGATGGCCGAACCAGGTCTTGACGCGCGAGACCGGAATGTCCTTCGGCAGTTTCGGGAACATGCTGACGAGGTGGTTGCGCAGAATCTCGGCGCGCTTCCAGTTCGGCGCGGCCTCGAGGCCGGCGATCTCGACCGTGCCGGCGGCGCGCAGGCCCTTGTTGGTCCAGTTCACCACCAGCTTGGCGTCGGAGGCCATGATCGAGCTGCGCGGGCCGACTTCCGGATTCTCGATCACGACATGATAGCCGCGCTCGGTCTCGAGCGGGAGGGGATCGCCGACCGACGCGGTGAGCTGCTTCGAGCGGGCACCGGCCGCGACCACCGCGGCGTCACAGGCGATCTCGCCGGTCTCGGTGACCACAGCGACGAGCTTGCCGCCCTTGAGCTTCAGCCCGGTCGCCTTGGCGCGTACGTGCTTCGCGCCGCTGGCAATCGCATGATTGGCAAGGGCTGCAACATAAGCGCCGGGATCGCGGCAGCGCCCGGCTTCCTCCACCACGACGCCAAAGGTGTAGCGCGGATGCAGATCCGGCTCACGCTGGCGCATTTCGTCGGCATTGAGCTCCAGCCATTCGACGCCAACCTTCCTGCGCAGGCGCCAGCCGAGATCATTGTCGAAATTGCCGCGCGATGTGAACACGTGCATCACGCCGTTGCGCTCGATCAGCTCGGGGACGCCGGCTTCTTCCGCGAGCTTCCTGTGCAGCAGCGGCGCGTCCTTCAGGAGATCGCGCAGCGCGAACGCCGTGGTCTCGACCCGCGCCGCGGTCCAGCCCGACAGCAGATACTTGATCAGCCAGGGCAGCGCCTTCGGCAGGTAAGACCAGCGGATCGCAAGCGGGCCGAGCGGGTCCAGGAGATAGCCAGGCACCTTCTTCCAGACGCCCGGCTCCGCCGGCGGGATCACCGAATGCGACGACAGCCAGCCGGCATTGCCGTAGCTCGCCGCCTGCTCGCCGCCGGGCTCGCCCGGATCGATCAGCGTCACGCGATGTCCCTCGCGCAGCGCCTCGATGGCGCTGATCACACCGATCGCGCCGGCTCCGATGATGGCGACGTGGCGACCTTCAGGCATCGCCCTAAGCCTTCACCGCCGAGACAAAATCCTTGCCGACCGAGATCGCCCTGGGATCGATGATGCAATGGAGGATCGACGGCTTGCCCGAGGCGAGCGCGCGCTCGAACGCCGGTGCGAACTCTTCGGTGCGCTCGACGCGCTCGCCATGCCCGCCGAACGCCTTCGCATACATCGCGAAATCCGGGTTCTTGAGCTGGGTGCCGACGACGCGGCCGGGATAGTAGCGCTCCTGGTGCATGCGGATGGTGCCGTATTGCGAATTGTCGATGATAATGACGACGAGCGGCGCGTCGTACTGCACGGCGGTGGCGAATTCCTGGCCGTTCATCAGGAAGCAGCCGTCGCCCGCAAACGCGACGACGACGCGATCCGGATATTGCCGCTTGGCCAGCACGCCCGCCGGCACGCCATAGCCCATCGAGCCCGAGGTCGGCGCGAGCTGGGCGGCGAAGCTGTGGAAGCGGTGATGGCGATGGATCCAGCCGGCGTAATTGCCGGCGCCGTTGCAGACGATCGCGTCGTTCGGCAGGCGGTCGCGCAGCCAGGTCATCACCTCGCCGTACTGGAACCTGCCCGGCAGCTCGCGCGCCTTCTCGGTCCAGGCCAGATAATCGGCATGCGCCTTCGCGGCCTCGCCCTTCCATGCCACCGCACCTGACGGCTTCAACGTCTCGACGGCGGCGGCGAAGGCGGCCGGCGTCGCCTGGATCGCCAGTTCAGGCTGATAGATGCGGCCGAGCTCTTCGGAGCCCGGATGCACATGGATCAGCTTCTGCTTCGGATTGGGAATGTCGAGCAGCGTATAGGACGACGATGGCATCTCCGACATGCGGCCGCCGATCAGCAGGACGACGTCGGCATTGTCGATGCGCGCCTTCAGGCCGGGGCTCGGCCCGATGCCGAGGTCGCCGGCATAATGCGAATGGTCGGCGTCGATCAGCGCGGCCCGGCGGAACGAGGTCGCGACCGGCAGGTCGAACCGCTCGGCGAACCGCGCGATGCTCTTGGCCGCCTCGTCGGTCCAGCGCGAGCCGCCGAGAATGACGAGCGGCGCCCTTGCGCCGGCCAGCATGGCGCCGAGCTTTTCGATATCGGCAGGCGCCGGCCAGCTCACGGCGGGCTCGATGCGCATGGCATCGGCAACGGCCGCGGTCTCGGTCAGCATGTTCTCCGGCAGCGCGATCACCACGGGACCGGGGCGGCCCTGCATGGCGACGCGGAAGGCGCGCGCGACCAGCTCCGGAATGCGGTCGGGACGGTCGATCTCGACCGCCCATTTCGCCATCGAGCCGAACACCGCCTTGTAGTCGAGCTCCTGGAACGCCTCGCGCTCGCGCATGCCGGTGTCGACCTGGCCGACGAACAGGATCATCGGGGTCGAATCCTGCATCGCGATGTGGACGCCGTGGCTGGCATTGGTGGCACCGGGGCCGCGGGTGACGAAGCAGACGCCCGGCCGCCCCGTGAGCTTGCCATAGGCTTCCGCCATCATCGCCGCGCCGCCTTCGGCGCGGCAGATCACGACGTCGATCGGGCTGTCATGCAGCGCATCGAGCGCCGCCAGATAGCTCTCGCCCGGCACGCAGGTGACGCGCTCGACGCCCTGGGCGACGAGCTGATCGATCAGGATCTGGCCCCCGGTGCGGGTGTTGCGAATGGTCATGTCGGCTCCCTCAAGACTTCGGCGATACGCACGTGTTCGGGAACTGGCCTAAGACAGGCCGAGAGCGTGCGCAAGGTCGAAAGGCTTCTCGCAGCCTGCGCAGGCGTCATGCCCGTCCCTGCCGTTTGCACTACAGGCCCTGCCGCGGCCATGATGGCGAGCTTCGGCATCTTCGTCTAAGATCCCTCTGAATCACTGTTCGGGAGCACCGGAATGCAAACCATTGGCCTGATCGGAGGCATGAGCTGGGAGAGCACCGCGCTTTACTACAAGCTCATCAACGAGCGGGTCCGCGACCGCATCGGCAAGCTGCATTCGGCCCCGCTTCTGATGTATTCCTACGATTTCGAGGAGATCAAGCAGATGCAATATGCTGGCCGCTGGCAGGAGGCGGCGGCGAGCCTGGCGGAGGTCGCGCGGCTGCTCGAAAGTGCCGGCGCGCGGGCCATCGTGCTGTGCACCAACACGATGCATAAATTGGCGCCGGAGATCATCTCCAGCGTCAACGTTCCGTTCATCCACATCGGCGATGCGACGGCCGAGCGGATTCGCGCCAAAGGATATCGGCGGGTCGGCTTGCTCGGCACCAAGTTCACGATGGAGGAAGACTTCTACATCGACCGATTGCGCGCGCACGACCTCGACGCCATGGTCCCTCCCGCGGACGAGCGCGTCGAGGTGAACCGCATCATCTACGACGAGCTGTGCCTCGGGAACGTCGCCGCGCCCTCGCGCCGCCGCTACCAGGAGGTGATGGCGGCGCTCGTCGCCGGCGGCGCCGAGTGCATCATCCTCGGCTGCACCGAGATCACCATGCTGGTCGGCCCTGATGACACGTCGGTCGAGACATTCGACACCACCGCCATTCACGCAGAGACGGCCGCCGATTTCGCGATCGGGTGAATTGATCTCCTCAGTCCAGCCCGTGCCGCGAGGTCCCGGGGGACGTGGACTACCCTGACCCGCTCCGCTTCTGTCGCGCGCTCGCCAGCAGCACCAGCATGAATGAGGCCGCCGTCATCAAGGTCGAGATCGCGGCGATGGTCGGATCGATCTCGTCGCGCAGCGCGGTGAACATGCGCTTGGTCAACGGCTGATACTGGCCGCCGGAAATGAACAGCGCGACGATGGTCTCGTCCATCGCCGAGATGAAGGCGAAGATTCCGCCCGCAACCACGCTGGACTTGATCTGCGGCAGCGTCACCGCGAAGAAGCTGCGCAGGCGGTTCATGCCGAGGCTGCGCGCCACCATCTCCTGCGCCGGATCGAAACTCTGCAGGCCCGCGAGCACCGAGATGACGACATAGGGCAGGCCCAGCATCACGTTCGCCAGCACGAGGCCGGGCATGGTCGCGACCAGACCGACTTTGGCATAGACGAAGAAGATGCCGACGGCGGTGATGATGATCGGCACCACCAGCGGCAACAGCAGCGCCAAGTGGATCAGCCTCATGATGCGTAGCTTCGACTGGCTGATGGCATAGGCAGCGGCCACCCCGAACGGGGTCGCGATCACGACGGTGAGGAGGGCGACGGTCAGCGTCACCCGCGTCGCCTGCATCCAGGCGGGATTTGAGAAATATTGCTGGTACCAGCGCAGCGAAAAGGACGGTGGCGGAAAGGTCAGAAAGCGCGCGCTGGAGAACGAGATCGGCGCGATGATCAGAACGGGAATGATCAGATAGACCAGCACCAGCGCGCTGATCACGTAGAGGGCAATCCGTGCGGGCGAGGCGCGCATCATTTCTGCCCCAACACGCGGTCGAGCGAGATGAAGCGGCTTACAATGAAGAAGATCACGAGCACACTGATGAGCAGCACGACGGCGACCGCGCTGGCCGCGCCGAACTGGTTGTAGAGCTCGACATTGCGGCTCACCAGCATCGACACCATCACGGTGCGGCCGCCGCCGAGCAGCTCCGGCGTGATGTAGAAGCCGAGGCAGAGCACGAACACCATGGTGCAGCCGGCGAGCACACCCGGCAGCGACAGCGGCAGGAACACGCGCATGAAGGTGAGCGACGGGCTCGCGCCCAGGCTGGCGCCGGCCTGCATGAGATCGTTCGGAATCTTCTGCATGGTGGCGTAGAGCGGCAACACCATGAAGGGCAGCAGGATGTGCACGGTCGCAACCACCGTGCCAAAGGTGTTGTGGACCAGCGCGAGCGGCTCGGAGATGACATCGAGGTAGCGCAGGAGCTGGTTGATCACGCCGGTGCGCTGCAGCAGCGCCAGCCAGGCATAGGCGCGGACCAGCACGCTGGTCCAGAACGGCAGCACGACCAGCGAGAGGATGACGATGCTCCACCCTTTCGGCACCGAATTGGCAAGGTAGGCCACGGGATAGCCGAGCAGCAGCGCGATGGCCGTGACCGCGAGGCTGATCTCGAAGGTCAGCGCAAAGCTGCGCCAGTAGACGTCTTCGGTGAAGACGCGGCGATAATTCTCCAGCGTGAAGCCGTCATGGTAGATCGACTGCCAGGCCAGCCAGCCCACCGGCAGCACGATCAGAGCCAGGATCACCAGCAGCGCCGGCGAGACCAGTGCCAGCATCAGGCCGTGCTCACGGCGCTGATGTTTTTGGGAGGGATCTGGCACTGAAGTCGTCAACGTTGCCTCGCTCACTTCTGCATGAAGGACGCCCAGCGCTTCTCGGCGGCTTCGCCCGCCGGCGAGGACCACCAGGCGTAGGACATCAGCGCCTGCTTGGCCGCATTGGCCGGCTCGCTCGGCAATTGCGCGGCGCGCTCGGGCTTGATCACGCTGGTCTCGAACGCCTTCGGGTTGCCCGGACCATAGTCGATGTGCAGTGGCAGATTGGCCTGGTGCACGGGATCGACGGCCTCGTTGAGGAATTTTATCGCGGTGGCGAGATTCGGCGCGCCCTTGAGGATGCAGAGCGAGGTACTCTGCAGGATGCCCTGGTTGTAGGTGAAGGTGACCTTCGCGCCTTCCTTGGCGACCGCGCTGACGCGACCGTTCCAGGCCATCTCCATGTCGACCTCGCCGTCATTGAGCAACTGCGCCGACTGCGCGCCCGAGGTCCACCACACCGTGATGTGCGGCTTGATCTCTTCCAGCTTCTTGAAGGCGCGGTCGACGTCGAGCGGATAAAGCTTGTCCGGTGCGACGCCGTCGGCCATCAGCGCCGCCTCTAACGTTGCAAACGGATGGTTGCGCAGCGCGCGGCGGCCGGGGAATTTCTTCACGTCCCAGAAATCGGCCCAGCTGTTCGGCGCGTCCTTCGGGAATTTCTTCTGGCTGTAGGCAAGTACGCTCGAATAGAACTCGTAGGACACTGAATAGGGGCTGCGATAGGCCTCCGGCATCGCCGCGCCGTTTGGAATCTTCGAGAAGTCGAGCTTCTCCATCAGCCCCTGTTCGCCGCCGCGCAGGCAGTTACCGGTCGGGGTGTCGACGACGTCCCAGATCGGCTTGCCGCTGCCGACCTGCGTCTTGATCGCGGGCCAGGCATCGGGAATGGAGTCTTGGTTGATGGTGATGCCGAGCTTCTTGGCGGAGGGATCGAGGATCGCCACCGTCTGCGCCTGCTGATAGGCGCCGCCCTGCGAGACGAAGGTGATCTGCTCGGCGGCATCAGCCGCGCTGGTCAGTCCGATTGCGCCCAGCAGCGCGCAGCCCAATCCAAATTTCTGCTTCATCGTCATCCTCACCTCCTCCAAATGATCTCACCGACCGATCGCATCGAGAAACTGGTACCAGCCGGCGACCATGCGCACGGCGGGCTCCCGCAGCGGATAGAACGGAATCGCCTTCATGCGCCGCGCGTCGAGCAGGCCGACGTCGGGCGTCTCGCCGCGCACGAAGGCAGCGAGATAGCGGCCCATCAGGCTCGACATCGCGACGCCTGCGCCGTTGTAGCCGACCGAGAAGAGCGTGCGGTCATCGAGCCGGCCGATATGCGGGACCGAGTCCAGCGTCATCGCGACCAGGCCCGACCATTTGTATGCGAGCGGGACATCGGCGAGATCGGGGAAGATGCCGACCATCGCCTTGCGCAAGGCGTCGAATGCGGCCTGCGAGTCCTGCTTGCCGAAGGCGCCGCGGCCGCCAAAGATGACGCGGTTGTCGACCATGCGGAACCAGCGCATCATGCGCTTGGTCTCGGTGTAGGTGCGCCCCGTCGGCATCAGTTTTCCCGCGAGATTGCCGGGAAGCCGCTCGGTTGCGACCATGGCGCTGCGGAACGGGATCAGCGTGCGCTGCAGATGCGCGGTGGCACCGGTCAGATCCGAATAGCTGTTGGTGGCAATGATCGCCTGTTTTGCGCGCACCGCGCCTTGCGGTGTCTCGGCAACGATGCCGTCCTTCTCGCGCCGGAGCTTGACGACCGGCGACTCCTGGAAAATCGGAACGCCGCGGCTTGCAACGCCGTTTGCGAGGCCGCGCAGATAGTTCAGCGGATGGATCCCGCCCGAGCCGGGATTGAGCACACCGCCGACAAAGATCTCGGAGCCGGTCTCCTCGCGCACCTGTCCCTTGTCGAGGATGCGAACGGCGGCGGAGCCCATTTCGCGCGTCATCCAGTTGGCCTCGTCGGTCGCGGCCTTGAGCGTCGTCTCATTGTGCGCGGCCTTGACCTGGCCGGTGCGCACAAGGTTCGCGCTGGTAATGCCGAATTCGGAGACGAGCTCCTCGACCATGTCGGTCGATTCATGCGCGATCTCGTACATGCGCCGCGCCATGGCGCGACCATGCGCGGCGTCGATCTCGCGGAACGAGAGACGGAATTTTGCGGTGATCACGCCGCCATTGCGCCCGCTCGCGCCCCAGCCGGGACGGTTGGCCTCGAGCACGACGGGGCTGAGCCCGCTCCTGGCAATGTGGTGCGCGGCGGAGAGGCCAGTGTAGCCGGCGCCGATGATCACCACATCCGCCTGTTGCTCGCCCGACAGCACGGGAAACGCGCGCGCCGGCTCCGCCGTGGCTTCCCACAGCGAATTGACGGAAGGCAGCGCGCGCCAGTCCCGTGTCATGCCACAGCTCTCCGTTACGTCGCCGGCCCGATGGCCGCGTCGGCAAGCGCCTTCAACGTCGGATAATGGAAGTCCGGCTTGGTCAGCGTCTCCACCGCCGGCGTGCCGCCGAATCCGGCGATGCCCTGGCGGCGCTCGATCCAGCACACCTTGTAGCCGAGCTTCCGCGCGATCCCGATGTCGTGATATTGGCTCTGCGCGACGTGCAGAATGTCGGACTGCTTGTACCCGAAGGCGGACTGGCGGCCCTTGTTGTAGGCGAAGAATTCCGGGTTCGGTTTTGCAACGCCGGTGTCGTCGGCGCAGACGGTGTCATCGAAGGGATTACCGAGCGCATGCGCGTAGCATGAGAGTGCCACGCGGTCGGCATTGGTCATCGCGACCAGGCGGAATTTTGTGCGCAAGCGCTTCAGCGCCTCAACGGAATCGGAGAACGGGCCCCAGCGCAGCACGGCGAGCTGGAACACGTCGCAGGAGGCATCGTCCGCCGGCAGCCCCAGCTCCTTGGCGAGATAGCGATACACGTGGAACATCACCTCGCTCGAGCGCTCGTAATGCTTGTCGCGCCCGCGCTTGTAGGATTCGAAGATCTGGTCATCACTGAGCTCGGCCGCCTTCTTGCCTCCGATCTTGCGCACCGCTTCAAGTACGCCGGTCTCGAAATCGATCAGGGTGCCGACGACGTCGAAGGTGAGGACCTTGAAATTGCTGAACGCGGCTTGGGTCGACATATCAGTTTCTTCTCTCGGGTTGGATGAGGCTTGAGTTCAGTCCCTCACCCTGGGCACGACGATGGTGTCCTCGGGATGAAGGGTGACGGTGAGGCTGCCGCCGAGCGGCGGAATGCGGTGATAGGCCTGGTGATAGCTCGGCTGGCGCAGGCTGAGCGCGACGCCGCCTTCGAGCGCGAGGAAAATGCGCAGGCTCTCGCCCTGATAGACGATGTCGGTGACAGTCCCGGTCAGCCGGTTGCAGGCGGCATCCTGCGCGCCATCATCGATCAGCAGTTTCTCGCTGTGCACGGCCAGCATCAGGGCATCGCCATCCGGAATGGCGCGTGCGCTGCGCAGCAAGGCATTACCGAGCGCAACGCTGGAGCCACCGACGCGGCGGACCGGCAGCATCGTGGCTTCGCCGATGAAGCTGGCGACGAAGGAATCGACGGGATGGTCATGCAGCCGCGCCGGCTCATCGATCTGAACCAGCCGGCCGTCCTTCATGACGGCGACGCGGTCGCTCATGGTCAGCGCCTCGCGCTGGTCATGGGTGACGTAGATGATGGTCGCGCCGATCCGCTTGTGCAACGCGCGCAGCTCGATCTGCATGGATTCGCGCAGCTGCTTGTCGAGCGCGGAAAGCGGCTCGTCCATCAGGATCAGGCGCGGCTCGAAGATCATGGCGCGCGCCAACGCCACGCGCTGGCGCTGACCGCCGGAGAGCTGCGCGATGCCGCGCTCTTCATAGCCGGCAAGCCCGACCATGCTGAGCGCTGCGCGCACCTTGTCCGGCCAGATGGATTTCGGCAGGCGTCGCGCGCGCAAGGGAAAGGCGACGTTCTCGCCGACGCTCATGTGCGGAAACAGCGCGTAATTCTGGAACACCACGCCGATGTCGCGCTTGTGCGGCGGCATGTAGGTGACGTCACGGCCTCCGAATAGAATCGTGCCTGAGGTCGGCAGGATGAAGCCGCCCAAAATGCCGAGCAGCGTGGTCTTGCCGGAGCCGGACGGGCCAAGCAGTGAGACGAATTCACCGGCGCTGACATTGAGCGAAACGTCGTCGAGGGCGCGAACGGCGCCATAGGCCTTGCTGGCGGACCTGATCTCGACGCTCTCCGCGCGCTTGTCCAACGATCGACCTCGCGATGTCCCTCAGCCGGCGTGCCTCACTACGCGCCATAAGCCTGCTTTATAGACAGGGATTTGGAGCACTCACGGCAAAGCGTGCGCTGCACCAAATCCTCTCTCGAAGGGCCTGTCTTTAAGCTGTCATGCTGATGACACCAGACTTGGCAAAATCCGGCAATTGCCAAATTCTCACCGCGCCCATAACATGACGTTATGCCAGAGCTCCGTCGCATGCTGCCGTCCAGCAACGCCCTGTTCGTCTTCGACGCGGCGGCGCGCAATGGCAGCTTCACGGCTGCGGCCGCCGAGCTGAACGTCACGCAGCCGGCGGTGAGCCGGATGCTCGGCCAGTTCGAGGAGCATCTCGGCGTTCGCCTGTTCGATCGCAAGGCGGGCCGCGCGGTGCTCACCGAAGAAGGCGAGCTGCTCTATCGCCGCGTGCTCGAAGGCTTCCGCAGCATCGAGAGCGGGCTCGTCGAGATCGAGCGGCGCCGCAAGGGCACCGAGACGGTGACGCTGTCGGTCTCCTCCGCCTTCACCACGCACTGGCTAATGCCGCGCATCGACAAGCTGCAGAAACAGTTTCCGCAGGTCGATCTGCGTTTCCAGCTGATCTCCGGCGCGCTGCGCGGACCGGTGGAGAATGTCGATCTCGGCATGCGCTTCCGTGACCGCGACGAGCCGCCCTCCGGCGGCACGCTGGTGATGAAGGAAGTGATGCTGCCGATGTGCAGCCCTACCTATCTCGGCGAGACCGATCCCGCCGAGGGCAACACCATCATTCGCCTCGCCGAGACACCGGGCGACTGGGCTGCGGATTACACTTCGCTCCTCACCGGCCGCCGCGGCGCGGCCAAGGCGCTGAGCTTCACGGATTATGCCGTGGTGGTGCAGGCCGCGCTGCTCGGCCAGGGCATCGCGCTCGGCTGGCTGACGGTCGCCTCGCACTGGCTGCTCACCGGCGCGCTGGTGCCGGCCTCCGACCGGCTCACCACCACGCGCCGCATCTGCGAATTCCTGCCGCCGCGCAACCGCCCGATGCGCCCGATCGCCGCCGAGATCCGCGACTGGATCATCGCGCAGATGAAAAGCGAGATCGCCGCGATCGACCGGCTCTATCCGAAGCTCGGCGCCATGGATGCGTGCTATTGAGGCGCCCTCTCCCCGTCTATCGCAGATGACTTGTGGCGGCCGCCTGCGCGCACGCCTCGTCCTTCGAGACGGCGCTGACGCGCCTCCTCAGGATGAGGCTAATCAGCATCAGTGCTCGTTGAAACTGTTACCGCGCACTCGGCCCTCATCCTGAGGAGCCCGCCCAAAGCGGGCGTCTCGAAGGATGGCCGCAGGGAAAACTCCCAGATGCGATAGCTCTGCCGCAAGCGGGGAGAGGCGCACCATCCCTCACCGATGCTCGATCGCCCTGATCGCGCCGCGCAATTCCGCGAGGCCGCGCAGGCGGCCGATCGCGGTGTAGCCGGGATTGGTGCGCTTGGTGGCGGCGAGATCGTCGAGCATGCGGTGGCCGTGATCGGGACGGAACACGATTCTCTTGTCCGGTGCGCGCCGCGCGTTCTCCTTCAACAGCGCCTTGAGCACCGCGATCATGTCGACGTCACCGTCGAGATGGTCGGACTCGTAGAACGACAGGACGTCCGCCTCGCGCTTGGTCGCGCGCAGATGGGCGAACGCGATGCGCGGGCCGAAGCGCTCGGCCATATCAGGGAGATTGTTCTCCGCGCGCACGCCGAGCGAGCCGGTGCAGAAGCAGATGCCGTTGGCCTTGGACGGCACGGCATCGAACAGCGCCTGATAATCGTCGGCGCTGGAAGCAATGCGCGGCAGGCCGAACAGCGGCCGCGGCGGATCGTCCGGATGCAGCGTCAAGGAGAGACCGAGCTGCTCGGCCACCGGCGTCACGCGCGCGAGGAATTCCGCGAGATGCTGCCGCAATATCTTTGGCGTGATGTCGCGATAGGTGTCCAGCCGATCGCGGAATTGCGGGATCGTCATCGGCTCGGTGGTCGAGCCCGGCAGCGCGCTGGCAATGACCATGACGAGATAGTCGATATCCGCCTGGCTCATCTGCTCGAACAGGTTTTTCGCGCGCGCCTGCTGCTCGGGGGTATACTCTTGAGCAGCCGCCGGGCGCTTCAGGATGTGCAGCTCGAATGCCGCAAAGCGGTCCTGGTCGAAGCGCATGGCACGGGCGCCGTTCGGCAGCTCCCATTCCAGATCGGTGCGGCACCAGTCCACCACGGGCATGAAGTTATAGCAGATGATCTTGATGCCGGACGCGGCGACCGCCTCCAGGCTCGCGATCCACGCCTCGATCGACTTGGTCGCTTTTCCGCCGAGGCGCTTGACGTCGTCAGGGATCGGAATCGATTCCACCACCGACCAGGTCAGCTGCGAGCGGCCGGGCTGGCCGTTCTCGATGAAGTTCTTGCGCTCCTCGACCGCCTTGCGCGTCCAGGCCTCTCCGATCGGCACCTGATGCAGCGCCGAGACGATCTGGCTCGCCCCGGCCTGCCTGACATCATCGAGCGAGACCGGATCATCCGGCCCGTACCAGCGCCATCCCTCCAGCATCATGTGCTGCCTCCCAAAGCGTTTTCGAGCGAAGTGGGTACCGGTTCGCGTGAAGAAAACGCGTCAAAACAAAAGTCAGTTCGCGGTCAGCACGACCTTGACGCTCTGCGAACGGTCGAGCGCCAGCCGCAGCGCGTCGGGCGCGGTCGAGAGCGGCCGCTCGGCGGTGACCAGCGACAGCACATCGACGCTGCCGTTGCCGATCAGTTCCACCGCATTCATGAACTCGAAGCCGAAGCGGAACGAGCCGCGCAGGTCGATCTCCTTGGCCATCACCGCATTCGACGGCGTCGGGATCTGGCCGCCCGGCAGGTTGCCGATCTGCACCACGACGCCGCCGCGCCTGACGATGCCGATCGCACTGGCAAGGCCGGCAGCCGTGCCCGAGACCTCGAATGCGACGTCATAGGGGCGCAACGCGGCCTGCGCCTTCAGCCCTTCCTCGCCGGCCGAGACATTCTCGACATGGGAGGCGCCGAGCTTGGTCGCAAAGGCCAGCGGCGCCGGAGCGATGTCGGCCACGGTGATGTCGGCCATGCCGGCGCGGTGCGCCGCGAGCATGGTCAGAAGCCCGATCGGGCCGGCACCAAAGATGATGCCGCGCTTGCCCTCGATCTTGCCGGCGCGCGCCACCGCGTGCAGGCACACCGCGAGCGGCTCGGCCAGCGCGGCCGCCTGGTAGGACACGTGATCGGGAATCTTCACGCACTGCGCAGGGATCGCATCGAAGTAGTTGGCGAAGCCGCCCTGCATGTGCGGCGTCTTCGAAGCCGAGCCCATGAAATAGATGTTCTCGCACAGGTTCGGCCGGCCCTCGCGGCAGGCGACGCAATGGCCGCACCAGCGCGAGGGGTTGACGGCGACGCGGTCGCCGACCTTCAGGTTCGCAGCGGCACCGGAGATCTCCACGACCTCGCCCGAGATCTCGTGTCCCAGCACCAGCGGCGACTTCACCACGAAGTCTCCGGTGCGGGCATGACGAAAATAGTGCATGTCCGAGCCGCAGATGCCGCCGGCGCCGAAGCGGATGCGCACCATGCCGTCAGCGAGCCTGTCGAGCGGATGCTCGATCATGCGCAGGTCTTCGGGGCCGAACAGGGTCGCGGCGAGAGCGGTCGAGGTCATTTGGAGAGTCCCATGTATTTTGGCAGCCAGAGGGTCAGTTCGGGAATGAAGGTGATCGCGATCAGCGCCAGCAGCAGCGGAACCAGCCAGGGCAGGATCGCCACCGTCGTGCGCTCGACGGAGAGCTTTGCCACGCGGGCGAGCACGAACAGCACCATGCCGAGCGGCGGATGCAACAGGCCGATCATCAGGTTCAGCGTCATGATCAGGCCGAAATGAATGGGGTCGATGCCGAGCTTGAGCACGATCGGGAGCAGGATCGGCACCAAAATGGTGATTGCCGCCGTGGTGTCGATGAAGCAGCCGACAAACAGGATCAGCACGTTGGCGAGCGCCAGGAACACCCATTTGTTCTGGGTGATGCTGAGCATCCAGTCCGAGAGCATCTGCGCCGCCTGCGACACCGTCAGCAGCCAGGCGAAGATCGACGCCGCCGTGACGATGAACAGCACCGAGGCCGTGGTCTCGATGGTATCGAAGGTCGCCTTGGCGACGGTCTGGAACGTCATGGTGCGGTAGCGGACGAGGCCGAGGAACAGCGACCAGATCACCGCGGCGACGGCGGCTTCCGTCGGCGTGAACCAGCCCAGCGTCATGCCGCCGATCAGGATCACCGGCGCCATCAACGCCATCACCGCCGAGAAGTCGAAATACCAGTCGATCAGGAGCAGCGTGCCGAGGCCGATGACGACGGCCATGTTGACCGAGAGGCCGGCGAGGACCATCAGCCAGATCGCCATCGGGAACGACAGCACGATCAATATCTCGAGCCCGGCCGAGCCGAGCTGCGGCCAAGAGAACGGCGTGTCGCTGCCCCATTTGTTCTTGTGCGCGAAATAGGTGACGGTCACCATCATGAACAGCGTCAGGACGACGCCGGGAATGACGCCGCCCAGGAACAGCGCGCCGATCGAGACGTTCGCCATCATGCCGTAGATCACGAACGGCAGCGACGGCGGAATGATCGGCCCGAGCGTTGCCGAGGCCGCGGTGACGCCGACCGAGAACTCGGTGGAGTAACCGTGGTCCTTCATCGCCTTGATCTCGATGGTGCCGAGGCCGGCGGCATCCGCAATCGCGGTGCCCGACATACCGGAGAAGATCACCGAGCCGATGATGTTGACGTGGCCGAGGCCGCCGCGCATCCACCCCACCAGCGCAACCGCGAATTTGTAGATGCGCCCGGTGACGCCGGCGATGTTCATGAGATTGCCGGCCAGGATGAAGAACGGCACGGCGAGCAGCGGGAAGCTCTCGACGCCGGCGATCATGCGCTGCGCCAGCGTGACGTCGGGCGTCACGCCGCTGACCAGGATATAGAGCAGCGACGACACCGCCATGGCGATCGCCACGGGAACGCCGAGCAGCATGAGAACGAGAAAGCCTCCGAGCAACAGCAGCATGGTTTTATCCTTCCGATCCGTCGTAGGCACCGGGACGTTCGAGGACCGAGTAACCCTGCCGCCAGTTCTGGATTGCCACCTGCACAGAGCGTGCGAACATCAGCACGAACCCGAGCAGCACGGCGTAATAGACATAGTCCTTGGGAAGATTGATGGTGGTCATCTGCTCGTCGCCGATGATCCTGATGTAGACCCAGACCAGCTTGATGGCGTAGCCGAAGAAGGCGATCCGGATCAGGTCGATCGCGGTCGACAGCACGCGCCCTACGGCATGCGGCAGGTAGCGATAGACGAGGTCGACCTGGATATGCCGCGACAGCCGTACGCACATCGACGAACCGATGAAGACCACCCCGATCAGGCAATAGGTCGCGATCTCTTCGGTCCAGGCGTAGCTGTCGTTGAGCACGTAACGGGTGAAAAACTGCAGGAAGACGGCGAGCGCCATCACCCAGAAAATCGCGAGCGCCACCCAGTCCTCGAAGGCGTAGACGCCGAGATCGACCTTCGGCGTCGCCTCCTCCTCGAAGGTGTGCGCGATCTCGTCCGCGGTGATCTGCCGGTGGATTTCGGCGGTGGACATGGGGGCTCCTCAAACTCGCTACGTCGTTCCGGGATGGTGCGTTAGCACCAGACCCGGAACCTCGAGATCCCGGGCTCGGTCTGCGGACCGCCCCGGGATGACGGCTACGTCGTCACTTCACCGCCTGGATCTTTTCCCAATCCGCCTTGCGGTAGCCGAACGTCTCGAACGCGACGTTCTTCAGCACGGTGTCGCGGAACTCGTTCTTGTCGACCTCGGTCACGGTCAGGCCCTTGTCCTTGAAGAAGGCGACCAGCTTGGCCTCGTTCTGCTTGATCTCTCCGGTGGCCTTGGCAGCCGCCTCCTGCGCCACGTCGGTGAAGATCTTCTTGTCCTCGTCGCTGAGCTTCTTCCACAGCGCGCCGGCGATCACCGTGTTGAGATGGTCGACGATGTGGCCGGTCAGCACGATGTGCTTCTGCACCTCGTAGAACTTCTTGGCCTCGATCGTTGTCAGCGGATTTTCCTGCGCCTCCACGGTGCCGTTCTGGAGCGCGAGATAGACCTCGGCGAACGCGATCGGCGCGGTGTTGGCGCCGCAGGCGCGCGGCATCGCCAGATAGGCCGGAACGTCGGGCACGCGGATCTTCAGGCCCTTCATGTCCGCGCAGGTCTTGATCGGCTTGTTGGACGAGGTCTGGCGCACGCCGTAATAGGTCACCGCGACGATGTGGTGGCCGCTCTTGTCCTCATAGCCCTTGGCGAGCTCCTTGAAGATGTCGCTCTTGGTGTAGGCGAGCAGATGATCGGCATCGCGGAAGGTGTAGGGATAATAGGTCACGCCGATCGGCGCGAAGCTCTTGGCCGCGAAGCTCGATCCGGAGATGATGATGTCGACCGAACCGAGCGAGAGGCCCTGGTTGATGTCGGTCTCCTTGCCGAGCTGCGAGGCCGGATAGACCTCGATCTGGTAGCGCCCGTTGGTGCGCTTATTGATCTCCTGCGCGGCCCAGACCGACGCCGTGTGGAACGGCTCCGAGGGCTCGTAAACATGGGCCCATTTGAGCTTGGTCTGCGCCATGCTGGCGCTGGTCGCCGCCAACAGCGTGGCGGCGGAAATCGCTGCTGCAATCGTCATCTTCTTTAACATCGACTTTTCCTCCATCGTTCAAGTCTGCTTCTTGTTCGCCCGCCCCGGCATGGATGCGGGCCGCCCAATCTCATCGCCGCCGCGAGCTGCCGCTCTTGGCCTGTTTCTTCGATGGTCGTTTTGATTTCGCCGGCTGAACCCCGGACGGCGCCGCCCGCCTCCGTGCAGCCGGCGCCCCTGCTGATGTCTCGGCACCAAAATTCTGTGCAAAGCGCTCCTGCGAATGCGCGAGGTGATCGCGCATGGCGTCATGGGCTGTCAGCGGCCGGCGCGCAGCGATGGCGTCGCGCACGGCCCGGTGCTCATCGAGCGCGGTTCGCCACGTGGTGGGATTCTCGAAATAATGCGCTAGCTGCGCGAAATAGGGATTGAGGCGCTGGTCGAACAACTCGCCGACAACCCGTACCAGCACGGCATTGCCGAGACATCCTGCCACGGCGATATGGAAGGCGCGGTCATGAACCATCGAGGCTTCGCCAGGATGGTCGACATTCTCCATCGCGACGAGCGCGGCGTCGATGCGGTCGATGTCATCTTTGGTCGCCACGCGCGCGGCCTGTTCGGCGATGGCGCTCTCCAGGAATTCGCGGGCGCGCAAGAGTTCGAACGGGCCTTCGATGACGGCAGTAGCTGTCGGCGCGGCCACGGCGGCGGGCTCGATCACATAGATGCCGGACCCGACGCGGATGCGCAGGCGCCCTTCGACCTCGAGCGCAATCAAGGCTTCGCGCACCGTCGGTCTCGACACCTTGAGCTGTTCGGCGAGGTCGCGCTCGGTCGGCAAGCGGCTGCCGACCGCGTACTCGCCGCTGTCGATCAGGCTTCGCAATTGATCGGCGACCTGGCGATAGAGCCGTCTCGCCTCCACAGCTTCCAGCGGCACGCTGGTCCTCCCGAAAGGGTCTCGCGCGGCGCCTCCGGCGCCCGCGGCCCGCCAATTTTGGAAAATTGGTCTTACCAATTGACCGGAGCATTGACCTGATACGGACGCCATGTCAAGCAGCGGCAAAGCAAAGGGGAGACGTCCATGCGCCAGAGCTCGATGCGCCTTGGTCACGCCAATCTCGACCGGCTGGCACCTGCCATCCGCTATCCGGCCTATGACCGATCGCGCGTCACGCCCGGCATCGTGCATCTCGGCCTCGGGGCGTTTCATCGTGCCCATCAGGCCGTGGTCATCGACGATTGCCTTGCTAGCGGCAGCATGTCCTGGGGCATCGTCGGCGCGAGCCTGCGCAGCCCGGAGACGCGCGACGCCCTCGCTCCGCAGGACCATCTCTACACAGTCGCTGTGCGTGCCGCCGTAGGTACCGAGCACCGGGTCATCGGCGCCCTGCTCGACAGCGTCGTCGCGCGCGAGAAGCCGGCAGCCCTGGTGGAGCGGATGGCCGATCCCGCCATCCGCATCGTCTCGCTCACGGTGACGGAGAAAGGCTATTGCCACACGCCGCAGACCGGCGATCTCGACGAGCGGCATCCTGATGTCGTGCACGACCTCAATAATTTCGACGCGCCGCGCTCGGCGCCGGGCTTCATCGTCGCCGCGCTGGCACGCCGGCGGGCGCAGGGTCTTTCGCCCTTCACCGTGCTGTGCTGCGACAACCTCGCCGCCAACGGCCACACCGTGCAGCGGATCGTCACGCAGTTCGCCGCGCTGCGTTCTAGGGAACTCGGCAAGTGGATCGCCGACACGGTTGCGTTCCCCTCGACTATGGTCGACCGCATCGTGCCGGAGACGACGGATGCCGACTGCGATGCGGTCGCATCCGCGCTGGGCATGCGCGACGCCTGGCCTGTCATGACCGAGCCGTTCACGCAATGGGTGGTCGAGGACCGCTTCACCGCGGGCCGGCCGGACCTTGCCGCAGCGGGTGTCGAGCTCGTCGGCGACGTCAAGCCGTTCGAGCTGATGAAGCTGCGGCTGCTCAACGCCAGCCATTCCGCGCTGGCCTATCTCGGCTATCTCTCCGGCTACGAGACCATCGCCGACACGATGCAGGATCCGCATTTTGCGCGCCTCGCCGCGCAGGTGATGGAAGAGGCCGCGGTGACGCTGACCATGCCATCAGGCACGGATCTCGCCGCCTATCGCGCCTCGCTGCTCAAGCGCTTCGCCAATCCGGCGCTGCACCATCGCACTTGGCAGATTGCCATGGACGGCTCGCAAAAGCTGCCGCAGCGGCTGCTCGGCGCGATGCAGGATCGCCTTGCCAGAGGCCTGCCCATCGCAACGCATGCGCTGGCGGTGGCCGGCTGGATCCGCTACGTCAGCGGCGTCGACGAGCAGGGACGGCCGATCGACGTGCGCGATCCATTCGCCGCCGAGTTCGCCGCGCTGGCGCGCGAGGCAGGACCCGTTGCCGAGCGCCTCGCGCCGGCACTGCTCGGGGTGGCGAAGGTGTTCGGGCCGCTCGGCGCCGAGCCGCGCCTGCGCGAGGCTGTCACCGCGGCGCTCGGCCGCCTCTATGCCGACGGCGCGCGGCGGGCCGTGGAGACGCACGTCTCGGCGTGACCACGACGCGGGCAGCATCCTGAATGCTGCACTGCGGCCAAAGTCGACGGAAAGTCGCGCTTGATTTTTGCCTGTCCTTGCCCCACCCGAGAGCGATGGGAAACGACACCAAGGTCATCGCCGCCAACGCGGCCTTTTACGCGGCATTCTCGACCGGCGACTTCGCCGGCATGGAACGGATGTGGGCGGATGACGACGGCATCTCCTGCATCCATCCCGGCTGGCCGGCCATCATCGGCCGCGCCACCGTGATCGGAAGCTGGCGCGACATCCTGCAAAACCCGCAGCGGCCGCAGATCGTCTGCGCCGAGCCGCAGGCCATCGTCGACGGCGACAGCGCCCGCGTGCTCTGCATCGAGATCGTCGACGGTACCGCGTTGGCTGCGGCCAACCATTTTCGCCGCGTCGGCGACGACTGGCGCCTGGTGCACCATCAGTCCAGCCCGATCGCGCAGATTGTCGAGCAAGCCGAGGACGATAGAGCCAGTCACCGCGTCCATTGAGCACGGCGATCACGCGAGCGTGATCTACTGTGCATGGGGTTGTTTTTCAGCTTTTGTCCGGCGGTCGGAAAGTTCCGACAGATCGTCGAGCACGATGTGCGCCCCGGTGAAGTCGTCGTCGCCGAAGAACATGCTGCGGGTGATCAGAACCGGGATGCCGGCGCGCGAGGCCGCGATCAGACCGTTGGCGGAATCCTCAATCGCAACGCAATCGGATGCCTCGAGGTTCAGCCGCGCCAGGATCTCGAGATAGACATCCGGCGCCGGCTTCTTGTGCCTGACATCATCGCCGGCGACGATCGCATCGAAATCCGCAGCCCAGCGTTTGCCGAGCGCCCGCGACAGCAGCGCATCGATATTGCCGTGCGATGTGGTGGTCGCAATCGCAAGCCGCTGGCCCCTCGCCTTCGCGGCCGTGAGCAAATCCGTCACGCCCGGCCGCAAGGGACAGCAGCCGGTCTCGACCAATTCGGCATAATGCTTGGTCTTGATGCGGTGGAGCTCTTCGATCTCCATGTCCGACAGTGGCGGAGCGGTCACCAGCCTCTTGTGGTGGGCGCGCATGCGTTCCTTGCCGCCCGTCACCCGCAACAGGTCCTTGTAGACGGCGCGGTCCCACTGCCAGTCGAGACCGAGGCGGGCGAAGGCGAGATTGAAGGCCTGCCGATGCAGCTCCTCGGTTTCGGCCAGGGTGCCGTCGACGTCGAAGATCAGCGCGGCCGCGCGCCGGATCAGTTCGGCGGCGTCTGCTGGCGCCTGAACCAACGCTTCGGCCTGCATGATCGATGCCTCCTGTCCCAAGCGAACATCGCCCGAAGCGACAGACGAGTAAAATCGCAATATCTTTTGCCGGACCCAAAAATCTCTTATGAGCGAACGGTGCGCGACGGCGCGAACGGGAACTTTCGACCTGCACGGGAGACGCATGCGGCTCTTCATCCTCGGCCTCGGCTACAGCGCCCGGCATTTCGTCCGCAAGCACGGCCGCAGCTTCTCGCATGTCGCCGGCACCGTGCGCGATCCCGCGCAGCGGAATGACCTCGCCGGGATCGAGGTGCATCCGTTTTCCGGCAGCCTTCCGTCGCCCGAGACGGTTGAACGGGTTCGCGACGCCGACGTCCTCCTGGTGTCGATTCCGCCCGGCAGCGGCGGCGATCCCGCGCTCGCAGCCTTCGCGGACGTGCTGACAGGGCGGAAACGCAAGGCCATCTATCTCTCCACCATCGGGGTGTACGGCGATCACGCAGGCAGCTGGGTCGACGAGAGCACGCCGCCGCAGGCCATCCTCGACCGCACGCGCATGCGGATCGCCACGGAGCAGGCCTGGACCGATGCGGCGGGCGGCGATGCCGCGATCCTGCGGCTTGCGGGCATCTACGGTCCCGGCCGCAACGCGCTGGCGACACTGCGCGCGGGAACGGCGAGGCGCATCATCAAGCCGGGGCAGGTGTTCAACCGCATCCACGTCGATGACATCGCGAGCGCGATCATGGCCGCTATTCATCACCAGGGCGGCGGCGTTTGGAACGTCTGCGACGACGAGCCGGCGCCGCCGCAGGACGTGATCGGCTATGCCGCGCAGCTGATGGGCGTGGCGCCGCCGCCGGAAGAAGCGTTCGCCACCGCCGAAATGTCGGCGATGGCGCGCAGCTTCTATGCCGGCAGCGCCCGCGTCTCCAACGAGAAACTGAAGCGCGAGCTCGGCGTCACGCTGGCCTGCCCCACCTATCGGCACGGCCTCGACGCTCTCTGGCGCGCAGGCGAAGGACGTTAGGGTTCCTGCGCTCCGATGCGTCCCAGACATGCCGCCCCCACGCTTGACTTCGTCCCTGTGCGGTCATGATCTAGGCATCGAGCGAGCCACCGCACAACGAGTTCGCGTCTTGGGAGAATGCAATGAATAAGACGATCGCCATGATCGCGGCAACGATTGCTGTCGTCACGCTCGGCGCCGCGCGCGCTGCGCCGCTGCCCGAAGCCAATCCCGACGATGTCGGATTTTCGAAGCAAGGCCTTGCACGCCTCGATAATTTCTTCGCGCGCGAGATCGCGGCCAAGCGCGTTCCCGGCGCAGTGATCGCCATCGCGCGCGACGGCAAGCTCGTCCACTACAAGGCCTATGGCCTGCTCGATCCGGCCAAGGGTACGCCGATGCCGCTCGATGCGATCTTCGCGCAGGCCTCGATGACCAAGCCGATGGCAGCGGTCGCCGGCCTGACGCTGATGGAGCAGGGACGGCTGCCGCTCCAGGCCAAGCTGTCCGAATACTACCCGGGCTTCGCCGACATGAAGGTCGGCGTGCCTCAGGCGGATGGATCACTCAAGCTCGAACCGCAGGCCTCGCCGATCTTCATCCACGATCTCTACCGGCATACGTCGGGGCTGATATATGGCGGCCGCCCCGACTCATCGAGCCCGGTGGCGCGGCAATATCCCGATGGCATTGCGCCGGCGATCGAAGGCGACACCCAGGCTTTCATCGATCGCATCACCAAGCTGCCGCTGGCGCAGCAGCCCTCGACCGCGTTCGAATACGGCTTTTCGATCGATGTGCTCGGCGCTGTCGTCGAGAAGGTGAGCGAGCAGAAGCTTGGCGACTATCTCGCTGCCAATGTCTGGCAGCCGCTCGGCATGAAGGATGCGACTTTCCATCCGACCGAGGCGCAGCGCCCGCGCCTCGCCCGCCCCTTCCCGAACGATCCGCTGACGGGCAAGCCGCAGGCCATCAAGCTCCTGGACACTCCAACCAAGTTCGACTGCGGCGGCGCCTGCTCCTTCGCGACGGTCGGCGACTACATCCGCTTCGGACAGATGTTGCTCAACGGCGGCGAGCTCGACGGGCAGCGCATTCTCGGTCCGAAGACCGTCCGTCACATGACGGCGAACCATCTCGGCCCCGAGATCAAGAACAACGTCGCCAATGTCGAGCCGCATCGCGGCGGCTTCGGCTTCGGCCTTTCGGTGGCGGTCCGGACCAGCGAAGGATTGTCGTCGGTCCCCGGCAATCCGGGCGAGTTCACCTGGAACGGAGCCTACGGGACGCAGTTCTTCTGCGATCCCAAGGAGCGTCTCGTCGTCGTGGTGGGAACGGCGGCACCGGGTGAGCTCAGGAAGTATTATCGCGAGCAGGTCCAGGACATCGTCTACGGCGCGATGACGAGGTGAGACCGTCACATGAAAGAGAAAGGGCGGCCACTTGGGCCGCCCTCTTGATTGACCGTCAGCTCAACACGCCGTGTTTCTTGAACCAGGCCTCTGCCTGCTTCCAGGCATCTTCCGCGGCGTCCTTGCGGTAGCTGCCGCGATAGTCGGCATGGAAGCCGTGCGGCGCTTCGGGATAGATCTTGAAGTCGGCCGTCTTCTTGCTCTGCTCGAGCGCGGCCTTCATCTGCTCGACCTGCGCGACGGGAATGCCGGTATCGGCGCCACCATAGAGGCCGAGCACCGGCGCCTTCATCTCGGGCGCGAGCTGCAGCGGGCTCTTCGGCCACAACGGGTTGGCTGGATCGACCAAGGTCCCGTAGAAGGCAACGCCCGCCTTGAGCGCACCGCTGTGGGCGGCATATTCCCAGACCGTGCGGCCACCGCGGCAGAAGCCGATGATGCCGAGCTTCGTCGTGTCGCCGCCTTGCGATCCCGCCCAGGCGACCGTCGCGTCCAGATCCGACAACAGCTCCGCGTCCGGCTTCGCATTCACCACCGGCAGCAGCTCCTTGATATCCGTGACCTTGGTCAGGTCGATGCCCTTGCGGAAATAATAGTCGGGCGCCACCGCGAACGCGCCGAGCTTGGCGAGGCGGCGCGTCACGTCCCGGATGTATTCGTGCAGCCCAAAGATTTCCATCGCCACGATGACCACCGGCGCCTTGGCGTTGCCGGCCGGGCGGGCGAAATAGGCGGGCATTTCCTCAGAGCCGACCTTGATCTTGGCATCGCCGGCCTGGAGGCCGCTGGTATCCGTCGTGATGATGTCGGCCCGGACCGGACCGGCCGCGAGCGTGTAGCCAGCGGCGACGGCCGCGGTGGCGCTCATGAATCCGCGGCGCGAGAGCGGGGCGACTTTCGTCAGTCCAACGACGTCGGATGTCATGGTGGTTTCAAAGCTCATCGATCTTCCCATTCCTGATTCCCATGCTGATGCCCCTCGGGCGCCGCATTCGCCAGTAATTGCCAGATAAACGCAAGTCACCAGCCTGCGAGCACGCGGCTCACCACTTCATCCCTTCGTTAGCGAGCGCCGGTGTCCGCCGCCCGCCGAAGAGTGGGCCGTGTGCCGGACTTAACCGTCTGGCTGCACTGCACCGCAACATCCATTAACCGAAAAGAATGGTTCTTTGCCTGCCGGCCAGGCCGCTTGGCGCTGCGCAGAATGCGCCTGAGCGCAGACCCGACAGGCTCTGCCGCAACAAATAGCAATCGCAGCGACGATGGTGACACATCATGTTGCTTACGCATCGCTCATCATCACCAAATCACGTGCGAACCGCCGTCATTTGATTGAAATTTTCGGAGGATCTTGGCCGCGCGATTTACCCGGTCTTTCTTTGTGACACCCTAGTTCCACGGCCGGAAGTTCCATCTTCGGAAACGCAGAGGCTTCTTCCCGCGACGCGCGATGCTCGCCCGCAACGGACGGCGGAGCGCGAGCGGGTCTCATTCTCGTCCGCCCCGATTGCGCTACCCGAGGCCCAATTGAATAAACGTTTATGCGACCTGGAACTGAAATGAATTTGGCTCGTGAATCGATTGAACTGTTGGAGCAGGCCGCACGCATCCTGTGGTTCGAAGGCACCAAGCACGGTTTGCGCGACCGCGAATGGATGGCGCTGCGCTTCCTCTCCCGCGCCAACCGATTTTCCCGAACCCCCTCGGCGCTGGCGAGCTACGTCGGCACCACGCGCGGCACCGCCTCGTTCATCATCGGCGAGCTCGAGCGGCACGGCTATCTCGAGCGGAAGCGCTCGGCCACGGACAAGCGTTCGGTGACGTTGAGCGTGACCCAGCAGGGCAAGAAGTTCCTGGTGCGCGATCCCGTCAACGTCCTCATCGAAGCGATTGGCGTTCTGGACGACGAGGTCAAGATCCGCTTCCGCGACACGTTCCGGCACGTGCTGGACCACTCCGATGCCGCCGAGCAGCGGCACCACACCGACGTCTGCAAGCGGTGCATCTTCCTGCGGGAGGATCGCGCCAATACCGACAGCAAGACGACGGCCGAGTTCAGCTGCCGCCTGTTTCGCGCACCGATCGCCGAAGCGGAGGTCGATCTGCTGTGCACCAGCTTCGAGCATCACCGCCAATAAAAGGCGGCTCGTTCAGGGCGTTGCCTTGCGCGACGAATAGATGACGCCGCCGCTTGATTCCACCACCAGGCGCCCGTTCTCGTTCCTGATCTCTTCGATGCGGCCAAGACCGGGCACCTGTTGTCCCAGCACGGCTTCGATGACACCGTTCGGGCCCTGCAGGATCGCAATTCCCTCATAGGCCTGGCGGACCGACCAGCCCTTGATCGCCTTGCGCGGCGCCAATGCACGCTCGGGTGCAGGCACCGATCCCGTGAATTCGGGCGCGGCGACCGCGGCCATCATCGGCCCTTGCGCTGACACCGGCTGCGTCTGCACCGTCGCCGGCGCGGGAGCTTGGGCTTGCACCTGAGCGAGCTTGTCGAGCTTCACCGTAGAGGACGAGCTCACCCGCTCGATCCGGTCGAGATTCTCGGCAAACCGGCCGAAGCGATCGTTCGTGACCTTGCTGGATTGATCGACCGCGGTCCGCAAGCCATCGAGGTTTTCAGACACGCCCGACACTTGCTTGCGCAGTTGCGCGACGGTCTCGCGCAGAATCCTGATCTCCGCATTGGCCGCAACGTTGTTTGGCGCGGGCTGGGTGGTGAGATAGGCGATCACGCCGGTGCAGGCGCAGACCACCAGCATGGCAGCGACCGCCAGAGTTGCGAGCGGCGCGACCCAGGTCGGACGGGGTGGCGGCGGCTTCGCCACGATCACGGCCGGCTTGATCACGACCGGCGCCGGCTTCGGGATCGCCATCTTGTCGAGGCGGGCCTTGGCACGAATCCGCTTCAAGCCGTCGAGTGCCTCCTTTGCGAGAGCCTCGTCGCTCGCCGTCGCCGATACGCGCTTTGCACTCGCGGCAGGCTTGGTCGTCCGCGCCGCGTTGTCCATTGAATCGCTCGCCTCCGGCTCTGGCTTCGCCGCCGCGGAAGCGTCCGCGGTCGCGTTGGGACGAGCTTGTCCATCGGACAACATATGAAAATGCTCCGTTCGGTTCGGTCTGTCGAGCGACGACGTTATCTGTCGAAGCTTGCCTGAAACGTGCGGGTCGAAAGCCGTTCATCGCGCGTGATGCGACGTCGCATGAGTCGATTGCGCCATACACGTGGCGATAGTGCGACTCGAAAGACACACACTCGCCAAGATTTCATCAAGCTGGAGGCGCGGCGCAGACGTGAGTCGAACTTCCGCATGCGGAAAAGCGAGTTCCAGAGTCAATCCGGGGTTGAAAACCCATCAATGTGCGTGCCTCGGAGCACCACCCGAAATAGCTGTAATTGTACGGGGATGCGGAACTATACAACCATCACAATGCAAAACTAGTTCAGTATCAAAATCAACTGATACGTTTGGATGCATCAAGAAACAACCAGAAACAAATCAACAGCATCAAGTGCGTGTAGCAATCGCTTTCTTTCGCACGCTTGATCGGGAATCGGCAATCGCTACGGTTCTACTCAAGTGATTCTCGCCAGTTGGCGAGGAGATCGACATGGTTCAGCAGTGTTCGGACGCGATGAGCAACTTGGCGCAACTGTTCTAGGTCGTTTCTCAATCTGCTCCGCGAGGTGATCAGTAAGACACCCGCCGAGCCTCACGCAGTAAGCGTTTCAGTATCGAGTTGAAGTAACAGGCCTGCGAGACGCAGGCACTGAACGCGTAGGGCTGCCCGCGAATATCGAAACCACAACAACGGTTCGCGGGATGGAATGTCGTCAAACAGCATCGTTGCCGAGGCGGCGCATCACAACAACCAGCCGGCCGCAACAAGTGCGAAACAGGGGCGAAAGACTGATGTATATTATCGTTGATGATCGTGAGAGCGTCGCGAACAGCTATGTCGGAGGGCTCGTTCGCGAAGGCGTATCGTCGATCGGGTTCTCCTCCGGAGAATTCTGGGACTGGCTGCAATCTGCGAGCGAATCCGATCTGGCGGCGGTGGACGCCTTTCTCCTCGGGGATTGCGATGCCCGCGGAAGCCTGCCGCGTGCGATGCGCAAGCGCTCCTCGGCTCCCATCATCGCCATGAGCGGCCAGAAGATGCTCAAGAACACGCTGGAGCTGTTCGAATCGGGCGTGGACGACGTCGTACACGTGCCGATCCACCTGCGCGAGATCCTGGCACGAACGGCCGCGATCGCGCGCCGCCGGGTGGGCGAGCTGCCGAGGCCCTGCGAGAGTAGGATCCAGGTCTTCTTCAACGGCCGTGATCCCGAAATCGCGGGCCACGCCCTCACCCTGCCCCGCCGCGAACTGCGCATTCTCGAATATATGGTGGCCAATCACGGCAAGTGGATCACCAAGACGCAGATCTTCAATGCGGTCTACGGCATCTTCGAGTCCACCTTCGACGAGAGCGTGATCGAGAGCCACGTCAGCAAGCTGCGCAAGAAGCTCCGCGACCGCCTCGGCTTCGACGCGATCGTGGCAAGGCGTTACGTCGGCTACCGCCTCAACATCCCGGCGGGCGAAACTCTCGACGAGCCGGTGCAGGAGCTCGAGGACGTCGGCATCCTCTTGAACCGGGCGCAGGCCGCCCCCGCGGCATACCCGGCCGGAAACTGACACGGCAGGACAGCGCCACGAACCGGCAACGGCCTCTGCGAAGCAGCTTCGCGGAGGCCGTTACACTTTTGGCGGCGAGCTGAGCGCACGCCTCGTCCTTCGAGACGGCGCTGACGCGCCTCCTCAGGATGAGGCTAATCGGCCGCGGTGCGCGCTGAGACTGGCGCCGCGCATTCCGTCCTCATCCTGAGGAGCCGCGTAGCGGCCTCTCGAAGGATGGCCGCAGAAAAGAGCTACGGCTTCTGCTGAAATTCTTCCTTGGAGACGTAGTTGAAGTCCTCGACCAGGACGTCCTGGACAATGTCACCCTGCATCCGTTCGTTGACGCGCTGCTTGATGGCCGTCGTCAGGATGGCGAGGTCGTAACGGGCGAGCTTCCTGAAGTCGAGACGATCGTCGGCATAGATCCTGCGGAAGGCCTCGTCGACGACGAACGGCTCCGGCGGGACGTTCAGCTGGTGCATGGTCCGCGCCTCCATGGTGTAGACGAAGCGCGCGACGATGTAGCCCTGGACATTGCCGTTCTCGACCATCGGCACGCTCAGCGCCCGCGTCTTGTGATATTGCAGCCCTTCGAGATATTCGTCCTTCGCCGGCAGCAGGCTGCCCTTCTCCTTCCAATAGGCAACGGCATAGCTCGTGCCTGCCGTGAGGATGCATACCCAAAGCCCGGCCAGCACCAGCCTGATCATTTTCCGTCCTGCGCCGTGCGACCGGTATAGGTGCCGTCGGACTCGGCGTCCTTGACCGCCTTGACGATGATGCCCGCGACTTCGCGGACCGCGTCGTAGTGCATCTCCAGAATGGACCGATTCCGCTCGAGCTTCTCGCGCAGCCGCTGAATCTCCTCGGTGATCTCGACCTCGCCGCCGAGGTGCATCCGCGCCCGCATCAGGCGGACGAACTCGAGCATGCTCCGGCTCTTCCGCGCGCTGAAATCGTCGAAATCGATCTTTTGGCCGGTCGCGAGCGCTGTCGTCTCCTCCTCGACGATACCTGCGAGCCGGCGGATTGCGGCCAGCAGGCCACGCATCTCGTCCGATCTCACCCTGTCCGCGGCGTCGACCCTTGCCTCGTCACCCCCGATCGGCAGCAGCACGGGCAGCAGCGCATCGCTCGCTGCGGCTTCCGTCGTCACCATCTCGGTGTCCGCGACCGCCTGGTCCATCGCCACGGCCACCGCGCCTTCTTGTGCCTGCATTGGAAATTCACCTCTCAACTTCTGTCACCCGTTCGCGGATCATGATTTGGCCTTCGCAGCGTCCGGTCCAGCCGGATGCGCGGCGGCGAGCTGCCGGGCGATGCCGACACCGTTGCCCTTTGCCAGCTGACTGCCGAGCTGCTCTGCAAGCATCGACTTCCAGACGCCGCCAGCCGTGCCCTTGCCAAAGACCTCCTCCGACTCCTTCGGCAACATCGTCTCGACGAAGGTCTGGAGGATGAAGGCCTCGAACTTCCGGTAAATCTCGCCGGATGCCGGCGCCTTGATCACCTGCACCGGCGCGCCATTCACGGCACCCGACTGCGCTTCCGCGTCTTTCGCCGCGGCTTGATCGGCGGTCGCCGCTTTGGCCTTGCCGACTTCCGCCTCCATCGTGGCGGCGAAATCGGCGTCCGACGATTTCAGCGCGTCGAGCTTCGCGGTCGCGGCGCGCTGCGTCGCGGGGTCCGCGGCTTCGAGGACGTCGAGGACGAGGTCGGGCGTCGCTGTCACGATCATGTCTTGTTCCGGTTGGCTGGCTGTGGCGTCCAGGCGTGCACGGTAAGGCTCGTTCCCGTCATGTCCTCGAGCGAGCGCTTCTCGGCATCGCGGAGCTTGTCTGCGAGTGCGGCCTTGGCGACCTCCTCCAGCTGTTTCACGCGGCGGGTCTCCCGGCGAACCTGGTCGAGCTGCTGCGCGGCCTGCGCCTGCACCGCACGGGCGCCGACGCTCGCCCTGTTGAGACGCCGCGCGATCGATTCGTTCGACGATCCCGCCGGCGGCTTTCCATCGTTCAAGGCTCCGACCAGCCATTCCTGCTCGTCCTGCAGGCTGCGCTCCTGCTGCCGCAATTGCGCGAGCTGCCACTCGGAGAGCCGGAGCTGCAGCTTCACCAGCGAGACCATCCGGCCGAGCTTGTCCGCGCGCGATGTCATGACCCGGTCACTCCGCCAGCCACGACGACACGCCCAGCATGAACTGCGTCAGCAGCTCGTCGCTGGTGAGGTAGAGCAGCAGGAAGCCGCCGAACAGCACGAAGGGCACCGAGATGAAATAGACCGGAATGGCCGGCGTCAGCTTGTTGATCAGGCCGACCGCCAGGTTGACGATGACCGAATAGACGATGAAAGGGCTCGAGATCCGCAGCGTCAGCACGAACGCTTCCGAAAGGCGGCCGACGAGCAGCTCGAGCGCGACGCTGCCGCCCAGCCTGCTGCCGGGCTTCCAGACGTCGTAGGAGTTCATCAGCCCCCGCAGCACCTGCCAGTGCTGGTCGGTCATGAAGAACAGCGTGGTGACGGCCGCCATGATCAGCGGCACCAGGGCGGGCGCCGGATCGGTGTCGGCGATCGGTGTGCCCGGGATGTTGCTCAGCCCGATCGCGCTCGCCATCATGGTCGCCATGGTCTGGAGGGCGAGGAAGAACACGCGCCCGCCGAGCCCGATGACGCTGCCGACCACGAGCTCGGAGCAGATCAGGAGCGCGAGCGTCAGGGGAGCCGCGTTGTCCGTGAGCGGCTTCAGGACGGCAATCAGGATCGGCGTCAACGCAAACGTCGTGACCAGCGCGACGAACAGGCGCACCTGAGGCGGCACGTTGACGCTGGAATAGCCGGGCACCAGCATCAGGCAGGCGCCGATGCGGCAAAACACGATGAACGTCACCAGCACGCTGTCGGCGAGCCCTGAGATCACGATATGGCTCCCAGCGCCCTGATCTCGGCGCTACGCGCGACCTCGACATGCGACAGGATCGGCAATGTCGGAAACACCCGCTCCAGGATCATCCGGACATAGGGGCGCGCTTCCGGCGTCACCGCCAGCACCACGCTGGTGCCGCTCTCGGTGAATTTCCGGATCGCGGCGCTGGCTCCGGTCGCGAACTGCTCGATCAGGCGCGGGTCTGCGTCGAACTCGACGACGTCACCCTTGGCATCGCGCTTCAGGCTCTGGTGGAAAGCGAGGTCCCAGCGGTTGCCGAGACGGACCACGTTGAGCACGCCATTGTCGGAGAGATCGCCGCAGATCTGCTGGGCGAGCCTCGTCCGCACGTGCTCCGCCACCTGCTCGGAGCGCCGCACATGCGGCGCGATCTCGGCGATCGCCTCGAGGATCAGGTGAAGATTGCGAATGGAGACTCGCTCGGCCAGCAGGATCTTCAGGATCGCCAGCAGGCCCGAATAGGAGATCTGCGACGGGCAGAGATCCTCGACTAGGCGCTTGTATTCGGGATCGAGCCGGTCGAGCAGGGCGCGCATGTCCTTGTAGGACAGCAGTTGGGCAAGGTTCGCCCTGATCACTTCGCTCAAATGCGTGAGCAGCACCGACAGATTGTCGACCGGCTTGCAGCCCTGCCGCTTGACTTCGTCGGTGAAGGCTTCCGTCACCCACAGCGCCTTCATGCCGAACGCAGGCTCGATCACCTCGTCGCCCGGCACGTCGGGCTTGCCGTCCTTGTCGACCAGCACCAGCACCTCGCCGAGCCTGAGCTCGCCATGGGCAACGCGCGTGTCGTGAATCCTTATCTGGTAGCTCTTAGGATCGATCGACAGATTGTCCGTGAGCTTGATCTCGGGAATGACGAAGCCGTACTGTTTGGCGAATTTCTTGCGGATCTTGGCCACGCGGTGGGCAAGCTCGGTGCGCGAGCCCAACAGATGGATTGAAAGGTGGCCGCCGAGCGCCAGCTCGATCTCGGCGGTCTTGAGCTGCTCCTTGACGGACTCCTTGGCCTCAGCCTGCGCGCGCTCGTCGGCCTTGCGGGCCTCCTCCTTCTGCTTCAGCGCAGCCTGCCGCTTCGGCAACGAATAGCCGACGAAGGCCATGACACCCCCAAGCAGCACAAACGGCGCCATCGGCAGTCCCGGCATCAAAGCGAGCACGAACATCATCAGCGCGGCGGCCGACACCGCGCGCGGATAGCCGCCGAGCTGCCGCAGCACCGCCTGCTCTGCCGAGCCCGTGGTGCCGCCCTTGGAGACCAGGAGGCCCGCCGACAGCGACACGATCAGCGCCGGCATCTGCGACACCAGACCATCGCCGACGGAAAGCTTGGTGTAGACGTCGGCCGCGCGGGACAGAGTCAATCCGTGATGGGTGACGCCGATGACGATGCCGCCGAAGATGTTGATCGCGGTGATGATGAGACCGGCAATGGCGTCGCCACGGACGAATTTCGAGGCGCCGTCCATGGCGCCGAAGAACGCGCTCTCCTCTTCGAGCTCGCGGCGCCGTCGCTGCGCTTCCTTGTCGTCGATCAAGCCGGCGGACAGGTCCGCATCGATCGCCATCTGCTTGCCCGGGATGGCGTCCAGGGTGAAACGGGCGCCGACTTCGGCGATACGCGTCGCGCCCTTGGTGATCACGACGAAATTCACCGTCACCAGGATCGCGAAGATGATGAGACCGATCACGAAGTCGCCGCCCATGACGAACTTCGAGAAGCCTGCAACGACATGGCCCGCCGCATGTTCGCCCTCCCCGCCCCGTGACAGGATCAGGCGCGTCGTCGCGATGTTCAGCGCCAGGCGCAGGATCGTCGCGATCAGCAGAACGGTCGGGAAAGCAGAGAAGTCGAGCGGGCGCTGAATCCACAGCGCCACCATCAGGATCAGGGCCGAAAGCGCGATCGAGAACGCGAGGCCGAGGTCGATCAGGATCGGAGGAATCGGCAGGAACAGGATCGTGAGCATGGTCACGATGCCGGCGGCAAAGAAGGCATCCGTTCCGAGGCGACGCGGATTGGGCGGGCTAGCAGCTAACGTATCGGCCATGGGTCACCGGCAGAGGGGTCCGGTCGCAATCTGCCGCGCAAAGCTTACGCGGGGATGGTGCCGGGGCCGTCCGGATCAGAAGCCGCGCTCGATCCTGGAATAGACCATCTCAGTGAAGGTCGACAGATGCGCGCCGATGAAGGAGCCGGAGACGGCAACGACCAGGAGAATGACGATGATCTTCGGAACAAAGGTCAGCGTCACCTCCTGGATCTGGGTCAGCGCCTGGATCAGCGCGATGACGGTGCCGACCAGCATGGCTGCGCCGACCGCAGGCCCGGAGGCGACGATGATGGTCCAGATCGCCGCCTGGACGATATCGAGGGCGTCCCGCTCGTTCATGACTGGCTGATCGTGAGGCCCGGTCCGACCGCGACCTTGGTGCCGTCCTGAAGCGTCGCGATGGAGCCGTCGCTGTTGATGGAGACCGAGACGACCTTGCCGCTGAAGGTCGCGCCGGTCGAGTCGGTGAAGCTGACCGTCTTCCCGATCAGCCCGTTGGCCTGCGACAAAGACTGCGAGGACAGCAGCGCGTCCAGCTTCGCATTCGTCTGCATCGCCTGCTCGACCGTCGAGAGCTGGGCGAACTGGCTCATATACTGCGCGGTGTCCATGGGATTGGTCGGATCCTGGTTCTTCATCTGGGCGATGAGGAGCTGGAGAAACGTGTTGTAGTCCACGCTGTTGCTCGACGTCGTCGAGTTGGTGTCGGTCGAACTGGATCTGCTGGTGCTGTCGGTCGCGCTGTTGACGTTCATCTTGTCTCTCCGCTGTCAGGCAGCTTCGACTGGGGAAACGGCGGCGGCGCCCGCCAGGATGGCCTGCTCCACCGGAAACAACGCGCGAATCCGCTTGAGCGCCTCGAAATAGCGGGTCGCCCCAACCAGTTCGTGGATCGCGCCGAGCCCATCGAGCATCTCGCGGTTCTCGCAAACGGCACAGAGGGCCGCGTGATGCTGGGCGTAGAGCGCCGCAGCGTCGCGAACGTCGGTCGGGTTCATCAGCATGAGCTGGACGATGAAATAGAGCTGCCGCAGCGCCGTGGTGGCGTCGGACGCCTGCATGACCTGCCCTTCGAGCAGGAACATCACGTCGTTGACGAGCTCGACGGAGACCTTGCGGTCGACGCGGAGCACCGCGCCGTTGATGTAGACCCGTTCGCCCGCGCGCAAGGAGATCTTCATTAAAGCGCGTCTCGGATCAGGCGGTTGATTTCGATGAGCTGCACCACGTCGCTGGACCGCTGCTCGCGGAGACGATCGGCTTCCTTGACCACCCACAGGCCGATCGAGATGATGTCGGCACGCAGCTTGTCCGGCAGGCCGTTGTCCGGGTGCGCGAGATCCTCGATGAAGATCGTCCACAGCCGCCGCACATAGAGCAGGCTCTCGACCTGATCCTCGGGGCTGAAACGCCCCTTCTGGATCCGCTCGAGCCGGTCGATGCCAAGGCTGAGGGCCTGCCGCTCACGGCTGCGCGCCTCATAGCCACTATCGTCAACGACCGCTTCATAGGCTTCAAACGTCATCAGGACCACTCTTCGCAGAAAACCGAACAACTGGACAAAGGTTACGAGCCTGACAGCGCAGCCTTGGCTCAGAGATAATTGATGAGGCTGATCTTCTGGAGCTGCGAGGTGAGCGCCAGCGCGGTCTGGATCTGTGTCTGCAGCGTATTGACCCGGACCGAGGCTTCGGTCGGGTCGACCGCTTCCATTCCGACGATCTGATTGTTCAGAATGTCCTGCTGCGTCTTGAGCTTGGCGGTTGCGGTGGTGACCCGTTGCTGAACCGTGCCGACGCTGCCGCCGAGCGCAGCGAGATCGTTGATGGCGTTGCCGACCAGCCCGATGGCCTTGTCCACGACGACCTGGAACGTCTCCTGGCTCAGCTTCACGTTCCCGAGATCGGCCATCATGGTGTAGGCCTCGGCGAGCCTGCGGAACCCGATCTGATTGGCGCTCACCGACGTCTCGGTGATCTCCGTCGTGGAGATGCGGCTTTGCATCGTTTGATCAGTCGCCGACGACCAGTTGGTGTTCCAGGCCGGGCTCGCGAACTCGGCATCGAAGGTGGTATCGAGGAAGGTCTGCATCTGGGCCGGGGTGATCGTCGCCACGCCGGGCGCGGATTGCGAGAAGCCGAAGGCCGCGAGAAAATCGGCATCGACCTGGTTCTTGCTGGCCGAGCCCGCGGCGTACGGCGTGATCGGCGCGTTCTGCGTGTTGATGCCCGAGAACAGCGACGAGCCGTTATAGGAGACATTCAACGCGCCGATCAGGTCCTGGAGATTGGAGGCTGCAGGCGGCAGGATGACCCGCCCGCCGCCGTCGGTGCTGCGGGCCGCGATCAGATCCTTGAGGAAGTCGGTCGCGGTCTTGTTGAGCTGGGTGATCCTGTTCTGCGTCACGTCCAGGCGTCCCGAGACGAGACCGTTGGTGTCGACGAGCTGGTCGGCAAAGCTCCAGTCCGCCCGCAGCGTGAGGTCGCTTCCCGTCGTCGCACCGAGTTCCAGACCAACGTCGTAGAAGCGGCCGGTGGTCGCTTCGGTCGAGGCCTTGCTCAGCGCCGCCTGGTTGTTCGTGATCGAATACCTCAACGACGAGGACAGCATCAGGGTGGAAACGTAATTCGCGCTCATCATGGCTCAGTTCCCCACGGCGGCCAGCAGGCTCTGCAGCATTTCATCGACGGTCGAGATGATCTTCGACGAGGCCGAATAGGTTCGCTCGACCTGGAGCATCAAGGCCATTTCGTCGTCCATGTTGACGCCGTTGACGTTTGACAACGCCGTGATGCTGCGGTTGAGCAATGTGCTCTGGTACTCGGAGTTGGCGTCGGCGACCTTGCGCTGGTTTTCGATCCAGCTCGCCGACGACGATGCGAAGTCGATCAGGCTGCCGCTCGGCTTGCCTTGCGTCGTTGCGTCGAACGGCTGCGCGGCATCCATGCCGCCGATGAGCTGCTGCAGCCGGGCCGAATAGCCGCCGTTGCCGGCGGTGTTGTATTGGTAGGCGGGGTTGCCGCTGATCGCGCCGTCGCGCAGCAGATTCGGGTTGCCGCCCAGGGTCGGATCGACCGATGCGGCGACCGAGATCGTGCCGGCGAGGCCCACCGAGACGGTTGCGCTCGCCGGCATCGCCGGTGCGCCCGGATAGGTGAAGAGACCGGGAACGTCGGGCAGCGCCGCGGCGGTCTGATCGCTTTCCCTGAACGTATTGATCAGGCCGCGCGCGATTTCGTCGAGCTGGCCCTGATAGGTGACGGTGTCCTGGTCGCGCAGCTGGGCGAGGCCTGCGAGCTTGCCCGACTTCAGCGGCATCACCGAATTGGCGCCGGTCACCGGGACCCCGTCGATGTAGACGGCGTTGCCCGTGGTGCCGGCGGTGTAGGCATTCGTCGGCGCAAAGCTCACCGTCCGCGCCGTCTTGTCGAACAGCACCACGCCGCTATCGGCGTAGAGCGCCGCGTCGCCGTTGGGGCGGATCGACATGTTGACGCCGACCTCCTGCGACAGCTGCGAGACGATGCTGTCGCGCTGATCGAGATAGTCGGTGATGTCGTCGCCGGAGATCGTGCCTTTCACGATCGCGGTGTTCACGGTCTCGAACCGGGAGAGCAACTGGTTGATATTCTGAACCGACGTCTTCATGTCGGCATCGGCGCTTTCGCGGACCGACTGCACGGTCCGGGTCGCCTGGTTGAGCGCGGTCGCCATGTCCTTGGCGGACGCGACGGCCGCCTGCGCCAGGGTGGCGTTGTCAGGGGCGTTGGCATATTTCTGCAACGCCTGCTTCAGCGCGTTGAGCTGCGCCGTCGGCGACTGGTCGAGCTCCGGATCGTCCACCGTCGCGGTGGCGATCTTCTGCAGGCCGTCATAGATCGCGGTCTGCTTGGCGGACGACGAGGTCGCGATCAGGACGTTGTTGTAGAGGCCCGAGCTGGCGGCGCGCTGGATCGCCGCGACGTAGACGCCGGCGCCGGGCAGATTGTCCAGCACGGTGAGCTTGCGCGAATAGCCGGTGGCGCTGGCACCGGCGATGTTGCGCGAGATGACCGACGACTGAACGCTCGACGCCATGAGCGAGGAGCGAGCCGAGGTGAGAGCGGCGGTAAGCGACATGGCGTGCTCTTGCCCGAAACGAGCGCCGAGGAATTCAGCGCTTCAAGTTGACGACGACATCCAGCAGATCCGAGCCGGTCTGGAACGATTTCGAGTTCGCCGTGAAGCCGCGCTGGGCCTCGATCATGCCGGTGAGTTCGTCCGCAAGGTCGACGTTGGAGTCCTCCAGGGCACTGGACTGGATCGTGCCGAGCCCACCCGTGCCGGCATTTCCGACCTGCGCGTTGCCGGAATTCATGTTGGTCGAATAGACGTTGCCGGGCTCGGGCGTCAGATTGTCGGGGCTCGCGACGTCGGCGAGCATGATGGTGTAGAGCGTCAGCTGCTGCCCGTTCTTGAGGATCGCCGTCACATGGCCGGCATCGTCGATATCGACCTTGTCGATCGCCGAGGGAACGCTGCCATTGACAGTGGCCTTGAAGCTGAAGTCGGTGCCGACCTGGGTCAAGTTCGACAGGTCAAAGGTCATCGCCGCACCTCCGGGAACGGTGAAGGCGAGACCGGTCGGGCTCGCCGCGGCGAGCGCGCCCCTGCCGGCCGCCGTGGTGTCGAAGGTGAAAGTGGTGGCGGCGCCGAGCGAGGTGCCCGTCGCGGAGTCGTAGACCCCGATCTGCCAGGTATCCGAGCCGGGAGCCGTCGCCGTGTGGGACATATAGACGTCGAGCGTAACGGCCTGGCCGATATTGTTGTAGGCCACGATCGAGCTCTTCGATGAATATGACGCCGGGCCGGGCGGGCCAGCAATGACAGCCGCTTTCGGATCCAAATTGCCGGTCGTGAGCGTTCCCGCCGTTGACGGCACCGGCACCTGCGAGACCTGGGCGATGTTGACGATCTGCATCCCGGACAGGCTGTTCTGCGAGAAGTTGGTCACGTTGCCGGGCTGGCCGAGAAGATAAAAGCCGGCCCCGTTGACCAGATTGCCCTGGCTGTCGGGCACGAACGAGCCGGCCCGCGTCAGATATTGCTGCGTGTTGTTGGCGTTCGACACGACGAAGAAGCCATTGCCCTGGACGCGGAGGTCCGTGGTCGACGTGGTATACTGCGTATTGCCCCCGTCGCTGATGGCATAGCGGACCTTGGTTTCGACAGCGCCGGAATCGTAATTGCCGGAGCCGCTCTTCAGGATCAGCGAGGAGAACTCCGTCGAAGCCCGCTTGTAGCCCGTCGTGTTGACGTTGGCGATGTTGTCCGAGACCGTCGACAGCTTGTTGGACTGCGCGTTCATCCCGGAAACGCCGGTGCGCATAACACCATACAGGCTCATGAATTGGGCTCCTTTGGTAGGTTGCAGCTACAATGGGGGTTCTTGCTTGCGCGGGGCTGATGATTGGGCGCGATGCACAACTTGTCGTGGTCCGGTCAGCTCTGCTTCAGCTCGTCTTGGGCTGGCAGAACGAGCGCGCCTTGTCCGTCCACGCGCCGAAACCGCTCGAGACGAGATGCGCAACGATGTGACAGACATAGCGCTTCTGCGCCGGCTGATTGTTGGGACCCGCGTTGTAGCGCGCGACAGCCATGGTCCAGCTGCCCTCGCGCTGCTTCAACTCCTTCAGGAACCGCGCGGCGTATTCGACGTTCCCCGCGGGATCGAACATCGCCCGGACCGAAGCGAACTTGTCGCCATGATAATAATGGTTGATCTGCATGCAGCCGAGATCGATCAGCTTGATGCCTTTGCTGCGCATCGCCTCGAAATTCGCGATTGCATCGTTGATGTCCTTGGCGAACACGGTCTGGCCGTCGGCCCCGAGCGCGTAAGGATGGAGCGCGCCGCGCCGGCCGGTCTCGGTGAGGCCCACCGCATAGAGAATGCCGAGCGGAATCCCATGCTGCCGGGCCGCGCGCGTCATCTCGCGCTCGCAGGGGCGCGCAGTCTCGGCGGCGGCTTCCGAAGCGCTCGCGTTACAGATAAACAGGGCCGCGACGGTGATGCGGCGCCACGTCCTGCTCATGACGCGTCTCCTGGTTGAACTGGCGCTCCTGGCGAGCCTGTTTCGCGCCGCCGTCGGATTGCCCCGACGACGTGCCGGCACCGCCGAACGCGCCTTGCGACTGCGGCGAGGATTGTTGCTGGCCCGAGAGCTGGGGCTGGGACTGGCCGGAGCCGCTCTGGAATCCGTCCAGCGAGCCGTGCTGGACCGGCGCGACGTCGGCGACGTAGCCGGCCGACTGCATGAGCTCGCGGATCTGGTCGCGCTGCTGGTCGAGCATCTGGCTCGTGTCCTTGCGCTCGGCCGCGAGCTGGACGGACACTTCGGTGCCGACGAGACGCAGGCGCACCGTCACGTTGCCGAGCGCGGGCGGTTCGAGATTGACCGTCAGGATCCTGAGCGGCTGATCCGGTGCGTTGGTCTGGGATGCGGCGAGCTTGGGTGCCGCGGACGCAGCCGGTGCCGAGGACTCCTTCAGTTCGGCGACGACGGCATTGGCAACCTGCTGCGGGGCGTTGAACTGCGCCGGTGGCAGATGGGTTTCCTGCTGGACCACGGTGACCTTGGTCGTCTCGGGTAGCGCGGCGCGCGCCGAAGCCTTGGCAGCGCGCTCGACATCGGCCGTAACCGCCTCGAAGCCGGGTGATGCCGGCCTTGCGCTCGAGGCTTCCGCACCTTGCGTCAGCGCAGATTGCGACGCCGCCATCGCTTGCGAAGCCGCCGCCTGCGAGCGCGCGCCGGCCGCGGCAGGACTGGATGGACCGGCATCGCCGGTCGCCGCCTTCACCGCGCCCGGTGCCTCGTGCTTCGCCGAGGTTGACCGCTCATCGCGCGCGGGCGCGTCCTTGTCTGCGGAGGGCACTTGCATCTGCGGCTTCACGGCAGACACAGCAGCGATCTCCTGCCCGACCATCACAGCGATGCCGGATTGATCCTGGCGATCTGTCCCGGTGAGATGATCGACCGGACGTGGTTTCTCCGCCAGCTTGTCGGACTTGGTGTCGGAGGTCTCGTCCATGGACTTTGGATCAGCAATGGTCGCGACGCGTTCGCGCAGCGCCGCCTCCTTCGGCTGCTCCTGCTCGGCCGGATGGATCGGACACGTGCGCAGCGTTCTGGTCTTCGCGGCCGCCTCGCTGCCGTCTTCGCTCAGCGCCTGCTTGGCGAGGTTCGAGACGGTGTGGAGCAGATCGTTGAAGGACGAGTTCGCCTGTGGTTTGGTCGCGGCACCCTTTGCCGCGCGCGACCCGCGCATGTTGAGACTCTCGGCGAGACCGTTGAAGAGCTGTCCGGAGGTTCCGCTGAGCTTGGTCATGGCCGGCGATCCTTGGTCAGGAGTTCGAGCTCCCCGAGCTGCTTCTGCGCGCGTGCGAGCGTCGCGGTCGATGACGCCAGATCGAGTCGCGCCGGCGTTGCCGGGGGCTTATCCGCCGCCGCGGCGGATCCGCCCGCGAACGGCTTGCGGACGTCGAGCGCGAGCTGCACCGTGGCATTGAGAAGGGGGACGTCGCGTTCGGGCAGCTTCGACCGGTCGAGCGCCTTCAGTTCGGCGAGACCGCCGTCATATTCGTCGGTGAGCACGCGCGAGGCGCCGCGGAGGAAATGGGCGCGCTCGCGTTCCGCCGATGTATCCGCGCTGAGGGTCAATGCCCGCTCGCCGGCCAGCCGGGTCACGGTCAGCCGTCCGCGCACCATCGCGGCGCGTGCCATCATGAGATAGAGCTTGAGGCGGCTGGCGCGATCGATCTGCTCGAGCAAGGCTGAGATCCGCGCAAAGCGGCGCTCGTCGAGTGCCAGGCTCGATTGCGTCAGCCCCGCGGAGAAGCGCTGCCAGAAATCGCCCGCATAGATCGAGTTGCGGTAATGGCGGATATAGGCCAGCGTCAGGAACTCGAACTTCTCGAAATCCTCCGCCTGCCCCACCAGCAGGATCTCGCGCCGCAGCGCCGCCTCCTCGACCAGCGTGCCGGGCAACAGCAGGCGCGCATCGTCCAGGCGCTCGATCGCGAGCGAGGCCTCGGCGCGCGCGAACAGCGCGCCCTGAACCAGCGCGACCTGTCCGCCCAGTCCCGAAGGAATCGTCCGCGGCTTGATCTCCTTGAGCAGCTCCCGTGCTTCCTCTTGGCGACCCTCGACATAGGCGAGCGCACCGTTGAACAGCCGCTCGTCGACGTTCAACTTGTCGCGCGGCAGTTTGCGGACGATTTGCGGCGCACCGCCGCTGAGCAGGTAGATAACGACCGCCTGGCCGTTCCGCGGATTGCTCCACACCGCGGGATCGGCCGCGAGAAACTTCTCGCCGATTTGCCGGATCAGCGCGATATGACTGCCATGTGCGGCGGTGTCGCCATTGGCGATGCCGTCCTGCACCGCTTGCAGCGCGCGGACGAGCTCATAGGGTTCGCTGCCCTGGGGTGCAGGCTGGGCAAGCGCATTTGCCGCGATGAACGGCAGCAGCAAGACGGCGCGGCGCAGCAGCCTGATCAAGGTCGCTTCTCCCGGATCAGGATTTCGATCCGGCGGTTCTGGGCGGCCGCCGGATCGTTCGGGAGCTTCGGCCGCCGATCGGCGTAACCTTCGATATGCTCGATCCGCCGCGCATCGACGCCGGAACGGACCAACATGTAATAGGCCATCTGCGCACGCGCGGTCGACAGCCTCCAATTGTCGTAGGTTTCCGATCGATACGGCCGATTGTCGGTATGCCCGCGGACGATGATCATGCCCTGGCGCTTCATCAGCAGCGGCCCGATCTTGTCGATCACGCGGATCAGCTCGGGCCGCGGCTCCGCCGAGCCGACCGCGAACATGCCGAAGCTCGCATCGTCGGTGAGGCTGACCAGGAGCCCTTCCTCGACCTGACGCACCTCGGCCGCCGGCCCCGCCCCTGCTTTGATGTCCGACAGCGCCTCCGCGACCGCGGACTGAAGCTGCTTGAGGGTGGGCTGCTGTGTTTGCGCCGCGTCGCGCGCCTCCGGCTCCTTCGCCGCATCGTTGGGACGAGCCTGCGGGGCGGTGCTCACCTGGACGCCAGCTTGGGCGCTGCCCTCGCGCGGCGACTGCGTCGGTGCGGCGCCCGGCGGCATCAGCGGCGACAGGCTTGCGGACGAGCTCTCCGGGCCCGGAGCCACGTTGCCGCTGGCATCATCCGTCCTGCTCCGGCGCGCCTGCACCTCGCCCGGATTTGCTCCGGCTGCGCCGTCTCGCGCGGAGGCATTCGGCTTCGGCTCGCTCTCGATGAAGCGATCGGCGTCCTTGGACGCCTGTGGCGCCAGCTTCCAATAGCCCGGATCGAATGGATCGCGATAGGCATCGCCCCCCTTGAGGCCGTCCTCTTCAGCGGAGGTCAGAGCGCCGGCGCGCCGCTGGCCCGTCGACTGGTTCGCGCTGTTGGCGATCTCGGCGAGCGTCGCATAGGGGTCACGGAACAGGACCTTCTCCTCGAAAGAGGCCGGCTTCTCAGCCGTCGGAGAATCGCCGCGCCTTTCCTCGTTCGTGCCGGCCGGCTGACGCTTGCCGTCCTGGCCTTCGAACGACGACGGCTCTTTGTTGGAGAGATCCTTGAGGCCCTTTGGGGCAGGTGAGTTCTCAGCGAGCTTGATCGGGTTGAAATAGCTCGCGACGACCTGCTTCTGGTCCTGGTTGAGCGCGTTGAGCAGCCACATGACCAGGAAGAACGCCATCATCGCGGTCATGAAGTCCGCATAGGCGATCTTCCAGACGCCGCCGTGATGCGCCTCCTCGGCGAAGGCGCTGCGGCGGCGGACGATCACGATCTCATGCTTGACCTCCTCCATGGCGGACTACCGGCGCGCTTCCTTGAGGCGTTCACTCCAGGCGGAGATCTGCGTCTCGATCACGGTCTGGTCGGCCACGACGCGCACCTCGAGCGTCTCGGCGGCCACGTATGCGATGCCCGTTCGCCTGGACGCCTCGAGCTGCGTCTTCACGAGGTCCAGCAACTCGCTCGGGCCGGTGACCTTGAAGGCGGGCGCCGACGAGCTGCCGGTCAGCGCCGCGATCTGCTCGACCAGCGATCCGATCGCCTTGTCGCGCACCGCATCGGCGAGGAACGGCAGCAGGATCCGCGCCACGGAGCTTGCGATGTTGGTCTCGATCTCGCGGCAGGCCGCCTCGAAGCCGCTGACGATCGCGACCGCCTGCTGGTCGGACCATTTGGCCCGCTCTTCGCCGAGCCGGATCGCACTGCGGACGCGCTCCTCGGCCAATTTGGCGTCGCCTTCCGCGACGCCCGCGGCATGGCCGCGCCGATAGGCATCGTCCAGGAGATTGACCGGCGGCGCTTCCGTCGCGGGCGCAGGGGACTGAGCCTGAAGCTGCGTGTGGGCCTGCGGCTGCGATTGAGGCTGCGGATCGCGCCTCGCCTCCTTTGGCCTGGTCAGCACGTCCTGGATTTTTGGAGGCGGGGGCGGCGGCGACGACTTGACCCGGCCGTTCGCATCGAACTGCGTCAGGAGTTTTCCGATTGCCGCGTTCATGCCGCCTCCTCGCGTCGCATCCAGTCTTTAAGGATCGCCGCCGCCTGCATCTGATCGAGCCGGACGATCTGCTCGAGCCGCTTCTGCGGCGTTCGCTGCATCTTGCCTTCGAGGTCTTCGACGAGGTTGAGCTCGGCCTCCTCGCCGTCGGGCAGCGCAAGGGCCGCCGAGGCCTCGAGCTGGGCGGCCTCGGCCGCCTCGGCCTGCTCCTGCTCCGCGCGATGGGTCAGGATGCCGTTGACCGCCGGCCGCAGCCCGAACCAGACCAGCATCGAAGCCACGGCCAGGATCGTGATCGCGTTGATGACGCTGCCGAGCTGCTTGTTGATCATCTCGACGAAGCTGATCGGCGGCACCGGCGCCAGCTCACGCGAGCCCTCGATGAAATCGACGGCCGTCACCTGGATCTGATCGCCGCGCGCCTTGTCCAATCCGCCCGCGGTCGCCGCGAGCTGGCTGATCTCGGCGAGCTTGCTGTCGATGATGGCCTGGTTGCTCTTGTCGCCGAGATCGGCGACCAGCCGAGCGCGATTCACCAGGACGGCGATGAACAGCTTCTTGACCGAATAGCCGTCGCTGACCGTGGTCGTGGTCTTGGAGGAGACCTCGAAATTGGTGACGTCCTCGCGGCGGGTCTTGTCCTCGCTGGAGTTCTTGCCGCCGCCCGCATTCACCTGCTGGTCGGGGAGATTCTGCTGCACCGTGGTCGGCGACGAGCGGTCGGCGTTCTGCGAGGATTCCTTCTCGCGTACGGCCCGCACCGAGCGCTCGGCGCGGTTCTCGGGATCGTAGACCGTCTCGTTGATCTGCCGCTTGTCGGTGGACAGCTGCGGAGCGACGCTCACCTCGAAATTGTCGAGGCCCAGATACGGCGTCAGCGCCTTGCGGATGCTCTCCTGCACCATGCCGCTGACCGTCTTCTGCAGGCTCGCCATCTTGGTTGGCGCGGCGCTGGCCTCGTCCTCTTCGGCGAGCAGCATCGAGCCGTCGGCATCGAGCACCGTCACCTTGTCGCGGCTCATGCCGGGAATGGCGGCGGCGACGAGATGCCGGATCGACTGTGCCGTGCGCGCCTCGATCGCGCCGTCGGTGCGCAGCACGACCGATGCCGAAGGCGGCTGCTGCGTGGCGCGGAACGAGCCGCGCACCGGCAGCACGATATGCACGCGCGCCGCCTTCACGCCCTTCATCAGCTGGACGGTGCGGGCGATCTCGCCTTCGAGCGCGCGCAGCTTGGTGACCTCCTGCATGAACGAGGTCAGCCCGAGCGAGCCGATCTTGTCGAACAGCTCGTAACCGGAATTGGCGCTGGTCGGCAGCCCCTTCTCGGCGAGCAGCATCCGCGCCTGCATGGTCTGGCTTGGACGCACCGAGACCGCATCGCCGGCGGAATTGACGTCGAAGGTGATGTTCTGCTCGCGCAGTGCCGCGCCGATGCGCGTCACGTCTTCGCGGGTGAGGCCGGTGTAGAGCGTTTCGAACTCGGGGCGGCTGAGATAATAGGCGCCGCCGACGACGGTGACGAGAACCGCAAAACCGATCAGTCCCAAGGCCATCAGGCGTCGCGGCCCAAGCTCCAGCAGATTGTTGAGCAGTTGCTGTACCTGCGCACGACTGAGCATATGACCTCGTACCAATGCGAATGGTGACGACACTCAGCTGCCAACCTTGTCTGAAGGTTGCGCGAGGCGCGAATGTGTGGGTTCGCTGGCGAGGCGTTGCAATTATGCAAGACGGGGCGACGCAATCGGTTTGGCAGCCGCGAGCGAGCGCCGGGCGCACGGCAGCCCGACCGGCCGCGGCATGTCGCAAGACGTATGACGAAGGTTCGATTGCCGGCATATCGCGTGTCGGCGCCCACCATCATGGCGGGGACCGTGCTCCCTGAGGGAGCACGGTCGTTTTCGAGAGCGCCGCTTAGCCGCGGAACAGCGACAGGATGCTCTGGCTGTTCTGGTTGGCGATCGACAGCGCCTGAACGCCGAGCTGCTGCTGCGTCTGCAGGGCCTGAAGGCGGGTCGATTCCGCGTTCATGTCGGCGTCGACGAGCTGGCCGACGCCGCGATCCACGGAGTCCATCAGGGTCTTGACGAATTCCGTGTTGGTCGAGATGCGGTTCTTGACCGCGCCGAGATCGGCGGCGGCCGAGGCCACCGAGTTGATGGCGGCGGTGACCTGCGCGATGTAGGCATCGAGCGTGGTCTGGTCGGCGGCCGAGTCGGTCAGCGCGGAGATGTTGATCGTGTCGACCGAGGCGCTGCCGGCCACGGTATCCAGAATGCCGGTCTGCGTCGTCGAGTAGAGCGTGTAATTGGCGGTTGTCACCGTGATCGAGCCGATGGTGGGCGTACCGCCGACGCGGGAGTAGGACGACACGAGGTTGAAGCTCGTCGGGGTGGTACCCGTCGTCGTGCTCAGCCAGTTGATGCCGTTGAAGGTCGCCGAGTTGGCCTTCAGCTTCATGTCCTGCTGGATCTGGGTGATGTCCGCCTGGATCTTGGTGCGGTCGATACCCGCGGTCTTGGCTTCGACCAGCAGCGCCTGGAGCTTGGTCAGACCGGATTCCTTGTCGCCGATCACCGAGGTCAGAGCGGTATATTCGGTGTCCACGGTGGCAGCCGACAGGCCGAGCGAGTCGGAGACAGCGGACAGCGCGGCGTTGTCGGAGCGCATCGAGGTCGCAATCGACCAATAGGCGGCGTTGTCCGAGGCGGTGGACACGCGCTGACCGGTGGAAATCCGGTTCTGCGTGGTGGCGAGTTGCGTGCTGACAGACCGCAGGGTCTGCAACGCGGTCATGGCCGAGGAGTTGGTGAGAAGACTAGAACCCATTTTGATGTCCCTTTGAAGATTGACTTGAGTTGGGGACATACCGGGCTTGCACCGGTACGACAGGGCGGCGTCATGCCTTTGGGCGTGCCGCAAACGCGGGTTCAAGGCCCAATCTGTCGTAGCGGCGAGGTTAGCGAGCGAAGCTTGTGCGGGGCTTGTGGCCCTGTGTTCCGGCCGCAACAGTCGGCCGGACTTGGGCGCGCGTGGCCATGCCCAAACGAAAGGGCCGCGCTTCGCGAGAAGCGCGGCCCTCCTCCGATGACTTCCGCCTTAGCGGAACAGCGACAGGATGCTCTGGCTGCTGTTGTTGGCGATCGAGAGCGCCTGCACGCCGAGCTGCTGCTGGACCTGAAGGGCGGCCAGGCGGGTGGATTCCGCGTTCATGTCGGCGTCGACGAGCTGACCGACACCGCGGTCAACCGAGTCCATCAGCGACTTCACGAAGTTCGTGTTGGTCGAGATACGGTTCTTGACGGCACCGAGATTGGCGGCGGCCGAGGCCACCGAGTTGATCGCAGTCGTGACCTGCGCGATGTAGCCATCGAGCGTGGTCTGGTCGGCCGCCGAGTCGGTCAGCGCGGCGATGTTGATCGTGTCGACCGACGCACTGCCGGCCACGGTATCCAGAATGCCGGTCTGCGTGGTCGAGTAGAGCGTGTAGTTGGCGGTCGTCACCGTGATCGAGCCGATGGTGGGCGTGCCGCCGACGCGAGAGTAGGATGACACGAGGCTGAAGCTCGTCGGGGTGGTACCCGTCGTGGTGCTCAGCCAGTTGATGCCGTTGAAAGTCGCCGAGTTGGCCTTCAGCTTCATGTCCTGCTGGATCTGGGTGATGTCCGCCTGGATCTTGGTGCGATCGATACCTGCGGTCTTGGACTGGACCAGCAGCGCCTGGAGCTTGGTCAGACCCGAGTCCTTGTCGCCGATCACCGAGGTCAGAGCGGTATATTCGGTGTCGACGGTCGCGGCCGACAGGCCGAGCGAGTCGGACACCGCCGAGAGCGCAGCGTTGTCGGAGCGCATCGACGTTGCGATCGACCAATAGGCGGCGTTGTCCGACGCGGTGGACACGCGCTGGCCGGTCGAGATCCGGTTCTGCGTGGTGGAGAGTTGCGAACCCACAGACCGCAGGGTCTGGAGTGCGGTCATGGCAGTCGAGTTCGTAAGCAGGCTTGACATTGCGAATGTCCCTTTATGTACGCGTTTACATTTTCACGAGGGGACATACCGGGCTTGCACCGGTACGGAAGGGCGGCATCATGCCTTTGGACCGATCTGTGTGGGTCCAACCCGCCGTATCGTGTTGCTAGCACGCCGAATCTTGCTTCCGCATTAAGACGAGCTTGAATTCCGCAGCAAAATCATATGGTTAAAATTACGCGCCGCTAACCATATCCAGCGCGTTTCGTTTAACCATAATCGGCCGGCGGGCGCTCGCGGCGCTCACGAGAACGAGCGGACCAGCCCGGAGGCCAGCAGATTCCAGCCGTCGATCAGCACGAAGAACAGCATCTTGAACGGCAGCGCGAGGATCGTCGGCGGCATCATCATCATGCCCATCGACATGGTCAGCGTCGCCACGATCATGTCGATCACCAGGAACGGCAGGATGATGAGGAATCCGATCTCGAACGAGCGCCGGAGCTCGGAGATCATGAAGGCCGGAATGATGACGCGCAGATCGACCCGCTTGTCGTCGAACTTCCTGCGGAAGCTTTCGGCGGCGAGCGCTTCGAAGGTCTGGAGATCCTTGTCGCGGACATGGGCCAGCATGAACTCGCGGAACGGATCGGTGATCTTCAGATAGGCTTCCTCTTCCGAGATCTCGTTCTTCATCAGCGGCTGGACGCCGGTTTCCCAGGCCCGGTCGAAGGTCGGCGCCATGACATAGAAGGTCATGAACAGCGCGAGACTGATCAGCACCAGGTTGGCAGGCGTGGTCTGGAGGCCGAGACCTGCGCGCAGGAACGACAACGCCACCGCAAATCGCGTGAAGCTCGTCACCATGATCAGCAGCCCCGGCGCCACCGACAGCACCGTGATCAGCGCCATCAGTTGGATGATCCGGCCGCTGGTCGAGCCGTTTCCGGGCGGCAGCAGGGAATTCAGATCCGGAATCTGGGCCAGCGCCGCTTCGGGCAGCACGACCAGAACCAGCGCGAGCAGCAGGACTTTCACCCTCACTGTATCACCAGCGTCTCGATGATCAATTCGCGGACCTTGCCTGACGAGCGGATATTGGCGCGCTCGGTCAGATCGTCGCGCAGATGCTGGAGCCCACGCGATCCTTCGAACTGCGCGACCGTCGCCGACCGCAGATAGGTCACGATGTCCTCGCTGATGTGGGCGGCCAGAATGCCGGCATCCTCGTCGCTCATGCTGTCGGTCACCATCGAGGCTTCTATGCGCGCCCAATTGTTCGCCGGCGCGGCGAGATTGGTCACGATCGGAGACAATTTCCTGAGCCGCGCGCTGCCGGCGTAGCTCGACGCCATCGGCGGCGATGTGGCGCTCTTCTTGGCGTCGGCAACGCGTTCGGCGGTCGCGATCAGATGCAAACCGGCAATCGCGCCCGCGCCGATTGCGATCAGGGTCAGCACGACGATGGCGGCGATCAGGCGCATGGCGTCGCCCGCCATCGCGGCGCGATCCGGCCGGCTCGGGCCTCAGAATGGTGCCACGGCGTCATAGATCCGGTGTCCCCATCCAGGCTGCTGCACGTCCGACAGATTTCCGCGCCCGCCGTAGGACACGCGCGCCTCGGCGATCTTGTCGTAGGAGATGGTGTTGGCCCGGGAGATGTCACGCGGACGCACGATGCCGCCGACCTTGAGCACGCGCATCTCCGTGTTGACTCGAAATTCCTGCGAGCCGCTGATCATCATGTTGCCGTTGGGCAGCACGTCGGTGACGACGGCCGCTATCGAGAGCCTGATGTCCTCGGTGCGGTCGATCTGGCCGTTGCCCTTGATCTGGGTATTGGTGCTGAGATTGGCGTTGGCCGAACCCGTGTCGTTCCATCCGGCGATGTCCATCAGCCAGTCGAGACCGAACTTGACCTGCGAATCGCGCGAGCGGCCGGTCTTGTTGTCGAGCTTGGCCTTGTCCTGCATCGAGATGATCACCGTCACGACGTCGCCGGTGCGGCGGGCGCGCGGATCGCGGTAGAGATCGGTGCCGTCGTCCCAGGTCGAGCGATAGCTGACGGGCGTGCGCATGCGCGGCGTCACCGGGATCGGATCGGCCTGCATCCGCAGGCCGCTGCCGACAGGCGACATCTGCGGACCGGTCAGGACTTCGGCCGGATCATGGTAGCACCCGGCCACGAGCACGGAGGCCGCGAGCAGCGAGAGGATGAGGATCGGCTTGGTCATCTATTTGCTCTTTCCGTCGTCCACGCGACGCATGCCGCCGAGCAGGTCTGCGAGGTGCGCCGCGCGTGCCGTGTCCATCTCGTTGAAGATCGCGCTCGAGCTGCGCGGGCTGAGCTTGGCGAGCACAGCGGCGGCGGTCTCGTCAGCCATGCCGGCGATCTGCGTCGCCGCAGCTTCGGGCTTCATGCGCGAATAGATCTCGACGACGCTCGCTTCGGCCTTCTTCAGGAAGTCGTCGCGCAGCGCCATCCACTTCTCGTATTCGGCGCGCTTGGCCTCGACCTCGGCGATGCGCTCGCGCAGCAGGCTCTCGGCCTTCTCGAGCTCCTTGAGCTGCCAGGCCAGCCTGGCATCGACGGCGGGATCGGCGACGTTGCTGCAGAACAGCGCGATTTCGTTGTCCGGGGGCGGCGCAGCCTGCGGCGGTGCAGGCTTCGGCGGCGCCGTGACGCTGCCAGGCTTGGCCGGACGGGCAGGCGCCGGTGTCTCCGGCACCGCACCGGTGACCGCGGGGCCCGAATCTTCGGCCGCCCATGCCGTGGCCCGGACCGACGCATTGTCGACAGGTGTCGCGGTGGCCGACGGCTGCGGCTTCTGCGGTCCGCCAGCGCGGGCGCGGGCGAAGGAGAGCAGGTTGAGCGGTTTCGACGGCTTGGCCTCGTCCAAGGCGAGCGCGGGCGAGGCGCTCGCGAGCATTGCTGCCGCGGCCAGCAGGAGGAGTTTGCCTTTGTGATCCAGCTTCAGCATCGGGCCGCGTGCGATTCTCGCTTCAGACCTGAGCATTGAGCGACCAAGCTTGCACGACGCTTGCGCATCATTGCACGATAACGTCGGCCTGGAGCGCGCCTGCCGTCTTGATCGCCTGCAGGATCGCGATGATCCCCGACGGCTTCAGGCCGATCTGGTTCAGGCCACGCACCAGGCGCTGGAGATCGACCCCGCTCAGGATCGCCACCTGCGATCCGGCCTCGTTGGCTTCGACCACCGTCTGCGGGACGACCACCGTCTGTCCTCGCGAGAACGGCGCCGGCTGCGACACCACCGGCATCTCCGTGACGCGAACCGTCAGATTGCCGTGGGTCACGGCAACGGTCGATATCCGCACGTCGCGCCCGATCACGACCGTGCCGGTGCGCTCGTTGATCACGACCCGCGCCGGCGTATCCGGCTCGACCACCAATTCGCCAATCTCGGCGAGGAAGCGAACAGGGCCGACATGACGCGGCTTCGACAGCACGATGGTGCGGTAGTCGCGCTCGAAGGCGATCTGCGCGCGGTAGCGACCGCCGGCGTAGCGGTTGACAGCGTCGAGGATGCGCGTTGCGGTGACGAAGTCCGGGTTCTTCAGCTGTAGCACCAGGAACTCCATCTCGTGGAGACTTCCCTGCACCTCGCGTTCGACCAGCGCACCGTTCGGGATGCGCCCGGCCGTCGGCGTGCCCTGGCTGACGTTCTGCGCCTGGCCTCCGACGCTGTAGCCGGCAACCGTGATCGCGCCCTGTGCCACCGCATAGACGGCGCCGTCCGCCGCGCGCAGCGACGTCATCACCAATGTGCCGCCGAGCAGCGACGTCGCATCGCCGAGCGAGGACACGGTGACGTCCATGCGCTCGCCGGGCCCGATCGAAGGCGGCAGGTCCGCCGTCACCATCACCGCTGCGACGTTGCGCGTGCGCAGCGTGGTCGGACGCGGGGGATTGTTGGTGCTCGTGGTCTCGTTCCTGACGTTGATGCCCATGTTCTCGAGCATCGACTGCAGGGACTGTTCGGTGAACGGAGCGTTGCGCAGCGTATCGCCGGTACCGTTGAGGCCGATGACGAGGCCGTAGCCGACGATCTGGTTCTCACGCAAACCCTTGATGTCCGCGATGTCCTTGATGCGGACGGCGGCCTGGGCGCCGGCGGCCGACACCAGCAGCATGAGCGCAAGCAGGAGCCTGGTCATGACCCGTCCATGACCTTGACGCTGCCGTCCGGCTGGACGACGCCCCTGATGATCACGCCGGTGTCCGTATTGCGCACGGGGATCAGCGCGCCGGCCGCACCCGACTGCATGGCCGAGCCGTAAGTGACGATGGAGAGGCCGCTGTCCTCGACCACGACCTTGACCATGGCGCCGCGCGCGACGGTCCAGGGGTCCTCCACCGCGTTCGTCGGAATGGGCTGGCCCGGCAACAGCGCGCGCCGCGCCATGCGGCCGACCAGGATCTGACGCGCCTCGATGAACATGGCGACGCCGAGCAGGCCCGGCGCGAAGGCGCGCTCGGTGATCATCTCCTCGCGGATCAGCTCGCCGGCGCGGATCGAGACGGCCGGCACGGGAAGCCGCTTCTCCTCGGCCGCGGCGACCCGCGCCGTTACGAGAACCAGCAGCACGGCGGCCAACCCGCGCACGATCAGGCCCACCCTGTTCAACATCGAGACACCGGAACTAGCGCATGCCCTTCGAGACCGTCTGGGCCATTTCATCCGAGGCCTGGATGACCTTGGCATTCATTTCGTAGGCACGCTGTGCCGAGATCAACTCGGTGATTTCCTTGACCGGGTCGACGTTCGAGGCTTCGAGCCATTTCTGGTTGATCTTGCCATAGCCGGCATCGCCCGGCAGACCGACGACCGGCGTGCCGGACGCCGTGGTCTCCTTGTAGAGATTGCTGCCCAGCGGCTCGAGACCCGCTTCGTTAGCGAAGTTGGCGAGGTTGAGCTGGCCGATCTGCCGCGGATTCACTTCCGTGTCGAGTTTGGCAAACACCTGGCCGGTCTGGTTGACCGTGACCTCGACCGTCCCCTGCGGGATGGTGATCGCGGGATCCAGCAGGTAACCGTCGATCGTGACCAGCTGAGCGTTGGCGTTGACGTTGAACGAGCCCGCACGGGTGTATTGCACCTCGTTGTTGGGGCCGAGCACCTGAAACCAGCCACGTCCGTTGATCGCGAGATCATAGGGATTGCCGGTCTGCGTCAGCGCGCCCTGGATGTGCAGCTTGCGGATCGCCGCCGACTTGACGCCGAGGCCGAGATTGGCACCTTCCGGAATCGGCGAGGAGCCGTTGGTGTTCGCGACGCCCTGCATGCGGTCCATCTGGTAGAACAGATCGGTGAACTCCGCGCGCGCCCGCTTGTAGGAGGTCGAGTTGATGTTGGCGATGTTGTTCGCGATGACTTCGATGTTGGTCTGCTGGGCGTTCATGCCCGTGGCCGCAATGGCGAGCGATTTCACTGGTCCCACTCCTTCAGATCAAATCGACATCCGAACGACTTCCTGGTAGGCCTGGACGACCTTGTCGCGAACCGCGACCGCCGTCTGCAGGGCCTGCTCGGCCGACATCAGCGCCTCCACGACGCGGCGCGTCGATTCCTTGCCCTGCATTGCCGAGATCGATGCCGCCTCGCCCGCCTTCAGCGTCCCGATCGCATCCGACGTCACCTGCTTCATCACCGATTCGAAGCCGACGTCGTCACTGGTCTGGATCGCGGTGGTCGCCGCCGGCGAGACGGCCTGCGTCTCGGTCGCACGGCCCGCGGCTTGCCCTGCGGAAATCGCGGTGGATGAAATCGCCTCAAGCATGGTCAGCTCCTCAAGAGATCGATGGTCATGCCGAGCATGGACCTCACCTGCTTCACGACCTGGAGATTGGCCTCATAGGAGCGGTTGACCTCCCGCATGTCGGCCATCTCGATCATCATGTTCACGTTCGGCAGCTTGACGTAGCCCGCCTTGTCGGCGGCGGGATGCCCCGGATCGTATTCCACCCGGTAAGGCGTGGTGTCGACCCCGATCTCCTTGACCTTCGCGAGCTGCGCGCCCGAGGCGCGATCCATCGCCGCATCGAAGGTGATGGTCTTGCGCTGATACGGATCGGCGCCGGCGGCGCGCCCCGTCGAGGTGGCGTTCGCGAGATTCTCCGAGACGATGCGCATGCGCGTCGACTGCGCTTCGAGCCCGGAGCTTGCGACCGTCAGCGAGGCGCTCAATGAGTCCAGCATGTCAATTCACCTCAGGCCTTTGCACTCGACAGCACCATGCGGTGAAACGACCGCACGATCGCCGCGTTCATCGAATAGTCGCGATTGACGTCGCTGCCCTTGATCATTTCCTGCTCGAGGCTGACGGAGTTGCCGGAGTGAACCACTTCCCAGCTGTCCTTCTTCGCGGTCGCCCGCGTGTCGGTCTCGGCTGCGGCCAATTGCATGTGCGAAGGCGACGTCGTCGCAAGCCTCACCGGCATGCCATCGAGCACCTTGTTGAACGGCTCGACGTCGCGCGCCCGAAAGCCCGGCGTGTTGGCGTTGGCGACGTTGGTGGCGATGGTCGACTGACGCAGCTCGAGATAGCGCGCCTGCGACGATGCGAGTTCGAAGAGAAAAAGCGGTCCCACGACGGCCCCATTCTGATCCATTCGGGACGAGCCTAGGGCGTTAAGCTTTCGTCAAGCTGTTGCGCGAAGCACCATCCTCGGAAATCTATCGAACGTTCTCGGGCCGCGGCGCCTGCTTGGATTGGAGGAAGTAGATGATCTCGGCAACGGGTCGGAAGAATTCCGCCGGAATCACCTGATCGACCTGGACTGCCTCGTAGAGCGCGCGCGCCAGCGCCTTGTTTTCGATGACTGGGATTCGGTTCTGCTCGGCAATCTCGCGGATCTTCAGCGCGATCACGTCCATGCCCTTGGCCACGACCAGCGGCGCGGCGTTTTCCTCGCGCTTGTAGCGCAGCGCGATCGCGAAGTGCGTCGGATTGGCAATCACCAGCGTCGCGCGCGAGGCCGAGGCGATCATGCGCTGGCGCGAACGGTCGCGCGCCAGCGAGCGCAGGCGCGCCTTGATCAGGGGATCGCCTTCCGCCTGCTTGTGCTCGTCCTTGATCTCCTGCTTGGTCATGCGCAGCTCGCGCCGCCAGTGGAAGCGCGCCCAGGCGAGATCGATCGCCACCAGCACGATGGTGGCGATGCAGATCGCCGAGACGATGCGCATCGCGATGTTGAGGATCATCTCCGGCAGCGCGACCGGGTCGGTGTACATGGCCTCGAACGCCCTCGCTTCGGACGCGCGCAGCACGAAGGCGACCACGGCGGTCACCGCGGCGAGCTTGAACAACGACTTGGCGAACTCGATCAGGCCCTGCGTCCCGAACAACCGCTTCCAGCCGCTGACGGGAGAGATTCGCGACATGTCAGGCTTGATCCGCTCGAGCACCAGGCGCGGCGCGTTCTGCAGCAGCGAGGCCGCGAGCCCGAACACCACCAGGATGACCACCAAGGGCACCAGGAACCGCAGCGCCTGCAGGCCGACCACGGTGAGCAGGTTCTGCGCGTCCGCACCGGTCGAGAGCGGGAAGCCCTCGGGATCGTCGAGCAGGCTCTTCAGCGTCGGCGTCAATTGCTGCACGCCCTGGCCGATCAGGAATGCCTGGATCACCATCAGCGCGGCCATCGAGGCGAAAATGGAGGCCTCCCGAGAGACCGGAATCTTGCCCTGTTCGAGCGCATCGCGGACTTTCTTCTCGGTCGGCTCTTCTGTCTTGCTCTCCTGATCGGATGTTTCTGCCATGCCCGTTCAGCGGTCAGCGGAAGACCAGCCCATCCTCCTGCTCGGGGTTGAGCTCGATTTCGCCCTTCTCCGCGAGGTCGAGTGCAAGGTCGGTGATCACACGGCGCGCCTCGAGCACGTCGCGCTGGTTCGACGGCTCGCCGATCGCGAGCTCGGCCTCGACGACGCGGCGGACGCGCGAGGCGACCGCGGACAGGATCACCTCGCGGAAATGCTTGTCGGTGCCCTTCAGTGCGACCACGATGCGGTCGGTCGGAACCTGGTCGAAGATCATGGTGCGCGCCTTCGGCGCCAGGTTGATGACGTCGTCGAAGGTGAACAACAGCTCCTTTAGCACCTCGGCCGACTTCGGACGCTTCTCCGACAGGCTCTTCAGGATGTCCTCGATGTGGCCGCGCTCCATCTTGTTGATGATGTCGGCGACGCGGGCGTAGGTGTCGGCGCCGAGGTTGCGGGCGAAATTCAGCGTCAGATCTTCGTGCAGCGTCTTCTCGAGGACCTTCATCGCGTCATCAACGATCGGCTTGAGGCTGAGCACGCGCCGCATCAACTCGTTGCGCAGACTCGACGGCAGCTGGCTCATGACCTTGGCGGCGCAGGACGGCTTGACTTTGGACAGGATGAGCGCCGCGGTCTGCGGATGCTCCTTGGACAGGTAGGTGGCCAGCGAATTTTCCGACACCGACGAGACGCGGTCCCACACAGAGCGGCTCGAATTGCCGAGTAGGTCCGTCATGATCGCCGAAACCTGATCGGCCGGAAGCACGTCGCCGAGCACCGCTTCCAGGCCACCGAGGGTGCCGAGAATGTTCGCGCCCATCGAGAACTGCTGGGCGAACTCCTCGACGATCCCCTCGAGCTCCTGCGCGGTGATCGGCCGCAGCTCCGCCGCCGCCTTGGTGACGATGCGGATCTCCTGCGGCTCGAACTGCTGAAGCACGCTCGCCGCCGCCTGCCGGCCCATGGCCAGCAGGAGCGCGGCGACCTTTTCCGTGCCGCCCAGCGTGGTAACGCCTCGCTGCTTGACGGGAGCGATGCCGACCGGTGCCGCCATGGTCAGGTATCACCCTGCCCCAGCGGTCCGACGATCTCCGTGAGTGAGACGCCGAAGCGGGAATTGTCCTCTTCGACGACGACCACCTCGCCGCGGGCGACGATGCGGCCGTTGACGACGACGTCGACGGGCTCCCCGACCCGGTGATCGAGCGGAACCACCGCGCCGCGTCCGAGCTTCATCAGGTTCGCCACCGGAATGGTCGCCGATCCCAGCACCACCTGCATGGTGACGGGAATGCGCAAGATGGCGTCGACATTGGCGAACTTGCCGGTCTCCTCGGCCGTGCGCTGGGCGATCTCGGCCAGGCGTTCCAGCGGTGACGTCTCGGTCTCAGCCGATGCAGGTGCAGACTCGTAGTCGAATGATTGCGCCATATGGTATCGCCTCTTGGTACTTCCGCTGCCGGAGCGCCGTGGCGTTCCGGCCGTATTGCTCTGCCGGTGCCGGCATTCAGTGCTTGTTCAGCTCGGCGGTCGCGGCCGTCGCCGCGGGTGCGAGCCCGCTGCGCGCATCGAGCGCTGCGATCGCCTCGTGAGCCTGGTCGATCTTCGTGCTCAGCACGTTGGCGAGGCGTCCGAGATTCGCCGTGGAATCGTGCGCCGCGGTGATGACCGTGTCGAAGGCACCCGCGGTCTCGTGCATGATGGTTGAGAATTCGCCCTGATAGCTGCGCAGCCGCGCCAGCTCGCGATGCATCCTGGTCACCCGCAGGCTGGTGAAGGCGAGCGCAACCAGCAGCACGATATCAACGAGATAGGATATCATCGACGAACTCCCGCTTCTGATCGACGGGATCTGCCACCTGCATGGCGTAATAGCCGTCGAGCTGGCCGATCTGACACCAGAACAACACCTGATTGTTGCTTTCGAGACGGGCCAGCGTGCGCGGCGTGGCCTCGAGCTCGAGCACCTGCCCGACCTCGAACTTCACGACGTCGCCGAGCGTCACCATCTTCTCGTCGAGGACGGCGCTGAGGGTCACCTCGGTCCGCTGCACCTCGCTTTCCATCTGTTCGCGCCAGCGTGGGTCGGCGGCGCGACCGTCGCTGACGACCACGTGAGCGAGCTTCTGACGCAGCGGGTTGAGCGCGGAGTGCGGAATGATCAGGAACATCTGACCGCCGCGGTAGAGTGCCTGCACCATCATGTTCGCGCAGATCGACATGTTGCTGGCGCGTCCGATCGCCAGCGACGCCATCGCGGTCTCGACACGCTCGACGCGGAAGGTGACGTTGGACGTTCCGGCGAAGGCGCCTTGCAGCGCCTTGGCGAACCGCTCGAACAGCGCCTGGACCAGCCGTATCTCAATGTTCGAGAACGTCCGTTCGACGTCAAGCGGCGGTTCCGCTCCGTCAGAGCCGAACATCGCCTCGACCATCGTGAATACGAAGTCGCGGTCGAGCATGATAATGACGCGCGAATCCCACTGCTCGGCATAGAGCACGGCCGCGACCGCGTTGCCTTCGTAGTCCTTGATGATGTCGCCGAGCGGATCGTTGGTGATGCCGTTGACCGAGAAATAGCAGGGCGTTCCGGCCATCGGCTGCAGGCTGTCGGTGCACGATGCCGCCATGCGATCGAAGATCACATTGAGCATCGGCATACGCTCGATCGATATGCCGGCAGCGTCCAGCAGGTAGTTCGGCAGCTGCTTGCGCTGGTCGACTTCTGCGTCTTCCATCATCATGCGCGCGCCGCCTTGGGTTCAGCGTCGGCAGCGATGGGCTTGGGACCTGCGATCGTCTCGTTTTCGACGACGTCGATCGAGGGACGCTCGCTGCTGGAGATCATCTTGCGGCCGTGCTCGACGGCGATCTGCGGCATGGCACCGTTCATGAATGCCAGCAGCGTCTGCTTGACGATGATGTAGGGCCGACACTTCTTCTCGCGCGTCATCTTGATCTTGATCGCGAAGGGCGAAAGCACGCCATAGGACAGGAAGATGCCTGCGAAGGTGCCTACCAGGGCTGCACCGATAAAGCCGCCCAATAGCTTCGGCGACTGGTCGAGCGCGCCCATCGCCTTGATGACGCCAAGCACGGCGGCGACGATGCCGAGCGCCGGCAGCGCCTCGGACACCGTCACCAGCGCATGATAGGGCGCCAGCTTGCCTTTCACGATGGTATGGATCTCCTCGTCCATCAGCGCCTCGATCTCGTGCGTGCGCGCATTGCCCATGATGATCAGGCGGACATAGTCGCAGATGAACTGGAGCAGCGAGGGATCTCCGAGCACGCTGGGGAACGCCTTGAAGATCTCGGAGTTCGAGGGGTCGTCGATATGCGCCTCGACTTCGTTGCGCCCCTTGCCCCGCAGCTCGCGCATCAGAGCGTGGAGCGCGCCGAGCAAGTCAAGGTAGTAGCGCTGGCCGGGCACCGCGCCGGTGATGGCCTGCATACAGGCGACGCCCGTGTCCACCACCGTCTTCCATGGATTGGCCACGATGAAGGTCCCGACCGCGGTTCCCATGATGATCACGAACTCCCACGGCTGCATGAGCACGGCCAGGTGCCCGCCCATGGCGGCAAAGCCGCCGAGCAGCGCCGCTACCGTGATGAAAATCCCCACGAAACTGCCCAACGCGCCGCTCCATCGCCGATCCCACCTGGAATACCTAGTCGGCGACGCTTGCGCGAAGCTGGCTTCGAGGTCGCCAGCCCCGCGCAAGCAATTGGCGGCAGCTTGAAGCGGGGTCGCGACCTGCGGCCAGAGGGGCGCGTGTCATGCTATCCACCATCGCGGACTACACCAGGCTGACCAAGGACATGGGCAAGTCGCTGACGCAGGTCGCGAAGCAGCCGGACGTCAGCCGCGACACCGACTATTTCCTCGGCCATATCGGCAAAGTGAAGACCATCGACGATTTCCTGAAGGACTATCGTCTCTATTCCTATGCGATGAAGGCCTATGGCCTCAGCGACATGACCTACGCCAAGGCCTTCATGCGCAAGGTGCTGACCGAGGGGGTCACGAGCAAGGACGCCTTCGCCAACAAGCTGACCGACACCCGCTACCGGCAATTCGCGACCGCCTTCAATTTCGCCGCACTCGGCGACAAGGCGACCCAGACCGCCGCGGCCACGACCGGCACCGCGACCCAGTACGTCACGCAGACGATGGAGGAGAAGGCCGGCGATCAGAACGAAGGCCTGCGTTTGGCGCTGTATTTCACTCGCAAGGCTTCCACGATCACGACCGCCTACCAGATCCTGGCCGACAAGGCGCTGACGCAGGTGGTGCAGACCGCGCTCGGCCTGCCGTCGACGATCAGCGCAGCCAACATCGACGCCCAGGCCAAGATGATCGCGGACAAGGTCAAGCTCACCGACTTCCAGGATCCGGCCAAGGTGACCAAGTTCGTGCAGCGCTTTGCGGCGATGTGGGATGCGACCCAGGCCCGGAACGACAGCTCGACCAATCCCGCGCTGGTCCTGATCGCCGGCGCCGCGACGTCGGTCAGCATGGATACCAACGTGCTCACGACGCTTCAGAACATCAAGTTCAACAGGTAAGTCATGCAATCGGCTCTCTATGTGGGATTGTCGGCGCAGGTCGCCCTCGAAAAGCGCCTCCAGACGATCGCCAACAACGTCGCCAACGTCAACACGGCCGCGTTCCGCACCGACGTGGTGAAGTTCGAGACCGTGCTGTCCAAGGCCGGTCCGACGCCGGTGGCGTTCTCCTCGCCCGGCGACAACATCATCTCGCGCGAGATGGGCAACATCACCGAGAGCGGCAACCCGCTGGACGTCGCCGTGGTCGGCCAGGGCTGGATCGCCTTCGCCGGTCCGAACGGCACCGTCTACACGCGCGACGGCCGGCTCCAGATCGCCCCAAACGGCGATCTTCAGACCGTGAGCGGCTTTCCGATCGTCGATTCCGGCGGCGCGCAGATCACGCTCGACCCGAACGGCGGACCGATCTCGATCGCGCGCAGCGGCGCGATCATCCAGGACAACAACGAGATCGGCACCATCGGCCTGTTCAGCATTCCGGCCGACGCCAATCTCGAACGCTACGGCAATTCAGGCGTGACGCCCGACCGGCCTGCGACCGCCATCGCGGACTTCTCCCGGGACGGCTTCAAGCAGGGCTATGTCGAAGGCTCCGGCGCCAATCCGATGCTCGAACTGACGCGGCTGATCTCGGCATCGCGCGCTTTCGATGGCACCAACTCGATGATCGAGGGCACCGAGAGCTCGCTGCAGAACGCGATCCGGACCCTCGGCGAACCCGGCAAGTAGATTGCGCGCCAAGCGCGCAGGATGAGGTTGGACGGTTTCCTTGAACGCTCTTCGGCAACTCGAGTGGGCGCTGCTGGAGCTTCAGCAGAGCACTCCCCTGGCAAGCGTCAGTGGCGCGATCTCCGAGATCGCGCCGACGCATTTCCGCGTCTGCGGCCTGTCGCGCTTCGTCAGGCTCGGCGAGCTCATCGGCGTCGATTGCGGCGGTAAGCGCCAGATCGGCGAGGTGGTGCGGATCGACAGCGACGGCATCATCGCCAAGCCGTTCGACCGGCAATTTGGCGGCGGGCTCGGCTCGGCGGCCTACCGGATGCCGCCGCTGTCCTTCGCGCCCGATCCGAGCTGGAAGGGCCGCGTCATCAACGCCCTCGGCGCGCCGCTGGACGGACAGGGGCCGCTCACGCAAGGGTCGCAGGCGGTCTCGGCGGAGGCGGAGGCGCCGTCGGCCATGAAGCGTGCGCGCGTGCACAAGCCGCTGCGCACCGGCGTACGCGTCATCGACCTGTTCGCGCCGGTCTGCGCCGGCCAGCGCGTCGGCATCTTTGCCGGATCGGGCGTCGGCAAATCGACGCTGCTCGCGATGCTCGCCCGCAGCCAGGGCTTCGACACCGTCGTGCTGGCCCTGGTCGGCGAGCGCGGCCGCGAGGTGCGCGAGTTCATCGAGGACGTGCTGGGCAACGACCGTCATCGCGCTGTCACAATCGTCTCGACGGGCGACGAAAGCCCGATGATGCGGCGACTGGCGCCGAAGACGGCGATGGCGGTCGCCGAATATTTCCGCGACCGCGGCGAATCGGTCCTGCTGATGGTGGATTCGATCACCCGTTTTGCCCACGCCGCCCGCGAGGTCGCGCTCTCCGCCGGCGAGCCCGCGGTGGCGCGCGGCTACGCGCCGACGGTCTTCACCGATCTGCCGCGCCTGCTCGAGCGCGCCGGTCCGGGCGAGGAGGGATCCGGCACCATCACCGGGATCTTCTCCGTGCTGGTCGACGGCGACGATCACAACGAGCCGATCGCCGACACCATCCGCGGCACGCTCGATGGGCACATCGTGCTCTCAAGGCACATCGCCGACCAGGCGCGCTATCCGGCCGTCGATGTTCTGGCCTCGGTCTCCCGCCTCGCCCACAACGTCTGGGACCCCGAGGAGCGCGAATTGGTGAGCAAGCTGCGCGCCATGATCGCGAAATACGAGGACACGCGCGACCTTCGCCTGATGGGCGGCTATCAGCCGGGACGTGATTCGGGCCTCGACCAGGCGGTCGAGATGGTTCCGCGAATCTACAACGCGATGCGACAGGGCGCATCGGCCCCGCCGAGCGCCGATCCGTTCCGCGAGCTTCGGGACATGCTCAAGGGCGACTGACGGGTGGAGAGGGTGAGGCGCCTGCCGTCCGCCCTGCCCGTGGTTTTCGACAAGAGATTGCGCATGTCGCTACGCTTCCAGCGCATGCGCGTGCACACCGGCTCACCCATTTTCGTCGTGAGCGAATTCGCCGTTCGCGGTGTGCACGAGCTGGCAAGCGCTGTGCAAGCGATCGAAGAGTCTATTCTGCAAGCACGACGGGAACAACCGCCGCGTGCAATTCCAATGAGTTCTCTCGACGATTCCGCGGCAGAACGCACAAGTTGTGGATGACGTGCCGCCAAACGTCATCGTGATGCACAAGCTTCGATCAGTTTGCATCAACGCAAGACAACAACGCGCGTGCAATCAAACTCTCACAATATCGAGTGCATATTACTCGCCGCGCCATGTATTGCGTTCACCATCATGTGTCCCGAACAACGAGATTGCCCTTGAACGTTACATTCGCCTGCGACGACATCCAGCCTGTGAGAGGGTCTCTACTTGATTTTGTTGAGAAGCTCATCCATCGTTTTGGATGAGTATAAGAAACGTCTGCTTGTGACTTGAACTTTGGGGGCTTCGGTTGAGCCACTCCGATCCACCGTTTGCCGGCGACGGCAACCCGAGCTCCGCCGCGAAGACCACGCCGTTGGCATGCCATCAGCGATACGGCTTCTCGCTGCGGACGATGCGACGCTCCTCGGCCGAGGTCGGGCGCGGTGCGATCCGCGCCATTGTGCGAGAGTTCGACAGGGCATGCTCGTCTGACACTCAGGGCGCAAAGCGGCTTCGGGACGCCGCAGACGAAGTTCCGGGGACGAGGTAGATTCATGCCATTGGCGCGGGAAGCCGTCGAGCTGCTGGTTCAGGCGGCGCGGGCTTGGTATTTCGAAGGCAATCAGCATGGATTGCGCGATCGGGAATGGATGGCGCTGCGCTTTCTCGGGCGCGCCAACAGGTTTTCGCGCACGCCGTCCGCACTGGCCGGCTTCATCGGCGCCACACGCGCGACGGCGTCGCAGATCGTGAAGACTCTGGAGAGCAAGTCGTTCCTGGTGCGAAAGCCGTCGCATGAGGACAAGCGTTCCGTCGTCCTGCACGTCACGCCGCAGGGCGAGAAATGCCTGAGCCAGCACGACCCGATCAATCACGTGGTCAACGCGGTGACGTCGCTCGGGACCGAGGAGTGCATCAGGCTGCGCGACTCTCTCCGCGAGATCCTCAATCACCTCGATGCTGCCCATCAGCGGCTCGAAGCGAGCATCTGCCGGGACTGCATGTTTCTCGCAGAGCGCGGGCCGGGCACCGGCAAGGGGCGTGGAAACGCCGAATTCATGTGCCGGCTCTATCGTGCTCCGATCTCGCTCGAGGAGACCGAGCTGCTCTGCACCAGCTTCGAGCGCACGCGTGACCGCCCCAAGATCGAGCAGCATCTCGACCGCGAGCGCATGGCGAGCCAGGGCTGAGGCCGCCAAGAAGCGGCGCTCCATCAACGTCATTGCGAGCGAAGCGAAGCAATGACGGAGTATGAGGCGATAGCTCGCTCTCCGAGTGACGGCTGTCATTCCCCGCGAAGGCGGGGAATCCAGTACGCCGCGGCCTCTGCATTGAACAACTGTCGCCTCGGAGTACTGGATCGCCCGGTCAAGCCGGGCGATGACAGCGAGTGTGTGGTCGCAGACGTGCATATTCATTCTCGCGACTGATTTCGCCCGAGCTTTGCTTCGTCTCGCCGCCCTCATCGGCAAGAGGGCGCAGGGAAGACCGGGTGCTGACCTCGCACCCGCGGTCCGCTGCGCAAAACGCACACGCAGAAAACCGCACAGCAGCATACAGGTGGTGCCAATCACTCGGCCTTCCCTGCGCGATGGTCGGACGGCTTATGCCGTGCTCTCCCGGGAGCCGAGTTCGTTCTGGCCTCCCTCACCCTCGCAAAACTCACCGGCACCGCGCCGGTTGACGCCAAAGCCGCCTCCGCAAGAGCTTGACCGTAGCAACGACGGCCAGGACCACACGGTTTTGCCGTACGCACGGCCCGCCATTTCGCCGCAGTTTTCCCTGGCACCGTCGACAGCGCCGGAAACTTGCAAGACGAGACGAGACCTAGCAGCGCCGTTCGTCCGCGCGCGGCCGCGAGCTCACCGGGGACTACCCTCCCTGCCCGCACCTTTCGCGCCCGACGCTGCCGCGTCCACCGCAAGCCCGGCTCGCGACAATGACGACCTCATGATCGCCCCTCGAGATTGAGCCGGGATGACCGACAGATACGACAAATCCGAATTTCGGTAAAGAAGAATATCTTTGCTTCACTGGGTTGACACGAGACCGAAACAGGCCGCCAGGCTGGCCCTCGAACCCGCGGGGACCAGACGCACCCTTGTATGCATTATCCCAGTTGCCATTCCCCTGCGCTTCGCTTTACATGCCCTCAACTGCCCCGCGGAACGGCCGGGGCCGGAAAAATCACACAGATTTCCAGGGGACGGAGCATGGCGCGCAACATATTGATTCTTGGGGCTTCTTACGGCTCCCTGCTGGGCACGAAGCTGCTGATGGCCGGGCACAACGTGACCCTGGTCTGCCGCGCAAAGACTGCGGAGCTGATCAACCGCGACGGTACCGAGGTGCGCATTAAGCTACGCGACGAGGCGGTGCACCGGGCGATCTTCTCCCGCAACCTCCCTGGCAAGCTCGACGCGGTGACGCCGGCCAATGTCGACCTCTCCCGCTACGATCTGGTCGGCCTCGCGATGCAGGAGCCGCAATACACCAACCACACGGTGCGCGTCCTCATGGTCAAGATTGCCGCGGCGAAGCTGCCGTGCCTGTCGATCATGAACATGCCGCCCCTGCCCTACCTGAAGCGGATTCCGGCACTCGCCGACATGGATCTCGAGGAGGCCTACACCAATGCGCAGGTGTGGGAGCGGTTTGAGCCCGGGCTGGTGACGCTGTGCTCGCCCGACCCGCAGGCCTTCCGGCCGCCGGAAGAGGCCGCCAACGTGCTGCATGTCGGCCTGCCCACCAACTTCAAGGCGTCGGTCTTCGCCGACGAGAAGCACAACAAGCTGCTGCGCGAGCTGGAGGCCGACATCGACGCAGTGACGCTCGACGGCCACGACGTGCCGGTGAAGCTGAAAGTGTTCGATTCCCTGTTCGTGCCGCTGGCGAAATGGTCGATGCTGCTGACCGGCAATTACCGCTGCATCACGCCGAACGAGCCGCAGTCGATCCGCGACGCCGTGCACGGCGATCTCAATCGTTCGCAGACGATCTACGACCATGTCGATGCGATCGCCCGCCGCCTCGGCGCCGATCCGCAGGACCAGGTGCCGTTCGCGAAGTACGCCAAGGCCGCGGAGAGCCTGCTCAAGCCGTCATCGGCGGCGCGCGCGGTCGCGAGCGGTGCGCCCTTCATCGAACGCGTCGACCTGCTGGTGAAGCTGATCTCGCATCAGCTCGGCGTGCCCAACGCCGAGATCGACCGCACCGTCGACACCGTGGACCAGAAGCTGAACGAGAAGATCGTGCAGGGCGGCTCCGGCGCGCAGTAGCGCCGCTCCCACCGAGGTCCGCTCAGGCAACCAGGAAGGATTGCAGCCAGATCAGGCCGGTCACGGCGACCAGCGTAACCGCGCCGGTGCGCGTGACGAGGTCAGGGCGCCCGAGGCGACGGGCGCCCCGGCCGAGCGTTGCGCCGAGAATGATCCACGCGGCGCCGGCGGTGAGAATCTGCAGCACGATCACGCCGAGCCACGGCAGCAGTTCGAGCGGCCCGGCCCCAAGCGGCAGCAGCAGGAACGCGAAGACCAGTGCTTTCGGGTTGAGCAGCGTCGTCAGCAGCACCTGGCCGAACGTCACCGCAGCGCCGTCGCGCAGCTCGCGCGTATTGACGCGCCAGAGCATGACCGCGAGGCACAGGATGTAGATGGTCACGGCGACGCGGAGCAGCAGCGCCGCAATCGGGATGTCGCTGATGACCGGACCGAGCGCCAGCCGCAGCACCGCGATCGCCAGCAGATAGCCGCACAGCTCCGCCGCAAGCAGATGAAGGGAGCGCGAGATGCCCGCTCCGGCCCCCGATGTCGCCAGCAGGGTGTTGGTCGGCCCCGGCACCGCCAGCAGGAAATAGGTCGCCGTGAAGAAGGTCAGAAAGGTCATACGGCCGGATAGCAGGTCTCGGGCCGGTCGATCTTGATCTGCATCATTTCGGGCCGAGCGATGGCGATCTGCACCATCTTCCCCGAGCCGAGGCCGTTCGGCACCGGGTTCCTGCCGCTCACGGCGAATGCTTTCCGTTTTGGCGTGGGCAACACCGCCTGATTCGCGCTGGAGCGCTCGACGCGCCGCGGCTGGATTGATAAGCCGCTGTCCGCGAATGACGGGACTTTGAGTCGGGGACATGACGGTTGCGATCGAGATGGGGCAGACCACGGCAGGCGCCGCGGCCGCCATGGACCTCGAGGAACTGCTGGCGACCCGTCTCCTGGTGCAGGGCAATTCGGGCTCCGGCAAGTCGCATCTCTTGCGGCGGCTGCTGGAACAGAGCGCACCCTGGGTGCAGCAGGCCATCATCGATCCCGAGGGCGACTTCGTCACGCTGGCCGAGCGCTTCGGCCATCTGGTGATCGAGGCGGAGGATCACACCGAGCGCGGCCTCCAGGTCGCGGGCGAGCGCGCGCGGCTGCATCGCGTCTCCACCGTGCTCAATCTCGAAGGGCTGGATGCCGAGAACCAGATGCGGCGCGCGGCTGCCTTCCTCGGCGGGATGTTCGACGTCGACCGCGATCATTGGTACCCGATGCTGGTGGTCGTGGACGAGGCGCAGCTGTTTGCGCCGGCGGTGGCGGGCGAAGTCTCGGACGAAGCACGCAAGCTCTCGCTCGGCGCCATGACCAATCTGATGTGCCGCGGCCGCAAGCGCGGGCTTGCCGGCATCATCGCGACCCAGCGCCTGGCCAAGCTCGCCAAGAACGTCGCGGCCGAAGCCTCGAACTTCCTGATGGGCCGCACCTTCCTCGACATCGACATGGCGCGCGCCGCCGACCTGCTCGGCATGGAGCGGCGGCAGGCGGAAGCCTTCCGCGATCTCGAGCGCGGCCAGTTCATGGCACTGGGACCTGCGCTGTCGCGCCGGCCGCTGCGCCTCAACATCGGCCCGACCGAGACCAGCCCGCGCAATTCGACACCGCGGCTGATGCCGCTGCCGGAAGCCACGCTTGAAGATGCCCGCGCGGTCATCCTCGCCGCACCGCCGCCCGATGCCAGCCGGCCGCAGCGACGGCCGGCTCCGGATCTGCTCGAGCAGCTTCGCGCGGCGAAGGCCGCCGCGGTGCCGGAGATTCGGCTAGAGGCGGTCGAGGCTCCCGTCAGTGCCGAAGAGCTCGCCGAGCGGCGCGAGCGCGTGGATCGCACGCTGCGTGCCGTGATGGCCGAGCCCGATGCCGGCTTCCGTGCCATCGGCGTGCTCTATCAGGAGTTCGTGGTCCGCTGCCGCATCGAGGGCTTAGGGGCGGCGGTGCCCGATCTCTACGAATTCCGGCGCATGCTGACGCATGCGCGCGCCGGGCTCGGGACGGATCTCACCGAAGACGACGCCTGGCAGGACGTGGCGCTGCGCGCCTCGATCCTGCCCGACGACATGCAGGGCGTGTTCATGATGATCGCGCGCGCGGCGAAGGAAGGCTGGCCGTGCCCCGGCGATGCCGCGATCGCCCGCGCCTACGGCTCGCACTCGCTGCGCCGCGCGCAGCGCCTGCTCAGCTACATGGAGGAGCAGGGCCTGATCGTCGTCCAGCTCGACGGTGGCGGCCGCCGGATCGTGACGCTGGTGGAGCTCGCCTGGGCGACCGCGCCGGGCGATCCCAACGGCGATGATCAGCCGGCGGAGCAGGTCGCGAGCGCGGCGTCGGCTTGATTGTCAGGCCGCCTCGGAGCCGCCGAGATAGGCGTCGCGGATGCGGGGGTCGTCCTTCAGCGCGCGCGCGGGGCCCGACAGCACGATCTTGCCGGTCTGGAGCACATAGGCCTCGTGCGCGATCTCGAGCGCGAGGCTGGCGTTCTGCTCGACCATGAAAACCGAGACGCCCGCCTGGTTGATGCTACGGATCAGCTCCAGCACGCGATCGACATAAAGCGGTGACAGGCCCATGGTCGGCTCGTCCATCACGATCATGCGCGGGCGGCTCATCAGCGCGCGCGCCATCGCCACCATCTGCTGCTCGCCGCCGGAGAGCGAGCCGGCGCGCTGCGACAGCCGCTGGCCGAGCTTCGGGAACAGCGTCAACATCCTGTCGAGATCCTGCGCAATGGCGTCGCGGTCGTTGCGCACGAACGCGCCAATCAGGATGTTCTCGCGCACGCTCATGTCGGCGAACAGCCGCCGCGCCTCCGGCACCGAGGCGATGCCGCGGCGGACGATCTGCGGCGTGGTGAGCCCGATCAGCGAAGCGCCGTCGAACGTCACCTCGCCCGAGCGCGGCTTCACTAGGCCTAAGATGATCTTCATCGTCGTCGACTTGCCGCTCGCGTTGCCACCGAGCAGGCAGACGATGTGGCCGCGCGCGACCGTGATCGACAGGTCGAAATGCACCTGGGCCTGACCGTAGAAGGTGTTGACATCAGACAAAGCCAGCAGCGCTTCGGGTGCGCTCGTCATGCCGCGCTCTCCTGTTCCGCCGTCCCTGACAGGCCGTGACCGAGATAGGCCTCGATCACCTTGGGATCGGTCCGCACCTGCTCGCCCGGCCCTTCCGCGATCTTCTTGCCCTCGTCCATGACGATGACGCGGTCGGACAGGCGCATCACCATCTCCAGCTTGTGCTCGATCAGCAGGATGGTCAGCCCTTCGGCTTTCAATTCGGCGACGAGCCCCTGCATCTCCGCGGTCTCGGTCGGATTCATGCCGGCGGTGGGCTCGTCGAGCAGCAGCAGCCGCGGCTTCAGCGCGAGCGCACGCGCGATCTCGACGCGGCGGCGGTTGGCGTAGGAGAGGCTATAGGCGGGCTGGTCGATGCGCGGCAGCAGCCGTTCGCCGAAACGCGCGAGGATCGCCTTCACCTCCTCACGCAGCCGCTCCTCCTCGGCCCTGACGCGTGAGGGACGCAGCAGGGCCAGACCCAATTCCAGCAGCGGACCGATCACCGGCACGGCCGGCTTCACGGCGCGCAGCCGCGTGTGCGCGCCGATCAGGACATTGTCCATGACGCTGAGATTGCCGAACACGCGGCCGAGCTGGAAGGTGCGCGCGATGCCTTCGGCCGCGAGCCGCTCCGGGGACAGGCCGGTGATGTCCTGCCCTTCGAAGCTGACGGTGCCGGCATCCGGCCGGTCAAGCCCGGTGACGAGATTGAACAGCGTCGTCTTGCCGGCACCATTCGGGCCGATGATGCTGATCAGCTCGCCCTTGGCGAGATCGAGGTCGATCGTATCGACCGCGGTGAGGCCGCCGAAACGGCGCGTCAGGCCGCGCAGGGACAGCATGGCGTGAAGCTGCTTCTCCATCAGACCGTTCCCAACAGGCCCTGCGGCCTGAACCGCACCAGCAGCAAGAGAACGATGCCGTAGATCAGGATGCGGTACTCGGCCGCGATCCGGAACACCTCGGGCAGGCCGACCAGCGCCACCGCCCCGACGATCGCGCCGACGACGTTGCCGAGGCCGCCGAGGATGACGACGGTCAGCGCCAGGATGGATTGCTGCGTGTTGAAGGTCTCGTGGTTGATGTAGGAATAAAGATGCGCGGCGATGCCGCCGCTGACGCCGGCGGCGAAGCCGCCGAAGATGAAGGCGATCGACTTGTAGCGGTTCAGGCTGAGGCCATAGGCGCGCGCGGCGATGTCGTCGTCGCGGATGGCGCGAAAGCTGCGGCCAAGATGCGAGGTAAGCAGCCGTCCCTGCAGCAGCGCCAGCACGACCATCACCGCAAGGCTGAACCAATAGACCGAGGTCGGGCTGATCAGGTCATAGCCGAATAGAGCCAGCGGCGGGATGCCGGAGATGCCGATCGGACCGCGTGTCACGCTTTCCCAATTCAGGATCACCAGCGCCACGATCTCGCCGATCGCAAGCGTCGCGATCGACACATAATGCCCGCGCAGGCGGAAGGACGGCGAGATCAGGAGCGTGCCGAGCGCGGCGCTCATCAGGCCACCGCCGATGACGGCAAGTCCGGCCGGAACGGCCAGCACCAGCGACAGCAATGCGGAGGTGTAGGCGCCGATCGCAAGCAGCGCGGCATGACCGAGCGACACCTGCCCCATCGTGCCCGCAACCAGCGTCAGGCTGAGCCCGAGCATGCCGAGCAACCAGGCATTGACCAGGGTCTGGAGCACGTAGAAGGACACCGGAAACAGCGGCAGGATCGCAAAGCCGGCAACCGCGACCAACAGCGCCCAGCGGGGAATATTCACCGGGCGGCTCGGCGCGATGAACGTGCCGGTGAGCGGCTCGGGCGGCGCCTGCCGTGCGCTGACGAACAGGCCGTTCGGCCGCAGCACGAGCACGACGACGAGCAGCAGGAACGCGAACAAATTGCGGTAGCTGGTGCCGAGCACGGCGACGCCGTAGCTCTCGACGAGGCCCAGCAGCAGGCTGCCGATCACCGCGCCCGGCACGTTGCCGGCGCCGCCGACGACTTCCGCGACGACGCCCTTGAGCGTCGCCTGAAGGCTCATCGCCGTGTCGATCTGGTTGTAGTACATGCCGACCAGCATGCCGGAGACGCCGCCGAGCGCCGCCGCGATACCGAACACGGCCTGATTGACCCGGTTGACGTCGACGCCCATCTGCATGGCGGCGTCGCGGTCCTGCGCGGTGGCACGCACGGCCCAGCCGAGCTTGGTGTAACGCAGGAACACGAACAGCAGCAGCGCACTGGTGAGGCCGACGCCGGCAATGAGCAGATCAAGCGGCCCGATCGTCCCGCCACCGACCTGGAAGCGGACATCGGGCAACTGGCTCGGCAGCGCGCGCGGATTGGGCGAGAAGATCAGCATCACCAGTTGGTCGAGCACGAAGCTGATGCCGATGGTCGCGAGCAGCGGCGCGATGCGCACCGAGTTTTGCAGCGGCCGCAGACCGAACCGCTCGATGATCAGACCGACGATCGCCGCGGCCGCGGCGACCACGATGATGGTAAGAGGCAGCGGCGTGTGCAGCTGCACCACCGCGATCCAGCCTATATAGGCGCCGACCAGATAGATCGAGCCTTGCGCGAAGTTGATCAGCCGGCTGACGCCGAAGATCAGCGCGAGCCCGACTGCAACGAGCGCGTAGACATTGCCGACGATCAGCCCGTTGATGGTGTGGTCGAGCCAGGAGGACACGCAGCATTCCTAATCAGGGAGAAGCGGCCGGAGCGATCGCTTCGGCCATCACATCAGGTCGGCTTGCCGTCCCAGAGCGCGAACTGGCCCTTGCGCACGACGAGTTCGGCGTTCATGGCGCCCTTGACGCGGCGGCTCTCGACGTCGAACGTGGCCTGACCGAAGATGACGCTGGAGACGTCCTTCACCTTGGCGAAGGCATCGCGGATGGCGCGGCGGTCGGTGCCGCCGATCTTCACCACGGCAGCGGCCATGTTCATCGCGTCATAGGAGTATGCATTGAAGGCGTCGGGCTCCTGCCCGTTGTACTTGGCCTTGAAGCCGTCGATGAACTTCCTCACCTCGGGCCGCGGATCTTGCGGGAAATAGCGCGTGCCGAGATGGACGTCCTCGACCGCCTCGCCCCCGAGCTCGATGAATTTCGGCGAATACACCGAGCTGGCCGCGCAGATCGTCTGCTTCAGGCCGACCTGGCGGGCCTGGCGCGCGATCAGCGCGCCGTCGGAATAATAGGAGATCAGGATCAGCCCGTCCGGGCTGGCGTCGCGCACGCGCACCAAGGTGGAGCGGAAGTCGCGCTCCTCGGCGATGTAGCCCTCGGTGATCGCGACCTCGGCGCCGTATTCCTTGGCCGCCTTGACGAAATGGTCGCGGCTGGTGCGGCCCCAATCGGTGTTGAGGTGCAGCACCGCAAGCTTCTTCAGGCCGAGCCGCCTGACGGCGTAGGACGCCAGCAGCGGCTGCTCGTCGGCCTGGCTCACGGACGTGCTCCACATGAAGTCACCGCCTTTGGTGAAGTCGGGGTGCGAATTGGTGAAGCCGAACTGCACCAGACCGCCGCGCTGATAGATCGGGGAGGCCGCCATCGAGGCGGGACTGGAGAAATCGCCGAGCTCCATGACGATGCGGGGATCGGAGACGAATTTCTGGGCGATCGCGACCGACTGGCGCGGATCGCTCTGGCTGTCCTCGAACTGGTAGGCGAGCTTGCGGCCGTTGATGCCGCCGGCGGCGTGAATCTCGTCGAGCGCGAGATCAAAGCCCTGCTTCCACTGCGCGCCATATTGCGCGTTCGGTCCCGTGAGCGGGCCGCTGACGCCGAGCAGGATCGGCTCGGCGGATTGCGCCAGTGCGGCGCGCGAGAAGGCTGTGCCAGCCATCATGGCGGCGAGCGAGCCTTTGACCAGGGTACGGCGATCGATGTTGCTCATTCACGGCTCCATCCATTCAATGTTGATACAGCAGCAATTCTCGTGCCGGTGAGATTGCCTATTTCGAGGGCTCGCCGAGCGACAGCATCAGCCGGTTCGCCCAGTTGAAGAACGCGGCGCCGTTGATGACGTCGACGATCTCGGCGTCGTCGAGACCGGCGCGGCGCAGCTCGGCGATATTGTCAGGCCCGAATGCGATCGGCGTTGCGGCCAACGCCACCGAGGCCTTGACCACCGCATTCCAGCGCTCACCGAGATCGGCCCCAACGCCCTCGTCAAGCAGACGCTGCACGTCGTCGCGGCGCTTGGAATAGGTGCTGGCGAAGCGCGCATGCACGGAGGCGCAATAGATGCAGCCGTTGTAGCGCGAGGTCGCCGCAGCTGCGAGCTCGCGCTCGGCGCGCGGCAGGCCGTCGGCGACGTTGTAGAAGATGTCCTTGTCGGTCTTGGTGCGGGCCTCCAGAACTTCGGGATCGCGCACCAAGAGACGAAAATATTCCGACTCGGCGCGGGCGCGGTCGACGAGGCCGGCGTAGTGCCGCTCGGTCAGCTCGGCCTCGGGCAGAGGGTCGATCCACGAGACCCAGCCGAGCTCGTCCTGGGTGAAGGCGACGGGCGGATTGACGGTGCTCATGATTGGACCTCCTACGCGTTCGCTGCGGCGAGCGTGCGCAGGCCGCTGACGACGCGCACCTGGAACGACAGGAACGCAACGAGCTGGGACAACGTGACGATGCCGGTGGATGACCAGCCGGCAGCCAGCAGCGCCTTCATGTCGGCGGACGCGGCATCGCGCGGGTGGAAGAGAAGCAGATGCGCGTGCTCCAATGCTGCGACCAGCCTGGCGCCGAGGACAGGCTTGCGCTCCGCGCTGACGCGATAGATCAAGCCGGCCTTGTTCTCGATCGACAACGGACCGGCCGGATAGGCGCCGTATGGGCCGGAGGTCTTGCCGCGCTCGATCTCGGCGTTGATCGCATCGAGCAGAGGCGCGCCATCCGCAGTCGCGGCAAGCTTGTCGCGATAGAAGGCGGCGACGGGGGACTCGCCATGGAGCCCGGTCGCGAAGGCCGCGACCACCGCGCGCTCGGCAAGCGAAAAATCGCCGGCCTCGATCGGCTCGAACAAAGCGAGATAGCTCTTCTGCGCATTCTCGCGCGCCTGCAGGCGGCGCGCGCGGATGGCGTCGAGCGTGGAGCCGGGCTCGATGCCGGCGAGCGTGTCGATGATGTCTTGCGTTCCCATCATTCAGCCTCGTGCAACGCGTTTTTCGTTCATTCCGGCTAGCCTGCGAGGGCAATGTCTTTGGCGGCCGTCCGGGTCCAGCCCAGCACTGGGGCGACCTTGTCGGCGACGAGCTCGATGGAGCGCAGGACGTCAGCATGCGGCGCATCGACCGAATGCACCTGGAAGACGAGATCGGTCACCCGTTCCAGCGTGGCGTCGGCGCGGAGCGAGGCAATGACGTGGTCGGCATCGCCGACATGGGTGTCGAACGCGGTGATCATCTCCTCCAGCGTCTCGCCCGGAGGGGGATGTCCGCCCTTCATGAATTGCGGCAGCGCGCGACGCAGTCCGATATCGGCGAGGCGCAGCGCCTCGCGATGGTCGTCGGCGACGAAGACGCTGCGCGAGGCCATGATGCGCGGCTCGCAGCCCGGCGGCAGCGCGGCGAGATAGGCATCGATGATCGGGTTCTGGATCTCGGCGAGCGTCGCGTTCGGCGCGTCCTTGGCCCGTGGCTGCGTGCGCGAGAGCAGGAGGCCGTCGCCGGCCTTGCCGGCCCGGGCGCCGCCGGCAACGGAGAATGTCGCCTGCCAGATGCGCTTATCCAGTTGCGGCCGCTGCGGATAGAGCGTGTCGCCGCCATTGAGCGGCTCGCCGGTCAGGGCCTTGCGGACGATGTCCAAATTGCGGGCAAAGATCTCGTTGCGCTGGGCGCTGTCGAGGCCGAAAGCGGCGAAGGCCGACGGGTTGCCGCCGGTGCCGACGCCGAGCTCGAAGCGGCCGTTGCAAAGGAGATCGAGCACCGCGGCGTCCTCCGCCACCCGCACTGCGTTCTCCAGCGGCAGTGTGACGATGCCGGTGCCGAGGCGGATGCGCGAGGTCTGCGCGGCCGCATAACCCAGGAACGTGAAGGGCGACGGCAGGCCGCCCTCGCGCTCATGGAAATGATGCTGAGCGATCCACGCGGAATCGAGCCCGGCCTTCTCGGCGCGCACGATCTGCTCGGCGGCGAAGCGATAGCGGTCCGCCGCCGGCGCCTCGTCGAGCAGCCGCGTGAAGAAGCCCAGACGTTTCAGGTTGGCAAAGCGTTTCATACGATCCCTGTCGGGCGAGGATGGGCCCCGATGATGTCGGTTGCCGCAGTTCCCGACAAGCGGGCATTACGCAGGGCACATACGCAAGATTCCTGCGCAAGGCTGATCGCAAGGCTGCCCGCCGGATCGCCTTCATGTGGACTCTGGGCGGGCAGATTGCCTACCAGCTCGGCAGCACCGCGCCCTTGAACTTGGTCAGGACGAACTCCTTGACCTCAGGCGTGTGGTAACTGTCCACGAGGATCTTGACCCAAGGCTTGTCCTTGTCGGCGCTGCGCACCGCGATCAGGTTGACATAGGGCCCCTTCGGGTCCTCGCGCAGGATCGGATCCTTGACCGGATCGAGGCCCGCCTGGGTTGCATAGTTGGTGTTGATCGCGGCGGCATCGACGTCGTCGAGCGCGCGCGGTGCCTGCGCCGCGTCGACCTCGATGAACTTCAGCTTCTTGGGATTGTCGGTGATGTCGAGCACGGTCGGCTTGAAGCCGGTGCCGTCCTTCAGCTTGATCACGCCCTTGTCGCGCAGCAGCAGCAGCACGCGGCCGCCATTGGTCGGGTCGTTCGGGATCGAGACCTTGCCGCCCGCGGGGATGTCGCCGAAGGCCTTGTGCTTCTTCGAATAGACGCCGATCGGGAAGTTCACGGTCAGGCCGACGGATTCGATCTTGTAGCCGCGGTCGGCCTTCTGGTTGTCCAGGTAAGGCTGGTTCTGAAACGAATTGGCCTGGATCTCGCCGGCATCGAGCGCGGCGTTCGGCACCACGTAATCGGAGAACTCCAGGAGCTGGATGTCGAGGCCCTGCTTGGCGGCGATCGGCTTCACGGCTTCGAGGATCTGCGCATGCGGCCCCGGCGTCACGCCGATCTTGATGGTCTCGGCCGCGGCTGCGGCGGACCATGCGGCCAGCACGGCAGAGAGAATCAGGGGAAGGCGAAACGGCATCTTGGTCTCCTTGGGTCTTGCGGCAACGGACCCGTATTCCCTTTTCTGCGGTGCGAAATCAATGAAATGGAAATCCATATTGTCCGCGGCTCGGGGCCAGCCTTTCTCCATTCGGCCGCAAACGGAAAACGAATGCAGAGTGCGACAAAGTGCGCGCGCGTAACCCGGATGAAGCGCCGCGCAAGCAGGGCTGCTGCCGCTCGTGGCAAGAATCCCGGATTGCACTTTCGTTCCATCCGCAGCCGGGCCGGCGTCCTTCTCTTTGACTCCACCACGCCCGACGTGCTGAGTTAGCGCGCACTGAGCCGGTGGCGACGAAGTGGGGATCATCCAATGAACGAGAACGAAATCCGCAATCTGGTCGCAGAGGTGAAGCAAGGCACGCTGTCTCGGCGCTCATTCATCAGGACAATGGCCGCGGTCGGAATCGCAGCGCCGATCGCGAGCCAGATCCTGGTCTGGCACGACGTCGCGATGGCTGACGCCACGCTGCCGTACAAGCCGGCCAAGGCCGGCGGCGGCGGCACGCTCAAGATGCTGCTCTGGCAGGCGCCCACCCTGCTCAATCCGCACTTCGCGCTCGGCACCAAGGACCAGATCGCCTCGCGCATCTTCTTCGAGCCGCTCGCCGGCTGGGACAAGGAGGGCAACCTCATTCCCTGCCTCGCCGCCGAGGCGCCGACCAAGGCGAACGGCGGCCTTGCGGCCGACGGCATGAGCGTGATCTGGAAGCTGAAGCGGGGCGTGACCTGGCATGACGGCAAGCCCTTCACCGCCGACGACGTCGTCTTCACCTGGCAATACGCCGCGGATCTCGCCACCGCGGCCTACACCACGGGCTCCTACAAGGACATCAAGGTCGAGAAGATCGACGACCACGCCGTCAAGGTGATCTTCCGGGCGCCGACGCCGTTCTGGGCGGATCCGTTCGTCGGCTCGGTCGGGATGATCCTGCCGAAGCATCATTTCGGCGAGTATGTCGGGGCCAAGTCGCGCGAAGCGCCGGGCAATCTGAAGCCGGTCGGCACCGGCCCGTACAAATTCGTCGAGTTCAAGCCGGGCGACATGATCCGCGCCGAGCGCAATCCCGACTATCACATCAAGAACCAGCCGCATTTCGACATGGTCGAGATCAAGGGCGGCGGCGACGCGGTGTCCGCGGCGCGCGCCGTGCTGCAAACCGGCGAGTACGACTTCGCCTGGAACATGCAGGTGGAGGAGGAGGTCCTCAAGCGCATGGAGGCCGGCGGCAAGGGCAAGCTCGAGATCACGCCTTCAGGCAATGTCGAGTTCATCATCCTCAACACGACAGACCCCTGGACCGAGGTCGACGGCGAGCGCTCCAGCGTCAAGACCAAGCATCCGACGCTGTCCGATCCCGCCGTTCGCCGCGCGATCAACTTCCTGATCGACCGCGATTCGATCCAGAAGTTCATCTACGGCCGCGGCGCCATCGCCACCGCGAGCTTCGTCAACGCGCCCAAGCAGTTCAAGTCGCCGAAGCTGAAATACGAGTTCGACATCGACAAGGCCAACAAGATCCTCGACGAGGCCGGCTGGACCAAGGGCGCGGACGGCATCCGGGAGAAGGACGGCAAGAAGCTCAAATACGTATTCCAGACCTCGACCAACGCGCCGCGGCAGAAGACGCAGGCCATCATCAAGCAGGCGTGCCAGAAGGCCGGCATCGACATCGAGATCAAGGCGGTCACCGCCTCCGTGTTCTTCTCCTCCGACGTCGGCAATCCCGACACCTACTCGAAATTCTATGCCGACATGGAGATGTACAACACCACGCAGCCGCAGCCCGATCCGGAGCGTCTGCTGAACCAGTGCGTGTCTTGGGAGATCGCCACCAAGGACAACAAATGGCTCGGCCGCAACAATTCGCGCTATTCCGATCCCGAAGCCGACAAGGCCTACAAGGCCGCGCAGAACGAGCTCGATCCGGTCAAGCGCGCCGCGCTGCTGATGAAGGTCGACGAGATCTTCTGCGAGGCCAACGTATTCCTGCCCCTGCTCTCGCGCCACGTCGTCAACGCCGGCGCCAACAATTTGATGATCGACATCTCCGGCTGGGACACCATCACGTGGAACCTGGCGGCGTGGTATCGGACCTGAGGAGCCCGTGAGCGCGCTGATGGTTGCAGCGCAGCGCGGGATTCAGAACGTGACACCGAATCCTTTCCACTGTGTGCTCCAGATCACAGCGGAATCGCGCAACCTCGCCTACAAGGATCAGGCATGGCCGCAAACAAGGTAACGGCGGTACGCACGAGGCTGGGAAGACCATCAACAGCTACGGACTTTGTGACGCCGCCAGGGTGAACAACCCGGCGGCTTTTTCCTTGCTCGCGCGACCGGAACCTACGGTCCGCGCGCAGAGGACGGAGATACCGCCCGGCGCTATGAAGCGCCCGAGCTCTTTCGCTCCTCGCGTTCATCTTCGATCTGACGTTCGGCTTCCAGCCAGAACTCCAACTCGCGATTGCTCGGCCGTCCCGCCTGCTCCCAGAGCTCATAGGCGCGTGTGCGCACCTTGCCACGGCGCATTATGCGAAGCAGCTTTCGTTTCAGTTCCTCCGCGAAGCTCCTGAAGCGTTGTCCGGTGGTTTCATCCCTGACGAGCGAGGCCGCTCGCGTTGCGAGTTCGATCTGGTGCTCTAGCTTCTTCTGCTCGTCCACCACCGAAACTGCCGCGGAAAGAATTGTTGTCGGAGCCGTGCGGACACTAAATTCCTTTCCGGGATGGTCCGTTCCCTGAGGTGCAGCGTTTCGGAAGTGACCAGCCGAGCAGGCATCGGTTGGGCGCCGCTAGTGCCACGTCGTGTCGGCTTCGACGATCACCACCCTGATTTCAGGGTCCTCAGTCGTGTTGCAGGAGCAGGGCATGCCCTCGCCACAGCGGCAGCCGCCGAGCTTCTCGCTCCAGACCCGGAGCGGATGGTTTTCGCAGACCCATCCAAGACCCTGGCAGAATGGGCAGGTCTTGTCGGTCACAGCGTATCCGGCGTCCGCAGCGTGCTCGACCTGTCCTCGTTGCGCAGCTCCTGCTCCGCCGCGTGCCAAAATTCCTCCTCGCGCCCTTCGGGCTTGCCCGCCTGCTCCCACAATTGGTGCGCGCGTTCTCTGATCTCTTGCTCGGTCGGCTCGGACAATTGCACCTCCTGCTTGGAAGCACGGCCCCACCCAGGGGGGTATGGGGGGCTTGGAGGCGGGGCCGTGCAGGCCAGCGATCGGCGGCGATGCTGACCCGCGGAGTCAAGTTTCGATCGGGCGCGAGAGTTCCAAGCTGCGCCTGTGCGGCACGACGCCGCGAAGGAAAATCCAGGACGCGGCAAACAATCCACCATGTTCCCAAGGCGAGCGGCCGCAGCAATTGCCTCAAGGCAGTCGGCACTCGGGGCACAGCTGCTGCTGTGCCCCTTTCTGAGATGCCAAGGACGCGCGTTAGAGCAATCCCACCCTGTGCATGATTTCCCGGATCTGCGCCGGATTCGGATCCACCATCATGGGCGCGACTGCCGCGCCTGCGGTCTGTGCGGGACCGTGAGCGACGGAGCTCGATCCGTTCTTGATCGGATCGACGGACTGCAGATTCATTGCGGCCGCCGTTTGTGCCGGACCGCGCGCCACGTGGATCGCACTGCCGTGCACGGGATCGGCGGATGGCGGCGGCGACCCCACGGGAACCATGCTCGGCGCTTCGACCGACTGCAATCCAAGCAGACGCCGCAACGTTGCCAGCGCAGGGTCGGTTGCGGTAGCGGCGGCGATCACCGGGGCGACGCCGGTTTCCAGGCCGAGTGCCCGCATCACGTTCGGCAATCCCGCGCCGGTCCGATTTGGGTCGCCAAACTGCAGCGGCGTCGCGGTTTCCTTCAGAATTTGGAACAGCCGCTCGACACGGCGTGCGTCGCGATTCTGAAAGTTGCCTTTGGTGAAGTCCGGATGATGCGCCAGCACCAGCGCGGCCAGGCCCGTGACATGGGGAGTCGCCATCGAGGTGCCGTCCCATGCTCCGAAGCCATCGGCGGGAAGCGACGAGACGATCGCCACACCAGGCGCGCAGACGTCGACCTCCGGACCGAAGCAGGAGAACTTTGCCGGAAAATATCCGTCGCGGCTCTGGAAGCCGTCGAGGGCCTGCTGCGAATGATAGCTGTCGTTGGGGAATTCGCCCCACTTGCCGATCGCGGCAACCGCCAGGCAATGCGGCGTCGACGCGGGAAACTGCACCGGCCCCGAGGAATTGCCCGCGGCGATGATGCAGGCCATACCCATTTGCTTGGCCCGGATGATGCGTTCCTCGATAATGCGCGAAGGCTCGCCGCCGCCCAGGCTCATATTGGCAACATCGATGCCATGCTCCATGCAGTAATCGAGCGCGGAGACGAGATCGCTGAACCGGCCGCCGGGGAAGATGCGGCAGACGTGGATTTCCGCCGCGGGAGCGAAGCCGCGGATGCCGCCACCGGCGCCGACGGGTCCGCCAGCGATGATTCCAGCGCAATGCGATCCGTGGCCGATCGTATCGACGGTCCAGGCCGCCTTGTCGGTCCCGACGATACTGGTGCCTGCCGTGATGCCGTGCAGATTGCGATGGGTCGGCGCCAGGCCGGAATCGATGACTGCGATCTTCATGCCGGCGCCATCGAAGGACGGAGGCAGACGATCAAGGCCCATCGCGCGCTCACCCCATCCCATCAATTGCTGGCCGGGGAAATTCCGCAACACCGCGCCGAGCGCCCTGGCAACGATCCGGTTGACGCTGTTAGGAACGAGCTGCGGACGATCGAGCCAGAAGGTCCAGTAGTCGATCTTCGGTTTGACCAGGATCGAGCGGATGGTCTCGGGTCTTTCGCCTTGCAGGGTCACTGTGGCGCGGCCGGTGGCGTCGGTGATGCCTTGGGCCGGCCACATGCTGCCGAACACATAAACCTCGGCTTCAGGCAGCGGACCATCCTGGCCCAGCACTTCGATCGTGGTCGTGAAGCCGTCGGCCAGCGGTGTCAGCACCCCCGGATTGGGCAGCTGCGGCGTGGTCGGATCGAGCATGTAGCTCAGCCGCTCGTCGCGCTCCACCGCGCAACGCTGTCCCGCCTGGGTCTGCAGCAACTTGGCCTTGTCAGGAGTCATCTTGGCGAGGACCAGCGGGCTGAGCGGCACTTGTCCGAGCTCTGCGCTCTGAAATCCGAACAGGCGCGGCGGAGAGACCGTTTTCACCACTTCGATGTCGGGACTGTTGCTGAGCTGCTGAGTCAGGAAATCGACGCTGAAGGTCGCAAGCCCGGGCTGCTGCTGCGGCGCGATCATGAATTGCGCCGGGCGCGCTGCGATCGTTGCGGGCTCCTGCCCCCTTGACGATGATGGAGCGGTGCCCTGGTCCGGAACGGACCCATTGCCGTTCATCGCGGCTTCGGTCGCGTCGTGCTCGCCCTGCGTGGAAGTTCCTGATTTGCCTTTCGTGGCCATCTGCGGCCTCCTTGATGTTTTGCGTGTCCAATGTTTGCCCACCGACGTCAGTCGGCATCGAATGGCTTCAGCGCTGAATCCGGTTCGACCACCAGCGTGGCAAACGTCGATTTCAGGCGATCGGCCTGTGTCGTCGTCATCGACAGGATGACGACATCGGGTGCGACTTGCGCGACTCGCTTCACGCCGGGTTCACGCTGCAAGTGTTCGTTGAGCTCACCGGATTGGACCGGGCCTCCCTGCACGATGAATTGCTGCGACGCGGTTGAATCGGCCATCTGGTTTCCATTCACGTCTAAGCGCAGAGGGCGGGCTTGCGCCCGCCCCCACGCGTTGGGTCTAGTGCATCGTGCCAGCGGGCTGGCCGGCGTTGAAGACTCCGAGCTGACGGCCGATATCGAGGCCGGTCTGGGCGCCCTGGCCGATCTTCTTCAGCACGCTCCAGAAGCCCTGCAGCTCGATGTCGGAGACCTGCGCCGCCGCGGGCTGCAGGCCGGGCTGGGCGCTGAACACGCCGAGCTGCTTGCCCACATCCAAGCCGGTCTGCACGCCCTGGCCGATCTTCTTCAGCACGCTCCAGAAGCTCTGCAGCTCCATGTCGGAGACTTGCGCCGCCGCGGGTTGCAGGCCGGGCTGGGCGCTGAACACGCCGAGCTGCTTGCCCACATCCAAGCCGGTCTGCACGCCGTGCCCGATCTTCTTCAGCACGCTCCAGAAGCCCTGCAGCTCCATGTCGGAGACCTCCGCCGCCGCGGGCTGCAGGCCGGGCTGGGCGCTGAACACGCCGAGCTGCTTGCCGACGTCCAAGCCGGTCTGCACGCCCTGGCCGATCTTCTTCAGCACGCTCCAGAAGCTCTGCAGCTCCATGTCGGAGACTTGCGCCGCGGCAGGCTGACCGCCGGGGCCGGCACTGAACACGCCGAGCTGGCGACCGATATCGAGGCCGGTCTGGGCACCCTGGCCGATCTTCTTCAGCACGCTCCAGAAGCTCTGCAGCTCGATGTCGGAAACCTGCGCCGCGGCGGGCTCCAAGCCGGGCTGGGCGCTGAACACGCCAAGCTGCTTGCCGACATTCACGCCGGTCTGCACGCCCTGGCCGATCTTCTTCAGCACGCTCCAGAAGCTCTGCAGCTCCATGTCGGAAACCTGCGCCGCCGCGGGCTCCAGGCCAGGCTGGGCGCTGAACACGCCGAGCTGCTTGCCGACATTCACGCCGGTCTGCACGCCCTGGCCGATCTTCTTCAGCACGCTCCAGAAGCCCTGCAACTCCATGTCGGAGACCTGCACGGTACCTTGCATGTCCGGACCGGCCGAGAACGGCAGGAAGCCACCACCGATGTTGCCGATCGCGCCGCCGATCTGCTTCCCCTTCTTGCCGCCGAGCAGGTTGCCGATAACGCGTCCGGCCGCGCCGCCGAGGATCGAGCCGAAGATCCCCTGCGGGTCCAATTGGCCGTAGTCCTCAGTCTGTTGCTGAAATCCAGTCATGTTCAAAATCTCCTGATGAAGTGCTTGAGCCGTGAGCGACACGCGCTCCCCACAGGGAGGCGGGATCACTGCGCACGATTGTGCGAGCGGCTGAAGGCTACGACAGGGATCGTGATGCAGGCGTCACGTCGAGCGTGAAAGTTGCGTCAGAATTCTTATCGCGAGGCAATTTGAGTGAAGTAGATCTCACAGCGGCTCGGAACGTGTGCCGGATTTCGAGCTGCAGCCGTTCCGTCTCTCGCTCCGGCGCTGCGCCAACCTCGCGCCACAGTACGGAGCGGCAGAGATCGTACTGACGGAGCGCATCGGTCCGGCGGCCTTGCTGCGCGTAACAGCGCATCAAGATGCGATGAATCTCTTCCTGCAACGGGTCGATTGCGAGGATCCGTAGCGCGAGTGCGATCGCGATATCCATGTGTTCGCGCCCGCCGGAGTCGAGCAGGCCCGCAAGCGCCCGCATCGCCTGGGTCCGCAGTCGCTGGCGCTCGGCAGACAGCCAGGCCTCGAATTGGCATGATGTCGAGCCGATGCCCTCGAGAAGGTCGCCGCGATAAAGCACCGCCGCGCGGGCCAGACGTTCGGGATCCCCTCCCGTCAAAAGCCGCTCGAACTCCCCGACATCGGTGCTGATGCTGTTCGGACAGATGCGTATATCATCGCGATCGGCCAGGATCACATCCGAATATCGCGGCAGCTCACGCCGCAACGTGAGCAGGGCTTGTCGAAGACTGGCGCGCGCGCGATCGCCGAAATGACCGTCCCACAACAGCGTCGCGAGCTTGCCGCGCGAAATGGCGCGAGGGGAACTGAGCGCCACGTAGCCCAGGAGAGTTGCAGCCTTGCGACTGGGGATCAACACCGACTCGCCGGTCGCACACACGACCTCGACACCGCCGAAGAGATTGATCTGGAGCAGCGACATTGTCCTTTTCCTTCGGTCATTGTCTTCTGTCCCTCATTCTATCCAGGGGCGAACATTCTTCTTATGATCATGATCACTAGGACACGGACAGCGCCGATTGGCCGCACATCGTCGATCAGACCGGATGCTCTTACGGGCACCATACAATCTAGGTTAGACAAAGCAATGGAACTCGCCTTGGCTCCGCGTCAGCAATTTGTGAGAGCGGAAATTTCAGATGTGTGAGGTAGCCCATAGTCAGCATGCAAATTGCAGGCGCCACAATTGCTCGCATTTGATGCATCTTTCGTGCGGACGCCGGACGCCGCAAGCTGTCGCATGACGTGACGCACCGAATGCCGTGCAAGTTGTCCCACTCGACGGTACTCGACAAAGCGAAGTCATGGGTCATGATTGCATCCATATAGAGCAGATCCGTCGACAACGGGTTCGCGGCTTCGCGACCGCCTTACGTCATCCGAACCCAGACGCCATTACCCGCCGACGACTTCACCGCAGCATCGATCAACTTCACGCCGGCGAGGCCATCCTCGACCGTCGGGAAGACGACGTCGGGATGCGGCTTTTCACCGGCCGCTGCCGCGCGGATGGCGCGCGCCGCCTCGGCATAGATCGTTGCGAAGCCTTCAAGGTAGCCCTCAGGGTGGCCTGATGGGATGCGGCTAACGCGGGCGGCCTCGCCCATTGCGCCGGCTCCGCCGCGGGTCAGGAGCTGCCTGGGCTTGCCGTAGCGTGTGAACCAGAGATGGTTCGGATTCTCCTGCGCCCATTCGAGGCCGCCTTTGCTGCCGTAGACGCGCAGCGTGAGCCCGTTCTCGTTGCCGACGGCAACCTGACTCGCCCACAGCATGCCCTTGGCGCCGCCCTTCCACTTCAGGAGGATCTGGACATCATCGTCGAGCCGCCGCCCCTCGACGAAGATCGACAATTGGGCGAGCAATTCGTCGAGCTCGAGCCCGCTGACGAAGCAGGCAAGATTGTAAGCATGGGTGCCGATGTCGCCGATGCACCCGCCGGCGCCGGACCGGAACGGGTCGGTGCGCCACGCCGCCTGCTTCTGGCCGGTGGTTTCCAATGGCTCAGTCAGCCAATCCTGCAGATACTCGGCCTTGACGAGACGGATCTCGCCGAGATCGCCATTCGCGACCATGGCGCGCGCTTGCCGGATCATGGGATAGCCGGTGTAATTGTGCGTGACGACGAAGATCCTGCCCGTCTTCCTGACCAGCGCCACCAGTTCCTCGGCCTCTGCAACGGTCGTCGTCAGCGGCTTGTCGCAGATGACGTGGATGCCGGCTTCAAGGAAAGCTTTCGCGACCGGGCTGTGCAGGTGATTGGGTGTCACGATCGAGACCGCCTCGATGCCATCCGCCCTCGCCGCTTCAGCCCGCGCCATCTCCTCGAAGGAGCCATAGGCCCGGCCGTCAGCGATACCGAGCTCCTTTGCGGACGTCTTGGCGCGAACCGGATCCGACGCGAGCGCGCCGGCGACCAGCTCGAACTGGTCGTCGATGCGCGCGGCAATGCGGTGGACGGCACCGATGAAGGCGCCCTGGCCACCGCCGACCATGCCGAGCCGGATACGACGATGGCCGCCGGTTTCGTTGCTTGCTTCGATCGCCATGTTGCACCCTCTCTTTTAGGAGATGCCGAGCATCTTGCGGTTGGCAGCCGCGTCAGCGCCGCTGCCTGCGAAATCGTCGAAGGCTTTCTCCGTCACCCGGATGATATGGTTTCGGATGAACTCGGCGCCCTCGGCCGCGCCTTGCTCGGGATGTTTCAGGGCACACTCCCACTCGAGCACCGCCCAGCTGTCGTAATCGTATTGCGTGAGCTTGGAGAAAATGGCGCCGAAATCGACCTGACCGTCGCCGAGTGAGCGGAAGCGGCCGGCACGGTCGACCCAGCTCTGGAAACCGCCATAGACGCCCTGGCGACCGGTCGGATTGAATTCGGCGTCCTTGACGTGAAACGCCTTAATGCGCTGGTGGTAGATGTCGATGTAGTCGAGATAGTCGAGCTGTTGCAGCACGAAGTGCGAGGGATCGTAGAGCAGGTTCGCGCGCGGATGATTGTTCACCCGCTCGAGAAACATTTCGTAGGAGACACCGTCGTGGAGGTCCTCGCCAGGATGGATCTCATAGGCGAGATCGACACCGTGCTCGTCGGCATAGTCGAGGATCGGCCGCCAGCGCTTGGCGAGTTCGTCGAAGGCGGTCTCGATCAGGCCGGCGGGGCGCTGCGGCCAGGGATAGACATAGGGCCAGGCAAGCGCGCCGGAAAACGTTGCCTGGGCCGTCAGCCCGAGCCGCCGGGACGCCAGGATGGCGCGCTTGACCTGATCGACGGCCCATTCCGTGCGGGCCTTGGAATTGCCACGCACGTCCGGCGCGGCGAAGCCGTCGAACGGCGCATCATAGGCCGGGTGAACGGCGACGAGCTGGCCTTGCAGATGGGTCGAAAGCTCGGTGATGGAAAGCCCGTGCCGAGCCGCAACACCCTTCACCTCGTCGGCATAGGCCTGGGACTCCGAGGCCTTGTTGAGGTCGAAGAGCCGCCCATCCCAACTCGGAATCTGGATTCCCTTGTAGCCAAGCGAGGCGGCCCATCCGCATATGGCATCGAGCGAATTGAACGGCGCCGCATCGCCAGCGAACTGAGCGAGGAATATCGCAGGCCCTTTGATCATCTTCATCGCGTGCTTCCTTCCTTGGACGTTTTTGGGCGCTTTCCGCGCACTTGGTTCGAGGATGCCGGCCATCAAGGGAGAGAGCAATACCGGACTATGCAACGAGAAAAGCTTCAAACGGCCGCAGGACAGATCCAGGCCGCAGCTTCATCGCTTCTGCAACACGCTGGAAAGCGCCGGACCGTCGTTCAAGATCGAGAAGATTTCTCGCGAGGATAGATGCTCTGCGGCCTCCTCGAAAGTTTCGCTTGCATCGACCTTGGCACGGCCGACCGCCAGGTTGGCGTCGACCGTGTCGGGCCTGGTGGCGCGAGGAGGCAGCAACTGCGCGAGGTGGAAGGCCAGGAGCGCGGAGTCTTGGCGCAGCTCCACCAAGGCGGGGCTGCCCCCTACGTCTGCCGACGCGCTGAGTTCGTTCGCTCGCCGCAGCACGGAAGGCGGCTCTCGTTCTTCGGGAGTAACAAACAATCTTCCGAAGGCGGGCATGGCGGTCAGCGCGCCTATGGGAACGGCGAACAGCAGCCCAACGATGACCGGCGACATCCAAAGCAGAAGGGGCACCGAAACCGCGTAGGCGCTTGCGGCCATCGCAACGCCGCACAGGGTTGGAATGCCGTACTTCCGGTAGAGTTCGCGGCGCTCCACTGTGCCGTCGTCGCGCCTCTGCGTCTGCCAGCCGGCATCGCGGCCGGCCAGAATCTCGATCACCGCGATCGACTGAAAGATCATCATCACCGGCGCCATCAGCGCGGATACGACGATCTCTGCGAGAACTCCGGCCGAAGCACGCAACGCGCCGCCGAACTGGCGTCTCACCGAGCCGCGCATCCAAACGAGCACGAGGCTGAGCAGCTTCGGCAACAGCAGCAGACCCATCGTGGCGACGAACACCCAGATGGCGAGCACGGGATCCTGGGCTGGCCACGTCGGAAACAACGAGAAACCCTTCGGAAAATACTCCGGCCGCACGAAGCGGGCCTGCAGCGAGATCAACATTCCCAGCAAGAGGAACAGCAGCCAGAGGGGCGCCGTCAGATATGCCCCTATCCCCACCATGAAATGCACGCGCGATACCCAGTGGAGACCCCGCGCTGGCACGACAGCCAGATGCTGAAGATTGCCCTGACACCAGCGTCGGTCGCGCGCCGCAAAATCGAGCAGCGAAGGCGGCACCTCTTCGTAGCTCCCGCCGAGCGTCGGCAGCATGTAGATGCCCCACCCGGCCCGCCGCATCAAGGCACCCTCGACGAAATCGTGGCTCAGGATGTGCCCGCCGAATGGCTTGCGTCCGCGCAACTGCGGCAGCGCGGCCGATTCCGCGAACGCCTTCACCCGGATGATCGCGTTGTGGCCCCAGTAATTACCTTCCGAGCCGTGCCACCAGGCGACGCCGGCGGCGATCATCGGTCCGTAGAGGCGGCCTGCGAATTGCTGGACTCGGCTGAACAGGCTTCGCGCGTTGACGACCATGGGGAGCGTCTGGACGAGGCCGGCGCTCGGATTGCTCTCCATGGCATGGACCAGTCGGACGATGGTCTGCCCGCTCATGAGACTGTCGGCGTCGAGCACGATCATGAAGTCGTAGGCGCCGCCGAACCGCGTGATCCACTCGGAGATGTTGCCGGCTTTCCGAGCCGTGTTGTCGGCTCGATGGCGATAGTACAGCCTTGGCGTTCCGACGGCTTGTCGCAGCGCGAGGAGCGCTTTTTCCTCGGCGACCCAGATGTCGGGATCGGTGCTGTCGCTCAGAACGTACCAGTCGAACAGCTTTCCTTGCGAGGTCGTCTCCAGGGATTCGATGATCGCGCGAAGCCGCGCCGTCAATCGGTGCGGATCTTCATTGTAGGTGGGAAGCAGCATGGCGGTGCGGCTTGCGATCGCAGGCAGCTCCTCGTCCGGCGCAAAGGCGCCTGGACGATGGGCCAGCAGCACGAAGAAGCCGGCCAGCGCGGAGGCGAAGGAGAAGGCGACCCAGGCGAGCAGGACCAGGAAGAGCGCCAGCACCATGGCTTCAAGGACGGTGACGCCGCCGACCTGCAGCACGCGATACATCTCATATCCGCCGGCCCCCGTGAGCGCCGCCGTCGAGAGCAGAATGAGGCCGCGCCGCCAGGCCATTGCGGGGGCAACCGGCGCAGGAATACGGTCGGGTACCAGGCTTTTTCCGAGGTCGCCAGGAGCCATCGGAAGGGGGGCCTCCGTCGGCAGCAGGCGCTGGGTCGCGATATCGCCGGCAATCGGCCGCGGTGCAGTGCTCAGGGTGCCCATCGGTAGACCCAGATTTCCGACAAGGGCTTGTCGCCTTCTGCCAGAAATGCCCGCAGCTCGATCGGCTCGCTTTTCACCTGGCACTGGAAGCTGAGCCGCCACCCACCGGTGTAGGGATTAGGCTGCGTGACGATGTTCTTCACCTCAGACTTCCCCGCCGACACCGCGCCTTTGACAGCGGCAGGATCGACGCCCTTGAGGTTGTCGCCATGCAGATCGAGCACGAACAGGCGCGCATCTCCGCCCCTCGCCCCTATCCCGCTTCGCGTGAATCTGGCCAGGGAATGCGGCTTCGGGCTATCCGGCCCCCAATGCAGCCGATAGGTGTAGTTGTGTTCGCCCTTGGCCTGGAGCGGGCTTTTCGGGCGCCAGAATGCGGCAATGTTGTCGTGGATCTCCTCCTTGGTCGGGATCTCGAACAGCACGACGCCGCCCTCGCCCCAATCGCCGATCGGCTCCATCCAGAGACTTGGACGTTTTTCGAAACTGGATTCGATGTCCTGGTAGGCGAAGAAGTTTCTCTCCCGCTGCATCAGCCCGAAGCCACGCGGATTGAGATCCTGGAAGGTGCTGATCTGGAGATCGCGGGGATTGCTGAGCGGCCGCCAGAGGCTTTCGCCCTTCCCGTTGAAGATCGCAAGGCCATCGGAATCGTGGACGGAGGGGCGGAAATCGTCGATGTCGTTGCGGTCGTTCGGACCGTAGAAGAACATGCTGGTCATGGGCGCGAGACCGGCGCGCGGCATCTCGACGCGCGGGTAGACCGACATCTCGACGTCGAAGACCGTCGTCTCCCCGGGGCGCACGGTGAACCGGTAGCTCGCGGTGCAGCTCCTGCTGTCGAGCAGAGCATGAATCACCAACGAGGTCGCACCCGGCGCCGGCCGTTCGAGCCAGAACGTCTTGAAGAGCGGAAATTCCTCGCCCTTGGCTTCGCCCGTATCGATCGAAAGTCCCCGGGCGGAGAGCCCGTACGTCTGCCCCTTGGCCACGGCGCGGAAATAGCTCGCCCCTAGGAAGACGCAGACCTCGTCGTAATAGTCGGGACGGTTCATCGGCGCATGGATGCGGAAGCCTGCGAACCCGAGATCGCTGTCCTCGAACGCAGGGACCTTCTCGCCGAAGGAAAAGTCCGCCTTGCGGTACTTGAGCTCGGATGCCTTTCCGTCCGCGACCTCGAAGATGTTCACTCTGTTCTTGTAGAAGAAGCCGCGGTGGAAAAACTGCGCTTCGAACGGAAGATTCTTGCCGCGCCAGAGCGCCCGCTCGGGCAAAAAGCGGATCGAACGATACTGATCGTAGTCCAGGTCCTTCAATCCGCCCGGGAGCTTCTCGTCGGGCGCCTCGTAGGGCTTGCCCGCCAGCCTCCGCGCCAGGTCCCTCACGGTGGACGGCCCGAACATGTCATCCGAAGGGGCGGCCAGACTGCATCGGGAAGCAAGCAGCAACGCCGGCAGCACTGCCGACCCTTGAACAAGCTGGCGTCGGTTCACGTGCTCTCCCCGATCGTTACTGCTGCCCCGGCCAAGCAAACGACCATCACGCCCACGAGTTCCAGCCCGTCCGGCGCCCAACTCGAGGAGCGGCCAAATAGAGGTAAGCTAAATGCCCAAACCGGATGAAATTCGCCGTCCGGCAGTGTCTCTGTGCGAACGCGTGCCATCGAGGGCGCCAGCGCCGTCTTCAAGATCCAGGACATGCCCAAGCCGGTGCTCCGCACGGGGGTGGCGCCGATGTGCCTGGTGCAAGCGCTGGCGATCGGCTTCAATGTCGCAGCGGAGTGACATTTCATAGCAGGAAGAGGATCATGGCATCGCCTGACAGGACGAGGATTTTGGCTGGGCAGGTGGCCCTGGTGACCGGCGCAGGGCGAGGGCTCGGCCGCGCCTTTGCGGAAAAGCTCGCCGCGCTCGGTGCCAGCGTCGCGATACACGGCATGCGCGAGAACGGACCGGCGGAATATGGCGAGGGCACCACGCTCACTGCCGTTGCCGCGGAGATCAGCCGAGAATTCGGCGTGCGCACCCTGCGCGTGCTGGGTGATCTCACCCGCAGCGACGCAATTTCGCGGGTGATTGCCGAAACCGAGGCCGCTCTCGGGCCGATCGACATCCTTGTGCACAATGCGGGCGGCGATATCGCCGCTGCGGGTGGCAAGCCTGATCCGAACGACGCCGTGAACATCAAGGAAGCCGACATACGGGCCGTGCTGGAGCGGAACCTGCTCTCGACCATCCTGACCTGCCAGGCGGTCGCGAAGGGCATGATGGAGCGGCGGCGCGGCCGCATCGTCACGCTCGGCTCGGTCGCCGCCTTCAAGGGCCGCACCAACGGCTCGATCTATGCGGTGGCGAAGGCCGGCGTGACGCATTACACGCGTTGTCTTGCCGACCAGCTCCGTGCCTACGACATCGCCGTCAACTGCATCGCGCCCGGTGACACCCGCACCGGCCGATTTCTTGGCACCCGAGCGGTCGACCCCAACCGGATGGTCGAGACCGGGACGCTCGACCGCATCGCCACCGTCGACGAGGTCGCGCGCGTGGTCGAGTTTTTTGCAGGACCCATGGGTGCCTTCGTCTCGGGCCAGGTGTTGCGGATCGACGGCGGTGGACAGGCGTGGCCGGCGTGAGCGGCCGAAAATGTCACCATGTCGCAAGTCCGATTGTCGGGCACGATGCGTGACCCGCGGACAGGACCCTTGCGCCGATGGACCAAGGGGCAACATGCCTCCGACAGGCGCCACTCATTGCAGGCGACCTAGCAGCGCCGTTCGTCCGCGCAAGGATGAGCCGGGATGGGCGGGTTTTCTGCGGTATTTTCCGAATTTCGGCTCAATACCGTGAATTTTGGCCCGCGCGACAGCCAAAGCCTTGCGTCTCATTTCCCGGCAACGAAGTAAAAATCCTGCCGGCCCGAGACCGATCCGTAGCTGAACGGTTTTTGTGCACGATTGGTCGCCTCCATGACGTCGTCACGCACGACGTCGAACAGCCGGCGCACCTCGAGACCGGGCTTGCGCATGTTGTTGACGAACGCCGTGGCGAACGGGCTGTTCCTGCCCTCTCCGTCGAGCGCCATCTCTCCGTCCTTTGCGGCATACACCACCAGCGTGCCCGCCTCGGGCTCGATCGCCGCAAGGCCGCGCGACACCGAACGCGACGCCAGCGTCATGGTGCGCTTCATCTGGTTGGCGAAGGGATTGTCGCGGCAGGCATCGAGGACGATGAGGCGCAGCCGCTTGGCGCGTTCCGCCGCGTTCAACACCTGGTCCAGCGCCACGGCTTCGAAGCTGACGTCGCGGTCGGAGGCGATCTTCGCGTCGATCGGGATCAGGTAGTTGACGCCGCCGACCTCCATGCCGTGACCGGCGTAATACACCATCGCCCAGTCGGCGATTTCCGCCTGCCTTGCAAAGTCGCGCAGCGCCGCGGTCAACGCATCCTTGCGCAGATCGGTCAGCAGCGTGACGGATTCGAATCCGGTGAGCTTGAGCGTTTCGGCGACGAGCGCCGCATCGCGCGCCGGATTGGCGAGCGCTGCGACATTCTCATAAGCGGAGTTTCCGACCACGAGCGCGATGCGCCTGTCATTTCTGCTTGACGGTCCCGGCAGCGCGATGACCGACGTGGTGGTGGCGGGAACGGTCTTGATGGACGTATCGTCCAGCGCGGCGAGGCGTTCGCGCGCCTTGTCCATCGACCATTTCGCGCTGTCGTACTTCTGCGGAGCAGCCAGAGCTGCGTTGAAGTCGGCGCGGGCCTTTGCGACCTCGCCCAGCTTCTCGAACACCATTCCGCGGTTTACCAGCGCGCTCTGATGTTGCGGATCATTGCGCAGCGACTCATTGAAATCGGCGAGGGCTTGATCGTACCTGCCCTGAAGGAGATAGATGTCGCCGCGGTTGTTGTAGGCCAGCGTCGTCCTCGGCAAAAGCCGGATCGCCTCGCTGAAATCGGCCACGGCACGCTCGGACTGGCCGGTGTCCCGATAGGACAGTCCGCGATTGTTGAACGCATAGCCGTAGGTCGGGTCAATGCGAATGACCTCGGAGTATTCGGCGATCGCCCGGGTGTGGTTGCCCTTGCCGGCATAGAGCCGCCCTCGATTGAAGTAGGCGAACTTGAACCTCGGATTGATGCGGATCGCTGCGTTGTAATCCGAAAGCGCGCGCTCGGAATCACCTGCAGCGGCATAGGCCATGCCGCGGTCGTTCAAGGCGTTCAGATTGTTTGCATCGAGCCGGATCGACTGGGTCAGGTCGGCGATGGCCCGATCCACCTCGTTCCGGCGAAGCAGGGCGGCGCCGCGATGCTGCCAGGCAAGCGCGTATTTCGGATCGATGCGGACGGCCTCGCTGAAATCGGAGATTGCGCGATCGTAGTCGCCCTTGTCGCCATATTCGGCACCGCGATTGTCGAACGCCACGGCGTCGCGCCCGCCGCTCTTTGCGATCAGCCGCGAGCACGCGGCGATGCGGTCTTCATGGCCGCGCTGCGCGCAGATGGTCCGATCGTCTGCGGCCGCACGATCAGCGGCTGCCAGAGACGTGAAGAAAAAGAAACTGAAAACCAGTGCAATCCGATACCGCATGGTCGCCACCCTGCCTCCGAGCCGGCAGTATAGACGGGAAAGGCGGCCACGCCTGTGATGGTGATCACAGAACCGTCGGTGCCAAAGCTCGGAGCGGGGCATCAACATCACGCAGATGCGGCGGCGCGCCGCGGTCACCCCAGCCCACACTGGCCATTCGCCAATCAGCCTCGATTCCAAATGCGGGACGCAGCTCCGCGTTCTCGCGGCTGAATTCGCCCGAGCTTTGCCTTGTCACTCCACCCTCTTGAGCCAAGAGGGCGCAGGGAAGACCGGGTGCTGACATCGCACCCGCGGTCCGCTGCGCAAAACGCACACGCAGAAAACCGCACAGCAGCATACAGGTGGTGCCAATCACTCGGCCTTCCCTGCGCGATGGTCGGACGGCTTATGCCGTGCTCTCCCGGGAGCCGAGTTCCTTCTGGCCTCCCTCACCCTCGCAAAAGTCACCGGCACCGCGCCGGTTGACGCCAATGCCGCATTCGCGAGAGCTTGACCGTAGCAACGACGGCCAGGACCACACGCACGGCCCGCCATTTCGCCGCAGTTTTCCCAGCTCCGTCGACAGCGCCGGAAACTTACAGACGAGACGAAACCTAGCAGCGCCGTTCGTCCGCGCGCGGCCGCGAGCTCACCGGGGACTACCCCTCCCTGCCCGCACCCTTCGCGCCCGACGCTGCCGCGTCCACCGCAAGCCCGGCTCGCGATCAAGACGACGACGCGATCGCCCCTCAAGATGAGCCGGATGGGCAGGGTGTACGATATTTCCGAATTTCGGTAAATTGGAATATTTTGTTGGGGAGGGGTTGACAGGGTGCGAAACGGCACCCTGCGCCTCCGATGAGACTTGCTGATCTACCAGAACTCGGCTCGCGTGGACACCTTGCAGTTCATCACAGAATTAACAAGATAGCACTACCATGCGCAGGCCTTGGACATTCCAATCGTCAAACGGCGCAAGCCACTCGCTCATTGGCTTTTTACATCACGTGTCGAGCATGTCCCACTCGTCGCCGAGCACCCAGCGTAGAGCTGAAAGCTTCCCGTTGATCATCCCCCACTCGAAATCATCCCAAGGACCAAGCTCTTCTAAGCCGTACTTTTGCTCGACACGCTTTGCTGCTTTGCGAGCCCCTTCATAGACGCTCCGGTGTGTCCGCAGCCCGAATGGATCTTTTCCGCGTTCCTCACCATCCTCGATGATCACGGCTTCACCTGAAGCCACCTTCTCTAACCACACCTGATGCCGGTTGTACCAGACTTTATCGAGCAGCTTACTGACAGCTTCTTGAATTTCGGCATAGCGCCGTGGCGGGTCGAACCAGGTTTGCTCAATCATGATGTCATTGAACTCATCCGGCCTGAATTTGTTCAGTGCGTCTCCTAGCTTGGTGAAGTAGTGAGACTTGCTAGAGAAGAACTTGGCAATGTCCGGATGGGGCTTTAGCTCATCGACACCCATGTTGCTGAAGTCTTTGATGTTGTGCGTGACGAATACGAATTGGCCGCCGCGTCCCTTCTGGAGTGCCCCATATATCTCAATGAGCAGGGCGTCGTTCATGCTGTTGCGCTGGCGGTGAAATGGCGCTTTGTTCTTTATGGCCCGTTCCGCTGCCGCAAGCTTGAACTCGGATGCGGTTCTGATTTGGACCGACCGCTTGAACAGCTTTTCAATGCGCTTCACGCCTTCTGCCGCTGCATCGCGGTAGTTTATTGATTGCTGGTCTATCTCATTGAGCTGGCGAATGGCCTCAGCTTTGTCCTTTTCGTCTCCCAGCTTGGAGAGCATTTCTTTGGCGCGACGAAGAGTGCTGCCAATGCTTCGACCGCTCTCTTCGATGATCCGTTCCTTACTGCGCTCGAACTCCTCGGTAACAACGGCCGGCACAACAAGCGACAATTGCCCCATCCGGACCAACTCTTCCAAAGCCGAAAGCAACGAGCGCTGGCTATAGTCTTTAGCTAGATCGAGCCAAACGCATGTATCGATCAACAGAAAGACCTGAGGCTTCCGACGCGTCCTCGTAGCCATTTCTGCTCCTACGCTTGACCCGCGCACCATGCATTCTTGCCGACCTGCAAGACCGCCATCAAAGCTAGCGTAACGAGTGGTGCGATGACCGAGGCCGCAACGCCTATGTAAGCACCGATAGTTGCCGCTATGCTGGTTACGATAGCGAACTGCGTTGGCTTGCTTTCCTTGCCAACATATTTCCGAAGCTTTTCGTATTTTTTGTCGTCAGTGCAGATCAGCAGATGAACTTCTCGATTAACGCGCGTCCAATAGCTTGTTCGAACCGAAAGGGTGACGGACCGTCCAACTGACTTTGTCTTGGCCTTCCTCGCGCGCCTAACTCCGCCGTCAGCCTTTTTCTTTGAAGCCTTTTTTGCCTTCTTTGAGATGCCACGTCCCAGCCGTTGTCTCTCAATCATCCTGGCTACCTGCTCAGGCGACCGCTCCTTGAGCAGTCGAGGACTGACATCTTGACGCCCGAGCGCACGTGCGAGTCCATGCTCCGTCAATCGACCTTGTAATGCTAGCCCCGCCACTTTAGCCCTCCTGCTCCTGCGCCGCACAGTTCAACGAAGACGCATAGTTTGCCGAAGTTCGTAGGATGGGTAGAGCGAAGCGAAACCCATCGATACCACCCGATGTGAAGCGTGATGGGTTTCGCAAGAGCTCTACCCATCCTACGAGCTCGTTTGCTTCAATAGGCAGTGCTGGATCCACACCTCGATTTCCTGCCGCATAGTCGGGGCGCTCTAGCTTGTCAGCACGTCGTAAGGCCAGCTGTGGTGCGTGTGCAGGAACGGGCTACCGCCTTCCTTGTCCGTAAGTTTGGCGTAGATGCGAAAGCGAGTACCGACTGGGTATTTGCGTCGCATTTCTTTCGGAGATCGTATGCGAAGCGATTGGGAGAATTGCTGGCCCTTGACACAGTGCACATGAACATCACCGTGCAGTCCAGAGCCGGATTCATAGTATGACTCGACTATAAGTGTGTAGTACGGCTCGTCTGGCATTCCCATACAAACCTCCCCAGCTCGTTCAAGTCGTCTCCCCTAGCATTGCTCTTGCGACTGGGCGCTGTGGCAGACTTTGCGATTGTTTAGATTTAGTAGAGCCGCTCGGCTCGCGAGCCTTCTAAATCGAACTCCCAAACCTCGGTGTTCGGCGGGAAGAGATGGGCGTGATTTTTGATATAGTGAGCCGCTAAGCTCAGGCGTGTGCGTTGATGAAGATGCTTGAGGACAAGGAGAATTTTGCGATACCGCTCTGGTGCGGCACTGAACAGCAACATCGCTTCATTCAATCCCCTGATCTTGGCGCTAGGGGAGTTGCCGCCTGAGGTCCAAGTATACGATTTGCATTCGATCAATATCGGCGGCTCTTCGCTTCCAAAATCAAAGTTGTGATTTTTCTTTGCCTGAAATCCAACCTGGACCGGAAAGCCGCGCTTCAGCTTGATACCAGTCTTGTCGAAAAATATGTGAGCAGCAGCTTCAAAGTCCCGACCGACCTCTGTGTTGCTAGCGGCACCTATCCGTTGAAAATTGTTCATCTCCATCAAAAAACCTACGAAGGACTTCGAGTGCTTTGTGCCAATGGCGGGGAAGGTTAGCTGAGCGGCGATACCAAGCCATCACTGTCGGGAAATACCCAACGTGACTCACACGGCGCGAAAACACTCGCCGGGATTGTAGATTACCAAGGAAATCCAAAACTGGTAGCGGGGAATATTGGTAGCGGGGGAGCGCTACCGCCTACCCCCACACCGACCAAACCTACGATATCTTATCCAACCGTCCGCGTAGGACTTTTGCGGAGAGCTCCCAGCGCGGGCGTCGACGCCTCAACTGCGTCGTCACTCCGGCTCAGACCGGATGATCCGTGAATGATGGCTGAATGGGCCTGCCGCCGAATACCCGATGTCGCGGTGTCGCCTTCACACGACGCGGACGAGGTTCCGCCAACAGTGCGAGGACACCCCCAAGCCGGCTGTGCGAGGATCTCCGCCCTGGCACGCTGCGTGGCATTCATAAATGACGACGACGCTTGAAAGGCCAGTGATGTACGCCAAAACGATCGAGCAGGGCCGTTTTCCCGCGAGTAAGGCGCGCCCTCGTGCGCGAAACGTCTCGAACTCAAAATGGAGCCGTTGACCTCGCCTGAATGCCAAGGCGATCGAGCAGAAATACCGCAGATCAAGGACCCTCTATGCTGATTATCATCATGACTACCATGCTAACGTAGCCTTGCTACTTGCTTGGGGCCAACATTGTCATCGCAGGAAATTTCCTTCCAGTCGACTGCTGCAGCCGATCGGGATCTAATCTTCGCAATAATCGAGCGTCATCGCGAGCTGTTGGCGCATTACGATGCGGCCCTGTCCGTATCGGCGAAGCTCGATTCGGGACCCGAGTTTGTTGCCGCCGAGGAAATCAGCTGTCAAAGGAACCATGCTCTCGCGGAGCATGGGAACGTGCTCATCCGTTCAACCCCAACCACGATCGCGGGCGTGATTGCTCTGACGCGTTACGTCGGCAGCCTACAAGAGTGGGATCTTCCCGATGATGACGCGTGGTATCGGACTTTCTTGGAAGCGCTGGCAGACGCGATCGATGGAATCACCATGGCGCAGCGGCTTGGGCAAGATGGCAATTAAAATGGCGCTCGCTTTCATCTTCCGCGGCATACTTTTCTGGGTGGCAATCGCTGCGCTTCTCTATTTCGTGTGGAAGTTGCCCTTCTGAAGTCTGGACGATTGGGGGCTCGCCCGAGCCAGTATCGAGGCAATGAGGAGGGGCGGCTCTTGAACCACGATACTCGCCGGATCCCTGGAAGATGGATGCGAATTATGGCCTTGCCCGAAGCTGATCCTTCTTAGAATCGTCGACCACGACGCCTTTGCCACCGCTGCGCGGCAGGCGCGCCTGCTCCACTGCTGCAGAAGGGGCACCGCTTGAGAAAGATCAAGAGAACTGCGCCCAATTGAGGCAGCAATGTGCCAGGGGGCCGTGCCCATAGCCTCACGAATAGCTGCACGGTCGTTCCGCTAACAGCGCTGAAGTGCCCGAGAAAGCATCCGTTTCCTGGAAATTGGGATACTTCCGGACCTTGCGGAACAAACGACCACAGGAGCCGCTTTGGACCAGCCCCTACCGCCGGTGCTGCGACGTTCTGCACCATGGCGGCGGCTCAGTCTGTTGTCCAGTAGATAAAGACGCTGGGCAGGCCGCCGGCGAAGTGAACTTAGCTATCCGCAATCGCGCATCAATCGGACCGCTCTGCCGATCTTCACTGGCGCAGAGGCTTGCGAGACGTCATCCTGGTCTCCCAGCAAACCACAAGCCGAACATATGCTGCCGACATGGAATTACATCGCGGTCCACGCCCATGGGCGATTGAATTCTTCGAGTATCTCAATCGCCTGCTTCAGATCGTGACGCGATTGACGAACCTCCATGAGACGTGACGTGCGACGCCGTGGGCGGTCAGCGATGCTCCCGCGGATTTCATCCCGATCACCATGATCGGACATGAACCACCGCCCGCGCCTGATCGCATTGGTTTCGCCACCGGCCTAAGCGGCGAGCAAACTGGCACAGGACCAGTATATTGCAGCTTTGTCCTACTTCAGGACGAGACGATAATGTGCATGACCGTCGCCAAGAACGCCGCTCGAGAGAATGATCGTACATCTGCAACTCTCACAGCTCTCCAGCGACGTAGGGAGATTAACCCGGGCCGTCAATTAACTCACGAATTTGCCAATGGAACAGTCAGCTTGAGCTTACTACACTATGTGGAGAGTTGTCGGTTTTCCGACAGGGGCCAAATCCCGTGTCAGGTCGAGTACAGCGGGCATAGTACGCGAACTCTCGAAAAGCCCATTCGCGTTGTGGCTTGCCCAGCGCCGCCTGGCATGGTCACTGCCTAAAACGAATCGATCAAGAAGCAGAGCCACAAAGCAGCAATGCTCACGCTTTCCACCGCATCTCACCCTCGAGGACCGGTCAGCTGATTCAGCTCACTTAACCGGACATTACCCGCTATAAGCATCCGAGACATGTAGACCAGCAAATACTCTCGAACCCGTTGATATGGCACGATGACGTTCGATGACTCGCAGCAAATACCACGATTCGTTCAGTGCCTATTGTCGAGGACATGTTGGTCTTTCGATTGGCACGATGCTTGCTGAAGATCATTCGCTCCAAGGGGTGCGGGAGACCTGCCAGGGCCTGGAAAAGCGAGATCAGCGCAATGACTTTGATAGGTGGCGTCATTCCGAGCGCGGATATTGTGAAACGAGCAGCGCGCATCGGTGCCGAAGTCAAAAATATCAAGCTGTCAGGCGATCTACCGGATCACGCGATAGCTGCGATCAACAGCTTATTGCTAGAGCACAAGGTGATCTTCTTCCGCAATCAAGGACATCTCAATGACGCTGAGCAGGAGCGCTTTTCCGCTCGTCTGGGAAAGGTAGTGCCACATCCGATACTCGGCGCTACCAAGGGGGCGTCGCTCCTCGAACTGGACTCCACTCGCGGTGGCGGTCGCGCCGACGTTTGGCATGCGGATGGGACCTTTGCCGACGCCTATCCAAAGATCTTGGTCCTGCGGGCCGTGGTAATGCCAACGTTCGGAGGCGACACCGTGTGGTCTAACACAGCTGCCGCTTATCTTGGTTTGCCGTCGCCACTACAACGGCTCGCCGAGGGCCTATGGGCCGTTCACAGCAACGTTTTCGATTACGCCGGGATCGCGCGTCTCCGCGAGGTCGACAAGAAGCACTTTGAGGAGGTGTTCACCAAAGCGGTTTTTGAGACGGAGCATCCCGTCGTGCGCGTCCACCCCGAAACAGGCGAGCGGACGCTAGTGCTCGGCGCCTTGGTGAAGCAGTTTGTTGATGTCCCCAAATACGACGGACAAAAGCTGTTCGACCTATTTCAATCTCACATCACCGCGCCCGAAAACACTGTGCGCTGGAACTGGTTAGAGGGGGATATTGCGATATGGGATAACCGCGCAACGCAGCATTACGCCGTCAACGATTACGGGGACCAGCATCGCGTCGTACGTCGGGCCACGATCGAGGGTGAGGTGCCTGTCAGCGTCGATGGCCGGAGCAGTGTAACGCGCCTGAAGGTGACCGAATGACTGCACGACGACGCGCAGCGCTCTCGGGCTGAAATCGAGAAAACCTGGCAATCTGACTTCTTTAAGGCAAACGCGAAAACACACTCTCCAACGCGATATCTCAGCTCTTAGCGCCAACGCGGCAGCGGCTAGCTTGATGCACGCAAACCATTTAGCGTCGACCGACGGCTTCGAGGAAACTTGAGCATCACTGTCCTTCGCCAGCGGTTTCCCGTTTCAGCTTAGAAAATCCTCGATCAGTGGCCATAAAGCGCGCCAACATAGGGGCGATGAGTTTAGTCGGATCGACCACTTGACCACCCTGGCGAGTAAGGGCTTCTGCATATGCAATGAGATCACGATGCACCGCCGCAGGCAGCTCCACACTTACTTTGACCGGCTTGTCGTCTGGAAGCTCTCCTATTTTTAGTTTTGGCATGTTGTCACCCTCTATACGGTGTAAGTATCAGGTCATGATTGACAAGAACACGTATTGGGAAGCCAGGTCGCACGGTTAGAGTGGGCTGAAGGCTGAGGCTGCGGCGAACCACCTGCTGCCCCGTCTGGTTTAGTGAGTCCGAGGCGCCGTGTCGCAATGCCTGGATGATTGCACTGTCGTTGCTATTGGAGTCCGAGCCGGCGCCCAATTCGGTCCCAATCGCCAGAAGCGTCGATAGTGCCGCAGCATTGAACAACTCGCCCCAGTGATTGTCGACCTGACCTTCGAGACCTGCGTATCCGGCAGTGTCAGCGCCAGACTGCCGCTCGAGAACGATCGACCGTCCATTCGGCATGATCAGCCGTGTCCAGACGAGCAGGACGCGGGACTGGCCGAAAGTGACCTGGCTATCGTATACCCCGATCAGGCGCGCGCCCTGCGGTACCAACAAGAACCGACCGGTGGGCGTATCGTATACGTTTTCCGTCACCTGCGCGGTGATTTGGCCTGGAAGATCTGATCTAATCCCTGTGATCAGCGCTCCCGGAATGACCGTCCCGGCCTGCACGATGTATGAGGCAGGCCTGGTGACGCGGTCAGCGCTGACCGTACGGCGATCCACGGAGGCGTTCACGAAGGCAAGCTTTCGGTCCTGACCGCTTTGTGCAGATGCGTCATCCCCGGTCCCCGTTGGATTCGATGGCACGACGCGATCGCTTCCAACAAGCGCCGCGGTGGGCGGACGTACTTCACGTCCGTTCGTCGAAGCGAATAGATGACTGATGCGGGCTGCCTCGGTCTCTTGATCCCGGCGCTGCTGGTCCGGATGAGCGCCAATCGCCGGCGACTGGCCTTGAGCGGCAAGGATCGGTCGACCGAGGTCCCCGGGGAGCGGCGGACCAAGCTGCGGGATTGGCTGGCGCGGAACGCCAGCATAATCCTTCGGCAGGGTCGTAATACCGTCGGCAACATTGTGATGGTCTGTGCTATAAAGCTCCTCCGCCGCCTGATTTCGGGAGCGATTATGCTGCAGCGACCACAGCACAGCCCCACCGATGACAAGCAGGACGACCGCGCTCCCGCCGGCCAAGAGCTTCCGCGACAACCGCGTCACGCGCGGATGCTCTGCTCTCAAGCGGAAGCTTTCCGACCGCTCCACTTGTGTCTCCGTTGGAACTGTTTTCTCGTGATCATTTCCATTGCGGGTGTTCATGACGACGGCCTCCCGTCGGTCCGGACAATACGGACCTTCTGCTGGTGCTCACCGCCGAGCCGGAGTTCGGCGGCTGCAAACAGCCGATCGACGATCAATACGTTACCGTAGGCGCGATAATTGACGAGCTCGGTCTTGCCCTCCGGGCCGATGACAAAGAGCGGTGGCATCTCGCCCTGCACGATGCCTTGCGGGAATTCGACATAGACCTTGCGGCCATCGTCATATGCGGCGATCGGCCGCCAGGGTGGACTGTCCCCTTCGATGACATAGCGGGAGATGCGCCGCGCCGGCTCCGGAAGAACGGGTTTCAGAGCAACTGAACGCGACTGCTCGCGCACTGCTTCCGGATAGTACCAGGCAACGGATGGCATATATGGCCGCTCGCGGGAGCGCAGTTCGATCAGGTAGGTCCGCCGATCGGTATTGACGACCAGGTTAGTCTCGATCGAAGCTCGGGTTGGCTTGACGAGGATATGGACGCGCCGTGTGTCGCCGCTCCCGCTCTCGGTATCGCCCACGACCCAGCGTACGGTATCTCCGGCCGCGATCGGCCCTGATCCCGTCAACTGTTCTCCCTCCTCTAGCGCGATATCCGTGATCTGCCCCGGTGCGGCGTAAATTTGATAAAGCGCCCCGGGACTGTAGGCGTAGATTTGCGCCGCGTTGAAATACCCCCGCTTGCGCGGTTCAACACGGGCCGCACTGTTTGCCATCTCAACCCGGCTCACCGGCTCTATGTTTTCCTTCCCTCCTGACTTACCGCCGAAAGCTGGCTTCCAGAGGGGTGGAACGTGAAGCGGTCTCGGTTTGTCGTCGAGAGCCACCGGTGGTGCCGGCAGCGGAGGAACTTCAGCGTCATAGCTGATCTCCGGCGGAATGTAGGTCGCGCATCCACCAAGCATCGACGAACAAAGCAGGAGAGCGTGGAAACTTGCTCGCTTCGCGAACACGAACTTGGGCCGAGTCGAATTGAGCCCGCTTTGCGCACCTGGATGCTTCGAATGAACGTCAGACGGCGTCTTGGTCACTGACTCAACTCCTTTGACCAGTTGATGGCGCGGACGTAGACGCCAAGGGGATTCTTGCGCAGGCGTTCGGCATCGCGCGGCGACTCGATTGCGATCGTGAGAATTGCTGACCAGCGTTCGGTCGAACTCAGCGAACCGTTGTCGTAACTGCGTTCAGTCCATGCGACCCGAAAGCTCTCCGAAGACGCGCGAATGACGCTCGAGACGTCTACGGAGATTTGAGCCTTGCCCAGTTTGGCAAAGGGGTCATTGTTGCGTGCATAATCGTTGAGCGCAGCCGCGCCACGATCCGTCGTAAAATCATAGGCCCGGAGCCAATTCTGGCGCAGAACGATACCGTCGGCCGGCAAGCCTCTGACATCCTCGATGAACCGCGCCAGATGGTAGGCGATCTGAGCGTCAGTAGGTTGATAGTCGATGTTGGCCGGCGCAACCCTTTGGGCTTGGCCGAGATGATCGACTTCTACTACCCAAGGCGTGATCGATCCCTGTCTCGATTGCCAGACAAGGCTGCCAGCGAGACCGGCTGAAAGCATCAGGCAGCCGAACGCCATTAGGCGCCAGTTCTTGGCCTGCACGCGGGCAGATCCAATGCGTTCGTCCCAAACCTGCGCTGCCTTTTGGTACGGCGTAATCGGCTCGGGCATGCGCCCGTAGTGAACTGATGGTCGTTTGAACATCGCTGGTTGCCCCCTGATATCGAGTGATTGGTTTCAAGTCTTGCGATAGAAGGTTTGAGGCGCTGCTGTGCGGCGGAGGTGCAGTGGTGCGTCTCAGCGTTCTCCTTCGGACAAATCGACGGAGGAGCCGCTGCCACCATGATCGCCGGAGCGGACGGCGTGGCCAGCGGCGGAGGCACCATGCCGAATCATCTGAACACGTTTCATGCGGCGAGCCCAATCAGGCTGCCCTTCGGCCGGAGCGCTCGCGCTCTGGTCGCCCGCTTGGCTACCTCCGAAGGCAGCCGCTGCTCGACGCAATGGACTCGTCGCAGCCGAAGCGCCAGCCTCCGCGACGCCGGCAAGGCCGCCGCTTCGATAGGCGGCTGTTGCTCCGGTTATGACAGCGCCGCCACCGCGCGCGGCGCCTGCAACCGCACCGCCAGCGAGACCGGCACCGCCAGCAGCAAGTCCCGCACCTGCCGCAACAATGCCGCCAGCAGCAAGGCCTGTTCCAATCGCGGCGCCGGCGCCGAGTTGAGGTCCGCCCGACACTAGGCCGTTTGCGATACCCGGACCGAAGATGCCGAGGCCCAGCAAGGAAAGCGCCGCGAGCACCAGCGTCATTGCGTCTTCGATGGTCGGCTGTGCACCGCCGAAACCTGCGGTGAACTGCGAGAACAGGGTGGAGCCGATGCCGACGATGACGGCCAGGACCAGGATCTTGATGCCGGAAGATATGACGTTGCCCAGAACGCGCTCCGCCGCGAAAGCGGTCTTGCCAAACAAGCCAAAGGGAATGAGCACGAAGCCGGCCAGTGTCGTGAGCTTGAACTCGATCAGGGTGACGAAGAGCTGGATCGCCAGAATGAAGAAGGCGAGCAGCACCACGACCCATGCGAACAGGAGAACGACGATCTGGACGAAATTCTCGAAAAAGCTGATGTAGCCCATCAGGTTGGAGATCGACTCGAGGAGCGGCCGACCGGCATCGAGACCGACTTGAGCGATCTTGCCCGGTCGCAGGAAATCCCCCGCCGCCAGGCTTGTGCCGGACGCTTTCAACCCAAGGCCCGCAAAGCTTTCGAAGACGATGCGCGCCAGGCTGTTCCAATTGCTGATCAGGTAGGCAAAGACGCCGACAAAGAGCGTCTTCTTGACGAGGCGTGCGATGATGTCCTCGTCCGGCCCCCAGCTCCAGAACAACGCGGCAAGCGTGATGTCGATCGCGGCAAGCGTAGTTGCGAGATATCCCACGTCGCCACCCAGCAGCCCGAAGCCGTTGTCGATATAACGCGTGAACGTTTCCAGGAATTGGTCAATGATCCCCGTACCAGTCATGGCTTGATCGCCTCAGGGGCCGCCAGGTTCGGATATCCGTGCGGGATCCGGCTTTGATCCTTTGGAGCGAGCGCCACGCCGGCGGCGGAATCGTCGCGGCCTGGAACTGCGCCACCGTCTTTCTTGCCAAAGAAGCGACGGCGGTTTTCGGCCCAAACCTGCTTGCAACGCTCATAACCCGCTGGGTGGTCCGCAGTGACGTTGCGGCAGCGCGCGAGGTCTGAGCTGGTTGCGTCTGCCGTCTGCTCCGCCTTCGGCGGCGGAGGAGAACGATCTCCGCCACGAAGTTGAATCGTGCAAGCAGCGACGGCCACTACGCCGATTGTCGTAAGCAGCGACAATGCCTTGAATGCCCGGATGTCGGTCATCAGTGGAACATCTGCACGTTGAATGATTGATAGCCCTGCCCCGCCGTCAGGAAGCGCCGAAGCTGTTCTCGTCCCTGATCCTGGGCCGAGGCGCGCTGAGCCGCTTCAAGGCTTTGCGCTCGCCCCTGCGCCGTCATGACGGCTGTGAGGTCGGCGAGCTGCTGCGCGTTCAGCGCGAGAATCTGATTGCCCGCCTGCGTTGCCTGCAGCGCACCGCTCGCGCCTTGGCTTGAGGTTACGAGCGCGGACGTCTGGATACGGTTGGTGTCGAGGTTGCCAACGATGCCAGCCTGGACACGAAGCGCATCTTGCGTTGCCGCATAAGTGTTTTGCCACCGCGATTGAGCGTTGGTGACCAGCAACTGGCTGGATTGGTTGCCAGTGGCCGGCGCGTAGCTCGTCGAAAACGCGCGATCGATCTGTTGGACGTCGTAGGCGATACGCTGGGCCTGGGCCAGCAATTGTTGAGTACGCTGGATCGAGGATTGCAGTTGCTGCAGAGATGAGTACGGCAGGTTTGCCAGATTCTTCGCCTGGTTGTTGAGCATCTGCGCCTCGTTCTGCAACGAGGTGATCTGATTGTTGATCTGCTGGAGTTCCCGCGCAGCCGTCAAGACATTCTGGACGTAGTTGTTGGGATCAAAGACGATCCACTGGGCTCGCGCGGGCGCTGTGATGCCCAGGATCAGCGCGACCGTGCCAGCGGCCGCCAACAGGCCAAGACGCCTCATAGTGATTTCTCCAGATTGACGAGATTGGGGAGCAGGTCGAGGGTCCAGGCCAAACCGCGGTGCTGGAGCCAGGCCGGTACGAAGCCGTCAGGTCCATGTTCGGCCAGGAGCTGCGTGATGGCAGCCTGGTCGGTCTTGGCAGAGGCCGCAGTGAATGCGAGCGCAATCTCACCAAGGTCAAGTTCGAACATCCGGTTGCCGCGACGGGACTGGCAGTAGTAGTCGCGCTTGGGCGTTGCCCGGCTCAGTAGCTCAATCTGCCGGTCGTTGAGGCCGAAGCGTCTGTAGATGGCTGCGATCTGGGGTTCGATCGCCCTCTCGTTCGGCAGCAACAGCCGCGTTGGACAGCTTTCGATGATAGCAGGCGCGATTGCAGAGCCATCGATGTCCGAGAGCGACTGGGTCGCGAAGATGACGGAGGCGTTTTTCTTCCGAAGGGTCTTCAGCCACTCCCGGAGCTGTCCGGAAAAATCATCGTCGTCGAGGGCAAGCCACCCCTCATCGACAATAAGAAGAGTCGGCCGGCCGTCCAGATGGTCTCCAATCCGATGAAAGAGATAGGCCAACACGGCAGGTGCCGCGCTCGTTCCAATCAACCCTTCGGTCTCAAACGCCTGGACGGAGGCCTCGCCAAGGCGCTCAAATTCGGCATCGAGCAGGCGCCCGGAAGGACCGCCGAGGCAATATGGTTGCAAGGCGCGTTTCAGAGAGTTCGATTGGAGCAGGACTGACAGGCCCGTCAGGGTACGCTCCACCCTCGGCGCCGAAGCGAGAGATGTTAGCGCCGACCACAGATGAGCCTTGACCTCCGGGGTGATCTCGACCTTTTCCCGGGCGAGGATCGCGCCGATCCATTCGGTCGCCCATCCGCGCTCGGCGGGATCGTCAATCCACGCCAACGGCTGGAGGGCGACTGGCTTTTCGCTCTCGTCGGACAGTGCGCCGCCGAGATCGTGCCAATCACCACCCATCGCGAGCGCGGCCGCCCGGATCGAACCACCGAAGTCGAACGCAAAGACCTGAGAGTTCGGATAACGCCTGAACTGCAACGCCATCAGAGCGAGCAGCACCGACTTGCCAGCGCCTGTCGGTCCTACCAGGAGGGTATGCCCGACGTCGCCGACATGGAGCGAAAACCGGAACGGGGTTGATCCCTCAGTCTTGCCGAACAGAAGCGGCGGACCTTTGAAATGCAGATCCCCCGCTTCGCCCGCCCACACGGCCGACATCGGAATCATATGGGCGAGATTGAGGGTGGACACCGGTGGTTGCCGCACATTCGCATAGACATGCCCTGGCAGACTGCCGAGCCAGGCTTCGACGGCGTTCACCGTCTCAATCATGCAGGTGAAATCGCGGCCTTGAATGACCTTCTCGACCAGGCGGAGCTTTTCATCGGCAGCATTGGGATCCTGGTCCCAGACCGTAATGGTCGCCGTGACAAAGGCTTGTCCGATCTGATCGGACCCCAGTTCCTGTAACGCCGCGTCGGCATCAAGCGCCTTGTTGTGGGCGTCGGTATCGAGCAGCGTCGAAGCCTCGTTTGTCATGACTTCCTTGAGAACGGCACCAATCGATTTTCGCTTGGCGAACCACTGGCGGCGGATCCTGGTCAACAGCTTGGTGGCGTCGGTCTTGTCGAGCATGATCGCGCGGGTCGACCACCGATATGAAAACCGCAGGCGATTCAGGTCGTCCAGAATTCCCGGGGTCGTCGCCCCAGGAAAGCCCACGATCGTCAGAACCCTCAAGTTGGCTGAGCCCAACATCGGCTCGAGCCCGCCAGTCAGCGGTTGGTCGGCCAACAGCGCATCGATGTACATGGGGATTTCAGGAACCCGAACGCGATGACGCTTGGTCGAGATCGTCGAGTGCAGATAGGTCAGCGTGTCCTGATCATCGAGCCAGGCGCATTCCGGCATGAACCCTTCGACGAGTTGAAGCACGCGGTTGGTTTGGTCGATAAATCCGCGAAGAACCTCGCGCGCGTCTGCTCCAACGGTGCGATCCCGGCCCTCATAGAGAAGTCGTTCTGCCTTGGCAGCCCCCTCCTCCGGTGGCAAATAGAGGAAGGTCAGGAAATAACTCGACTCATAGTGGGTGCCAGCCTCTTCAAACTGAGCTCTGCGCTCCGCGTCGACCAACGCGGATGCGACATCCGGAAAGGTGCTCGGAGGATAGGCTCCTGCAAAATGGCGCTGCGCCTCAACGAACACGGCCCAGCCGGATCCCAGCCGGCGGAGGGCATTGTTCAGACGGCCGGCGACCGCGACAAGTTCAGCCGGCACTGCGCTATCGAGGTCAGGCCCCCGGAACTTCGCCGTCCGCTGGAACGAGCCGTCCTTGTTCAGGATGATTCCCTCGTCGACCAGGGCTGCCCAGGGCAGGAAGTCGGCGAGCCGCGCATTGGAATGGCGATATTCGGCAAGGTTCATCATGACCGAGAGCTCAGGTGTTGAGATGACCGGGGATGCGCAGATGTCGGCGCACCACATCGACAAAAGCGGGGTCGCGCTTGGCGGCCCAGACAGCGGCCATGTGGCCGATGAACCAGAGAACAAGACCCGCGATCCAGAGCCGAAGTCCGAGCCCTAAGGCTGCCGCAAGCGTGCCGTTGACGATTGCGACCGAGCGTGGCGCACCGCCCATCAGGATGGGCTCGGTGAGTGCGCGATGAACAGGCACAACAAAGCCTGTGACAGGTTCATCCATCAGATCACCACGCCACCGCCGAAGGAGAAGAACGACAGGAAGAAGCTTGAGGCCGCAAACGCGATCGACAGACCGAACACGATCTGGATCAGTCTGCGGAAACCGCCCGAGGAATCCCCGAATGCGAGCGTTAGGCCGGTCACGACGATGATGATGACCGCGATGATCTTTGCGACCGGCCCCTCCACAGACTGCAAGATCTGATTGAGCGGCTGCTCCCACGGCATGTTCGAGCCAGCCGCCCATGCCGGCCCCGCTCCCAAAACAACGATGCCGAACAGTCCCGGCGATGCACCTCGAAGAAAGCGAAATTGCTGACGCATGTCAGTCTCCTGCTGTTGAAAGGCTGTAGTCGCCGGTAGCACCCAGCCCTGAGACGGCCGCGAGCTCAGCGAGGCGGCGGTCAGCGCCGCGTCCCACCAGCACGGCGACGAGGTCGATGGTCTCGGCGATCAGGGCGCGCGGAACCGTGATGACAGCTTCCTGGATGAGCTGCTCGAGCCGGCGCAGCGCGCCGAGCGCAGTCCCAGCATGGATGGTACCGATGCCGCCGGGATGACCGGTGCCCCAGGCCTTGAGGAGGTCGAGTGCTTCGGCACCTCGGACTTCGCCGATCGGGATGCGGTCAGGCCGCAGTCGGAGGGACGAGCGGACAAGATCCGACAGCGTCGCCACACCGTCCTTGGTCCGGAGCGCAACGAGATTGGGCGCCCTGCACTGCAGCTCGCGGGTGTCCTCGATCAGCACGACCCGATCGGAGGTCTTCGCCACCTCGTCCAGGAGTGCATTTGTCAATGTTGTCTTGCCGGTCGATGTCCCACCGGCGACGAGGATGTTCTTCCGTGCTCCGACCGCGTTCTTCAGGATCCTGGCCTGCTCTGAGGTCATGATCTTCTTGGCGGCGTACTCGTCTAGCGTAAACACGGCGACAGCGGGTTTGCGGATAGCAAAGGCCGGTGCTGCAACGACCGGAGGCAAGAGACCTTCGAAGCGCTCGCCTGTCCCAGGCAGTTCGGCCGAAACCCGTGGCGCGCCGGCGTGCACTTCGGCGCCCACATGATGCGCAACCAGACGAACGATCCGTTCGCCATCCGCGGCCGACAGGATTTCGCCAGTGTCGATCAGGCCGGTCGACAACCGGTCGATCCACAGCCGCCCATCGGGATTGAGCATCACCTCGATGATCGCTTCGTCTTCGAGGTAGCCGGCAATCGCGGAGCCGAGCGCGCTGCGCAGCATTCGCGCACCGCGCGAACTCGCTTCCGATTGAATGGAATGGATTACCACTATTCGCTCCCACCGAATGAGGACGTCCAACGAGCGTCCTCATGTGGGGATGATTAGAAAAGGCACCGACGGACTTGGCGCAACAAGCGAGTTCGGTGATCGTAGACTGGCGTAGAAAAAGAAAGACTGAAAACTGGTATTTGACGGCTACTCAGTCGCATTGGCTCAGCGCGAGCTGCTGTTCACCACTCCGCATCGTCATCAGCAGGCAGGAGGACGACCGAATCCTCATACAGGCCAACTGACTCAACAGCGTCGGAGATATTAGCAGGCATGAAGAAAGAAATTGAACTCATCCATGAGGCGACGGATCGGCGCCAAGGCAGCACGAACCAGGTCAAGGCCGCGATCTGCAGTGCGACGTTGAGGCCGAACGCGACTTGATAGGCCTGGACCGGCCGATGACCATCGATCGCGATCCATTGCTCAAGGATCAGGCCTGTCACGTATTGCGCCAGGAACGCCCAAGCAAAGTGCAAGACGTTTAGGGCGCCGTTGGCACGACCGGCAAGCTCCGGCGGAAAGTAATCTGCTATTACCGCGAAGCTGACCACCGTTGCCGTTCCGGCAATTGCGACAACGGACCAGGGCAAGATGGACGGCAGAGGCACTCGCAGGATCAAAGCTAGCTCGGCTGAGACAAACAGCACCGCAACCGTCGCTAATACCGTCTCCGCCCCGATGCCCCTTCGTTTGACGTAATGGACGGTCATCCCGAACAACAAGGCGCCGCAGCTCAAAACGATCGACATTATGAACAGCTGTCTTACGAGACTTGCGCGATCAAGCCCCTCCACGTCGGTCAGCCATGGTGATGCCCACAGTCCTTGCAGAGACCAAGCTGATCCAATGCAAGTCGCCGAAAATGGGGCCACTCGCCAGAAGCGACGATCGGCAAAAACGGAGCCAAGGGTGGCGCGCGTTGTTGATGGCACAATGCCTCGTTCGGGCACCACGACATAGATGAGAATGGCCGTCGCACCGGTGGCGGCCGCCAGAATATCAAAGAGCTGCCGCCACCCCATCCAAGCGAGTAGGTGTTCGACGGGAGCCGTAGCAGTCACCGCTCCAAGTGATCCCAGCATGATCATGCAGCCGTTTAGCAAGGCAACTCGTTCCTTAGGAAACCAAAGGACGATGGACTTCAGCCCTGCCGTCAGCGCCGCGGCCACGCCAAGCCCGATCATTGCACGCGCGATCAAAAGAGACAGGAAGCCGGTTGATACTGCGAACAATCCGGCGCCCGTGGCCGCGAGCAAGAGCAGAACACTCTGGACGCGACGCGGACCAAAGCGGTCCAACAAGATGCCGACGGGTATCTGAGCCGCCGCAAAAACAAGGAAATAGACCGACGTAAGCAACCCGAGATCGGCAGTCCCAAGCCCAGCATCCGAGCTGAGATGACTGGCGATCAAAGCGTTGATCGTTCGAAACAGATACGAAAAATAGTATCCAACCGCAAACGGGAGAAATACGCGCGCGGTGAGACGCCATGCCCCTGAAACTTGCATGATGGCCCTTCTTGCTCCTCAGCTCATTGGAGCCGATAGCGCGTCCAGCTTTTTGTGGGCTTGGCCAAATTGCTGCGAACGTAGGCTAGCGTAGAAAAAAGAAGGACCGGCGAAATGGTCTGCCTACATGATTCAATCAGGTTTCTTCGACCGGTTCCTGACGGCGGATATCTTCCGGAATCTCGCGGAGAAAGCTTTGCCCCTTTTGCAAGCGGCGCCCGAGCGCCTGGACAAATCCTTCGAAGCGCTCCCGGCCTTTTGCTTGCGCGGCCGCCTGCGCGTCATTGGGCAGTGGCGGCGTGATCGTCAGCCAGAACCGTATGAAGAGCGCCAAGCTTTCGGCCGTCAAACCTACGTCGCGCTCCAACCTCTGCATCTGACGCGACAGCCGATCGAGGCGCCGGGTGAACGCCGCCTCCCGCCTATCCGCTCCGTCGGGTGAAAGAAAGGAGGCGACCGCAGCTTCCACGATCGCAGACCGGGAAAGCTTCTTGCGATCGGCGAGCTCCGAGATCTGTTTCAGCAGCTCTGGCGGGAAATAGACATTCATCCGGTCGCGCATATTACCTCAGAGCTCCATACCGTCGTTCGGGTCCAAGGCGACTTGACGGGCAACACCGCGCATCTGTTGGCGTATGAGCCGGGACTGGCGGACCGCATCTTCGTCGTCGTCAAGCACGGCGGCAAATTCCTCTGTCGGCGTTGGTTCGGTCGTCTCCTTGGCGATCGCGACGTGATCGGGGAGTTCCGGCTCACGACGGAGCCCGCTATTCGCGGTGTCTTCCTCGGCCTCCGCGGCTCTGTCAGTTGGAACTGCCCTCGGCTTCAACGGTCCGAGCGCTGACCATCCGTCCGTTCGCGATGACCGGCCGGCGTTCGCCGGATCGGGCGGTGACAAAACCCGCTCGGTGAACCGGCGATCTTCGTAGTAGCGGACCTTCTTCGCCCGGATCGGCGGCGTGCCCGCCACCATGACGATCTCGTTCATCGGCGGAAGCTGCATGACTTCGCCAGGGGTCAGCAGCGGCCTTGCCGTCTCCTGGCGGGAGACCATCAGGTGCCCCAGCCACGGGTTCAATCTATGACCGGCATAGTTCTTCATCGCGCGCATCTCGGTCGCCGTGCCCAACGCGTCGGACACCCGCTTGGCGGTCCGCTCGTCATTTGTCGCGAAGCTGACTCGGACATGGCAGTTATCGAGGATCGCGTTGTTAGGCCCGTAGGCCTTTTCGATCTGATTGAGCGACTGCGCGATCAAGAAGCTCTTGATGCCGTAGCCGGCCATGAAGGCGAGCGCGGACTCAAAGAAATCAAGCCGCCCCAGCGTCGGGAACTCGTCAAGCATCATCAGGACTCGATGCCGGCGGTCACTGGCGTGCAGATCCTCGGTCAAGCGCCGGCCGATCTGATTCAGCACAAGCCGGATCAGCGGCTTGGTCCGTGAGATATCGGAGGGCGGCACCACGAGATAAAGCGTCGTAGGGTGGCTGTCTGCGATCAGATCGGCTATCCGCCAGTCACAGCAGCAGGTCACCTGGGCCACGACGGGGTCGCGGTACAGCCCCAGGAACGACATTGCGGTAGACAGGACGCCGGAGCGTTCATTCTCGGATTTGTTGAGGAGTTCCCGCGCGGTTGAGGCAACCACAGGATGGGCACCCTGCTCGCCAAGGTGCGCAGTGGTCATCATTGCCTTCAGCGTCGCCTCGATGGGCCGCTTCGGATCGGACAGGAACGCCGCGACGCCGGCCAAGGTCTTGTCCGCCTCGGCATAGAGAACATGGAGTATGGCGCCGACCAGAAGCGAATGACTGGTCTTCTCCCAATGGTTCCGCTTGTCGAGCGAGCCTTCGGGGTCGACCAGGACGTCGGCGACATTCTGGACGTCGCGGACCTCCCACTCCCCGCGCCGGACCTCCAGCAGCGGGTTGTAAGCTGAAGACTTTGGGTTGGTTGGATCGAACAACAGGACGCGGCCGTGCCGCGAGCGGAAACCCGCGGTCAGCTGCCAGTTTTCGCCCTTGATGTCATGCACGATGGCGGAGCCTGGCCAAGCCAGCAGGGACGGGACGACAAGACCGACGCCTTTGCCGGACCGGGTTGGTGCAAAACACAACACGTGCTCCGGCCCGTCATGGCGGAGGTAGTCGCAATCGAGCTTGCCCAGCACCACGCCATCCGGACCAAGAAGTCCGGCCGCTCGGACCTCTTCCGCACCAGCCCAACGCGCTGAACCATAGGTCTCGACATTCTTGGCTTCACGCGCGCGCCACACCGACATGCCGATCGCTACCGCGATCGAAACGACGGTCCCTGATGCTGCGATGAAGGCGCCCTCGACAAAGACCTGTGGCGCGTAGGCATCGTAGACGAACCACCACCAGAAGAAGATCGGCGGATAGTAGATCTTGAAGCCGAACAGCTCGAACCAAGGCCGCCCAAGCTCCGGTTGATAGGCGAGCCGCCAGGCCGTCCACTCGGTTGCTCCCCAGATGGCCAGCAGAACGATCAGGCCGACAACGATCACCTGCCCCCAGAGGATTTTGGTTCCGGACATCCCGAACGCCCTTCCGCAACTGAATTAGCGAGATACCTAGAGGCCGAGGTCTCGCTTGCGACCCAAACCCCATTCGATGCCACCGCCGTCCTTCGCAACTCCGGTGACGTGTTGGCCGAGCCTCTTTTCGAGCTCGCGCGACCAGGGCACGAGCTGGAAGCCGAGCCCGTTGTCGATCATGGCGAACCGACCCGAGGTCAGCGTCAGCCGCTGGCGATACGTGCCCGCCACATGCTCCCCGGATGCGGCATTCACGTGAGCCAACCCGGTGCTGGCCGAGACCTTTGCTGCCACATCGTCCAGTTCACGTCGTCGCAACGTATTCAGGAGATCGCGCTGCAGGATGACGCGTTGGCCCTGCCGCCGCGCCAGGCCCTGCTGGATCAGATGCTCGGTACGGGCTTCCATGGCGTCGCGAGTCTCGCGGCCGAAGCCGCCCATGGCGAGCGGCATGGGGTCCCGTTCGACCAGCCTGTGGTCGAGCCAGGTGGCTCCTTTTGCAGTGATCTGCCCACCGAGGTCGAGATCGGAACGGGTCGCTAGCACCACGGTCGGTGGCGGATCGCCGGCTTGACCCAAGCGTCGGACCTCGACGATGCCGCCCACTGGCGGTGCATGTTCAAAAGCCTCGAGCCCTCGGAAGCGCACGTGGTGCGCCCGTCCGTCGGTTCCGTCGATCAGGGCATAGGCCTCGCCTGTCAGCTCGTCATGCAGTCCCCGGTCGACCAGTCGTCCGACAAGCTGGGATGTCGGCTGGCCGCCCTGGATGACGAAATCAGCAACGCCGCGCGATTCCCCACGCTCGGTAAAGGCGCGGTGCATGGTCTTGATGATGTCGCCGCGCATGCCGAGGTCGCGCAAGCTACGCTCCGCCTCAAGTCCGACCATCCATTCCCCTGATGCGGCGGGTGCGGCAAGGCCCATTTTCTCCAAGTGCTGAAGGCGGCCGACCATCAGCCGCCTGATCTCGGGATCGGACTTGCCGCGATTCTCCGGCCGAAGATCGATGTAGCCAGTCTCATCTGCCGCCAACCGGATCTCCCGGTCGAGCCGCGTCCAGCGGTCTGCCGTGACTTCCCGCTCCAGCGAATTGCGGATCTCGTGCTCCGGTCTCGGACCCAGTTCGATGGCGACCAGTTCCTCAGCGCGTGAACGCAGACCTTGGCTGATATAGTCGCGGGAGATCACGAGGTCCGCTCCTTCCTGATCTACTCCCCGAACGAGAAGGTGGACGTGAGGGTTGTCGGTGTTCCAATGATCGACAGCCACCCAATCGAGCCGCGTGCCGAGATCGGTCTCCATCTGCCTGGCGAGATCGCGGGTGAAGGCCTTCAGATCGGTCATGTCGCCGGCATCCTCGGGCGAGATGATGAACCGGAAATGATGCCGGTCGTCCTTGCACCGTTCTGCGAAAGCCGCGCTATCGGCTCGGTCGCTGTCGGCATCGAACATCTCGGCACGCTCGCCGCTCCGGGTCACGCCATCGCGCTTCAGATATGAGAGGTGGGCGGTCAGTGGCGCTGAACGGAAGGCTCGCCCGTTGTGCCGGACCACGCGCGCTTTCACCACCACACGCCGCGTCGGGCTGAACAATCTGGCGCGGCTAAAGGCGAGGCGCCCGCGGCCAAACGTGGAGCGCCCATAGGCCGCCGAACGCCTGCCCGACCCTGTCTGACCCGAGGTGTGTCCTGCTTTCTTCGCCTCCCGCAGCACCTGGTTGATGAAGCTCTTGGGCTTCGGAGCGCGGGTACTGCGGATGCGCCCAGGCCGGATACGCAGATCGCTGTCGCCCACGCTCACGGCAGCGCCTCCCAACGATCAAAATCGCACATGGTGCCGAAGACGCGTTTGATTGCATTCGTAGAAATGCAAGGCGCGGCACGCGCCCCGACCGACCGGCACGCCAGAACGCAAGCCATGTCAGTGGCTTGCGGTTCGACAGGCGAGCCCCTTTTATCTCGCCGTCCTGCCGTCGTGGTCTCCCGGTCGCCGATTCCCCAAAGAGCCGCCGCGACTCGGCAGCCAACTCGCGAAGCCCCCAGTCCTTCCGCGCGCGTGCGATAGCGATCGTTACCCGAAGGGCCGAGACACCCGTAGGGTGGCTCGGTGAGGAGCGAAGCGACGAGTAGAGCGCGGGCCGAAGGCATCGCCCATACGCCATCACCTTGCGAACCAGCACACTTGGTCATTGCGATGCTCCCGAATCTGATCGATGGACGAACACGCCAATAGGCCGGGGGACCAAGGGCGAAACATCGGGCGCCGAGATTGCGGTCGCGACTCTGCCGGACGGCATGAGCGCCAGCAGCCGATCGCGCGTTTTCATGAGATCGGATCGCGTGACGAACAGCGTCGTAGCTGCTGATGACTGTCCACTGGATGTCCACTTCGGCGGCAGTTCGATGGCGAGCAGATTTGCAAGTTTCGCGACGTATGCTCGCGTCTCCTCCGGCAGAGAGCCGCCTGCGAGATGCTCTTCATAGCGAGATGGTCCCGCGTTGTACGCGGCAAACACGCCAGGCGAGCCATACCGATCGAGCAGTTCGCGCAAGTACGCCGTGCCGGCCAGAATGTTGTCGTGCGGGTCGTAGGGGTCGTTCCCGAGATTGTAGCGCTCGCGAAGTTCCGCCCAAGTCGCCGGCATGATTTGCATCAGGCCCATTGCGCCTTTTGGCGATCTGGCGTGCACGTCACCAGCACTCTCGATGCTTTGAACTGACCGGATCCAGTTCGGCGCAATCGCAAAGCGTTGCGAGGCTTCATTGATGAAGCCGGCAAATGAGTGAGCGGTCTGATTGATCGCCGGCTGGGCGGCTGATCCGCTCTGGGCCCAAGCAGCACTGTCGCACGCGGTCAGAAGAAGCACCAGAGGCACGACAGCACAAACGCGCTTGCTTAACCGACTCAAGCACGCGGTCGGGCTCGCAACGTCGTTGCCGGCATCGATCGAGACGGACGAATGATCCCGCAATCGATCGAACACGGGAATGGCGAGGAGAACACGTTGAATACGCACCATCACTCCTCCCACGTCCACTCCGGTATCGCACGGCCGATCACGCTAGATGCCGGAAGACATCCAAAATACCGGCCATCAAAAGAGTCGTCCGACTGCCAGTTCATCAGAAACAGCTCACCGTCGCCGACGACGCGGCAGCCCTGCCATTTCGGCAGCGGCCGGCCTCGTCTGTCCCGATCCTTTGCCTCGCCCATTGCAATGTCGTCGACCGAAATCGTGAGGCCGGTTCTGCAAACACTCTGCCCCGGAAGGGCGAGCACGCGCTTCAGCATGGGGACGCCAATGGGCAAATAGCCATTCAGGTCGAAGAAGGTCGCGAGCGGTTCCGGCGGCTGCACGGCGACCAATTCAGTGACTTGGAACTGGTCCGCCGGCCGGAGGCGGTAGAGACCGATCGGCACGCTCGCGGATGCGTTCCAGACGTAAAGCGGAAGCGGCTCCAGGACGATCGTCGCGGTGAGCGCAGCAGGGATCCCAATCGTCACGGCCAGCATCATCAGGCGGCCCGTCATCGCACTACCCTTTGACGATGGAGCCAAGCCAGATGGCGCGCTTTCGTATACGGGCGCGGGTTTTCGTTGACGGACAGGCGGTTATGAACGTGATGCCAGTGATCAGGAGCGACGTCAGCTGGATCGATGCCGAGTGCCTCAACGGCATCGGTCATTTGCAGCACGCGCTCGACCTTCGGCCAGCCGGACAGACGCAGCAAAATCTCTCCGCCGGGTGTCACATAAGGGACGGTCGAGCAGCGCTGTCCCGGAGCGACCGCGCGCAAGATGTCGATCCGCGAAATGATTGTGCCAAAGTCGTTGGAGGTCCATCGAACGAAGGCAAAGATGCTGCCGGGAGCAAATGACAGGACCCGCCGATGGCGATCGAGCTCCCTTTCTTTGACAATGCGACCGAACCGAACGCGGTTTTCAATGCGCTTCTCGAGCCACAGAACTTCCACTTCCGTGAGATCGCTCATGCCGCGGCTCCCTGACGCTGGAGTTGGCAGCCGTGAGCATTGGGTTCGGCGAAAAGCGTATGCGACTTGCAGAGCCAAACAGGACTGGCGGCCTGCGGCTGCCAATCGCCTCGAACGAGGTTTTCGGCCTGGTGCGTTAGAAGAAACCCGAAGGATTTCTGGTTAGTAGAGTTAGAGCGGCCGGAAAGCGCGAAGAAACAGCCTCTTAAGCTCGATTCCGGTCCCTGATAGCACGAGGATCGGGTCCCCGATAGCACGAGAGTTGCGGTCCCCGATAGCATGAGCTGATTCACAGGTTGTCCTCCGAATTTCGAATGAGACCGCGCCGGCGCAGTGCGTGCCGTCAAGGGATCGACAGGCTTAGGCGCGAAGTTCAGCCGCTCGGTGCCATCAGGATCGCGCGTGAGCACGAGCTGATAGCCGGGCTGTGTCTGGCGCTGGGCGATCTGACGAACGTCGTAAGCAAAATGCTTGAGCTGCGAGAGGATGCCGGACTTGGCATGGAGATGCACAAGGTCAAAGCTCCAGCCGCCATCCTGGTGGCCGCCGTGCTTGCGCACGAGGCGGTAAAGCCACCGCTCAAGTTCGCCCGTCAGATCGAAATAGGCGCGATCGATCGTCAGCACGAGCGCTTCATCGATGACGCCAGCATAGAACCAATCCGGCAGGATCAGCTCGATCCCAAATGGACGACCGTTTGCATCGGCCCTCTCCTTCCATTCGTTGATCCAGGAGAAGCGGTGTCGCCGTCGTTCTGCCGGCTGACGGATCGACGTCAGCACGGTCGTTGACTGAAGTCTGCCAAGACCACCCTTCAGGCGGTCATAGTCACGTGCGCTGGTGCCGCGGCCCACTAACGTCAAAATCTCGTAAGGCGTTGCAGCCATCAGGCGCGAGGTCTGCAAGCTTGCGTCACGGGCTTCGATGATCTGAGATGCTGCCCAAATCAGAACGTCTGCATCCCAAATGGTCGCCATGCCGTGTTCCGGAACAGCTTCGACACGAATTGAGATCGCACCGGTACGAAAATCGATCGGCACAATCCGCTTGGTCTTTGCGAGCGAGAAGAACGGATAGGCCATCAGATCCTGCGCATCGCGCGGCGCGAGATCACCGGGTAGCGCCCGAAAGAGCTCAAGCTGCTCGCGCTCTGAATGGTGTTTGCGCCGCATAGTCACTGCTCTCACGCTGATATCAGCGACGTTCCTGACCCGCGTAGGGACGCAGGGCCGGATGCTTCTTGGCCGGCAGCACAGTGCCCTTCCCAGGGTCTGACGTTGACTTTTTGGAGCCAAGATCGGCCCACGCTTTCAGGTCATCGACGGCGTAGACAACACGTCCGCCGATCTTCCGATACGTCGGTCCAGTACCGTACGTGCGGTGCTTCTCGAGCGTGCGACCGGACAGGCCAAGATAGCGCGCGGCCTCAGGTGTACGCAGGAATCGCGGGGGAAGACCGGCCATCGGATCGGGCATTTGAGAACTCCAAGAGGACAGCGCACTACGCTTGGCTAGGCCGGCGTGTGTGCGGTCATCATGGAGGAGCAAGACCTCGGAGGGGATGCCGAATGTTGGGGGTACGATTTTCGGCACCCTCGGGGCCTGCGCTACTCCCTGCGCCGGGACCGCAGGAGCAGCAGCTGCTTCTGTTTTTGCCTCGAGGATTGGAGAAGCGAGTTCGAGAACTACTCGGCAAGGAAATCGTGCAGGAAAATTTGCGCGGATTTGCAATTGGTAACACGAAGTTCGCCGAACTTGAGCCTATCCTGAAGCCCATTTCATCGAGAGTAAACGGCGGGACTGATCGCCAGGCTTCTCTTTTGGTTCATCTTCACGATCTTGGAGGTAACTACGCGGCGGGGACTCGACATTCCCGCGTTGCCGACTTGCCGATTGAGAATTGAGCGAAGCGACAATGGATTGCCTCTATGTGGCAATGCCGGCGGATCCGTCGCTGAAGCGGATCGCCTACATCATGCTCGAAGAACCCGGAAACCGATGAACACACGCCGATTGAGCAGAGGTCGTCGTGATGAGCAAACAAAGTTTGCGTCGCCAGGTTGAACGTGAGAGAGGAATGACGTTCGGCAGACGGGTCCAACAGTTCCAGTTGGTGTGGCGTTGAAGGAAGTGCGATCCTGCGTCCCTATCAATGCGTTGGCCGAAAAATTCGGATATGAATCCCTCGCTGCCTTCTCGGCAATGTTCAAGAAGTATATGGGGCAGCCGCCGGGGCGACATTTGAGTACCTTGAGATTCCCGTCTAAAATCGACAGTAAACAAACTCATACCCGCTGGATTCGGGCTCGCCTCCGGGGAGCCGGCTGGTGATCGCGGAGGGACAAGTCGCCGTTGCGGCGGGACCAAATCAGGGTGAAGCCCTCGCCGCCTTCGATCTTCACGAGCGAGGCGTTAGATCGGGGCCGGTAAGTTCGGATCGTCGAGCTTGACCGAGAGGTAAATCGCAAGCTGCCTCAGGCCAGCCGCGAAGGCCCCGCCCGGCGGACCGGACGGGGCTTGGTGGGGCGCTCCTAGTCGCCGTTCTTTCGCGGCCGCGACCAGAGGAGGGTGTAGCCTTCACCGCCCTCGTCATCGAACAGGTTCGCATAGATCGGAGCGTTGAAGGAAGGATCGTCGAGCTTGAGCGAGAGGTAGTCGCGCCCCTCCTCGGAGCGCTTCGACCAGGCGGCCCCGATCTCGGCTCGGCCCACGTAGATGCGGTGGCTGGGAGCGTTGTCGTTGGAGCGGTTGGTCTCTGCGACGATGCGGACGCCCTTGGCCTGCAGGCTCAGGGTGACGATCTCGCCCTGGAAATCGTTGCCGACCTTCTTGAAGGAACCGATGTTAGCCATGTCACTTCTCCTGTTGTGTTTCGAGCCCGCGACCACCGCGGCCTCGATGGCGATCTGCAGGCCGAAGACGATCGGCGACGCACCCGCCCGCGGGCCGGAGCGCAGCGGAGGACGTCGTCGTGGCGACTTTCTTGTCTCGCGAGGAATGGGCGAAGCCCAGGGGAAGAAAGTCGCATCAACGGCGTTGCGGCTCAGACGATCGAGGCGAAGCCGGTCTTCGGCCAGATCAAGCCATCAACGAGGCCACGTGCGTCGCGTGCTGAACCACAATCTCTGGAGAAGCGTTGGCGATCTCGGGCTTGATGAACAAGAGGTCGAAACGGTTCAGCGCAGAAAGAGAAACAATCTGCTGCAAAGGGCGGTATCGTCTCCCAAGAACGAATCGAGGCAACCCCGCTCCGCCGCGGCTGCGTGGGCAGACCGAAATGCCGACGGCTTCATCGAGGAGCTCCGAGAAGGGCTGCCTCTCCCGCGTCAGATCTCGATCGTCCCCCGTTCATCGCGCCGATCCACGCCAACCTGTTCGACTTAAGGCGGTAAACGGACATCGGGCCTTCCGGCCGTAAGAACTGGTTAGGACGGACTTTCCACCACCCCATCCGGCTCGAACGGGCGGGCCTCCACCAGAACGATCAAGCGCGTCCATGACGTGACGGCAATGCAAACCGCGCCCAGGCAAGCGAAGAGCTCACGCCAAGCCAACGAAGGCACCCCGATCTGGGACCCGGCGAACACCACATGATAGCCGGCAACGGCGGCGGGAATAGCAAATGCCGTCGCGATGGCTATGCGCAAGGTCAAGGACCCAGTAATGGCGACGGCGGCCTGACCGAACGCAAGCGTCAACGCGCCACCGGCCGTTCCGGCAAGCAGCGCACCGACCACGCCGGCACCATTCTGAAACGCTGTCATCCCGATACTGAGAGCGACGAAAAACGGCAAGGCGTACACAGCGAGCACAAAGATCGCCCAGCAGAACAAGCCGATGCCGAATGTGTTGAGAACAAGCCCAAGGGCAAGCATGGTGGTGGCTCCATATGCATAGATCTGACGGTCGCGCCTTCCACCACCACCACGGCGCAGTTTTTCAATCTGGAGCCGAAACGAGGCGGAGTTGCGGCGCATGCAACTCCGCTTTAGCGTCTGGAGACGAGAAGACGGCGCTCACGCGCCGCCGAACCTCCAGACGGGAATGCCGAGGCGCTTCGCTTTGTCCACCAGGTTGTCCTGGATTCCCGTGCCCGGGAAGTGCATGACGCCGATCGGCAGGAGTTCGAGCATGGCGTCGTTGCGCTTGAACGGTGCTGCCTTGGCGTGCTTTGTCCAGTCAGGCTTGAATGCGATCTGAGGCACTCTGCGATTGGTCGCCCATTTGGAGGCGATAAGCTCCGCACCTTTGGGCGAGCCGCCATGGATTAGCACCATGTCGGAATGCTTGGCGTGGACCTTGTCGAGGCGGTCCCAGATGAGATGGTGATCATTGAAGTCGAGCCCGCCGGTGAGTGCAATCTTCGGTCCTGGCGGCAACAAGACCTCAGTTTCAGCGCGACGCTTGGCTGCGATGAAGTCGCGAGAATCGATCATTGCTGCGGTCAGCGTGCGGTGGTTCACGAGCGATCCCGATCGAGGGCGCCAGGGCGAGCCGGTGTGCGTCTCGAAGCGTTCGATGGCCTGCTCGCGGAAGAGCTCCAGGCAGTTGCGGCGCTCGATCAAAGTGATACCTTCGGACGTCAAGCGCTCGAGTTCGACCGATCGAACCTCAGACCCATTCTGCTCGCGCTGGCTCTTTTGCTGCGCTTGTTCGTTCTCGTCGAGATGGCGTTGGATGCGGTCAACGGCGCGATGGAACAGGTTGACGGTCGACCAGAGCAGATCATTAAGGTCCGGCTCGAGCCGCGTGTCGCTCAACGTCGCGACCAGGGCGTCGAAGACATCAGCAACGGTGCCAGCGATCATCTTGCCCTCGGGAAGCGGTCGTGGGTCAGGCTGCTCGTCGAAGGGACGGTAGCCGAAGAGCTGTAGTTCAGTGAGGACATGGTCAGTTGGAGAGGAGGTGTGCGCCGCTTCGATGTCGTCGTGGTCGGTCATTGGAAGACCCTTTGCCGGTTCGGCCGCGCCCATCGCGGCCTTCGTGGCGATCACTCAGACGGCGGGCGGAGCGGGCCAGAACCCGCAAGGGCCGAAGCGGCAGCGGAGGATGGCGGAGGCCGGCTATTTTGCTTCGCGATGCAAAGCGCGCCGGTTTGATGGCTGTTGTGTCTGCTCATCGTCGGCGCGCGGCGGAAAATAGCCGGACGTAGCCATTGCCGGCCCGGTCCGGTTGCCGTTCGATCGCCCTCTAGAAGGCCGAGGTCGCGTCCTCATCCGGCAATGGCCTCGTGGTGACCGACCTATCAACGTCGATCGAAGCACCGGCCTATTCTGCGGCCACCGTCGACAAGTGCAGGAAACGGACGACGTCCTCTGGTACGAGTTGAAGCCGCAACTCTGCTCGGAGCGTCTCAAGACCAAAGATGTGCAGGTCTTCGTTGAAATCACCTAGCCGGGGCGACAGCGCGATCGCTTCAATGCCGGCGTCTGCCGCGCGCTGGCTGAGGGTCGCCAGTACGGCATCTCCGGCTGCATCGTCGTCCCGGGCGATATAGAGCCGACGCAGGCCAGCCGGCAGCACCATGGCCGAAAGGTGATTTGCGGAAAGAGCAGCCGCCATAGGCATAGTCGGCAGCACGCAGCGCAATGACAGCATGGTCTCGATCCCCTCGCCCGCGGCGAGCACGTCGTCCGCTACGCCGAAGCGAACGGCGTTGCCGAGCAGGTCGCCCATGGCCCGTCGTGGCGTGTCGATGGGAGCCTTGCCGAGACGAATGCGATCAAAGCCGTCTGGGTCGAGCCAAGTTCGGTGCACGCCGGTGATCCGCCCCTCGAGGTCCGTGACGCCGGCAATCATCGCCGGCCAGGTTTCGGTCGGCGAATGTTCATTCGGTCGATAGTAGCAACGAGGGTGGAAGCGCAGGCTGCCACCATGGTAGATGCGGGCTATGCCGCGGCGCTGCAAATACGTCTCGGCTACCGTCCCCTCGATCGGGCTGGATATCGCAAAGAGCCGACGCGCGGCTTGCTGCGATCCGGCGGGCACCACCGAACGAACAGGTTTCGAGACCAGCTGCGGCTCAGGACGAGGCAGCTTCAGAAACCGCCTCGCTTCCCCGGTGACCTCGCTGAAATCGCGCAAACCCCGGCATTCGCGGATGATGTCGAGGAGGTCACCATGTTCGCCGGTCGCAGCGTCAGTCCACTTGCCGGCGGGGCCCTTCGGTGATTCCTGAAGCCGCACGAACATCGAGCGGCCCGGCGTGTTGCGGACGTCTCCGACCACCCAGTATCGCCCCGCCCGCTTACCATTGGAGAGATAGTATCGGCACACGGCCTCGGCCTCGCGCGCGAGGCGGCGTGCCAGTTCGGCGGTGTCGGGGAACATCACGCGACTTCCCGCTCACTGACGCGCGCGACCGGATAGGTGTCGAGTACCTTTGTCAGAATCCCGATGCCGTTTGCGTCCGTGGGCACGAACATCCGCAGCTTCCAGGAGATGATCTCTCCAAAAAGACCGTAAGCGCGGAGGCGATCACGCATCGTGTCGTTGAATCCCGACAGCTCGATGCGGCATGCGCCCATCACCCGGGCGCGGCGAAGCTGGAGCCCCTCCGCGAGGTCGAGGACGGTACGTCCCTCCATCACCGCGGCAAAGGCAGCGTCCGGCGACAGCGTGGGCGCGTCCGCCGAGATGGCGTTCGCGACCCACGCGACAGAAACCTTGCGGCCAATGACGCGTTCGCCCGCGTCGGTCTGGAGCCGATAAACACGAGTCGATTCGTTCGGCAACCGTTTCCAGATCGGTAGCAGCAATCCCGCAACGACGTGGATCGCGCTTTCCGTGAACTCAGGCACCTCGGCAAGCTCAGCCATCCAGGCCGCAGCAAAACCTTCGCGATCCGCTTCGACCCAATGGCTCTCCAGCATCATGTTCAAGGGGACGTGGTGCTGCTCCATAGGCCGGATCAGGCGGACGCGGCGCTCGATCTCGCCGTCGTCGAGCATGATGCTCGAGGCCGGAACCTGCACGGCGGCCCGACCCGAGCGCTCGTTGATCAGCAGGACCGCATGATCGGAAAGACGAGCAAGGGCGTCGTCCAAACCAACAGGATGGTTACGCTGGCGCTGGACGATGGTGAGTAGCCGCGTCTCGGCGCCTGTGCGCGGATGGACATAGATCGTTCGCCGTTCGCTGACGACAAAGCTTTCGGCGCGGAGCGTTTCCAGCCCGAGGTCATAGGTGCCCGACGCAACAGCGCCCTCGATCCGAGCGGTCAAGAGCTGCTCGAAGGCAGTGAACAGGACATTCTGCAGGTCGATGGTGAGCGCCAACAACCTGTTCAGGAAAGTCGTGATTGGCGGCAGGTCGTCCCTGAGCCCATTGGCATCTGTCAGCTTCAGGCCGGTTGCATCCTCGAACTTCTCGAGCGAGCAGCTGCCGACCTTGCCTCGCACCAGCAGCATGTAGAGTTGACGCAAAGCATCGCGCCCGTACTGACTTTCGAGATTGTCCTCGGGCCGGAACAGCCCCTGCCCTCCGGTCTGGCGCTGGCCGCGCGTGATGGCCCCCAATGTGTCGAGCCGCCGGGCAATGGTGCTGAGAAAGCGCTTTTCGGCCTTTACGTCGGTCGCGATGGGCCGGAACAGGGGCGGCTGTGCCTGGTGGGTACGGTTGGTCCGGCCGAGCCCCTGGATCGCAGCATCCGCCTTCCATCCGGGCTCGAACAGGTAATGAACCCGCAAGCGGCGATTCCGGGCCGAGAGTTCGGCGTGGTAGCTCCTGCCCGTGCCGCCTGCGTCGGAGAACACGAGGATGCGCTTGACGTCGTCCATGAAGACCGAGGTCTCAGCGAGATTGACCGAACCGGCGCGGTTTTCGACCACCAGGCGGTCGCCCCTGCGGACGACGCGGCGCGAGCGGCCGGTCACTTCGGCGACCATGTCGGTGCCGAAGCGCTGGACGATTTGATCCAGCGGGCCAGGTACCGGAGGCAGCGAGGCTAGTTTGTCGATGAGGCGGTCGCGCCGCGCGACGGCTTCCCGGCTCTCGACCGGCTGGCCGTCGCGATAGACAGGCCGGGAGCAGAGATTGCCTTCGGAGTCGGTGAAGGGCTCATAGAGCTGGACCGGGAAGGAATGGGCGAGATAGTCGAGCACATACTCGCGCGGGGTGATATCGACCTGGACGTCGCCCCAGTCTTCGGTCGGGATCTCGGCGAGCCGGCGCTCCATCAGCGCTTCGCCCGTTGAGACAATCTGGATGACAGCGGCATGGCCGGCGTCGAGATCGCGGTCGATCGATCGGATGAGCGACGGCGTCTTCATCGAGGTCAGCAGATGGCTGAAGAAGCGCTGTTTGGTGCTCTCGAAGGCGGATCGCGCCGCGGATTTTGCCTGCCCGTTCAGCGTTCCGGTTTCGCCGGTAATGTTGGCCGCCCGCATCGCGGCGTCGAGATTGTTGTGAATGATGCTGAACGCACCGGCATAGGCGTCGTAAATGCGAACCTGCTCCGGCGTAAGCTGGTGCTCCACCAAGTCGTACTCGACGCCCTCGTAAGACAGCGAGCGGGCCGCGTAGAGTCCGAGCGCCTTGAGGTCGCGCGCCAGCACCTCCATGGCCGCGACGCCGCCCTCCTCGATTGCTTCGACGAACTCGGCGCGGGTGGCGAACGGAAAGTCGGCGCCGCCCCAAAGGCCGAGGCGTTGGGCATAAGCGAGGTTATGAACCGTGGTGGCGCCCGTCGCCGACACATAAACCACGCGTGCATTCGGCAAGGCATGCTGAAGCCTCAAGCCCGCGCGCCCCTGCTGAGAGGCCGCCTGATCGCCGCGCTCGCCCTTGCCCCCGACCGCATTCTGCATGGCGTGGCTCTCGTCGAAGATGATCACTCCGTCGAAGTCCGAGCCCAACCATTCGACGATCTGCCTGACGCGCGAAAGCTTTCCGCCACGCTCGTCGGTCCGTAGCGTGGCGTAGGTGGTAAATAGGACGCCTTCCGAAAGCCGGATCGGGGTACCCTGACGAAACCGCGACAGAGGCGTAACAAGCAGCCGCTCCATGCCGAGCGCGGACCAATCGCGCTGCGCGTCCTCGATCAGCTTGTCGGACTTGCTGATCCAGACCGCACGACGACGGCCCTTGAGCCAGTTGTCGAGCAGGATCCCCGCGACCTGCCGCCCCTTGCCCGCGCCAGTGCCATCACCCAAGAACCAGCCGCGACGAAAGCGGACGGCATCCTCTGCGTCGTCGCGCGCGGCGGCCACAACATCAAACGTCGCGTCGACCGTCCAGAAGCCCGCTAGAAACTCGGAATGCGCCTCACCGGCATAGATCACGCTCTCCAGCTGAGCATCCGACAGAACACCGTCGTTCATGACATTGGCCGGCAGGTGCGGACAATAGGATGGCTTCGGTGGCGCAACGGACGCCATCGCCGCAGACTGCACGAGCTTGGTCGGATGTGCGCACGATCCGGGAATGCGGATCGACTGTAGTCCGTATTCCTCATAAAGCGCATCGGTCAGCCGGGCGCCTTCCGGCGCGGACCATTCGACCGTCTCATAGATCAGTTCTGTGCTTACTGGCGCGGCGTCTCTCGAAGTGGACGATATGCGTGGTGCAACGGCGCTGACCGATCGCGACATCGTAGGCCGCCCGATAACAACGATCTCCGATGGCGTGGCGACGGGCCGCCTTGGAGGCACATGCAGATTCACCCAGCCAAGCAAGGTAGCGACATCGGCCGCCATGCCTGGCGAGGCAGGAAAAGCCGTCGGATCGGCAGCGGGCAGCTTGTCGATCACAAGCAGCCTTGTGTCCGTCTGAGTACCGTGCTTGGCGTAAACGGCGCCATCGACGGCGGCGGAAAACACCACGCGCCCGCGTTCCTGGAGGCGAACAAAGGCATCTCGCCATGTCGGGTTATCCGGCGCGAAGCTTGCACCAGCGATGGCGACGAGGCGCCCACCGTCGCAGAGACGCGCGAGCGCTGAAGTGATGTGACGGAGAGCCGCATCCGTCATCCGTCGATCGACATTCGCGACCGCGGAGAACGGCGGGTTCATTAGGACGACGCTTGGTACGACACCCGCATCGAGGTGATCATCGATCTGAGCTGCGTCAAACCGCGTGACTTTAACGTTGGCGAAGAGCTGCTCGAGCAACCCCGCCCGGGTATGGGCCAACTCGTTCAACACCAAGGCACCCCCGGCGAGCTCTGCAAAGACCGCGAGCAAGCCCGTCCCCGCGGAAGGCTCCAGAACGCGATCGGCAGGAGTAATGCCGGCTGCCGTGCATGCGACCAGTCCGAGCGGGATCGGCGTCGAGAATTGCTGAAATGCCTGGCTGTCCTCCGACCGCCGCGTATGTGTCGGCAGAAGCCCAGCCACTCGCACGATCATCGGCAGCATGGCGGCCGTCGAGCCAGCCTTGGCACGCATCGCCGGGCCGAACTTGCGAAGGAACAGAACAGTTACCGCCTCGCAGACGTCATAGGCGGTCTTCCAGTTCCAGGCGCCGGCCGCGTCGGAGGCGCCGAAGGCAGCCTCCATGGCGCTACGCAGAACAGCTGCATCGATGCGCCGGCCGCGTTCGAGTTCGGTCAGCAGCTGTCGCGTGGCCCTGACGGCGGCGGAGGTAAGACTTGCAGCAGCACGCATCGAGAGCGGCGCGGCGACAGCGCCAGCAAGAGATTCGGTCATGGCAGGATTTCTTTCGGAGAGCAGGAACGGGTCGAACCATCAGGCGCTCTCCTTTGACCCCGACGGCTCAAACCCTTCCCGGCCCGACTCTCACTCTCAGCCGTTCCCCATAAAAATGGGGACCAGCGCTGCGCACCGGTCCCCAAGCAACCGCGCGACGGCCGGAGCCGTCCCGCTCTGTGATTTCACTCAGCCGCGTCGAGCTGCTGCGGATCTTCCTCGCCGCCGTTCTCCGGATCCTCGTCGTCGGCAAGGAATTCGGGCAGTGGGCCCGCCTCACCTTCCGGATCCACCGAAGACGGGCCGGGATCGACGAGACGCAGCGGCTCCGGTAACCAGCCCGAGCCATCCAGAAGGCGCTCGGCCTCCTTGGCCATATCGCCCTTCTTCAGATGATCGATCAGTTGCGCCGACGACTCGCCCTTGGCTTCCCGCACCGCCTCCAGAATATGGGGCTTGGTGACCCGGCCGAAATAGTTGGCGATGGTCGGTCGCCAGCCAGCCTGCACCATGTCAAGCCCGACCGCGCGCGCCAGCACATCAGCCTGGTCAAGACGCTTGCTGACACCGTGAGCGGAGACACGGCCCTGATTGTAGCGGTTGGCCGGTTCATAGACGGCGTTGACCGCGAATGACGCGCAGTGGGCGAACAGCGATGCCTGTGCACCACCATCGAGAGCCGTCAGTGCATCCCAGAGGTCGTTCTCGCTCTTCGGCAACCGTGCCTTCCAGGCCTCATGCCGCGCCTCGACAGCCTTGGCTGAGACGCTTTCTCGCAGCCCCGGAGCTTGAGCGGGAAAATTCGGCGTGCGAAGGCCGATCTCAAGACAGCTCCCGGACGATGCAAACCGGTAAAAGGCCGTCAGGACGAAGTTATGCAGCACTGCCTGGAACGCGACCGCAGGATTTTCGGCGAGCGCATCCCGCAATGCCAACGTACGATGCGCCGTCAGCTCGATGATCAGCCGATCCGGCAGAGGTCTGGCCGCGTCCTCGTCGTCTTCTTCAGCATCAGGGGCACTGCCCGAGACCGCGATGACCGTGCGCTGGACGGAAGAGCCCTCTTCTTGGCCTTCGGTCGACGACGCATCGACGCCCCGCACGACGTCACAATCGGTTGCCGGCACCTCATCCTCTGGCCGGACGTAACCCCGGTCCACCGAGAGGCGTCCTTCGGAATCGATGCTGATGAAGACACCCGCTCGGGCGATCTCCGTCGGTTCGTAAAGCATCGGCCGGTCTTCGAATGCCGCCAGTGCCACCTCGATTTCGCCGAGACGCTGATCGACCTCGTCGGGCAACTCGTCCGCATCCTGATAATCGGCTTCAAGCTTGGCTTGCTCGATATTCAGGGCATCGATAGTGGCCTGCTCCTCAGGCGCGAGATCCACAGGTTTTCCTTCGATTTCTCGTAGGCCTTGAGTGTGACCGTACGGGAACTCTACGGCTATTGAGATCCACTTCCAGCCTTCGGCGGCTATGGTCTCAGCTTCGGCCTTGAGCTTTTCGGTTACGAGGCGGTCGAGCAACACGGCGTCCTGGAGCCAGCCGCCGCCGTCGGGCTCGAACAGGTCCCGCAGAACGCCGCCACCCGCGTGCTGATAGGCATCGAGGCCCACAAACTGGGCCCGGCGATCGGACCCGCGTACGGTATTCTCGGTGAGCTTGCGGCGGATCTGGTATGGCTCGTCATAACCGGAACGGCTGACGTTCTCCCAGACTTGCTCCTGGCGGGCGTGGTCGGCCGTGACCGAAAACGCCATGAGCTGCTCGAGCGTCATGCCGTCTTCGGCATAGACGTCATGCAGCTTCGGCGACACCGACGCCAGCCGCAGCCGCTGCTTCACGATCGCAGGGTTCACGAAGTGCCGGGCGGCAATGTCTTCCTCGCTCATGCCGAGATCGCGGAGGGTCTGGAAAGCCCGAAACTGATCGAGCGGATGCAGACCACCCGCTCATCGTTCTCCGCCACCGAATCGTCCGCGGCAATGCCCCCTTCACGCACGACGCACGGCACCGCCTGCGTTTTTGACATGCGTTTTTGTTTCACCAGGACCTCGAGAGCGCGATAGCGCCTGCCGCCCGCTGGCACCTCGAACATGCGGGTCTCGTTGCCATCTGCATCAACAACGGCCCGGACACTCAGACTTTGCAGAAGCGTACGCTGCGCGATGCTCTCGGCTAGCTGCTCGATCGAGACACCGGCCTTGACGCGGCGAACGTTCGACTGGCTGAGCACGAGCTTGTTGAAGGGGATGTCCCGGGAAGGCGACAGCGTGATCTTTTGTACGGCTTTCGTCATTTTGGCTCTCCACGACGGGCGGCCGTGAGACTCTCTCTCGGCTTCCAACCCGTCGCGAACAGCCTCCCCTCCTCTCACTCTCGCGCGGCCACACGAGGCGAAGCATCACGCCGCATCGTGATCGGCGACAACCGAGTCCAGCACCGCGGGCTCAATGGACCCGGGAACGAAGCCGAGCAAATAATCGGCGGCCTTGCTTGCCTGTGAGGCGGCACGCACGATGGCCCTGATGTCTTCGCGCAGGACTTCAAGCCAGAAGCCGATATAATCGGCATGACGCACGGTCGGGACGATCCCGAGCGACGCGCAGCTGAACGCGGAACTCAACTCGGCGACCAGCTCTTCGAAGGCATATTTCTTGGTACCGTAGGATCCGCTCTGGTCCCGATTAAGACGCGAGAGGTGCCCGGTCGCATGACCGAGTTCATGCAAGGCGGTACGGTGCCAGTTGATGGGTTCGAAATAGGCCTGCGGCGGCGGGACCTGAACGTAGTCTTCGGCCGTTGCGTAGAACGCGCGATCTCCACCAATCCGAAATGGAATTCCGCTGGCCTTGATCAGGGCGTCGACCGTGGGTTTGATGAGGCCAGCCGGCGGTGGCGGCGCAGCGGTGGCAATACCATCAGGCAGATCTTCGCACTGATCCGTGTTGAAAACGGTAAATCGTTTGAGGAATGGAATTGCCTGCGCGTCTTCGCCGGTTTCGGCGGCGTGTCGCTTTTCGTCATTCGGCACGAAACGATCAGCGTACACGACTGTGGTGCCGCGCTCTCCTTTGCGAACGTGGCCGCCGAGCGAGAGGGCCTGACGAAAGGTGAGCCAACTTTGACCGGCAAATCCGCGTTCGATCACGGCTCCCCAGAGGATGAGGATGTTAACGCCACTGTATTGCCGGTTGGTCGACGCGTTTTTCGGCAGGGCCAGTGGCGCTTTCGCCGCGGCTGTACCCCAGGGCTGAACCCAGGGGACACGGCCGGCCTCGAGCTCGGCAATGATCCTGTCGGTGATTTCGCTATAGAGGTTCGCCCGGTCCTGGCCGGCGCGCGCGCAAGCAATAGGGTTTGACATCGCGGGTCTCCGCGACGGGCACCGCGAGCCTCTCTCGCAGCTTGTAACCCGTCACGGAAAAACCAGCCTGCACTCTTACTCTCAGCCCTTGCGCCATCTACCGAGGGCCGCAGGCCCGATCAGGCGTGCGCCCAAGGACGCATCGCCTCAACGGAAAATGGGCCCCGGAGAGCGTGAGCATAGCGACCCGAAGAGGCACGCGGGTCCGAGTGCAGCGACGAGACCGGTTCAATAGCGGCACCCGGGAACGGGGCAGTGATAGCGATCGCCGCAGGCGAGCCCCTTTCCCGAGTGCCCCCGGCGAGGAGCACCAAAGCCCTAGCGCGAGGGATCGAAGCCGCAAGGCCGAGACGCTGCGCGCCTCGGTTCACGAGAGCCCGGTGCGGCTCTTGCCGCACGCGCCAAAACCTGAGCGAACAGGATGCAGGCAATGATCCGAGAACCGCCGCGCATTTTCACAGAGGTCTTACCATTGTCGAAGAGAGGTCTGCGGGCGGAGCGAAAGCGAAGACCCACTGGCGGACGCGGCGAAAGAGGCACCCGCAGGAGGATCAGCATAGCGCCGACGCGCAGCGGCGGGACCCGGGATCGAGTGCCGTCGCGAGACCGGTTAAGAAGGCACCCGACCCGAGGGCAGCGATAGCGACGCCATGCAATGACTGCGGGCCCGAGGGCGAGTGCCTCCGGCGAGCCACTCAATGCGGCTTCACGTCAGCTTGGTATCAATTTTTCTTTTGTGATAACGTCTCACTCGCGCGCATGTCTGTCCACACATCGGCAAGCCAAGGGCAGCAGTCGTAGGACTTCGATGTGTATTGATCGCGCGCCCGCTTCAGTCCGGAGCTACGACGCTCGGCGTGTCCGCCCGGATTGAGTGCATGAATGCAGCCGGATCGACTTTCTTTCGCGCGGCCCATTCAACGACGGTAGGTGGCCGGTACTCACTCGATTGACGCCAGCGATTAAACACGGAGGCATCGATGGTCTCGTTGACTGTCGTGTGGATGCCGCCCTCAAGCGTTTTCGGCTCTCCGCCCAGCTCGCGGTAAGACCGTGAATACACTTTCGAGTACATGCCTTTGGCAAACTCGCTGTAGGAGTCCGATATGGGAGCAGTGAGCAGATCGCCGTCAATCTCGACATCCTGACGGAATGCCAGACCATGGCCCGACGCCTTCTTCATCATCCAACGCAGGGGAGCTTGCGCAAGGATATCGCTTTCGCACCCGCCGCCAACATTGGCGTGGGCCCCGGCGAACCATCTCTGCTCCACGCTCTCAATAGCGCGCGGCTTGGCCACGACCGCACCTGGTTCGAGGGGCTTTCGCACCGTCCAAAGCGTGGGCGCGAAGTCCTTCCGGTGCTCATCGATGGCGAGGGCGTGATAGCCATTGTCGATCGATATGCGGAGCCCTGTGTGCAGAAAGCCAAAGGTTGACCTGCTGATGCCCTCGAAGCTGAAAAGCGGAACTCCCACGGTCCCGACGGTATCCCAAACGCCGACCATTTTGATGTGAACGGGCTGCGAATACTTCATGAGCCACCGCTCCTCCAGCGTGGCGTCATTGAGGGTACCGGCGTCCCGAAGCTCCAGAAGCTTCCAAAGCGTCCGGTCATCCGAGCGCTTGTAACGCGCGAACAGCTGGCCTGTGCCCAAGGGCGACCCTGGCCTCAGCAATCCGTGCTTAGCAACGAGACCCGCTACGCTTCGAGCTGTATACGCTCCGCGGCTGAAGCCGAAGACGAAGATGTCATCGCCCTCGTCATAGTTGTCCATCAGCCACTCGTAGGCCTCCCGGACGTTGTCACTTAGCCCTTTGCCGACGGTACCGCCCCAGAATCCGTTGACGCCTATATCGTAATAGACGCGCTGTTCTTCGCCTTGCGTTCCCGCGCGGGCGCAAAGAGATTTCATACGCCAGACATTCGTATTGCTGCCAACAGCGTTCCAGGTGCCGTCAAGGAAGACGAGCAGGCGCTTTTTGGCCGGCGCTGCAGTGACCGTCGGAGCTGAAACTGACATTTCAAACCACCTTGCTAAATGCCAGCAAGCTATCCGATTCGCGCCGTGGTCGCCAGGGCGGACGGCTTCATCTCCAAGTTGCTAACAGTACGGAGCTCTCCCGGTTCTTTCGGCGCTATACTCCGGACATGCAAGCCGCCGCGCAAGATCGTACCGATTTCGACAGACAACGAAGAACTGACGAAAGCCCAGGAAGAGGCCGAAGCCACTCGTTTGAGCAATCTCGGAGTTTTGGGTGACATCAGTCGCTGCTGGGGCCGGAAGTACACCCGCAGAGACTCGGGCAGGCGCCCCCATCTACCAACCGCAAGGCGCGTTCTGGTATCAGAACAGAAGCGCATTTGTTTTTAGCGGATTTCTCTCGTTCGGTCAGCAGTCCATTCTGGACGAAGTCGGCTGAACGGCGCGCTTGGACATCGGCTTTTTTGCTTGCCGCCGTTTTTGATATCTGCCCCTAATCTGTTGGTGACCAGGTCAGGTCCGAGCCGAGTGCATGGGCACCGATTACCGATTGCCGTCTAGGGCAGCGCAAACTTTCTGATCTATGTTCACTCCTGACTGATAAGCTTTCGTATGTTTTCTTATCAGTTGGCAACTGAGCCGTTCTGGGGCTCGGGTGATCGACGAAGCGATTTTCAACTAAAATCCTCGACCAACTGCCGAGTTTTCCGCGTTGGCTCATTGTAGCTTACAAGCTTCACGTCAAGCTCGAAACGCGACATCGCCGTCAGCGCTCGCCGGATGGCAGCGTCAATCCACTCGCCCTCGTTGCCAAACGCACTCCCGTATAAGCAAGACGACGCTCGACATGCCCCGCTGCTCGTTCAGGACGGCAGCCAACAAGGTGGCCTCATAGGCTGCCTCCAGAACAAGCGACGCGAAGGGCTTCCAGTGCGCCGACGGAACACGCGAATAAGCGACCGGAAGCCCCGAGCAAAACACCTGCGAAACCCGCGGTCGATGCGTTCCCTCGGCGTCAGTGACCTCCACGTCGCTATGCACGCCGACCCGCAGCCTTTCGCGCAGCGCATCGAGCCGGTCCGGCGTCATCCCTTTCACGTGCTCCGCAATGGCATCAAGTCCGACGCGGGTGCACAGGGCGTAGCCGTTGGCCATCTGCCATGAAGCCTCGACCGGCCTGTTCAGGTCCTTGCCAGGGCTTCACCAACGTCGGCCAGTCCGTCGAGCTGGCGCCTTGCTGTCTGTCCGTAACTGTCCCCAACTGGAGCAAAGTAGTTCCTGTAGATCGTCGCCGTCCCGGCAGCGATTCGCGCAGGCCGGCCCCTGGGTCGGGTCACCTTGATAGCGGGTGACCCCCTCCTCAGGGGTCACGGCGGGACCGGTCATCTCCAGCAGGTTGAATTGGGAGGCAACCTGAAACAAGGCACCGGCGTTCGCGGGCTGTCGATTCATCTGTCGGACATCGCCGCAAACCACTTCCAGTCTCAGGCGCCCTTCCGGACGACTGAGGCCCGCTCACGCAACGACTGCAACGACTGCAACGACACCAGCTCGAGTTCGCCGATACCGTAGCTCTTTCCGTTAACGAGAGACCGGAGCTCTCGGTCCTCGACCTTGACCCTGGCACGCGTGTCGGCGTAGCTGCTCTCGCGAAAACCCGTCAGTCGCTCGAACCAGTCCATTTCGCATTCTCGCTCAAGATGTCATTGGCCAACTGAAAGTCCCCGGGCTTGCCCTTAGCGATGGTTCTGACGCCTTCCTTTTTCAGCTCCTGCCGCTTTCTCTTGATACGGCCCTCCTTCTCGTCCTGGCCGAAATCGTAGATTAGGAGATAAACGCGGGGATGAATCGACAGCTCGACCCTCCCCTCGGCAACCTGTCTGACGAGATCATCGACCCGTCTGCCCCTACTTTGAGCGCTGATCTCCATCAGATTCCTGCAGGTGCTGACGTAGCCCCCAATCAGGCTTTCCTGCGTTTCCTTGGCCTGAATGAACTGCTCATACTTTCTGATTTGAGCTATCACGGCCGTGGAGCGCTCCGGAAGTGGCAGGCTCTTTGCTCCCTTGAGAAGCTTTTCCAGGTCCCACAGCTCGCGATTATCCGCGCATTTTGCTTCGCAAAAGACCAACTCGGCCTTGCCCAGTTTCCCCGGGACCAGCACTGCGATGTCCATCCGCGGCGCGGATAGATCGCCGTTCTCTCCAGCCTTCGTGAAGGCAATTTCGAGATCAACGACCTTCGGCTCTTTCCTGGCGATCTTGTGCACCCCGCTTTTTTCAGGCCCGGCAAATCGCGCGGCCGTCTTGATCAATTGCGGCAAGGTGAGCTTGGACTGATAATCGGTGTTCACGATGTCGGCGGGGTTGAGATCGAACGCCTTGCCATCGAACGACACATGTGGGTCCTTTTTCTCAAGCTCCGGCTTCACCAAATACTTGTAATGGATCGCAAGACGGGGCTCGCTGCCATTGCTGCCGCCTTTCGCGAACGCAATCTTGAAAACGCTCTGACCTTTGACATAGGCGTTCAGGTATCCGTTCCGGACCGCAAGCAACAGGTCCTTGCTCTCCAGCACCTCCTTCCACCAATTGCCGATCGAGCTCTCCGCGAGCACCTTCAAACCTTCGATTTGCGAGCCTGAAAGTCCGCGCTTGAGAAAGTTTAGTTCAGAAGTCAATCCATTCACCATCATCCACCAATTCCAGGTTGCTAAAGAGATCCGGAAACCGAAGCCGTTCAAACGTATGTATCGGGACCAGGCGCTTCGCGGCCACGGCGGCGGCAAGGCGCTTTAGGTCGGTCGGGCTGGCGTGTCCCGAGGTGTGTACCGTTTCGAATGGGATACCGCGGCGTTCGCAGTCGGCCTTCAAGGCTGCCCCCGCCTGGCCGTCGGCCAGATAGCCGTCCCATTGCGACCAGAACACTCTCGCGCCCGTGAGCGCGTCGGCCTGCGCTAGATCGGACATCATCCAGCTCCGAAACAGCATGACCGAGCGCGGGGCGCTTCCGGCGAGTTGCCCAGGCCAGATCCGGAAGCCGCGATAACCATCGACCAGCGCCGCAATCCCCCTGGCCTTCAATTGAACGCGCTGTCTTTGCGGGATGTAGACTGCGAGATTCGACCACCCCGCCGCGGGCTGAGGAATGCTGTCGCGCCCCGTGGCCTTCAACACTTCGGCGGCGTAGGCATCGATGACGAGGCTGCGGCCCGTTCGTTTCGCCGCGCGATAGATCGTGACCACCCGGTCGATGTTCTGGGCCGAGTAGGCGACCAAGGCGAAGCCTTCGGTCTGCTCGAAGCGAGTGACGAACGTCTCCTCTAGGTCCGCCTCGGACGGAAACGTCTCATCGTCAGCCAGGCGGCCGAGGCTCGATCCTTCCATCAGCATGAGGTCGATGTCGCGGGGCGGATCGCCGATCAGCGCGTCGAACAGTTTACCCTTGCGGCCGTGGGCGCGCAGATCGCCGGAATAGAACACGCGCTTGTCGCCGGACGAAATTTCCATGGCATAGGCATCGAAGCCCGAATGATCTACGAGGCGCGGCACGGTGGTGAAGGGGCCAAGCTGGATCGGCTTGCGATGCTTGAGGTGATAACTTGCATTCAGAGCCACGGCATCGGGAACGAAATCGGCGGCTGCCTGGATGATGCTCTCTGTCGCCTGCCCCATAATGAGCGGAATCGCAGGATTCGCCTTCGGCACCAGGCCCCAATGGTCGCGATGACCATGAGACAGGACGATACCGAGAAGGCTGGCGCTGGGGAGGGAAAGCCCTTCCACCTCAGGCAGCGGTGTCGAAGCAAGGTCCTTGGCGTTCAGCGGAAGACCGAGATCGAGCAAGATTCGGGCCCCCTCGCTCTCCAACTCGATACAGCTGCCGCCAATCTCCCGCGTTCCCCGATGGATTCGCAATCTCACGACGCAACCTCGCCCCGCTCATTTCAATCTTCCTATATTCAATCGAGGCCCCGAGAAATTTACGCATTATGGAACATTTGGAAGAAATATTTGGCTGGCGCAGCACGCCAGCTGATGTCAGCTAGATTGACTTGCAATGGGCGGTCAATATGAACGAACGCATGACTTTCGCGATTGGAGACATCCACGGATGCTTCGAGGAGCTCAGGTCTCTGCTCGGAATCTGCCGAAGCAACGCGGGCGCCATCGCGCACGATTTCCTGTTCTGGGCGACTATGTCGACAGGGGGCCCGCTTCCGACCAGGTGATTGCCTATCTGATGCGAGAACAGGCCAGCGCCCCGTCGCGATTCCGCTGCATCATGGGGAATCACGACCATATGCTTTGCCGCGCCGCGGATCGGAGTCGCTCTGATGCCGAGCTCATTCAGTGGTGGACGAATGGCAGCGAGCAGACACTGGATGCCTACGGCAGGGAGGATCCCTCCGATCTGCCGGCGGAGCACCTCGCGTGGATGAGAGCGTTGCCCCTTCAAGTTCGCGACGAGCACAGGTTGTTCGTTCATGCCGGAGTAAGACCCGGCGTTGCCTTGGAGGCCCAGTCCAAGGACGACATGTTGTGGATACGTGAGCCGTTCCTGTCCTCGAGGCTGTGGCATGGCGCTCTCTGGTGCACGGCCATACGCCAACGGCAACGCGTGCTCCCGACGTTCAAGCCAATCGCGTCGACATCAATACGGGAGCCTGCTTCGGTGGACCTCTCACAGCAGCGGCCTTTGGTTCGGTCCAGTCAGGCCCCCTGTTTTTCATCAACAGCGACGGATTGAAGTTTCAACTGAAGCTCGAGCCTGCAACCCAGCGAAATCCCAAGAGCTTCCCCTAGTTCTTCTACTACCCAATCGGCTACCTTCCATCGTATGTCGGAGAGTGCCTAAACGGTTCAACTCATAAGCTTCTGCGAATTTGCTTATCAGATCGTTGGTCAGTTTTGCCCGGGCACAAGCCGAAACGAAGCGCCCGGACCACAAAACCAACACCGGCCTTCGTTGGAGACCTATCGCAATGTAAACGTTGCCACGACCGGACGGTGATCAGAGTACCCTTGCGTGTCACGTTCGCAGTAGGCCGCAGTGGTGAATAATATCTCTGCAGTCTCCGATTCTACCGGAATGTTTCGGGTTCGATAGACCTGATCAAGCATTGAATTGAACTGCGGATCGCACTGAGTCTTGGTTGGGTTTGACGGTTTCAACCAAGTGAGTCCGCCATCATCGATCAACTTCCGAAACGCCGGTGTAGTTATCTGCGCTTCGACAGCATCAGGTTCGATCGGAATATTCGTGTCGCCCAAGAGAATAACGGGCACATCTTGCTTCTTGATCCAGTTTGCAAGAAGGCTAGCCTGGTGCGTGCGCTGGTCCGCGCCTTCCCCGCAGCATTTGAGGTGAACGGTGCCAACATAGAACTCCTGCCTCGAAGGGATATGTTGAAGTCGGAGAAACAGTGCGCCACGGAGCCTCCAGTCTGTACGTCCATACTTGCTGCCGTCCTCGCGGGAGCGGATGGCATGAAACTCAACAGTCTCAAGTTGGCGAAAAATATCCGTACGGTAGAGGATCCCAAGATGATCTGATTGTCGGTCGGTATTTACACCACTTTCGCTAATGATGTACCGCCATTGTTCAGGCCGCATGCCCCGCGCAGCATCACGGTAAAGACCGATGGCCTCCGTGCTTTCGACTTCTTGCAGAACCCAGATGTCGACATTTGTGACTTGCCCGATCGTCTCAGCGACTCTTCCAGGCTGAGTATCATCATCAGATTCGGTATTGAAGGTCGCAATACGGATGTCCGCCGCGTGATCAGTGGAGACGAAAAGAGCGGTGAGCAGTATGACAGCGCATCTCATAGGCAGACTCCGCATTTTCCAATCTCGATGCAACCTAGTTTCTGAACTCCGGCTCAATCCCCAGTACCGTGTTGTGGCGTTGGTGCCGCCCTTGAACTGTAACCTCGCCCATTCGTTCGGCGTCCCCAAGAGCTCGTCGTCGTTGAGACGCCTGCGAAGGGATAGGCATAATTACGACCGCTCGTGCTCCAGCCTACTGGACGCGAAATAACCGGGCCGGCTAGAGAATGAGCTCGCCGAATTTGCACGAAAACGCATTCTTGAGGGTTTGCCCCAGGCCTGCACTGCCGACAACCGAATTGCTGCGCCCTGGCTTGGCGAAGTCAGGTTTTCGGCTTTAGCCTCAGCGTGCCCGTCATCATGAAGAAGTGCTCGGTGCACCAGAAATTGACATCATTTGTGAAGGTACTCAGCACCTCGAGCTTCATCGAACCGGTGAAGTTCTGGCCAAAATTGGATTTTCCACCACATTCGGTCTCGCGCAGCACGGCATTCGGTTTTTTTGTTCTATCTTCGCCGCAGGCCAAGACAGGCTCGGTCGTCTGGTTATCGTTCACGTCCGCGAGCTGCTTGATAGTAATGAGGCCGTGCGGAACGCCGACGCCGATCTGGACGTCAATGATATCGCCGACCTGCAGATTGTCGACGACAAGCGGCGTGCCGTCCGTTTTCGACTCCTTGCCGCTGGAGGCCCACGTGAATTGCGGAGTCGTCGTGACAATCCGGGTCTCCGCTAAAACCTGCGTGCTCACGCTCGCCATCGCAGAGGCGAAGATCAATGAACCAACCGAGTTTCGCATGTCATCCCCCATGCTTGAAATCACCTTTGTACCGCAAGCGCTGTCGGCTCCCACACTTCGATCGGTGCCATCAAGCCGCTATCCTCGTGCTTGAGGATATGGCAGTGGAATACAAACCGACCGATCTGCTGTTTGGCGACGAAGCTCATCATCACGAACACCGCATTGAGGGGTGGCACCGGGATGGTGTCGTGCCAACGACGCGTCGCGCCAGGATCGAGGTCTTGCGGGCTATCGTCATAGAGTTCGTAGTTTGGTCCCGCGCATGGATTGTCGCCGCAGGTGTGCGGCGATGCAGGCGGAAGGATGCTGTATTCATCCTGCAATTCCTGCCGTGTTGCGAGACGGAATTTCATCTGGTGAATGTGAAAATTGTGCAGCGTCGACGTTCCATTGACGAGCACCCACAGCTGCTTGTGGTTGTCCAGGGTTGCGCCACGATTAACCTTGATGCAGACGCGCTTCTTTTCCTTGTTGTCCCAGTCGACCAGGCCGTTCGGGAGCAGATATTCTTCAAATGGTATCGGCGTGCCATCCTTCTTGGCTACGCTGAGGTTTGCGGGATCGACGGCCGTGTACAACGACTGATCCTTCGGACCTGTGCCGTCCCGTCTAACGATTTCGGTCAACACGCCCCAATCAAATTTCCTCCCGTCGGAGGTCGTACTTTGCCCAACGAATGTGACGCGGCGGAATTCACGATCGGCGCGATTCAAGTCGCGAACACAGCCCGGCGGAAGTGATTCGCCCTCTTGGACATGGGCTGGCGCAGGCAATCCAATGCGCTCTCGCGCCTGCGCAACATTGAGGGCGACCACGGTTTTACTGGCGTCCGCGTTTGGCTGCAGCACGATCCTTGCGAGCTGGATTTCGGGCCACTCCTCCGGTCCTACCCTATGCTTTTTAGTGCGGAGAACAAGAGTTCTCACCGTGTCGTGCGGCCGCTCATCGTTGCGGACATAAATCTCGGCCCGGGCAGCGGGCATCAACAGAAGATCGTTGTTGTTAAGCGCTTGCACAGGCTTGACTGCGTGGTCGGGCTGCGCCGGCAATGCCGGCACTACGCCGTCGAGACTAAGCAACGTCAGTGGGAAGACGGTGCCATCGGCCTCATCGGTCATCTCCAACCAATAGGGAACGTTGGCACTGAGATTGCCGAGCCTCAGCAGCAGATTGCGGCCACCCGCCACCGTAATCGTGGGAAACCGCTGTCCGTTCAGCGTGAACAGCAGTGTAGGTCCTGGATTGCGCTGGCAGAAGCCGGTGCGCAATTTCACATCGTCATCCAGACCCGAGCCATCTGCCTTAAGCACGCCGCAGGGCGTGTTCCGCGGGAATGTTAGCGACGCGAAATTCGGGTCCAGCGTAGCCGCATCGCCATCCGCCTGATCGGGACGTTTAGTGACTTGAAGTGCGATGTCGCGCAATAGTGCATAGCGGACATTGGTCCGTGCTTTCAAGTCCCGCGTATCTCTGTCGACGTCGTTGAGGCATTTGTTAGGATCATTCGGATCCTTCACGCAGGCCGCCTTGACGTTTGCATCGGCTTCGCCGACGGAGAGAAGACCACTCATTCCGCCTGCCACTTGCCCGGCCGAGATCCCGTGCATATGCGAATGATACCAGTTCAGCCCGAGTGGATGCGCGATATCGCCCTTCCCTTCGAGCACACGGGCATCGAGCTCCATCTCGCCCGGAATCGGCACCCTGTAGTCAAAACTGTTTGGATTGCCGTTGGCGTCGCGGCCTGACTGAAGCAGAACGTAGACGTTGTCGCCGTCGCCCTTCTCCGCTTCTTTTGGCCGTGCATTATTGGGCGTAACGATGCCACCGTGGAAGTAGTGGAGGTTGGTGGGATTACCAGCCATTGCGGCATGCATACTGCTGTGATGTGCCCCCGTATCGCCGGGCTTCGGCGTCAGCATATTGACGAGATGCGCTAACACGGTGTCGCCAGGCATCGCTTCGACGATCGGGGCAAGATAATTGCCGTTGTAATTCTCGGTGACGACCTTGTACCCGCCGATGGAAATCGTCGCACTCGCCGCCGTCAGGTTGAGCTTGATTTCGTTTTTGCCGCCACCACTCGGCTTGACTTCGCAAACCTCCTTCAGTTGTCCCGTCCTCGCCGCAGAGCAGACTGGAGGCTGAAGCAGCTCAACGTCGGCTGCAATCGCCGGGGAAAGAAGCATCGCGCCGGCGCCCAAAGCCGATACGGCCAGCATGCGCATCGCCACGCCCCGAACTCCCCTTTGAATTTCAATTATCCGCTGAGTCCGCCGGGCACCGTCCCCATGCGCGACCCATTCAAATGCATATTCGAACGCAACGGCCTGCATCGAATATTCCCTAGCGGGCTGTCACACCGATAAATAGATAATCTTCGCCAATGATTGTGAAAATCTATACATCTTTTCGTTGTGCATGACAATACGTTCTCGTCACCAGGAGGTCAACGCAAATGTCACCTGCGCATCGCTCGCAGGAGTTATGGTCTGTGCTCTTTCTCCAACTAAACACGCCGGTAGTCGATCGCGCCCCTTGTCGGATGTGGTCTAGCGCGCGGCCGCAGGGTTGTGCGGCCGAAAGACGCACGTCCGCACGCGATGCAACGCAGGATAGAACCTTGCTGAGAAGGCTCAATTCACTCTAAGATTGCAATCAATTTGATGCATGTAATTCTTTTTATCGTGTGCACTAGAGGCCGCAAGACGGACTTCACACTGCGCGCTTGGGAGTGCCGTCTAGCCAGATTTCAGATTGTATATTTTGGGGAGGCCTCAAATGAAGTCAAACAGCAACGCGACACGGTCGCTTTCGTTGGTACTCGCGGGATTATTCGGTGCGTTCCTTGCGGCATCTCCAACACTCGCACGGGCTCAGGCGGTCGATTTCAAGCTCAATAGCCCCGGCTTCCGCCTGAATGCACCGGAGGTCGGCGCGTTCGGTCTGCAGATCAAGAAACAACTCGAAGGCAGGCAGCTCAGGGCACAGCCGCAGCCCGCCATCGCGCCGATCATCGACGTTCGCAAGTCAATTTTCGTCACCGACGAAAACATAATGGAGAAGCTGACATTCGCCGAGGTGATGGACCAATTGGCCAAGCAGGGCGGTGACCCCAAGACAGACAAGCTCGCCCTGTTCCAGCAGTGGTGGGACACCCAAGCTGCGGCGCCAGGCAAGGTAACGGGGCCACATTGCGAGCCTTCGCTGAACGGCTTTCCGTTCATTTGCCCACGTTTGGAAGCAAACGAAGCCAATAGCGATCCCTTCACCAATCCCAACGGAGAGCAGGGGTACAGCGCAATCGCCTACAGCAACCGCCCCGACCTTGCTGATCCCGCGAATCCGGTTGACTGTGGCGAGGCGCGCGTCGTGTTCGCTCGTAACTCGGGCAAGAGCTCCGCCACCAACCGTAATCTCATCATCTTCGAGGCGCGGTTGCCCAATCCAAAGCCGAACCTTGGTATGGACGGCTGCTTCGAAATCCAGCAATTCTGGCGGGAATTGTCCAACATTAATCAAGACGAGCGCGGCACCCGCCTCAAAGACTTTTATTTGAATGGAATTCCATCCAAGGGAATTGCGCCTGTCATCCATGTCGATCATTACGCAGCCGGCACCGGACAGATCAGGACCAATCAGTTCATGAATCCGAATGGTCCCTTCATCTGGACGCTCCGCGAATTCAAGCTTCAACAGCTGCAGCCGGGACTTCGCGTCGTGCCCGTGACTGTCAAGACAAATCCCGATCCAAGCCTATTCTCTGGCAACGCGCCGATCGACCTACAGGCCGCCTTTCTCGCCCGGCTAGCGGAACAGTTCGACAACCTGAGAGGGAACGGCGTCGAGAGCTCTGCGGCGGCATTTGGCCTACGTCTCCCTGAAGCTTCGGACGACCAGTTCAATCCGTTTGAAGGCAACGAGGGGCAGGACGTTGTCGGCAGCGTCACCAAGGCTTTTAACTCTTCAAGCCTGATCGGGAGCTTTATCACCGCCAAGCTAAGCGAATTGAAGAGACCCGGCTCGCCGGGTACGGCACTGACGACCGCCGATATCGTTCAGCGTATCCAAACGCAGACCTGTGCCGGATGCCACCACTTCAGCAATGGACAACCGTTGGGTGGCGGTGCCGGAAACTGGCCGAGCTCTCTTGGCCCCCCGGGTTTGGCCTTCGTCCATCAGAGCGAAATGCCCGGCGACATGGACGACAGCCCAGAAGCGAAGGGGGGCAAGCGGTTCGGCATTTCCGAGGCGCTGAAGTCCAACGGCTTTCTGCCGCTGCGATGCGTAGCGATGTCGCGCATCCTCAATATCAATGAGGCGCCCTGCGGATTCCTCCCGTAGGAGCACGGCGTGGTTGTCACCTCGTACACAAGGCAAACGCGAGTGGCCTCTGCATAGCATCCGTAGAACGGAAAATCATCGAGGTTGACCGAGTTCAATACGATAAGACCGACGCTTAACGCTTGGAATCTCGGCGCCTGCCACTCATGAAACGGGCCATTTCGCGTATCGGAAACGGCCGAAAGTACAGCGTCCCCATTTGTTCGTATAACCAATTCACCCGGAGGGTGATCAAATTTCAGGCGGAACGAATGAGATCACTATCATTCCTTCGATTGAGCGGGTTTGGGCGTCGGATCGCGAAATCTGAAAAAGCTAATTGGGAGCTCCCGACGGGTCTCGCGAGCACCTCTTGCTCCTCTCAAAGCGGGCAAACAACTGTGCGGATTAGATCTCGACAAAAGCACGCCAAGCGGCTGTGGGAACACTTGAAACCGAACCTTGTCCCTCGCTCATTGTAGACTCGAATTGGCTATAACACCTACTTTGAAAATGTCGAGTACGCACCACTGTCTTTGCTGATCTGATTTAGCTTTAGTGCCTCGTTGATGATTAAGAGTTGCTCTTTACGGATGGGCTCGGGGAGCGCTGCCGCGGCGGTCCCTGCCTGCTTTTCTTCAAGCTTACTGCGCACTTCCGGAGACCCAGAGATCGCATACCCACGAGTGGATTGGATGGCCAAGTCACGACTGAGACCCCGAACATCATCATCGTCCAGTCCCCTGGACCCGGCAGCCGGGTTTTTCGCGGATGTCAACCGCTGCTCCCAAAACGCGGCTTGGGAGGCGTCCCTAAGGATAGCGATATCTTTCTCCGAGAGACCGTAGCGATTGGCGATGGTTCCCATCGCCAAGGGTGCCGCGAGACGCGCAGCAACGTCAGCTTCGCTATTTTCGGGCGAGACATTCGCATCGATGATCTTAGTCAAGAGCGGGATGGTTTCTTTGTTTCCGATCGCGCCAAGCAGCACGATGATATTATTTCGATAGGCAGAAAAGTGAGGGTCAAGCAGCATTCCCTCGACTTTCTTGAGATCCCCTTCATACCGCCTCAGAACCTCAAGTGGAGGATTATGAAGAAAGGTCTGCTTGACGAAATCCTCTACCGGCACGCGCGATGTATCGAGGGAATTGGATTTAAGACCGGTCACCTGCGCCATTTGGCGCGTTGCCTCGGCCGGCATAGGCGTAGCCGCCGCCAGCGGTGCTGCTCCGGCCGCTGGCACAGCGCTGGCATAAACCGTGCATTCGTTGTCATTGATAGAGCGATTGGTCGGACTTAATCCGGGAGCCATGACAGAGAGATTATCCTGCATATTGTGCTGCAATCCGCGGGTGTGACCTAATTCGTGTAGCCAAGTAATAGGTTCGACATCGCGGTTGAAGTTTTCAGCCAAGCCAAGAACGCGACGAACCACGACAAGGCCTTGACCAGGCACCGGGGCGCAACCGAGAGCCCCTGGCACAAGTCCTCCACACCATATAATTCGTTCAACAACCTTCACGCAGGCATCGGCGGTGAACTTTGCGAAATCGCTTTCGAGCGACAGCGACCTCGGAAGGACCGTTTCGTCGTACGGCGCGACATTGCCCTGCCGCGACAGCCGGACCCCTTGGCATTGCAACCTTGCTGCGCCCGCATCGTTTAGTATTGCGGAGGCGCGCGCCAATATATCGTCCACGTCGGCGTCGGTGAGCGGGACTTTGTTGAAACTGCGCACGCAGAGCGGATGATTGATGCCCTGTGCATCCGCTATTCGAATACTGAAGAGGATCATCGTCGCAAGGCCGGCAACCGCGAGGCGTCCGACGATACCAGCGAGTGTATATCGCATTCCGCTACCCTCGATTTGAACGAAGCCGACCGGCCGCGATACGCTCCTTCCAGGGCGCCGCTTCAACATTTTGCGCCTCAAGCGACACCGCGTCAATCGTTCCACTTTCGGTTGCGATGCCTCTGCGGTAATATATCGCTGTCAATCGGCATTGGATCAACTTGGGATTAGGGGAGGGTTTAATGGCGGTCTCGCGCCGAACTTTTCTTTCAAGCTCATTGTTATCGATGGCGGGCACACTTCCCTTGGGTTTGGCCGACACCTTGCTGGCTCAAGCAGCGGTCCCAGTGAAGCGACGCGACGTAAACGGTACGGACGGGGCCTCTACCTCAGCGGTTAAGGCTTACCGTCGTGGCGTGCAGGTGATGAAGGCAAGGTCGCCTCACGATCCAACGAGTTGGACCTTCCAGGCCAATATCCACGCCTATCCGGGCAGCAAGGGAGTTATGAACAGCGATCCCGAAAAGGAGTTTCGCGACACTTTCCCGAATACGATCCCAGGAATCACGCCGGCGGAAAGAGCCAGGCGGCTTCAGTTGGCCCGACGGGTCTGGGATACCTGTCCACACGGCCCGACGAGCTTCCTCCCATGGCATCGCGTCTATCTATACTTTTTCGAGAGAATAGTCGCGTCGGCGGCGGGGGAGGCTACGTTGGGACTCCCCTATTGGAATTGGACGCGCGACAGGTCTTTGCCCAAATCCTTTTGGGAAAGCATCGACGGAAGCCAGGACAACAACGCACTGTTCTGGAGCAACCGCAATCAAGGGATTAACGGCGGCGCCGATGGATCACCGCCAACACGAGAGCTTACTCGATCCAATGTGAGGATCGAAATGCTGTCCGATCCGATCTTAGACGAGAGATTGCAAGGTGGAGACACGGTTGGATTTGGACGGAGGGTGGAGCAAAGGCCGCACGGCCCGGTGCATACGGCCATCGGCGACGATACCGGAATGGGTTTTTTCGAAGCTGCGGCCCGCGACCCGATCTTTTGGCTGCACCACGCTAATATCGATCGACTTTGGGAAAGCTGGTCCAAGATTACCGGACACGCAAATCCGGCCGACGGCAACTGGCGCGCCGGCACACATTCGTTTGTCGGTCCGGATGGGCAGCTTACGACGCTTACGACTGAACAGGTGCTTATTGCCGCTCAAATTTTGCAGCATGGCTATGAGTATGACCACGAGGAAACCCTGGTGATGGCCGCAGGCCCAGCCCCCACCCCGGAGTCCGCCGTGCAAACAGCTGCAGACGAGGCGCCGATCCCGCGCTCAGTTCCCCAACCCGGCGCGCCGGCTGCAGCGGCTCCGTCTCAACCTCCGATCGCGAAAGCAGACACCGTTGCGCTTTCAAATCAACTCAAGGAAGTGACTTTGGCGCCCTCGGGGCCAGCTGCAGCGCTGCCAGCGGGGCCGAATGAGCGATGGATACTGGTACTGAAAGATCTATCAGTGGCGCAAAGCCCTGCTGATAGTTTTGCTGTCTATCTTAATTTGCCGGATGGCCAAAGGACTCATCCGGACGTGTCCGAACCCGCGCAGTATTTTGTCGGTGAACTCGACTTTTTCTATGCTCCGCGCAAGGCAAGCTTGTCTTCTCGACAGCACGCGGGGCATGCTGTCGAGCCGCCGCGCTGGGAGCGGGATGTCACCGCCATTCTGCGTCGACAGAATTGGGCTGGAGGCCCTGTCAAGGTGACGATCGTGCCAACGGCCGGCAGCGTTGATCCGAAATCAGAGCCGATCGTCGGATCAATCGAACTGATACGACGACCGGGTGGATGAGAGCAGGCGCGCCCCTGTCTAGATTTACGCAGCCTCGGTGACGAACAGGGTTATCGCAACAAGGTACCCGGCAAGAGTCGAACTGGCGATTGTTGTTGCAGCAGCCTGTTTAAGTTGGGATCCTGAAGCGCAGGGTTCTGCGCCGGTGAAGGAGGGCGTGTTCCCACTGATGGCCGCGCGGGACTTGGTGGGGGCGCGGCTACCCCTGGCGCAGGAGCTCCAGCAGGTGCTCCTGGCTGTTCCGCCGCAGGCTTTGTTTCAACGACCCTGACCGGGCCGACAACACGCACCGCTAGAGGTGGCGGAGGCGGACTCGGTTCAGACATAGTAACCACAAGGTGATGCACTCCCTCGCGAGAATAGCCAAATCCCGCATCGACCGTGTTGACTACGCTAAAGACAAACCCGAACCGAGAACCAGCGCTGGCGGTAACGGCAACGTCAACGGTGTAGCTTAAACCACCGTGGTTTTGAGGTTCTATCTGATCCAGCGTGGCGGCAATCCAACCTGCCAATCCAAGGCGAGATTGCGACGGGTCAGGTCCTTGGCAGTCCTTTCCGAACTTCTCGATTGCCTTGGGGACTGACGTCGCAAAATCCACGTGCCCGTTGTTGGTGAACTTTCCGCTGATTGCGGCACTCGGCATAATCGTCGGAAGCGTGGGATGCGCAATGGGAACGGTTGCCTTTCCGTCCGCCCCAATCGTATCTACGATAGTTAGGTCGAGTCCAGTCTTCACGAGCCAAGTCGAGAGTTTGAAACGACTGTATCGAGGATCGGTTGCGACCGCAGCGATTTCACACTCGATGCTATTCTTGAAGAAATCGATCGTTGCGCCGCCATTTTTCCTATCGATCGGCAGCAAGGTGCATCCGGACAAATACAGCCCGGAGACAAAAATCAAACAAAGTCGCATGTATCGCCCCCCAAAATGAAAACAATGGATCAACAACTTTAGAATGTAAAGCGTTGACCTAGCCATTGGCCTCGACACGTGAATCTGAAATGAAACGCATATGCATACTTGCTGGCCGGATTGCTAGAGCGGGCGGGCTCCAGTGGTTCGCGCTTGATAGAGCTTCTCGGCCAATGGCCCCTAAGCCGCGCGCGCCAAGGCGCGCGGCACAATTCTCACACATGCGGAGCCGGGCCGCACGTGCTGTCCGATTCTCTGCCGTTGTCTACTCCGCCAGCGCATTAGCCAGCTGCCGTTTGGGCAATGCACAAGACCCGCAGCAGCCAGCCCGTATCGGCCAACACCCGCTCGGCGGCTTCCGCCATCGCAAGCTTCTTCAAATCGGCCAACTGCGCCTCAGCCTGCTCAGACGCGTCCTTACGAAACGTCTCGACGATCGCTACGTTGGCCACGTGCCCAAGATAGTTGGCAGCTGTGGGCTGCATGCCCGGCCATGTTCAACGAGACTCAGAGGCCTCGACGTGCTCCATAGTACGGGGTCACGCATCACCCGTTCGGGTGATGCCGTCGATCGTATGGGTCGCACAATGCGCCAGGAGCTGCAGCATCAGCTACTCCTGCGAGAACCCCGGCAACGTTTCCCAAATGTTTTGTGCGTCCATGGAAGCGACAAGGTCGGCGGCGGTGCAGACCAGCCCCAGCAGACTCTCGTCGATCCTCGCCGCTTAAGGTGACATGTGATGCGCGATGAGCGGGGCGGTCGGCATCTTAGATCAGATCGACCTCGAGACTAGTCCGAAAAATGGAAGCGCCGCCATGTAGAGACCGAAATATCCCGTGCAGAGATCGAACAGCGTCCGGCATCGCCGCTGCAGCCCGCCTGATACAAAAGCCCGAAAATTCTCAAACAGTAGTGGCTTGGCGTACGAAATCGAGGCCCCTTTTTTGTGGGGAGCGCGACTGCTTTTCCCCACACCGTACTGACCTGCGTTACCTTTTTCAATCATTCACATGGCGCAAGGCGAATAGTTGCTTGCAAACCGGGCTTCTCATTGTGCCGCGTACTGCGTCTTTCTTCGCGATCGAAACCGCGCTGTAGTGCCAGCAGAACGTCGAGGGCTGAACGCCATCAAATGCGCCCAAACCCTCCCGTGCCTTGCGGGTGGGCTCACCTTGCTTCTGATTTGACGCAGGTAAGCAACGATTGAGTTTGTCCGCGTCTGCTACCTCGTCAGCTCTTGCGTGACGCCGTTGCCCGCCTATTCCAGATCGCGGAGACGCCATCAAGGATTGCAAGGACCGCTATTAGCGCGATTGCCGCGGGCAGCCTGATGTCAATTCCGGCAACTTTCACTGAATTCTGACGTAAGTTTGCGAAGAAGTAGTCCTTTAGAAATTGGCCCTTGTTCAAATCAGATGCCGGCGTGAAAGCCACGGAGCCATCGACTATCAAATTTGTCTGTTCAAATGCCATTTTGAGAGCAGCAGCATACCGATCGCTAATCGGCGCCGACGTCCGCAAAGTCACGGCATCAATACTGCTCGTTAAGTAGATATATAGGCGTGCCTCGTCCGGTCCCGCCATCTCAAGCGCCAAGACATTGCCCGAGTCCTTGTTGATTAAATTGCGGTCTATTTCTGCATTACCAGAGAGGGCTGGTATAGTTATCGCGCGACCGGGTGACACGATGATCGTTCCTGTGTAAACGGGCTGTGACGCTAGGAGAGCCTTCATTCGCGGATCGAAGAAGGTGCGGACAAGGTTGTTCAAGTTAGACGACACAGCTTCGTTCTTGATCGCGAAGATGTAGTAGGCATGGTCCTTCACGCGTAGCATGTCGAAGAACGTCACATTTCTAATTGTCTCTAGACCTGAAACCATCTCCTTCAAGCTCTTCGGTTTCGCAAGATTGAAGAGGGCGCAATTCGCCACAGGGTCCATGAGAGGGAAGTACTCATGAAACAATGATTTTGGTGCCCGTTTTCCAAAATAACTTTTCTCTGGCGTAATCTCTTCATTCCTTATCTGTATAAGGCATGGGTCAGTCGCCGCTTTCAAAAAGGAATAGTTGGCCCGGTCAATTGTGATCCCCTTCTTCGCATTGGGGTAGTCACGGCTGGAAATCAGAAGACGATCGCCATTGTTCGCATCTAGAATGTAATCAAGGCGAATGAAACGGCTTAAGCCTAAGAGACGAAGCTTTTCTTCTTGCTTAAGGCCGCGACCAGGGTAAAGGCCCGACAGCTTGTCCTCAAGTGCCACCCTAAACAGGTCGTCAAAACTATAGTGATAAACGGCATTTGCTTGGGTATTGGAGAAGATCAATTCATCTTGAAACAGGAGATCCGTCGTCCTCCTCACATCAAGATACATGAGCATTATAAAAACGACTATTCCAACAGCCGAAACGCCGTAAATCCCGCGAAGAAACTTCTGCATCGCAGCCCCTGACTTAATCCACGCCGCATGCATGGAGTTGATATACTTTTACGGTAACGCTTTCTGACCTAGGCAATGACGCCGACAGCCCGCAGCCGAAGCTCTCCTCTCTTTTGGCGTAGCGGACGTTGAGACCCCGCCGTTGTAGATCGGAGCATCCCCTTCTGGGGCGACGGCGCAACCCCTCCGCCTGATACCCTCAGGCTCGTCGCGGCATACCATCCTGCAGTCGCAAGAAGACCCGCAACTTGGGTTCTCTAGCAGATCCAAGTCGAAGACGGCGCTTGATGCAAGCTTCGCGGAAGCTCTGGGTGCGGACCGGACCCTGTCCCATTGGGCGGTTCAGGATCTTCGGAGATCAGCGTCCAAGGTGATGGCCGAGACCGGCTCTGCCGTGTTGCCACACATCGTGCGCAGCGATCCTGAACCACGTCAGCGGCCATGGTACTGAACGCTGGCCAGACGTCGCAGGCCTGCCAGCGTAAAGGCCGGGACGTGCTAGCATTGTCATAGCGGTAGATGGAGTGTCGCATCTTGGTTTCTCCCACGAGGCGCCGGGCCACTCCTAGCAAGGAGTAGCCCCACGAGTGGTGTTCGATTCAAGAGCTGGGCTCGCCCTCGACCCCAGCATTGTGTTCATTAGTGAAGTGGGATGAATCCTGACATTCGGCGACCATCTCACCGAGAGAGACCTGCTCACGCCGCATTCGCCACCGAAACTACCCTCCCTGCAGCGATCGGGCAAACACCAAGAGACCTGGGCCAAGCAAGCTAGTTATGGCATCAAGGTAGAGGATTGCGGCCGAATTCGCGTACCAATCGTATCATGGACGCGGTATGCGACATCGCGCATCTCGTCGACAAAAGCCTGCCCCATGGCACTGTCCGTGAGAGCAGGCAGCGGACGGTGCCTCTCGCGGTCCTCTCGCATAGAGCATTAGACTGCCGAAGGCAGGTGAGAACTGCGAAGTCAAACCCCAGAATCATATTTCATAACAATATCAAAAGCTTGAAGGTCCAATAGAGCACACCTCTCTCCGATATTTGGGAGCGCCGTCCGCCTCTGCGGCGTCAGCGCGGATTGCTGCTAGCTGCCCTTGCAGCCCACTGTTCACGCCAAAGATGTTTATGCACACCATTTAGTTGCTTTTCTTCAATTGCAGCCAATTAAACTTGGAAGTCTAATTTCGCTGCGGTCGGCATCGATTCGACTTGCGGGTCTTTTCCCCTTTCGTCGCGTTTCCCGCCTGTTCGTTTTTTGATTGCCGACAGACCATATGACTGGCGCTACGATACGCCGGAAATCACCGAACTAAGTCTTCGCACGTGCCGCGTACCTGACTGCACTGATATCTACTCTCTTGCCCCGCGCGGCTACCGAGTGGGATTCTATTTTCCAACAACGCAGAGCGGCATTGTTGGCAGCAGCGATAAGCAACCGTCACGGACGCGATCGTCTTGAGACGACCCGCATCGCAGTCGGCGGAGACGCAACCGGCCTCTCTTTCCTATTGGCGATCCGGAGTCGAGGCGCTACACAGGCTCGTGCTTTACGAAGCGACCAATGAACTCCTCAACAGAGGGGAGCACGCTTCACATCGATTGGTGCATCCGAATTAAAATAGGTGGCCTCTTCTGGGATAATGAATGTCTTCACCAGTTTACCCGTCATGAAGCCTCGCTCGTTGAGCCACGAAGTCGCGGCCTTCCCGCCCAACGGGCCGGATGTACCATCGCCCTGCAGAAACAGCATGAACATCAGCCGCACAACTTCTGCTTCGACGGGATCAGATGGCGGGGCGCTTCTTCGTTTTGGCACCATCTGCTCGGCGGCGACAACGGATTGGCCATACGGCGCCCTCGATACTCCAAACGGCGACTCTCAGTATAAGTCTTCAGGCTTTTACGCTGTCGTTCGGGAGCGACGGGTGAAAATGACCTGAGAAGCTCGCCGCACTGCGCGCAGAACACGGATACTTCTCATTCCTCAAGCGATCGCAGAAGTTCGTTCTTAAACGACACGCCGTTCGACGGCTCTGTTAAAGCTAGGAACCAGTTTCCAGTCTTCGCATCTTTTCCTATCGTGAATTTGCCCAGGGAACGTCGACTTTGAATTAGCTTTTCGGCTTTGGCCTCTTGGCTCGAACTCAGGCTAACCCGAGGGCATCGGCAATAGCACGACCCATCTTGGTCAAATCCGAATTCACACGGTTCTGAACATACCGCGAGACAGAAGTCGCGTGACGCTGCTGGCAGGGAAGACAAAAAAATGATGCCGGGACAGTAACCGCCAAGCCCAATCTGGTATGCATTGACACCTCCAACACTAGGACCGTTGCAGGAAGATGTGACGGGAGACAACGATATCATCAGATCAGGCATTTAAAATCGAAAAATCGCCGCCTTTCAACTGGCGTTTGTGCCAAAAAGAAAAACTTCCAAACGCTTCGAAGAAACCCTCACCGTCCACCAAGAGCGCTCTGCTCAAAGCGCAGCCGGCTTCAAATACTCAGCGCGCCAGAACCTCAACGCTCTGTGCGATCTTGCCAAAAATCTCTATCTCGAAGATGATGTGGCGCCCAGAGTGCACCTCCGCCGGCTCTAAAAAAGCTAGCCTGCGCCGCTACCTGTGTGCCAAGAAATGTAGAGCGCAAAGCAAACCAAAATTAGCCGAGAGCCAACGAGCAAGGGCCGGGAAGTCAGATTCCGTTTATTCTCTTCGAATTAAGGGAACTTCCAATGCCAGAAAGCTTATCGGGCACTGACTTTTTCAGCCGCAAACCGGTTTTTACCGTCGTCGCATTTGTCAAGAAAGTTAGAGGAGATACTCCTCTTCTGAAGATCCTTCCCTACGTTCGAGGACGTGGCGGTCAACACCGATATTCTTTCGAGGTTACTCCTGATAGCGTGCGTTCAATTAATCCAATCCGTCACGTGCTCGTTGACGGATCGACTTTTCTCACCCTCTATTCCGTCGAATTTCACGATACCCTGAACGAAACCGCGAAAGAAATCATTTCTCAGTTTTATGCCGCGTTGGCCCAATTGAGTCTTGGGGCAAGGTATACATTGTCGCGGCGCCCACGGAGATACAGGCCGTTGATACAACGCGCGCGCCTCTTGAGCTGCGAACAGTGCGATACTTGCGAGCAATGCGATACTTGCGAACAATGCGATACTTGCGAACAATGCGACACGTGCGAGCAATGCGATACGTGCGAACAATGCGACACTTGCGAGCAATGCGATACGTGCGAACAATGTGATACCTGTGAACAGTGCGATACGTGTGAACAGTGCGATACCTGTGAACAGTGCGACACGTGCCAACAATGCGATACGTGCCAACAATGCGATCAATGCAGAGATTTTTGTCGTTGATCTCACTTTTCCAGCAATTGGAATTCCGGTTATTCGTGCGCTCATGACAAACGTGCAGCCTAATTTTGATTTGATAGGGCTTGGGCCGTTTCATTTTCGTGCGCGAGTATCCCCGCATCTCCCATTTTACCGCGAGGCGATCAGTCGCGCCGAGAAAGGCGAGCTTTCCACACCAGAACTCGTTAGTCGTGTGGTGACTTCCGCTTTCTCCATCGATCAACACCAATACGATTTACTGCTCGACGCAGGCAGCAGTGTAAAGGGCCCGCCCTTGAATGTGGTACTTGAACGCCGCCGCAGCAGGCGCGATTTTTGTGGCAGTTTGTCACTCGCCTCCCTGTCAAAGCTGTTGGTGGAGGGCTTGGGGTTGCCGCGTTTCCTGCGTGGAAGGCCTTATGCTTTTGAAGTCCGGTCCTATCCGTCCGGCGGCGCACTCTTCCCAATAGACGTGGTAGTAGAGGCGCGAAATGTAGCCGAGCTACCCGCGGGCTCCTATTTCTATGATCCTCGTCGAACGAGGCTAATCCAACTCGCTGACCACGTTTGGTCTGTAGGTCAAAGCCCGTTCTTCAAGGCCGCGGCCGTAATGTGGATGATCTATTCGCGGAGTGTGAACGCACAAAAATACGCGGAGAATGCGAAGCGACTGGCATTGATTGAGGCAGGACACATTGGTCAGAATCTACTTTTAGTAGCTGAGTCACTGGACCTAAGGGCCTGCCCCTTTCTTGGTCAGATAGACGCCCCAGTTGTGGACTTCTTCGAAAGTGACGCCGAGGCTGTGTATGCTATTGGGGTAGGGTAACGCTACGCATCGCGCATAGGTGCTTTAGAGCGATATTCGCACCACCTCCGCATTGTCCGGACACGTCCCCGCGGTTTCGATCGAGACGATTTTGCTAATTAACACGTACTTATCACGGGTCGCGCTTCTGCATGCGGCCGGAAGATCTACGGCCCAATTTCCAAAAAGCTGGTCTCCAGATTTCCGTAGGATTTCAGCGCGTGAGTACACCTCGGCGTCCTTTGCGGGGGTGCCAACTGAAATGGACTCGCTTGGTATGGTGTTGAGGAAATGTTCCTTGTCGAGCATATTAGCCTCCCTGCTCTGCGGTAACATTAAGCTGAAGCCTCTAGTCTGGGACGAGCGCGCACATCAGTCAACCAAAGGTCGCCGTTTGAGATGATGTAACCACGGCGGCGTTCGCAATTTTTGGCTGGCCGCGTCAATCTCTCCGAGAGCATCGCGAACAAGGGTTTTAGAGTAAGGCTGGGCTGGAAAGGCCGAGCCTGAACGGCACGACTACCTCGATCTGGTCGCCACTGGCCCGATGACCCGGAACGCCAACTTAGCTTTCCGCGGGGGCCGAACTTACCTTGTCACGAAAGTCGGCGTGTTGTTCGATGGCTTAGATCTGAGAAATTCATTTGGCACCGCGGCGCGTAGAAAGCCTGCGAAAGGTCGAAGGCGCAAGGGGCAGAAGGGTGCGAACGATTGCAGAGAAGACCCGCACGTTACTCCTGCCCTTTGCTGCATTTTGCTTCTATTTCTTGCCCTGCCCCCCAAGGCGAAATCAATCGCCGAACGTTCTCAGGAGGATAGGAAAGATGCGTTATCTCCACACCACGTTGCGCGTATGGCTCCAGATGAACTGATCGCAAATCGCCAACTGATAAGCTTTTGTTAGAAACCTTATCGGTGCAATAACAGGTCCGTTGCGACCATTTATTGGTCACCCACAATCTGACGTCACGGTAGTTTCTGCCTGACCTAACATAGAAATCACTCCGCTGCTTCTACGGCCTGGCTCTTAAGCTCTGCGAACTTCGCTGCCATCGTGGGATTACCCCGCGTCAGCTTCTTGATGGTCACGTCCTGCGCCTTGTCGTTGGCCAGGCGCAGGTTGCGGTCCGCGCCAATCAACGCATCCTTGGTCTTCTGAAGGTGATCGATAGACTTGTCGATCTCGGCAATCGCCGTCTGGTAGTGCCTTGAGGCCAGATCGTAGTTCTTCGAGAACGCGGTCTTGAATGTATCGAGCTGGTTTTCAAATTGGGTGATGTCAATATTCTGCGCCTTCACAAGGGCTAGCTCGGTCTTGTACTCTAGCGAGTTGATGGCCGCGTTCCGCAAGAGCGTAATCATTGGCAGGAAGAACTGCGGGCGGATGACGTACATTTTCGGATAGCGGTGGAAGACATCGACGATGCCGGTATTGTAAAGTTCGTTATCTGGCTCAAGCAATGAGACCAGGATGGCATACTCGCAGCCCTTCTCGTTCCGGTCTCGATCAAGCTCCTTGAGGAAATCCTCGTTCTTGCTCTTCGTCGCGGTTCGATCGCTCTCGTTTTTCATCTCGAACATGATCGAGGTGATCTCGGTGCCGGCCTCGTCCGCGTCGCGGAAGATGTAATCACCCTTACTGCCGGTCCTCGCGTCGTTGTCCTTCTCGAAATACGCGCGCGGGAAGGCCATCGAGCGGACGCGGTTGAATTCGGTCTCGCAATGCTGTTCAAGGGTCTCGCCGACCATCTTGGTCGACAGTCGCGCCTTCATATCCTTAAGGCGCTCGATCGCATCATCGCGATCCTTGATCTGGGTTTCATACTTGTCCTTGAGAGATTGCTCGGAGAGCTGCTTTTCAAGCTGAACCTGCTTAATCCCGTTCTTCAGCTCATCGCGCTCCTTCTCGATGACGCTAACCGCTTCGGTCACGGCCAGCTTCTTCTCAAGCTCGACGGCCTCAAGCTTCGCTTTCAGCTCCTGGATTTCCTTTTCCTTGGCAGCCCTGATTTTGTGCTGCTCGCTGGCAAGGAGCGCGTCAGCAAGCTCCGAAGCCGCCTTCTTTTCGCGCTCGGACTCGGCCAGCGCGCTCGCGAGCCGGTCCCGCTCCTTTTCGACGGCGCTAAGAGCTTCGCTAACCGCGAGCTTCTGGGCAACGCCGCTCCCCTCGAGCGTGGCCTTCAACTCCTGGATTTGGGCATCCTTGGCGGCAGCGGTCTTCTGCAGATCGCTGGTGAGCTGGGCCTTGGCCAGCTCCACCGCGTTCTGCTTGTCGCGTTCGGCCAATTCCAACCGCTCGTGGAGTTGTTGTGCGAAATCGGCGTCACGGACCTGCTTCAGGATCTCGGCATAGCTGGACTCATCGACTTTGAAGGCCTTGGCGCAGTGAGGGCAGATGATCTCGTTCATTGTGCCCGCCCGACTCTTGGCAGCTGCTGTTGGTTCAAATGGCATGGGCCAAAGAATTAGCCTATATAAGAACAAAATTAGAACGAGCGAAGTGAAGGGTCAAGCTGGGCGCACTGGTTTTGCGCATTTTTCGCCTAGAATCCCCGGTTTCTCAATAACGGTCCGCAGCCGGCGGAGCTACTGCCTTGCCCGCACGCTCTGCGAGCCTCTCTGAAACGCGCCGCGGCTCGCCATATGCCGTGGCCAAGCGGTCGTTGGATAACAACAACCGTATGCCTATCCGGCAGAGCTGAAGTGTGCATCTCTGCCGTCGGGGTCGAACGTCACGCGGCCAATTGTACAGATCCCGGATTACAAGGCGGCCACGCAGGGCCGGAGATGACCGTACGAGCGCCCAAGTCCCGCAAATGACATGAGATGACCTCGTGCCGATGCAAGCCCATTGCGAGTCGGAGGAATTCCGCGATCACGAGGGCCGCGGCAACCGCGCCGACGAACGGTGCGCCGATGCTGCGCCCTGCAAGGCGTACAGTGCCACACGGGTCGCCGCGCTCCACGAGCAGCTGGCGATAGGCTGGCTGCGAGATTTCCGTCTCGCTTGCCGCTGTGTTATGCCAGATAATCCGTGCAGGGCGAGCGGCAGGAAAGGTGTGCAAGTCGATGCCGAGAAAATCCTGCGGCCCCTTGCCCAAGCCAGCCTCGATGACGCGCTCGAATCCCACATCCTCGATGGCCTGACGAGCCAGGGCGTTGTCGACGCCGATCAGCGCGACGGACGGCTCCTGGGCGCTCACGCGGAAGTCGTTCGTAAAGCGTCGCTCGAGGAGCACCGTGCGGAATCCTCTGGCCTCCGCCCACCCTGCCATCATGCGGGACTTGTGCTGGCCGACCAAGCCAGGTGTCGTGAGCAGTGACGTGCTGATGTTAGAGGTCGCTAGCTTGTCGAAGTCGTGCAGCACGAGGTCGAGCGCGTCGCGGCGATACGGCAAGAGTCCGAGAGTCCACAGATAGGCTTGACCAAGATTACCGAGGCCCACAAGCCATGCCGAGGACGGCAGGTGCGTGAGCGTCGGCCCGTCTTCGCCGCAGAGCCAACCTTGTTCCGGTCGCCAGAGACTGAGGCCCACCGCGCGGCGGCACGCCATCGCGTGGCCACGCAGGCGCTGGAAAACTTCTGAGACGGCGAGTGCACCCGCAAGAACGCCGGCGGTGGTGACCTCGTTGGCGCCGTCCGGCGCGATGTTTTGGGTGGCGGGCACAACCCCGCCGTTCCACCCGCGCACCACCGCGCGGATGGCAAGACGGTCGATGCCGTTGATGTCCACCGTGCCGAAGGCCACCGTTGGCACGCCCGCCTGCGGCTTGTCGCCTGCCTCGGCCCCGAGCGCTGTCAACGCCTCGATCAAGGTTTGAAACGGCGGCAGCGTGACGCGGAGCGGCACGTCCGCACCGACCACCCTCACGCCGCCGAGCAGGGTCCGCGCCGCGCAATTTACCGCCGTGAGCACGGCGGCCTGAAGGCTTGCGCTGTCGGCGACCTCCGGGCCCAGGACGAACTGCGCGCGGTATCCGGCGAAGATGCGCATGGCGTCGTCGATGGACGCCGCCTCGCCGGTATCGAGCGCGATCTTGGCGGTGCGATGCAATTCGTCAGCAATCTGTTCAAGGCTCGTCATGGCCTGTCTCCGATCTTCAATACGCGCGCCACATAGCGGCCTCCGTGCGATCGCCAGCGATGGTCCCCTAGATATTCGTAGAGACCGACCGACCAGCGGCGCACGGGCTGCCGGGCCATGAGCGGCAGGATAAGTGCGAGGTGGCCGGCACGCGCGATCATGGGGTTGTCGCGATCGGACAGGCTTTGCCAAGCACCGCCGGGATGAACGTGCGCGTCGGCGACCACCACGAGCGACATCTCGGCGCAGCGGTCCCAGAGCTTGCCAAAGGCGTCGGCGTGCAACACGCATACACCCGAGGCGAAGGCGCGCGGATCGAGCTCATCGTAGTAGACGATGGCGGTCGCTTCGCGGTCGGTCCCCCTCCGTGTGCCGAGAAGGAAGGCGCCAGACTCGTGGCGCCCTTCAGTACGCCGGTGCAGTTCTGCGCCGAGGCCGCGCCATAGGTCGTGGCCGATGCGGAGCGTCGGATCAGGCAGCACGGCGACCTCCATAATCACCCGAGTTCAGGAGATCGTGTACCACGCGCAGATAATGCACGATGCCGACCGATGGATTCCAAATGAGGCTTGGGTGCTGTTGATACCAGTTGGCATGTCCGTCGATCGAGATGCGGTCACAGGGAAGGTAGAGGCAAGCGCCATTCTGCCAGCCGGGGTTGAAGACCAGCGACACGCGGTTCTGCCCGGTGGGCCACTTGTTCGCCGCCAGCGGGCCATCGACGTCGATGTCCCACGGGCGCGCGGTCGGCGGCGTGCGCGGATAGTCCCGAAGTTCGAAGCGGAGGCCGTATTCTACGCCATCGCGGGCACGCACGGCGAAGACCGCGTGCGGCCACGCCATCGAGACAAGGCGCCACCGCCTCGCCGCCGCTCCGCTGCGATAGCGGCCGGCGGCGAGGTGGGCTTGGAACACCGCTTCTTCCGGTGTTTTGGGGGCGTTCACGTTTAGCCCTCCACCCGTTGGCAGGGCACGAGATCGAACGCGACCGCGCAGGTGTGGCCGTGCGTGAGCGTGCCGACATGCACGTCGCGATCGGGTCGGGTCGTCGTGCCCTGCAGCTGGAGCACATGCTCGGCCGCATCACGCGGAGACAGATGGAACGCCCTGAGCGCTGCCCAGCGCTTGATGCGCTCGACCGTGGCGCTCGGCGTGAAGCGGCGCTTCTCGGTCTCACCGTTGAAACGGACCGACACATCCACGTGGCGGCAGTGCGAGGCGTGGATGCGCAGCGGCCCCGCCGCGTCATCGTCTGGCGCGAGCGGCAACAGCTCCTCGATCACGGCGTGGCCATCGATGGCGCCGTCGATGTCTTCGAGGAACAGGAACCGGCCTTCCTTGTTACCGGGCAGGTCGATTTCGGACACGATCTTGGCGAGTGTGTCGTCGGGCTTAGCCTCCAGCACCGCAATGTCGGCGAGGCCGTGGCTCTGAAGCAGGACGTCGATGGTCTTCATTTCGTAACCCTTTCGGTAGGCGGGCTCCGTGATTGGAAACGCGCGCTCTACAGGGTTAGTCGCAGGCCGTCTGGAAAACCGGAATCGCTAGGCGCGGTTCGGCACGCTCGCACAGATGAAGTAGTGCGGGCAGCGCGGGCAATTTTCGCCCTTGTCCTTCGGCTGGGCCGGGTAGTAGCCCTTGGCGATCTGGTCGAGCGCATTCTCCACGTCTGCAAGGCGTGCCTTCATGACGCCGTCCAGCACGACCGGCACCGGCGCGTTGGTCGTGAGATACTGAACTTCGAAGGTAGCGCTGGCACCCATGGTGTCGCGGACAGCCTGGAGCATCAGCGCGTGCAGGTGGCGCTGGTCGGGCCGCGAGGGTTCGCGTCCCGTGCGAATGCGGCGTACGATGAGCTTCCCGCCACGGCGCTCGATCTCGTCGACCGGCAGATTGATCGTGCGGCCGCCGCGCGTATACGGCATGACACTCCCGAACGTGATCCCGTCGCGCTGGCGTCCCCGCGCATTATCGAGGATGCGCGTCGCCGACGCCTTGAACAGCGGCTCCAGCGGATCATCGGTCGGACCGATATCGTTCCAGGCGGCCTCCAGCTCGTCGGCAAGGGCTTGGGCTTCGACTGAGCCGACCTGCGTGCGAAGCCAGTCGAGCACACGATAGACGGCGCGATGAAACTGCACATAGGCCGTGTCGTCGCGCCCACCGGCGAGACCCAGGACGAGCTGGTAGAGATAGCGCCGGGGACAGTCGATATAAAGTTCAATGTCGCGGCCGTCGTGCTCCGGCATGTCGCGTGCGAGATCGGGACGGTGACTATCCGGCACGGCCGGTGGCAACTTCTGAACCCATGTCGGATCGGCACTCGGGGCGCGCGGCAGGAAGGACGCAACCTGTACGAACGGGGTTGCGGGATGCGACCGTTGCTTTTCGGTATAGCGCTCGGCCCGGGACAGCGACAGGTGATCGCGGGCGCGCGAGAGCGCGACATAGAACAGGCATTCCTCCTCCTCTTCGTGATCGGCGAGAGGCGAGGTAGGAAGAAGCCCTTCCGGGGCGGGGCAGCGATCCCCCTGCCGCTTCAAGGGGAACATGCCCGACCCCAGCATCGGCAGATGCACAACCTTGAACTCAAGGCCTTTGCTGGCATGAACGGTCATGAGACGGACCGCGTCGATCCCATCGATCGCAGAGGGCGGCTCGCGCAGGGCGCGCTCGTCGCCAAACACCTCGAGCCGCCTTATCCACTGCAGCATCGCGCGCTTCGGATCACCGGCGTCGCTGTTGTTCTCAATAGCGAACTGAAGGAGCTGATGGATGGCAAGGCGGCGCTGCTGATCGGCCGGCGTATTGCCGCCCAGATAGTCGCGCAGGAGCGTACCTCGACTGAAGAGCACCTGGCACAGAAAGGCGCCGGGACCCGTGCGGAAATCGATGCCGTCGAGGTCGCCGGCAAGACGGCCTAGACTCACCTTCCCCTCCGGTGACAAGCCGGAAACGCTTGCGAGATCGGCCAGCGCTTCGGCAGGCCGCTTTTTCGCCTCGCGGGCGTAACCGAGAAAGGCTTGCACGTCGGCGAGCGACGTGCGGTAGGCCGGCAGGTCCGCGACGCGCAGCAAGCCGCCGCGATGGGGTTCGGCCACAAAAGAGAGCAGCGACAACAGATCGCACACCTCAGGACGCTCAAACAAGTCGCCGAGGTACAGCACTGGCACCCCGGCCGCCTCCAGCCCAAGCGCGACACGCTCGAGGTTACTGTGAACGCGACAGAGTACCGCTTGTTCGCGGTAGGCGATGTTATTGGCACGGTGCTTTTTGATGGCGTCGGCGATACCACGGATTTCTGCATCCCGGTCCAGGGCAACATTGCAGTCGAGGGCATCGCGTCCCGGCCCGCGATGTGACGTGAGCTTGACGGCCTTCTTACCGCCAACGTGCATTTGCCCAGCGTATCCGCCGAAGGTATCGACGATCTGCTGGCGCGAGCGGTAGTTAACCTTAAGCGGCTTGCGCTGTCCCTTTGGATAGTCCTTTTCGAAGTCCAGCGCATTCTGCGGCGCAGCGCCCCGAAAGCGGTAGATAGATTGGCGTGCATCGCCCACGACCCAGAGGCGCTCGCCCTCACCTGCCAGCGCTTTGACAAGCAGGGCGCTCGCGCGGTTGACATCCTGGTATTCGTCGACAAGGAGATGCTGATACTGTCCGCGTAATTCATCGCGCACCTCGGGGTGCGCGCGCAACAGCTCAACCGGCTGATTGATCAGGTCGGCAAAGTCAACCCAACCCGCCTTCCGCATCTTCTCGTCGTAGTGCTTGAAGACGCGGGCTACCTCTCGCGCCTTTGCGACCTTGAGCTGTGCGGCTTCGTCGTCAGGCGCGGCCTTCGCTGCCATGCGCTGAACGGCTCTGGCGTAATCTTCGGGCGACTTAACCTCATCTTTCGCGCGGCTAATGGCACCGAGAACAAAGCGCAGGTCGGACAGGGGCTCATGGAGGCGCAAGTAATGGTCAAGCCCGAGCGCCAGGAGATCCTCTTCCAAGAAGGCGAGGATATCCGCTTGATCGAGGAGCCGGACCGGCTGCGCGATCCCAATTCGTTCGCCGTATTTGCGGAGTAATTCGAGACCGAACGCGTGGAACGTGCCCGCCCAGATTTCGGCGGCGGCGTCTGGCATCGTCAAAGCCACGCGCTCGCGGATTTCGTGGGCCGCCTTATTCGAAAAGGTCAGCGCAAGAATGGACGCGGGTGGATGTTTCTTCCCGATAAGAAACTCTAAGCGCGCAATCAGCGTGCGCGTTTTGCCGGTGCCGGGGCCGGCTTCCACCAAGAGCGGCGAACCCTCATGATGCGCGGCTTCGCGCTGAGAGTCATCAAGGCCTGGGTGTTCCGTTGCTAAAGTCTCCCCGACGACCGCCTTCGGCATTTGCGGAAGCAGAAGTGAAGCAGCGAGTTGCTGATGCACAAGCCCGAGAGGGAGTGTGAGATCACCTGCAATTTTCGGCGCGACATGGCCCTCTTCTATGAAGAGCCGACGGGCTTCGTGGTCCGGCAACAGGAACTCGCGTGCAAAGACATTCGCAAAGCGCTCACGCAGCTCGTCGGGACTGTAGGCCTCAACGCGCTTGAGACCCAGCGGCGTGCCCTCTTCCGGAGCCCCCGGGTCCGAGCCACGCGGCACGATAGCGGGATCGGTCGGCGTCTCGATCCAGAAATGACCAAACTCGTGCGCCTCGACATAGACCGCGGTGTCCGCCGATAGGTCGTTCGCTATGTAGATCGCTTTCGACCCACGATGCAGCGCGCCGTCGCCTCCACCGAGCAGCGGATGGTCGGATGGAAGCTTCTGCACTTTAAGACCGGTCTCCAAGCGCGCTGCCGCGAGCAGCTCCGGAGCGCTGTTGCTAGTCGCCTTAGCGCGAACCAGATCATACTTTTCGCGGGCGAGCGCCCGGACCGTGCCGAAGCTATCCATGGCTATTCCTGCAGCACGGGGTCGGGCTGTTCCGCGAGCCATTGCTTCTTGTCAGGCTCAGGCAACGTGGCATGTTCGATAAGGTACGCGAAGTCGACTTGCTTAGCTGTCGGCCGCTTTCGTGCCTTATGCGCGGTCGCGAGCAGTGGCGGCAGCCGGAAATAGTCGCGTACAGCGTCGCGCTGGCGATGCAGCGCTTCCGCGATCTCGCGCACGAGCCGCGCCGGGATTGTTGCCGGCCGCACCAGCCGCGCGGCAAGCGACGTCAAGATCGAACTGTCGATGCAAAGCAGGCGCTGGAACGACTCAAGGCTGTGGCCTGCCGTTGCGATCTCGGCCGAAAGATCGTGAATGGAGCGCTGACGATCCGCCTCATCGAGAAGCTGTTGCACCCGGCTCATAGTCCGGCTGACAACGCGGTTGATTTCTTCCGGGGCAGGTTCGGCAGTCTCCGCACGTGTTTCGACGTCAACCCATGCGGTGACATAGGCGATGATATCCCGCTTGAAGGCGGGATAAAGGTTCAGCCAGGCTCGAAGTGCGTCGCCGGACGGCGGCGTGCCAAGCGCCCTGATCTCCGTCAGTACATCGTCAAGACTGTGCTGCAATTCAGTCTTCGTGATCATCATTGCCTCCTTGGTGACCAACAAGCCGTCCGGCTCGCTTCACCCAATTGCGAATTGTGCTCTCGTCCACATCATGGTGCTCGGCTATTTCCTCGTAGGTAAGGCCGTGCACGTGATACTGAATGAAGACTTCGCGAAGGACGCCTTCGAGCTTTCCGACGGAATGCCGCAACAAAGCCCGCGCCTCCGGGCTAGGTACGCGCTCGGCGACGGTGTCGAGCGGATCGGGGCTGTCGCCGTCTTCGGAATGGACGGAAGTGTCCGGTTCAACAGCGATGAACTTGCCTTCGAAGGCCGCGTCCCTGCGCCGGCTGACATCTATTCCCTTACGCATCGCATAGTCCGCGAAGTTGGCCTCGGCATACTCCGCCTTGCCCGATTGGACATCCTTCGCCGTAAGCAGCAACACCTCTTGGGCGTGGTCTTCCTTGTCAGGCGCCTTCAGTTTGCGGGACTGCGCCCAGAGAAGAGAGGTCGCGCGCGTCGCAAAACCATTGAATGTCTGGATGTACTTGCGCTTGTCGCCCGACGCATAGGCCGCAATAACAGCGTGAACAAATGTCTCGATACTCCAGCGCTTTTCACGGGCTACGGCGCGCTTGATTTCCTCGCCTTGGGCGATGTCGCTTAGCGCGTACCAGCGCTCCAATTCTTCGGCGACTTCTGGCCGCCGCGTGTACTTAAGAAGTGGCGGAACACCGGAGACATCGGCAACCGCGCTTGTTCGGCGCGCGGGAGTGACCGTGCCCGCCGCCGCACGCTGGCTGGGGTCATCGACCTCCGCTGACTTTGCCATGCCCGATCTCCTTGGGGGTGACCACCTAATGGGTTAGTCGCGAGGAGCCTGAAAAACCGGAATCTAAAAAATACAAATTCTGCTTTTGATTCTGATCACCCTCGGCACCGCAGATCGTAGCGGCACGCGAAGCTTGAGCCAATCGCTGAATGCTAGCCTTAGCTGTAGTGCGGCGCGTGGGCATGCGCACCTCATTCATGTGCCCATTTTGTGCCTAAGAGGGATTGGGAGTGCTCGGCAACGGCGAGCAAGAAAATCTGTAAGCCTTTGGAAATACGCAGAAATGCAAGGTACTGTCGGGAACGCCCAGGAATAAATGAAAAGCCCGCCAGAGGCGGGGCTAAATCATTGCGACGGCTGACTGAATTTGGCTGCGGGAGTAGGATTTAGACCGACGACCCTAAGGTTATGAGCCTGACGAGCTACCGGGCTGCTCTATCCCGCGTCAATCGAGAAACGCTTGTATAATCCTATACTTAACCTCTAGCAAGGAATAATTCTTCCTCCAAAACGCCCGCCATAAGCCATTTATGTGCCATCCAGAATTTTAGCCACAAGCGAATATAAGTCGCGGACCGGGTATTTTTGGCGAACCTTTGAGCCCCCCGCGGCCCTCAGTTTGCGAAAATTGAAAAGAGTTCAGAATGCCGTTCAATCGCTATCGAACCAACCTGCACTCGGCGGTCCTTTCCAACAAGGGAAACAGCGAGGCCGTCATCAATGCGACGCATGCTTGGTACACCGGCGGCGGCCGAGCCGAATTTATTGCCGCGTTTCAGCATGAGACTGGCCTGACGATCGGAAGCCGCAAAGACGAAGCGCTGGTCGAACAGGGGTACCCCAAGAACATCAACGAATATCCCGGCAAGACCGCTTGGGACCAGTATTACATCGCCAATGCTATCATCGCCTTGCGGGAACTTGACCTCATCTTCAAGCCGGGCAGTCCATTCCCATCGGGGGAGCCTGAGATTTTCTACCGCAATCTGGTCGGGCTTTCGCGAAAGATGTTCCTAGACACCATCGTCCTGCTAGAGGATTGGGCGACATTCGCGCATGCCGTGCCCGGGGTTTACGGAATTGGAAAAAGCCGGCTTGAGCGCGCTCTCCCAATCTATCACTCGGCTCTGCAGGTCATCTATGGCAACTTTTCGCCGCTAGCGTTCAGCGACAACCATTCAGATACGTCAGTCAATCAACTAAGGATGGCGATCGAGCTTCGAATTCGGCGAGGCTTCGGTGTCACGGCGAAACTGAACAAGGCCGGTTCGGTCGTCCCTCTTGCCTTGTCTGACATCATTCAGGTGGTCGCTCTGCACAAGCAGAACATCACCTTTCCCATGCCATTCGAGCACATCGAGCGGCTTTACCAATGGTCTAACATCTATATGCACACCGGGCTGAAACAGTATGTCTGGTCACCAATTTTTGCCCTGCATTACCTGCGACCATTCCTTGCTGGCGGCAGCTATCAAGGCGGGACCTCAACGGATGCAGGAATAATAACCGCCTATGGCGTAGTGAAGCAGATACAAACCGGCGTAGAGAATGGTGCTGATAAGACGCAGTTCGATTTCATCTTCGAAGATCCGAATAACTGCGATTTGATCCTTACGCCATGACGGCGCCCCGTCTTATTCTTCCGGCCAAATGGCAGGAAGCCCGACCAGCTCGTGCATCGGCTGGCCCTTCTTGCGTTCGTATTCTTCATCGACAATGACCAGTTCGTCGGTGCCGAGCCCGAGTTGTGGAAGCGGCTTTTGGGTCCAGGGATTGGGAATGAGCAAGCCCGTCTTGCTCGCAAAATTCCAAGGATCGATCTTCATCAGCGCCAACACGCCGCTCAAGCGCGTGTTCTGAGGCTGACCGTCTGGCGGCCCATACCAGACCCCGTCAGGCCTACGCCGATGCTCTACGATTTCCTCGCCATTTGGCCCTTTCGACAACTGCACATATGGGGTGCCAAGTAAGGCGTCAATCACCGCTAGCTCGCTATGGTGGGTCGACAGAGCGTTGATAGCCACAAGATACGGGTGATCGAGCTTGCCGTAGCGCGACGCCTTCTTCCTAAGACCTGGGCGAATTTCCTGACTCGGGTCAATCCGCATGACTGGAGATCGCCGCACTCCAATTGCTCGCCCTTTTTTATCGGGTTTATTGCGGGTCCAAGCGTTGAGTTGAATCTTCGCGCCATGTTCCTCCCAGACAAAGGGAGAGGCCTGCCGCGCGGTCTCGTCCGCGGGCAACCCCGCTATCCAAGACTTGAGCGCCGTCTTCAGCTTCTTGGTGGACAGAGGAGCGGTCGGGCTGCCAGTGACCCTTAGATCGAGGAAGTGCAATGGCGAAGGCGTGCTATCGATCGCGGAAAGCGCCGTGTTGAGACGAGCCTGCGCAGCTACTTGTTGGGCAGATAGGCCGCTCGCCTGCACCGCCTCAACATAGAAGCGATCACCCTTGGCGTTTTCGACGAGGAAGTCGGGGGACTTATCCGTGTGTTCAAGCTTGGGCTCGATCTCCAACACTTTCAAACCCCGTGCCAACAGCATATGGTAGAGAAACAACTCGAAGAACGCGCTCCGATGCTGGTCATCGATGGCCGACCTGAATCTCGCTACGAGGGCGTCCCGATGGCTCTCCGGATAAGCCGCGAACCAAGCGTCCACCTTTTCACGGACACGCGCGGCTTCAGCTCGCCCCGATCGGTTGAGATAGGCGAACTGGGTTTCGTCCTGCAACGGTGGCCCCAAATCGTCGCGGGGAATGTCGTCGAAAATGCTCATGTGGCTGGTTGGCGAGGGGTTAGTCGCTGAAACCTAGCACATTTTTGGGGCGCCGGTTGTAGCTCCGGCCCGAAATCCGACCACGACCGGTGTGCATTCTTCGGCGCTGCCGGCTTCGTCGGGCTTTCGATGGTCGCCGCGATAGCATCCATAGCCTGCGATCGGCTGTCAGAGTGGAAGAGGTGGCCGTAGCGGTCCATCGTCACCTGCAAGCTGGAATGTCCTGCAAAAGGTCTGAACAGTCTTCGGCGGAAAGCCAGCATCGATCCAGCATGAGATCGCGAAGTGCTGGAGCGCGTGCCAGTTGAAGAATTCGGGCGTATCGTTGCGTTGCTGCTCCTGCCACAGGACGGCGAGCCGCTTGAACAGCGCACGCCACTTAGATTTGACCATGGCATCACAATTCCAGTACTCGCCCATGTAGTTCGGGAATACGAGATGGGGGCCTGCGGATAGCGGGTCTTCTGACGCCGTCCTTGCAGGGCGCGCAATACGGCGTCGCCGAGCGGAATGGTGGCGCGTGAAGCTCGCCCGCGCGCACGCCGGTCGATGCGGCAAAAAGGAGGATCACGCGGAAACGCTCGTCGGCAAGCTCAATGATCTGGCGCATCACTTCGCGGTCAGGCGGGATGATCTGCCGCACGTCATCGGCGCGGCTGGCGATCACTTCAACATCCTGGGCGGCGTTGAAGGCGAGAAGATCAATCGAGATGCCGTAGGCCAACATCACTTGCAGCATGCCGATAATCTTGCGGGTGCCGCGAAGCGGCAGCCTCTCGCGCGAGTACCTCCCGCGAGCGGCTCTCTGTTAGCGCCTTCGCGCGAGCTGATCGTACCGCTCCTTCAGTCTCGCTCGCGCTTGCTCTTCGGTCGAGCCAGGGACGCTATCAAGTCGAACGGCTCGCGCCATGATCGTGTTCGGATACAGGTCCAGCGAAACATGGTCAGCTTCTCTGAAATCTCTTCCCGACACTGCACATCATATTCCTCGCATTTTGGAAACCGAGGATCATTCGGGCAAGGTCGCTGAACTCCACCATCAAGCTCCACAAAGCAGCATTCGAAGCTTCGCAGTAAACCGTAGTGCTTTTGTTCAATATCTAGGGGCACGTCTTGCTGCTCAACGATGTCCGAGCCACAGGAAGGGCATCGGTATTCGGCCAATTCCTGTCGCGCCGCGTCTAATTCTGGTTGTAGTTCCGCTAAGTCGACCTCGTTTACTTGGCGCTTCAGCGCAGTTCGGTCGGTCTTTGCGTAGATGTCGGGGCGCCCACCCAATAGTATCTGAAGGGCAATTTTTTCGGCCGACCCCACATCACCTGTCTTGACGGCGACCTTGTCGGCAGCGGCGGGCTGAAGGCGAGCACCTCTTCGCGATCTATGCCGAGCCAGATGGGCAGAACAACGCTATGCCCGCCGATCTCACGGGCTACAAGGCCGCGCAGTTCGTACTCCGGCCGCGCCTTGCGCATGAACGCTTGGCTAGCTGGGTTCGCTGCAAGCCCGCAACCCACGTAGCACGTAGCTAGGCAATTCAAAAGATCGGGCGATACGCGAACTGATAAGCAAACTCTCAAAAGCTTATCAGTTGGCGAAGCCCGACTGGGCTCGTCTGGCGGCGGTCGCAATAGAGCCTGCTCCACCAATCGTCTCTTTGAAACGAGAATTTTTGGGAGACCGCCGGAGACTTCCCGTCATTTTAGACAGAAGCTGGAAGATGACGCGCGACGCCATCGCCCATTAAATTCGACAGCTATATCGGCGCCTCGAGGCGGGACCGGTTCTGCTCTATCACCGCATGGCGGCGTACCGGCCGAACAACATGAGGGTTCACGTCGACTTTAAGCACTATTTCGAATGGAAGCGCCGCGCAGCTGGCGCAATACGTCGCCGATGGCATTGGACAGAGGGGCAAGCATGCCGGCTTCGTCGGGCTCTGACTCAACACAACGTTGAGGAAGCGGTTCTGTGAGGCGGACTTCTAGTCGCCTTGGCTTCTGCCGCGACGAGTAGAGCAGATCACAATGCCGAGAGTGGACTCGCCAAACGGCCGTCAAAAACACCGTTTGAAAAACCGTTTTAGTTCGGCTCTCTCAAACGGTTTCTCTCGCTAAGGTCTTGATTTATATGGTGGGCGCACCAGGGCTCGAACCTGGGACCCGCTGATTAAGAGTCAGCTGCTCTACCAACTGAGCTATGCGCCCGAAAGGCGGTCAAGGCCTTGCGAGGCCGGTCGTTTAGCAAAGCGTTCCGGGTCTGGCAAGCGATCGGACGCAAGTTTTCCAAGGTCTCGTCCGCAGCCCCGAAAATGCGAAAAGCCGCTGGATTCCAGCGGCTTCGCCAGGTTTACGGCCTGAGAACCGGTCCGTTCAGAGCCGGCCCTCCCGGTCCCGGTCGGGACCGCGGTCACGGTCGAAGCGGTCGTGGTGGAAGTGGTCCATGCCCCGTTCCATCATGCGGTCCATGCGCTCCTTGAAGTGGTGGCGCGGGCCGTCCTCGCCGCCGCCGAACGGGCCGCGGTGCCGGGTCAGCACGGCGAGACGCCGTTTCTGGCCCTCATCGAGGGTCTTGTAGAGCGGATCGGCGGCATCGGCGATCTTCTTCAGGGCGGCGGAAGTCGCACCCATGTCCTCGGCGCGCTGGCGCAGGCGGGCGACCGGATCCTCCGGTCTGTCGGCATCCCTCGACATATCACCTGGACCCGCATTCATCCGCGCATTGGCGCGGTCGATGCGCAGCTTGGCGAACTCCCGCACCGCCGCCTCGACCGGCGGCCACAGCTTCTCCTGATCTGCGTTCAGCTTCAGCCCGGCATGGACGGCGGCGATCCGCGCATCGACGAAGGCGGCGCGGTCCTCGGGGCTCATGCGCATGTGGCGGACGTGCTCCATCCACGGGCGATGATATTGGGCATAGACCGCGCCCGAGCCGGCGATGCTGAGCACGGCAATGGCGGCGATGGTGAATTTCTTCATCCTGACCTCCTCTGGAAGGATACCCGCGAGGATGAGCGCGAGGGGGCTGACGCGCAACTTACAACTTGGACAGGAAGCGCGCTCTTACAGAGATGTAATCGCCGTGAATGTCCGTTCAGATGCGAACAAAAATAATTCGCAACAAAAAGGGCTTCCGTGCGCTGCGCGGAAGCCCTTCGTTGGGGTCGCCCGTCGAGGTCAGTTCGTCGGGCTCTTGGCTTCCTTCAGGAACTCGTCGATCAGCCCCTGGCCGATGCGGCCCGCGGCCTCCTTGTAGACCGGCTCCATCGCCTTGCGCATCGCCTCGTCCTGATCGGCCGTCAGCTTGATGATCTCGCTCTTGCCGCTCTTCTTGATCTCGGCCAGCGCGTCATCGTTCTCCTTCTGCGACTGCGCGTTGCTGAACTCGGTCGCCTCTTTCATCGCCTTTGACAATGGGTCACGGATGTCGGCCGGCAGATCGTCCCAGAATTTCTTGTTCACGATCACGACGTAGCCGATGTAGCCGTGATTGGTTTCGGTGATGTACTTCTGAACCTCGTGCATCTTCTGGGTGTAGATGTTCGACCAGGTGTTCTCCTGGCCGTCGACCACGCCGGTCTGGAGTGCCTGGTAGACTTCCGAGAACGCCATCACCTGCGGCAGCGAGCCGAGCGACTTGAACTGGGCCTGGATCACGCGCGAGGATTGGATGCGGAATTTCACGCCCTGATAGTCGGCCGGCGCGATCAGCTTCTTGTTCGCGCTCATCTGCTTGAAGCCGTTGTCCCAATAGGCAAGGCCGGTGATGCCCTTGGCATCCAGCAGCTTCAGCAGCTTGGTGCCGAGCGGCCCTTCCGTCACCTTCCGCAGCGTCTTGATGTCGGGCAGGATGTAAGGCAGGTCGAACACCTCGAACTCGCGGATGCCGAGCGGCCCAAATTTGGAGTTGGACGGCGCCAGCATCTGCACGCTGCCGAGCTGGAGCGCCTCGAGCTCTTCCTTGTCCTTGTAGAGCGTCGAGTTCGGATAGACTTCGACCTTGACCTTGCCGCCGGTGTACTTCTCGGCGAGCTCCTTGAACTTCTCCGCGCCCTTGCCTTTCGGCGTGTCGGTGGCGACGACGTGGCTGAATTTGATGATGATCGGTGATTGAGCCAGTGCCGGCCCGGTCAAACCAAGTGCCAGAGCCGCGATGGACGCGGCGATCGCCAAGGTGCGCATGGTCTCTCCCTATCGTTTGTTTGAGCCACCCGGCGGCGCCGGGTGGCCAATCTTATGCCGGCTGCATCAATAGCGGCTCGCTTACACAGCCGCTATTGTCCCTTAGCAGGGCAGCCATTCAGCTCGCCGCCGCCGTCGTCACATTGTCGCGCTGGCGCTTCATGACGATCTTGTTGAGCGCGCCGAGATAGGCCTTGGCCGAAGCCACCAGGGTATCCGGATCCGCCGCGCGCGCCGTCATCGAGCGGCCGTCCTGCGCCAGCCGCACCGACACTTCCGCCTGCGCGTCGGTGCCCTCGGTGACCGCGTGCACCTGGTACAGCTCGAGCTTGGCCTCGTGCGGCACCAGGCGCTTGATGCAGTTGAAGACGGCGTCGACGGGGCCGTTGCCTTCGGCTTCCTCGATCTTAATCTGGCCGTCGACGTCGAGCTTCATGGTCGCGCGCTGCGGACCGTGGGTGCCGGCGATCACCGTCAGCGAGGTCAGCTTGATGCGGTCGTGCGAGGCCGCCATCTCCTCGTCGACCAGCGCCTCGATGTCCTCGTCGTAGATGTCCTTCTTGCGGTCGGCCAGCGCCTTCATCCGCGTGAACGCATCTTCCAACTGGTTCGGACCGAGCTTGTAGCCCATCTCCTCCAGCTTGTGCACGAAGGCGTGGCGACCGGAATGCTTGCCCAGCACCAGCGACGACTGCTTCAGGCCCACCATCTCGGGGCGCATGATCTCGTAAGTCGAAGCGTCCTTCAGCACGCCGTCCTGGTGAATGCCGCTCTCATGGGCGAAGGCATTCCGGCCGACGATCGCCTTGTTGTATTGCACCGGGAACGAGGTCGCCGCCGAGACCAGCTTCGAGGCGCGGGTCAGCTGCGTCGTGTCGATCTTGTTCCAGTAGGGGAATTTGTCGTTGCGCACGTTGATCGCCATAACGATCTCTTCGAGCGCGGCATTGCCGGCGCGCTCGCCGATGCCGTTGATGGTGCACTCGACCTGGCGCGCGCCGCCGGTGATGCCGGCCAGCGAGTTGGCGACCGCCATGCCGAGATCGTTATGGCAGTGCACGGAGAACACCGCCTTGTCCGAGTTCGGCACGCGCTCGATCAGCGTCCTCATGAAGTGGGTGTATTCCTCCGGCACCGTATAACCGACGGTGTCGGGGATGTTCACCGTGGTGGCGCCGGCCTTGATCACGGCCTCGACGATGCGGCACAAAAAGTCCATCTCGCTGCGGGTGCCGTCCTCGGCCGACCATTCGACGTCGTCGATCTGGTTGCGGGCGCGCGCGACCATGGCGACCGAGGTCTCGATCACCTGCTCCGGGGTCTTGTTCAGCTTCACCCGCATATGCAGCGGCGAGGTCGCGATCACGGTATGGACGCGGCCGCGCTTAGCGAACTTCACGGCTTCGGCACAGCGGTCGATGTCGGCGGGATGGGCGCGCGACAGACCGGCGATGACCGCGTTCTTGGAGCGGCGGGCGATCTCGCTGACCGCCTGGAAGTCGCCTTCGGAGGTGATCGGAAAGCCCGCCTCGATGACGTCGACGCCCATATCATCCAGCAGTTCGGCGACCTCGAGCTTCTCCTCGAAGGTCATGGTGGCGCCGGGGCACTGCTCGCCGTCGCGCAGCGTGGTGTCGAAAATGATGACGCGGTCCTTCTCGGACTTGTTCACGGTGGCCATTCCTAGATTTCCTTTTGAGCGTTTGCGCCGTTCAGAGCCGTTTCAGTCCCTTGGCGCTTGAGGTGTCCGTTGATCTCGACGAACCCCTGAGCGCCCAGGCGCATGGCGCCCAGCCGGCCCTCAGGGGCAAGTAAGAAGAAGGCCGCCAATAAGGAGGGTGGGCAGCAGTGCAGCCGGGATCGCGGCGGCGGCCAGAGCCACCTCCCCCGAAATCCCCTCGATTTGGCCGCGAATCAGCATTGCCGGACCCTGTAGAGCCTCAAATCCTTGGTCAAAACCATTGACGGTTGGTTTCCGGGAGAGGCCCGATGTGGCCGTTTCTAGACGAGAAATGGCCGCAACTGCAACGCCAAAAAGAGGGTCAACATAGGTGACCTAAAAGGGGTAGGCCTACGCCGTGCCGGTGCGGCGAGCGCGCGCCCTGTTCTCCCAACGGTTCAGCATTTGGCCGAGCTCGCCGGTGGGCGCAGCGGTGACGCCCTTCGCGATCTCGTTGGTGTTCGCCGGCGTATTGGCCGAGAGCCAGTCCGGCTGCGTGTACTCGCGCCAGCGGCGCGCCTCCGCGCGTCTTTTTCGGGAGACGTAATCCCGCGTGAAATAGCCAGCCGCAAAGGCAAACGAGAGAAGGATGACCAGGATGACGACCTGCACAATGAGCTCCGGCTTTGTCCCCACGAGCGCCCTGCAATCCAAGCGCACCCGAAGGTGACGAAATTGCGGCCCACGATCACGCCGCGGTTTCAAGTCTGCCCCTCGCAACCGGACGCAGACCGGACTAACCTTCGCCTCGCTCGGCCGGATCAACCGGCCAGCCGAAGATGACCGGGAGGACACGATGACACGCCAGGAGGCTCCTGAGCAGGAGCAGCGTGCGCACGATGCTGCGCTTTCACGACGAACGCTGGTCGGGGGGCTGGCGCTCGGCGCCGCGGCCACGTTGGCGGGCCCCGCGCTGGCCCAGACCGGGCCTGCCGCACCGCCGACGACGATCACGACGCCGCCGCGCGATTTCGGCCCGGGCGGCGCGCCGACAACCTATTTCTGGGACCCCGACATCATCGCGGTCGATCCGTCCTTCAACGATCTCGCGCAGCCCAACACCGCGATCAAGCGTCTCTACACCGGGCTGCTCTGGGCCGAAGGCCCGGCGTGGAGCGCGCAGGGCCGCTATCTCTTGTGGAGCGACATTCCCAACAACCGGCAAATGCGCTGGACCGAGGACGACGGCCGCGTCAGCGTGTTCCGCTCGCCCTCCAACAATTCCAACGGCAACTCGTTCGACTTCCAGGGCCGCCAGCTCTCCTGCGAACACCTGACGCGGCGGGTGACGCGCTACGAGCATGACGGCACCGCCACCGTGCTCGCCGAGTCCTACCAGGGCAAGAAGCTGAACTCGCCGAACGACATCGCCGCGCATCCCGACGGCAGCTATTGGTTCACCGATCCGCCGTATGGCGGCCAGCTCTACGAAGGCGAGCCCGACGTCGCGGGCGGCCCGAGCAATGCAGGCGGCAAGCTCAATCCGCGGATCGGGCAGCCGGCCGGCTTCGTGCCGGGCAAGCGCGAGCTGCCGACCAATTGCTATCGCATCGATCCCTCCGGCCGCATCGACCTCGTCGTCACCGAAGACCAGGTGCCCGACCCGAACGGGCTCTGCTTCTCGCCCGACTACAAGAAGCTCTACATCGCCTCGACCGGCAAGGGTCCGGGCGACACCGGCCCCGGCGGCAAGGGCGAGATCTTCGTGTTCGACGTCGGCAGCGACAACAAGCTGTCGAACCTGAAGAAGTTCACCGATTGCGTGATCGACGGCGTGAAGTGCGGACCGGATGGCCTGCGTTGCGACGTCAACGGCAATCTCTGGGCCTCCAGCAATGCCGGACGCGCGGTCGGCTACAGCGGCGTCACGGTGTGGTCGCCGGAGGGCAAGCTGCTCGGCCGCATCCGTCTGCCGGAAGTGTGCGGCAACGTCTGCTTCGGCGGCCCCAAGCGCAACCGCCTGTTCATGGCCGCGAGCCAATCGCTCTACGCGGTATATACGGCGACGCAGGGCGCAGGGCCGGGCTGAAACGCAGCGAGCCTTGCTACGACATGGCGCCGGCGGCCCTCGCCGGCGCCGAACTTTTTTGATCGAAGCACCAACCTGCCAACAGAGGTGACTTTCGGACAGAGCACGTCATAAATGAGCCATGGCAAACAAAATATTGGCAGACAAAATTCGCGTCGTTGTTCTCTATGGCGGCAGGTCCGGCGAGCATGAGGTCTCGCTGAAATCGGCGGCCTCCGCATTCAGGCATCTCGACCGCACCCGCTTCGAGGTGATCCCGGTCTCCATCGACAAGGAGGGCCGCTGGCAATGGAACGATCTTGGTGCGCTCGATCTGGCGCAGACGACGTCCTTGCCGATCCTGCCCAATGCGCCCGAGATACGGCTCGCCAGAGAACCTGACGGACGGGTGGCTCTCATGCCTGTAACTGCAGGGACGATGGATCCGCTCGAGATCGACGTCGTCTTTCCGGTCATCCATGGCCCGCTTTGCGAGGACGGCACCGTGCAGGGCCTGCTTGAATTGGCCGACGTCGCCTATGTCGGATCCGGCGTTCTCGCCTCTGCCGTCAGCATGGACAAGGACGTCGCCAAGCGGCTCGCCGAATTCGCCGGCATTCCGGTCGCGCCCTATCGCGTGCTCACAAGCAAGGCCTTCGCGCAGGACCGTAGCTCGTCGCTTGCGAAGGCGGGCGGGGGCCTGAGCCTCCCGGTGTTCGTCAAGCCGTGCAATATGGGCTCCAGTGTCGGCATTCACAAGGTCAAGACCTTGGATGCGCTCGGAGCGGCGCTCGACGATGCCTTTCGTTATGACATCAAGGTGCTGGTCGAACAGGGCATCGACGCACGCGAGATCGAGGTCGCGGTGCTCGAGGGCGAGACGCTGTTCGCCAGCGTTGCCAGCGAGCTCAATCCGAACGCCCATCACGAGTTCTATTCCTACGAAGCGAAATATATCGATCCTGACGGCGCCCGGGTCGATCTTCCCGCGAGGTTGGACGCGGCGCAGATGGAGCGCGTGCGCGCGCTGGCGACGCAGGTGTTCGCGGCGCTCGAATGCAGCGGCTTCGCGCGCGTCGACTTCTTCCTCGACCGGCAAACCGGAAACTTCTATTTCAATGAGATCAACACCCTGCCCGGCTTCACCTCGATCAGCATGTATCCGAAGATGATGGAAGCCTCGGGCGTGCCTTATAGCGAGCTGCTGACGCGCCTCATCGACCTGGCGCTGGAGCGGCACCGGCAGCGGCAATCGCTGGAACGGGGTTACGCGAGCTAGGTTGTCTTCGCTCGGGAGCAAAGCGCCCCACGAATTGACGCGAACCGGGGTAGATACCATGCGCGTTGTGATCTGCGGCGGCGGCGTGATCGGGGCCTGCACCGCTTATTTCCTTCGCCGCCACGGCATCGACGCGATCGTCGTGGAGCGAACCGAGGTCGCAGCTGCTGCCTCCGGCAAGGCCGGCGGCTTCCTGGCCCAGGACTGGTGCGCCGGCACGTCGCTCGACGCGCTCGCGCGGCGTAGCTTTGCACTTCACGCGCAACTGCCGGAGGAGATCGCCGGCGATTGGGGCTACCGGCCGATGACCGCCTATAGCGGCTTCGTTGCCACCGAGGGCACTGCGCGCAAGGACGCACCATCCGCACTCGGCTGGCTCAGCAACGGCGTCGTCATCACACAACGCATCGGTACGATAGAGACAACGGCAATCGTTCATCCCCGCAAGTTCACGTCGGCTGTGATGAACGCGGCCCTTGCGCAAGGCGCGGAGCTTTACCCTGGCCGTGTCACCGGCATCGTGCGCGATGGCGACCATGCGGCCGGCGTCGAGATCGAAGGCACCCTGGTCGAGGCGAATGCCGTCGTGATCGCGATGGGACCGTGGTCGCTGCTCGCGTCGCAATGGACCAGCCTGCCGGCCGTTTACGGCCAGCGCAGCCCTAGCATCGTGTACGACACCGCCTCCGACGTGCCGGCCGATGCGTTATTCCTGGAGTATGAGGAAGCCGGCAGCGCGGTCTCGATCGAGGTCTTCCCGCGCGCCGATGGCAGCACACACATCACGGCCCTCTCCGACATCGCAGCGCTGCCGCTCGATCCTGCCGCCGTGACGCCGGACGTTGATGCGATCGCCCGGCTGCAACGCATGTCGGAGCGGCTGTCACCGCTGTTCCGTCCCGAAAGGATCATCGCACAGCAGGCCTGTTTCCGTCCGGTGACGGAGGACGGCTTGCCGCTGATCGGCAAGGTGCCGTACAGCGAGGGTCTCTATGTTGCGACCGGACACAATGTCTGGGGCATCCTCAATGCACCCGCCACCGGAGAAGCGCTGGCGCAGTTGATCGCCGAGGGCGCAACGCGCGAGATCGACCTGTCGCCATTCGATCCCGCCCGGCTGACACCGCTTGATCCATCCCTGCTGCAGGCACGCTGAACCACTTGACGGCATCGGCCGCCGCTCGCTCGCGGCCGGCCCAGGCCAACATCAGACCCCATCCGCTCCACGGGACGCGGTGGGCCTCTCTCCTTAGCCTTCGCAACTGCGTTATGCCGCCGCTGGCGCCCATCGACCTTGGGCGATGTTGACTTTCCGCCGCCCCCCCTCCACATACTTCGCAAAAAAGCAACCAATCATAAGAACGGGTTTTGAGGGAGGATAGGATGCCGACTTCACGCAGGCAGCTGCTGAAGACATCGGCGGCTGCCGCCGCCGCACTCAGCCTCGATTGGACACGCGCCCAAGCACAAGCCGAGACTATACGCATCGGCCTGATTTACGACCTCACCGGCCCCTTCGCCGCCGGCGGCTCGGTCGCATCGTCGATCGGCGCGCAGATCGCCATCGATCTCGTCAACGAGAAGGGCGGTGTCGGCGGCAAATACAAGGTTGCTCCGGTCGCCGCGGATTCGCAGAGCAAGCCCGACGTTGCGATCAACGAGGCCGAACGCCTGATCAACCAAGAGAAGATCGACATCCTCAACGGCGTCTATGCCAGCTCGCATGCGGTGCCGCTCGCGGCCAAGGTCGAGCAGCAAAAAAAGATCCTCTGGATCACGACCGCGGTCTCGACCGCCGTGTTCAAGGACAAGAACCTGCAACACGTATTTCGCGCGCAGATCCATTCGGATCAATACGGCCAGGCCTTTGCAAGCTTCCTCACCGAGCACGCCAAAGCCAAGCTCGGCATGGATCCGAAGGAGGTCAAGGTCGCGTTGATCCACGAGGACGGCCCTTATGGCGTCGGCGTTGCCTCCGCTGACGAAGCCTATGCCAAAGAGGCCGGCATTCCGGTGGTGCTGCGCGAAGGCTACTCGGCCTCGGCGCCCGATCTCTCGGTGCTGGTGACGAAGATCAAGCGGGCCAAGGCCGACGTGATCTCGCATGCGGGCTACAACCCTGACATCACCCTGTTCCTGCGCCAGGCCCGCGAGAGCGGGTTGCGCTTCAAGATGCTGTTCGGAGCCGGTGCCGGCTACAGCCAGCTCGACAAGCTGCGCGCCACGTTCGGCGCCGACATCGACCATTTCTGCAACATCGACCCGGTGCCGGCGCAGCTGCTCGATCCCGCCAAGCTCGCGCCCGGCATGGGCGATCTGATCAAGACCATGGTCAGTCGCTATCAGGCCAAGACCGGCGCCACCGACGTGCCGCCGCACTGCTCGATGGGCTTCAACCAGACCTGGGTGCTGCTCAACAACGTGCTGCCTGTCGCCAAGGAGAAGTACGGCAGCTTCGAGCCCGAGGCGATCCGGAAAGCGGCGCTCGACGTCGACATCCCCGCGGGCGGCACGATCCAGGGCTATGGCGTGAAATTCTTCCCGCCGGGCACGCCGCTCTCCGGCCAGAACGAACGTTCGACGCCGGTCGTGATGCAGAACGCCGGCGCGCACATCTCCGTGGTGTGGCCGACCAACATCCGCACGCAGGACCCGGTCTTCCCGCTGCCGAAGGGCTCGACCTACGGGGCGTGAGGGGGCGGCACGGGCAGTGTACACCCTCTCCCCTTGCGGAAGAGGGTGGCTCGCCGCGTTGCGGCGAGACGGGTGAGGGGTCCCCCTCCGCGTGTTCAACTCTCATTGGGATGCGCGGAAACAACCCCTCATCCGGCGCTTCGCGCCACCTTCTCCCGCAAGGGGAGAAGGGAAGCGTGCCTGCGGAGACACGTTGCTTTCACAACACCACCCGCCGCCCCTCCTCCGCCGCCCAATATCCTGCGTAGTTCACCTTGATCGTCTCATAGGCCAGCGCGAGGTCCGACAGCGGCTGGCGGCCCGTCGCGACGCATTCCATGAAGTCCTGGATCTCCTGCAAATAGCCGCGCGTCCATTCCTCCTCGAGGCAGACATATTGCCAGCCGGTTTTGCGGTCGACCTTCTCGGTGATGTAGACGGAAGCGAGCTTCTCCTCGCTGGTCTGATAGCTCATCAGATGATTGTTGGGCGTGATGTTGGCAAACAGCGAGCCGCCGCTCGTATAGGTCTCGATCAGATTGCGCACCCCGCCCATGATCATGTCGCCGGAGAACACCGTCGCCTTGGTGCCGTCCGAGAAAGTGGCGGTGAGCGTGCCCCAGTCCTCGACATCGACGGGATTGGCCTTGATGTAGCTGCGCTCCTCCGGCTTGAGCCCGGCGGTGACGTTGCCGACATCGCCGGTGACGCTGGCCACATGGATGCGCTCGCCGCGCGCCTTGGCTTCGACCTGCTTCAGATACAGCACGGCCGAGAGGGGATGGCAGCCCATGCGGATCAGCGAGCCGCCGCCGGTCATCGCCCATTGCGCGGCATGCGCGGCGTGCGAGCCGGAATGGCTCTCCTCGCCCTTCATGAACAGAATCTTGTCCTTGGTCGCCTTGATGATCTCGGCGGTCTTGGTTGCGGCCGGCGCGTAGATCCAGTCCTCGGCATACATGAAGAGCTTGCCCGTGCGCTCGATCGCGGCCCGCGTCCTGTCCATCTCTTCGATCACGCGTTCATACATCAGCGCCTTCGGCACGTGCTTGCCGATCGGCTGCTGATCGCCTTCGCGGCCGAAATAGCCGGCGAACGGCTTTTCGCAGATGACGTGCTTGCCGGACTGCATGGCGGCGACGATCATCTCGGCGTGAAGATTGGGCGGGGTGCAGATGTCGACGACGTCGAGATCGCGGTCGGCGATCAGCTCGGCGAAGCTGCGGTAAACACGCGGGATATTGTGATGCCCGGCAAACGCGACAACCTTGTCGCCGCGGGCAGCAACCGCCGCGACCTCGACGTCAACGCCATAGACGCGCCGGAACGCATACATGTGCAACTCCGACACGAAGCCGCAGCCGACGAGTCCTACCCTGATCCTTGTCATAGCGCCCCCTTTGCATTGGGCGGCACTATAGCGCGCTCGGACGCCTAATCCACCGAGACCTGAACGACGCCCGCGCCCATGATGCAATGGACCCGGCAGGGCCATCACACGTTGTTACTGCCGGTGGAACACCAGCGTGCGGACTTCGATGCTCTCGCGGGGCGCAGCATCGGCCGGCGTGGTCGGATCGACGAATGCGGTATGCGGCCCGAAACGGGTCCGGCCGTCGGTTGCGGAATCGTAGCACTTCAGCAGCAGCGCCTCATCCGGCGTCATCTCCGGGAAATAGAACCAGCGGTGGTTCGGATTGTATTTCACCGAATAGGTCTCGCCGCGGCGGTTGGGATAGATCAGGTCGGAAGCGACGAGGTCTTCCGGCTTGACCGTGGTGCCGTCGGCCATGGCGAGCGGTGAATCCCGCAAGGGACCGCGGATCGGCCGCCACAGATTGATCACCTGCACGCGTCCCTTCAGCAGCTCGTCGGCTTCATCAGGCAGATGCTCGCGCACGCGGTTGGCGCCGGAGATTGCCGTCTGGTCGACATGGACGCGCGTGGCCGGCTGACGCGGGCCGCCGTCGCGGATATCCGGCGCGCCTTCGACACGCTTGCGCACGGTGTGGTCGAAGATGACGACGCGGTCGGCCTTCAGCGTCGCGCGCAGGAACGCCTCGATCGCTGGATAGTAGACGCTGCGGATTTCCTCGTCGTTGTAAAAATCCTTCACCTGGGTCGGATGACGCACCAACGCAAAGCCCTCGCGATCCAGCGAGAAGTTCTGCGCGATCAGCCGCGCATCGAAGATCGGCACCTGATGCGGCTCCGGCAGCGAGGTGGTTTTCGGCTCACCCGGCGGCGGATCGAACGCGTAGGTGCGCGGCTTGCCGTCGATCGGTGCGAGATAATTGAGTTCGGCGGTGACGAAGGGAAGCGATTCGATTTTTGTTTCTTGCAGGCCCATGGCCGGTCTCCCGATGTGGTCGTCGGATTGATCTTTGCGGGAGTGCGCCGTGCCGCAAGAGCTGCGGCGCAAATAGCAATAAGGGTGTTGTCGCGAGCGCTATGGGCAGGAGGATTGTTTCGAGGAACGCGATCAAGTTGGAAGTTGTCTTCCTGCTTCACGGATGCTTGAGCGCTTGAGAGGTCTCGTGCCCCGGACGCAGCGCATCACGAAGTGGTGCGCTGCTGAGCCGGGGCCCATCTAACCAAACGCAATCGGTGCGCCATGGGGCCGGCTCAGCGCAGCAGCGTTTCACGCTGCAGCGCGTCCGGGACACGAGAGTTGCGTAAAGGCTACAACCCCACCTTCGCGATCGCGTCCGTGAACGAGCGATCGACGATCTCCGCGGCATCCAGCTTCTGCTTGATCAGGCCCCAGCGGAAATAGAGGTCGATCGTCGCCTGCTCGTCTTTGACCACGCCGTCATCGATCGGCGCGATCCTGATCTTGGCGCGTGACAGCCAGTTCTGCGGCACGGCGGTGGGGATGTTCATCAACCTGCCCCAGGTCGCGGCATAGCTGTCCATATTTTTTAGCGACCAGGCCCGCGCCGCGGTGAGGCGGCGGATGAAATCGGTCAGCTCGGCGCGCTTGTCCCTGATCGCGTCGGGCCGCGCTACCTGGAAGCTCAGCCCCGGCGTCAGCCCTTCCGAGGTGATGACGCGCCGCGACTTGAACAGCACCTCCTCCTGGCTCACATACGGCTCCCAGGTCGACCATGCATCGACCGAGCCTTGCGTGTAGGCGATCTTGGCGTCGGACGGCGCCAGGAACGCGATCTGGACGTCGTTCGCGCTCCAGCCGTTCTTCTCCAGCGCAGCAAGGATCAGCTGATGGCCGATCGAGCCGCGGCTGGTCGCGATCTTCTTACCCCGGAGATCGGCAAAGCTCTTGATCGGCGAATTCTCGGGCACGAGGATGGCGAGCCCCTCGCGCGTCTGCCGGATAGCAGCGATCGCCTTCACCGGCGCGCCCGACGCGGCGGCGAAGGTGAAGGGCGCATCGCCAACGAGGCCGGTCTCGATCGCGCCGGCGCTGAGCGCCTCCAGAAGCGGCGCGGCCGCCGGAAACTCTCTCCACTCGATCTTGTAGGGCACATCCTTGAGCACGCCGGCCGCTTCCATCACGGCCTGCGCATTGCCCTTCTGGTCCCCGACACGGAGCGTGGTTTGCGCAGCTGCGACTTCGAACGAAGCGAACAGCAGCGCGCCGGCCAACATGAGGCGGATCATTCTGCGGCCTCGCCGCGAACGGCCTGGCGCTTGGCGACCAGCTCGCGTGTCAGCGGGATCAGCTCCCGGCCGTATTCGATGCTATCGATCAGCGGATCGAAGCCGCGGATTAGGAAATGGCTGATGCCGAGATCGTAATAGTCACCGAAGACCTCCGCAACCTGCTCGGGCGTGCCGACCAGTGCCGTGGTGTTGCTGTTAGCGCCGGTCAGCTTTGCGATCTCGGTCCAGAGCCGCTTGTCGATGCGGCTGCCCTGATCGGCGAGCGCGAGCAGGCGCCGTGCGCCGGCGGTGGCATGCCCGTCAGCGGGCTTGCGATAGCCGGTCTTGTCCTGGAGCGCGGTGGCGCGCGCGAGAATTTCCTCCGCCTTCTCCCAGGCCTGCTTCTCGGTCGGTGCAATGATCGGCCGCACCGACAGGCTGAAGCGCGGCGTCGGCCGCCCCTGCCGGACCGCGGCGTTGTGCACGCGCGAGGTGATATCGCGCACCTGCGCGTAGGATTCGCCCCATAGCGCAAAGGTGTCGGCATGCTTGCCAGCGACGTCGATCGCCGCATCCGAGGCGCCGCCGAAATAGACGCGGATGCCTTCGGGGCGATACGGCTTCACCTGCGAGAAGGCGTTCTCGACCTGGTAGTACCTGCCCTTGTAGCTGAACGGCTTGTCGCTGCTCCATTGCAGCTTGAGCACGTCGAGGAATTCAGAGGTGCGGGCATAGCGCTCGTCCTTGTCGTCGAGCGTGTTGCCGTCTTGCCGCAGCTCGGTGGCGTTGCCGCCGGTGATGACATGGAGCGCGACGCGGCCGCGGGAAAACTGGTCGAGCACGGCGAACTGCCGCGCCAGCAATGTCGGGGCGGTAAAGCCGGGCCGCTGCGCGATGAGCACGTTGAGCTTCTCGGTGTGATTGAGCACGTGCTGGGCGACCTGGAGCGCATCGGGCGAGGTCGAATGAAACGCCAGCAGCGCGCGGTCGAAGCCGGCATTCTCATGCGCCTTCGCCACCGTCTCGATATGGGTCGGATTGAGCACCGGTCCTTCCCGGACGATGGTCTCGGACGAATTGTTGTTGCTGATGAAGCCGATGAACTCGATCGACATGATCGTCTCCCTGTTGATCCCTAGAGGCCGAGTGCGAGGCGGCCGAGGCCGATGCGCGTGGAATCATCCTGCGGCGTGTGCACGCGGCCGCACAGCACGTCGCGATAATGCCGCTCCAGCGGATTGGCGCGGCTGAGCCCGTGGTTACCGGTCAACGACAGCGCGTCCTCGACGACGGCAACGGCGTTGTTGGTCACGGTCAGCTTGATGACGTTGGATTCACCGGCAGAGAGATCGACGCCATCGTCGAAGTCGCGGGCAGCCGTGTCGATCAAACGTGCGTTGACCGCAAGCCGCGCCTCGATGGCCCCGACGATCTCCTGCGCGCGGGCTAAGGTCGCCAGCGGCGCGCCGAGGCTGGCAGGCACGCGCTGCTTCAGGAAATTGATCAGCCAGTCGCGCGCGGCGCGGGCAATGCCGTCGTAGATCGCGGCGATGAAGACGGTGTGCACAGTCTGCTGCGTAACGTCGAGCGTGCGCCAGTCCGCCGGCTTGCGCAAATCGACCTCGGCATCGAGCGGGACCACGACGTCGTCGAAGATGACGTCGTGGCTGCCGCTGGCGCGCAGGCCGTGATGGTCCCAGGTCTGGACGATGCGCGTGCCCGGCAGGCCCGCCGGCACCAGGAACTGGCCGACGCGCGGCTCCGCCTCGTCGGTGCGCGCCCAGACCAGGTACCATTTCAGGATCGGCGATCCCGTCGAGTAGATCTTGTGGCCGGAGAGGCGCCAGCCGGTTTCGGTGCGCCGCGCGATCGTCGCCGGCAACCCTCCGCGCGCAGGCGAGCCGAGCTCCGGCTCCACGCGCAGGGCATTGATAAGGGCGATGCCCTCAACACTTTCGCGCGCGAGCTTGCGCGACAGTCGCGCCGGCCAGTTCGGACTGCGCGCCATCACGAGATGATTGATGTAGTGCATCGACAGCACCAGCGCGGTCGACGGATCGGCCTTGCCGAGAATGCCGAGCACGCGCGCGGCATAGCGCGCGCCGGCACCGGCGCCGCCATGAACCGCCGGCACCGTCAGAGACAGCAAGCCTGCCTCCGAGAGCTCGCGAAAATTCTCGAAGGGAAAGCTGCCGAGCCGGTCGTGCTCGGCCGCGCGCGCCGCAAAGCTTGTGGCAAGCGTCGCGGCGCGGGCGATGTAGTCGGGCTCGCTGTGAGCCGTGCGGCCCTTGGCTATGGAGGTCACCATGTGGCGTCCAGCCCCAACAGGCCAAGGATCTGGCGGCGCAGCTCAGCCAGATACGGATCGCCGCGATGGCGCGGATACGGACGATCGACGCGGATGTCGGCCTTCACGCGCGCGGGACGATCGCTGAACACGATGACGCGGTTGGCGAGCACCAGCGCCTCCTCCGCATCATGCGTCACCAGCAGCGTGGTGAACCCCTTGCGCTGCCAGAGCGCGACGAGCTCGGCCTGCATGGTGATGCGGGTCAGCGAGTCCAGTTTCCCCAGGGGCTCATCCAGGATCAGGATCTTGGGATCGTTGACCAGCGCCCGCGCCAGCGCGACGCGCTGCGCCATGCCGCCGGAGAGCTGGTGCGGATAGGCGTTGCGGAACGGCGAAAGCCCGACGAGGTCAAGCGCGTCATCGACGCGCTGGCGCTGGCTCCTCAAAATGCCCTGGGCCTCAAGGCCCAGGGCGACGTTGTCCCAGACCGACCGCCAGGGAAACAGGGTCGGATCCTGGAACACGACGACGCGCGAGGGATGCGGGTTCCTGATGCGCTCCTCGTCCTCCCGCAGCCTTCCCGCCTTCGGCTTGTCGAGGCCGGCGATCAGCCGCAGCAAGGTCGACTTGCCGCAGCCGGACGGGCCGAGCAGCGCGACGAACTCGCCGGGCTCGACCGAGATGCTGACGTCGCTCAGCACCGGCAGCTCGGTCCCGTCGATGTCGAAGGCGTGGCTGACCTGCTCGATATCGAGCGCGGCGCCGGTGGCCGGATGCGTGACCGCTTCGGCGAGAGCTGTGGCTACCATTTGACGGTCCCCTTCTGCCAGACCAGGAGGCGATCGCGGATCGCAAACAGCAGCGTGATTGCGCCGGAGCAGAGCAGCGACATCACGATCAGCGCTGCATACATGTTGGCGTAGGCGGCCCAGCCCTGCGCCCATTGCAGGTACCAGCCGAGCCCGGCCTTAACGCCGATCATCTCGGCGACGACGAGCACGGCAAAGGACGAGCCGAGCCCCATGAACAGGCCGACGAACACGTGCGGCAACGCGGCCGGGATCGCGACCTTCAGCACCAGGAACGAAGGCTTTGCCCCCAGCGTGCGCGCGACGTCGTAATAGGCGTTGCTGACGCTCGCGACGCCCGACCAGGTCAGCACGGTAACCGGGAAGCCCGTTGCCAGCGCGATCAGGAAGGTCGAGGCGCTCCAGCTCGACGGAAAGGTGAAGAAGGCGATCGGCAGCCAGGCGGTCGCCGGCAGTGGGCCGATGAAGCGCAGCACCGGATGCACCCAATAACCGACCGCGCGCGACCAGCCGATCGAGACGCCGGTTAGAAAGCCAATCGTGGCGCCGATCAGATAGCCGCCGAGCTGGAGCTTGATCGAGGCAAGGACGCTGTCGAGCAGCTTCGGCAGATCGTCGGTATAGACCTCGATGATCGCCTGCGGCGGCGGGAAGAACGGCAGCGGCAGCCAGGCGAATTTTGCCGTCGCGACCTCCCACACCGTCAGGAACACCCCGAGCGCGACCAGCCATGGCGCGCGCTTGTGCAGCGCCTGTCCTGCCGATCCCAGATAGTCGGCCCCGACGGTGCCGAACAGCGCGAGCGCCGCGATGATGAAGGCGGCGATGCCGAGTGAATGCGTGCGCGACCAATCGCCGACATCCTGCCACCACAGGCAGGACAGGCCGAGGGCGATCCAGGCGACGCTGGCGAGAACGCCGGCGCCGGACTCCCGGATCCAGCTCGCCAGCAGCGGCACGCGCGAGGTGCGCGGCGCGCCCGAGGCAAGGCCGTCAGACAGCGAATACGTCGACATAGATGCGCTCCGCGAATTTGGCGGTGTCGGTGCTCTGCTTGAAGACCTGCACGCTCTTGAGGTCGTCGGCGTAGGCCTTGAGCTCGCGCTTCAAGATCTCGCCGACGGGATGATGATGGTGGGTGTGGTAGCGCACCATGCCCTCGATATCGGCGAGCGTCGCCGCCTTCGGCGCATAGGGCTGGAATGATTTCGCCGCGACCGTCGCATTCTGCGCGGTGAACATCGCGGCATCGAGCAGCGCCTGGGTGATGGCGCGCGCGACTTGAGGCTCTTCGCGCACGAGCGAGCCGCGCAGGCCGAGGATGCAGCAGCTCTTCTCGCGGTACTCCCCATCGAGATTTGAGGCGACCTCCTTGTACTGTGTGTCCTTGAGCCAGAGATAGGCGAGCGGATCGGACGACAGGAACGCCTGCACCTCGCCCTTCTCCACGGCAACGTTGAGCAGATTGCCGGGATAGGCGCGCCAGTCGACGTCCTTCACCGGATCGATGCCGAGTTTGGCCAATTGGATCGAGAAGAAGTTCTTGTCGGGACCGGCGAGATCGCCGACCGCGACGATCTTGCCCTTGAGGTCGGTCAGCTTCGAGACGCCGGAATCGGTGCGCGACAGCACCCGCATGCAGCCGCCATGGGTGCCCGCGGCGATCTTGACGTCAAAACCCTGCTCCAGCGGCTTCAGCCAGCGCAGCGCCATGCCGAGACCGGCATCGCTTTTGCCTGTCGCGATGGCCTCGAGCAGCTGGTCGGTCGAGCCGGAATAGTTGACGAGCTCGACGTCGAGATTATGCTTCTTGAAGAAGCCGTGCTCGATCGCGACCGGCACCGGCGCGAGGCAGACGGCGCCGGCATTCCACGACAGCTTCAGCTTGCGCGGCGCGCCAGTGAGCGCGGGTGCGTCAGAGGCCGTGCGGCACAGCGGAAACTCGGAGAAGTCGACACCCGGCGCGATGGCGCGCGGTGCGAAGGCCTGCGCGCCCAGCGCGCCGAGCGGCGCTGCGAAGGCCGCGGCAAGCCCTGCCTGAAGCAGGTGGCGCCGGTCGAGTTTCGACCCGCTGCGCTGGTTATCGTTGTTCATCGGCCTGGCTCCTGCGCTGGCACGGCTCCGCCGTGTACGCAACGGGTCGCGTTGCGCATGTTCCGTGCGGAGCTGCGTCTAAGAGAAAATTGTTCCGTCGGCGCTTGGCGCGCCGTGTTGATGCGATGCGCAAATCATGCGGCGCGTTCGCGGCATCGTCAATGAAATGGATTTTCGAATGTTGCGCGAAGGGAAGACATTCTCTCCATCCGCGCATGGGCAAGCGATGAAAGGATTTTCGCAGATGCATAGGCACGCAGGGTCAACCGCGACTCCATCGCCTGCTGCATCCCTGTGCAGCGTCTGCCGCGCACGCTGCGCATTCTCGAAAGCAGCGCTCCGCTGAAACGTCATTGCCTGAAGCGCGCACAATACGGTTGGCCATTTCATTGACGGCGCACCGCGCGCTCATAGACTTGATCGTCTCGCTGCACCGTTCGCTCACGCATCGTGAGCAACGCAACAAGACGGATCCAATGAGCATCAACTCTCACGACCATTCCATCACACGCCGGCTCGCCACCTCGCTGCTCGCCGCCGCCATCACGCTATCGACCGCTGCCGCATCGCTCGCCGCCGACATTGTCGTGCTGCGCGTCGGCGACCAGAAGGGCGGCAATCGCTCGCTGCTCGAAATCTCCGGCTATGCGAAGGACCTGCCTTACAGAATCGAATGGTCGGAATTCCCCGCGGCCGCGCCGATCCTCGAAGCGCTCAATGCCGGCGCGCTCGACGTCGGCTACACCGGCGATCTCTCGTTCCTCTCGGTCTATGCCGCGGGCGCGCCGATCAAGGCGATCGGCGGCACGCGCTCGGATGCGAAGACGCAGGCTATCCTGGTGCGTCAGGATTCGCCGATCAAATCGGCGGCCGACCTCAAGGGCAAGCGGCTCGCCGGCACACGCGGCGGCTGGGGCCAGTTCCTGATCGATGCGACACTGGAGAAGGCAGCGATCAAGCTGGAGGATGCGACCTTCGCGCCGCTCGGCCCGGTCGATGCCAAGATCGCGCTGCTCGCCGGCTCGATCGACGCCTGGGCGGTGTGGGAGCCCTACGTCTCGTTCGCGACGTTGAAGGACAAGGCTCGCGTCATCGCCAACGGCGAAGGGCTGACGCCGACCATCACCTTCATCGTCGCCTCCGACAACGCCATCGCCACCAAGCGCGCGGCGGTGCAGGATCTGGTGCAGCGCTTGAACAAGGCGCGACTGTGGTCGCTGGACCATGTCGCCGAATACGCCAAGAACACGGCCGAATTGACCAAGCTGCCCGAGGACGTGCTGCTGTCGGCCTACACCGCGCAGCGCACCGGCCCGATCGTGATCGACGAGAACGTGGTCAAGGAGGTGCAGGAAGCCTCCGACCGCGCGACGCGCTACGGCATCCTGCCGAAGAAGCTCGACGTCAGCAAAGCCGTCGAGCGCAGCTTCACGGCTGCGGCCGTGGGATCGAATTAGGCGACGGCGGGAGGCGCAGGCTTCGCCTCAGGCCAGGCCCATTGCATCTCGCCGCGAACCTGCTCATGCATGTTGCATGCATGAGCCTGATCGTGTGGCTGTCATTCTAGCCGCGCGGTCTCACCAGTAGCCGCGGTAGTAGGGACGGTAGACACCAAACGGGCGGTGATAAACCCGGTACGGCCGGTAATAGCCATAGCTGTAATACGGACGGTACGGCCGATAATATCGCGGATAGACCGGTGCGTAGCCGTAGCCGCCGTAATAGGCGGGGGCGTAACCATAGCCGTAGCCCGGATATCCATAGCCGTAGCCGCCATAATAGGGCCGGCCATAATAGCCGTAGCCGTAAGGAGACCCCGCGGCGATGGCGCCGCCGATGAGCGCGCCGGCTGCGAGACCGCCGAGGGCAAAGCCCCAGCCGCTGCCGCGCCAATGCACCGGTGTGACATTGTCACCGGCCGCAGCCTTCATCGTCGCAACGTTGGTCGGCATCGGGGCCGCCGTGGCCTGCCCGATCTGGGCCACCATGACCACCCCGGCCAATGAACAGGCAATCGCCGTCTTCCAGATCCTCATCGTCCTACTCCCTGTCTGACCTTTCGCTTGGAAAAAGGATCGCAGCGTCATGATCGGTCATCCTTGCGCCAAGTCAAAGCATTGAATTTCAAAGCCTGGAGTTTGCGTGCACCGCACAAGACGCTTGCCTCCGTTCTGATCAACCGGTGCCCGGCGACGTCATCGCCTGTGACAGCCGCGCGACGGTGGCTGAGGCCCGATCACCCCGGCAAGGCATTAAGCTTCCCGTGCATTCGCAACCAACAACCACCTTCACGATTTACTATTCGTGCCATTACTATCGGTTCCAATGTGCGCGGCCGGGAGGCTTCTCGCGAGCGCCAGAGTTGTGGGAGGATCACATGAGTGCCGCGAGACCCGAGCCGCTTGCCCGTCAGGCGCTGGCGTTTGTCCTGGCCGGAGGACGCGGCAGCCGCCTGCTGGAGCTGACCGACCGCCGCGCCAAGCCGGCGGTCTATTTCGGCGGAAAGTCCCGCATCATCGATTTCGCGCTGTCGAACGCGGTGAACTCCGGCATCCGCCGTATCGCGGTGGCGACCCAATACAAGGCGCACAGCCTGATCCGGCACCTTCAGATGGGCTGGAACTTCTTCCGCCCCGAACGCAACGAGAGTTTTGACATCCTGCCCGCCAGCCAGCGCGTCTCCGAGAGCATGTGGTATGTCGGCACGGCGGACGCGGTGTACCAGAACATCGACATCATCGAATCCCACGCCTGCCGCTTCATCGTCGTGCTGGCCGGAGACCACATCTACAAAATGGACTACGAGGTGATGCTGCGCCAGCACGTCGAGAGCGGCGCCGACGTCACCGTCGGCTGCCTGGAAATGCCGCGGACCGAATCTTCCGGTTTCGGCATCATGCATATCGACGAGAACGGCTGGATCCAGGAGTTCCTGGAGAAGCCGAAGGATCCGCCGCCGATGCCGGGCAAGCCGGACGTCTCGCTCGCCAGCATGGGCATCTACGTGTTCGACGCGAAATTCCTGTTCGATCAGCTCAAGCGCGATGCCGAGGACCCGAACTCGAACCACGATTTCGGCAAGGACATCATTCCCTACCTGGTCAAGAACGGCCGCGCGATGGCGCACCAATATTCGACATCCTGCGTCCGCTCCGGCAGCGACACCCGCGCCTATTGGCGCGACGTTGGCACGGTCGACGCCTATTGGGCCGCCAATATCGACCTTACCGACGTGGTGCCCGAGCTCGACCTGTTCGACCGCGCCTGGCCGATCTGGTCCTATGCCGAGATCACGCCGCCGGCGAAATTCGTCCATGACGAGGAGAGCCGGCGCGGCCAGGCGGTGAGCTCGCTGGTCTCCGGCGGCTGCATCATCTCCGGCGCCTCGCTGCGCCGCTCGCTGCTGTTCACCGGCGTGCGCATCAACTCCTACGCCAATGTCGAGAATGCCGTGATCATGCCTTACGTGAGTGTCGGCCGCGGCGCCCGCTTGAGGAACGTCGTGATCGACCGCGGCGTCGAGATCCCGGAAGGGCTCGTCGTCGGCGAGGATCCCGAGTTCGACGGAAAGCGCTTCCGCACCACCGAGCAGGGCATCTCGCTGATCACCCAGCCGATGATCGACAGGCTCAATACATGACGCCTGTTCGCGTCCTCGCGGTCGCCTCTGAAGTCTATCCCCTCGTCAAGACCGGCGGCCTCGCAGACGTCGCCGGCGCGCTCCCGGTTGCGCTGAAGGCCCATGGCGTCGAGATGCGCAGCTTGCTGCCGGGCTATCCCGACGTGATGCGCCTTTTGTCCGGCACAGAGGAACTGCGGCGCTGGCCCGATTATTTCGGCGGTCCCGGCCGGCTGCTGGCGGGTTCGCATGCCGGGCTCGATCTGTTCGTGCTGGACGTGCCGCATCTCTATGCGCGGCCAGGCAACCCCTATGTCACCACTGACGGCGTCGACTGGGCAGACAACGGCGTGCGCTTCGCCGCGCTGTCGCGCGTGGCGGCCGATATCGGCCACGGCCTCGTGCCGGCCTTCGTGCCCGATGTCGTGCACGCCCACGATTGGCAGGCGGGGCTCGCGCCGGCCTATCTGCACTACGACAATCGTCCACGGCCCGGCACCGTGATGACCATCCACAACATGGCCTACCAGGGCAAGTTCGCCCCTGAGCTGATCGGATCGATCGGCCTGCCCTGGCATGCCTTCAACGTCAACGAACTGGAATATTTCGGCGGCATCAGCTTCTTGAAGGCCGGCTTGAGCCTTGCCGATCGTATCACCACGGTATCGCCGACCTACGCGAAGGAAATCCAGAGCGACGAAGGCGGCATGGGCCTCGGCGGCCTGCTTCGTGAACGATCCAACGTGCTGAGCGGCATCCTCAACGGCATCGACACCGACGTCTGGAATCCGCAAACCGATCCCCACATCGCCTACCGCTTCGGCGCGGAAGACCTGACCTTCCGGGCCGCGAACAAGGCGGTGCTGCAGCAGCAGTTCAACCTCGATTCCTCGGACGAAGCGCCGCTGCTCGGCGTCATCAGCCGGCTGTCGTGGCAGAAGGGGCTCGATCTCCTGATGGAGGCCATCCCGACCATCCTGCGCGAAGGCATGCAGCTCGCGCTGCTCGGCAGCGGCGACCGCGATCTGCAGGATGGCTACCAGGCCGCGGCCCGCGCCAATCCGGGCCGCATCGGCGTCGTGATCGGCTATGACGAGATTCTGGCGCACCTGATCCAGGCCGGCTCGGACGCGCTGATCGTGCCGTCGCGCTTCGAGCCGTGCGGCCTGACCCAGCTCTGCGCGCTGCGCTATGGCGCGGTGCCGATCGTCTCGCGCGTCGGCGGCCTCGAAGACACCATCGTCGATATTGGCGAGGCCGACGCGTCCGGCCACGATGCCACCGGCTTCAAATTCGCCCCCGTGACGGCGGATGCCCTCGCCGGCACGCTGCGCAAGGCCAACACCGCCTTCCACGACAAGCTGACCTGGCGCCGCCTGCAACGCAGCGGCCTTGCGACCGACGTCTCCTGGCGTAATCGCGCCGGCGACTATGCCTCGCTGTACCGCGATCTCATGGCGGCGCGCGCGTGAGGCAGAGCCGAATCCATGCTATAGAGCCGACATGGACCCCTTCGCGATCAAGCTGCTCGGCTTTGCCGCCGCCACCTGCACCACCGTCGCCTACGCGCCGCAGTTCATCAAGGTCTGGAAGACCCGCTCGGCGCGCGACATTTCTCTCGGCATGTTTCTGGTCATGATGCTGGGCCTCACGCTCTGGCTCATCTACGGCCTGCTTTCAGGCGATGCCCCCCTGGTCGCGGCGAACGCCGTCACCATGGTTCTCGCCGGCGGCATTCTGGTGATGAAGCTGAGATATGGGTGAGGCTTTCTTCGCCTCTCCCCGCTTGCGGGACGACGGAGAAGAGATCATTACCCAAACACATACGAGGCCATCGCCACATGCGCGACCTCGTCGACGAAGACGCGCCGTCCGACGTCGCTTCCCGCAGCACCGGCCGCCACCATCAGCGGCAGCAGATGGTCCTCGCGCGGATGTGCAAGGCGTGCGCTCGGCGCATTCTCCCAATCGACCAGCATGGCATTGCGGCGCGCCGCATCGGGGTTGCTGATCGCCTCGTTCAGATAGGCCTCGAAATCATACGAGACGGGCTTGGACTCCGGACGGTTGAAGCCGCGCATGTTGTGATAGGTCAGGCCGCTGCCGACGATCAGGATGCCTTCGTCGCGCAAGGATGCGATCGCCTGCCCCACCTTGACGTGCTCGGCCGCGTCATAGCTGGACTTCAGCGACAGCAGCACGATCGGCATGTCGGCATTCGGATACATCAGCCCGAGCGGAACGAACGTGCCGTGATCGAAACCCTGGTCGGGATCTTCGCGGCAATCGAGGCCGGCATGCGTGAGCAGCGCCTTCACTTGCGCGGCAAGCTCGGGCTTGCCCGGCGCCGGATATTTGAGGTGGTAGGTATGCTCGGGGAAACCGTAATAATCGTAGACCATCGGTGGATGCGGCGAGGTCGACACCGTGAAGGCGTCGGCTTCCCAATGCCCGGTGATGACCAGCACCGCCTTCGGCCTCTCGGGCAGAAGCTGCGGCAAGTTCGCGAACGCCTCGGCGGTCTTGGCATATTGCACCCGCCTGTCCTCCATGAAGGGCCAGGGGCCGCCGCCATGCGACAGGAACAGGGTCGGAAGTCGCGTCATCGGCTCGTCTCGTTGACAACAGGCGCGTGCGAGCGGTCCGCACGATCGGCGGTGAGCATAGGCAAAGCGGCATGGTTAGCAAGTCGTTAACGATTTGCCGCCCAGAATCCCCGGCGGGGCCGAAGCAGTCGGCCTGAAGACAAGTGAGACGTGCGATGAGGAAGTTTGCGCTGGGGGACGTCGTCAACAGTGATAAGGGCCGCCGCGGTGTCGTCCGCGCCGCCTTCAAGTCGCGGGATGGCCAGCAGTTCTATGCCGTCGAGAAGGACGGCGCGATGGATTATCTGGAGGAAGACCGGCTCAGCCCGGCGCCGCGCGTCGAGCTCGCGGCTTAAATCCGCTTCATCTCCTGCCCTCATTTGCGAGCCGGTCGAGACGATCCGCGAACGGGTCGTCGCCGCTCGCGATGCCATCGTTCGTGATCAGCAGCAGGCGATCGCCGCTAGCTGCGTCCCAGCGTGGCAGGTCGGGACCATGTAGCTCGGGACCATTGGGATCGCCACTTCGGGCGAAGTTTATCCAATAGGCGCGCATGCGGCCTGCGACCTCGCGGTCGCGCCGCGACAGGATGCCCGCACCGGGCACGCCTTCCGTACCGAAGATGAACTGCAGCTCGCGCCCGTGGCCGACGTCCGGATTGGCGCGCCTGGCCTCCGGCACATAGGCGAAGCGGTAGCGAAAGGTCGGCGCGCCGCCTGCCGCGTGCAGACGTGCCAGCAGCCGCACCGGCTCGGAAAAGACCTTGTCGGTGTAAATTCTTGCCGCGAGATCCGAAGGTCTGGCGAGATCGGGATAGAGCTTGCGCAATTCGCCGCCGCCCGCGCCCGGCGGCGCAAGCTCCTCCTTGATCGCGGTCTCGTTCTCCAGGCCGGTCTCATCCTCGTTCGAGCCGATGATCAGGGGAATGCGGCTCTGGCGTCCGGCCGCAAAACCCGCGGCGAGGTCCTCGGTCACGAGACGTCCATCCATCATCGGTGCAAAGCTGTGCGGCGATGTCTCCAGCAATTGTTTCTCGGCGGCCAGCAGGCGCCGCGGCTCGACCGCGCGCAGATCCGTCTTCGGCGAAAGCGCGGCCACGAAGAGCCGGCCGATGGCCTCCGCCTCTTCCGCCGAACGCAGGCGCGCGCGGCCGGGCACCGATTGCAGAATGGCCTTGTGGAAGAGATTGCGCGCTTGCGCGGACAGCATCAGCAGTGCAATCGATGTCGCGCCTGCATCGCTACCGAACAGCGTGACGTTATCAGGATCGCCGCCGAAGGCCGCGATGTTGTCGTGCACCCAGTGCAGCGCGGCGATCTGGTCCATCAGGCCGAAATTGCCGGAGCCGGCGTCCGACAGCGCGGGATGCGAGAGCCAGCCGAGCACGCCGAGGCGATAATTCACGGTGACCACGATGAGGCCCGCCTGCGCCAGCTTGGCACCATCGAACAGCGGATCGTTCGCGGTGCCCGAGACGAACGCGCCGCCAGGAATGAACACCATCACCGGCAACGGACCGTCGACCCCGAAAGGACGAAACACGTTCAGCGTCAGGCAATCCTCGCTCGCCACGGGCAGCGCCGGCTGAAGGCACGGCGCGCCGTATTCGTAGGCGGTGCGCATCTCCGAGCTTTCGGTCGTCGGCTGCGGCGGTTGCCAGCGCAGCGCGCCGAGCGGCGGCGCCGCGTAAGCCAGCCCCTTGAACGAGGCCACCTCGCCTTCCACGGCGCCGAGCATCTGCCCTTCACGCGTCAGCGCGAATGGAAACTGCCCGACCGGCTGGGCGACGGCCGAGCCGGCGCCACACAAGACTGCAATAGCCGCAACGAATGCAAGCAGGGCCCGCATCTTCGCAACGATCTCGATGAAGGGTTTCGGCAGGTTATGTCCAGAGCCGTCGGCAAGGCAAGCCTCGCGCCTTGAGCCTAACCGCCTTTGCCAATCAGCTCCGCGAGCGCGTGGCGCGCGACGATGCCGAGCTCGCCGAGCGTGGAGTGTCCCGCCCGCGCCGCCTCGATCAGGCGCTCGGCGATGAACCTGCGGCTGTCGTGATCGCCGCCATGCGGCAGTTGCCGGCACGTCTGCTCGAGGACGACGTCCATGTTCGCTCTGGTTCGCTCACTCAACTCTGTCATGACGCCCGAACGATACGCGTGGCTTGTAAGCGCAAGCATACACAGAAGGACGATGGCTGATTACCCCGGGCGATCACGGCCATTGTGCATCGCGGTGCGTGTGGTGCCGCAAGATTCGCGCGGTCACGAAGCCGCCGCAAACGACCACCCTAAGATTGCACTTGCTCTAATGACAAGCTGAGCCTGCGGCGATAGCCTGCCGCCAAAACAAGACATCCGGGAGGAATACCATGCCTGACGCAATGGTTGCCACACGTGCCTCCGATGGGCGCGGAACCGCTCAGCAGGTCGATGTTGCCGTGGTCGGCGCCGGATTTGCCGGCCTCTACCTTCTCCATCGCCTGCGCAAGACGGGGTTCTCGGCAGTCGGGCTCGACGAGGCCGGCGATGTCGGCGGCACCTGGTATTGGAACCGCTATCCGGGCGCGCGCTGCGACATCCAGACCATCGATTACAGCTACACGTTCGATCCGGAGCTCGAGACCGCCTGGACCTGGTCGGAGAAATACGCGACCCAGCCCGAGATCCTGCGTTACCTCGGCTTCGTCGCCGATCGCTACGATCTGCGCCGCGATATCCGTTTCAAGACCAAGGTCACCGAAGCTAGATGGGACGAAGCGTCGGAGCGCTGGCTCATCACCACTGACAATGGGCCACCCGTGTCCTGCCGCCATTACATCATGGCGACCGGTTGCCTCTCCGCGCCAAAGCCGCCGGAGATCGACGGCGTCAAGGACTTCAAGGGCGAGGTCTATTTCACCGGGCGCTGGCCGCATGACGGCGTCGATCTCACCGGAAAGCGCGTCGCCGTGATCGGCACGGGCTCCTCGGCGATCCAGTCGATCCCTGTGATCGCCGAGCAGGCCGCGCATCTGACGGTGTTCCAGCGCACACCGAATTTCGCATTGCCGGCGCATAACGGCCCGGCGCCCGCGGACCGCATGAGCCTGCTGCAGAGCGACCGCGCGGCCTATCGCGAGCAGGCGCGGCAGTCGATGGCCGGCGTGCCCTACCCGCAGCAGACGGTCGTGAGTTGGCAATTGAGCGATGCCGAGCGTCGCGAGCGGTTCGAGCGCGCCTGGGCGGCCGGCGACCTCGTCCACATCCTGACCCAGCTCTGGGCCGACCAGGCCGTGGACGTCGACGGCAACAAGATCGTCCAGGACCTGATCCGCGAGAAGATCCGCGTCGCCGTCAAGGATCCCGAGACCGCCGCGGCGCTGATGCCGGACGACCATCCGTTCGGCGCAAAGCGCCCCTGCCTCGAGACCAATTATTACGCAACCTACAACCGGCCGAACGTCACGCTGGTTAATCTGCGCAAGGAGCCGATCAAGGCGATCACCGCGAGCGGCATTTCCACGAACGGCCGCAGCTTCGACGTCGACGTCATCGTCTTCGCAACCGGCTTCGACGCCATGACCGGCGCGATCCGTGCCGTGCATCCGATCACCGGGCGCGGTGGCAAGTCGCTGTCCGATGTCTGGGCGCAGGGGCCGCAGACCTATCTCGGCCTCACGGTCGAGGGCTTCCCGAACTTCTTCATGATCACCGGACCCGGAAGCCCGTCGGTGCTGTCGAACATGGCGGTGTCGATCGAGCAGCATGTCGACTGGGTGGTCGATCGCGTTGCATCGCTGCGCGATGCCGGCTTCACCACGATCGAGCCGACCGAGACGGCACAGGCCGGCTGGAACAGGCACATGGCCGACTGCTCGATGCTGACGCTGCACCGGCTCGCCAACACCTGGTACACCGGCGCCAACGTGCCTGGCAAGGTGCAGGGCCTGATGCCCTATACCGGCGGCGTCGGCCCTTATCGCAGCATCTGCGACGAGGTGGTCAGCCGCGGCATGCTCGGCTTCAAGCTCACCGGCCCCGATGGCGCCGTCCAATGCAATGACGGCGAGGTGGTGCGCCTGCAGCCGGACGTGCGGCTGGTGCTGAACCTGCTCGCCTCGCTCAACCTGCCGCCGATCGAGTCGATGGGCGCGCTCGGCGCCCGCGCCTTCGTCAACGAGTTCAACAAGGGCCGCCCCGCGGGTCGGCCGATCGGCGAGATCGTCGACGGCACCCTGCCCGTCGCCGACGGCGCGCTGCCCTACCGCGTCTACAAGCCGGCAACGCCGGGCCCGCATCCGGTCGTGGTCTATTTCCACGGCGGCGGCTGGGTGCTTGGCGACGAGCAATCGGACGAGCCGTTCTGCCGCGACATGGTGCGGCGGACCGGCATGATGTTCGTCAGCGTCGGCTATCGCCACGCACCGGAGCATCGCTTCCCGACCGCGGCCGAGGACGGCTATGCGGCCACGCGCTGGATCGCCGAGCACGCCGCCGAGCTCGGCGGCAGGCCGGGCCCGGTGCTGGTTGCAGGCTGGAGCGCCGGCGGCAACATCGCCGCCGTCACCTGCCAGCTCGCGCGCGACCGCGGCGGGCCAGCCATCGCCGGCCAGCTTCTGGTCTGCCCGGTCACCGACTGCAGCTTCGATCGGCCCTCCTACAACGAAAATGGGACCGCCTACTTCTTGACGCGCTCGCTGATGTACTGGTTCTGGGACCTCTATTGCTCGCCGGCGGACCGCACCGACCCGCGGGTCGCCCCGCTGCGCGGCAAGGTTGCCGGCCTGCCGCCGGCCCTCGTGGTCACCTGCGAGTTCGATCCGCTGCGCGACGAGGGCATCGCCTATGCCGAGGCAATGGCCGCAGCGGGCGTGCCGGTCGAGCAATTGAAGGCGCGCGGCCACTTCCACTCGTCCTTTGCGATGGTGGACGTGGTGATCACGGGCGTGTCGGGCCGGGTGCAGATGGCGGAGGCCTTGCGGCGCTTTGCCGGGCTGCCGCCCAAGATCAGCGGCAGTGACGGTCAGGCAGATGGTCCCGCCAGCCCGCGGCACGAGATCGCGGCGGCGGCGAGCTGAGTGGCGACAGGAGGCCGGGAACCTTTTTCCGGCGGCCGCGTTGCTTGCCTGTGGCATTGAGATGCAGCGACAGATGTATGGGCCCCGGCACGCGAGCACGTGTGCTGGGGTCCTGTTTTGCGTGAGGCAGGACGATGGGGGACGTGGTTGGGGATTCAAAGGTCGATTTCGGCGCGCTTGCGGTGCTGCATAAATGGCCATCACTTGCCAATCAGCGCCAGCCTGACCGGCAGCCCTACCGGCTCATCGAAGGCACGCTCGACGATTGCATCTCGGCTTTCATGCAGAAGCCGGCGACGACCCGGCACCTCTACGAGATCCGCACCGTGGCGCAGCCGCCGCTCGTCACCGAAATCCTCTCCCCCGAACACGTCCTCGAGCTGTCGCGCTTGAGAGAATTTCTCTGACGCCTTCACAAGCGCGCGAGTAGGAACCTTCTTCCGGTTCTTCCCGTTGTGAAGGATCGGAAGCAAGAACGTGAGCGCTCGAGATGCTTGACGCCGGCGTATCATCACCGATCGTGCCTTATGGAGCGGACCAGACCTTGTTCGTGGTGGTCGATCGCCGTGACGAGGCGACCGAAATCCGCATCGAGCGGAGCGATCTCGACGCCACGATCGGCGAGCTCGTCGCCGGCTGCTTCAACGATCCGATCAAGGTGATCTCGTTCAACACGCTCGAGCACTGGATGAAGGACATCTCGAGCGACGTCGCCGGCGAGATCCGCGCGCGCTGCGACATCTACGGAATAGAGCTTCCCGACTATCTCAGCGACTTCATCGAAAGCCATTCTCAAGGCGCGATGAAATGAAGCTCGCTTGCCGAAAGGACGGTCAGTTGCGGCGGCGTTTGCCGGCGATGACCTCGATCTCGCGGCGGCGTTCGCCCGCGAAGGTCAGCAGCTTTTCGATCGTCAGCGTATCCGTGATCCGTTTGGCGAGCCGCTCGGCGCGCGCAGCCTGATCTTCGAGATACTGGATCGTGTTCAAGCGTCGCCTCCCCCAAAGCCCCGAATTGTGCGGACAGCCATGGTGCTTGAGAAGCCGCTAACAGCCGGTTAAGCGCGCCCGCACGGTCGCGACGCGTGGCGCCCTATTGCACGACTTCGAGCCTGACATTGGTAATGCCCTTGTCGACCATGCCGAGCGCCTCGGCGGCCGACGGCGAGATGTCGACCACGCGTCCGCGCACGAAGGGCCCGCGATCGTTGACCCTGACCGTAACGAAACGGCCGGAGGAGGTCTCGGTAACGCGCAGCTTGGTGCCGAACGGCAGGGTGGGATGCGCCGCGGTCAATTCGTTCCTGTCGAACTTCTCGCCGCTCGCGGTCTGGGTATCCGAATAGAAGCTGGCGATGCCGTGCGAAGCGGTTTGCTTTGCGTCGCGGGCGGGGACGCGCGCCCGGCTGATCGGGCGTGGATGCAGCGCCGCCACCCGGTGCGGGCGCTCGACCGCGGCTTGCCGGGTCGTTCCGGCGAGATCGGCTTTCTGACGGCCGACCGGCGATTGCGAGCAGGCAGCGAGCGATGCGGCGCCCAAGACCGCGAGCAATAACCGGCTCGAGCTCGCCAGCGACATCCGGGCAGTTTCGGCACTTGCAATGCGAGACATGATGCGCCCTCCGAACAACCCCAAGTTTCGGTGGGCAATGAGGGCAGAACCTTGTCGGAACAAAAGCGGCTCTGGGGCCGCCTTCGTTTCGCGCCAGCTGTGGCGATTCCACCACAGTGACCTGTTCAGAATCGGGACAGATCAGCGAAGGATCAGCCCGATACGCCCCGCGAGCCGCGTTTTCGGCGCGGCCCGATTTCTAGTACTTCGGCTCGTACATCTGCGACTGGACCAGGGCCTTCACGTCGTTGGGCGCGGGTCCGTCGGCGAGCGCGCGTTGATAGGCCACATCCGCAACCGCCGCCGCGATGCGCACGGAGACCTCGCGGATACGCGGCAGTGCCGGATAGAGGCTGCCCTGAGCGAGGTCCTCCTTGCCGACGCAATCGGCGAGCGCGTGGGCCGCCGCCATGAACATCTCATCGGTCACGAGGCGCGAGCGGCTGGCGATGACGCCGAGGCCGACGCCCGGGAAGATGTAGGAATTGTTGCCCTGGCGCGGCACGAAGCTGCGGCCGTTGAGCTTGACCGGATCATACGGACTGCCGCAGGCGAACAGCGCGCGTCCCTCCGTGTAGCGATAGGCATCCTCCGCCGAGCACTCGGCTTTCGAGGTCGGGTTGGAGAGCGCGAACACGATCGGCTGCTCGTTGAGCTCGGCCATCGCCTTGAGCACGTCGGGCGTGAAGGCGCCGCCGACCGCGGCGACGCCGATGATCGCCGTCGGCTTCAGCGTCTTGATGGCGGTGAGGAAGTCGGCGATCGGCGCCTGACCGGCATGGGCATAGCGGAGCTTATGGCCAGAAAGGCCTTCACGGCCGCTGACGACGAGACCGCGGGAATCCACCAGCCAGTTGCGGCGAAGCGCGTCCGCCTCGGACGCGCCTTCCGCCATCATGGCGGAGACCACGAGGTCGGCGATGCCGGTCGCCGCCTCGCCCGCGCCGAGGAACAGGATCTTCTGATCCTTCAGCTTGCCGCCGGAGATGCGCAGAGCCGAGAACAGGCCGGCGAGCGCCACCGCCGCGGTGCCCTGGATGTCGTCGTTGAAGACGCAAGCCTCGTCGCGATATTTGTGCAGCAGCTTGAACGCCGAATGATTGGCGAAGTCCTCGAACTGGATCAGCACGCCCGGGAACGTCTTGCGCGCGGCTTGCATGAACTCGTCGACGAAGCTGTCATAGGCCTCGCCCGTCAACCGCCGCTCGCGCAGGCCGAGATAATAGGGATCGTTCAACAGCTCTTCGTTGTTGGTGCCGACATCGAGCACGATCGGCAGGCACGCTTCCGGATGCACGCCGGCGCAGGCCGAATAGAGCGATAGCTTGCCGACCGGGATGCCCATTCCGTTGGCACCGAGATCGCCAAGTCCCAAAATGCGCTCGCCGTCGGTGACGACGATCAGCCTGGCCTGGTACGGCCAGTTCTTCAGGATCTCCGCGATCTGGCCGCGGTCGCGCGAGGAGATGAACATGCCACGCGGCCGCTGGAAGATCAGGCCGTATTTCTGGCAGGCAAGCCCGACCGTCGGGGTGTAGATGATCGGCTGGATCTCGTCGATATTGTCGACGACGACGCGGAAGAACAGCGCCTCGTTGCGGTCATGCAGCGCGTTCAGGGCAACGTATTTTTCCAGGTCCGTCGGCAGCGTGCGCAGATTGGTGAGCACGCGCTGAGCCTGGGTCTCCATCGTCAGCACGCAGGGCGGCAACAGGCCGCGCAAGCCGAGTGCGGCGCGCTCTGCTTCCGTGAAGGCCGTGCCCTTGTTGAGCAGGGGGTCGCGCAGCAGCGTCATGCCGTGCGCGGTGTCGGATGATGTCGAATGGGCGCTGACCCGAGCAGGTCTATTCACGATTCCCCCAAGGAGTTTCTTATTGAACCACGACCATTGTCGGCCAGCGTTCAATCGAGATCAAGGAGACTCCGGCCGCGATCGTGATCTCGCACCGCAGCAGATTTTGCAAACGCCTGGCACTTGCGCGCGAAAAGGTTTAACGCGCCAACCGGGGCGCGCGTTGGCGGAGCCGCAAATAAAGGCAGGCCGGAATTTGGGACTGCTTATCCCGCCGCCCGCCGAGGCGTCAGATTGGCAGCGCTGTCCGCCGGCGGCGCGATGTGCATCAGGATGGTCTGGACGGACGATGCAACCTCGATCCCGTTCTGCTGGAAGCGCAGCTTCATGCGGCGGTTGAATTCGCGCTGGACCGGCCAGCGGCCGGCCTCGGTGCAGCGGATCTGGCCGACGATCGACACCATCGCGCCGTCGACCTTGTCGACGCCCCACAGCTCGAGGTCGCCGCGGATGAGCGCGCGGAAGTCCGCTTCACGGCGCATCTCGTCGACGATGTCCTTGAGGATCTGGCCGGCGCGGTCGGTGTCTTCCTTGTAGGCGACGTTGACGCTGACCGAGGCGTTGCCGGCGCCGCGGCTGGCGTTGGTGATGGTCGTGACCGCGCTGAACGGCACGATGTGCACGGCGCCGTCGCCTGCGCGCAGGCGGATGGTGCGGATCGAGACGTTCTCCACGACGCCCGACAGCCCCGACACGCTGACGCTGTCGCCGACCTGCACCGTATTCTCCAGCAGCAGGAACAGGCCGGTGATGAGATCCTGCACCAGCTTCTGCGAGCCGAAGCCGATCGCAATGCCGACGATGCCGGCGCCGGCCAGCAGCGGCGCGACATTGACGCCGATCTCGCTCAACGCCGTGAGGCCGACGATTGTCGCGATCAGGCAGAGCAGCGCGGTGCGCAGCATCGGCTGGAAGGTGCGCAACCGCGCGGCACGGGCATAGTGCCCGTCCCGCGACAGCGTATTGATCTGGCGGTCCAGCAGCGCATTGCTGGCTTCCCAGATCGCCGCAGCGATCAACACGGCAAGGCCGATGGTCACCACGGCCGAGATCAGCCGGCTGCCGATCTGGCCGCCATAGAACCAGACGATGGCGTCCACGCCCCAGACCTCGAGCACCGCCACGAAACCGATGAAGGCGATCACGCTGGATACGATCCTGCGGAGCAGCGGCAGATAGCGGTTGGCACGGATCTCGAGGCCAGGAAAGCGCTGGAGGATCTCCGGCCGGATGCGGAAGCCGCGGTCGATCAGGCTCAGCGTCAGCATGATGACGATACGCGTGACCAGCGCCACCGCGATGGTGCCGACGAAATATTGCAGCAGCAGCGAATAGCCGTTGCGGATGTTGAGTGCCCACACCGCCCAGAGCGCGAGGTCGAGCGCGATGGCAAGATAGTGCCAGCCGCCGGCGATGCGGTTGCGCAAACGAGCCGCAATGCCCTGCCGCTCCGCCGGGGCGCGGATGGCATCGGCGACTTGGCGGCGGCATTGCAGGATGATGACGGCGATGAAGAGGTGCACGACCAGCATCACCATGCGCAGCAGCGCGGCGTAGCCGGCGCGGTGCAGGCCGAGCAGCAGCGCCACATTGGCAAAGGCGATGCCGGAGACGCCGACGCCGACGATGCGGCGCGCCCAGATCTCGATATAGGCGGCGGTCTCCGCGCGCACCGGAAACAAGCCGAACGGCCCCGCCAGCGCCCGGACCAGGCAGATGAGCCCGCGCGAGAACGCATAGGCGTTGACGACGGCGAGGATCACGAGGCGGACGGTTGTCGGTTCTCCGATCTCCGTCCCGAGCAGCGCGGTGGCGACGCCGACGAAGACGAGCACGGGAAGCAGCTCGAGCACGAAACGCCCGAGCACGAAGGGCAGGCGCAGCATGATCTGCCAGACCCGCGCAAGGCTGTGGCGTCGCTCCTGCATTTCAGGTGCCGGCGTAACGTCGACGACTGACGGTGGCGGATCGGCAAGCGGCAGCGCGGGTGCCGGCAGGCGCGCGGTTTGCGGCATGCGTCCCTCCAGGAACGCGACCGGCCGGCGGATCAGGCGGAAGATCACCCATTCGGCCGAGAGCGCGCAGCCGAGCACCAGCGCCAGCTTCCAGGCGATCTCGATCAGAAGATTGTAAGCCGCGGGATCGTTCGCGGTGCGCACGATCCAGTAATAGAACGCCGGAAAGTGCGTGAGCGTCCGCGCCATGCCGGCGATCTCACGCGAGATCTCGCCGATCTCCTCCGAGACCGTGAGCATGAGCTGCGCACCGAGGCCGTCGGCCGAAAGCGGGATCGGCGAATTCGGCTGCGGCGCGGGCTGTTGCGGACCAGACGCGTTGGCGATCGCACGGAGCGTATCGATCATCTGCGCGCGCTTCTTGTCGTCCTGAAGGGTGTCCAACGCTCGCCTGGCTTCGTCAGGCGATAGCGCCGCGGCACCGTTCGCGGCCGGCGCATCGGCGCGGGCGCAGGAGAGAGAAGAGAACGCAAGGAAAAGAGCGGCGAGAAGCGCCGGGACAAGCTTTTGCGACACGCAGATTCCCTGGAAAAAATGAATGCGCCCGCGGTGTCGTGGCCGTCACCGCCGAAGCACATCCGTCATGTCGGATCGGCGCTATTCGCCCCCAGCCTGTGTCGGAAGTTGGCCTTCGAGACGACATTCTCTTGGCATTTGCCGCAATGCAGGATCGGGAGCTGATGTCCCGTCAGCGCGCGCAAAGACCGTTTGCGGATCAAACAGCAGGATTGGGACGAGCGGGGTGAAAAAAAAATTGGTGCGGCGGCCTTCACGGCCATCCGACACGATCAAAATACAGCGCCGGGAAGGTAGGGGCTTTGCCTCACTGATGCAGCCCGCTAAACCTTGTCCCGGCGTGCCGTTCGCGGTTTCCGCCGCTATGCGATAGTCCGAACGAGCTCCATCGCAATTAACGCGGCTGGATTTGCGGAGGTGGTGTCATAGACCTCCCCTTGCTCATGAGGTGGACGTTGCGCGTCGCTTGTTTGCGACCGCTATGATGCTCCTCCTGCCTCGCAAAACTGTCAAGCGGGATCAATGATCTGACGATCACATTTGACGATCCGAGTTCCGCTGTGCAAATCACTTAAGTGAGGGATTTCCCAAGCCAGCCGGCATGGTGACATCATGCCCCTGTTTTGCCCGACGATGCAAACGAATTTCGTGAAATCCGCATCGCGGATGATGGGAGTCGATAAGCCATTGATTCCGCTATGCCCGGCTACTGTGCATGGGGTTGTTTTCACACTTTTGCTCGATGGCCACCCGGCCAACTAGAGAAACATCTCCGCCAGGTCGACCGTCGAGGCCTTTCCGATCTGGTCGAAGTTTCGCGCCAGCCAGTTGCGCGCCGCCGCGCGGCCCTCATCGCGCAGGCGGCACAACAGGCTCCATTCGGGGTGGAACTGCGTGGCCGTGCCGAGCTGCGACATCAGCGCGTCGTTGCCGATCCAATGCATGTACATGCGGCTGTGCCTGTTGCTGTCGAGCTCGCCGTCGTCGATCAGCCGGGTGGCGAAGGCGATCGCGCGCATCTCGCGCATCAAGGACGAATTGAAGCTGATCTCGTTGATGCGGTGCAGGACATCGGCGGCACTGGCCGGCAGCTCGTCACGCCGGATCGCCGTCACCTGCACGATGACGACGTCGTGGCTGCCCTTGCGGTAGATCAACGGATAGATCGCGGGATTGCCGAGATAGCCGCCGTCCCAGTAGTGCTCGCCGTCGATCTCGACAGCCTGGAAATAGGGCGGCAGGCAGGCCGACGCGAGCACGGTGTCCGCCGTGAGCAGCGGGCTCTGAAACACCTTGATCTTGCCGGTGCGGACGTTGGTGGCGTTGAGAAACAGCTGCGGCGCCTCGGGCGAGGAATTGAGCCGGTCGAAATCGATCACGCGCTGCAGCAGCGCGCGGAGCGGATTGAAATGAAAGGGATTGAGCAGGTTCGGCGGCAGCGTGTGTGTCAGCGTATGGATGAAGGCGTGGACCGGATGATATTCCGGCGGCAGCTTCAGGGCCTGGATCCACTGGTTCAGCGGCGACATCAGATCGTACGCCATATCCATGCGCGAGACTTCGTACCAGAATGCGTGCAGGCTCTCCCGCGCGGCCTCCGCGCCTCCGTGCGCCATGCCCGAGGCCATCGCCACCGCATTCATCGCGCCGGCACTGGTCGCGCTGATCGCCTCGATCGCGAGCCTGCCGTCCTCGAGCACCTGGTCGAGCACGCCCCACACGAAGGCGCCGTGCGCACCGCCGCCCTGGAGCGCGAAGTTGACGTTCTTGCAGTTCGTGGTCCCGCCGGCTGTCACTTTGCTTGCCTCTTGCCTCCCGTGCCTTCTTTCTCCAGCGCCTTGCGCACCTGCTTGAACTCCTCCAGCGAGGCCTTGTCGGCACGGGGGAAGCGCAGGTCGAGCTTTTCCAGCTCGGCATTGATCACCGAGCCGATCACGACGCGGGCGAACCATTTGTGGTCGGCGGGCACGACATACCAGGGCGCATGGGACGTCGCCGTGTGCCGGACGATGTCCTGGTAGACCGCCTGGTAGCGCGGCCACAGCGCGCGCTCCCTGATGTCGTCCATGGAGAACTTCCACTGCTTGGCCGGATCGTCCAGCCGCGCGAGGAAACGCTCGCGCTGTTCTTCCTTGGACAGGTTGAGAAAGAACTTCAGCACCACGGTGCCGTTGCGGCAGAGATAGCGCTCGAAGGCGGAGATGTCCTCGAACCGCTCCTTCCAGATGTTCTTGGTGACGAGCCTTGGCGGCAGCTTCTGCTTGGCGAGAATCTCCGGGTGTACGCGCGTCACCAGGCATTCCTCGTAATGCGAGCGGTTGAAGATGCCGATATGGCCGCGCTCGGGCAGCGCGACTGCATGACGCCAGAGGAAGTCGTGGTCGAGCTCCTTGCTGCTCGGCGCCTTGAAGGCCGTGACCTCGCAGCCCTGCGGATTGATGCCCTCGAAGATCGCCTTGATCGCAGAATCCTTGCCGCCGGCGTCCATCGCCTGGAATACGATCAGGAGCGACCAGCGGTCCTGCGCGTAGAGCTTCTCCTGAAACGCGATCAGCCGCTTCTTGTTGGCATCGAGGATCGCGAGCGCCTTCTCCTTGTCGAGATCGCCCCTCTCGTCGGATTTGTGGTCCTTGAGGTGAAACTTGCCCGAGCCATCGTAGCGAAACGGCGTGATGTAGCGGTCAAGCTCCTGGGCGAGCGACTTGGACGGCTTTTTGCTCATGAGCGCGGGGCACCTTGCGTTGCAACTTCAATCGGTCGAGCAAGCTACCAAGGATGCCCTTGGGAAGGAATATGATGAAAAGCACGAGCAGCACGCCGTAGACGAGATTATCCCAGCCGACCGCCTTGGTGCCGAAACCGATGCGCAGCGTTTCCGCCAGCAGGATGGTGATGATGGCGCCGACGGTCGGACCTAGCGAGACGAACAGCCCGCCGACGATCGCGGCGAACACCATCTGCAGCGAGACTGCGATGCCGCTGACCGTGTCGGGCGTGATGAACATCTGGTACTGGCAGTAGATCGCACCCGCCAGAGCCGTCATCAACGCGCTGAGCAGCGTGATCTTCAGCTTCTCGGCGGTGACGTCGACACCGGCCGCGGCGGCGGCGTCCTCGTCCTCGGAGATCGCCTCCAGCGCATAACGCGCCATGCTGCGGTCGACCCAGTGCCAGACCACGATGCCGAACAGCCAGACCGCAAGCGCGATCAAGTACCAGGTGGTCTTGTCGTCGAATTGCAGCGCCAGCAGCCTGTTGCCGGACGCGCGGTTCGGGGTGTAGCCGAGCGAGCCGCCGGTATAGTCGCGCGTCGCGGTGATGACCTGGAGCACGATGCCTGACAGCGCCAGCGTCACCAGCACGAAATAATGCCCGGTGATGCGAAAGCGGAAGCAGGGGTAGCCGACGATCATCGCCAGCGCGCCGGCCGCCGCCATGCTGATGGGAATGCCGATCCAGGGCGACAATCCTGCGTGATTCCACAACAGCGCCGTAACGTAAGCGCCGATCCCCATGAAGCCGCCATGGCCGAGCGACACGAGGCCGAACCTCCCCATCATCGACCAGGACGTATAGGCGAACGACCAGATCAGGATCAGCACCAGGATGTGCAGATGATAGGGATCGCGATAGACGAAGGGCAGCGCGACCAGCGCCGCCAGCCCCACGCCCCATGCAGCAAGCCGCCCCTGCCCCATCATCGGCGCCTCGCAAGCAGGCCCGCGGGCCGGATGAACATCATGACGATGAAGAACGCGAAGGCCAGCACATAGCCCCATTCGAGGTCGGAGAACAGGCCCCCGAGCGAGATGATCTCGGCGAACACGAAGGCGGCGATGAAGCCGCCGATGAAATTGCCGAGGCCGCCGAGCACGCAGATCAGGAAGGTGATTGGCCCGAAGGACAGACCGACGAAGGGATGCACGTCGTATTGCAGCACCAGGAGGCAGGCGGCGAGGCCGGCGAGCGCGCCGCCGAGCGCCGACGTGATCAAGTAGATCCGCTTGGTGTCGACGCCCATCAGCGCCATGATCTGGCGGTCCTGTGAGATGGCGCGGATCGCAGTGCCGGTGAAGGTGCGCGTCATGAACAGATAGACCGCGACCATGCCGACCAGCGCGGCGGCGAACGAAAGCAGTCGTGCGTAGCTGAAATTCATGTCGCCGAAGGCGAGCACCGGCAGGCGGATGCCGAGATTTCGGAAGTCGATGCCGAAGGCAACGGTGGCAAAGCTCTGCAGCACGAACAGCACCCCGCCGGTCGCGAGCAGCTGGTTGATCGGTGGCGCGGTCAGCAGCGGCGCGATGACGAGGTAGTGCAGCGCCGCACCAAGCACGGCGACCAGCAGGATAGTGAGCGGGGCGGCGACGAAATAGCTGACGCCGTAATACTGCACCATGAAATACATGCCGTACATGCCGATCATGACGAGCTCGGCGTAGCAGATCCAGGTCACGTCGATGACGCCGAAGATCAGGTTGAGCCCGAGCGCGAGCAGCGCCAGCACGCCGCCGAGCAGGATGCCGTTGATGACGGCCTCCAGCAGGTAGATGTCGAATACGTCCAGGAACGCCTGCATGCCCCTCACACCCCGAGATAAGCTTCCTTGACCGTGTCGCTCGCCAGCATCTCGGCCGAGGTGCCGGACGCGCGGATCGTGCCCGCCTCGATCAGATAGGCGCGATCGACCACCTTCAGCACCTGCTGCACGTTCTGCTCGACGATCAGCACCGTCAGCCCGCTGGCGCGGATCCGCTTCACCAACTCGAACACCTGCTGCACCACCACCGGCGCGAGCCCCGCCGAGGGTTCGTCGAGCAGCAACAGTTTCGGATTGGACATCATCGCGCGGCCGATGGCGCACATCTGCTGCTCGCCGCCGGACATGGTTCCGGCCATCTGGTGACGGCGTTCCTTCAGGCGGGGGAACAGGTCGAACACCACCTCCAGCCGCTCGGCGTAGTGGTCCCGCGCCTCCTTCATGAAGGCGCCCATCTTGAGATTGTCGTCGACCGTGAGCTGCGGAAACAGCCGCCGGTTCTCCGGCACATGCGCAATGCCGAGGCTGACGATCTTGTGCGACGGTGTCGCGACGAGGTCGACGCCCTCCATCCTGATCGATCCGCGCGAGGGACGGATCAGGCCGGAGATGACGCGCATCAGGGTGGTCTTGCCGGCGCCGTTGGGGCCGATGACGCCGACGGCTTCGCCGGCCTTCACGTCGAGGTTGACGTCGAACAACGCCTGGAAGGTGCCATAGCCAGCATTGAGGCCGCGAAGCTCCAGCATCACCTAGCCCCCTGCGCGGCGGCGCGCTTCGGCGGCCGCGGCCTGCGTGGTCTCGGCGTCGGTGCCGAGATAGACCTCGATGACGCGCGGATCGCCCGCGACCGCGCTCGGCAGGCCTTCCGAGATCTTCTCGCCGTGATCGAGCACCATGACGCGGTCGACCACGCGCATCAGGACGCCCATGATGTGCTCGACCCAGATGATGGTGATGCCGAGCTCGTCGCGGATGTTGCGCAGCATGTCCGCAGCCTGGTCCATCTCGGCCTCGTCGAGACCGCCGAGGCTCTCGTCGGCGAGCAATAGCTTTGGCGCGGTGGCGAGCGCCTTCGCCAGCTCCAGCTTCTTCAGCCCCGCTGCGCCGAGCCCATCGACACTAGCATGGCGATCGGTCGGCAGGCCGACCATCGCCAGCGACCGCTCGGCCGCCTCCTCCGCCTTGGCGCGGCTGTGGCGGCCCTGGCCGTAGAAGCCGGCAAGCGCGACGTTCTCGAAAATGCTGAGGCGGCGGAACGGCCGCGGGATCTGGAAGGTCCGCCCGATGCCGCTGTTGATGATCCGGTGCGGCGCAAGACCCGCAATCTCGTGCCCGGCGAACAGGATCGATCCGGAGGTCGGCGCCAGCGTGCCGGACAGCATGTTGAAGATCGTGCTCTTGCCCGAGCCGTTGGGGCCGATCAGGCCGAGGATCTCGCCCTGATCGACCCGGAACGAGACGTTGTTCACGGCGGTGAAGCCGCCAAACCGCTTCACCAATCCGCTGACTTCCAACACCGCAGAACCCCGCTATTGGTTGCTGTAGGTGGTGCCCTTGGGCAGCGGCAGCACGGCCTCGCGCTGCGCCTGGCTCTTGGGCCACACCACATAGGACTTGTCGTCGACGTATTGGATCACGACCGGGAACGAGCGCTCGTTCTGGCCGGCCATTGGCGAGCCCTCGCCGTGGAATTTGACGCCGAAGCCGAGCATGGTGCCGCCTTCGGGTATGTCGGTGTCCAGTGCTGCCTTGCGCAGGGAATCGGGATCTACGCCGCCATATTTCTTGATCGCTCGCGGCAGCACGTCGTTCAGGAACAAATAGGTGTTGGACGCAGCCATGCCGACATGGGCCGAACGGATGGCGACACCCGGCTTGCGCTTGTCGAACTCCTCGCCGACCGCCTTGATGATCGGCGGCAGCTTCGGATCCATGCTCTTCTGGTTGGCGAGCCAGATCGAGATCGGATCGGTGTTGAAGACATAGTTTACGTCGGCGCCCAGGCCTTCCTTCAGCTTCTCATAGACCCCGTAGCCGGCGCCATGTCCTACCAATGCGCCGAACTTCAGCCCCTGTTCGCGGGCTTGCCGGAGCAACAGGGTGATGTCGGGATTATAGCCGGTATGGAATACCACATCCGGCTTGGCCCGCTTCAGCTTGGTGACCAACGCAGACAGATCCGGGGCCGTCGCCGAATAGCCCTCTCTGAGCACGATGTTGAAGCCGGCCTTCTTGGCACCGGCCTCGTTGCCTTTGGCAACGTCGACGCCGTAGGCGCCGTCCTCGTGGATGATGGCGACCCGCAGGTCCTTCGGGTCCTTGCCCAGCTTTTCCTTCGCATTCTGCGCGATGAAGTCCATCGTCATCATGCCGAACTGGTCGCCGGAGGCCTGCGGTCGAAACACGTATTTGTAGTTCTTGTTCTCCAGCACTGCCGACGAAATGCAGGTCGTGATCCACATGAACTTCTTCAGCTGCTCGACCCGCGCTGCCACCGGCACGCATTGCGCCGAGGAGAAGAAGCCGAGCAGCATGTCGACCTTTTCCTGCTCGATCAAACGGATCGCTTCATTGATGGCGATATCCGGCTTGCTCTGAGCATCGGCATAGATCGCCTCGATCTTGTAGCCTTCGACGTCTTTCGCGCTGTACTGATCCAGCATGATCCTTGCGCCGGTATATTGCAGCTCCGAACCGCCGCCGGCGAGCGGGCCGGTCAGATCGTAGATGACGCCGATCTTGAGCTTCTTCTCTTGAGCCGCGGCAGACACCGCCAAGCCCGTCGCTGATATCGCGACCAACAGCCCACGTACCAAGCGGGCAGCCATGCGCAGGCGCATCAAAACCTCCCTGGACGATTTGTGCATTGCATTCTTGGTGCAATTCTTCGGCCCATCACATGGGCTGCGCGCGGCGATGTCAAGCCTCGCGCATCAGCGCGCTGCGAACTGCTGCTCGACGAAGGCCGTGACAAATCGCGGCATGGACGGCCTGAGATCGCTGGTCCCGCGCACGAGATGAATGGCGGACAGCTCCGGCTCGATCTCGCGCGCAAGGTTGGCTTCGATCCTGGCGCGGGCCGCATCGCCCGGCATGTCCAGGTTGATGACCTGCAACATTGCGATCGTGGGGCCGGTAACCACGCAATGCCAGCCGGGCTGGATCCGATAATCGGCCGCGGTCAGGCCGGTCTCCTCGCCGAGCTCGCGGACGACGCTGCCGGGGATGTCGAGCGCGCCGTCCCTGACGTCGTCGAGATCAGGCGTTCCCGAGGGGAAATAGATGCGGCCCGCATTGGCGGTGTGGGGCGCCATCTCGCCCATGATGAAGGTGCCGTCGGAGGCGCGCAACGCGCCCATGCCAAAGCCGTTGAACACGGCCTTGTCGGGAAAGCCCCAGTCGCGCCAGGCGAGAAAGCTTGCGAAATCGGTCTCGAAATAGGTCGCCCTCAGGTAACCGTCGCTGAACACAGCGTCGCGCCCGAGCAGGATGCGGCCGTTCCAGATCTTCGGCCGCTCGCGCTGCTTCTCGGCGAAATGCGCCGCGATCTCGGCGCGGCGCTCCTCGGCGAACGGCCAGACGATCGGCCGCACGGCAAGATCGAGCGTCGCGACGCGATGAATGACCGGAGACTTCATGACGGGTCGGTTACCACGCCTTCGCGTCGGCTATTTGACGCTCCCGGTGGTCTTCTTGGCCTGCTCGACGAATTTGTTGGTGAAGGTCTTGCTGACGTCGATCTTGGCGTTCGCCACCTCGGGCGAGCCGACGCTGAACACTGCAAGCACGGCGTCGGCGCCCTTCGGGTCCATCTTGCCGGTCTCGGAATACATCGGGATCGTATTCTTCAGTGCGGCAAGATAGAGGTCCTTGTTCTTGCCGACGGTTTGCTCGGGCATCTTCGCCATGATCTCCTCCGGCGTATGCGAATGGATCCAGGCGAGCGTGGCGAGGATCGCATTGGTGAGCGCCTGCGCCTCCTTCTCATGGCCGTTGATCCAGGCCACGGTCGAATACAGCGCGCCGCCCGGATATTCGCCGCCGAACGTCTCCAGCGTGTCCTTCTGGGTACGGGTGTCCGAGAGGATACGCAGATCCTTGTGGCTGCCCTGCAGCACGGTCACGGACGGATCGAGCATCACCGCCGCGTCGATCTGGCCCTGCTCCATTGCGGCCACCGCAGTGGCGCCGAGGCCCACCCCGATCACGGCGACGCTGGTGGGATCGAGCCCGTTCTTCTTGAGCATGTATTTCAGGAAGAAGTCGGTGGAGGAGCCGGGCGCACTGACGCCGACCTTCTTGCCGGCGAGATCCTTGACCGACTTGATGTCGTTGGTGCGCGAGGGCGCGACCACCAGGACGAGGCCGGGATAGCGGTCATAGACCACGAAGGATTGCAGCTCTTGCTTCTTGGCGGCGAGGTTGACGCAATGGTCGAAATAGCCGGAGACCACGTCGGCGCTGCCGCCGAGCACGGCTTTGAGCGCATCCGAGCCGCCCTTGAGGTCGACGAGCTCGACACTGACGCCGGCCTTCTCGTATTCGCCGAGCTGCTTGGCCAATACCGTCGGCAGATAGCACAGGCAGGAGCCGCCGCCGACCGCGATGGTGACCTTGCTTTGCGCCGCGGCAAGCGAGGTGGTGAGCGTCAGCGCGAGCAGTGCGCCGGCGAGCCTGGCAATCGTGTTCTTCATTGGTTTCCTCCGTTCGGCCGCCGGCACCATAGAGCAGCGGGCCTGGCTTGAGAAGCTCCGCCTGAGCGGGCTGGCCATCAGCCCCTCGGCGCAATAGCGGTGCCCAACACACGTCCGCGATCGCAACGACGCGATCAAATAGACCTGCTTCCTACCCCCGCCCGTCCGACGCGGCCGGCCGCCACACCAGGAGGCGCCGCTCCACCAAGGTGACGCCGAAATCGATCAGGATGACGAAGGCCGACAGCACGAACATGCCGGCGAACACGCCGGCGACATCGAAGATGCCCTCGGCCTGCTGGATCAGATAGCCGAGCCCGGCCGCCGATCCCAGATATTCGCCGACCACCGCGCCGACCACGGCGAAGCCGACGGAGGTATGAAGCGACGAGAACATCCACGACAGCGCCGACGGCCAATAGACATGCTGCATCAGCTGCCGCTCGCTCATGCCGAGCATGCGGCCGTTGTCGAGCACGGTCCGGCTGACCTCCTTGACGCCCTGATAGACGTTGAAGAAGACAATGAAGAACACCAGGGTGACGCCGAGCGCGACCTTGGACCAGATGCCGAGCCCGAGCCACAGCGCGAAGATCGGCGCCAGCACGACACGCGGCAGGGCGTTGACCATCTTCACATAGGGGTCGAACACCGCGGCGACCAGCGGCTGGCGCGCGAACCAGAAGCCGACCAGGACGCCGCCAAGCGATCCGATCACGAAGGCGAGGATCGATTCCGCGAGGGTGATGCCGAGGTGCTTCCAGATCACGCCGGAGGCGAACCATTTCACGATCTGGCTGAACACGTCCAACGGGTTGGAAAAGAAGAACGGCGGCAGCAGGATCTTGCCGAACACGGGAACGGTCGACAGCACCTGCCACAGCACCAAGCCGACGACAGCGACCAGGATCTGCAGCGCAAACAGCGTCGTGCGCGACATCAGACCACCTCCGCCGCCTGCGTGGACTGTGCGTACCCCTTCATCACCTCGTCCTTCAGCACGCTCCAGATCTCGCGATGGAGAGCATGGAATTCCTTGTCGAGGCGCACCTCGAAAATGTCGCGCGGGCGGGCCAGGCCGACGCGCCAGTCGCCGATGATGCGCGAGGATGGCCCCGCCGACATGATCACGACGCGGTCGGCGAGCGCGATGGCCTCTTCGAGATCGTGGGTGACGAACAGCACGGCCTTGCGGTCGGCACTCCACAGATCGAGCAGCAGATTGCCCATGACCTGGCGCGTCTGCGCATCGAGCGGCCCGAACGGCTCATCCATCAACAGGATCTTCGGATCGCGGATCAGCACCTGCGCCAGCGCCACGCGCTTGCGCTGGCCGCCCGAAAGCATGTGCGGATAGCGGTTCGCGAAGGCGCCGAGGCCGACGGCGGTCAGCCATTTCTGCGCCTGCGACAAGGCCTCCGTGCGCGGCGTGCCCTTGACCTCGAGTCCGATCGCGACATTGTCGAGCGCAGTCTTCCAGGGGAACAGCGCATCAGCCTGGAACAAATAGCCGGCATCCCGATTCAGCCCCGCCAATGGCTGGTCGAAAATCCTGACGCTGCCCGCGGCGAGCTTGAGCAGGCCCGCCGCGACGTTGAGCAGCGTCGATTTTCCGCACCCCGTGGGCCCGACAATGGCGACAAACTCGCCCTGTGCCACCGCGAGATGGGCCTTCTCCACCGCCGTATAGACCCGGCCGTCCCCCAGCCGGAACGCAACCTTGGCATCTTCCAGCGCCACTGCCGTGGGCGTCGTCATGTGCTTCCTCCAACTCAGGCCGATGCCTTAGCCGCTCGTGCGGCCAAGTTCAATCAAGCCGCCAAGCGTGCTACGCATGGGGACTTGCCGTGCTCTCACCCTCCCCTGGAGGGGGAGGGTCGGTGCGCATGAAGCGAAGCGGAATGCGAACCGGGGTGGGGTGACGGTTTCTCCGCGTCGAATACTGCCCGCGTCGACAGATCACCTCACCCCGCTCGCGCTGCGCGCGATCGACCCTCCCCCTCGGGGAGGGTAAGAGAAAAGAGAGCTCTCCCACGATGTCTTCCAAGCTGGCGATCAGCTACCAGCACGTCACCAAGCGCTTCGGCTCCCTTGCAGCGGTCGATGACGTGTCGCTCGACATCGCCGAGGGTGAGTTTGTGGCCGTCGTCGGCGGCTCGGGCTCGGGCAAGACCACGCTGCTGCGGCTCGCCAACCGGCTGATCGAGGCCGATAGCGGCACCATCACCGTCGAAGGCGAGGACGTGCGGAATGTCGATCCGGTCGCGCTTCGGCGCCGGGTCGGCTACGTCTTCCAGAGCGGCGGGCTGTTTCCGCATCTGAGCGTCGCCGACAATATCGGCATCACGCCGAAGCTGCTCGGCGAGCCGGCTGCGGCCGTTGCAGGCCGCGTCGACGAGCTGCTGGAGCTGGTGCAGCTCGACCGCGCAACGCATCGCGACCGGCTGCCCGAGGCGCTCTCCGGCGGCGAGCGCCAGCGCGTCGGCGTGGCGCGGGCGCTCGCGGCAAGACCCCGCATCGTGCTGATGGACGAGCCGTTCGGGGCACTCGATCCCCTCACCCGCGATGCGCTCGGTGACGATTATCGCGCGCTGCACCGCAAGCTCGGCCTGACCACCGTGATGATCACCCATGACATGACCGAGGCGCTCCTGCTCGCCGACCGCATCGCGGTGATGCGCGGCGGACGATTGCTCGCACAGGGTACGGCTGCGGAGCTATCGAGCAGCAGCGACGATTACGTGCTCGAGCTGTTGCGTACCCCGCGGCGCCAGGTCGAGCGGCTGAATGCGTTGCTGCCGATGGGCGGTGCGGCATGAGCCTCTTCACCGATCCGCGCTGGGGCGAGGCGCTGTCGCATCTGCCGGACTACCTCGGCAACCATGTGCGGGTGAGCCTCGCCGCCCTCGCGCTTGGCCTCGCCGTGAGCCTGCCGCTGGCGATCCTGACGCGCAACCGTCCGGCGCCACGCGGCATCCTGCTCGCGTTGGCCAGCATCGTGCAGACCGTACCCGGGCTGGCGCTGCTCGCGCTGTTCTATCCGCTGCTGCTGCTGGCTGCTTCCGTCACGCTGGCCTGGTTCGGCGTATCTTTCTCCGCGTTCGGCTTCCTGCCGGCGATGCTGGCACTGGCGCTCTATTCGATGCTGCCGGTGCTGCGCAACGGCATCACCGGCCTCAACGGCATCGATCCCGCGCTGATCGAGGCTGCCGAGGGCGTCGGCATGACCGCGCGGCAATCGCTGCTGATCGTCGAGCTGCCGCTCGCGCTGCCGGTGATGATGGCCGGCATCCGCACCGCGGCGGTGTGGGTGATCGGCACCGCGACGCTGTCGACGCCGATCGGGCAGACCAGTCTCGGCAATTACATCTTTGCCGGCCTCCAGACCCAGAACTGGGTCTTCGTGCTGTTCGGCTGCGTGGCTTCCGCTCTCCTCGCGCTCGCAGTCGACCAGTTGCTTGGGCTGATCGAGAGCGGCCTGCGCCGCCGCAGCCGTGTGCGCAGCGGTCTCGGGGCGCTCGGAATCGCGGCCCTGGTTGCAGCAACGCTGGTGCCGACCATGGGGCGCTCGTCGTCAGGCTATATGGTTGGCGCCAAGACCTTCGCCGAGCAATATGTCCTGTCGGCATTGATGAGGGACCGCCTCGAGGCGGCGGGCCTCTCGGCGGCCGCACGCTCCGGCCTCGGCTCCAGTGTGATCTTCGGGGCGCTGAAGGCCGGCGACATCGATCTCTATGTCGACTATTCCGGCACGCTCTGGGCCAACCAGCTGCATCGCACCGACATCAAGCCGCGCGCAGAACTGGTGGCGGAATTGAAGACGGCGCTCGCCAAGGACGACATCACCCTGCTCGGCGAGCTCGGCTTCGAGAACGCCTATGCGCTGGTGATGCCAAGACGACGCGCCGATGCGCTCGGCATCCGAACCGTCGCCGATCTCGCCGCACATTCGGCCACGCTGTCGATTGCCGGCGACTACGAGTTCTTCTCGCGGCCCGAATGGGCTGCCCTGCAAAAGGCCTATGGGCTGCAGTTCCGCGCCCAGCGCCAGATGCAGCCGGACTTCATGTATGCGGCCGTTGCCAGCGGCGAGGTCGACGTCATCGCTGGCTACACCAGCGACGGCCTGATCGCCAAATACGAGCTCACAGCGCTCGACGATCCCAAACACGCGATCCCGCCCTACGACGCGATCCTGCTGCTCGCGCCGAAGCGCGCCGGAGACGAGCGACTGCAGGCGGCGCTCAAGCCATTGCTCGGCAAGATCGACATCGCCACCATGCGCGAGGCGAACCTGCGCACCAGCGGCAATGATGCGAATTCATCGCCCGATGCGGCGGCGAAGTGGTTGTGGGAGAAGATCAAACAGTAGGTCCGCCGCCGCTTGATGAGCACCTCAGGGGTGACGGTCGAAGAGTTGCGTCCGCGATCCAAGCGAGAGGCTACAGCCCCCGGATCATCCCCGCGTCGATCAGCAGCCGGTTCAGCCGCCGCGCCTCGGCGCCATCCTTGCAGCCGTAAAAGATGCCTTTGCAGCGGAGCATGATCTCCTTCTGCTCGGCAAAGGACGGGTCGAGCGGGATGCCGGCGGCTTCCTGAACCACCAGCGGCAGATAGGGACCGTCAATCGTGTCCATCACGGCCTGGCTTCCGACCGGTTCGAAATTGATGGCGTCGATGGCATAATAGGTCGCGTAGAGGCGCGGATCGTAGGCGTCGAGCTTCTTGCCGATGGCGCCCTCGTCGAGCCCGGGCTCCAGGATAGCAGCCGCAAACTCCGGCTGATGATCGCCGTAGCGAACGATCAGGAATGGCTCGCCGGGAAAGGTCCTCTTCAAACCGGCAACGAACGCCTTGTACTGCTCTGCGCTCATGGTCTGGCGGCGCAGATATTCATCGATGGACGGCACATTGCCCGGCGCGCGCCAATTCGGCAGCAGATCGGGACGGAAGCGGGTCTCCCAGGGGAAGTGGTTGGCACCGAGATAGATGAAGGCGAACAGCGGCTTGTTCGGCGGCTGCTGGCCGATCAGCTGAAGCGCCTTGTCGTAGAAGAAGCTGTCGGGCTCGACACCCTTGGCGCCCAGATCCTTGGAATCGAGGAAGCGCTCGATTCCCGTCGTCATCTGGAAGCTGCGCGCGCCCATGAAGCCGCCATGGGCGGGATAGAGCGACAGCGTGTCATAGCCGCAGCGGCGCAGCGCCAGCGGCAGGCCGCGCTCGACCCGGTTCGAGGCGATGCGCGTGACGAAATAGGCGAAGCGGCCGAATGAACGCGAGGAAAGCCCTGCGAGCACGTTATACTCGGTGAACCAGCTCGGCCCGCCATTGCTCTCGGCGAGGAACGTGCGCTGCTTGCCGTCCCACGATTTGAAATAGTCGCCATAGCGCGGCGGCACCTTGATGCCCTGGGCGGCGCGGATGTCGAAGCTCGATTCATCATGGATCATGATGATGTTGGGCCGGCGGCCAGCCGGGTGGCAGGCATCGACCAGCGGCATGTTGAGCCGCTCGCCGGTCGAAGCAGACGCCTCCATGAAGCCGTATTGCGCAAAATCGGAGACGGCCGTGACGCCCGAGCGGAAGAATTTCGAGAGATAGCCGTCGTCGTAATAGCCGCGCCAGGCCTCGTCCGGGTGATAGAGCGAATAGCAGACCAGGGCGGCAAGGCAGGCGAGCTTGCAGGCGAGCGCCGGCAGGCGGCGGATGCGGAACGGATCGAGCCACCACAGCGCATACATCAGCGGCAGCGTGACCAGACCGGCCAGGATCACCGACCAGCGTAAGTTCGGGAAGATCGTGAAAAGGAACGCGACGGAGTCGCGGTCGATCATCATCAGGTCGATGAAGTTGACCGTCATCTGCACGACGTCGTGCTTGAGCCGCGACAGCAGCACCAGCACGACCACCATGGTCAGCGACAGCGCACCCGACAGCGCGGGACGACGCAGCAGCGTGATCCAGAAGAAGTTGAGGATGCCCCAGGCCAGCGCGAAGGACAGGCGCGAGCCGAAATCGGTCTCGGTCTCGTACATCAGGGCGAGTGCCGCCAGATGCGGCGCTGCAACCGCGAGCAGCCGCCAGATGCCGAGCGCGGCGACGCTCGCCAGCACGGCCGTCGTGGCAGAAGGACCTGGATTGGGCGCGGACGCCATCGACGACACGCAACTTCTGGTCCGGCGCGGTGATGCCAAGCCTGGCTGGCCGACCCAAAAACAGCCAGGGCGTCCGGAGCAGCCGGAAGCCTGCACCGTGTCATAAAACTGTAACGGAATGGTCAAGGAGAGGCAACGCGCGGCGCGGTCCGACCTTCGCTTAATGTTAGCGGGCTGCGCCGTACGGCATCGACCAGAGCCGCTGGCCCGCTAGGGCTTTGCGATACCTGCGATGAACAGGTCGATCACCCCCTCCGCCATCCGCTGGATCTCGCCCTCCCCGACGCCCCAGCGCGGGAAATGGCCGTCGAGATTCATCCGAGCGAAACCGTAGACGAGGGCGCGCCCGGCGACCTGGATACGCTTGAGGTCGGCCGACCGCAGCAGGCCTTGCTCTGCCGCGTCGACCAGCATCTGCTCCGTTAGCGCGATCAGCTCGGCGTTGTCTCGTGTCAGGTCCGGCGAGCTGCCATGGGCAAAATAGCGCCCGGTCGAGATGATCTCGAAATGCGCGGGATTGCGCATGGCCCAACGCAAATAGGCGAGACCGAAGGCGCGGAAGCGGGCGAGCGGGTCGGCGGCCGGAGCCTCGCGCAGCGCCGCATCGATCTCGGCGCGAAAGCGCCGCTGTGCCTCCTCGGCCGCGGCTGCCATGAGCGCATCGCGGTTGGGAAAGTGTCGGAACGGCGCCCCCGGCGACACCGCGGCTCGGCGCGCAGCCTCCCGCACCGAGACTTCGGCGCCTTCCGCTGCGAGTTGCAGGGCAGCATCGATCAACACGCGGCGGAGGTCGCCGTGATGGTACGGCCGGGCTTCGGTGGCAGGGCGGCGGGCGCGCGGCTTGGACGGCTGATGGACAGGCATGGATCCTTCTAGCCTCACCCGAACGTGAATGTAAGCAATGATTACACCGTTGACGGCGCATTCACGCCGAATGTAATCGATGATTACATAGAGAGGGAGGTCGCCATGTCCGAACGTCGAAGCTGGCTCGAAGGCTGGCGGCTGCTGGCCGTTCTCTGCGTGAGCCTCGTCGCACTCAGCCTATGGATCGCCTCGATGCGGCAGTTCGAGGTCGAGGGCGTTCGCACGGTGATCCGCTTCACGGCGCGAAGCTCGCTCCTGTTGTTCTGCCTCGCCTTCAGCGCCGCGGCGCTGGCGCGGCTGTGGCCCAATGCCTGGACGCGCTGGCAGAAGCGCAACCGTCGCTATCTGGGCCTCAGCTTCGCGGCCTCCCACGCCATCCACGCGGCGGCGATCATGACGTTTGCCGGGATGGATCCGGCCGGATTTGCCGAGGCCACCTCGGCAGCCTCCTACGTCTTCGGCGGCATCGGCTACGGCTTCATCATCGCAATGGGCGCGACATCGTTCGACCGCACCGCCGCACTGATCGGCCCGCGCGCCTGGCGGGCCCTGCACCTTGTGGGCGGCTATTACCTCTGGCTCCAGTTCATGGTCTCGTTCGGCAAGCGCGTGCCGACGATGCCGCTCTATGCCGCCTTCCTGCTTCCGCTGCTCATCGTGCTGGCGCTGCGCATGATTGCGATGGCCCGCGATCCGCGTGGGCAGACCGTCCCGGCGGGCTGATGCGACGCCGTATTTGGCAGGAGCCGAGCCGCTCAACTGCGCTTCAGGCCGCGGAAAGAATGAGAGAGCGATGTCTCGCCGATACGAAAAGAGCGAGACCGCTGTTTGCGATCTCGCTCGACCATAGCCGCCAAGGTCCAAGATTTGGCTTGGCGAGCGAAGCTTGAATTTCGCTCGTCATTCCGGGGCGCGCGCTGAGCGCGAACCCGGAATGACGGCGCAGACGTCAGTTCTTGCTCTTGTCGACCAGCGCGCCCTTCTTGATCCAGGGCATCATGTCGCGCAGCTTCGCGCCGACTTCCTCGATCGGGTGCTCGGCGAGCTTGGCACGGGTCGCCTTGAACGAGGTCTGGTTGACCTTGTTCTCGAGCATCCAGTCGCGGGCGAACTTACCGCCCTGGATGTCGGCCAGAACCTTGCGCATCTCCTTCTTGGTCTCGTCGGTGATGATGCGCGGGCCGGTGACGTACTCGCCGTACTCGGCGGTGTTGGAGATCGAGTAGTTCATGTTGGCGATGCCGCCTTCATAGATCAGGTCGACGATCAGCTTCACTTCGTGCAGGCACTCGAAATAGGCCATCTCCGGCGCATAGCCGGCTTCGACCAGGGTCTCGTAGCCGCCCTTGATCAGCTCGACCAGGCCGCCGCAGAGCACCACCTGCTCGCCGAACAGGTCGGTCTCGCACTCTTCCTTGAACGTGGTCTCGATGATGCCGGCGCGGCCGCCGCCGATGGCGGAGGCGTAGGACAGGCCGAGGTCGTGGGCGTTGCCCGAGACGTCCTTCGCAATTGCGATCAGGCAGGGCACGCCGCCGCCGCGCTGATATTCCGAGCGCACGGTGTGGCCGGGGCCCTTCGGCGCGATCATCAGCACGTCAAGGTCGGCACGCGGATCGAGCAGGTTGAAGTGAACGTTGAGGCCGTGCGCGAACACCAGGGCAGCGCCCTTCTTCATGTTGTCGTGCAAGTGCTCGCGGTAGATGTCGCCCTGGAGCTCGTCCGGGGTCAACATCATGACGAGGTCGGCCCATTTGGCAGCTTCCGCAACTTCCAGCACCTTGAAGCCGGCGGCTTCCGCCTTCTTCGCCGAAGCCGAACCCTTGCGCAGCGCAATGGCGACTTCCTTTACGCCGGAATCCTTCAGGTTGAGCGCATGGGCGTGACCCTGGCTGCCGTAGCCGACGATGGCGACCTTCTTGCCCTTGATCAGGTTCAGGTCGGCGTCGCGATCGTAATAAACACGCATAGGTCGTTTCCTCGTTCAGGGCCGAAATCGGCCAATGGTCAGTGTCCGAAGGGTGAAATTTGCGGATTTCGGGGGCTGTCTAGAGCATTTTCAGCCCTGAGGGAAACCCGTTTCTGCATGGAAATCCGCGACATCATGCATCCATGAAAACGGGGTAGAGGGAGGCCAGCAGCAGGATCGCCATCAGGATGTTGAAGGCGCGGACCAGCCGCTCGGAAGTCAGAACCGGCCGCAATGCGGTACCGAATAGCGCCCAGACTACCGTCGAGACCGTGCCGACGATGAGGCTGATCACGGTCTGAATGGCGATGTTGAGCGGGAATTGGGCGATCGCCGCATAGGCAGTGATGGTGCCGATCACGATCACCCAACCCTTGGCATTGATCCACTGGAACATGGCCGCGCCCCAGAAGGTCATGGGGCCGCGGCCATTCTCCTCGCCCGGCTTGGCCGGACCGGCCATGGCGATCACAGCGGCGAGATAGATCAGATAGGCGGCACCGGCATATTTCAGGATGGTCTGGAGGATCGGATAGGCCAGGAACACGGAGCCGAGCCCGAGGCCGACCGCGGCGACCATGAAGGCGAAACCGAGCACGATGCCGACGATGTGCGGGATGGTGCGCCGGAAGCCGTAGGTCAGGCCGGAGGACAGCAGCATGATGTTGTTCGGCCCGGGCGTGAAATACATCACGACCATGAAGACGAGGAAGGCGTAGAGCAGCGAGTAGGTCATCATCACCCTCACGCAGTCTTCGGTAGAACTTGCGGGCGCTTCGCCAGCACCATCACGGCGATCCCAAAGATCACGGTCAGCATGCCGGCGAGGCGCAGCGGCCCGAACCGTTCGCCGAACACGATGCTGGAGGCCGCCGAGCCCACGAACGGCACCAGCAGTGCGAACGGCACCACTTGTGCAGCCGGATAGTCGCGCAAGAGGCGGCCCCATAGCCAATAGGCGATGCTGGTGGAAATGCCGCCGAGCATCAGCATGCAGAGCGCCGATGTGAGCGACATGTGCGTCAGCGACGTCCAGGTCGGCGCCGGACCGTTGGCGATCAGCGCCAGCACGAACAGCGGCACGGCCGAGGCGAGACAGAGCCAGGCGAAGAGATCGAACATCGGCACGCCGCGGGCGCCGCGCAGCAACAGATTGCCGATGGCGAAGCTGAGCGGCGAGACCATCAGAACCGCGAAGGCGCCGACGCTGAAATCATAGCCGACGGTGCCGCAGATCATCAAAAGGCCCGCCGCGGCAACGACGATCCCCAGAGTCTGCACCGGCGTCGGCCGCTCACCGAACGCGAGCGCGGCAAAGCCGATCGTGAACAGCGCCTGGCTCTGCACCACGACGGAGGTCAAACCCACCGGCACGCCGTGGGCGATACCATAGGCCTGAGACAGGAACTGGCCGAGGAACAGCGTGAAGCTGATCGCGATCAGCAGTGACCAGGCGACCTTCGGCTTGGAAATGAACAGGCACGGCACCGCGGCGATGGTGAAGCGCAACGCCGTCATCAGCTCCGGCGACAGCTCGTCGAGCGCGATCCGGCTCGCCACGAAGGCAAGCCCCCAGATGATCGCCACCATGACGGCGATGAGGATGTCGGCCGGCTTCATTGTTGTTTCCGGTTCTGCTTTGTCTCGCAGCCCTGTTTGTTGTTCTGGTCTAGCCTTGCTCGCCGGCTTTCGGTTTCCGCAGCAGATACGTGCCGTGCATCGGCGCGTGGTAGTCGGCCGCGACCAGGGTGAAGCCGACGTCGGTCAGCATCCGCTCCATCACCCAGCCGAAGGTGGAATATTCATCGCGCATGTGAGTCACCACGCCCTCGCGGGAGAAATCGTGGTTCTTGATCTGGAAGTCGGCCCATTGCTCGACGTCACGCTCGATCGCGTCGGGCATCGATGAGTAAACGATGTCGCGGAGATAAAATGTCGCTCCGGGCTTGAGCGCGCGAAAAATCCGCGACATCGCCACCGCCTTCCAGAAATCCGGCAGGTGGTGCAGCGTGAACTCGCTGACGATGAGATCGTAGGATTCCGGCCGGTAGGCGAAGCTCAGCAGGCCGGCGGATTGGGTGCGCACAGGCGCCTTGCGGTCGCGGGCGTAGATCTCGGCGAGCGCCAGCATGGCCGGGGAAATGTCGATGGCGTCGACGTCGGCCCCCATCAACGCCGCTTCGGTGGCGAGCACGCCGTTGCCGCAGCCGATATCGGCGATGCGCCAGCCGCGCTGGACCCCGAGCATCTTCAGCGCGGCGCGCGCGCGCAGATCGGCATCGTCATGGTTGTCGTAGATCGAGGCCACAGCGGGCTCGATCCCCATCCGGTTCCGCTCGTTGTAGTACCAGTCGCGCGCCAACATGGCTCACATCCCTTCAGGCCCGCGACCTATCGCGGCAACACCCGTGCGCGACACCTCGACGAGGCCGAGCGGGCGCATCAGATCGATATATTGATTGATCTTGTCCGTATTGCCTGTGATCTCGAACACAAAGCTCTCGGTGGTGGCGTCGATCACACGGGCGCGGAACGCATCCGCCAGCCTGAGCGCCTCGACCCGATGCTCGCCCTGCCCGCGCACCTTGACCATCGCCAACTCGCGCTCGATCGAGCGCTTGGTCTGGGTCATGTCGACGACCTGGTACACCGGGATCATGCGGTCGAGCTGGTTCTTGATCTGCGCGATCACCATCGGCGTGCCCGTGGTGACGATGGTGATCCGCGACAGATGCTTCTGGGCCTCGGTCTCCGAGACCGTGAGGCTCTCGATGTTGTAGCCGCGCCCCGAGAACAGGCCGATGACGCGCGCGAGCACGCCCGGCTCGTTCTGCACGAGCACCGCAAGCGTATGCGTCTCGTTGGGATCGTGACGGTCCTCGATGAAATAGGCGGATGCGGGCTGGTTCATTGTCGTCCCCTCTGTCTCTCCGTCACGCCGTCGCCGGCGCATCCGTCCCGACCCAACGGCGGAACAGATCGAAATCGATATTGCCGCCGGACAGCACGAGACCGACGCGCTTGCCCTTCAGCTTGCTCTTTTCCTGCAGCGCCGCCGCCAGCGCGGCAGCACCGGCGCCTTCGGCGAGATTGTGCGTGTCGGTCCAATAGGCGCGGATCGCGAGCGCGATCTCATCGTCCGTAACCTGGACGATGCGCGAGGCGCCCTTGCAAACAAGCGCAACAGCTTCCGCGTCCGGAAAGCGTGTCGCCACGCCATCGGCCAGCGTGTCACTGGTCTCGGTCGTTACGACCTTGCCGGCCGCGAACGAAAGCGCATATGACGGCGCCTCGGTCGATTGCACACCGATGATCTCCGTCTTCAGGCCCAGCAAGTCGCGCACCAGGATGCAGGCGCTGATACCGGAGCCCTGCCCGATCGGAACGTAGAGCACGTCGAGATCGGGCACCGCGCGGAACAGTTCCAGTGCGTAGGTCGCCACCCCCAGCACGAGGTCAGGGTGGAACGACGGCACCATGTGCAGGCCTTCGAACTGCGCGCGGCGCCCGGCTTCTTCGCGCGCCAGCTGGAAATCGTCGCCGTGCTCGACCAGATCGGCGCCGAACGCGCGCATGGCATGGTTCTTCTCAACCGAATTGCCTTTTGGCACGTAGATCACGGCGGGCACGCCGTGACGCCGCGCCGCGAAAGCAAGACTCTGGCCATGATTGCCGCGGGTGGCCGAGATGATGCCCGGCACGTTCGGCCGCTCTCGCTTCAGCCGATCGAGATAGACCAGGCCGCCACGCACCTTGAAGGCGCCGGTCGGCGTGTGGTTCTCGTGCTTGACCACGGCCGCGGTGCCGAGCCGGCGGCTGAGCAACGGCCAAGCATGCGCCGGCGTCGCCGGCACCGCCTGCCCCACGATCGCATGTGCGCGCTCGAGTTCGTTCAGGTCGAACATGGCGTCACACCAACGCCTTGCCGCCGGCGAATGCCTTCGCAGTCGCCTCGTCGTTGGCCTGCTCCGGCAGCAGCATCTCGTTGTGGGCCTTGCCGGAGGGGATCATCGGGAAGCAGTTTTCGAGCGCCGCGACGCGGCAGTCGAACAGCACCGGGCGCTTGACCGAGATCATCTCCTTGATGGCGCCATCGAGATCGGCCGGCATGTGCACCTGAAGCCCGACGGCGCCGTAGGCCTCCGCGAGCTTGACGAAATCCGGCAGCGCTTCGGAATAGGAATGCGACAACCGGTTGCCGTGCAACAGCTGCTGCCACTGGCGCACCATGCCCATGTACTGGTTGTTCAGGATGAAGATCTTGATCGGCAGCTCGTACTGAACCGCCGTCGACATCTCCTGCATCGTCATCTGCACCGAGGCATCGCCGGCAATGTCGATGACGAGGCTGTCGGGATGGGCCACCTGAACGCCGACCGCGGCCGGCAGGCCGTAGCCCATGGTGCCGAGACCGCCCGAGGTCATCCAGCGATGCGGCTCCTCGAAGCCGTAGAACTGCGCCGCCCACATCTGATGCTGGCCGACCTCGGTCGTGATGTAGGTATCCTTGCCGCGCGTCTGCTCGAACAAGGCCTGGATCGCGTGTTGCGGCAGGATGACGTCGCTGCTCTTCTTGTAATAGAGCGAGTTGCGGGCGCGCCATTGCGCAATCTGCTGCCACCACGACTTGATGTCGGGCTTCTTCGCCTCCGCCTTGAACACCTGGAGGATGTCGCCGAGGACGTTGCCGCAATCGCCGATGATCGGCACGTCGACGCGGATGTTCTTGTTGATCGAGGACGGATCGATGTCGATGTGGATCTTCTTCGAGCCGGGCGAAAACGCATCGACGCGGCCGGTGATGCGGTCGTCGAAGCGCGCGCCGACGCACAGCATGACGTCGCAATCATGCATGGTCATGTTGGCCTCATAGGTGCCGTGCATGCCGAGCATGCCGAGCCAGTTCTTGCCCGACGCCGGATAGGCGCCGAGGCCCATCAGCGTCGAGGTGATCGGGAAGCCGGTGACCTCAACCAGCTCGCGCAACAGCTGGGTCGCCTCGGAGCCGGAATTGATGACGCCGCCGCCGCTGTAGATCACGGGACGCTTGGCGTTCGCGAGCAGCGAGACCGCCTTGCGGATCTGCGTCGCATCGCCCTTCACGCGCGGCGCGTAAGAGCGGTGCACGTCGGACTTGCGCGGGGGATGGTAGGTGCCGGTGGCGAACTGCACGTCCTTGGGAACGTCGACCAGCACCGGGCCCGGACGGCCCGAGGTGGCGACGTAGAAGGCCTCATGCAGCACCTTGGCGAGATCGTTGACGTCGCGCACCAGCCAATTGTGCTTGGTGCAGGGACGCGTGATACCGACGGTGTCGCATTCCTGGAACGCGTCGTTGCCGATCAGATGCGTCGGCACCTGGCCGGAGATGCAGACCAGCGGGATCGAGTCCATCAGGGCATCCGTCAGCGGCGTCACCATGTTGGTGGCGCCGGGGCCGGAGGTCACCAGCGCAACGCCCGGCTTGCCGGTGGAACGCGCATAGCCCTCGGCGGCATGGCCCGCGCCCTGTTCGTGGCGGACCAGGATGTGCTGGACCTCGCTCTGCTGGAAGATCTCGTCATAGATCGGAAGCACCGCGCCGCCGGGATAGCCGAAAATGTCGGTCACGCCGTGATCGATGAGTGCGCGGACGATCATCGCGGCGCCGGTCATCTGGTTCGGATCGTGGCTCTTGTCGCTCATTGGCTTGCTCCGGATGCGCTGTTGTCAGCGGCTTCATTCGTGTCGGGTTCGGGAAATAAAAAAGGCCCCGAAGAGGGCCCATGCACACCGCCTGTCATGTGGATGGCAGCTAGCCACCCCCGGCGGTGTGCCTGGGTACGACGGCGATAAGGAGTTTGGTAATAATGTTACGCATGGCGGCGCTCGGCTTCCCAAAGGTTGCGCGAAACATAGCGGCCAAACCTTGGATGTCAAGGCAATGCGGCCGTTCCCGCGCGATTTCGGCAGTGTAGCGGTGTTCCCCGGGTTCGGCGAGAGGTAAATTCGGGAACCCGGCACAAAAGCGCGTCAGTCGGTGCGCCGTTCCGCCGGCACGGCCGCGGCGAGCCATCCGCTCGCTTGCTCCGGCCTCACCCATTCGAAGTCCGGCAGCTGGTGCCGGAACCAGGTGAATTGCCGCTTGGCGTAATGGCGGGTATCGGCGCGGCCAATGCTGGCGGCCTCCTCCAGGCTGAGCTCGCCGCGCAGGTGCCGGATCAAGGATGGCACGCCATGAGCCTTCATGGCCGGCAGCAGCGGATCGAGATGCCTGGCGGCCAGCCGCTCGACCTCCTCGAGCGCGCCGGCGCCCAGCATGGCATCGAAACGGGCATCGATGCGGGCATAGAGCTCGTCACGTTCGGGCGCGAGGAAGACCGCGCGAAATCTGTCCTTGGGCAGCAGCGGTGGCTGTCCCTCCCGCTGCCAATCGAGCAGCGAACGGCCGGTTGCCTCGATCACCTCGAGCGCGCGCGCGATGCGGGTGCGGTCGCGCAGGTTCAATCGCTCGGCCGCGCGCGGATCGCGGCCTGCGAGTTCCGCGTGCAGCGCTTCGACGCCGTTCCGTTCCAGCCGCGCGCGCACATCCTCGCGCAGCTCGGCAGGGATCGGCGGCACCACGGAGAGACCTGTGGTCAGCGCCTTGAAATAGAGCCCGGTGCCGCCGATGAAGATCGGCAGCCGTCGCTGAGCCCTCGCCTCGTCGAGCGCCTTCGCCGCATCGCTTACCCAGGCACCGGCCGAGAAATTCACGGCGGCATCGACGTGGCCATAGAGCCGATGCGGCACGAGCGCCTCGTCCGCTGCGGTCGGCCGCGCCGTGATGATGCGGAGGTCACGATAGACCTGCATGGAATCGGCATTGATGACGACGCCGCCGGCGGCGCGCGCAAGCTCGAGCGCCAGCGCCGACTTGCCGCTGGCGGTCGGGCCTGCGATAAGCACGGCCTTGCTGGAATACCCCTCGCTCACGAAAACCTCAAATGTCCCTCGTCGCCACGCTGATCTGCAACCCTGACAATCCCGCGCTCGACTCGACCATCGTCGATGGCGCCCGCGCCGTGCTGCCGCAGGCGGCGCCCGCGCACTGGCTGTTCGACGGGGTTGCGGTCGACATCCCCTTCGGCGCGGACAGTAACCTCGAAGGCGACCGCAACGCCATCGAGCAGCGGCTCCGCGAGCTCCGCGGCGATTTGCCGATCGACATCGTCGTGCAGCCTGTTGGCTTCAGGCGCAAGAAGCTTTTTCTCGCCGACATGGATTCCACCATGATCGGCCAGGAATGCATCGACGAGCTCGCCGATTTCGTCGGGGTCAAGGCGCATGTCGCAGCCATCACCGAGCGTGCGATGCGCGGCGAGATCGAGTTCGAGCCGGCGCTGCGCGAGCGCGTCGCGCTGCTCAAGGACCTGCCCGCCAGCGCGGTCGACGAGGTCCTGGCCAAGCGCATTACGCTGACGCCGGGCGGCCGCGAGCTGGTCGCCACCATGCGCGCGAACGGTGCCTATACTTGCCTCGTCTCCGGCGGCTTTACATTGTTCACGCGCGCGGTCGCCGCCAAGATCGGTTTCCAGGAGAACCGCGCCAACGAGCTCGTCGTGCGCGACGGCAAGTTCACCGGCGAAGTGAAGGAGCCGATCCTGGGCCGCGCGGCGAAGCTCGCCACCTTGGTGGACCTGATGGAATCGTTCGATCTCGACGACATCGACTCGGTCGTGGTCGGCGACGGCGCCAACGATCTCGCGATGATCCAGGCCGCGGGTCTGGGTGTCGCCTATCACGCCAAGCCGGCGGTGGCTGCCGCCGCGGCCGCGCGGATCGATCACGGCGATCTCACTGCGCTGCTGTATGCGCAGGGGTATCGGCGGGACGAGTTCGTGGAGGGGTAAAGCCTCCCCTCTCTCTGTCATCGCCCGCGAAGGCGGGCGATCCAGTATTCCAGAGGCAGCGAAGCTAGAACCGAGAAGCCGCGGCGTACTGGATGCCCCGCCTTCGCGGGGCATGACAGTTGAATGTGGCGCGAACAGCGCCCACTACTGCACGCTCAGCGCGACGAACCGCAGCTCGCCCTCGCCGTTCGAGACCAGCAGCAGCACCGATTTCTTGCCGTCCTTCTTGAGCTGATCGACCCGCTTCTGGATGTCGGCGCCGCTCGACACCGCCTCCTGCGCCACCTCGACGATGACGTCGCCGGCGGACAGACGCTTATCGGCGGCGTCCGAATTGGTGTCGACATTGGTGACGACCACGCCCTTGACGCTGTCCTTGATCTTGTAGCGCGTGCGCAGATCCTTGCTCAGCGTAGCAAGATCGAGGCCCAGCGCTTTCTGCGTCACCGGCTTCTCCGGCGCCGGCTCGTCGGTCCTCACCGCCGCCTGCACCTTGTCCGGATCCTGCAGGCGGCCGAGCGTGACCTTCTTGATCTCTTCCTTGCCCTTGCGGATGATGACGACGTCGACCTCCTTGCCGACCGCGGTGTCGGCGACGACGCGGGACAGGTCCTTCGGGTCCTTGACGTCCTTGCCGTCGAACTTGACGACGACGTCGCCGGGCTCGATGCCGGCGGGCTTGGCCGGGCCCTTGTCGTCGACACCGGCGACCAGCGCGCCCCGCGCGGGCTTGATGTTGAGGCTTTCGGCGATCTCGTCGGTGACGCTCTGGATGCGCACGCCCAGCCAGCCGCGGCGCAGCTCGCCGAACTGGCGGAGCTGGTCGACGACGCCCACCACCGTCTTCGACGGCACGGCAAAGCCGATGCCGATGGAGCCGCCGGACGGCGAGATGATCAGCGTGTTGACGCCGATGACGTCGCCGTCGAGATTGAACAGCGGGCCGCCGGAATTGCCGCGGTTGATGGATGCGTCGGTCTGGATGTAGCTGTCGTACGGCCCGGAGGAGATGTCACGGTTCTTGGCCGAGACGATGCCGGCAGTCACCGTGCCTCCCAGGCTGAAGGGATTGCCGATTGCGACCACCCAGTCGCCGAGGCGCAGCTTGTCGCTATCGCCGAACTTGACCGCGACCAACGGCTTCGTCGGCTTGATCCTGAGCACAGCGAGATCGGTCTTCTTGTCGACGCCGACCAGCTCGGCCTTGATCTTGGTGCCGTCGTTGAGGATGACGTGGATCTCGTCGGCGTCCGCAATGACGTGGTTGTTGGTGACGACGACGCCCGCGGTGTCGATGATGAAACCGCTTCCGAGCGAATTGGTCTTGCGCGGCGCGCTGTTCTCGCCGCCCTTGCTGCCGCCGCCGGGCCCTCGGCGGTTCTTGAAGAAATCGTCGAAGAACTCTTCGAAGGGTGAACCGGGCGGCAGCTGCGGCATCGAGTTGCTGCCCCCGCCCTTGGCTTCGACGTTCTGCGAGGTCGAGATGTTGACGACCGCGTCGATCACCTTCTCGGCGACGTCGGCGATGCCATCCGGTCCACGCGCATGAGCCGGCGCGCCAAACGCGCCGCAAGCACCGATGGCGAGCGCAACCAGCCCAAGTCGAACACCAAATCGCGCGCGGCGGCGCGAGCGGGACGGGGCAATGGTGGCAGCAGTCATTGTGATCTCCAGGCAAAAGGGATTCGGCGCCAGACTGCGCTCGAACGGGGGCACGGCGCAAGCGCGGAGCTTAACGGGCCTCAAGAGCCCGATAATACGGCGAAAACCAGTCTGGCGCCTTCACTTTGGCGTTGAGCCGAAGGCCTAAATCGGGCGCCGCATAACCCAGATCAGGACCAGGCCGGCCACGGCCGAGCCGATCCCGACCGCCCGCAGGATGTTGTCCGGCGTGGCGATGGCGCTTTTCATGGCTTTGCGCATCCAGTTTGGACTGGCCGCGAACATCAAGCCTTCGAGGACGAACAGGATGCCTAGGCCGATGAGGAAGTCGGCGAACGCAATGGACCTCATCGGAATGGAACCTCCCGCTATGCTGTTCTTGTCTGGACGAAGGGCGGCGAAATCCGCCGCCCTTTGTCTGGCTTACGGCTTCGCCTGCGTCTCAGTAGGCGTCCTGCCGGAGGGGCTACCGAAGTACCGGAAGAAATCCGACTCCGGCCGGAGCAGGAAGCGGGTATCGTTCGAACGCAGCCCGTTCTCATAGGCCGTCATCGACCGGTAGAACGCGAAGAAGTCGGCGTCCTTGCCGTAGGCTTCTGCAAACAGGCGGTTGCGTTCGGCATCGCCCGCACCACGGGTCTGCTCAGCCTGCGAATTGGCCTCAGCGATGATGACGGTCGCCTCGCGGTCGGCCCTGGACCTGATCTCCTGGGCCTTCTGCCCACCCTGTGCCCGGAACTCGGCGGCCTCGCGCTCACGCTCGGTCTTCATGCGCAGGTAGACCGCCTGGCTGTTCTGCTCCGGCAGGTCGGCGCGGCGGATCCGGACGTCGACGACCTGAATGCCGTAGCCATCGGCCTCGCGGTCGAGCTGGTCGCGAATGCGCAGCATCAGCTTCTCGCGGTCGTCGCGCACCACGTTGATGAAGGTGACCTCGCCGAGCACGCGGCGCAGCGCCGCGTTTAGGAGCGTGGTGAGCTGGATGTTGGCGGCCTGGATCGAGCCGACGCTCTGATAGAAGCGCAGTGCGTCCTTGATGCGGTAGCGCGCGAAGGCGTCGACCACGAGCCGCTTCTGGTCGGAGGCGATTGCCTCCTGCGACGGGTTCTCCAGATCGAGAATCCGCTTGTCGATGTTGATCACCGAGTTCCAGGGCGCCTTGAAGTGCAGGCCGGGCGCGGTGACGACGTCGACCGGCCTGCCGAACTGGAGCACGATCGTCTGCTCGGTCTGCTGCACGGTAAACAACGACATATAGCCGACGATCACGACGAACAGGAGGGAGAGCAGCGTGACAAAACCTGTGACCGGAGACTTCATCGGGTGCCTCCGCTGGACTGCGGACCGGTCGTAGGTGGCCGCTTTGGCGCCAGTTCGGGAAGCGGCAGATAGGGCACGACGCCCTGGCCCGAGGGGCCACCGTCATAGACGAGCTTGTCGGCCCCGCCGAGCACGCGCTCCATCGTCTCCAGGTAGATCCGTTCACGCGTCACGTCGGGCGCCTTCTTGTATTCCTCGTAAACTTTCAGGAAGCGTGCACTCTGGCCCTTGGCCTCGGCGACAGCCTGTTCCCTGTAACCTTCGGCATCCTGCTGGATCTTGGCCGCGCGTCCACGCGCCTGGGGGACAACCTGGTTGGCATAGGTCTGCGCTTCGTTCTGCAGCTGCTCCTGATTGGCGCGGGCCGCCTGGACGTCGCGGAAGGCGTCGATCACCTGCGCGGGCGGATCGACCTTCTGCATCTGCACCTGGGTGATCTGAATGCCGGCACCATAGCTGTCCAAAGTCCTCTGGATCAGCTCGTGCACGTTCTGCTCTGTGACGTTGCGCGCTCCGGTCAGGATCGGCTGGATCTGAGACCGGCCGATCACCTCGCGCATCGCACTCTCGGCGACCGCCTTCACGGTACCCTCGGGGTTCTGGATGTTGAAGAGGAAATCACCGACACCGTCCGGCTTGATGCGCCAGAGCACGGTGAAATCAACGTCGACGATGTTCTCGTCGCCGGTCAGCATCAGGCTCTCTTCCGGCACGTCCCGAATGGAGCGGCCGCGCCGCGCCGGATCCTCGATCACCGTCATACCGATCGAGGTGGTGTTGACGCGCAGCGCCTTCGGCAGCAGCACGGTCTCGATCGGATAAGGCAGATGATAGTTCAGACCCGGCTGCACGGTGCGGACGTGCTTGCCGAAACGCATCACCACGCCGAGCTCTTCGGACTGCACGCGGAAGAAGCCCGACAGCAGCCAGAATGCGACGATCAGCAGGATGATCAGCGTGATGCCGATGCCGGAGAAATAACCGCCCGGCATGATCTGCTGGAGGCGGTCCTGGCCGCGCCGCAGAAGGTCTTCCAGATCCGGCGGCCTCGGCCCGACCGGTTGCGGGCCTGAGCCCCACGGTCCCTTTGGACCCGAGCCCCACGGGCCACCGCCCTGATTCTTCCACGGCATTCGACGTTCTCCTCGGCAGGGTGGAATTGCCACCGCCCGCTTTGTCCGGTCCGGCTTTATAGGCGACAGGCAAGTCCCTTACAACGCAGCCCTGACCGTCTTCCGAGCTATGCTCGGGCACGAAAAAGTCAATGTAAACATTGGCAAAAGCGGTTAATGGCCGCGCCGCCGACGATATGTCACATAGGACAGGTCGGCGCTGTCGTCGGGGCCGGCCGGATGGCGGATGCGTTCGACCTCGTCCCATTCCGCCTTGTCGATTTCAAAATGCGTGTCCCCTTCTGGGCGCGCGTGCACTTCGGTGATCTCGAGACGATCGGCACGACCGAGCCATTGCCGGTAGATCTCGGCGCCGCCGATCACCGCGATCTCAGTGACCGAACGCCGCAGAGCGTCGCCGCGCGCGACTGCCTCCGCATCCGCTGGCGATGTCGTGACGATGGCCCCATTGGCGCGATAGGCCGGATCGCGCGTGACCACGATGTTGGTGCGGCCCGGCAGCGGCCGGCGCAGGGTCTCGAAGGTCTTGCGGCCCATGATCACAGGCTTGCCGATCGTCAGCGCCTTGAAGCGCGCCATATCGGACTTCAATCGCCACGGCATCGCATTGCCCGCGCCGATGACGCCATTCTCTGCGATGGCGACGACGAAGACGATCTCCATCAGGCAGAGCTCCCGGCAAGCTGGGTCAGCGCAGGCCCGGTGACCCGGCACAGCGTCCAGTCGTCCATCATGACCGCGCCGATCGATTTGTAGAACGCGATCGAGGGTGCGTTCCAGTCGAGGACCGCCCATTGCAGGCGCGACCAGCCGTTGTCGACGCATTCCCTGGCGAGATAGGCCAGCAGCGCCTTGCCGAGGCCCTTGCCCCGATGTGACGGCCGCACATAGAGATCTTCGAGATAGATGCCGTGACGGCCGCTGAAGGTGGAGAAATTGAGAAACCACACCGCGAAGCCGACCGGCTCACGGTTCCACTCCGCGATCGCGCAATAGAGCTGCGGCCTCTCGCCGAACAGCGCGTCGGCGATGTCAGCCTCGGTCGCTTCCACCTCGTGCGACAGCTTTTCGTACTCGGCGAGCTCGCGGATGAAGGAGAGAACGAGCCCGGCCTCCTCGGGCCGTGCACGGCGGATGGTGAGCGACATAGGGCGCTAGACCGCCACTTCCGCCTTGATGTGCGGATGCGGATCGTAGCCGACGAGCTCGAAGTCTTCGTAGCGGAAAGAGAAGATGTCCTTTACCTCAGGATTGATCCGCATCACCGGCAGCGCGCGCGGCGCGCGGCTGAGCTGCAGCCTCGCCTGCTCCAGATGGTTGGAATAGAGATGAGTGTCGCCGAGCGAGTGCACGAAGTCGCCGGGCTTCAGGCCTGTGACCTGCGCGACCATCATGGTGAGCAGCGCGTAAGAGGCGATGTTGAAGGGCACGCCGAGAAACACGTCGGCCGAGCGCTGATAGAGCTGGCAGGACAGCTTGCCGTTCGCGACATAGAACTGGAACAGCAGGTGGCAGGGCGGCAGCGCCATCTTCTCGACGTCGGCCGGATTCCAGGCGGTGACGATCAGGCGGCGGGAATCAGGCGTGCGCTTGATCATGTCGATGACATTGGCGATCTGGTCGATGCTGCGCCCGTCGGCCGTGGGCCAGGAGCGCCATTGATGGCCGTAGACCGGGCCGAGATCGCCATTGGCGTCCGCCCACTCGTCCCAAATGGTGACGCCGTTGTCGCGCAGATATTTGATGTTGGTGTCGCCCTTCAGGAACCAGAGCAGTTCATGCACGATCGCCTTCAGCGGCAGCCGCTTGGTCGTCAGCATCGGGAAGCCGGCCGACAAATTGAAGCGCATCTGGTGGCCGAACACCGAGAGCGTGCCGGTGCCGGTCCGGTCGGTCTTCTCGGCGCCGTCGGAAAGAATCCGCTCGAGCAGGTCCTGATACTGGTGCATGTTGCGACTGAGCCTTTGGGGAGGCGGCGAACTTAACGACACCCCCCGCGCTACGACAGCGGCGATTCGCTGTCGCCGTCGATTATACCCGGAAAAGTGAGTGTTCCCGGCACAAACAGCAAGGGGCGGAACTCAGCGTTCCGCCCCTCGCCTAGCGCCTTGATCGCCTTCGCTTAATTCGCCGGCTTGAGCACCGGGCTCCACTTCGCGATCTCGCTCTTGACGAGGGTCGCCAGCGCCTCCTGGGTTCGGTCCTTCGGCGCGGGGATGACGCTGCCGAGCTCGAGCAGGCGCTTCTTCACCGTCTCGTCGTCGAGCGCCTTGACGGCGGCGGCGTTCACGCTTGCCACGATCGCGGGCGAGGTTCCCTTGGGCGCGAACATCGCGTTCCAGGCCTGAGCCTGGAATGCCGGCAGGCCGGCTTCCGCCGTGGTCGGCACGTTCGGCAGCGACGGGTTTCGTTCGGCCGTGGCGATCGCATAGGCCTTGATGGTGCCGGCATTGATCTGCGGGACGGCGTTGACGATCTGGTCGCACATGTAGTCGACCTGACCCGCCACCAGCGCGTTCATCGCAGGTCCCGTGCCGTTGAACGGCACGCCGACGGGCTTGATGTCGAGGATGGAGTGGAGGAGTTCGCACGAGACGTGCGAAACCGAACCGACGCCTGCATGCGCGGCATTCACCTTCTCGGCATTCGCCTTCACATAGGTGACGAACTCCTTGAGATCCTTCGGCGGAAAGTCCTTGCGCGCCAGGATCAGGATCGGCGTGCCGGCCAGCAATGCGATCGGCTCGAAGTCCTTCTCGGGGTGATAGGCCAGCTTCGGATAGAGCGGCACGGAGGCGGCATGCGTGCCCATATGCCCGGTGATTAGCGTATAGCCATCGTTGGCCGCACGCGCGGCACGCGTCGTGGCGGTGGTGCCGCCGGCACCGACCACGTTCTCGATGATGATGCTCTGCCCCAGCGTTTGCGCCATGTGCCCGGTGACGATGCGTGAGATCACGTCAGTCGGCCCGCCGGCTGCGAACGGGACGATCACGGTAATGTTGCGCGTCGGATAGGTCTGCGCCTCAGCCGTTGCGATGAAGGCGCCCAGCGATGCTATCGCTGCTGCACATGCGCCTGTAAGCGCGCGAATGAACGTCATGGCGATCCTCCCTTTGGACACAATAAAATGCCGGCCCAAAGGCCGGCATTTCCATTTCACAAAGCCGTAACACAAGTCGATTCGACTTCCGAATGCGGCGCGCCGACGCAGGACCGAGCCGACTCGGCGCGCACGACCTCAGTTCTCGGACTCAGTGAACACCTCGTCGCGCTTGGCGCGCAATACAGGTAGCACCGTAAGGACGAGCAGGCTTGCCGCGACCGCAAGCAGCACCGCCGACAACGGGCGCGTCAGGAACACGCTCCAGTCGCCACGCGAGATCAGCAGCGCCCGGCGCAGGTTCTCCTCCATCAGCGGTCCTAGCACCATGCCGAGCAGCAACGGCGCCGGCTCGAAATCGTGCTTGATCAGCCAATAGCCGACGAGACCGAAGACGCCCGCGAGGATGACGTCGACCGGCGCGTTGTTCACCGAATAGATGCCGATCGCGCAGAAGATCACGATCGAGGGGAACATCAGCCGATAGGGCACGCGCAACAGCCGCACCCAGATTCCGACCAGCGGCAGGTTGATGATGATCAGCATCAGATTGCCGATCCACATCGAAGCGATCATGCCCCAGACCAGATCCGGCTGCTTCTGCATCACCTGCGGACCGGGCACGATGCCGTGGATGGTCATCGCGCCCACCATCAGCGCCATCACAGCGTTCGGCGGGATGCCGAGGGTGAGCAGCGGAATGAACGAGGTCTGTGCCGCGGCATTGTTGGCACTCTCCGGCCCCGCCACGCCCTCGATCGCGCCGCGGCCGAACCGGGACGGGGTCTTTGAGAGCTTCTTCTCGAGCGTGTAGGCCGCGAAGGACGCGATCACCGCGCCGCCGCCGGGCAGGATGCCGAGGATCGAGCCGAGCACGGTGCCGCGCAGGATCGGCGGCGTCGCATCGCCGAGGTCCTTCCTGGTGGGCATCAGTCCGGTGATCTTCTGCTGCACCAGATCGCGGTTCATCTCGGCGCCGTGGTCGAGGTTGCGGATGATCTCGGCAAAGCCGAATACGCCCATCGCCACGGTCGCAAAGCCGAGACCGTCGGCGAGCTCGGGAATGTTAAAGGCCATGCGCGAGGCGCCGGTCTCGATGTCCGAACCGACCATTGAGAGCAGCAGTCCGAACACGATCATCGCAATCGCCTTCAGCACCGAGCCCTTGGCCAGCACCACCGCGAAGATCAGGCCGAGCACCATCAGCGAGAAATATTCGGCCGGGCCGAACGCCAGCGCGAGTTTCGTCAGCGGTGCGCCGAGCAGTGCGATCAGGATGGTCGCAACGCAGCCGGCGAAGAACGAGCCGATCGCGGCGATCGCGAGCGCCGGACCGGCGCGGCCCTGCTTGGCCATCTGGTGACCGTCGATGGCGGTCACGACCGATGTCGCCTCACCGGGTATGTTGACCAGGATCGACGTGGTCGAGCCGCCATATTGCGCGCCGTAATAGATGCCGGCGAGCATGATCAGCGCGCCGACCGGCGGCAGCCCGAAAGTGATCGGCAGCAGCATCGCGACGGTGGCGATGGTGCCGATGCCAGGGAGAACGCCGACCAGCGTTCCGACCAGGGCGCCGATCAGGCACATCAACAGGTTGATCGGGGTGAACGCGACGGCGAAGCCGTGAGCAAGATTGGCAAAGATATCCATCACGCCCTCACTGGATCAGGAAACGCGGATACATCGGCATCGGCAGCCCGAGCACATAGGGAAACAGGATTGCGCAGCCGACCGTCAGGCAGGCGCCGACGATCACCGCTTCCAGCCAGCGCGTCTCGTGCGAGCCCGTCGCCGCGATCATGAAGCTCGAGAAGGCCGTGACAACGAGACCGAGGGACCGGATCGACAGGGCGAAGAACAGGATCGCCGCCACCACGAACAGCGGCCCGCGCCAGGAATAATGCGCAAGCGCCGGTCCCTCCGTGATCAGGCCGGTCAAGGCGATGCCGGCAGACAGGGCAACCAGCAGCCCGCCGAACATACGTGGCGCAGTGCCCGCACCGAAGGAGAAGCCACGCATGCCCTGCAAATCGCTCGATGCCCACAGCGCAAACAGGGCAACGGCCATCAGCACGACGCCGCCGACATAATCTTGCGCCGAGCGGATGGTCATAAACAGCGTGAGGATCGCCACCGCAAACAGCGGATAGGAATAGATCAGCGCCAGCAGCACCTCGGACGACATCTTCTTGGCGCCGCCGCCGAATGATCCGAAGAGGGCGCTCGGCGCGCCGGCCAGCAGCGCCGTCGCATGACCGGTGACGACCGCCGCCGGACCGCGGCCGGTCCCCCAGCCGAAAATCGTCCCGATCGACCAGATCAATTCGAAAATCTGCGGCGCAATCGCCAGCAGACAAAAGCCGAGCGCCACCCGGGTGTTTCGGGTGGCCGTCGCTGAGTGGCCCATCGTGTCGGCCATGCCTGTCTCCTCCGCGACCTGTAAGTCACGAGCACTGTTGTTCTAAATCGGCTGGAACTGGATACCCGCCCGGATCACTGCCTAGCGATTTTCATCAGACAATGCCAGCAAAACCCAACACGCCGCGGCAAGCAAAAGCCAGAGGGGATTGATGCGCGAGATGGACGCGACCACTGCAACCATCGCGGTCAGGCGCAGTGCAGCAATTGCTGGATCGGCCCGATTAACGTCACGATAAGCGTTCGGACCTGGCAAGTCCTGCGAGGTCGGACCGGTGTCCTGGTCGGCCTCTGGTGCTTCGCCTCAACCGCGGTGCAGTGGGTCTCGCGCACTGCCGGCGCAGCGGCGACGGCGAAGAGCGAGATCGGGCCGAAGTGGAGATCAGCGCCTAGTCGGCTTGCGGCTCGTCACGCTGCTACTTTCCGCCGCAGGAAATTGAACGTCGCTGAGACTGACATTGTCCGTTCGCTGGAGCAGCAGCGTTTCATTATGCGCAAGGATTCGGCACATCGGGCTGGCGACCTCTGGCAAAGGCCAGAGCCGCGATAGGCCCGGCACTCCGAAGCCTGTCCAAAGGGAACCGCGGGATCGCGCCTCCAACCCTCTGTTTTTCGAAAGCTTTGCCCCCTATATTGGGGGTGCCGGTTCGCCGGCTATGGAAATAAACGGTCGTCGCAATAAACCATTCGGACCCGGGGGCGGTACCCGGCGCCTCCACCAAAGCCCACCATCGGGCGTGCCCGAAGCTGGGCTTTGGCGGGGGCGAAATAGGATCGACGAGGGCGTAAAGGGCGTACTTTTTCCCGGTATTGTTCCGCCGTTATCGGGCTACTGCAATAGTTGCCAACGACAACTTTGCTCCGGTTGCTCAGGCTGCGTAACGCAGTTTGAAAGACCACTCTAAAGTCCTAGCGGGTTAAGCTCCGCTAGGCGGGGTTCGGAGGCACCTGGCAACAGAAGCCTCCACTTTACTCTTTGATTCTTCCCCGGCGGGGACTCCTGCTCGCCCGTCAGGCGCGGTACTATTGCGACTTGGCGAGTCGGATCGGCAGGGTTCGGCTGCTTGGATGCAACAGGACCACCATGGCGACCGATCATATCCGATACGATGTGCTGGCCCGCGATGCGCTGCGCGGCGTGCTGCGGAAGGTGCTGACCGATGCCGCAGCCCATGGCCTGCCGGGCGAGCATCATTTCTTCATCACCTTCGTGTCCAAGGCCGAAGGCGTGAAGCTCTCGCCGCGGCTGCTCGCACAATATCCGGAGGAGATGACGATCATCCTCCAGCACCAGTTCTGGGACCTGACCGTGCTCGAGGATCGTTTCGAGGTCGGCCTGTCCTTTGGCGGCATTCCGGAGCGGCTGGTGGTGCCATTCAGTGCCATCAAGAGCTTCCTCGATCCGTCCGTGAAGTTCGGCCTCCAGTTCGACACCTCCGACGTCGCCGAGGTCGCGCCGGACAATCTGCCGGCAGCACCCGCGCCATCGGCCGTATCGGTCCCGGCACCTGCCGCGGAGAAGCCGGAAGCTGCCGACGAGTCGCCGCCGCCGAGCCAGGGCGGCGCCGAGGTCGTGCGGCTCGATCGTTTCCGCAAGAAATGATCTAGGTTGGGCGCAGAGCCATCGCGCCCGGCCAACTGTCTATATAGAAGAGCACATGAACAGGCCGCGCGGCGTTTCGCGCGGCAGAATGGATGTGCTCATGGCCAAAGCGTCCCGCTCGAAGACTGCCCGCCCCGCAACCCGCACCGAGACCGACAGCTTCGGTCCCATCGAGGTCGCCGCCGACCGCTATTGGGGGGCGCAGACCGAGCGCTCGCGCCAGAATTTCCGCATCGGCACCGACCGCATGCCGATCTCACTCGTGCATGCACTCGGCATGGTCAAGCTCGCCGCCGCGCAGTCCAATCTCGAGCTCGGCCTGCTCGATCGGCGCCGTGCCAACGCCATCATCCGCGCTGCGCGCGAGGTGATCGAAGGCAGACTTGACGACCATTTTCCGCTTGTCGTGTGGCAGACCGGCTCGGGCACCCAGAGCAACATGAACCTCAACGAGGTGATTGCCAACCGCGCCAACGAGCTGCTCGGCGGCGAGCTCGGCGCCAAGAAGCCGGTGCATCCCAACGATCACGTCAACATGAGCCAGTCGTCGAACGACTCCTTCCCGACCGCGATGCACATCGCCGCAGCAAGCCGCATCAATGCCGATCTCATCCCTGCCCTCGGCGAGCTGCTGCGCGCTCTGCGCAAGAAGGAGAGGGAGTTTTCGAAGATCGTGAAGATCGGCCGCACCCATACCCAGGATGCGACGCCGCTGACGCTCGGTCAGGAATTCTCCGGCTATGCCGCGCAGGTCGAAAGCGGCATCGCCCGGCTCAAGATCGCGGTGAAGGACCTCTATCCACTGGCGCAGGGCGGCACAGCCGTCGGCACCGGTCTCAACTCGAAGCCGCGCTTTGCCAAGCTGTTCGCAAAGCACGTTGCCGGGATTACGAAGCTCCCCTTCACCAGCGCCGCCAACAAATTCGAGGCGCTGGCCTCGAACGATGCCTATGTGCTGGCGCACGGCGCCATCAATTCGGTCGCGACCGGCCTGTTCAAGATCGCCAATGACATCCGCCTGCTCGGCTCCGGCCCGCGCTCGGGCCTCGGCGAATTGATCCTGCCGGAGAACGAGCCCGGCTCCTCGATCATGCCGGGCAAGGTCAACCCGACCCAGTGCGAGGCGATGACCATGGTGTGCTGCCAGGTGTTCGGCAATCACACCGCGATCACGGTCGCCGGCAGCCAGGGTCATTTCGAGCTCAACGTCTACAAGCCCGTGCTGGCCTACAACATGCTGCATTCGATCCGCCTGATGGCGGATGCCGCGCGCTCCTTCACCGAGCATTGCGTCAGCGGCATCCGCGCCGACGAGAAGCGCATCAAGGAGCTGATGCAGCGCTCGCTGATGCTGGTGACGGCGCTGGCTCCGAAGATCGGCTACGACAACGCCGCCAAGGTGGCCAAGACGGCGCACGCCAACGGCACCACGCTGAAGGAGGAGGCGCTGCGGCTCGGCTTCGTCTCGGCCGACGAGTTCGACCGCCTGGTGCGCGCTGAGAAGATGATCAGCCCGGGATGATTCCGAATTCCGATAGCCATCCGTAATGATACGGACGCTCGGCGCCCAAAAATATGCGGTTTTGGGGGCGGGATTTGATTACCGTCAATGTTGCGGCGGGGCGGCGTGTTACGCAGCTCCACTGCCCTCGACGGGGCGAAATTCATCGTTTGATGGCCCAAGGGCCGATTGACGAGGACGAGCGAATGGCGATCAAGTCTTCTGCGGCGCAATGTGGCGCCCTGTTTCTGAATGTTTCATCCTGCCTGAAGAGGAGCGGATGATGGAGACGCGGCATGGGGAACGTCATCAACCTGAATCGTTTCAGGAAGCGCGTCGAGCGGGAAGCCTCGGCGAAGCAGGCGGACGCCAACCGGGCGAAGTTCGGGCGCACGAAGGCGGAACGGTCGTCCGAGGCGAAGCGGGCGGACCAGGCCAAGGAGAATCTGGACCAGCACCGGATCGATCGCGAGGAGCAGCCATGAAGTCGCCGGTCGTGAAACGATCGATCGTCGTCGCCGGCCACAAGACCAGCGTCAGCCTGGAAGAGGCGTTCTGGAACGGCATGAAAGAGATTTCCGGCCTGCGCAACATGACGTTGTCCGAGCTGGTCGGCGAGATCGACAACAACCGCCAGCAGGGCAATCTGTCGTCGGCGATCCGTCTGTTCGTCCTGGACTACTTCAAGAGCCGCGCCATGGCCGCCCAGCCGGACAAGGTCCCGGCCCAGTAGCCGTCGGGGGCGCCCGCGACGGCGCCCCGGTCTCTGCACTTTAAAATCGCTCTAAGGTGCAGCTTCGGCGCGCGGGCACGCTTGACCTCAATGCCCGGCGTTGAAAATACAGGGCATGACCGACACCACTGATACGCGTTCGCACATGCCGCTGGGTCTGGCCCAGCGCGGCTATACCGGCGTCATCCAACACCTTGCCGCCAAAGAGGCTGGCTCGGCGCTTTCGGACGTCGAGCTCGAGAGCCGCCTGATCGAACTCGGCTTCGTCGAGGGCGCCCGGGTCGAGATCCTGCATGAGGGGTTGGTCGGGCGCGATCCGATCGCGGTGCGGGTCGACAGCACCACGATCGCGGTCCGCCGTCGCGAAGCCATGGCCATCATCGTCGCCTGACGCGCGACCACAATCTGCCCCCAGGCCCTTGATCCCATGGAAGCACCGCTGCTGCATCTCGCCCTGGTCGGCACGCCCAACAGCGGCAAGACCTCGCTGTTCAACGCGCTGACCGGCAGCCGGCAGAAGGTCGCGAACTATCCCGGCGTCACGGTCGAGCGCAAGGAAGGCTTCTTCGTCACCCCGCTCGGCCGCCAGGTCTCCGTGGTCGACCTGCCCGGCACCTATTCGCTGCGCGGCCGCAGCCCGGACGAAGAGATCACCCGCGACTTCGTGCTCGGCAAGGCCTCCGGCGAGACCCTGCCCGATCTCGTGCTGTGCGTCGCCGATTCCACCAATCTGCGCCTGACCATCCGCCTGCTGCTGGAGCTGAAGCGCACCGGGCGGCCGATGATCCTCGTGCTCAACATGTTCGACATCGCAAGCCGCCGCGGCATCACGGTCGACGTCAAGCGGCTCGCCAAGGAGCTCGGAGTGCCCGTGGTCACCTCGATCGCGGTGCGCAAGGGCGGCACGGCCGACCTGCTCAAGCTGACCGACGAGATTTCCGCGGAGCTCGCCGCCGAGCCGGTGGAGAACAGCTGGCGCGCGCTCAGCGTCTCCGAGCTGCGCGCCACCCAACGCGAGGCCGATCGCATCATCGCCGACTGCGTCAGCCTGCCTGCTCGCCCCGACACCTGGACCGCACGGATCGACGCGATCGTGCTGCATCCGGTCGGCGGGCTGATCGTGCTCGCGCTGATCCTGTTCGTGATGTTCCAGGCGGTGTTCGCCTGGGCGCAGCCGGCGATGGAGCTGCTAAAGTCCGGGTTCGACTCGCTCGGCGAGCTGGTGCAGGCCACCCTGCCCGACGGCTTGCTGCAAAGCTTCCTGCAGAACGGCGTGATCTCCGGCGTCGGCAGCGTCATCGTGTTCCTGCCGCAGATCATCCTCATCTTCCTGTTCATCCTGCTCCTGGAAGATTTCGGCTACATGGCGCGCGCGGCGTTCCTGATGGACCGCATCATGGGCGGCGCCGGCCTGCACGGCCGCGCCTTCATTCCGCTGTTGTCGAGCTTTGCCTGCGCCATTCCCGGCATCATGGCGACGCGCGTCATCGACAACAAGCGCGACCGGCTGACCACGATCCTGATCGCGCCGCTGATGACCTGCTCGGCGCGCATTCCGGTCTATACGCTGATCATCTCCGCCTTCATCCCGGCCAGAGACGTCTGGGGCTTCATCAACCTGCAGGGCCTCGTGATGTTCGGCCTCTATGCCGCCGGCATCATCAGCGCGCTGTTGGTCTCGTTCGTGATCAAGTTCTTCATGCTGCGCGACTTTGTGCCGGCGCCGTTCATGTTGGAGCTGCCGGACTACAAGATGCCGCGGCTGAAATCCATCGTGATCGGCATCTACACCCGCGCCAGGATGTTCTTGCAGCGCGCCGGCACCACGATCTTCTCGATGATGGTGCTGATCTGGTTCCTGGCCTCCTTCCCGCAGCCGCCCGCGGGCGCGACCGGGCCGGCCATCGAGTTCAGCCTGGCGGCGATGATCGGCAAGGCGCTCGAGCCCCTGCTCGCCCCCGTCGGCTTCAACTGGCAGATCGCGGTGGCGTTGATCCCGGGCATGGCGGCGCGCGAGGTCGCGGTCGCGGCGCTCGGCACCGTCTATGCGATCGAGGGCGGCAACGAAGCGGTCGAGCAGATCGGCCAGGTGCTGGCGACAAAATGGTCGCTCGCCACCGCGCTGTCGATGCTGGCCTGGTACATCTTCGCCCCGCAATGCGCCTCCACGCTCGCCGTGATCCGGCGCGAGACCGGCAGCTGGGCCTGGATGGGCGCCACCTTCGCCTACATGCTGGTGCTGGCCTATGCGGCGAGCCTCGTGACGTACAACGTCGCCGTCGCGCTGGGGGCGGGGTAGCCCTTCCAAAACGAAACTGCGAAAACAACCCCATGCACAGTAGACCGGGGGTCGTGAAATCAATGAGTTACGCGCAAGGCAACGATCCGGCCGTCGCCCGTTGACCCGTCGGGCAAAACAGGGGCATGACGTCACGATCAGCCCGCAGCGATAGCAGCATGAACGACGACACGCCTCGGAAGCGGCGATCTGTCGCCGTGGACCATTTCACCACCGACCGCCTGACCGCCGAACGGTTGCGCGAGGATCACCTCGCCGACCTCGTCGCGCTGCATCGCGACGCCGAGGTCTCCCGCTATCTCGGCGGGGTGCGGACGCCCGAGGTCACGAGGGCTTATCTCGCAACCAACATGGCCCATTGGGACCAGCACGGCTTCGGACTCTGGACGCTGCGAACGAAGGACGGGGGCCTTCGCCGGACGGGCGGGCATTCGGCACATTCTCGTGGACGATGTCGACGAGGTCGAAATCGCCTACGCGTTCAAGCGCGAATTCTGGGGCCAAGGATTTGCCAGCGAGATCGCGACCGCGCTGACGGACATCGGGCTGTCACAGCTCGCACTGCCGTCTCTCATCGGCATTGTGTATGTCGGGAACGGTGCATCGCGGCGCGTGCTGGAGAAGTCGAACTACCAGCTCGAGCGAAGCACGAACCGTCACGGCGAGGACGTCGTGATCTACCGCATCCGGCAGTGAGGGCAGCAGCGGGATGGACCGCGAGCGGACCGTTTGTGTTCATTTTTGAACCGACACCATCCACGCGTCGGCACAGTCTGAGCGGCAACGAAGCGGTCGCCTGACCGCCCGAAGCGCCTCGGGACGGGAACTCAGGCCCGGCATCGGAGTTCCTTAGACGGACCTTTTCAGTCATCCGGCTCCGGCATGCGCCTGGAGCGCATGGAGCTTTGGGAAGATACGCGTAAGGGGGGTTCATGACCGGTCAATCCTCCGCTGCCCCAGGCAGCGACTTCAAGGATTTGCCGCGGGTGTCAACCGGCAGCGAAGGGCTGGACGACATCCTTGGCGGCGGCCTCGATGCCAACCGGATGTATCTCTACGAAGGCCGGCCGGGCACAGGCAAGACTACGATTGCGCTCCAATTCCTTCTTCGGGGCGTGCGCGACGGCGAACGCGTTCTCTACGTTTCGCTCTCCGAGACCAAGAGCGAGCTCACAGTGGTGGCACAGCGGCACGGCTGGTCGCTGGACGGCGTCGATATCTTCGAGCTCGTTCCACCGGAAACGACGCTTGATCCCGAGCGGGAGCTGACGGTTTTTCATCCCGCCGAGATGGAGCTGAGCGAGACCACAGGTCTGATCTTCAAGGAAGTCGAACGGATCAATCCCACCCGCGTGGTGCTCGACAGCCTGTCCGAATTGCGCCTGCTGGCGCAGAACCCGCTTCGCTACAGGCGCCAGGTTCTGGCCCTGAAGCACTTCTTCACCAATCGCAACTGCACCGTGGTTCTGCTCGACGATCTGTCATCCTCCCAGGATGATCTGCAACTGCATTCGATCGCGCACGGCGTGGTGATGCTGGAGCAACTCGCCATCGATTACGGTGCCGAGCGGCGGCGGCTTCGCGTGATCAAGATGCGCGGCATCCGTTTCCGGGGCGGCTTCCACGACTTTACCATCACGCAAGGGGGGCTGCGGATCTTTCCCCGGCTCGTCGCAGCCGAACATCACAGATTATTCGATGGTGAGATGGTGACCAGCGGCAACCCCGAGCTCGACCAGCTCCTGGGAGGGGGGCTCGAGCGCGGCACCAACGCTCTTCTCCTCGGCGCGGCCGGCGTCGGCAAGTCGTCAGTTGCGCTAACCTACGCCATCGCGGCGGCGGAACGCGGCGAGCACGCCGTATTCTTCGCCTTCGATGAAGGACGCGGAACGGTTGAGGCACGCGCCAAAGCGCTCGGGCTGCCGCTGGACAAACATCTCGCGTCCGGAAATATCCGCTTTCAGCAGATCGATCCCGCCGAATTGTCGCCGGGTGAGTTCGCGGCAACGCTCCGCCGGAGCGTCGAGGTCGACAATGCCCGCATCATCGTCATCGACAGCCTGAACGGCTATCTGAACGCGATGCCGGATGAACGCTTCCTCGTTCTGCAGATGCATGAACTGCTCAGCTATCTGGCCCAGCAGGGCGTGCTCACCATCCTCATTCTCGCCCAGCATGGGCTTGTCGGTCCCATGGATACGCCGCTCGACCTCAGCTATTTGAGCGATGCAGTGGTGATGCTGCGTTATTTCGAGTTCGCCGGAACGGTTCGGCGCGCCTTGTCGGTCGTCAAGAAGCGAAGCGGCGGCCACGAGCATGGCATCCGCGAATTCCGACTCGGTAGCAACGGAATCAAGCTCGGCCCGCCACTTCATGAGTTCAGCGGCATCTTTTCCGGCAATCCCCGCTATACCGGCACGGCCCTCCCGGAAGGGCCGCTCGAACGAGCGCGCAGCGCGATCACCGCGTTCTCGTCTTCGCCCCGGTGGGCCGCGACGGACCGGCATCGGCCGAACTTTTGCGCAACGCGAACCTCGAGGCGATCAGTTGCCGGGACTTGGCCGAACTCGTCACCGAAATGGCGGCAGGCGTTGGCACCGTATTTCTTGCCGAGGAAGGATTGTTCGGCAAGGACACCGCGGCGCTGGCACAATGGATCGCCGGTCAGCCGCCGTGGTCCGATCTGCCTTTCGTCGTTCTCACCAGCCACCGGGAGCAGCCCTCGGTCATCGCCTGGCGACGCAGTATCGTCGAGCTTCTGCGCAACGTTTCGCTGCTCGAACGGCCGGTTCAACCGATCACGCTGACCAGCACCATCCAATCCGCACTGCGGGCTCGGCGGCGTCAATACGAGATCCGGGCTCTGCTCGAGGCGCGCGAGCAGACGGCCCAGGAGCTCGAGAAGCTGGTGATCGAGCGGACGAAGGCGCTGGAGGAAGCCAACACGCAGCTTCGCCTCGAGATCGAAGAGCGAGCACGCGTGGAGGAAACGCTTCGGCAGGCTCAGAAAATCGAGGCCATCGGCCAGCTCACCGGCGGCGTCGCGCATGACTTCAACAATCTCTTGATGGTGATTTCCGGCGGCCTCGACATGCTCGAACGCCAGACCGATCCGACCCGGCGCCGCCGCCTGATGGACGGGATGATCCAGGCGGCGCAGCGCGGAGCGAGCCTGACCAAGCAGCTTCTGGCATTCTCACGGCGGCAGAAACTCCGGCCGGAGCCTGTCGACGTCGCCGCGCAGATCGGCGGCATGCGTGAACTGCTCGATCGCAGTCTCAGGGGCGACGTCCATGTCGAATTCGACTTTCCGGAGCAGCTTTGGCCGGTGGAGGTCGATCCCGGCGAGCTCGAGCTGGTCATTCTCAACCTGGCCGTCAACGCCCGCGACGCCATGCCCAATGGCGGCACGATCATCGTGCGCGGCGAAAATCTACCCGACCTGAACGATGGGGAGATCGCCGGCGACTATGTCCGCTTGTCCGTCGTCGACACCGGTGTCGGCATGCCCCCGGAGATCATGTCGCGGGTGTTCGAGCCGTTCTTCACGACCAAAGACGTCGGCAAGGGGTCTGGACTGGGGCTCGCACAGGTCCATGGATTTGCGACGCAGTCGCGGGGCACGGTGCGAATTCAATCGAAGGTCGGCCGAGGCACGAGCATCGAGCTGTACCTGCCGCGATCCTTCGAGACTCCCTCCGACGAGCGACACCTCATCGACCTCACCAGGGTGCGCCCGAAAAAGAGCAATCAGGGCCAGATCCTGCTGGTGGAGGACGATAACGAGGTTGCCGCGCTGGTCAGCGAGATGCTCGGTCAGCTCGGCTACGAGGTCACACGCGCTTCCAGTGCCGCAGCAGCGCTCGGTGCCCTGGCGGACGGCCGTCCCATCGATCTGATCTTCTCCGACATCATGATGCCGGGCGGCATGAACGGGGTCGAGCTTGCGCGCGAGGTCAGGAAGAGACGAAGCGACATACCGATATTGCTGACCAGCGGATATGCCGAAGCCTCGGTCCATGAAGCGGAGAGCGCGGGTATCGAGATCCTGCCCAAGCCCTATCACATCGACGAGCTCGCCGCAGCCCTGGCCGCGGCGAAGTCAGGTCTTCGGCGCGATGCAGGCGCCAAACGCTCCAACTCGTGCTGAGAGTCCCTCCGGACTTCGCTGCGCTCAACTCCGAGCGCGATCTCAGGAGCCTTACCGGAAATATCCCAGCACGAGATCGATATCGGCGCTGCGGGCCGCCGTGCCGTTCAGCTCGGCGTCGATGACGCGGCGGCAGGCGTCCACCGCGGCGTGATCACCGAGGTCGTTGGCGGCTTCCAGCACGAGCCAGGCGGCGTCCACCGAGGCCTTGTCCGAAGCTGCGCCGCCGAGATCGGTGGCGCCGACATTGGCGAGATTCTTCTTGCGAACGGCGGTGCCGAATTGAGGTAACATTGCAGGTACTCCCCTCTCCTCAGTGGACCTGTCAGTGGACTTGAAGTTCGGGCTGACGGCCCGCATCGGCACCCGCGCCGGTCTTGCGCGACTGGTAGAACTTCAGAATGCTGCGTGAGGTCTCGATCTTGAGCCGGCCGTACTCGCGCTCGTTGTCCTGGAGCTCGCGCGCCGTGATCAGATGATCCTTGGCGCCGAGGAACAACAGCGACATCGTGGTGTCCCAGGAGAAGTCGAGCGCCTTGCACAGCACCAGGATCATCTCGCGGTTACGGTCCATCAACGCGCGCTCGATCACGTCGACCGGCAGCGCCGACAGCAGCGACAGGCCGATCTGGACCTCGTCGAAGCGGTGCTGGCGGGCATAATTCGAGATCGAGTCCTGGTTGAGATTGCCCTGGCGATACTGCGTCGTGACCACGCGCTTGGCGACGAAATAGCTGCGCGAGGACGGGCCGAACTTGGACTGGAGATCGCCGGTGACCTCGGTGACCGAGCTCTGGATCTGCGACATCATCTCGGGCCGCTCGGTCTCGAGCCGGCGGCGGACGTCTTCGGAGGCTTTCGCGATCAGCTGCTGGAAGATGTGGCGCGGCACGTCCTTGCGCAGGCCGAGCTGCTCGGCAAGGATCGAATCGCCCTCGGCGCGGCGGACCATGTGCAAGAGGCCCGAGCCGGAGAACCGCGCGCCCTCGTTCCTGGCGACCGAGGTCACGACCTCCTGGTTGCCGCGCTTGACCAGCACGTCGGTCACGGCTTCGCCGATCGACTGGCGCTGCGAGATCGCCAGCAGATGCGCCTGGCCCTTGGTCATGGCGCTCTGGACCAGCATCTTCTCGTCGATGCGGTTGGAATCGCGCAGCACGGGACCGGCAACCGCGATCTCGTCGTCGAGGGCGAGCCTTTCGATGACGTTGAGCGGGGCGTGATCGCAGGCCGACATCACTTCGGAGAGCTGCGCGCGCGCAGCCACCTCGATCTCGTCGGCGAGCCGGCCGATCACCTCGCCGAACATGCTGATCTCGTCGTCGCTGTAGCGGCCGGTGATCAGGATGTCGGTCGCATGCCACAATGCACGCGCCCGGCTTTCGTCGGTGCCGCGCGCGATCGCGTCGTCCAGATCCTGCAGAAGCGATTTCGCCCCGTTCATCTCGATCACCCCAGTTCTTGGCAGCCCTTGGCGAGCCGTCCCGCCGCTCGCGGCGCGACGCCGAATTCCTCTGGGAACCCACGCTAGAGATGAAACGCGAGAATTCAGTAAAGTCGGCAAATCAGTTTTGCCGACGAAAATTCCGTCAAATGCGACGGAATGGATTTACTGTTGTGCAAGAGCCGAGAAGCTTTGGGCACTGAAACCTCTCCGCGTCATGGCCGGGCTTGTCCCGGCCATCCACGCCTTGCCGCATGGCACAAAGAACGTGGATGCCCGGGACAAGCCCGGGCATGACGAGCATCGGCAACGGAGCGCATTAGATAGCGCCGTCTACGGATTCTGCGGCGTCAGCACAAGCGGCGGCTTCGGCCTGGGCTTGGCGGGCGGCGGGCCCGGGGCGGGCTTCACGTCGATGGCCGGAGGGAGCGGCGCGAGCTGCTGGCTCGCGAGCGGCGGGCTCGTCAGTGAAGGGCTTGTCAGTGAGGGGCTTGGCGCGGCGGGCGCGGCCTGCGGAGCTTTCGGGGTCGGCGCCACCCTGGGCTTTGCCGGCGCGCGGCGCGGGTCCTGGCCCGGCAGCGGCACGTTGGGTGGCGCCTGCTCGGTCGCTATCTCCGGGGACACCAGCGTCGGCAGCGCAGCGGTGGCCGGCGGCGGCTCGCCGCGCTCGATGGCGTCGAGCCGCCGCGTCTCGCGATCGATCGTGCGCACCGCAAGCCATGACGACAGCGGTGCGAGGTCGATGGTACGGCTCAGCCTGTCGGGCGGGCCTGCCGCAAAGAGCTGGATCTCGGGCGGGGCGCCGGAAAGCCCGGTCATGATCGGCGTCAGGCTGGCGCGGATGTCGGCTTGGTCCGCCGGAATGTCGTAGCCGCCGGAGACGATGGCGCGGGCGTTCTTCGCTTCCAGCGGCGTTGCGCCGATGCGCAGGCGGCCGTCGCGGATCGTGAACGGAATCTGCGCCGAGGGCACCGCGATGCGCCCCGCCGACAGCGCGGGCTCGACGAGCTGCCGCAGCCGGTTGTCGTCATTGACCTGGCCGCCGTCGCTGGCGCGGATGGCGATCTCGAACGCACGCGGATTGAGGCCGGCGATCTCGGCGGATTCGAGCGTCACCGTGCCGTTGCCGGCGAGCGCACCGGTCAAGGCCGCGACGCTGCGGCCCTGGCTGGTCAGCGCCATCTGCACCGAGGCGCGCCCCTTGGGCAGGGCAAGGTCGCGATAGCGCAGCGCCGCCGCATCGACGTTGCTGAGCTCGATGCGCGCGTTCAGCGCAAGCCCACCCGCGCCATTGCGCGCGTCCAGGCTTGCGGACATGTCGCCGCCGCCGACGCCGCCCTTGAGCGCATCGAATGCGAGCGACTGGCCGTCGCTCCGGATCGTGCCGCCGAAGGGGCGCAGCTCGATGCCGCCGGGCAACGTTCCGCGTAAGGCCTGGAAGGCGATGCGGCCGCGCCAGCCGCTGACCAATCCTGCGCTGAGCGGCTCGCCGGACTCACGACCGGCTGCGCCGACGGCGATTGCGAGCGCCGGCGCCAGATCGAGCGAGTCGAGACCGACCTCGCCGTCGATGCTCTTGTCCTGATCGAGCGTCACCGAAACATGGCCGCGCAGATGCGAGCCCGCGGCATTGCCGTCGAGATCGCCGAAGGTCAGGCGATTGCCGGAGAGCGTGACGCGGGAGGACAGGCTGACGTTCTGCGCCGACTTGCCGGCCGGGCTGGTCCCGAGCAGCGGCGCCAGATTGGCGTTGCGCACGCGCAAGTTCACGCTCGCCTTCGGTTCGAACGATTTGGGCTCGAACGATTTGGGTTCGGACGGTTTGGACTCCGACCATTCGACGCTGCCTTGCGCGTCGGCATCGAGCCCGCCGCCGCTGAGCTTTGCGTTCAATTGCGAGGGACGGCGCCAGGCTCCGCTCAACCGTCCTTCGAATTGCGAGGCGCCCTCGCCCGCGGCCACGATGCGGTCGAGCCCCAGCAGTGCCAACAAGGCGCCGGCCTGCGGCGCCGCGACCTTCGCGTCCAGCGTGAAGTCGCTGTTGCGCAGGCGTTCGAGGTCGATACCGCCGATGGCGGCCGCCGGCGTCTGCGCGGCCAGGGTCGCCGTGGTCTTGAGCTGCGGTGCGTCGAGGTCGAGCACGAAGCGGGCATTGCTGCGATCGGCATGCTCGGCGTTCTTGTCGAGGCTGAGATCGAGCTTGAGACGGGTCGCGCCGGGCAAGGACGGAAGCGCATCGAGGCGCGCGCGCAGCGCGGGCGCAAACGGCTCGACCAGCGCTGTGAGCTCGCGCAGCGAATTGGCCGAGGATTTCAGCGCGAGCTTGCCGGTCGTGTTGGTGCGGTCGAAGCTGCCGCTCGCCTCCGAGGTCACGCCGCCGCCCTGGCCGAAGCGCAGCTGCTCCAGCGACAGCGACGCCGGGCTGTAGGCGAGCCTGGCTGCGAACGGCCGCAGCTCCTGGCCGGCGGAGATCGCGCGGCCAATATCGAGCGAGAGCTTTGCCTCTTCCGGCCATTCGCCTTGCGGCCCCGCCAGCGCGCGCACGAAGCTCGCGGCGGCATCGAGGTCGAGCCGGTCGGCCCTGAGGTCCGCATCGATCCGCGAGCCGTTGCTCGCGCCTGTCTGCACGAAGACGATGCGGCCTTCGATCGCGCCGCCATCGATGTCGGCCTTCAGCCTGTCGATGGCGAGATGATTGGCTGCGATGGTGACGTCGCCCGCGAGACGCAGCGGCCGCGTGCTGCGGCGGGTGATCTCGCTGCGGCCCTGCAGCCAGGCCACCAGCGTGTCGGGATCCGGGGATTCAACGCTGAGCCGGCCGCTGAAACTGTCGGCGCCGGGAGCCGCGCCATTGAGCGAGACCTGCGTCATGCCGGGCGCGCGCAGCTCCAGCCGCCGGAAGGTCCAGGACCGGCCGTCGGTCGCAAGCTCGGTCGCGATGTTCTGAAGAGGACGGCCGCCGAGCATGATCTGATCGGCATTGAACTCGATCTGGGCAGGGATCGGCACCTGCGGGATCGCCGCCAGCCCTGCGCGCAGCGCCGGCAGGACGCGCTGCGGATCGGCATCGTCCTTGGCGGTCAGCCTGTCGGCATCGACCTGCCGCGCCGACAGCACCGCGCGCAGCAAGGGCGATGCGCCAAACCTGAGATCGCCGACGCCGCCGAGCTTCAGCGCGGTGTCCTCCGGGCCGAAGCTCGCGTCGATCTGCTCGAATTTCGCACCGGCCGGATCGGCCTTGAGCCTGGTCGCCAGCTTCCAGGGCGTCGGTCCCGCCTCGCCCGCCTTCCTGGCCGCGGGCACGGCGAGGGTCAGCGCGCCCTCGAATTTCGGCTGGCGATTGTCGAAGGCGAGCACGCCCTCGAGATCGGCGAGGATGGCGCGCTCGCCGGGATCGATGTTGAGGTGGAGACGGGTGGCGCTGCCGTCGGCGCTGGGGCCGGAGGAGACGCGGAACGGGTAGCGCACGCCGCGCGCGGTGAAGCTGCCATCGCCCCGCACCGAGCCTGCGAGCGAGCGCACGTCGCCGGAGAAGGCGATGTCGTTCAATTCCAGCGTCGAGCGGCTGGCGGCATCGTGCAAGGCGATGCGGCCGGTGAGGTTCAGCCGCTCGATGGCGAGGGAGGCCAGGTTGAAGGTGCCGCTCGCGGTGGAGGGCAAATCGACCCGTCCGCGCGCGTCCAGACCAAGATCGACCGCCATGCCGCCGACCGAAAGCTCGGTGGCGCGCCATTCGCCGCGCATCAGGGAGCCGAGGCTGAACTCGACATCGAGCTTGTCGGCGCGCAGGCGGCCGAGATCGTTGTTGCCGCCGAAGGTGACGCCGCGCAGCCGCAGCGTCGGCGCCGGCAACAGCCGCGCATCGAGCTCGCCCGCCACCCGCACCGGCACGCCGATGATCTTGCCGGCCTCCGCCTCGAACTGGGGCCTGAACTGGTTCCAGTCGATGTAGTAAGGCCCGATCAGCGCGGCCAGCAGCGCAATGATGAAGGCAATCGCCAATCCGAGCAGCGTCGTCTGCACGGGTCTCCCCTCGGCCAAACCGGCCTGGGCCGAAGCTGAGAGCCTCAGGCGCGCCGGAACAGCCCCTTATATAGGGGGAAGTATGGCGAAGTCACAGCGACTGTTGCGCGCGGAGGTTAACGCTGAGCGCCCCCTCACCAGCTCGCCGGCAGCCGCCTCAGCCCGCGCAGCACGAAGGTCGGCCGCCATTCCGGGGTCTCGATGTCGTCGATGCGCAAATCCGGCAGCCGCCGCAGCAGCGTGGCGATGGCGATCTCGGCCTCGATCCGCGCCAATTGGGCCCCCAGGCAGAAATGGATGCCGCCGCCGAACGACAGCGGCTTGACGTTCGCCCGGGTGACGTCCAGCCGGTCGGGCCTGTCGGGGTAGACCGCGCCATCGCGGTTGGCCGAGCCGAGCAGGCACAGCACGGTCTCGCCCTTGGGGATCGTCACGCCGCCGAGGTCCTCGATCTCCTCCAGCGTGACGCGCCCGGTCATCTGGACCGAGGAATCATAGCGCAGGAACTCCTCGATCGCGTTCGTCATCAGCTCCGGTTTCGCTTTCAGGAGCGCAAGCTGATCCGGGTTGCGGTGGAGCGCGAGCAGGCCGTTGCCGATCAGGTTGACCGTGGTCTCGTGGCCTGCGCCGAACAGCAGGATGATGTTGGCGGTCAGCTCCTCGTTGGTGAGCTTGTTGCCGTCCTCCTCGGCCTGCACCAGCTGGGTGATGAGGTCGTCGCCGGGATTCTTGCGGCGCAGCTCGAACAGCTGCTGGAAATACATCTGCGCCATCAGGTTGGCGGCGTTGCCCTGGCGGATCTCCTCCGGCGAGAGCGGCACGGGGTCGAGCAGCCGTCCGCCGTCGCGCGAGCTCTTGTAGAACACTTCGCGATGCTCCTCGGGGATGCCGAGCATGTCGCAGATGATGGTGACGGGCAGGCGGAAGGCGAAATCCTCGATCAGGTCCATGTGGCCGCGCTCGATCACGGCATCGATCGCCTGGTCGACGATCTCCTGGATCCGCGGCCGCATGTCCTCGACGCGACGGGCGGTGAAGGCCTTCACGACGAGGCCGCGCAGGCGGGTGTGGTCCGGCGGATCGGCTTGCAGCATCCAGTAGCTCATGCTGCGAAACACCGGCTCCTTCATGATCTCCGGGCCGTAGCGGCGCGTGGTCCGTTCGACGAAATCCTTGCCGAAGCGCTTGTCACGCAGCACGAGACTGACCTCGGCGTGCCGGCTGGCGACGTACTGGCCGAACGGCGTCACGTGGATCGGATCGACCGTGCGCAGCCGTTCATAGTGCGGATAGGGATCGCGGATGAAATCCGGCGAGAGCGGGTTGAACAGCGGTCCGCCAGCGGGTTGCACTTGCTCGTTCATGGTGACCTCGGATCGATTGCCGCACGACACGCATACGCAAGGCTGCCCACCGCCCGGCGTAACCATCCCTGTAAATTATCAACTCGATACATTGTTGTATCGAGTTGCATTCTGCCCTAAGCTGCGCCGATGTCAAGGGTGAGAACCAGGCCGACCAGGGACGACACGCGCGAGGCGCTGTTCGAGGCGGCCGCGCGCGTGTTCGAGGCGGACGGCATCGGCGGCGCCAGCATCGAGGCGATCGCGGCGGCGGCGGGCTTCACCCGCGGCGCGTTCTATTCGAACTTCAAGAGCAAGGACGAATTGATCATCGCCATGCTCGAGGACCATGTCGCGCAGTCGATCCGGCGCAACATGGACATCCTGGCGCAGCACGACAATCTCGACGATTTCATCGCGGCGCTGAAGACGATGGATCGCAGCCGCCAGGATCCGCTCGGCCGCTCGCCCCTGCTGCACATGGAGATGATCCTGTTCGTGGCGCGGGCCGAAAAGCGCCGCCCGGAGCTCGCCAAACGCCTGCGCGCGCGGCGCAAGCTGGTCGCCGACATCATCGAGGCGACATCGAAGAGCAACGGGCGCAACGTCAATCTGAACCCGCCCTGGATCGCCTCCGTCGTGCTCGCGCTGGAAGACGGCTTTCGCCTGCACCGGCTGATCGACCCCGAGACGACACCCGCCGACAGCTTTCTGCGCGCGATCACGGATTTGCGGCGGAGGACGGGACTGGCATCGAACTAGCGGGCTGCACTACTTCTTCTTTGCAGGTCCGAAATCCGGTTGCCAGGCGGCTTCCTTGCGGGACGGAGCCGCGGCGATCACCTTGGCCTTTTCCTTTTTCGGCTTCTTGGCTTCGCGGTTGCCGCGTTGCTGGCCCTTGGCCATGTCGCTCTCCCTTGCTGGTTTGAGTTCGTCGAATTCATTCGGCTGCAGGACACGGCCGCGCGGGGTGCAGACCCTGACGTCCATGTAGCCCTCGCGCAGCAGCTTTTCCGCGAGACGTAGCGCGACCGTCGCAGTTCCACGGCCGAGATTGGAACTGCCGTATTCGTTGGTGCCACTGACCAGATACGGCACGCGTGTTGTCCTAGCCATTGAGCACCGCAGCGGCGCACACGAGAAGCAGAAGAAACAGCGGAACGATCACCGGCGGCACGATCCATTCCGAGATGCGGACACGCGACATCGAACGCTCCTGCGAAGCCTCGGCGGGAGCACACGTGACCCTCAGTCACCGGTCGATGCCGTTGAGAAGCGCGGTGATGACAACGAGCCTACGCTCACGCCGAACCAATAGCGAGCAGTAAATGCGTCGCCGGCTAGCCTCGCACCGTGGCAACTAGCGTTCGTTGGTGCGCAGACGATAGTGCTGGCTATTGCCGCGCCAAAGGCGCATGGTCGCAGCAGCCGGCACCGGTGGGGCTTCACTTGCGAAAGGCAGCGTGCATGACCATCCGCTCGCGGCGAGAGACCGTCATCTTCAGACATCCGTTCCAAATCCGCGGCATAGCGCGCACCTTGCCGGCGGGCGCTTACGAGGTCGTCACGGATGAGGAGACGATCGACGGCTTGTCTTTCGCCGCCTATCGCCGGATTGCCACGATGATCACCGTGCCCGCCGAAGGCGCGCGCGGTACCATGGAGGTATTGTCGATCGGCTCTGTCGATCTTGCTGACGCGCAAGCAGCGGACGCGAGCATCGCCAGTGAATGACCGGCCCGTCGATCTCGACAAGCACCGTGGCATGGCCGCGCAAAAGGCCACCGACCTGCGCCGCGCGTTGGGCGAGGTCGAGGCCCATGCCCGGGAGCTGCGCGAGCGCGAGGCCGATCTCGAGCACCGCATGATGACGGTGCCCGCGGCTTCCTGGCAGGAAGCCGCGGTGAAGGCGCGCCATCTGCTCAACCTCTATGCTGCAAGTCTTCCGGCAGAGGACACGCGCCACCGCGCGCTGGTGTCGGCGCTGTTCGATGATTTCGCACGGCTGTCCGGGGACGGCTGAGCCGAGCGACGGCCGCCTGTATTCTATGCGCATGCCGGCGCGAGCCAGGAAGCCGACGTGCAATGGAGTAGGACATGACACTGACGAGCGGCCGCTTTATCGGCCATGAATACGAGCGGATGATCGTGCGGTTCTCGATGCATGACGGCGCCCGGGAGATTCCTTGCGCGATTTCGACCTCCGCGATGGACGGTCTCGAGCAGGGCCCGCAAGTCAGGCCCGAGCAGCGGGAAGCCCAATTCGCTCGTCTACGGGATCGCATCGAAGCATGCGCTGCGAACAAGTATCGCGCCACAGAATTCGAAGGTACCCCGCCGGGCATCGTGCTGCGAGGCATCGATTTCAGGCGATAGGATCTCGGCCCCAAGCAAAATAGCCTGCGACCGGAAAGCAGATCGTTGCTACTCCGGCCTTGCCTTGATCTCCGGCAAGGGCGGCTTGCGTTCGAAAGGCTTCTTTTTCGGTGGCGCGGGCAGCAATCCCTCCCTGATCGCCTGCTTGCGCGCGAGCTTGCGGGCGCGGCGAATGGCCTCGGACTTCTCGCGGGTCTTTCTCTCCGACGGCTTTTCGTAGGACCTTCGCTGCTTCATTTCCCTGAAGACGCCCTCGCGCTGCATCTTCTTCTTGAGAACGCGCAGTGCCTGCTCAACATTGTTGTCTCTGACGAGTACGTGCAAATTGAATCCTCCTGGCTCGGGCTGCGAATGCGACACGTCCTGCAAGGCAGCCAATTGCGCAGGAGCTTCATTGCGATGTGTGAGGATGGATGGCCGCGACATTGGTCACGGCTTCGGACGAGCCGATCTGCTTGTCACAGCGAACAGCTTGGTGGCGCCACGTGACCATTGTGGTGCTGCGCTGTCAATCGATAACGCCTTTCTCGCAGATCGATGGACAAGCGCCGCGGAACAGAAGAAGCGCATCGCAGCAAACAAACTGGCTTCGCTCCTTGCAAATGCGCGAAAGTTGTATATATTGAAGTTGTTCGATTAGCCGCTGTGCCTTGTTGAATGCGCCCGCGGGCTCCTTTTCCAAAGACATCGACGAAGTTGAAGGTAACCGCGCGATTGTCGCGCGGGATGCGCTCGCGCGCTTTGGAGAAGAAAAGTGACGACAGGTACAGTCAAGTGGTTTAACGGCCAAAAAGGCTTCGGTTTCATCCAGCCAAACGACGGTGGCAACGATGTGTTCGTTCACATCAGCGCCGTTGAAAGGGCTGGGCTTGCCGGTCTTGGCGAAGGCCAAAAGGTCAATTTCGAGATCAAGACCGACAAGATGCGAGGCAAAGCCAGCGCCGAGAACCTCTCGCTGGCTTGAGATCGTTGCGCCGTTTCACGGATGTACTGAAACGGTTGCATTGCCCGCTCAATCCCAGGATTGAGCGGGTTTAGTCTTTGCGGATCGGGTGAACGATGAGCAGCAAGAGGCCGGCAGAGCCGTCACCCGAAAGCATTGCGCGTTCCGATCGCAAGCGCCTGGCCGCTGAAGAGGGCGCGCGGGCATTGGCGGACGTGGAAAGGCAAGCCATCGAGGTTCGCAAGAACATGGCGCGGCTCCGAGAGGCGCGCCAGGCGAGGGAAGCGGCCGATGAAGCTCTTCAATCGACTTTGCCGGTGCCTAAGCTCAAGAAGCGGACAAGGAAGTTGGCGCGATAGCCGTCTTCAACGCCGCCGGCGAAATCTGAAGTGCCGATCCCAGGCCGGAGAGTGCAGATCGTGCCTCGCATAAAGCCAGATCACGGAACCATCACATTCTTTCTCGCGTCCGGCGCAAATCGGCAGATGTGCCGGCTTGCAACGACATTCAACACGCAGAAGCAGGCCTTCAGCTATCTGCAGAAGCATCGCACGGAGTTCGAGCGCATGGCGCGGGCGCGCCTGGCTTCAGGAGAGCTCGAGGAAGGGATTGTCGTGCTTTCGATGCTCTAGCGATACACGTGTGCGCGAGCGCTCTTGCGAACTCAGTTGATTGATCTGACTTTTCCGTAGACGAATGTCGCTGTCAGAACAGGGCCATCCGCATCCCGAACATTGATGGCGAGGCCGTCGCTGCTGGCGAGCGGCTCGCGCTGCTTGGCAATGTCGGCAAGAGACAGCGCCGCCTCGATCTCCGCGGCCCGCCGGCTGGCCAAATCGAGACCTTCTTCGTCCACGACGAGCGCTTCACCATCCCAGATATCAAAGTAGAACTGCGACACTAACTCGTCCTCTCGGACCGGCTTCGCCGTTCAGCCTCCCTCGCCAGCCGTTCGGCCTTCAGCCGCTCCCGATTTGTGTGGAAGGCCCGTTCTGCCTTCTCATAGTCGGTCGCGGGCTTCGTCGCGGTCTGCCTGAAGAGCTTGTTCGCCTCGGTCGCTGCACGCGATTGGGAATGCCGTCGCATTGCTCGTCCTCCTATCGCTGGTGATTCGAAGTCCGCCGGTGCCGGCGGCTTTGTTGTCCGCCCTATTCCGGGATCGGCTTGCTGCGCCTGGACCGATCTATTCGTACCCGATCGAACTCCTTGGGTCCATCGAGCAGATCGCGCTTTCGAATTGCCCTATCCTCCGCCGTCGTCGTCGTGTCGCCCATCCGATCGATCGTATCGCCGGCCATCCTGCGAGCGCGCTGCTTCTGGCGATCCGGATCCGCGCTCACCGCAAGCCCCAGTTCCACCAAGCGGCCGATTGCCTCGGACAGGCTGAGCCTGTCGCTCTGACAAGCCATCCAGGCCGCGATGGCCTTGAGCTGCGGTTGCGAAGGTCGAAACCCTGCCGCTGGTGCGGTGGCGCTGCTTTCCGATCTTTTCATTGGGCCCGTGCAGTTTGCAAACAGGACACGGCGCGTGCTCCCGGCGGAGGACCAAGCCGCCGGTCGCTGATGCGTTCCTAGCGTCCCGCAATATTGCTCAACGGCGGCTAGGCCGACTGCTTCACAGCAACCTTGTCCGCCACAAGGTCCAGCCGCCCCAGCATCGCCCTCGCCTGCTCGGCGCAATGCTCGATCAGCCAGCGCTCGAAGGCGACCGGCGGCAGGGGCGGCGCGTAGAGGAAGCCCTGGACGATGTCGCAGCCGAGCTCGGCCAGCGTGTTGCGCTGCCCTTCGGTCTCAACCCCCTCGGCGACCACGCTCATGCCGAGGCCCTGGCCGACGCGGACCACGGCGGTGGCAATCGCGAGCGCCCCCGCGTTCTGCTCGATGTCGCGCATGAAACTGCGGTCGATCTTGAGCTCGCGGATCGGCAGATGCGCAAGCCGGCTGAGGCTGGAATAGCCGGTGCCGAAATCGTCCACCGAAAGGCCGACGCCGAGCTCGCGGATCGCGTTCATCGTCTCCAGCGCCGCGGCGCCGTCCTGCATGAACGCGCCTTCGGTGATCTCCAGCATCAGCGCATCCGGCGGCAGATCGTGCTCGGCCAGGATGTCCTTGAGCCGCGCGGCCAGCGTGACGTTGCGGAAATTGATCGGCGACAGATTGACCGAGACGCAGCGGATGTTGAGCCCGGCGCGGCGCCAGCTCGCCATCTGACGGCAGGCCTCGCGCACGGACCACATGCCGATCTGCTCGATCAGCCCGCATTCCTCGGCGAGCGGGATGAACTTTGCCGGCGAGACGTCGCCGAGCACGGCATCGCGCCAGCGCGCGAGCGCCTCGACGCCGTGGATCGCGCCGTCGCAGCTGCGAATCTGCGGCTGATAGCTGAGGCTCAGCACACCTTCCGCGACGGCGCGGCGCAACGCCGCGATCAGCGCCAGCCGCTGCTCCGCGAGCACGTTCATCTCGGCACTGAAGAGGCGATGCGTCGAGCGTCCGGCCTGCTTGGCCATGTACATGGCGGCGTCCGCCTGCTGCATCAATGTGTCGATGTCGGTGGCGTGATCGGGATAGAGGCTGATTCCGATGCTGGCGGACATCGGCATCAGCTTCGATCCGAGCCGCAACGGTGCGGACAGGGCCTCGGTGATCCCGGCCGCGATGCGCTCAGCGGCCTCGGCATTGCGTTGCGGCAGCAGGATGACGAACTCGTCGCCGCCGAGCCGTCCCAGCATGTCGTCGGGACCGATCTGCTCGCGCAGGCGCTGCGCGAGCAGGATCAAGAGCTCGTCGCCGGCGGCGTGGCCGAGCGTGTCGTTGACGTCCTTGAAATGATCGACGTCAAGGAAGGCGAGCGCGACATGGCCTCCGGTCGGACAGGCATTGATCGCGGTCGTGATCAGGTGGCGCAGCTGCGCGCGGTTCGGCAGGCCGGTGAGCATGTCGTGATAGGCGAGCCGCGCGATTTCGGCGCGCGCCTCCTTGCGCTCGATCGCGAACGCGCCGAGGTTGACGCAGGCATCGACGATCTGGCGGTGCCATCGGCTCGGCGCCCGCGGTTCGCGATAATAGAAACCGAAGGTGCCGATGACCCGGCCGTCCTTGGCCTTGATCGGCGTCGACCAGCAGGCGCGCAAGCCCACTTCGAGCGGCCGCGCCTTGTAGGGCTGCCAGCGCGGATCGGCATCGATGTCGGCGACCAGAACCGGAATGCCGTAGAAGGCTCCGGTTCCGCACGTGCCGACCTCGGGACCGATCGCGATGCCGTCGAGCGAACGGGAATAGTCCTCGGGCAAGCTCGGGCCGCCCAGCGGATGGAGCAAGCCGGCGGCATCGACGTGCAGCAGCGAGCAGACGACGCCGGGCGCGATCTGCTCGACGCGGCGGCACAGCCGATCGGCAATCTCGGTGATCGGCGCCTCGTCGGCGAGCGCCGCCATGATTAGTTGCTGCAGCGAGCGCAGCTGCCGGGATTCGGTGATGTCCTCGAGCAGCGCAAAGATGTGCTTGACCCGGCCTTTCTTGTCGCGGAAGGCGTCGATCCGGGCAGAGACCCAGATCTCCTCACCATCCCTGTCGTAGACGAGCACCTCGGCCTCGTCGCGCTGGCCGCCATGCATCAGCCGCTTGACGAGCTTCGCAATCGCCTTGCGATCGGTGTGGCGGCCGGCAATGAGCTCGCCCGCGCGGCGGCCTTCGGCCTCCTCGCTGGTATAGCCGAACAGCGCCGTGAACGCGGAATTGACGTAGACGATGTTCTGCTCGACGTCGGTGATGATCACCACGCGGTTGGTCTGGTCGGAGACCGCGTGGAGAAGTGCGATCCTGGCGCGGCGTTCGGCATCGAGGGTGACGTCGCGCGCGAACACGATGTGATGGGTCGCGCCGTCGACCGTCGCCGACGACATCGCGATCTGCGCCTTGATACGGCTGCCGTCGTGCCGCGCGAGGCTGATCTCGTCGCGGAAATCCGCGGTCGCACCGGCGCTTAGACATTTGAGGGTGAGGACGGCGGCATCGCGGCCGAGCACCTCGGCGGCGGCGAGCTTCCAGATCCGCTCCGCGGCGGGGTTGAAGTGGGTGATGCGATGCGCCTCATCGACGATGACGATGCCGTCGTCGGCGCGCTCGAGCGCGGCGCGCAGCACGTCAGGAGTTTCTGTCGCAAGGTGATCGGAGGCGGACATCGTCGGGACCAGCGGCATCGGGAAATGCGGCAATCGGCGAGAGGTTAATGCTCCGATGGTGTCCAAGACGTTTTTGCAGTTCCGTCGCGCCGCGCCAAGAGACGGCATGATTAACGCTTCGCGAAAACGCCGAAGGTATCTTGAAGCGCTCTGGACCTATTCGGATGCCGTTTTGAGCTTGTGCAGCCGGCCGGCCACGGCCCGCACCTTGCCCGGCGCCGCGCGCCAGATCGCGAGCGCCGACACCCCGCTCACGGCCATGGCGAGGGCGAAAGCCAGCGTGTAGTCGCCGGCGCGATCATAGAGAACGCCGGTCAGCCACGGTCCGGCCGCACCGCCCGCCAGCGCCGCGAGCATGATCGTGCCGAAGATGCTGCCCTGGTGCCTGCCTTGGAATATCTCGAACACCACCGCGCCCATGATCGAGGTGAGGCCGTAGCCGAGCGCGCCTTGCGTGAACACCATCAGATAAACCAGCCAGAGCGAAGCCTGATATTTCAGCGCGATCAGCGCGGCGAAGCAGACGACGAAACCCGCACAGCTGATCGCCCACACCCACTCCCTGCCGATGCGGTCGGAGACGTGCCCCAGCACGATCTGGCCGGGAATGCCGAGCAGGCTGACCATTCCGAGCGCCCACACCGCAACGCCGGGGCTGAAGCCGACATCGAGCAGGAATTTGGTCTGGTGCACCTGCACCGCATACCAGATGTACAGGCCGCAGAAATAGCCGAGCCCGATCCACCAGAACCGCGCGGTCGCGACGGCGCGCCGCAGCGTCCAGTCGGTGTTGACCCAGACGTGATCGACGACGTTGGAGACCGGGCTTGCCGCGCCTGCGGCGGGGGCGGCATCGCCGTCCGGCTGGAGCCCGATGTCCTCCGGGCGCTTGTGCAGCAGCAGGTTGATCGGCGCCAGCGCGATCAGGACGAGCAGGCCCATCGCGGTGCAGGCGGTGCGCCAGCCGGTCTGCTCGATCATGTGCTGCACCCATGGCAGCAGCGTCACCGAGCCGATACCGACGCCGGCGAAAGCGATGCCGATGGCGAAGCCGCGCTTGCGGATGAACCAGTTCGGCAGGAACAGCGACTGGCCGGAATAGCCGAGACAGACGCTGCCGGCACCGACCATGACGCCGATGGTGACATAGAGGTGCCACGGCGCGCTGGTCAGCGGCGCCAGCAAAAGGCCGCCGCCCATCAGCACGACCCCGAGCTCCATCACCGCGCGCGGACCCGCGCGGTCCATCAGGCGGCCGATCAGCGGGCTGACCACGCCCGACACCAAGAAGCCGAAGGAGAAGGCGCCCGCCGTGACGCCGCGCTCCCAGCCGAACTCGGAGATGATGGGTGGAAAGAACAGCGAAAAGGCGGTGCGCGCGTTGACGCCGATCGCCATGGTGACGAAGGTCACGGCGACGACGATCCAGCCGTAGAAGAACGGAAGCCGCATGTTGTATGCTTGTTTCATCCCTAGACGGTTCTTCGGACCATCCGGGGATGTCCGGGTCAAGCGCTTTTCGCGCATGCCTCGGGCGCGCTCAGGCGGCGTCGAGCCGTGAGGATTTGACCGGCGCGTCGAACAGGATCCGCTCGATCGGATGCGGCCGGCCGAACAGATAGCCTTGCGCGAAATTGACGCCGAGCGCCTTCAGCCGGTCGAACTCCTCGCGCGTCTCGACGCCTTCGGCCGTGACCGACATGTCCAGTCCGCGCGCCAGCGTCACGATCGAGGAGATGATGGCGGAAGAGCGCGGCTGCTGCGTCAGATTGCGAATGAACGACTTGTCGATCTTGATCTTGTCGAACGGGAACGCGGTCAGGTAGCTGAGCGAGGAATAGCCGGTGCCGAAATCATCGAGCGCGAGCTCGACCCCGAGCTGCTTCAGCCGCTCCATGAAGGCATGATTCTCGCTGCCGCGCTCCAGCAGCACGGATTCCGTGATCTCGATCTCGAGCCGCTGCGGCGGCAGGCCGGAATCGGCGAGCGCCGCGCAGATCATGTCGAACAGCTCGGCTTCCTTGAACTGGATCGGCGAAAGATTGACGGCGATCATGAGATCGGCAGGCCAGCCGGCTGCGTCCGCGCAGGCGCGCCGCAGCACGAATTCGCCGAGCGGCACGATCAGCCCGGTCTCCTCCGCAAGCGCAATGAACTGGTCCGGAGGGATCAGGCCGCGCGTCGGATGCCGCCAGCGCACCAGCGCCTCGAAGCCGCGTCGTTCGCCGCTGAGGGCGTCGACGAACGGCTGATAGTGCACCTCCAGCTGGCAGCGCGCGATGGCGTCGCGCAGATCTCCTTCCAGCGTATTGCGGGCCTCCAGCTCGGCCGACATCGCCTCATCATAAACGGTGAAGCAGTTGCGGCCGGCCGATTTCGAACGGTAGAGCGCGAGATCCGCTTTCTTCAGGAGCTGCTCCTGACCGCTGCCATGATCCGGCGCGATCGCGATGCCGATGCTGGTGCCGATCTCGACGCGGTGTCCGGGCAGCAGGAACGGCTCGCTTACGAGCTTGGCGATCCGCGCCGCCAGATCGGTCGAGCAGGCGCGCTGGTCCTCGCCGGCTTGCTGGATGATGGCAAATTCGTCGCCGCCGAGCCGCGCCAGCACGTCGTTGGCGCGCAGCGCGGATTTCAGCCGCTGCGCCACCTGGCGCAGCAGCGCATCGCCGGCCGCGTGGCCGAGGGAATCGTTGACGTTCTTGAAGCGATCGAGGTCGAGCATCAGGATCGCGAAGGGCTCGCCCCTCACGCTCAACTTGCCGTTCATCTCGTCGAGCCGGGTGAGGAAAAAGGCGCGGTTCGGCAATCCCGTGAGGATGTCGGTCTGGGCAAGCTCGAGCACGCGCCGGTTCGCCAGCGACAGCCGCCGCGAATTGCGGCTGGCGAGCATCAGATAGGTCGACAGCGACAGCGTCAGCAGCATGCCGACGACGAGGACCGCAACCGCGCGGTCGTAAGTCGTCGCCAGCGGACCGCCGGCGGTCGGAACCGCCCGCACCTGCCAATCGGTGTCGCCGATCTTGAGACTGCCCGACCAGTGCAGGGTCCGCGCGATGTCCCGCATCGACCGCAGCGCCGAGGCGGCCGACGCATAATCCGGCAGCATCTGCTCGAGGCTGACGATCTGCGCCGTGTACGGCTGGAAGACCGTCATGCTGACCGCGGGGCTGGCTCCGGTGGTCACGCGGATAGACTGGATCAGCAGCGGTAGGTCGAAGACGCCGACCACGACGCCGGCGATATTGCGGCGCCGGTCCGCGATCTCCTCGCGCGAGGTTCCCTTGGCGTAGACGGGAACGACGACGAGGACATAGGACGACCGGTCGCTGTCCTTCGGCCCGAACAGGCGCGTGCGCATGGCTGCGACGCGATCGTTGTCGCGCGCGCGCTCCAGCACCGCCCGTCGCTCCGGAACGGTCGTGTAGTCCATGCCGTAAACCGACGAGGTCTTCGGCTGCGTCGAGTAGAACACCGGAAAATATTCGTCACTCTGCGGCGCGATGACGAAGCTCTCGCCCTGCAGCGCCTTGATGTGATAGCTCGACACACCGTCCCGGATCGCCGCGGCCTCGTAATCCGCGCGCTCCTTGCGGTTGATCCGCGGCAACCAGGAGATGCGCAGCATGCCGGGGTGACGCTCGAACAGGCGGGCGCTGAAGGTCTCGAATTCGCTGCGGGTGACTTCTTCGTTGGTCGATTCGAACAACGTGCGCAGCGCGAGAAGTCTCGATATGTACTCGTTCATGCCGTTCTGCAGGACGATCGCCTGGGTCTCGGCTGCGTTCTCGAACTCGATCCTGTTGACGCGATCTTCCCACCGCGCGACGGCGGCAGCGCCCACGATCGAGAACAGCAGGCCGACGCCGACCGCGACGAGCGCAGGACGATAGAGCCCGAGCAGCGGCGCGGCACGCCACCATCCGCCTCTACGTCTCCGATCCTGATCGTTCTGATCGCGACCGCCCATCTTGAAGCCGCCGTCCCCTGTCCGCGACGAACCGAACCTCTGGTTGAGGTGCCAGTGCCGCTATCGGAACAAGACGGCGGTTAAGAAGTGCACAATTTCGGAAACCAGTCGTACCGCAATGCGGAAATTAGTTAACGAAGTGCACGAGCGATCCCGGCTTTCTCGACATAAGTTGCCGGTTTTCCCCGGTGTAATACGGCCTCTCTGCGCCGTGGCGCTTAGCGAGCTATTCAGCCTCGCAAGGCTATGTTGCGCAAGGTTTCTTTCAAGGATCCGGCAAGCCTCCCGATGCATCGAATTCGATCAGCGATATCCGTCGTTCTGACCATCGCGCTTCTGGCCGCGACCACGCTGGTTGCGAGGGGCAACGAGGCCGGCATCAGCGAGGATGCAATCCTGTTCGGCCAGGCCGCGGCGCTGGAAGGCCCGTCCTCCGCGCTGGGACAGCGCATGCGGCAAGGCATCGTCGCCGCATTCACCGAGGCCAATGCCAAGGGCGGCATTCATGGCCGCAAGCTCCAGCTCATCAGCCGCGACGACGGCTACGACCCCGACCGTTCGGTGGCGCAGACGCTGCATTTGATCGACGACGACAAGGTGTTCGCGCTGATCGGTGCGGTGGGCACGCCGACCGCGATGGCAACGATACCGATCACCAGCTCCAGGAACGTGCCCTTCATCGGCCCGTTCACCGGCGCCGAGTTCCTGCGCGATCTCGAGCTTCCGAACGTCGTCAACATCCGCGCCAGCTACGGCGCGGAGGCGGAGGCCTGGATCAAGCATCTCACCGAGGATCGCAAGTTCACCCGCATCGGCATCTTCTACCAGGACGATTCCTTCGGCCGCGACGGGCTTGTCGGCGTGAAGCGGGCGCTCGCCAAGCGCGGGCTCGAGCTCGCCGCCGAGGGCACTTACGAGCGCAACACCCGCGCGGTCGGCCAGGCCTGGCGCATGATCAAGCGCGCCGACCCAGAAGCCATCGTCATGGTCGGGACCTATGGTCCGTGCGCGGAGTTCATCAAGCTCGCCCGCCGCAGCGGCGCTCGTCCAACCTTCGTCAACATCTCCTTCGTCGGCGCCGTTGCGCTCGCCGCGGAACTCGGCCCTGAGGGCGACGGCGTCATCGTCTCGCAGGTGGTGCCGTTTCCCTGGGACCGCTCGCTCAAGCTCGTCGCCGACTACCAGGCGGCCCAGAAGGCGTTCGACCCGACGCTGACACCGGATTTCGTGTCGCTGGAAGGCTATCTGTCCGGCCGGCTTGCGGCCGCGGCGCTGGAAAAGGCCGGCCCTAATCCGACCCGCGCCAGCCTGCTGCGCGCCATCAACGATACCGGCCGTTTCGACATCAGCGGCAGCATCGTCACCGTCGGCACACGCATGCTCGACACGCCGCCGAAGGTGTTCCTGACCGTGATCCAGAAGGACGGGACGTTCAAGGCGGTGGACCGGCTCTAAGACCCTTCACGGCCGCCGCGTCCAGCGATCGGCGTTGACGGCGCCTTGCGGGATTTCTCCCCTCGCGATGGCCTCGACCTGTCGCACCGTCTCCAGCGACTGGTATTCGATGGCCTGCGGCGTCAGGCCGCCGACGTGGGGCGTGGCGATGACGTTCGGCAGCTTGGCAAGATCGGGCGTCGGCATCTGGTCCGGCGCGCGGCCGACATCCATGGCGGCGCCGGCGATGCGGCCCTCACGCAGCGCGCCTGCCAATGCGGCCTCGTCGACCAGATTGCCGCGCGAGAGATTGATGAAGACGGCGTGCTTCTGCATGCGCGCCAGCGCCGCCTCCCCGATCAGGTTTTCGGTCTGCTCGTTGGCGATGGCGAGGCAGACGACATAGTCCGATGCGGCGAGGAGCTCGTCGAGACCGACCTGCCGGATCGCGGCATCGCTGACGGTTACGAAGGGATCGGAGATCAATACCTCCATGCGCAGCACTTTTGCGATCTCGGCGAGGTAGCGCCCGATGCTGCCGTAGCCGATGATGCCGATCCGGCTGCCGGCGAGCTGGCGGCCCATCCGTGCTTCCGGCTTGCGGCCTGCCTGGTAATCTGCGGTGGTCCGCGACACGCCGCGGGAGAGGTCGACCATGAAGCCGAGCGCGAGCTCGGCCACGGCCTGCACGAAGCCGGGCCCGGCGCGGGTCACGAGCACGCCGGCTTGCGAGGCCGCATCCACGTCGACGTTGCGGATGTCGACGGCGCAGCGGACGAAGGCCCGCAGACGCGGCAATTGCGCAAAGATCTCGCCGCGCCCTTCAGTCATGCGGTCGGCGACGATGATGTCGGCATCCTTCGCAGCGCGCACCAAGCCGGCGGCGTCCAGCGGCTCATCCTTCTCGTGCAGAATCACCTCGGCGGCCGCCCGCAGGCCGTTCAGGCTGCGATCGCCGTAATAATTGCGCCGCATCTCTGGGGTGTGCGCGAGCAGGACCTTCACGACAAGACTCCTTCACTGGCCGAATGCCGCGGCAGCGCGGTCGAAAGGTCTAGCACAAGGACGGCTCCGGCAGATACCCTGCCCCATTTTGCCGCGGCCCCTGCGTGATCCAGCGCACAGACGCCCTCATGGCGCGGACTTAGAAAAGGTGCCATCATCGTGCGCATTGCCGTTGGAGGTGACATCATGCGCCGTCCAGTCTTTTCGAATTTGCTTCTTGCGTCCGGTCTTCTCGCACTCACCCAGTTGATGACGCCCACGGACGCGGCCGCTGAGGCGCGGCTTGCGCTGGTGATCGGCCAATCGGCCTATCGCACCGTGCCGGAGCTGCCGAACGCCGCCAACGACGCCAAGGGCATGACGGAGCTGCTCGGCAGTGCCGGCTTCACCGTCACCACGGCGGCCAATCTGGCGCAGACCGAGATGCGCGCGGCGATCTCGGACTTCGCCGGCAAGGTCAGTGCCAGCGGCCCCGACACCGTCGCGCTGGTGTTCTATGCCGGCCACGGCCTTCAGATCGACGGCGAGAACTATCTGGTGCCTGTCGATCTCGACCCCAAGCGCGAGGCCGACATCCCGCTGCAGGGCGTGCGGCTGAACGACATGCTCAACACGCTCGGCGCGCTGCCGACGCGGGCGCGCATCTTCATGCTCGATGCCTGCCGCAACAACCCGTTCCCCGCGCTCAGCGGCGCCGGCCACGGCCTTGCGATCGTCGATACCAAGGCCGGCGCGCCCGGCTCGTTCATCTCCTATTCGACCTCGCCCGGCGCCGAGGCCGAGGACGGCAACGGCCTCGACAGCCCCTATACGACAGCCGTGCTGACGGTCGCCAAGCAGCCGAACCTGCCGATCGAGGAGATGTTCAAGCGCATCCGCGTCGCGGTGGCGCAGTCGACCGACGGCCGGCAGATCCCCTGGGAAAGCTCCTCGCTGACCACCGATTTCAGGTTCTTCGGCGAGAGCGGCGGCAGCACGCCCGCTATTCCCGGCGCATCCGCCATGGCGCTCGCCGGCGGCACGCGCAGCGTCGCGGACTGGCGCAAGACATTGCAGGGCAAGCCGGCCATGGTCGCCTATGAGCTCGTGATCACCGAGGACACCGTGGAGGCGTATCAGGCCTATATCGAGCTGTATGCCCAGGACACCCGCACGCCGCGCCTTCGCACCGTGCTGGAGCGGCGTCGCCAGATGCTGGCGTGGGAGCGTGCCACCGCCATCAACACCCGCGCCTCGTTCGAGGCATACCTCGCGAACTGGGACAACAGCGATCTCGCGGCAACCGCGCGCCGGCTGCTGCTGCGCGTGCAGAACCGCAACTACACCGTGCCCGTGGCCGCCGCGGCGACGCCCGTCGCGGTCGCGATGGCGCCGACCTGCCCGTGCTCGACGCCCGCGACCCCGGCAACGCCGGTCCCGCCCGTGATCAAGAAGCGCGTCGACGAGACCCCGCCGAAGCGCAAGGTGGTCGAGACGCCGCCCAAGCGACGGCCGCCGTCCGAGCAAGTGGTCTACGAGCGCGCGCCGCCGCCGGATCGCGGCCCGCCGCCGGAGGCCGTGATGCAGGGCATCGGCATCGGCGTGGGGATCGGCCTCGGCATGGGAATGGGCGGCCGCGGCGGCGACCATAACAGCGGTGGCTACCGCAGATACTGAGCCGGTCCGTCACCAGCAACATTCGGCTCGCGCCAATCGCGCGAGCCGAACTCATTGCGACAGGGCCGGATGGTCCCGGAGCACGGCTTCTCGAATCCAGCCTGCCTGGATCGCACGCGACAAGATCTGCGCCGTCTTGATGTCCTCAGCCTTCATGCAGAGGTCCACGATGCGGCGCACGGCGTCGTCGCGCATCAGATCGTCGGAGATCTTCATCGCGATCTCCATGGCAGCGCGGGCTGCGCGCTCATAGCGCTCGCGCGTGCTGGTCGGCGCCGAAGCGCCGGCGGCTTCGGCGATCGCCCGCGCAGCCTGGCAGATGTTGCGAATCCGGTCGGCTGCGTCGATGTCGCCGAGCGGCCCCCCGATCGGCTCGTCCCAGACGTCTGCCGGCTCTCGCCTCGCGAACCACTTCATTGCCCCACCAATGGTCTTCAATTGCTCGCGGCGTTCAGGACATGCGGCGCGGGCCGATCGCCTCGAACTGGGCCTTCTGCTCGTCGTTGAGCGTGGCGTAGAAATCATCGAGCGCCGCACGGACCGACTTGATTCCGTCCAGAATGACATCGAGACGCTTGCGGATCGCGGCCATGCGGGCCGGCGGTGTCATCACCTCATTGGGCTCGCAGGACGCCTTGAGCGATGTGCTAACTTTAGCGCTGGTGTCCTGGAGCACCTGGAGTGCCGCGCGCTGAGTGTCGTTCGGACGAAGCCGTTCTTCGATCGTGGCGCCGGGCCAATCGAACGCGGCGGACGGGCTGCAAGTCTGCACCGACGATCCGCCCGCATTGTTCGATGCCGCGGCACGACGTTGATCGTCGGCAAGCGCATTGAAGCGCGCCTTCTGCTCGTCGTTGAGCGAACCATAGAACTGGTCCAGCGCAGGCTGGACCAGATCGACGGCCTTCTGCATCGCCTCGACCCGCTGCTGCATGGCGGCGAGCCGGCCGGGCGCCGTCGCTGCGGCCTGCGTCGGACAGGAGGTGCGGATCAGCGCAGCCGCGTCGATCGAGGCGTTGCCGAGCGCATCGAGAGCGGCGCCTTGCGCAGCCGTCGGCTGCACCGCGGCTGCGATCTGATCGATCGGCAGGCCGACGATGGCGCGGCGATCGCTGCCGCAGAGCTGATCGAGCGGCGCGCTGCGCGCCCGCCGCCGTCCCTGCGGCTGCTGCGGCAGATAGGCCGACAGGCGATCATAGCCATAGGGGCCGAAAATGCCGGCATAGATGTCCGGATAGCCGTAGCCCCAGAAGCCGAGCCCGTCGCCCCAGATCGTGTAATCGTAGAGATCGTTATAGGCGAACGGCCAGAACAGCGGCCCGACCCAACCGTAGCCGCCGCCGGGATGTTGCCACCATCCGCTGCTTGCACCGCTCCAGCCGGCGAGTGCCGCCGCCGCGGCAATCTGCGCGCGGGCCGCCGGATTGCTGATCAGCCGGCCGTTGCGGAAGGCGCTGGCTTTCCAGGCGTTGCGGAAGTTCGCCGGCCGTATCGCGGCATTGCGGATCTGGCCGAAGCTCGGGCCGCCACGCCGGGCGCCGGTTGTGAACCGCGTGGCGCGATGATGCCCGCCATGCGCATGCCCGCCGCCGTGGCCGCGGAAATGGCCGCCGTGGTGACCGCCGCCGCGCCCGCCGCCATGCCCACCTCCATGGCCGCCGCCGTGTCCGCCCTTCGCGAACGCGGCCCCCGCAAGCATGCAGGCAAAGGCCACCGCGGCAATTCCCATGACCGGTCGCACCATCGCACCCTCCCGCGCAAAGCCCTGCCATTGAGCATCGGAAATTGGCGGGAATTGGAACCGGCAGGATTGCCGAAAGTTCCCGGTTCCGGAGGGCGCAGCCTTATGCCTCCGGCACGATCTTGCCGGGATTGAAGATGTTGAGCGGATCGAGTGCCTGCTTCAGCGCCCGCATCGCATCGAGCGCCTCGGGGCCGAGCTCGGCCTCGAGATACTTCTGCTTGCCTTGGCCGATGCCGTGTTCGCCGGTGCAGGTGCCGTCCATGGCCTGCGCACGCTCGACCAGACGATGCATGAACTCCTCGCCGCGCGCCATCTCGTCGGCGTCGTTGGTGTCGCACACGAGCGAGCAGTGGAAATTGCCGTCACCGACATGGCCGACGATCGGCGACAGCAAATTGAGGCGCTTGAGATCCTCCTCGGTCTCGCTGACGCAGTCGGCGAGCCGCGAGATCGGCACGCAGACGTCGGTCGCGACCACGCCGATGCTGTCGCCGGGCCGCAGCGCCTTCACCGACCAATAAGCATCGTGCCGAGCCTGCCACAGCTTGGTGCGGTCCTCCGGCTTGGTGGTCCAGGAGAAATCGCCGCCGCCGCAGTCCCTCGCGATCTCGCCGAACGCCTTGGATTGCTCGGCGACCTCGATCTCGCTGCCGTGGAATTCCATCAGCAGAAGCGGCGTCTCCGGCAGCGTCAGCTTGGAATAGGCGTTGCAGGCCTTGACCTGCGCGGCATTGAGCAGCTCGATGCGCGCGACGGGAATGCCGGTCTGGATCGCCAGGATCACGGCCTGGCAGGCGCCGTGGACGGTCTCGAACGACACCGCACCGGCCGCGATCGTCTCGGGGATGCCGCGCAGGCGAATGGTCAGCTCGGAGATGATGCCGAGCGTGCCTTCGGCGCCGACGAACAGATGCGTCAGGTCGTAGCCGGCGGACGATTTCTTGGCGCGCGTGCCCGTGGTGATGATCTCGCCGTCGCCGCGCACCACTTTCAGCGCCAGCACGCTGTCGCGCATGGTGCCGTAGCGCACCGCATTGGTGCCGGAGGCGCGGGTCGAGGCCATGCCGCCGAGCGAGGCATCCGCGCCGGGATCGATCGGGAAGAACAGGCCCTGGTCGCGCAGATGCTCGTTCAGCGCCTTGCGGGTGACGCCGGGCTGGATCACGCAGTCGAGGTCTTCGGCATGCACCGCCAGCACCTTGTTCATGTCGCGCAGGTCGATCGAGATGCCCCCCGCGGGCGCGTTGACCTGCCCCTCCAACGAGGTGCCGGTGCCGAAGGGAATGACGGGCACGCGATGTCTCGCGCAGATCCGCACCACGTCCTGGATGTCGGCGGTCTCCTGCGCCATCACCACGCCATCAGGCGGCTGGTTGGGGATCCAGGTGGTGGTATGGCCGTGCTGCTCGCGCACGGCCTGCGAGGTGATGAGGCGGTTGCCGAAGCGCGCGGCAAGCTGCTCCAGCGCGCTTGCGAGGGCTTTCGGCTCCGGCCGCGGCGGATTATTGGTGATGGTCGTACCCACGGAATTCCTCCCGACGAGAAGAGACCGTGGCAAAGGACATATAACCGGTCAAGTCAAGGGACCGACGCATAGCTTGGGAAGGACACATGCCGGAGACCGCCGCCACAGCGCCGAACGCAGAGCCGTTTCGCTCCTCGATCATGCAGGTCGAGCCGCAATGGATCGACTATAACGGCCATCTCAACATGGCCTATTACAACGTGATGTTCGATCGGGCGATCGACGAGTTCTGGCTCGAGCTCGGGATTGGCCCGGTCTACAAGACAGAGCGCCACGGCTCGACCTTCACCGCCGAATGCCACGTGCGCTATTTGCGGGAGATCCATCTCGGCGATCCCGTGCAGATCTTAGTCTGGCTGCTCGACGCCGATGACAAGCGGCTGCACACATTCGAGGAGATGCGGCACGGCACCGAGGGCTGGCTGTCGGCGACGTCCGAGAACATGTCACTGCACATGGACATGAATGCGCGGCGCGTCGCGCCTTTTCCGACCGACATCCAGCAGCGCATTGCTGGAGTTGCCAAGTCCCACAGCGCCTTGACGCGACCCGAGGGCATCGGCCGGAGCGTGGCGATGCCCTCGAAGCGTTAGTGGCTCAGGCGCCGTCTGCCGCCTGTGGTTCACCTCTCCCCGTCGGAGAGAGGTGAACATCGCAGCTATATTCTGTTGCGGCCGCGGGCGAGGCCGACGACGGCCGAGACCAGGAACAGAACGACTGCGATGAAGAAGATGATCTTGGCGATCTCGATCGAAGCGCCGGCGACGCCGCCGAAGCCCAGGATGCCGGCGATCAGTGCGATAACCAGAAACGTCACAACCCAGCCTAGCATGGTCAAACCCTCGTCTTGATGTTGTCTGCGATCGACGCGGCTGGCCGCGCCACCTGTCCTGACAATCTCGACGCGAGAACGATAGTTCCGGTCCCGGCGGGAGCGAAATTCGCTGGCTCAGCTGGAACAAATCGGCCTGCCGCGCACGTGGAAAACCCGGCCCGGCGCCCCATATAGGCACCAATCCCTGTTAAGAAGGCTCCCTTCCACCACCCCGCGGTGCCATCGTGGGGCCGATGATTCGCATGACCGAGCCGAGCAAGATCACAGCCGTACCCGACCACCAGCCCGCAGCCGGCGGCATCGCCGCGCGTGCGCGCGCCTCGGTGGGCCCGAAATACCTCGCCGGGCTCAATCCGGAGCAGCGCGAGGCAGTGGAGACGCTGGACGGCCCGGTCCTGGTGCTGGCCGGCGCCGGCACCGGCAAGACCCGCGTCCTGACCACGCGCATCGCGCACATCTTGAGCCAGGGCCGCGCCCGCCCGGCCGAAATCCTGTCGGTGACCTTCACCAACAAGGCCGCGCGCGAGATGAAGCACCGGCTCGGCCAAATGCTCGGCCACGCCGTCGAAGGCATGCCATGGCTCGGCACCTTCCACTCCATCGGCGGCCGCATCCTGCGCATCCATGCCGAGCTGGCGCAGCTCAAGTCGAACTTCACCGTGCTCGACGTCGACGACCAGGTCCGGCTGCTCAAGCAGCTGCTGCAGGCCGAGAACATCGACGAGAAACGCTGGCCGGCGCGGATGCTGGCTGGCCTGATCGACGGCTGGAAGAACCGCGGCCTGAGCCCAGCGCAGGTGCCGTCGGGTGAGGCCGCGATATTCGCCAATGGTAAGGGCGGCAAACTCTATGCGAGCTACCAGGAACGGCTGAAGATCCTGAACGCGGCCGACTTCGGCGATCTCCTGCTGGAGAACATCCGCATCTTCCGCGAGCACCCGGATATCCTCAGGCAGTACCAGCAGCGCTTCAAGTTCATCCTGGTCGACGAGTACCAGGATACGAACGTCGCACAATATCTGTGGCTGCGGCTGCTGTCGCAGGCGCCTTCTGCCACCTCTCCCCGCTTGCGGGGAGAGGTGGCATCGCGAAGCGATGCGGGTGAGGGGGCCTCTCCAAACACCGAGCTCGTGGAGACTCCCCCTCATCCCGGCCTTCTCCCCGCAAGCGGGGAGAAGGAGAAGACCAAAAACATCTGCTGCGTCGGTGACGACGACCAGTCGATCTATGGCTGGCGCGGCGCCGAGGTCGACAACATCCTGCGTTTCGAGCACGATTTCCCCGGCGCCAAGGTCATTCGCCTGGAGCGCAACTATCGCTCGACGGGTCACATCCTCGCCGCCGCCTCGCACCTGATCGCGCACAATGAAGGCCGGCTCGGCAAGACGCTGCGCACCGAGGACCAGGACGGCGAGAAGGTCACCGTCACGGGCTCATGGGATTCGGAAGAGGAAGCCCGCGGCATCGGCGAGGAGATCGAGCAGCTGCAGCGCCAGGGCGAGAAGCTCAACGAGATCGCCATTCTCGTGCGCGCCTCCTACCAGATGCGCGAGTTCGAAGACCGCTTCGTCACGCTCGGCCTGCCCTACCGCGTCATCGGCGGCCCGCGCTTCTACGAGCGCGCCGAAATCCGCGACGCGCTGGCCTATTTGCGCGTCATCAATTCGCCGGCCGACGATCTCGCCTTCGAGCGTATCGTCAATACGCCGAAGCGCGGGCTTGGCGATGCCACCGTGCAGATGCTGCACGATCACGCCCGCAAGCGCCGCATTCCCCTGTTCGAGGCGGCGCGCGCCGTCGTCGAGACCGACGAGCTGAAGCCGAAGGCGCGCGGCTCGCTTCGCGATCTCATCATGCAGTTCGACCGCTGGCGTGCCCAGCGCGAGGTCACCGCGCACACCGATCTCGCCCAGATCGTGCTCGACGAGAGCGGCTATACCGAGATGTGGCAGAAGGACCGCTCGGCGGACGCCGCGGGACGGCTGGAGAACCTGAAAGAGCTGGTGCGCTCGATGGAGGAGTTCGAGAACCTGCAAGGGTTCCTGGAGCACATCTCGCTGGTGATGGACCGCGAGGGTGGCGCCGAGGACGACGCGGTGTCGCTGATGACGCTGCATTCGGCCAAGGGGCTCGAATTCGACAACGTGTTCCTGCCCGGCTGGGAGGAAGGCCTGTTCCCGAGCCAGCGCACCTTGGACGAACAGGGCCGCGCCGGCCTGGAAGAAGAGCGGCGGCTCGGCCATGTCGGTCTGACCCGCGCCCGCCGCCGCGCAAAGATCTATTTCGCGACCAATCGCCGGATCCATGGCACCTGGTCGACCACGATTCCGTCGCGCTTCCTCGACGAATTGCCGGCGGCCAATGTCGAGATCACGGAATCCAAAGGCGGCTCCGGATGGGGCGGCAGCGGCGGCTACGGCGCCTCGCGCTTCGACGACATGGAGGCGTTCGGCTCCAGCTATTCGACGCCGGGCTGGCAGCGCGCCCAGGCCAACCGGAATCGCGGCGGCGGCCGAAGCGGCGGCTTCGAGGAAGAGGCCGCGACGTTCTCGACCTCCTCGTCATCCGGCCCCGATTTCGGCAGCTTCGCCTCGCGCCGGCGCGGGCCCCTGACGATCGAAGGCGAGCTGGTCGCCAAATCGACCGGCACGACGTCCGAATTCTCGCTGGAAGACCGCGTCTTCCACCAGAAATTCGGCTATGGCCGCGTCACCAAGATCGACGGCAACAAGCTCACCATCGCCTTCGACAAGGCCGGCGAGAAGAAGGTCGTGGACAGTTTCGTGCAGCGGGCGTGAGACCCGATATGGCTCAGTACGTTGCCATCATCGAGGACGCCGAGCCGGACGAAACCGTGAGCTTGTGGTTCCCGGACCTGCCCGGTTGCATCTCTGGCGGCGACGACGTCGACGAAGCCCTGGAGAATGCGCCCGAGGCGCTCGCATTCTATGCGCAGGAGCTGATCGCGGACGGTCGCCAGCTGCCCCCGCCACGGACGCTGGACGAGCTCAAGGCCGATCCGGCGTTTGCCGAGGATGTCAGGAACCACACGGCCGTCCTGATCGAATGGCCGCCCCGCATCGACGCCGAGTGAGGATTGTTCGCCGCACTGCGCAACTCTCGACAGTTCTCGCCCGAACGCCCCTTGACCGCCGCGGACTTCCCCGTATCAGATGCAACCCATGGTCCGGGGCTCCGTCACATTGATCTTGCTTGCATTGGGGATGCCGTCGCTTGCGGCGGCGGAGACCATGAACTTTGGCGATTCGATCGGCAAGCTGGCGGCGAGCTGCGGGGCGGAAATCGTCGCCAATTGCCGCGGCGTCAACCCGGATTCGAACCGGCTGAAGGAATGCCTGTCGCGCAATCGCGACGTGCTCTCGCCGCAATGCACGAGCGACTATCTCGGCGTGTTCGACGCCATCCAGAAGCGCGTCGCCGCGCGCGTGACGGTAGCGAACGCCTGCCAGCGCGAGATCGTCAAAATCTGCGGCGGCTCGACCAAGGAGACCAGCAAGTCGATCCCGTGCCTGGTCTCGACGCCCAAGGGCATCAGCAACAACTGCCTGAAGGCCGTTGACGACGCGGGGTATCGCTGATGCGCGCGAACGGGCTCGCTACCGCAGGACTGGGCTTGGCGCTGGGGCTCGCTTTGCTCGCGGGCCCCGCCGGCGCGCAGACGGCGGCGCCGACCCGCGACGACATTGTCGCGAAGCTGAACCATTTCGAAGAGGCCGCCGAGGTTGACCTGCCCGCGCTGAAGCAGCAGGTGATGGAGCGCGCCAAGACCAGGATCAAGAACGATCCGGGGCCGGTGAACCGGCCGCTGATCGCGCCGGAGCTCGCCAAGCTGCCCGCCTTCAATGCGCAGATCCAGTTCGACGCCGACACGCCGATCATCCAGCCGGCGTCCTACCAGACCGTTGGCCGCATTGCGGACGCGCTGGTTCATTCCTCGCTGCTGCCCTACACTTTCCTGATCGTCGGCCACGTGGAATCCAATTCGAAGACGCGCGAGGCCAATGCGATCCTGAGTCAGCGCCGGGCCGATGCGATCCGTGACGTCCTGGTGAACACCTTCAAGATCTCGACCAAGCGGCTGCATCCGATCGGCCTCGGCGAGGAGCAGTTTCTCGATCGGGCCAAGCCGACCTCCGCCGTCAACGGCCAGTTGCAGATCCTGACTTATGCCAAGCTGCCGGAAGAGACGCGTCCGGCTGCGACGCCAGCGCCTGCGGCGAAAAAGCCCGCCAAGAAGCGCTGAGCGAAGGCGGCTCCGCGGCTGACGGAACCCCTTGAAGTGCGGATTATTTTGCAGCCTGTCCCGGGCGCGCGCGCACGGTTTCACGCGACAAAAGTGCCGGTTTGTGCACCGCTCGGTCCAGTGCTATAGCCTCTATTCGCCCTTCCCGACCCCGTGCTGCATGAGACCGAAATGGGTGGCTTTTTCCAGCGCCAACTTGCCGTTTATGTCGAGTACCATCGCGATCCCCGCAACACGGCGATGCATGTGGTCGGCATCCTGCTGCTGTTCACCGGCGCCGTGCTGCCGCTGACGCTGGTCAAGCTTCCGCTGTTCGGATTCAACGTCAGCCTGGCGGTGGTCCTGGCTGTTCCGGTCTTGATTTATTGGCTGCTGCTCGACGCGGCGCTCGGGCTCGGCATTCTGGCCGTCTCCGTCGTGCTGTTTTCGGTTGCGACGACCATCGCGGCGCAAGTCGGCACCGCGACGATGTGGGCGATTTTCGCCACGCTGGTGGTGCTCGGCCTCGCCGCACAGGCCATCGGCCACAAGGTTTTTGAGGGGCGCGAGGCCTCGTTGTTCACGTTCCCCTCGCATCTTTTGCTTGGACCGATGTTCGTCATGGCAAAATTATTCATTGCACTGGGTTTCCGTCGCGACCTTGCCGCGATTCTGGCGCCTCTTCCGGCCAATTCCCTTTCAACCCGATAACGCTCGAAGCGAAACAGCAACCTACTGCATGGCTCTCGTCCTGGTTACCGGTGGCAGTGGCTTCATCGGACATCACCTCGTAGAAGCGCTCCGCGCCCGTGGGCAGCGGGTCCGCGTTCTCGATGTCCGTGTGCCGAGCGCGGCGAACGCGGATGTCGAGCACGTCCACGGCTCGGTGCTGGACTGTGCCGCGGTCGATGCGGCGATCGCCGGCTGCGATCAGGTCTATCACCTCGCCGGCCTGCCCGGCATGTGGGTCGCCAACAAGCAGGACTTTCACGAGGTCAATTGCCGCGGCACCGAGATCGTGCTGGCGGCGGCGATGAAGCGCGGCGTCTCGCGCTTCCTGCATTGCTCGACCGAATCGATCCTGTTCCCCTATTCCGACCTCAAGGGCGTTCCCGCCGAAGAGGCGCTGCAGCCGGCCGAGGCAATGCCCGGCGCCTACACCCGGTCGAAATCGCTCGCCGAGCATCATGCCGCCAAAGCGGCAGAAGCGGGCTTCCCGCTGGTGATCGGCACGCCGACCATGCCGATCGGCGCCGCCGACCAACATCTCACACCGCCGACCGCGATGCTCTGGTACTTCCTGCAGAAGAAGGTGCAGCCGCACCTCAACTTCCTGGTCAATCTGGTCGACGTCCGCGACGTCGCCATGGGCCTGGTCCTGACCATGGAACGCGGCCGCCTCGGGCAGCGCTACATCCTCGGCGGCGACTGCGTCCCGCTCGGCGAGATCCTGCGCATGATGTCGACGATGAGCGGACGCCGGCAATTTCCCGTCGTCGTACCCGGCAAGATCGCCGAGCTCTCCGCGATCATGCTCGAATACATCGCCGACCACATCACGCGCCGGCCGCCCAACGGCACCGCCGAGGGCGTGCGGATCGCGCTCGCCGCGAGCGATCTTTCGATCGGCAAAGCCCGTACCGAACTCGGCTATTCGCCGCGTCCGATCGAGCCCGTCTTGCGCGAAACCATCACCCACCTGCTCGCCCGCAACGGCCAGCAGCCCTCCGGCGCCCTCAAGCATCACGCGCTGTCCTCGCGCGCGAGCTGACGCCGCTTCAAACGCAAAGAACCTTCATGTCTTTCGATTTCAGCAAGCTTCTCTCTGTCGCCTGGGGTGGCTGGACCACGACCTGGCCGACGCAACTGCTCGCCCTGATCTGGCTCGCTTTTCTGGTCAGCTGGGTCGGCGCCTCGTTCTGGCAGGGGCAGACCAAGAAGCAGGTCATGACGCTGGAGTCGCAGCGCTATCGCCTGCCGATCCTGGTTGGCGGCATCCTGTACACGCCGTTCATTGCGGAAGCCATGGGCTGGAAGCCGCTTTGGGTGCTCGGCAACACCGGCATCATCATCGCTGCGGTCCTCTCCGTCGCCGGCATCGCTTTCGCATGGTGGGGGCGGCTGCATCTCGGAAAATTCTGGTCCAACACCATCACCCAGAAGGAAGACCACCGCGTCATTGACACCGGCCCTTACGGTATCGTCCGCCACCCGATCTACACCGGCCTAATCTTCGGCATGCTGGTGACCGGCGTTGCGATCGGCTTGGTGACGACGATCCTCGGCGCGATCCTGATCTCGCTCGGTATGTGGCAGAAGGGCCGGATGGAAGAGGTGTTCCTCTCGAAGGAGCTCGGCGAGGACGCCTATGGAGCCTATTGCCGTCGCGTTCCGATGATCATTCCGTTCACGTCGCCGCGGTGAGGGCGTCACTCTCCTGTCCGGACGCGCTGCGCTGCGTCCGGGGCACGAGTGCACGATCCGACTCGCCAAGGAACCACACCTCTGCTGGTCCGTTAGCCCTCGACATCTGTCAACGGCCGCAGAGCATCGAGCCATGTCGGACGCCTACGATTATTTTCGCGCCCACGCGATCGCCGCCGTCCGCACGGCGCGGGCGCTGCCCCCCGGGCGTACGAAGCAGAAGCAGCGCACGGTGGCGCGGGTCTATCATCTGCTCTCCAGGGAAGCGGCGCTGGCGCCGAACATCCGTCACTTGGATGATTTTCGCGCGGCACGACGGCTGGAGCGGCAGATCGGCCGTTGATCTCCGGGCCGACGCCGCGACCTGTCCCATGCAAATTCGATCGGCTGCCATTCCACGGGAATAGGCCCGTGCTGAGCTCCGCACAGGTTGACGTCGGCCCCGTCAGCCAGTTGGATGCGCGCGCAACCGGGGGCTTGTCATGACGTTTTCCAGCATCTTCGCGCAGTTCGTCGCCTTCATCGGCGGCATCGCGCTGCAATGGCGCAAGATGACGGGCACCGACCCCGCGCCGGCCTGGGGCGAGAAGCCCGCCATTCCCGAAGCGAAACCGCAAGGCGCGATCCCCACCTTGAAGATGCCGACCGCACGCGGCTGGCGCGACGGACAGAAGCCGATCGCTGCACCCGGGCTCAAGGTCGATGCGTTCGCGACCGGTCTCGACCATCCGCGCTGGATCGAGGTGCTGCCCAATGGCGACGTGCTGATCGCGGAGGCAACGCAGATCGCGGGCGCCCCGCGCAGCGTGTTCCACTATGCGATGCAGGCGACGATGCGGCGCGCCGCCGCGCTCGGCGTCTCCGCCAACCGCATCACGCTGTTGCGCGACAAGGACGGCGACGGAGTCGCCGAAGTGCGCGGCACGTTCATGGAGAACCTCAGCCAGCCGTTCGGCATGGCGCTGGTCGGCGACACTTTCTGCGTCGGCAACACCGACGGCGTGATGGCTTTTCCTTACGTTGCCGATGCCGACCGCATCACAGCACCGGGCAAGCGGCTGACAACATTCAAGCCCGCCGGCCACTGGACGCGCAGTCTGCTCGCCAGTCCCGACGGCAAGAAGCTCTATGCCGGCGTCGGTTCACTCAGCAACATCGCCGAGATGGGCATGGAGGTCGAGCAAGGTCGCGCCGCGGTCTACGAGCTCGATCTCGTCGCCGGCACGCATCGCATCTTTGCGGCCGGCCTGCGCAATCCCGTGGGCCTTGCCTGGGAGCCGACGACCGGCGTGCTTTGGACTGTTGTCAACGAACGCGACGGCCTCGGCGACGAGACGCCGCCCGACTATCTCACCTCAGTGCGCGACGGCGGCTTCTACGGCTGGCCCTATTGCTACTGGGGCAAGACGGTGGACGACCGCGTGCCGCAGGATCCGGCGATGGTCGCCAAGGCAATTCAACCGGACTATGCGCTCGGTGGCCACACCGCTTCGCTCGGCCTGTGCTGGATGCCCGCAGGCACCCTGCCCGGCTTCGGCGACGGCATGGTGATCGGCCAGCACGGCTCGTGGAATCGCAGCAAGCTGTCCGGCTACAAGCTGGTGTTCATCCCGTTCGCGAACGGCAAGCCGTCCGGCCCCGGTCGCGACATCCTGTCGGGCTTCCTGTCGCCGGACGAGAAGGAATCCTACGGCCGCCCGGTCGGCGTCGCGATCGGTCCCGACAGGAAATCGCTACTGATGGCCGACGACGTCGGCAACGTGATCTGGCGCGTGACGGGGGCGTAGGAGCTCACGTCCCCACGCACAGCGTGGCGCGCTGCTTGCGGAGCAGCGCGATCACCGACAACGCGGTGATCAGGCCGGTCTTGGGATTCTCGGACGGGATGTTCTCGATGCCCATCGAGAAGCGCGCTGAGTCCGCCTCGACCTCGATGCGGTGAACGTTGCGCGTCACGGTCGGGTCGGCCCAAACCTGGATCTCGGTGCGATCGGGCCCGATGCCCGCGAGCGACAACGCAACGGCGACATTGACGTTGGCCGGAAAGCCCTTTGCCGCTTCGCGCGCGCTGCCCTCGAACAGCTTCAGCGGTTCGCGCAGATTGTCGATGTCGATGTTGTTCTGAACGATGAACGGCGCGCCCTTCAAGCCGTCGATCGGCTTGCGGGTCACCATCTTCACGGAATGGATGGTGCCGATTGCGGCGGCGTTGACGGCATCGAGGCCGATCAGCGCGCCGGTCGGCACCAGGATACGGCCGCCATTGGCGCGGGCGAGATCGACCAGATCGAAATTGTCGAGCAAGCCGCCGACGCTGACCACGACCGCGGCCTTGCCGCGCTTCACCGCAGGCTCGACGATCGCACGCAGCTGGCTGCTCGGCGCGCATTCGACGACGATGTCGGCGGCCTCGCCGAGCTGGTCGAGCGGCAGGATTGTCGGTGGGCGACGCAAGCCGTCGATGAAGGCTTGATGCTTGGCGGGATCCCGCACGGCCACGGCCGCGAGCGACAGGCCCTCGATGCCCTGATCGAGCGCGGTCGCGATCTTGGTGCCGATCGAGCCCAGCCCGGCAATGGCCACCCGCAATTCGCCTGAAGCCGTCTGATCCGTCATCACCATCCCTCTGTCCTGGCCTCTGTCTTGGCCGATGTCATAGCCGCTCACGCCTCCCGCGCATAGCTGCGCAGGCGGGCTTCCAGAACCGCCAGCATGGCATCGCGGGCCGGATCGCGCGAGCCGCGCAGCCAGGCGGCGGCAAGCGGCAACCGGCCCACCGGCCCGCTCTGCCTCAGTCGAAGCGGCACGAAGCGCACACCGGTCACCGCCATCCGTGCGGCCCAGCGCGGCACGATGGCGACCCCGAGCTTCGTTGCCACGAGGTTGATGATGGTCTGCTTCTCGTCGGCGACCTGAACGATGCGCGGCGTCAGGCCGGCCTGTTCGAACAGCTTTATGGTGAGGTCGTGGCTGTGCGGCCGCGAGCGCCGGTCCGGCACCAGCACAGACTCGTCGGCGATATCCGCCAGCGTGATCGCTTTGCGCCCGGCCAGCGCGTGCCGCCGCGGGAACGCAACGATCGCGCTCTCCTGGAGCAGGTCGCGGAATTCGAGCCGCTTGTCCGGCCGGTCAGGCGGACGGACGAAGGCGAGATCGAGCGCGCCGGTCAAAATCCTCGGCAGCAGCCGGACAGTCTTGTCTTCGAGGAGCTGCACCGCGATGTCAGGATGCCTGACGCGGAAATCGCGCAGGAGCGGCGGCAACAGTCCGGCCGCCGCGCTGTCGATAGCACCGACCCGCAGCCGCCGCGCGGTCCCCGCGCGCGAGCGATTGCGCAGGTTGCTCTCGACCGCCTCGACCTTGGCGAGGATGGTGCGGGCATCGCGCAGCAGCGTCGTGCCGTCCTCGGTGAGCGACACCGCGCGCGTGGTCCGCGCGAACAGCCGAGTGCCCAGGTCTTCCTCCAGCAGCCGGATCTGCCGGCCGAGCGCGGAGGGCAGCATCTGAAGCTGCTGCGCCGCGCGGCCGAAATGCAGCTGCTCGGCCGTCGCCACGAAGCATCGGAGCTGATGCAATTCCATTCGCCGTCCTCTCGCCTCGCCCGACCGCGCTTGAGACTTGCGCGAGGTCGTCATGCCCGGGCTTGTCCTGGGCATCCACGTTCTTGGGCCGCGGGGAAAGGCGTGGATGGCCGGGTCAAGCCCGGCCATGACGCCGTGGCGACCTCCTGATGATTATATCATTTTTTTGTATAAACCAGCGCCGATTGAGTTTGCCCGGCACTCTCGTCTAGATTCGCCAGCGACGCCGACGGCCGGATATGCCGGCGCGGTCTCTCAAACGGAGCCTTCCCATGCGCACCCATTCGATCGCAGCCATCCCCGCCGACGGCATCGGCCCCGAGGTGATCTCGGCCGGCGTCCGCGTGCTGGAGGCTCTCGCAAAACGCAGTGGCGATCTCGCCTTCAACGTCAAGACGTTCGACTGGGGCTCGGATTATTACAAGAAGCACGGCGTGATGATGCCGGCGGACGGCCTCAGCGAGCTGAAGAAGTTCGACGCGATCTATTTCGGCGCGGTCGGCGCCCCCGACGTGCCCGACCACATCACGCTGTGGGGCTTGCGCCTGCCGATCTGCCAGGGTTTTGACCAATACGCCAATGTGCGGCCGACCAAGATCCTGCCGGGCGTCGCCTCGCCGCTGCGCAATGTCGGCGTCGGCGATCTCGACTGGGTGATCGTGCGCGAGAACTCGGAAGGCGAATATGCCGGCATGGGCGGCCGCGCCCACAAGGGCCTGCCGGAAGAGGTCGGCACTGAAGTCGCCGTCTTCACCCGCGTCGGCGTCACGCGGATCATGCGCTATGCGTTCCAGCTCGCGCGGTCGCGCCCGCGCAAGCTGCTGACCGTCGTGACCAAGTCGAACGCGCAGCGCCACGGCATGGTGATGTGGGACGAGATCGCGGCCGAGGTCGCCGGCGAATTCCCTGACGTGACCTGGGACAAGATGCTGGTCGACGCCATGACGGTGCGCATGACGCTGCATCCGAAGAGCCTCGACACCATCGTCGCAACCAATCTCCACGCCGACATCCTCTCCGATCTCGCCGGCGCGCTGGCTGGAAGCCTCGGCGTCGCCCCGACCGGAAACATCGATCCGCAGCGCCGCTTCCCCTCGATGTTCGAGCCGATCCACGGCTCGGCGTTCGACATCACCGGCAAGGGCATCGCCAACCCGGTCGCGACGTTCTGGACCGGCGCGCAGATGCTCGAGCATCTCGGCGAGAAGGATGCCGCCTTACGGCTGATGGCCGCCGTCGAGCGTGTCTGCGCCGCGGGCGTGCTGACGCCGGATGTCGGAGGCAAGGCGACCACGAAGGAGGTCACGGACGCCGTGATCGATGCGATCCACGGATCGAATTTTTAGTCTTATCGGATCGAGTGTCGCCAAGGACTCGCTGCACCTCTCCCACTTGCGGGCAGGGCTATCGCATATGACTTGCGGCGGCGGCCCGCGCGCACGCCTCGTCCTTCGAGACGGCGCTGACGCGCCTCCTCAGGATGAGGCTAATCAGCATCGGTGCTCGTTGAAACTGCTGCCGCGCACTCCGCCCTCATCCTGAGGAGCCCGCCAAAGCGGGCGTCTCGAAGGATGGCCGCAGGGAAAAACTCCCAAATGCGACAGCCCTGCGCTTGCGGGGGAGGTCGACGCGCTCGGCAGCGCAATTGCGCGCCAGAGCGCGACGGGTGGGGCGCTCTCTCCTCTCGGGGGTTCTCGATCGTGGAGAGACCCCCTCCCCAACCCTCCCCCGCAAGCGGGAGAGGGAGCGCACCGCCTTCTGCGGCAAGATAACGGCCCCTACCTCCGCGCCGCCGGTGTCGCCGGCGGCGTGGCCATCGCGGCGGCCGGCTCAGGCGGTGTCAGATGGCGGGGGACGATGATGGTCTGGCCCGGCGTCAGCTGCGCGTTCTCGGGCAGCGAGTTGCTCTGCGCCAGCGTCCACAGCGGCACGCGGTTGGCTGCGGCGATGCTCTCCATGGTGTCGCCGCGGCGCACCGGCACCCGCACGCCACTGTCCCACAATTCGACAAGCGTATCCGCCGGCACGAGATAGCGCAGCGGCACGGCATCGGCCTGCGTTTGCGGCGGAATGCGCGGCAGCTGCGTCACCATCTCGACGATCTGACGATGGATATCGTCGGACTTCTCGATGTTGATGTGGGTGACGCGAGCGTTCCGCTTGAGGTCATAGCTGGCGTAATGGCCGCGAAAGCCGGGAACAGCCACGACGTCGCCGCCGCCGAGCACGCTGTCGGACAGGAAGATGTTGATGAAGCGCTCGACGTTGAGGGGGACATCGCCGGTCGCTTGCGCGGGATCGATGGCGATGACGAGGCTGATCGGGATGTTCTCCTTGGCCGCCATCTCGGAGATGACGATCGAGCACAGCCCGCCCATGGAATGGCCCATCAGCACGATCGGCGCCGGCGATTCCTTATAGCTGGAGATGGCGCGATCGCCGATCCACCGGCAGATGGTGAATTCGTAGACGTTGGCCGAGAAGCCGGCCTTCGTTAGCTTCTCTTCGAGCCGATCCATGCCGGTCGAGAAGATGGGACCCATGGCGCCGCGGAACAGGTAGATTTTTGGCGGCGGCAACGGCTCGAACGGCGGAGGCGGCGGCGGCGCGGCGGGGGCGGTCGCGTTGGTCTTGGACTTCGGCGGTGAGGCAGCGGCCATGCCACTGCTCAAGGCGAGCAGCACCACTGCTGCCAGCGCGAGGAGTCGCCTCGAATGAATCATCAGTCCAGCAGTCCCACCACGGGAGGCAGGGGCCTCCCCTGACCGGCTTAGTGACCATCGATTGGGTGGATTTTGGGGCACGGGAACCGAAGCGCGACGCACCGCCGCGCGCATCAAGGCTCCGTCACCGGGGGGACCGCTCCCGGCCCATCACTGCCTGCTCTTGAGCCGGCTGCGATGCGCGGCCTGCTTGGCGCGGTTGCCGCAGACCGCCATGGTGCACCACCGCCGTGCGCGCCTGCGGGTGTGATCGGCGAACAGCATCGTGCAATTGTGGCCCTCGCACGCCTTCACGTTCGAAAAGTCCTCCTCGCAGACGAACTTCGCCAGGGCTTCGCCGATCGGCAGCAGCAGGGCTCCGGCTGATTGCCAGCGCCGCGTCCTCTGCAGCGCAAGACCTTCCTGGCCATGGCGCGGCGCAATTTGCAAGAACGCCTCATCACGCGCCAAGATGCTGTTCAACGGGCCGAGCTCGTGCAGCGCGTTCGCAGTCAGCGGCCGGCCCGCGTGCCCCAGAACAAAGCCCCTGAACCACTCACGCAAGTCGCGGGCCTGATCGGCGACCTTGTCGAGCTCAACTGGCCTCGCGCGCGCTTTCAGCGCATCCAGCTCCTTCGTCGGCACCAGCTTCGCCTGGGAAAGCCAGTCGATCAGGCCAGCGCCATCGTCGATCCAGTCGACAGGCGTATCGACCGGTGTTGCGACCGAGTTGAGGAAGTCGAGGCCGAGCGAGTCGGCGACGAACATCGCGGGCGGTCTGTCCATGAACGTTCCTCAGCCTGGAAGTGCAATCCATAAGTAACCTGTAAAGCAGCCATTGACAAGTTACTCATCCCTTACGTAACCTCCATAATAGCATGTAAACGGTTACTTAGCTGGAGACGGTCATGACCCCGACTACCTACCGCACCGCCGATGTCGATGGCTTCAACGTGTTCTATCGCGAGGCCGGCCCTGTAGGCGCGCCGAAGCTGCTGCTGCTGCACGGCTTCCCCAGCGCCGGCCACATGTTCCGCGACCTGATTCCGCTGCTTGCCGACAAATTCCACATCGTCGCGCCCGACCTTCCAGGATTTGGCCAGTCCGACATGCCTTCGCGCGAAACCTTCCGCTACACCTTCGACAATGTCGCGCAGGTGATCGAGCGCTTCACCGAAGTGATCGGCTTCGATCGCTTCGCGATCTACGTCTTCGATTACGGCGCGCCGACCGGCTTCCGACTTGCGCTGCTTCACCCCGAACGGATCACCGCGATCATCTCGCAGAACGGCAACGCCTATGAGGACGGCCTCAGCGACGGTTGGACTCCGATCAAGGCCTATTGGCAGGATCCCTCGCCTGCCAACCGCGAGGCGCTGCGCGCCTTCCTCACGCCGGAGGCGACGCGCTGGCAGTACACCCATGGCGTCTCGGACCCAGCGACCGTGTCGCCGGACGGACAGAACCTCGACAATTTCTATCTCGCGCGTCCGGGCTCGGACGATGTGCAGCTCGACCTGTTCGGCGACTACAAGAGCAACGTCGCGCTCTATCCGTCATTCCAGGACTATTTTCGCGCGCACAAGCCGCCATTCCTCGCGGTCTGGGGTAAGAACGATCCATTCTTCATTCCGCCCGGCGCCGAAGCGTTCAAGCGCGACAATCCCAATGCGGTCGTGCAGTTCTTCGACACCGGCCATTTCGCGCTGGAGACGCATGCGAAGGAGATTGCGGAGAGCATTCGCGCGTTCTTGAAATGACGGGAGCGGCTGCGAGAGGTGCGCAACGCCGCAGCTTTGTCCTAAAGCGGTAGCATCCGGTTCAAGAGGTCGAGCAGCGTGCGCTGCTCGGCCTCGCTTAGTGGAGCCAGCATCTTCCGATTATACGGCCCCGTCAGGCTTGCCCCGTCCTGAATGAGCTTGGCGCCCTTCGGCGTAAGCATCAACTCGACCGCGCGGCGGTCGGATTTCGAGCGGTTACGCTTGATGAAGCCGGACGATTCCAGCTCGTTCAGGATCTTGATCAGGTTCGGCAGGCGCAGGCGGAGCAGGCTGGCAAGGCTGCTGGGGGGAACGCCCGGATTGTCGCGAATGACGACGAATATCGCGTAGGTCGCCGGCGTCAGGCCCAGTGCGGCGAACTCCTCGTAGAAGCCTTCGAAGAACTTCAGCTGCGCGAGCCGCAGCATGAAGCCGGGCGTGCGCTGCAGCGCGCGCAAGTCCAGTGACGTCTCCGACGGTTGAGCGGGCTTTGCTCCGGGTCTAACTGCTTTCGGGCTCATGATCCTGGATCCGGCGGCCACAAGTCGGCCGAATTGACACTCTCAAAAATAGCTATAAAATATAACTATTATAGAGCGGCACCAAGACCGCCCATGGGAGGGACACAATGAACAGCAAATTCCTGCATAAACTGTGCATGGTGGCCGCGGTGCTGACCGCCGCACCGGCCTTGGCCCAGGACGTCGTGAAGATCGGCATCCTGAACGATCAATCGGGGCCGTTCGCGAGCTATCAGGGCATCGGCTCGGTCGTCGCCGCCAAGATGGCCGTCGAGGACTATGGCGGAAAGGCCGCCGGCAAGCCGGTGGAAGTCGTTGCGGCGGACCATCAGAACAAGACGGACATCGGCATCGGTATCGCCCGGCGCTGGTACGAGAACGAGAGCGTCGATGCGATCTTCGACATTCCGAACTCGTCGATTGCGCTCGCCGTGGCCGGCATGAGCGCCGAGAAGAACAAGGTCTTCGTGGGCTCGGGCGCCGGCACGGTGCTTCTGACCGGGGAGAAGTGCACGCCAAACACCGTGCACTGGACCTACGACACCTATTCCTACGGGCGCGGCCTCGGCAAGGCCATCGTGCAGCAGGGCGGCAAGAAATGGTTCTTCATCACCGCGGATTACGCGTTCGGCCATGATCTGGAAAAGCAGGCCGCGGAAGCCGTGAAAGCGTCCGGCGGTGAGGTGCTCGGCAGCGTGCGGCATCCGTTGGGCACGGCTGATTACGCCTCATTCCTGCTCCAGGCCCAGGCGTCGGGCGCGAGCGTCATCGCATTCGCCAATGCAGGGGACGATACCATCACCTCGATGAAGCAGGCCGCCGAGTTCGGGCTGACGAAGGATCACAAGCTGGTCGGATTGATCCTCGGCATGAACGGCCTTCCCGCGCTTGGGCTCAAGTTTGCGCAGGGCGCGCAGATCATGAATCCGTTCTACTGGGATCTGACCGACGGCACGCGTGCTTTCGCGAAGCGCTTCGCCGAACGCATTCCCTCGAAGGCCTATCCGAACGACATGCAGGCCGGCGTCTATGCCTCGGTCATCCACTACCTCAAGGCGGTCGACAAGGCCCGCGGCGCCAAGGACGGCAAGGCCGTGGTCGCGACGATGAAGCAGATGCCGACCGACGATCAGTTGTTCGGCAAGGGCTACATCCGCAAGGACGGCCGCAAGATCCATCCGCTCTACCTGTTGCAGGTCAAGGCTCCCGAGGAATCGAATTCGTCCTGGGATCTGCTGAAGGTCGTTGCCACGATCAAGGGCGAGGACGCGTTCCGGTCCGAGAGTGACGGTCAGTGCCCGCTCGCAAAGCAATAGCGGTTCGGAGCTGACCATGAGCGGCATTGCATCCAGTCCGGTCGATCCGTTCGCGCCCGGCTTTCTGACGGATCCCTATCCCGCCTATGAGGCGCTGCGCGCAATCGGGCCGGTGTTCGAGGTGGAGCGCTACGACGTGTGGGCCATGGCCCGCTATGCCGAGGTCGAAGCGGCCCTGAAGGACTGGAAAATGTTCATCAGTGGCGAGGGCGTCGGGCTGAACGGGATGAACCCGGCGCTGCCAAAGCCGCTGACCCTGCAGATCGATCCGCCCGACCACGACAAGGGCCGCCGCGTGCTCGGCCGCACGCTGTCTCCGGGCGTCGCAAGGAAGCTGCGCGAGACGTTCCAGCGCGAAGCAGAGAGGAAGGTCTCGGAGCTGATCGACAAAGGCACGTTCGATGCCGTGACCGATCTTGCGGAAGCCTATCCGATGAAGGTGTTTCCGGACGCGATCGGCATCCGCCCCGATGGGCGCGAGAAGCTGCTCGCCTGGAGCACGTTCGTATTCAACAGCTTCGGCCCGGAGAACGAGATCCTCGCGGCGTCGCGGAAGGACGGCCTCGCGGCGCAGAGCTGGATCATGGAATGTTGTGCGCGCGATGCGCTACGGCCCGACAGCCTCGGCATGATGATCTACCAGGCGGCCGATGAGGGCGAGATCACCGAGCACGAGGCGACGCATCTGGTGCGGCCGTTCCTCACGGCCGGGATCGACACCACCGTCAATGGCATCGGCAATACCCTGCTCGCGCTCGCCACCCATCCGGACCAATATCGCAAGCTGCACGAGAAACCAGAGCTGGCACGCAACGCCTTCGAGGAAGGTCTGCGCTACGATTCACCGGTGCAGACGTTCTTTCGTACCACCTCGCGCGATGCCGAGATCGGCGGCGGCATGATCCCGGCGCACCGCAAGGTGCTGCTGTTCATGGCCTCCGCCAATCGCGATCCCGCGCGCTGGGACAAGCCGGCCCGTTTCGACGTGGAGCGGGTTGCGACCGGCCATGTCGGCTTCGGCGCAGGCATACACGCCTGCGTCGGCCAGATGATCGCGCGTCTGGAGGGCGAATTGATCTTCGGCGAGCTCGCAAGGCGCGTGAAGATGATCGAGCTCGCGGCGGAGCCGAAGCGCAGGCTTAACAATTCCCTGCGCGGGCTGGAGAGCATGCCGGTTCGCGTAACGCCAGCTTAGGCGGGCATCACGCGGCAGGATGCGCGACGGCTCAATTCCTCGCCGGATCCGTTGCCGCCGCCGCGCGTGCGGGCCGCGGCGCAGCGGGTTCGGCGACTCGCGCAGCCGGGGCGCGCGAGCGCATGATGGCGGCGTCGATCTCGGCGATGACGCGGCGCTGGATCGCCTCGTTCTTGTCGATCGAGATGTGGCCGACGCCACTGCCGCGGATGTCGACATTGTCGAGCTTGCCGCGGAACCCGGCCGCGGCCCGCACCGGCTCGCCGGGGCCATCGCCGATATAGATGTTGATGTAGCGTTCCGCGCCGGTCGAGAGCTTGGTCTTGAACACGGAGTCGAGGCCGATCGCGAGCTTCACGGGCACGCCGAGCTGGTTGAGCTTGGCGATCATGTCGGGCAGCGCGGTCGCACCCGAGGAATGGCCGACCAGGATGATGGTCTTGAGCCGACCGGCCTTGTAGGCAGCCGCCGCTTCATCGGCGAGCGAGGACCAGGACACGAAATTGGCGACGGTCACCGGGATGCCCTGCGCCTGGAGGCGGGCGCCGATCGTGTCGAGGCCGAGCGAGAAGATGTTGAGCACGCCGCGTAGCAGATAGACATGCGTGGTCGCCACCGCGGCCTGGCTCGGCGCGGCCTTGGCGGTGGTCGGGCTGATGGCAACAGCTGACAGCAGGAGCAGACCCATCGCCCACGCACGGAGGGTGGACAATTGGCTTGCGCCGGCGGTGTGACGGCCGTTCGGTCTCATCGATCTTTTCCCTGGAGACAATACGCTTCGCGATTGGCCAAAATCGTAGCCACGGCGCGCTCGCAGACGCAACAAAGAGGCGCGTGAGCGCCAATCTTAGCAGCAAGCCGTGACCATCGCGCAACACTTGCCCGGAACATGCCACTAAAGCGCCTGTTTTGAGACCATTTTTCTCCGGGGAATTGCGGAGGGACAATGGCGTTCCTATTTCAGGGCTCCGCCGACCTGTCCTCCTGGATGGTCCGGCCCCCTCCCCAGCCTTTGCTCCTCAGCCTCGCGGCCATCATGTCTTCCATCATCTCCGTCGCCAATCTGTCGAAGACCTATGGGTCCGGCTTCAAGGCGCTCAAGAACGTCAACCTCGACATCAAGCGCGGCGAGATTTTTGCGCTGCTCGGCCCCAACGGCGCCGGCAAGACCACGCTGATCTCGATCATTTGCGGCATCGCCAATCCGAGCGAGGGCCGCGTCCTGGTCGGCGGCGAGGACATCCAGACCTCCTACCGCAAGGCGCGCTCGCTGATCGGCCTCGTGCCGCAGGAATTGCACACCGACGCGTTCGAAAGCGTGTGGGCGACCGTGAGCTTCTCCCGCGGCCTGTTCGGCAAGCCGAAGAACCCCGATCACATCGAGAAGGTGCTGAAGGCCCTCTCGCTGTGGGACAAGAAGGACAACAAGATCATCACGCTCTCCGGCGGCATGAAGCGCCGCGTGATGATCGCCAAGGCATTGTCGCACGAGCCGCAGATCCTGTTCCTGGACGAGCCGACCGCCGGCGTCGACGTCGAGCTGCGCAAGGGCATGTGGGAGGTGGTGCGCGGGCTTCAGCAATCCGGCGTCACCATCATCCTCACCACGCATTACATCGAGGAAGCCGAGGAGATGGCCGACCGCATCGGCGTCATCAACAAGGGCGAGATCGTGCTGGTCGAGGACAAGACCACTTTGATGCAGAAGCTCGGCAAGAAGCGGCTGACGCTGCACCTGCAGAACAAGGTGACGGCGTTGCCGGAAAGCCTCAGCCATTACGAGCTCGAGCTCTGCGACGGCGGCGCGACGCTGGTGTACGATTACGACACCCAGGGCGAGCGCACCGGCATCACCAGCCTGCTCGGCGACCTCCGCACCGCCGGCATCCGCTTCAACGACCTCGACACGACGCAATCGTCGCTCGAGGACATTTTCGTCGACCTCGTGAGGACGTCATGAACCACCGCGCCATCCGCGCCATCTACCTGTTCGAAATGGCGCGTACCTGGCGGACCCTGCTGCAAAGCATCGTCTCGCCGGTGGTCTCGACCTCGCTCTATTTCGTGGTGTTCGGCGCTGCGATCGGCTCGCGCATCAGCGAGGTCGAGGGCGTCAGCTACGGCACCTTCATCGTGCCGGGCCTGATCATGCTTTCGGTGCTGACGCAGAGCATCGCCAACGCCTCGTTCGGCATCTACTTCCCGAAATTCACCGGCACGATCTACGAGATCCTGTCGGCGCCGATCTCCTATTTCGAGATCGTGCTCGGCTATGTCGGCGCCGCCGCCACCAAGTCGATCATCCTGGGCCTGATCATCCTGGCGACCGCCGGGCTCTTCGTTCCATTGCATATCCAGCATCCGGTCTGGATGCTGGCCTTTCTGGTGCTGACGGCGGTGACGTTCAGCCTGTTCGGCTTCATCATCGGCATCTGGGCCGACGGATTCGAGAAGCTGCAGATGATTCCGATGCTGGTGGTGACGCCGCTCACCTTCCTCGGCGGCAGCTTCTATTCCATCGACATGCTGCCGCCGACATGGCGCACGGTCGCGCTGCTCAACCCGGTCGTCTATCTGATCTCCGGCTTCCGCTGGAGCTTTTACGAGATCGCCGACGTCAGCGTGTCCGTCAGCATCGGCATGACGTTGGCCTTCCTGGTGATCTGCTTGGTCGTGATCTGGTGGATTTTCCGAACCGGATACCGGCTCAAGAACTGACCACGCGGCGCTCGCGAAAATGTCAGCGCCGCCGGCCGGCGCGGCACAAAGCGGCCTTGCTTACGCCTGCCATCACGTTAACGATGGACAGGCTGGCCGCTGGAACCAACGCCGGGCTGCAGGCATAATGCACGCCGGGGGACGGAGAGCCGCGGCGCTAAGCATGAACAGGCCGGAGGCCAGAAGTCAGATGCGTTCGTTTTTTATTGCTCTCACATCCCTGATGCTTTTGAGCGCGGGCACCGCGCAGGCCAAGGTCGAGATCACCGTCGACAAGGACAATCAGCAGATGACCGTCGCCGTCGACGGGGTCGCGCGCTACCGCTGGCCGGTGTCGACCGGCCTCCCCTCGCGCGAGACGCCGAACGGCGCCTTCCGGGCCTTCCGCATGGAAGAGGATCACTACTCCAAGGAATTCGACGACGCGCCGATGCCGCACGCGATCTTCTTCACCAAGGTCGGGCACGCCATCCACGGCACGGACTCGGTCGGCCGGCTCGGCTCGCCGGCATCCCATGGCTGCGTGCGCCTGTCGCGCCAGAATGCCTCGACGCTCTATGCGCTGGTGCAGCAGCAGGGCGTGCTCAACACCACGGTGACGCTGACCGGCTCGGCACAGGTGGCGCTGGCGCGCAATCCGCGCGGCCGCAACAACACTGCGGTGGCCCGCGCCCCGCAGCCGGCCGAAGACCAATACGCCACCACCGGCGCCCCCGTGGACCTGACCCCGCCGGCGCAGCCCGCGCGGCGCTACATGCCGCAGGACGACAATTACATCTACCCGGCCGACGGCAGCGACACCGGCGCGCGCTATCCGGCGCCGCGCTCGGCCACCCGCCCGCTCTACGACGCGCAGGTCTATCAGCAGCAGCCGCGGCCTTATTACGACCAGGGCTACGGCCAGCAGGGCTATTACTATCAGCCGCAGCCGCGGCAGGTTTATCAGCCGCGCGGCTACTACTATCAGAACTGACCCGGCGACCATCAACCGCCCTTGACCGTCGAGGCACCATGCCATCACGTGCCACGACAATCCCGGTGCTGCTCTCGCTGCTCACTGCCGGACAAGCCATGGGATCTGATTTGGCCTTCGACCTCGAGGCGCATCGCGGCGGGCGGGCGCTGCTGCCGGAAAACACCCTGCCCGCCTTCGCCCATTCGCTGACGATGGGCGTGGACACGCTGGAGCTCGACGTCGGCGTCACCGCCGACGGCGAAGTGATCGTCGCGCATGAGCGCGGGCTCAATCCCGATCTCGCACGGCGGCCCGATGGCGCCTACATCGCTCCGCCCGGCACGCCGTTCGTGAAATTGCGGCTCGACGAGATCAGGACCTATGACGTCGGCCAGATTCGGCCGGACAGTGCCTATGCGAAACAATTTCCGGGCCAGCGTGCCGTCCCGGGGACTCGCATTCCCACCTTGCGCGAGCTGTTCGCGCTGGTGCGCAAGTCCGGCAACAGGCAAGTGCGCTTCAACATCGAGACCAAGATCGATCCGAACCGTCCCGATGAAACGCTTGATCCGCAAGAATTCGTCGCGAAGCTGCTCGGGGTGATCGAGACCGAGGGAGTCTCCGATCGCGTCATGATCCAGTCGTTCGACTGGCGAACCTTGCGTCGCGTCCAGCAGCAGGCGCCGAACATCCCGACCGCGTACCTGACGATCCAGCGCAGCCTGGCTCCGACGGTAGCGCTCGACAAGGCGACAAACTGGACGGCGGGGTTCAACCCGGCCGATCACGCCGGCTCGCTGCCGCGCACGATCAAGGCTGCGGGCGGCGCGATCTGGTCGCCCTATTTCGGCGACGTGACCGCGCCTCTGGTCTCCGAGGCCCACGCGCTCGGACTGCGCGTCGTGGTCTGGACGGTGAACAAGCGTGAAGACATGACGCACATGATCGAGCTCGGCGTCGACGGCATCATCTCGGACAGGCCGGATCTATTACGAGAGGTGGCCGGCGCTAAGGGAATTGCGCTGCCGGTGGGGACGCCCGTGGCGCCGTAGTTGCGATGCCTCGTAGCCCGGATGGAGCGCAGCGAAATCCGGGACAGTACCACGCCGGGAGCGCCCCCGGATTGCGCTTCGCTCCATCCGGGCTACGAAGAGAGCCCTACTCGCCGTCCTTCCAACGCCGATACAGCGCGCCCAGGATGTTCGAATAGTCATCGGTCCAGACCCGCACCCTGTCGTCGGCTTCGGTCTGTTCCCATTGCTTGGAGGACGCGAGCCTGCCGATGTCGGCCTCCTCGCGCGCGGAGATGACGACGTCGGTGGAGAAGATGTAGTCACCATCGCGCCCGGAATCCTCGTTGAAGACCCAGCTCTTGAGATCATTGGCGTCCGCGATACCGACGACGACGGTTTCGAGGTCCAGATGCCGGTTGGAGACGTGCATCACCACGGCACCGTGCGGCGCGAGCTTGTCCTTGTAGATCTTCATCGCCTCTTCGGTCGCAAGATGGATCGGGATCGCGTCGGACGAATAGGCGTCGACGATGACGAGATCATAGGCGCCGTCGGGCTCCTTGGCGAAGGTGAGGCGCGCATCCCCGATGACGGGCTTCATGTCGGGCATGCAGCTCGAGATGTAGCGGAAATTCCTGGGATCACGCGCCGCATCGACCATGGACTGGTCGATCTCGAAGAAGGTCCAGTCCTCCCCCTGCTCGGCGGCGCAGGCGAGCGTGCCGGCGCCGACGCCGATCGCGGCGACCTTCAGCGGCGCGCCCTTGCGCTCGCGGATCGCGCTGACGGCCTGACCGATGCCGCCGTCCTTGTGGTAATAGGTGATCGGCTCGGGCCGGCCGGCAACAGGCGTGCCGTCATTGTTGCGGAAACGCTCGGCGCCATGAATGGTGGTGCCGTGCATCAGCACGTGGAAATAACCGCCCGGCGTCACCACGATCTTGTGCACGCCGAAGAAGCTGCGCACGGTCGTGACGCGGCCCTCGTCCGCGGGATAGACGCGGATCAACGCCAGCGCCAGCACGACGGTGGCAAAGATCTTCCAGCGCCCGGCATTAAGGATCAGCGCGAGCAGCGCGGCGAGCACGCCGACGGCGCCGGCGACCCAGACACGATGATCCTCGAACCAGGTCGAGAGGCCACCGGTCGTATATGACGGCGCGATGAGCGCCACCGCGAGCGCGGCGAGCGCCAGCCAGTACCATTTGACGATTGCGGCCAGCCGCTCATTCCCGGACGGACGGCACAGCGCGGCAAGCGCGATCAGGATCGGATATTCGGCGATCCACGAGAAGGTGAAGGGCGCAACGAGCCCCGCGAACAAGCCGCCGACCATGCCGCCGAACGACAACGCGACATAGAAGCCGGTGAGATATTTGGCGGCAGGCCGCGTCCGCGCCAGCTCGCCGTGGCAGGCCATGGCGATGACGAAGAAGCAGAGTTGATGTCCGCCGAGGGTCAGCAGCAGGTTCTGCTCGCCGCCGAAAGCCAGCAGGACGACGACGCCCGCAATCGCGACCGGCTGGAGCATCAGCATCCATTTGTGCGGCAGCAGCGGCCGCGACTGGAACACGACGACCCAGGTCAAGAGGTAAAGCGACAGCGGCAGCACCCACAAAAGCGGCGCCGCCGCGACGTCGGTCGAGATGTGCGCGGTGACGGCGATGAGCAGGCCCGATGGCACGGCGGCGAGGAAGATCCAGCGCAGCCGCGTCAAGAGGCCGGGCGCGGGTGCATTCACGTCCTCGGCCCGCGTGTCGGTTAGCGCCAACTTCGGCGAACGCAACAACAGCACGCCGCAGGCGCCGATGAGGAGGATCAGCAGGCCATAGCCACCGGTCCAGAACCGGTTCTGCATCTGCAGCGTGAACATCGGCTCCAGCAGGAACGGATAGGACAACAGCGCGAGGAAGCTGCCGACATTGGAGGAGGCGTAGAGGAAATAGGGATCGTGCCCGGCCGGATGGCCGGTGCGGACGAACCAGGCCTGCAGCAGCGGATTGTTCGCGGCGAGCGCAAAGAACGGCAGCCCGATCGAGACCGCGAACAGGGCGAGCAGCCAGACTGCGTAGCCCGAAGCCGGCGGCTCGCCATAGGCGGAGGCGATGCCGAGCGGCAGCGTGGCGAAGGCGGCGAACAGCAGCACCAGATGTACCGCGACGGGGACGATCCGGTTCCGCGCCTGCATCAGCAGATGCGCATAGGCATAGCCGGCCAGCAGCAGCGACTGGAAGAACACCATGGCCACCGACCACACCGCCGGCGAGCCGCCGAGCCGCGGCAGCACCATCTTGGTGAACAGCGGCTGAACCGAGAACAGCAGCAGCGCGCTGACGAAGATCGCAGCGGTGTAGACCGTCAGCAGCAGCCGGTTGCGCGACGACGACGGCTGCTCCGTGGCGGCGGGTTGCACGATCGAATCCATGAATGCTCCGGCTCAAACCCCGGCGGGCGCCGGATCGCGCGCAATGGAGCACAAGGCGCCTGGACGGGCAATAAAGTGTGGCGTGATGTTGCAGCAAGGAATGCTTGATATAAGAGGGTCGTTCCGGGCGATTCAAAGCATCGAACCCGGAACCTCGAGATTCCGGGTTCTCGCTTCGCGAGCCCCGGAATGACAGTAGACCGGGCCTCGCATTCTTCATGACAGATACCGACGTCATCATCATCGGCGCGGGCCATAACGGCCTCACCTGCGCGACCTATCTGGCGATGGCGGGCCTGCGCGTGCGCGTGGTCGAGCGGCGCAAGGTGGTCGGCGGTGCCGCGGTGACGGAGGAGTTTCACCCCGGCTTTCGCAATTCTGTCGCCGCCTACACCGTGAGCCTGCTCAATCCGCAGGTGATCCGTGACCTCAAGCTTGCCGAGCAGGGCCTGCGCATCGTCGAGCGGCGTGCGCAGAATTTTCTGCCCGCGCCGGACGGCAGCTATCTCCTCACCGGCGAGGGACGAACGAAAGCCTCGGTGGCGCGGCTCAGCGCGCATGATGCGGAAGCGCTCGACGGCTTCGCGCGCGAGCTGGAAGGCATTGCCGACGTGCTCAGGCGGTTCGTGCTCCGCGCGCCGCCGAACCTGCTCGACAGCTTTGGCACCAACGCGGTCCGCGAGGCCGTGAACGCTTTGCAGAGCGCCAACATTCTGCGCGGCCTGACGCTGGAACAAAGCCGCAGCCTGCTCGATCTGTTCACGCGCTCGGCCGGCGAGATGCTGGACGAACGTTTCGAGCACGATCTGGTCAAGGCGCTGTTCGGCTTCGACGCCATCGTCGGCAATTATGCCAGCCCCTACGCCGCCGGCTCGGCCTATGTGATGCTGCATCACGCGTTCGGGGAGGTGAACGGCAAGAAGGGCGTGTGGGGCCACGCCATCGGCGGCATGGGCGCGATCACGCAGGCAATGGCGCGCGCGGCACGCGACCGTGGCGTCGTGATCGACACGGATGCCGGTGTGCGCGAGGTCATCGTCGAGCGCGACCGCGCCGTCGGAATCGTGCTGGAGAACGGCTCTGCGATCCGCGCGAAATATGTCGCGGCCAATGTCAATCCAAAGCTGCTCTACACGCGGCTGATCGCGGCCGATGCTCTGCCTGCGGACTTCCTCGCCCGAATGCGGCATTGGAAGAACGGCTCCGGCACCTTCCGGATGAATGTGGCGCTGGACCGCCTGCCCTCCTTCACGGCGCTCTCAGGCGAGGGCGATCACCTCACCTCCGGCATCATCCTGGCGCCGAGCCTTGGCTATATGGACCGTGCCTGGCTCGACGCGCGCGCGCAGGGCTGGAGCCGCGAGCCCGTGGTGGAGATGCTGATCCCCTCGACGCTCGACGACACGCTGGCCCCGGCCGGCAAGCATGTCGCTAGCCTGTTCTGCCAGCATGTCGCACCAGGGCTTCCCGATGGAAAGTCGTGGGATGACCATCGCCACGAGGTCGCCGATCTCATGATCGCGACGGTGGATAAGTACGCGCCGGGATTTGCGGCAAGCGTGCTCGGCCGTCAGATCCTGTCTCCGCTCGATCTCGAGCGGCAGTTCGGGCTGCTTGGCGGCGACATCTTCCACGGCGCGCTGACATTGAACCAGCTGTTCTCGGCGCGGCCGATGCTGGGCCACGCCGATTATCGCGGGCCGCTGAGAGGCCTCTACCATTGCGGATCCGGCGCCCATCCCGGCGGCGGCGTCACCGGCGCCCCCGGCCATAACGCCGCGCAGGCCATCCTGCGGGATCACCGCGCCCTGTTCGGAAGCCGTGGATAGGGCTGTGGATTGGTTGTGGACAGGCTGTCGAAAGGCCTGTGAGCGGCCAGAGGAGGCCTGGGCGATACGGCCAGGAGCGATCCTGGGGAAAGCCGGTGGGAAATCGGCGGGGCGATCAGGGGAAAAGTGGTGGACAAAGTCCGGACAAGCAGGCGGATAAGCTGTGAAGTCGGGCGGCAAAAACGACCTCGCCCGCCAGGGGAGACCCCTAGCGGGCGGTGATCAGAAACAGCCTTTGAAGAAAATAGCCCCCGCTGGAAAATGGCGGCGGAAATTACTTCAAGGAGGTGCTAATCGAAGTGAACTTCTCGTTCATGGTGGTGCCCAGGCCGTTCACCACGGTAATGATCGCCAGGGCGATACCCGCGGCGATCAGGCCGTATTCGATCGCGGTTGCACCGGACTCATCCGACCAGAACTTCTGAATCATGCGCTTCAAGACTCGCCTCCGTTTCAATTCAAAGCTGCGTGGACTTGCTTGTACATCCGAGAATATACGGGCCACACACTGCAGGCGCGTTAATACGGGAACCTCAACTTGTCCGAAAACTGGGCAGCAAAAGTTCCAAAAATTGAACGCGACGGAACCCTGAATGCAGCCTTCCCCGACCTATCGCGCCAGCTTTTCGATTGGCAGCGAAGCCGACGCCAAGCGCGTCGTCGACGTGCTCACCGAGGTCTTTTTCGACGGCGATGCGGCGGTCGCCGCGTTCGAACGGCCTGACGGACGCTGGGACGTCACGTTGCATTTCGCCGCAGCGCCCGATCAGGCATGGCTGCGCGAACTCGTTGCAACTTCAGCAGGAAATGAGATCGCGGCGACGCTCGTCTTCGACACTGTCGAAGCCAAGGACTGGGTCAAAGCCAGCCTTGAAGATCTGGCCCCGGTGCCGGCCGGCCGCTTCGTCGTGCACGGCAGCCACGATCGCGACCGTGTGGCGCCGAACAAGCTTGCCATCGAGATCGAGGCGGCGCTCGCCTTCGGCACCGGTCACCATGGCACGACGCGCGGCTGTTTACTTCTGCTTGACCATGTCCTGAAGAGCTCCCGCCCAAGGTGCCTGCTCGATCTCGGCACCGGCACGGGCGTGCTGGCGATCGCGGCGGCGAAGGCGCTGCATCGCGCGGTGCTCGCTTCCGACATCGATCCGCCATCGGTCCGGGTGGCCGCCGAGAACGCCACGCTGAACGAAGTTGGCAACCATGTGCGGGTGATCCGCGCGACCGGCTTTGCCGCGCCAGATTTTGCGCGTGCAGGCCCGTTCGACCTGGTGCTCGCCAATATCCTTGCCAATCCGTTGCGGCAATTGGCAAGCCCGATGACGCGGCACCTTGCGCCTGGCGCCCGCGTCATCCTCTCCGGCCTCTTGACGCACCAGGCGCCCGCCGTGATCGCCGCCTACCGCGCCCGCGGCCTCGTGCCGGTGAAGCATCTGCGCATCGAGGGGTGGAGCAGTCTGCTGCTGAGGAAGGTGGGATGAACTAACCGCGTCGCGACGGCGGTGCGCTCCCTCGCCGCGCTACTCGGCCGGCTTCACGTCGCGGCGTGACGCGCGCTTGCCCCGCAAGGCGCGCTTGGCGCGGCGCTCGGCGAAACGGTCGATCATCTGGCTGATGAGGCCGCGCGGCTTCTTTGTTACTGCCGCTGTCGGAGCGCGGCGCGCCGGCGGCGAAATCTTCTCAAAGGTGAACGCTGGCATTGTGTGTCCCCTCGCCGTTGAGATGAACCACCCGCTCGAATTTCCCTGTTATCCGGACGAAGCGCAACTGCCGCATCCTTTACTCCACTCGATTCGAATGGAACTATTTCAAGCACAGTCCATGCCAGATGCGACGCAAATGCGTCTACATTGCGGACTGATCTCCATGATCCTAAAGTGATCCACCATGTTCGAAGCGCACTTCCAGACATTCGAGGAGCCGGAGGCCGGCGTCGCGTTGGCGGCACGGCTGGCCGCACTTCGCGAAGAACTTGCCCGTCGCAAGTTGACCGGCTTCGTCGTGCCACGTGCCGACCAGCAGCAGAACGAATATGTGCCGCCATCGGAAGAGCGGCTCGCCTGGCTGACCGGCTTTACCGGCTCGGCGGGACTAGCAGTGGTTCTGCCGCAGGAGGCTGCGCTGTTCGTCGACGGCCGCTACACGCTGCAGGCGGCCAAGCAGGTCGATGCCAAGGCATGGGTAGTGGAATCGCTGATCGACCCGCCGCCGGAGAGCTGGGTGGCGGTGCATCTGAAAGCCGGCGACCGCCTCGGATTTGATCCGTGGCTGCACACTTTTTCGGCAGCCGAGCGATTGTCCGCCGCCTGCGCCAAGGCCGGGGCCGAGCTGGTCGCGGTCGACAGCAATCCGATCGACGCGATCTGGCAGGACCGGCCGCAGCCGCCGCTCGCCCCCGTCGCGGTGCACAGCCTTCAGCACGCCGGTATCACTGAAGCGGAGAAGCTGACCCAGATCAGGGCCGAGATCGCCAAGCTCGGCACCGATGCCTTGGTGCTGTCGGACAGTCACGCGGTGGCCTGGACCTTCAACATCCGCGGCGCCGACGTCGCCCATACGCCGCTGCCACTGTCCTACGCGCTGGTGCCGAAGGACGGCCGTCCCACCATCTTCATCGACCACCGCAAGCTCTCCAACCTCACACGCGACCATCTCGAGCAGTCCGCTGACGTGCGCGAACCGGACGCCATGGCCCCGACGCTGATGGCGCTGGCCAAGAGCGGTGCGGCCATTGCGCTCGACAATGCCACAGCGGCCGACGCACTCAGCCGCCTGATCAGCGGGGCCGGCGGCAAGCCGGTGCGCGGCAGCGATCCGGTTGCACTGCTCAAGGCGGTCAAGAACGCGACCGAGATCAAGGGCACCAAGACGGCTCATTTGCGCGACGCCGTGGCGCTGGCGCGCTTCCTCGCATGGATCGATCGCGAGGCGCCAAGCGGCAAGCTCACCGAGATCGACGCGGTCGAGGCGCTGGAAACCTTCCGCCGCGACACCGGCGCGCTCAGGGACGTCTCGTTCCCGACCATCTCCGGCACCGGCCCGAACGGCGCCATCGTGCATTACCGCGTCACCCGCAAGAGCAACCGGCGGATCGCGCCCGGCGATCTCCTGCTGATCGATTCCGGCGCGCAATATGAAGACGGCACCACCGACGTCACGCGCACCATGGCGGTCGGCGAGCCGACGGATGAGATGCGCGACCGCTTCACCCGCGTGCTGCGCGGCCACATCGCGATCGCGCGCGCCGTCTTTCCGGACGGCACCACGGGCGCGCAACTCGACACGCTGGCGCGGCAATATCTCTGGGCCGTCGGGCTCGATTTCGAGCACGGCACCGGCCACGGCGTCGGCAGCTATCTCTCGGTGCACGAAGGACCGGCACGAATTTCGAAGCTCGGCACCACGCCGTTGAAGCGCGGCATGATCCTGTCGAACGAGCCCGGCTACTACAAGACCGATGGCTTCGGCATCCGCATCGAGAATCTCGAGCTGGTCGTCGCCGCCGACATCAAGGGTGCCGAGAAGCCGATGAACGCGTTCGAGACGCTGACCCTGGCGCCGATCGACCGCCGTCTGATCGATGTCGCGATGCTGAGCCGCGACGAGCTCGATTGGCTGAACGCGTACCATGCGCGCGTCAGGGACGACGTGCGGCCGGCGCTGGACGAGGCGACGAAGACCTGGCTCGATCAGGCCACGGCGGAGCTGAAGCTCTAACTCCGTCATAAGACTGCCTGCGTAGGGTGGGCAAAGCATCCGCTGCCGCTCGAAGAGCGGAGGCGGATGCGTGCCCACCATCCATCTCCGGGTGACGGCAGCAACGGTGGGCACGCCGCGCAAAGAGCGCGTCTTTGCCCACCCTACAGGCCCAGCGCCTTGACGCCTCGCGCATAGCCGTATGCCGAAATGAGCGTATTCGCTCGCAACGCGATGCGGCTAGTGTCCGGCGATGCACGGCATCATCAGCAAGCCGCCCGAAGCGGCCGGCAACCTCGCGACCTCGCGTCTGGTGTTGCTGCTGCTGGTGGTGATGACCGGGGTCGCACCGATCTCGCTCTACATCCTGGTTCCGGCGCTGCCGGTGCTGGCGACGGATTTCGGCAGCGACATCTCGATCGCTCAGATGACGGTGTCGCTCTACATGGTCGGCATCGCGCTGTCGCAGCTGATCATGGGCCCGCTGTCGGACCGGTTCGGGCGGCGTCCGGTGCTGCTCGGAGGACTTGCACTGATGGTGGCGGCCAGCGTCGCCTGCATTTTCGCCGAGACCCTGCCGCAATTGATCGCCGCACGCTTCTTCCAGGCGCTCGGCGGCGCATCCGGCATGGTGATCAGCCGGGCCATCATCCGCGACATCTACGAGCGCGACCGCGTCGCCTCGATGATCAGCCTCGTGGTCGCGGCGCTGATGATCGGGCAGATGGTCTCGCCGCTCACCGGCGGCCTGATCGAGACCGCGTTGGGATGGCGCGCGATCTTTTATGCCATCACCATCGCCGCCATCGTCGTTGCCGTCGGGATCGCCTTGGCGCTGCCTGAGACCCGCCGCAGCCGCGCCGCCGGCAGCGGCTTCCGCGGCGATATCGGCATGCTCATCCGCAACCGCGCCTTCGTCGGCTATGTGATGTGCCAGGTGCTGGCGTCCCAGATCATCTTCACCTTCGCCGGCGGCGGGCCCTACATCGTGGTGACGCAGATGGGCCGCAGCAGCGCCGAATACGGCGCCTGGTTCGCAACGACGGGCTTTGCGTTTCTGGTCGGCAACCTGCTCTGCGTGCGCTTTGCGCCGCGCCACTCGCTGGAGAAGCTGATCTGGTTCGGGCTCGCCCTGCAGCTCTGCGGCAGCCTTGCGAACTTGCTCTGGAGCTTCGTCGGTTGGAACGAGGCGCCCGCCTGGCTGTTCGGCACCCATATGATCGTGATGGCCGGCAATGCCTTCGTGATGGCGAATTCCGCCGCCGGCGCCATCAGCATCCGTCCCGAAGCGGCCGGCACCGCCTCGGGCGCGATGGGCTTCCTGCAGCAAGGCGTTGGCGCGCTGATGTCGCAGTTCGGCGCCTATCTCGGCGGCCACTCCGCAACGACGCTGCCGCTGACCTCAGCGGTCCTCGCGATCTCGATCCTTTGCGCCTGCGTGATGATGTTCGTCGTGCCCCGCCGCGAGGCGGTAGCGAGCGAGGCGCTGATCGGGCAGGCCGAGGAGGATGAGACGGGGATGATGTGAGGGGCGCCGAGTAGAGTCCTTCTGCGGAACGATTCTGGATTGCTTCGTGGAGCCTGTCATCGGGCCGCGCTTTGCGCGGACCCGGTGGCTCGCAATGACGACGCGGAGAGAGCAGTGCCAAAAATGAGAGGCGGGGCTGGGCCCCGCCTCTCTCAATTCAAGTCTGTGTTTCGGCTTACGCCTGGCTCGCGATCGCCTTGCCGAGCGCGGCCTGCGCCGCTGCAAGCCGCGCGATCGGCACGCGGTAGGGCGAGCAGGAGACGTAGTCGAGACCGATATGGTGGCAGAAGGCGACGGAGGCGGGATCGCCGCCGTGCTCGCCGCAGATGCCGACCTTGAGCGAAGTGCGGGTCTTGCGGCCGCGGGCGACGCCGATCTTGACCAGCTCGCCGACGCCTTCCTGATCGAGCGAGATGAAGGGATCGACCGTGAGGATGCCCTTCGCCACATAGGGACCGAGGAAGCTCGCCGCGTCGTCGCGGCTGATGCCGTAGGTCGTCTGCGTCAGGTCGTTGGTGCCGAACGAGAAGAACTCGGCCGACTGCGCGATCTCGCCCGCGAGCAGGCAGGCGCGCGGCAGCTCGATCATGGTGCCGACCTGATAGGCCAGCTTGGTGTTGGTCTCGCGCATCACGGCCTGTGCGGTGGCATCGATCCGTGCCTTGACCAGGTCGAGCTCGGCCTTGGTCGCGATCAGCGGCACCATCACCTCGAGGCCGACGGCCTTGCCGGTGCGCTTCTGCGCCTCGACCGCCGCCTCGAAGATCGCGCGGGCCTGCATCTCGGCGATCTCGGGATAGGCGATGGCGATGCGGCAGCCGCGGAAGCCGAGCATCGGGTTGAACTCCGAGAGCTCCCGGGCGCGGTCGGCGAGGCGCCGCGGGTCGGTGTTCATGGCGCGCGCCACTTCCTCGACCTCGGCATGGGTGTGCGGCAGGAATTCATGAAGGGGAGGATCCAGAAGCCGGATCGTGACGGGCAGGCCCTTCATGATCTCGAACAGCTCGACGAAGTCGGCGCGCTGCATCGGCAGCAGTTTTGCCAGCGCGGCGCGGCGCGACTGCTCGTCCTCGGAGAGGATCATCTCGCGCACCGTGCGGATGCGCGTCTCCTCGAAGAACATGTGCTCGGTGCGGCAGAGGCCGATGCCTTCCGCGCCGAACTTGATCGCGGTGCGCGCGTCGTCCGGCGTGTCGCCGTTGACCCGGACGCCGATCTTGCGGACCTGGTCGGCCCAATTCATCAGCGTGCCGAACTCGCCGGACAGCTCCGGCTCGATCATCGGCATGCGGCCGGCGAGCACCTGGCCGAGCGAGCCGTCGATGGTGATGACATCACCGGTCTTGAAGGTGCGCGAGCCGATGCTCATGGTGCCGCGGCCGTAATCGACGCGGATGGTCCCGCAGCCGGAGACGCAGGGCTTGCCCATGCCGCGCGCGACCACCGCCGCGTGCGAGGTCATGCCGCCGCGCGTGGTCAGGATGCCTTCGGCGGCGTGCATGCCGTGGATGTCTTCCGGGCTGGTCTCGATGCGGACCAAAATCACCTTGCGTCCGTCGCCCTGAAGCTTGGCCGCCTCGTCCGAGGAGAACACGATCTCGCCGGAGGCCGCACCCGGCGAAGCCGGCAGGCCGGTTGCGATCACGTCGCGCTTGGCGTTGGGATCTATGGTCGGATGCAGGAGCTGGTCGAGCGAGGCCGGATCGATCCGCGTCACCGCTTCCTTCTTCGAGATCAGGCCCTCATTGGCGAGCTCGACCGCGATGCGCAGCGCCGCCTTGGCGGTGCGCTTGCCGCCGCGGGTTTGGAGCATCCAGAGCTTACCCTGCTCGACGGTGAACTCCATGTCCTGCATGTCGCGGTAGTGCTTCTCGAGCAGCGTGTAGATCCGCGTCAGCTCCTTGAAGGCTTCCGGCATCGCCGCTTCCATCGACGCCTTGTCGGAGCCCGACTCCTTCCGCGCCTCCTCGGTGATGTCCTGCGGCGTGCGGATGCCCGCGACCACGTCCTCGCCTTGCGCGTTGATCAGGAACTCGCCGTAGAGCTTGCTCTCGCCGGTCGAGGGGTTGCGGGTGAAGGCAACGCCCGTGGCCGAGGTCTCGCCCATGTTGCCGAACACCATGGCCTGCACGTTGACCGCGGTGCCCCAGGATTCCGGAATGTCGTGCAGCTTGCGGTAGGTCACCGCGCGCGCATTCATCCAGGATGAGAAGACCGCGCCGATCGCGCCCCAGAGCTGGTCGTGCGGATCCTGCGGGAATTCCTTGCCGGTCTCGCGTGCGACCGCGTCCTTGTACTTGCCGACCAGCTCGACCCAGTCCTCGGCGGACAGATCAGTGTCGAGCGTGTAGCCCTGGCTGTCCTTGAAGGTGTCGAGGATCTCCTCGAAGTGATGATGCTCGAAGCCGAGCACCACGTCGGAATACATCGTGATGAAGCGGCGATAGCTGTCATAGGCGAAACGGCGGTCGCCCGACAGCTCGGCCAGCGCTTCCACGGTCTGGTCGTTGAGGCCGAGATTGAGCACGGTGTCCATCATGCCCGGCATCGAGGCGCGCGCGCCGGAGCGCACCGAGACGAGCAGCGGGTTCCTGGTGTCGCCGAACACCTTGCCGGTCAACTTGCCGACATAGTCGAGCGCCTTCTCAACCTGCGGCTTCAGTTCCTTCGGGTAGGTCTTGTCGTGCTCGTAGAAATAGGTGCAGACCGAGGTCGGGATGGTGAAGCCCGGAGGCACCGGCAGGCCGAGATTGGCCATCTCGGCGAGGTTGGCGCCCTTGCCGCCGAGCAGGTCGCGCATTTCCGTCCGGCCCTCGGCCTTGCCATCACCGAACGTGTAGACCCATTTGCCGGCCTTGGCCGCTGCCGGCGCCGCCTTGGCAGGCACAACCTTCTTCGGCGCAGGCTTCGCGGCAACCTTCGGCGAAGCCGCCTTGGTCATTGCCTTTGCCACCGGCTTTGCAGTGGGTTTGGCGACCGGCTTCGGCGCGCTCTTGGCCAGCGCCTTGCGGGCCGCCGGCGCGGCCTTCGCCTTGGCGGAGGGCTTTGATTTCGCTGCAGTTTTAGAAGGCTTCGAGGCGGCTTTGGCCATAGCTTGCACACAACCTGCGAGAGGAATGGGAAATCGCGGGCCTTACACCACTTTGGGCGGGCCCGCGCAAGACGGACAGTTCCGAAAAGTGAACGCCTAGAAGCGGAGCCACTTCAGGAGCCCGAGCCCGATCGCGCCGTTGACGATGAGGAAGATCGCGACGATGAGGTTGAGAAGCCGCGGCATGATCAGGATGAGCACGCCCGCAATCAACGACAGGATCGGCGAAATGTGGGCGACGGTGATGTGCATGAACTATCTTTCTGTGAGGTGAGGCGAATCGCGCGCGGATCATAACCGGATGGGTTCCGGGAGTAGAGATGCGCAAGGGCTGCTGCGAGTTCCGGCCTCACGAAAACTGCCCGAAATTGCCGCGAATGCGGCATGCCTTTTCCCGGAACATTGGCTTGAGGCACGCATTGGCAACCGGTCGCGCCGCTCGCGCGCCCGCAGAATCACGTCGAAGGAGTTGTCCATGCGGAACAGGATTTTTGCTCTCGCAGCGCTCGCGGCCGCAACCGGCGCGCCCCTTGCGGCGCAGGCGCAAAGCGATGTCACGATTGGACGCGCGCCCGCCATGGTCGACGGCGCGCCGACGATTGCCGTCGAACAACGGCCCGCCTTCCGCGAATATGTCGTTGAACAACGTGTGCCGCCCTTCCGCATTCCGGATCGCGTGGTGGTCGGCACCACCTTACCCGAGGCAGGCGTCACCTATTATGACGTGCCGCAACGTTTCGGCGCCACGACCTATCGCTACACCGTCGTGAACGGCGAAACCGTGCTGGTCGAGCCGCGCTCGCGCCGCATCGTCGAGGTGCTGGACTAAAGACGCAGCCGCTCCATTCGATGTCCGGCGCGTCACATCAGGCTGGCGCGAGCAGTGTTAAATCGGACATCAGGCCCCGCCCGGTCCTCCCCCCGCCGGGCGGGGCTTCTTTGGGCAAGCCACATCAGCAGCCGTCATTCCGGGACACGCCGGAGGCGTGGGCTATGGTGCGCAATTGCGCACCTGAGAATCCATACTCACGATCGTGGTTATGGATTCCGGGCTCGCGCTACGCGCGCCCCGGAATGACAGCGGTGTTTGCCGCAAACCGCGCCTCAATCCTGGATCTTCGAGAAGTCCGCCACCGCGCGCGTGGCGCTGCGGATCTCGTTGAGGAGCTTCAGGCGGTTCTCGCGTACCTTGGGATCGTCGTCATTGACGCGCACCTTGTCGAAGAAGGCATCGACCGGCGGACGCAGCTTTGCCATCGCACTCATCGCGGCGGCGAAGTCTTCCTTGGCCACCGCAGCGCTGGCTTCCGCCTTGACCTCACCGATCGCCTTGGCCAGCGCCTTCTCCTCAGCGAGGCTGTAGAGCGCAGCATCCGGCGCGCCGTCGAAGCTGCGCTTGTCCTTCTTCTCCTCGATGCTGAGGATGTTGCTGGCGCGCTTGGTGCCGGCGAGCAGGTTCTTGCCGTCGTCAGAGTCGAGGAATTTTCCGAGCGCCTCGACGCGGCGGACGATCATCAGGAGATCGTCCTGGCCGCCGAGCGCGAACACGGCATCGACGAGATCGTGGCGCGCGCCCTGCTCGCGGAGTTGGACCTTGAGGCGATCGGCGAAGAAGGCGAGCAGATCGCTCGGAAGCTTCGAGGCATCGGCCGGCTTCACCGACAAGCCGGCGAGCGCTGATCCCGCCACCTTTATGAGCGACAGACGCAGCGCGTTCTCGGCGATCAGCCTGATCACGCCCAGCGCCGCACGACGCAGCGCATAGGGGTCCTTGCTGCCCGTCGGCTTCTCGTCGATCGCCCAGAACCCAACCAGGGTATCGATCTTGTCCGCGAGCGCCACCACGACGCTGACCGGATCGGTCGGAACGCGATCAGCAGGCCCTTGCGGCTTGTAGTGCTCCTCGCAGGCCGCGGCGACGGAGGCGTCTTCGCCCTGAGCCAGCGCATAGTATTTGCCCATCAGGCCCTGCACTTCCGGGAATTCGCCGACGACTTCCGTCAGCAGATCTGCCTTTGCCAGATGCGCCGCGCGCGTCGCCTTGGCGACATCGGCGCCGACCAGCGGCGCGATCTCGGCGGCCAGGCGCTCGATGCGCATGATGCGTTCCGCCTGCGTCCCGAGCTTCTCGTGAAACACGATCTGATCGAACTTCGGCAGCCGGCCCTCGAGCTTCATCTTCAGGTCCGTCTCGTAGAAGAACTTCGCATCCGACAGCCGGGCGCGAATGACGCGCTCGTTGCCGGCGATGATGGTCGCACCACCATCGGTCGCCTCGATATTGGCGACCAGGATGAACTTGCTCGCGAGCTTGCCCGTCTTGGGGTCGCGCACCACGAAACACTTCTGGTTGTTGCGGATGGTGGCGCGGATGACTTCGTCGGGAGTCTTCAAGAATTCCGGCTCGAACGAGCCCATCAGCACGACCGGCCATTCGACGAGGCCGGCGACCTCGTCGAGCAGGTTCTGGTCCTCGACCAGCTCAAAACCTTGCGCGAAGGCCAGCTGCTTGGCGTCGGTGAGGATGGCGTCCTTGCGGCGCTCGGGGTCGAGCACGACTTTTGCTGCAAGAAGCTTAGCCTCGTAGTCCTCGAAGCGGCGCACGGAGATCGGCGCCGGCGCAAGGAAGCGATGACCGTAAGTGGTCTGGCCGCTCTCGATGCCGTCGACCTCGAACGTCACGACATCGGGCTCTTCGGTCTCGGGTCCGAAGGTCGCGGTGATCGCGTGCAGCGGACGCACCCAGTTCAGCGACCCCGGCTTGCCGGAACGCGCGCCCCAGCGCATCGATTTCGGCCAGGGGAAGGTGCGGATGATGACAGGCAGGATCTCGGCGAGCACGTCGATCGCGTCGCGGCCGGGCTTCTCGATCAAGCCGATGTAGAAATCACCCTTGGGGTCGCGCTGGATTTTGGCTTCGTCCAACGACTTCAAACCGGTTGCCTTGAGGAAGCCCTGCACGGCCGCATCGGGCGCGCCGACCTTCGGGCCGCGACGCTCGGTCTTCAGATCAGGCTGGCGCGCTGGGATGCCGTGCACGGTGAGCGCAAGGCGGCGCGGTGTCGCGAACGCCTTTGCGCCCTCATAGACTAGGCCTTCGGCAACCAGCTTGTCGGTGACCATGCGGCGCAGATCGTCCGCCGCCTTCGCCTGCATGCGCGCGGGAATTTCTTCGGAAAACAGTTCAAGCAAAAGATCGGGCATCAGGCCGCTCCGCCCGCTTCAGTGTGGATCCAGGCCTCGCCACAAGCTTTTGCGAGCTCGCGCACGCGCAGAATGTAGCTCTGCCGTTCGGTCACGGAGATCACGCCGCGGGCATCGAGCAGGTTGAAGACGTGGCTCGCCTTGATGCACTGGTCGTAGGCAGGCAGCGCCATCAGATGCTGTTTCCGGTTGCCGCCGTCGCGCCAGCCGGCGTCGAGATATTTTTTGCAGGCAGCTTCCGCCATCTTGAACTGCTCGAACAGCATCGCGGTGTCGGCATATTCGAAATTGTGCCGCGAATATTCCTGCTCGGCCTGCAGGAACACGTCGCCATAGGTGACCTTCTGGTCACCGTCGCGTCCATTGAAATTGAGGTCGTAGACGCGGTCGACGCCCTGCACATACATCGCGAGGCGCTCGAGCCCGTAGGTGAGCTCGCCCGCGACCGGGGCGCATTCGAAGCCGGCGACCTGCTGAAAGTAAGTGAACTGGCTGACCTCCATGCCGTCGCACCAGCACTCCCAACCGAGGCCCCAGGCGCCCAGCGTCGGACTCTCCCAATCGTCCTCGACGAAGCGGATGTCGTGCACGGCGGAATCGATGCCGATCGCGGCGAGCGACTTCAGGTACAGCTCCTGAAGGTTCGGCGGCGACGGCTTCATGATCACCTGGAACTGGTAATAGTGCTGCATCCGGTTCGGGTTCTCGCCGTAACGGCCGTCCTTGGGCCGGCGCGAGGGCTGCACATAGGCCGCGTTCCACGGCTTTGGCCCAAGCGCGCGGAGCGTGGTCGCCGGATGGAAGGTGCCCGCGCCCATTTCCATGTCGTAGGGCTGCAGGATCACGCAGCCCTGCTCGGCCCAGAACCGCTGGAGCGCGAGGATGAAGCCCTGGAACGAGCGTTCCGGGCGCATATGGGCGGGCAATGAGGCGTCCATCGTCAGATCGGGCTCTCGCGGGGGGTTTTGAATCGCGCGGGACCGTATCGACGGCGGGGATGGGAATCAAGGCGAAGGGGTTGGATTCGGGCGTCATTCCGGGGCGCCCGCAGGGCGAGCCCGGAGTCCATTGCGCCGCTCACTCCGTGGTTCGGATGGATTCCGGGCTCTCGCTTCGCGAGCCCCGGAATGACGAACGCGTGGAGGTGTGCCCTACCCCGGCCGGTAAGCTCCGGTCACGGGGTCACGCTTCAGCGTCTGGATATCCCCCATACGGGCGGCCTCGGCGACGCGCGACAGGCGCATCTCCTCAAGCTCCTGGTTGATTCGGATGGCGGTCTTGTAGGCCCAGCGGACCACGGCAAGCCCGCCCAGGACGCCCGCGAAAGCGACGAACGGCGGCATCGGTCGATCCTCGTCTCATGCTCAGCCCCCACACGCATTGTTGCGCAGATGGACCTGCGCCGCAATTGGCGCCGCCCGGGCGAAATGGCGCGGGAGCGCGAGACCTAGAACCCGAATTTCGCCCAAATCGCCCGCGTCTCGACCGCCGAGATCAGCTCGTCCGGCAGCCCGGCCATTGATTCCAGGGCCGAAAGCTGCCCCGCGCCGGGCGATTTCCGGCCCAAAAGGCCGGAGAGCAGCCCGGTCGGCTGCGCAATCACGGGGGTGAGAACCTTCTCACCATAACGGGCACGAAGAGTTGAGCGGAGATCGCCGATGCTGTCGGCGAGCCCCAGCGCGATCGCGCTGTCCCCCGCCCAGTATTCGCCCGTGAACAGCGTGTCGTCCGCTCCCTTCAGCCGGGCGCCGCGGCTTTCCTTGACCAGCGCGATGAAGATCTGGTGGATCTCGCGCTGGATCGCCTTCAGCCTCATGACGTCGTCAGGGTTTTCCGGAAGAAACGGGTCGAGCATCGCCTTGTGCTCGCCCGAGGTGTAGAGGCGCCGCTCGACGCCGAGCCGCCTGATCGCCTCCTGAAAACCGAAACTGCCGCCGACCACGCCGATCGAGCCGAGGATCGAGGAGGGATCGCAGATGATCTCGTTGCCCGCGCAGGCGATCATGTAACCACCGGAGGCCGCAACGTCCTCGACGAACACGAGCACCGGCAGCTTCTTCTCCGAGGCGAGCTGCTTGATGCGCAAGTAGATCTGGCGCGACTGCACCGGCGAACCGCCGGGCGAGTTGATCACCAGCGCCACGGCCTTGGCGTGCCGATAGGAAAACGCGCGCTCGAGCACCCGCGCGACGCTGGCAAGCGTCAGGCCCGGACGCAGCGGCGTCACCGCACCGATCACACCGGACAGCCGCACCACCGGCACGACCGCCGTGCCGGGACGAAAGCGCGCCGGCAGATATTGCATGAGCTTGTCGGCCAGGCCGGAACTCTCACGATCGTTCAATTGTTCGGCCATGGCCTTACCTCTGATTAACCATTTCTTATCACGCGAGTGTCATTGAAAGTGCCAGGAACGTGTTTTGCAGAATCCGCGTTGGGAAGCTGCAATAGGCAGCGGAAGGAAACGCCATGAAGATCTATCTGCTGTTGCTGTTGATCGGTGCGCTTTTCACGGCGCTTCACTTTACGTCGCCGCAAGAGCAACAGACGGAATCGCTTCCGCAATAAGCCGTCACGGCCTCGCCAGCGGCAACGCCGCCCTCCCCTCCAGAATATCCTTCACCTCTTTCTTCGGCACGTTTGACTCCTCGTTGAGCATGAGGCCCGGCAGCAATTGCGTCGGTGCCCGGCCGCCTTTGACTGCGCGCACCAGCACCCGGATGGCAGGCTTTCCCGCTTCGCCATGAACCGGCAGGATCGCGAGGCTGCCGAAGCCGCGTGACAGCGCTGCCACGACGTCGCCAATTCCGTCCGCGCGCCAGATCAGGGTCAGCACGCCGCTCGATCGGAGAATGCGCCGGGCTGCATGCACCCACGCATGCAGCGTCTCCTCCCTCGCCACATGCGCGGTGTGGCGCGCCTGATCCGGCGAGCCGCGATGGCGTGCGGGGTCGTTGAAGGGCGGGTTCATCAATACGGCGTCGGAACCGTCGGGCAGAAGTCCGTTCGCTGCAAACGCCTGCGCGTCGGCGGTGACGTCGAGCACGATGACCTCGGCAGGAATCGCGTTCGCGGCGGCGTTGGCCCGCGCGAGCTGCGCCAGTTCCGGATCGATCTCGACCAGGCTGAGCCTGATCCCCGCGACGCGCCGCGCCAGCGCAAGGCCCGCCGTGCCGACGCCGGCGCCAAGCTCGACCACGCGGTCACCCGCCTTAGCGTCGGTCGCTGCTGCCAGCAGGATGGCGTCGTGCCCGGCGCGGTGGCCTGACCGCTTCTGCATCAAGCGCAACTGCCCACCGAGAAACGCGTCCTCGGTAATATCCGCGGCCTCAATCATCGCCGCGCAGTTCGTGGCTGAGGCCTGCCTCGGTGAGGAGCGCCCTGGCTTCCTCGGCGTCGTCCTCATGAACCAGGATCCGCCGCGGCAGAATGCCGAGAGATCCCTCGATGATGCTCATGTTCTGGTCCAGCACCAGATGATGGATGTTGGCGCCGTCGAGCAGCGCGCCAATCGCCGACACCAGCACCATATCGTTGGTCCGAACCAGTTCACGCAAAACGGAGGTCTCCTGCCTGAAAGTGGCTAACGCGGCAAATGTCAATGGTTCCGCGGCCCTTGCCGCATCCGCCGCCAGTTTCTATTGTATTTCCATCAGAATAGCCCTTCCGGGGCAAATATTGGAGACCGGCGTGGCCGTCATCGTACCTTTCGAAACCCCCGGCGCGTCGATCGAAGAGCTGGTTGCCCTTGTCGCTCCCGACATGGAGCGCGTCAATGCCACGATCCTGTCGCGGACCGGCTCCGACGTGACCATGATCCCTGAAGTGGCCAACCACTTGATCTCCTCGGGCGGCAAGCGCCTGCGCCCGATGCTGACGCTCGCCATGGCCAACCTCGCCGGCTACACCGGTGACGGCCACATCAAGTTAGCTGCCAGCGTCGAGTTCATGCACACCGCCACCCTGCTCCACGACGACGTGGTCGACGAGAGCGAGATGCGCCGCGGCAAGCTGTCGGCGCGCATGCTCTGGGGCAACGAGGCAAGCGTGCTGGTTGGCGACTTCCTGCTCGGCCAGGCCTTCCGCATGATGGTCGAGGTCGGCTCGCTGCGCGCGCTCGACATCCTCTCCGCGGCGGCCGCCACCATCGCCGAGGGCGAGGTGATGCAGCTCGCCGCCGCCAAGAACACCGCGACCACCGAGGACGAATATCTCGCCGTGATCCGCGGCAAGACCGCCGAATTGTTCGCCGCCGCCTGCGAGGTCGGCCCCGTGATCGCGAACCGCCCGAAGGCGGAGCAGACTGCCTGCCGCTCGGTCGGCATGAATCTCGGCATCGCCTTCCAGCTCGTCGACGACGTGCTCGACTACGGCGGCAAGAGCGCCAAGCTCGGCAAGAACACCGGCGACGATTTCCGCGAAGGCAAGATCACGCTGCCCGTCGTGCTCGCCTTCCGCCGCGGCAACGACACCGAGCGCGCCTTCTGGATCCGGGCGCTCGAGCGCGGCGAGATCGGCGATTCCGATCTCGATCACGCCATCGGCCTGATGAACAAGCACCGCGCGCTCGAGGACACGCTGATCCGCGCCCAGCACTACGGCGCCATGGCCGTGGATGCGCTGGCGCTGTTCCCGCCCTCGCCGATGAAGAGCGCGCTGGAGCAGGTCGTGGCGTTCTGCTTGGCAAGATCGCATTAGGCGACTGACGCTCACGCTTTGCGCGCTCCCCGCACCCGTCATTGCGAGCGTAGCGAAGCAATCCAGAATTCCGCCGCGGAAACAGTCTGGATTGCCTCGATGCGCTCGCAATGACGGAGTACGCCGCGACGGCACCGCTCGCTCTCGTGTCCCGGACACGCTGCAGCGTGAAACGCTGCTGCGCGGAGCCGGGACCCATGCGACATCCGCAATCATGATCAATATGGGTCCCGGCTCTGCAGCGCACCGCTAGGGGGCGCTGCGCTGCGTCCGGGGCACGAGAGCGCGCTTCATCTCACCAGCAGAATCCAGCCTCACTCTCTCCACATGGCTCCCCGCGCGGTCACTTGCATTTTGCAAGTTACTGACCTACCTTGCCCGCCATGCAGCCCAAATCCCCTTCGATCCTGGAATGCCCGGTCGGCCGCGCGGTGGAGACGGTCGGCGAATGGTGGAGCATCCTGATTCTGCGCGATGCATTTCAGGGTGCGACGAAGTTCGACGAGTTCTCGCAAGGCCTCGGCATTGCGCCGAACATCCTGTCGCGGCGGCTGGCGCATCTGACCGAAAGCGGCATGTTCGTGCGTCGCCGCTATCAGGAGCGCCCGCCGCGCTACGAATATGTGCTGACGGACAAGGCGCGGGATTTCTTCCCCGTGATCGCTACGCTTTTCGCCTGGGGCAACAAGCATCTGGCGCCGAAAGGCGAATCCATCCTGCTGGCGAGCCGCGACGATGTCCGCCCGCTCGAGCCGCTCTTGGTCGATGCCGCCGATAAGCGCCCGATCACGCTCGCCAATGCGGTCGTCGTCGCAGGTCCCCGCGCCAGCCGCGGCATGCGCGCACGGCTTGCTTCGCTCAAGGCCATGAACCCGGCCGTCGCGCCGGCTGGAGACTGACATGCGTCGTATCGTCGTGACGGGAATGGGCGCGGTGTCGCCGCTTGGCTGCGGCGTCGAATTGACGTGGCGGCGGCTGCTGGCCGGGCAAAGCGGGCTGCGCCCGTTGCCGGAATGGGCAGAGGCGCTGCCCGCGCGCATTGCAGGCCTCGTGCCCGACAAGGCCGATGATGCCGAAGGCGGTTTCGATCCGGCGCAGGCTGCCGCGCCCAAGGATCAGCGCAAGATGGACCGCTTCATCCTGTTCGCGCTGCTCGCGACGGCAGAAGCCGTCGCGCAAGCCAAATGGACGCCGCAGGATGCTGGCGCGCTCGAGCGCACCGCGACGATCATCGCCTCCGGCGTCGGCGGCTTTCCCGCCATGGCGGAGGCGGTGCGCATCACCGAGCAGCGCGGCGTGCGCCGGCTGTCGCCGTTCACGATCCCCTCGTTCCTCGCCAATCTTGCCGCCGGCCACGTCTCGATCAAGTACGGCTACAAGGGCGCGCTGGGCGCGCCCGTCACGGCCTGCGCCGCCGGCGTGCAGGCGATCGGCGATGCCGCGCGCATGATCCGATCAGGCGAAGCTGACGTTGCGATCTGCGGCGGCGCGGAGGCCTGCATCGATATCGTCAGCCTCGGCGGCTTTGCGGCCGCTCGCGCGCTGTCGAGCGGCTTCAACGACGAGCCCGCGCGCGCCTCGCGTCCGTTCGATCGCAACCGCGACGGTTTCGTGATGGGCGAAGGCGCCGGCATCCTGGTGATCGAGGCGCTGGAGCATGCGCAGGCGCGCGGCGCGACGCCGATCGCCGAGATCGTCGGTTACGGCACGACCGCGGACGCCTATCACATGACCTCGGGGCCGCCGGATGGCGATGGTGCCCGCCGCGCCATGGAGATCGCGCTTCGGCAGGCCAAGCTTGCGCCCGCGGATGTGCAGCACCTGAACGCGCACGCGACCTCGACACCGGCCGGCGACGAAAGCGAGCTAGGCGCCATCGGCGCGCTGTTCGGCCGCAACCGCGGCATTGCCGTGAGCGCGACCAAATCGGCCACGGGTCACCTGCTCGGCGCCGCCGGCGGGCTGGAAGCGGTTTTCACCGTGCTCGCGTTGCGCGACCAGATCGCGCCGCCCACGCTCAATCTCGAAAACCCCGATGCGGGCGCCGAAGGCATCGATATCGTCGCAGGCAGCGCGCGGCCAATGCCGATGCAGCATGCCATCTCCAACGGGTTCGGCTTCGGCGGGGTCAATGCCAGCGTGATCTTGCGCCGGCTGGGCTAAGCAAGAGGTCTTGCAATCGCCGCCGGCTTCGCTACGAAAACGGCATGATCGAAACGAATTTCTGGCTGTTCCTGGCCGCAGCTCTCCTCATTGCCGCCGTTCCCGGCCCTGGCATTTTTTACGTCGCGGCGCGAACCTTGTCGGAGGGGCGTGGCAGCGGCTTCGCCTCGACCGCGGGCACGGCGCTGGGCGGACTGGTTCATGTGGTCGCGGGCAGCCTCGGCATCTCCGCCATCATCCTGGCCAGCGCGGAGCTGTTTGCCGCCGTGAAATTCGTCGGCGCGCTCTATCTGGTCTGGCTCGGCATCAAGACGTTTCGCAGCGCCGGCAACAACCTGTCGCTCGGGAGCGAGCCGATCGGCGACAAGCGCGCGTTTCGCGACGGCGTGCTGGTCGAAGCGCTCAATCCGAAGACCGCGGCATTCTTCCTCGCCTTCATTCCACAGTTTCTCGATCCGTCGGACTCGAACCCGACGCTGCAATTCATCCTGCTCGGTGCGATCTCCGTGGCCCTGAACACGCTCGCCGATGTCGTGGTGGTGCTGATGGCATCCGCGACGCGCGCGCAGCTGACCGGACGGCCGCTTCTGATGCGTCGCCTCACGCAGGGCTCCGGCGTCTTCATCGCGGGCCTCGGCCTCTCGCTCGCCCTGGCGCGGCGGCCGGCCAATGGCTAGCGCCCCGCAAAGCCGCTTCTATGAATCGCACGGCCTGCGGCTGCACTACGCCGACTGGGGCAACGAGGGCGCACCGGTCGCCATCCTGGTGCACGGCGGCCGCGATCATTGCCGCAGCTGGGATCACATCGCGCGCTCGCTGCAACCGCATTTTCACGTCGTCGCGCCCGACCTGCGTGGTCACGGCGATTCTGACTGGACGAGAGGCGGCAGCTACGCGCTGACAGAATACGTGTACGATCTCGCGCAGCTGGTTCGCACCTTAGCCACGTCTCAGGTCACCCTGATCGGCCATTCGATGGGGGGCATGGTGAGCCTGATCTTTTCGGGCGCATTCCCCGAACAGGTCACGAGGCTCGTCGTCCTCGACGGCGTGACCATGTTGCCGGACACACCGAAGCCGCCGGCGCATGAGCGCATCGGCAGATGGGTCGGCCAGCTCGACAAGCTCCACGACCGCACCCCGCGCCGCTATCCGAGCCTCGAGGACGCCGCCGCGCAGATGGTGCTTCACAACAAGCGCCTGTCACGGGACCTCGCGCTGCATCTCGCCAGGCATGGCACGCGGCAGAACGAGGACGGCAGCTACAGCTGGAAATTCGATCCCTATCAGCGCGCCTCCGCGCCACATCGGCTCTGGCCCGACGATCACATCGAGCTGTGGTCGCGGATCACGTGCCCGACGCTGCTGCTCAATGCCGGCGAAAGCTTTCTAGCGGGCGCTCGCTCCGCCGGCCTGGAGCGATACTTCCAGAACGCGCGCGTTAAGACTATTGCCGGGGCGGGACACTGGCTGCAGCACGACAAGCCGCAGGAGGTGTTGGGTGAGATCCGGCGGTTTCTCGAGCTCAACGAGGACGAAGGCTAGCTCAACGTGCCCGCATGCACCCACCAGCCGGGGTGATCGCGCCGGATCGTTTCGGCCGCGGCATGTGCCTCCTCAGATGCGCCGTAGATCGCAAAGCACGTCGCGCCCGAGCCGGACATGCGGGCGAGCTTGACGCCGGCGGAATCGCGCAAGGCGTCCAGCACCTCGCCGATCACAGGCTCGATCCGCAGCGCGGGTGCTTCGAGATCGTTGGCGACCGTGTCGAGAACCTCGACCCAATCGGAAATCGAGCCGCCTTCGCCGGGCCAGGCCGGTGCGCGGATGACGTCGGTGACGCCGACCAGGAGCTCGCCGTTGCGCAGGCCCAGCGCCTGGAACACGTCCTTGGTGGCGACAGGCACACGCGGATTGACCATGACGCAAGGCATGCTCGGCAGCGCGAGCGGCAGCAGCTGCTCGCCGACGCCGGTCATGTCGCAGGCGCGCGAGAGGAGGCACACCGGCACGTCGGCGCCGGTTGCCAGCGCGACCTTCTGAATGCGGGGATCATCGAGCGACAGATCGTTGAGACGCGCCAGGAGCCGCAGCGCGGCCGCGGCATCCGCCGAGCCGCCGCCGATGCCGGCTGCAACGGGGAGCACCTTGTCGAGCGCGAAGGCGCCCAGCTGCAGGCCAGGGATCGCCTCGGCAAGGAGCTTGGCGGCCTTGAGCACGAGATTGTCGGCTGTGTCGCCGCAGGCGGCAGCCAGCGGCCCAGTCGTGGTGAGCTTCAGCTCCCCGCCCGGCTCCAAGGTGAGCCGGTCGGCGCAGTCGGCAAACGCGACCACGCTTTCGAGATCATGATAACCATCGGCACGACGGCCGACGACGCGAAGGCTCAAATTGACCTTCGCCCGTCCCTCTTCAATCAACGCCGACATTGGCGATCAGCCCCCAAGACTCACTTGTTTGCGCATATCTGATCGGAAAACCGCTCCACACTTTTCCGATCATGCGCCTAGCTTAGCCGCCCCTGCCGTCGTCCTTCTTCTTTTCGGCCTGCGCCGCAGAAGAGTTCGAATTGTCGTCGGGAAGGCCGTTGGCGATCTTGGCCTCGATCTTCGGCAGCTCTTCCGGCTCGGGCTTGAGATCGCGCGCATGCGACCACTGGAATTTTGCCTCCAGCGTGCGGCCGACGCGCCAATAGGCGTCGCCGAGGTGGTCGTTGATCGTCGGATCCTCGGGCTTGAGATCGATCGCGCGTTCGAGGTTCTTCACTGCCTCCTCGAAATTGCCGATGCGGTAATAGGCCCAGCCGAGGGAATCGACGATGTAGCCGTCGTCGGGACGCTGCTCGACGGCCCGCTTGATCATCTTCATGCCTTCGTCGAGATTCACGCCCTGGTCGATCCAGGAATAGCCGAGATAGTTGAGGACGTGCGGCTGATCGGGCTGCAGCTCCAGCGCCTTCTTCATGTCGGCCTCGGCCTTGGCCCATTGCTTGGAGCGCTCCTGGCAGATGCCGCGATAATAGTACCAGACGCTGTTGGCCTTGTCGTTGCCGGGCGGCAGCACCTCGATGCCTCGTGAATAGGTCGCGCCGCAATCGCCGAACCGCTTGCGGCCGCGCTCGATGTTGCCGAGCGCCATGATGGCTTCGAGGTCCTTGGGATCCTCCGAGGTGACGCCCTTGAGGATCTTGATCGCCTCGTCGGTGCGGTCGGCGGAATCGAGATCGATGGCGAGCTGAATCTGCGCGTTGCGCTTGAGCGGCGAGTTGGCGGGCACGCGCTCGTAGACCTTGATCGCCATCTTCGGCCGCTTGACTGATTCGTAGAGATCGGCGAGCGACAGCAGTGCCAGCGGATGCGTCGGCTGCAGGTACAGCGAGAGCTGGAGATAGACCAGCGCCAGATCCTCGCCACCGCGGCGGGTCAGCGTCGCGCCGATGCCGTAGAGCGCTTCGGCGGCGCCGGCCTGCGCGGAATCGACCAGCGGCGGCATCTTCTTGCCGGCCTTGGTCTCGCGCAGGCCTTCCTGGATCAGCGGATGGCGCGCGAGCTTCTTGTCGAAGGCCTGATAGATGTTGGTAGCCGCGGCGGAATCCTTGTTGCGCGACAGCCAGCGCGCATAGGCCTCGGTCACGCGCAGCATGGAATCGTCGAGCTTGTAGGCGCGCTCGAAGCGCGTGCCGGCGTCCTTCTCCTTGCCGGAGAGCTCCAGGATCATGCCGGTGTGGAGATCCTTGAACAGCGGATACCATTCCGGACCTGTCAGCTTGTCGATGGTGGCGACACCACCCTTGGCATCGCCCGCACCATAGGCGGCCCAGCCCGACAGCAGCGTGGCGACGAGATCGGTGATCGGACCACGGATCGACTGGTTGATGTTGGTCTGCGCCGCGACGTACTTCTTCAGCTTGAGATCGTGCACGCCGACGACGAGACGGGCGACGCGGTTGGTCTTGTCGATGGTGAGGATGCGCTCGGCAAGCTTGACCGCCTCCTCGATGTCGCCGTCGGCGACCGACGAGATGAAGGCACGGTCGAGCAGCTCGTTGTTCTTGGGATCGGTGCGGAGCGCCGAACGGTAGAATGCGGCGGCCGAGGTCGCGTCGCGCTCAACGCTAGCATGGCGGGCGGCGAGATAGCTGCCGGCGCCGGTGAGCGACTTCAGATCGTTTCGCGTCGGAAATTGCGCCGCCGTGTTTTCCGGATGATCCGGCGTCTGCGCCAGGACCGCGCCGGGGACCGTCGCGATCGCGGTGCCCATGAGGGCGATGGCGGCAGCAGTCCAGCGGTTGAAACGATTTGAAAACATCAGGGCTCGCCTTGAGTTGGGTGGTGCCTGGGTTTGCAGCAGAAGACCGTATCGCAAGCGAACGCGGCCGGTGACATCCGGGCCCGGAACCGTCAGGCCGACAATGCCGCTTTTGGCGCTTCGCCGCAAGGATTCGGACCCGGGAAGATCCCCTCCGCACGCCCAAACCGGCCCATTGAAACCGCGCCAGCGCCCCAAGACGCCGCCACTATGGCCTTATCGTGGCCGCGGCGGGTCGCCGCAGCCCCGTCCTCACGGGAACGTGCGCCTGGTCACCTGCGATGTCCTCACATCGCCTCGTAGTTCGGGCCGCCGCCGCCCTCCGGGGGAACCCAGGTGATGTTGCCGTTGGGATCCTTCACGTCACAGGTCTTGCAGTGAACGCAGTTCTGGGCGTTGATCTGGAAGCGCGGGCCGGAGCCCTCCTCGATCCATTCATAGACGCCAGCCGGGCAATAGCGGTTCGAGGGGCCGGCATAGACGTCGTGCTCGGACGTCTTCTGGAGGTTCATGTCCGTGACCTTCAGATGGATCGGCTGGTCCTCCTCGTGATTGGTGTTGGACAAAAACACCGAGGACAGCTTGTCGAACGTGATCTTGCCGTCGGGCTTCGGGTAGTTCCTGGGCGCGTGGCTCTTGGCCGAATCGAGCGTGGCGCGGTCGGGCTTGACGTGCGACTGCGTGCCAAACAGTGAGGCGCCGAACAGCGTATTGCACCACATGTCGAAGCCGCCCAGCGCGACGCCGAGCACGGTGCCGAACTTCGACCACAATGGCTTGACGTTGCGGACCAGGAACAGGTCCTTGCCGACCGATGAGGAACGCCAGGCGTTCTCGTATTCGACGAGCTCGTCATTGGCGCGGTCGGCGGCGAGCGCGGCCGCAACATGTTCGGCAGCCAGCATGCCGGTGCCCATCGCATTGTGCACGCCCTTGATGCGCGGCACGTTGACGAAGCCGGCCGCGCAGCCGATCAGCGCGCCGCCGGGGAAGCTCAGCTTCGGCACCGACTGATAGCCACCCTCGGTGATCGCGCGCGCGCCGTAGGCGAGCCGCTTGGCGCCTTCGAAGGTGCCGCGGATCGAGGGATGGGTCTTGAAGCGCTGGAATTCGTCGAATGGGGACAGATAGGGATCGTCGTAGTTCAGATGCACGACGAAGCCGACGGCGACGAGATTGTCGTCGTAGTGATAAAGGAACGAGCCGCCACCGGTCTTGAGGTCAAGCGGCCAGCCGAATGAATGCTGGATCAAGCCCTTCTGGTGCTTGGCGGGATCGATCTGCCAGACCTCCTTGAGGCCGATGCCGAACTTCGGCGGCTCGCTCTTGGCGTCGAGCGCGAACTTGTTGATGAGCTGCTTGGTCAGGCTGCCGCGGGCGCCTTCGGCGAACAGCGTGTACTTGCCGAGCAATTCCATGCCGCGGGTGAAGGAATCCTTCGGCTTGCCGTCGCGGCCGATGCCCATGTCGCCGGTGGCGATGCCCTTGACCTTGCCCTCCTCGTCATAGAGCACCTCGGCCGCCGCAAAGCCCGGATAGATCTCGACGCCAAGCGCCTCGGCCGTGCGCGCCAGCCAGCGGCAGACATTGCCGAGCGAGCCGATGTAGCAGTGATGATTGTTCATCAGCGGCGGCATCATGAAATTCGGCAGCTTGATCGCGCCGCCGCCGGTCATCCAGTAGAAGCGGTCGTCCTTGACCTGCGTCTTCAGCGGGCAGTCGGCATCCTCGCGCCAGTCCGGGATCAGCTTGTCGAGGCCCGCGGGATCGATCACGGCGCCCGAGAGGATGTGCGCACCAACCTCGGAGCCCTTCTCCACCACGACGACGTTGAGCTCGGCGTTGAGCTGCTTGAGCCGGATCGCGGCCGACAGACCCGACGGGCCGGCGCCGACGATGACGACGTCGAATTCCATGGATTCGCGCGGGGGAAGTTCTTCGGTGCTCATCTGATCTCAGCCCTTGAGACGGTCCTTGGTCGTTTGCGCCCTCTTGTTTCCGATTTTTCCGGGTAGGACAACCTCGGAATCGCGTTCCGCCGGGATGCAAGGCCGCCCAAACGGGACCACCCCCGGTTCTGGTACGCCAGAACCGGGGAGGTCCCGATCATTTCTTAACGCGTTTTCTTCACGCGAACCGGTGTCCACCTCGCTTGAAAACGCTATGCTATAAAGGTCAGACTTTCCCATGATCCCCGAACCCGCACCCACCGTCCGAGAGCTGCTCGCCTTCTATCTGGAGGCCGGTGTCGACTGCGCGCTCGCGGAGGAACCGATAGACCGCCTGGCGGAAATCGATGCGCCGCCACCCAGCCCGCGCGCGGCCCCGCCAGCCGAAGCGCCGCGGCCGGTCGCCGCGCCCGCGGTCATGCGCGGCGAAGCCGCGCCTGCACCGGACGTCGCCATCGCCTCGGCACGCGAGGCTGCACGCACCGCGCCGACCCTGGAGGCGCTGCGCGAGCTGATGCAGAATTTCGAGGGCTGCGCGTTGAAGCACACCGCGACGCGGCTGGTGTTTGCCGATGGCAACCCGCAGGCGCGCATCATGTTCGTCGGCGAGGCGCCGGGCCGCGACGAGGACATCGAGGGACTGCCTTTCGTCGGGCGCAGCGGCAAGCTGCTCGATCTGATGTTAGGGGCCATCGGCCTCAACCGCACCACCGCCTACATCGCCAACGTCATTCCCTGGCGGCCGCCCGGCAACCGCACGCCGACGCCGCAGGAGACGCAAATCTGCCTGCCCTTCATCCAGCGCCAGATCGAGCTGGTGAACCCCGACGTGCTGGTGACGCTCGGCAATCCTTCGACGCAGACGCTGCTGTCGACGCGCGAAGGCATCATGCGCACGCGCGGGCGCTGGTTCGACTACGACACCGGCCAGCGCGTGATCCGCGCGCTGCCGACGTTTCACCCGGCCTATCTCTTGCGCTCGCCGGCCTACAAGCGGCTGGCCTGGCAGGATCTGCGGGCGATTGCGAAGGCGCTGGCGCAGGGCGCCGTGTAACGACGCCCACGCCGTCATTCCGGGGCTCGCGAAGCGAGAGCCCGGAATCCATCGAGCGGCAGAGTTGGTGGATGAATGGATTCCGGGCTCGCGGCTTCGCCGCGCCCCGGAATGACACCGACCTACGTCCCCTTCGGCCGCACGATGGCCCAGCCGATGCGCAACAGCTGCTGGCGGCCGGTCACCAGCCATTCGAAGGCGCGCGGGACTTCCGGCACGATGCCGGGAAAGCGCTTGAGGATCTCCGGCGGCGGCGTGCCCGCGGTATCGGAGGCGCGCCAGACCACGACGCCGCCGGTCTCGCTGAACTTGGTCTGGCTCATCCACGGCGTCCGCGCGGGGGCGGCGTCGATGAACAAATGCGGCCGGCCGGAATGCAGCGCGATCAGGCTAGCGAGCTGGGTCTCGCCGGCGACGGCGCGCAGGCGATGGTTGGTGCGGCGGGCGAAGCTCTCGTCGAAGAAGTCCGAGATCGCGCGCGCCGGCATCGAGGTCGCAATTTCGCTAGTGCCCGTCCAGGGCAGGAACAGGACGGCAAGCACCACGCCGGCGGCGGGCGCGGCAACGGCGGCGGCCCAGACCATGCGGAGCATGCGCGCGCGGCGCATCGCGATGAGATCGCCGGCCGCGACGACCACGGCAAGCCCCGACATGATCAACACGACGCCGGGGCCGCCGAGGACGGAATCGAGCCCCAGCAGGCCGGAGATCAGCACTGCGCCGAGCGGCAGAGCGAACGCGAAGAAATAGACGAAGTTGCGCGCGAGCGGCTCGACCGGCGGGCGGTAGATGATCGGTGGCTCCTCGCCCTTGCCGGCGAACATTCCGGTGTTGAGAAAGGTCAGCGCCGGGATCGCCGCCGCCCCGAGCACGAGGCCGCCGAGCAGCCAGACCGCATGCAGCGCGCGGTCGTTGAGCTCGGCGACTGGCGGCAAGGCCGGCAGCGCCAGCGTCTCGGCCCGCATCAGAAAGACCGCATAGGGCAGCGCCAGCACGGCGACGACGATTAGCGCGAACAGCGGATCGAGCCCGCGCAGCGTCCGGCGGCCGCCGGCGGTCGTAACCGCGAAGACGACGATCAGCAGCAGCAGGAAGATCGCGGCGGGCGTCGTCAGCAGCAGGAGGCCGGCTTCGATCGACCAGGCGAACCAGGCATTACCGCGGCGCTGGCCGATGATCTGCCAGGAGTGCAGCAGCAAGAGCGCCCAGAGCGGCCGTGCCAGGATCAGCGGACCGAAGTCCAGCGCGGACGAGGAGAAGGCCAGCACCGTCATGGTCAGGAGCACGGCGAGCACCGCCTGCTGCGAGCCGACCACGGCACGGGAAAGATGATAGAGCGCGACGAAGGTCGCGATCTCGCAGAGCTGGGCGAGCACATAGACGCCGAGCATGTGGCCGCCGGCGGCGCGATAGGCGATGTCGGCGAGCCAGATGGCAAGCGGCGGGCCGAGATCGGTGCCGACCTGGTATTCCCTGCCGAAGGCCAGAAGGGTCGCGAGAGTGCCGGGCGGGCTGCGGTAGAACACCAGCGCCACGAACAGCCACATCGCGGCCTGCAGCAGCACCGCAATCCAAACGATCAGCCGCGGCCGGGCGCGAATGAGCTCGATGACCAGGGAGGTAAACCGCATGCAACGTCCGAAGGTGCAGCCAACCCGTCCAGCCGGCCCTATTCGCTCACGTCTGTTTTGATAAAGGGCGTCACGGGTTGTGGCAACCGCCGCAGTTCGTCATGCCCGGGCTTGTCCCGCCTGCGCGGCCGAAGCCGCTTCGGCGCGGCGAAGGCGCGGGCATCCACGTTCTTCGTGCCGCTGGTAAGACGTGGGTGGCCGGGTCAAGCCCGGCCATAACGGATGGGAAAGCTGTAGGAGGATCGCTAGAGATTTACGGAAGCGTCGATCTCGACGCTCGCCTCCACCTGCACCTCGACCTCGGTCACCGAGAACAGGTCGTGCACCGGCTCGACGGTCCAGGGCATGTGCTTGGCGCGGGCGGCGGCGACGGGAGCGAAGAAGCTGCGGTGGTGGATGGAAGGGCCGAGGCGATCAAGCGCGTCGAGATGCTCGGGGACGGCATAGCCCTTGTGCTGCTCGAAGCCGTAGCCCGGGCAGTCCTGCGCCAGCGCGCACATCAGCCGGTCCCGGGTGACCTTGGCGACGATGGAGGCCGCGGCGATCGACAGCACGATACCGTCGCCGCCGATCACGGCCTCGCAGTCGCATGCGGTGTCGAGCCGGTCGCGGCCGTCGACGAAGACGTGCCTGGGCGCCTCAGGCAGGGCCACCACGGCGCGCTTCAGCGCCCACAGCGAGGCGCGCAGGATGTTGTCGCGGTCGATTCGCGCCGGCGAGGCGACGGCGACCGAGACCTGCGCGGTGGCGCAGATCTTGTCGAACAGCTTTTCGCGCTCCTCGGCGGTCAGGCGCTTGGAATCGTCGATGCCGCGGGGAATCCGGTCGGGATCGAGAATCACCGCGGCGGCCACCACGGGGCCTGCGAGCGGGCCGCGGCCAGCCTCGTCGCAGCCCGCGACCGGCCAGACGCCGCGCTTGATCAGCGCGCGCTCGCGGCGGAAGCTGGGGGCAGCAACGGCGATGATGCCCTTCTTGCCGGCAGGAACCTTCGCAGCATCGGCCGCAGATACCTTTGCCGCCTTGGCGGGCACAGCCTTCGGCGCGGCCTTTTTCTTCGGCGCGGCTTTGGCTGGGGTCTTGGCGGAGGGGTCCCGAATCATGGCCGGGATCGTGCGCCAGGGGGCTTCGCCAGCGCAACCGGGAACCCAGGATATTCCCGTTATTCAGGCCGCCCGCCCTACTCCGCCAGATGCACCCGCCGGTCCTCGCCCACCTCGATGCCGGGTGCGACCACGACTTCCCAGACATGTGCATCGGGATCGGCAAAATAGCCGCAATAGCCGCCGTAATCGGTCGCGTGCGCCGCCTCCAGCAAGGTGGCCCCCTTCTCCACGGCGAAGGCCAGCACCTCGTCGACCTCCTTGCGGGTCGCGCAATTCCAGGCGAGCGTCATGCCGCGAAAGGTCGTGGGCCTCGGCTGGTCCTCCAAGGACGCGTCTGCGGCGAGCCGATCCCAGTGATAAAGCGCGAGCACCGGACCGCCGGTGTCGTAGAACGCAACCGCCTCGCCGGTCTCCTTCAGCCGGCGCGAGAAACCGAGCGCGTCGTAGAAGGCGATGCTGGCGCGGATGTCGTTCACACCGAGCGTGATGACGGTCAGCCGCGGCACCGGCACGGTGAGTTCCTTGAGCATGCGACACCTCTTGCACGTGTCCGCTCAAAACAGGCTGAGCTGATCACCGTTCCGCTTCGGCCGCGCAAAGTGATCAATGGTCAGCTTGGAGCGCCGCTTGTTGAGGCCGAGCCTCTCGCAGGCGATCTCGAAGCGGCGGCCGATGGTCCAGGCCATCGGTCCGGTGCCCTTCATCCGCTCGCCCCATTTGGCGTCGTAGTCGCGCCCGCCCCGCATGTCGCGGATCAGGGTGAAGACGTGACGATAGCGGTCCGGATAGTTCGCCATCAGCCATTCGCGGAAGAGATCGCGCACCTCCAGTGGCAGCCGCAGCAGCACATAGGCAGCCTCCTTGACCCCGGCATGGGCGGCGGCGTCGAGGATGCGCTCGATCTCGGAATCGTTCAGCGCAGGGATCACGGGCGCGACCATCACCGTAGTGGGAATGCCGGCGTCCGAGAGCTGCTTCAGCGCCTCCAGCCGTTTCGGCGGCGTCGAGGCCCGCGGCTCCATCGTGCGCGCCAGCTTCGGATCGAGCGAGGTGACCGAGATCGCGACCTTGGCGAGGTTGCGCTTGGCCATCCGCTGGAGAATGTCGATGTCGCGCAGCACCAGCGCCGACTTGGTGACGATGCCGACGGGATGCCCTGCGCGCTCCAGCACTTCCAAAATGCCGCGCATGATTTTGCGCTCGCGCTCGATCGGCTGGTAGGGATCGGTGTTGGTGCCGATCGCGATCATCCGCGGCTCGTAGCCGGGAGCCGCAAGCTCCTTCTCGAGCAGCGAAGGCGCCTCGGGCTTCACGAACAGTTTTGACTCGAAGTCGAGCCCCGGCGACAGGCCGAGATAGGCGTGGGTCGGCCGCGCGAAGCAATAGACGCAGCCATGCTCGCAGCCGCGATAGGGATTGATCGAGCGGTCGAAACCGATGTCGGGGGAATCGTTGCGGGTGATCACCTTGCGTGAGGTGTCGATGGCGACACTCGTCTTGAACGGCGGCAGCTCGTCGAGGCTCTGCCAGCCGTCGTCGAAAGCGACGCGCGCCTCGGCCTCGTAACGGCCGCTGGCGTTGGACTGCGCGCCCCGCCCTCGCCGTCGCGCGCGGTCGATGGCGACGCCAAGCTCGGGGAAATCTGAAGGCGCACCCGCCGGCTCGGAGGGCGCCGTGACCGGCGGGTGCTTGAGAGCATGAGAGGATGCTGGACTCATGCAGCCAAGATAGCACGACATAGGAACAAATCAAGAACACAAACCAAAAACGTGAAAACAACCCCATGCACAGTAGAGCTGCCCAAACTTCGCGCGCCTGCCTTTGACCTCACGCAACACGGCCGTCACGACCATCCCGTTTCATGCCCGACGGATCGATCGCCCCGGAACCGGGTTGGTGACGATCGCGAAGTGAAGGTCGGCAGGAACATGACAATCCAACAAAAAACGGCCGAAGCGAGCAGCGACCTCGATCTGCTCGATCGCTATTGGCGCGCCGCCAACTACCTCTCGGTCGGGCAAATCTACCTGCTCGACAATCCGCTGCTGCGCGAGCCGCTGCGGCCCGAGCACATCAAGCCGCGTCTGCTCGGACATTGGGGCACGACGCCGGGGCTGAACTTCATCTATGCCCATCTCAACCGCGTCATCCGGGCGCTCGATGTCAGCGTGATCTATGTCTGCGGTCCCGGCCATGGCGGCCCGGGCATGGTCGCCAACACTTATCTCGAAGGCAGCTACAGCGAGATCTATCCCGATATTGCGCGCGACGCGGACGGATTGCGCAAGCTGTTTCGGCAGTTCTCCTTCCCCGGCGGCATCCCGAGCCACGCGGCGCCGGAAACACCGGGCTCGATCCACGAGGGTGGCGAGCTCGGCTATGCGCTGGTGCACGCCTATGGCGCCGCATTCGACAACCCGGATTTGATTGTCGCCTGCGTGGTCGGCGACGGCGAGGCCGAGACCGGCCCGCTCGCTGCGTCCTGGCACTCCAACAAGTTCCTGAACCCTGCCCATGACGGGGCGGTGCTGCCGATCCTGCATCTCAACGGCTACAAGATCGCGGGCCCCACCGTGCTTGGGCGGATGCAGGACGCGGAGATCCGCGACCTCTTGCGCGGGTTCGGCCACGAGCCGCTGTTCGTCACGGGCGACGATCCCAAATTGATGCACCAGGCCATGGCCGATGCGCTGGACGTCGCATTCGCCAGCATCCGCTCGATCCAGCAGCATGCCCGCGACGGCCGCACAAGCGTCGAGCGGCCGCGCTGGCCGATGATCGTGCTGCGCAGCCCGAAGGGCTGGACCGGCCCGAAGGAGGTCGACGGCAAGAAGGTGGAGGGCTTCTGGCGCGCGCATCAGGTGCCAGTCGCAGGCTGCCGCGAGAACCCGGAGCATCTCAAGGTGCTCGAAGACTGGATGCGCAGTTACGAGCCGGAAAAGCTGTTCGATGGCAACGGCGCGCTCGTTGCCGAGCTTCAGGCGCTTGCGCCCGAAGGCGTCAGGCGCATGGGCGCCAATCCGCATGCCAATGGCGGCGTGCTGAAGAAGGAGCTGAAGCTGCCCGACTTCCGCAGCTTCGCGATCGAGGTGACGCAGCCCGGCGAAGTCGTTGCGGAAGCGACGCGCGAGCTCGGCAAATTCCTGCGCGATGTCATCCGCCTCAACGCGAAGGAGCGCAACTTCCGCATCATGGGCCCGGACGAGACGGCATCGAACCGGCTCGACGCCGTGTTCGAAGCCACCGAACGCGTCTGGATGGAGCCCACCGAGCCTTACGACGTGCACCTCGCCCAGGACGGCCGCGTCATGGAGGTGCTGAGCGAGCATCTCTGCCAGGGCTGGCTGGAGGGCTATCTGCTCACCGGACGGCACGGCTTCTTCTCCTGCTACGAGGCCTTCATCCACATCGTGGATTCCATGTTCAACCAACACGCCAAATGGCTGAAGGTGACGCGGGAGCTGCCGTGGCGGCGTCCGATCGCCTCGCTCAATTATCTGCTGACCTCGCATGTCTGGCGCCAGGACCATAACGGCTTCAGCCATCAGGACCCCGGTTTCGTCGATCTCGTCGCCAACAAGAAGGCCGACATCGTCCGCATCTACTTCCCGCCGGACGCCAATACGCTGCTGTGGATCGCCGACCACTGCCTGCGCACCTATAACCGCATCAACGTAATCGTCGCCGGCAAGCAGCCGGCGCCGCAATGGCTGTCGATGCAGGACGCGGCGACGCATTGCGATGCCGGCATCGGCATCTGGACCTGGGCGGGCACGGAGGACGGAAAGGGCGAGCCCGACGTCGTCATGGCCTGCGCCGGCGACGTGCCGACGCTGGAGACGCTCGCTGCCGTCGACCTCCTACGCAAGGCGCTGCCGGACTTGAAGATCCGCGTCGTCAACGTCGTCGACCTCATGACGCTGCAGCCGAGGGAGCAGCATCCGCACGGCCTGTCCGACCGCGACTTCGACAGCCTGTTCACGCGCGACAAGCCTGTGATCTTTGCCTATCACGGCTATCCCTATCTCATTCACCGGCTGACCTATAATCGCACCAACCATGCCGGCATGCATGTGCGCGGCTTTGCCGAGGAGGGCACCACGACGACGCCCTTCGACATGGTCGTGCTCAACGAACTCGACCGCTACCACCTCGCGATCGAGGCGATCGAACGGGTGCCGGGACTGGCGACCAAGGCCGCTCAGGTGAAGCAGCAATTCCGCGACAGACTGATCGAACACTCCCGTTATGTCCGCGAGCACGGTGAAGACATGCCTGAGATTCGTGACTGGGTCTGGCAAAACAGCGCCGGCGGCAACACGCCGGCCGAGGCCGGCGATTAGCGATGTCGGACACGGTCCTCGTCCTCAACGCGGGATCGTCGACCATCAAGTTCGGCCTGTTCGATGTCGCGGCGGCCGAGCCTGCCCTGCTCTGCAAGGGCCTGCTCGACGAGCACGAGGCCAAACCCCGGCTGGTGGTGAAGGGCCCCACGGGCGAAGACCTGTTCGAGACAAGCAATCAGGCGCCTGACGGAGCCCGCGGCCATCTGTTCGCGGACGTGCTCACCTTCATCGAGGACCGGTTCGGTGGACGCAGCCTGCGGGCCATCGGCCATCGCATCGTCCACGGCGGGCCGGATTATTCAGGCCCGGAGGTCCTGACAGACGACATCATTGCGAAACTGGAGGCCTTGACGCCGCTGGCGCCGCTGCACCAGCCGCGCTGCCTCGCGCCGGTGCGCACGCTCGCGGCGATCCGGCCCGAGCTGACGCAGATCGCGTGTTTCGACACCGCCTTCCACCACGGCCTCGCGCCGCCGGCGAGCCGCTTCGCCATTCCCCGGCGATTCGAGGCGCGTGGCGTCAGGCGCTACGGCTTTCACGGCCTCTCGTTCGAATATGTCGCGGGACGCCTGGCCGAGATCGCGCCGGAGCTCGTGGCCAAGCGCACTGTCATCGCGCATCTCGGCAATGGCGCCAGCCTCTGCGCCCTGCGCGATGGCCACAGCATCGACACCACGATGGGGCTGACGCCGCTCGACGGCCTCGTGATGGGCACGCGCTGCGGTGCGATCGATCCGGGCGTGCTGCTCTATCTGCAACAGCACGAGAACATGTCGGTCGAGAATGTCCAGCACCTGCTCTATCACGAGTCAGGCCTGTTCGGCGTCTCAGGGATATCCGCCGACATGCGCACGCTGCTGGCGAGCCGCGAGGCCGCGGCGCGTGAGGCCGTCGACCTCTTCACGTTCCGTGCGGCGCAGCAGGTCGCGATGATGGCGACCACGCTCGGCGGCCTGGACTGCCTGATCTTCACCGGTGGCATCGGCGAGCACGCCAAGGAGATCCGCGGCGCGATCGGCGAGCGTCTCGCCTGGATGGGCGTGCGCATCGACGCCGCACGCAACGATGCCGCGCGCGAGCGCATCAACGGCAACGACAGCATGGTCGAGGTCTTCGTCATCCCCACCAACGAAGAGATGATGATCGCGCGCCATTGCGCGGCTCTGATCTAGGGCGTTATCCCGTTGCGAAAACACCCTCTCCGCAAGCGGGAGAGGGAGTGCACTCACGTTATAGCAATCAAACCTGATCTCATCATGCTTAGTGACCGCGGCCGGTCAGGAGCTGAAAAGTCCCCATCGCGACTTCGATCAGGATCAGCACCACGACGGCGATCTCCAGGCGGAGCGAGCGCTGGGTGTCGATGATATCGGTCAGCGCGTTGGCGGTCTCCGACACCGCGGCAAGCTTGCGCTCGAGCGTGTCGAGGCGCTCCTTCAGTTCGTATTCGTCCTCCAGGCGCGAATAGAGCCGGTCGAGCTCGGGCTTCTCCCAGAGCACGTCGGGCTTCTCGGCGACCGCGACGCGGCCGGCGACCCGCTGCTGCACCAGCAGCGCGTTGCCGATCAATTGCAGGATGCCCTTGCGCCGTTGCGGCGTGCGACCGCGCTCGGCGAGCTCCCGTGCAAACGGCTCGATCACGTCGAACACCGCGGCGACGCGGCGCTCATCGCGCGCCAGCGACGTGCTTTTGGCGAGTGCGTCCGCAACCAGCAGCAGCCGGTCGTCGGAGAACTTTGCGAGGCAGATCGGCCCGCCCGGCTGGATCGTCTCGCCGGCTTCCTCGTTACAGAGCTGCGCCTGCGCGATCTCCTCCTCGTAGGGGCTGAACTCTCCGGTCACGCGCGATCTCAGGTTGTCGACGAGGACCTTCTCCTCCGACGGCAACAGCCCGATCAGCACGACGACGCCGTAGCGAAAGATCACGGCAAGGCCGGCATGAACGCGGAAGGCGGCCGGCGTCGAGGACACCAGCGTGCCGATCTCGAGGCCAGACGCGTTGATGCGGTCGCCCAGCATCAGCGCCCGGATCCGCAAGGTCGGCGCGGCCTCCTGCTTCGGCGATGTTGGCGCGGTGCCAACGGCGAGGTGATCGGCGTTCATGCAAGGTCTCTCCCGGGCAGCGAAACGTCGCCACGAAGCATTCGGGGTTAATACCGTCAGGATCGGCTTGTGCCGAAACATTCGGCAATATTACCAGCCGCGCCTGGCACATCTGGTCGCGATGAACTCGCGGCAGTTTACCATCGCACGCCGAAGCCCCTTCCGAAAGTTGCACTCGGCAGCGCGACGGGTTTATGACAACATCATGCAACGCTACGCTTCTCCCGAAGTGCGGAAACTGAAGCCTCAATCATGCTGAGCGTCATCATTCCGACCGAAGGTATCGAGCAGACGGCGGTCGCAACCCTGGCCGCGCTGGTGCCCGGCGCCGCAGCCGGCGTGATCCGGGAAGTGCTTCTGGTCGACGGCACGCGCAACGGCGTTATCGAGCGCGTTGCCGACGTCGCGGGCTGCCGTTTCATCGGCTTCGAAGGGCATTCGCAAGGCGCTGCGCTCGCCGCCGGCGCGCTCCAGGCCCGATCGCCCTGGCTGATGTTCCTGCCTGCCGGCGCTGTGCTGGAAACCGGCTGGATCGAGGAAACCACCCAGTTCATCCAGGCCGTCGCCACCAGCGGCCGGGATCGTGCCGCGGTGTTCCGCTATGCCCGTTCGCCCTACGCAAATACCGCAGCGCGCGACGTCCTCTGGGCGGTGGCGCGCAGGCTCGTCGGTCCGCTCGGCGATCAAGGGCTGCTGATCGCGCGCGATCATTACGACCGGATCGGCGGATACCCGCCCCACGTCCGGCATTCCGAGGCGCGGCTGCTCCGGCGGCTCGGCCGGTCGTCCCGGACCATGCTGCGCAGCCGGATTGTCATGGTCGGCTGAAGCGCCGAGATACTTGCCAACGTCAATCAATTAATTGACAATGGCAAATATCGAGGTGATCCCATGCTATCGAAAGCTTTGCCGTCAAGCGCCGCGGCCGAACAGGCTGCCGGCGACCCCGTCGCGGCGGTTCGCGCCTTCAACCGCTTTTACACCCGCAAGCTCGGTGTGCTCGACCAGCACCTCGGCAAGAGTCCGTTCTCGCTCAGCGAGGCGCGGGTGCTCTACGAGCTCGCCCATCGCGACGACCTTGCCGCAAAAGAGATCGGACACGAGCTCGGTCTCGATCCCGGCTATCTCAGCCGCATCGTCCAGAGCTTCGACGAGAAGGGGCTGATCACGCGAAAGCCGCTGCCCGCGGACCGCAGGCAGTACCAGCTCAGCCTGACCGCCAAAGGCCGGCAGGCTTTCGCCAAGCTGAACCTGAACTCGCAAAACGAGGTCGCCGCGATGCTGGCTCAGCTTTCGCCTGGCGATGCGACCCGGCTCACGCAGGCGATGGCCACGATCGAGGCCGTGCTGGAGCAACGCCGAAGCCCGCCCGCCTCTTTCATGCTGCGCAGCCATCGCGTCGGCGACATGGGCTGGGTGATCTCCCGCCAGGGCGCCGCCTATGCTGCGGACTACAATTGGGACATCAGTTACGAGGCGCTGGTCGCCGAGATCTGCGCACAGTTCATCAGGAATTACGACGCCGCGCGCGAGCACTGCTGGATCGCGGAGGTCGGTGGCGAGCCGGTCGGCTCGGTGTTCCTGGTCAAGGCCACGGACGAGATCGCCAAACTCCGCCTGTTGCAGGTTGAGAAGAAAGCACGGGGCCTCGGCGTCGGCCGCGCCCTCGTCGAGCAATGCATCCAGGGCGCGCGCGAGCGCGGCTACGGCAAGATGACGCTGTGGACGCAGAGCATTTTGGTGGCTGCGCGCGGGATTTATCAAAGCGCGGGATTCAAGCTGGTCGCGACGGAGCCGCATCACAGCTTCGGTGCCGACCTGGTCGGCGAGACGTGGGAGCTGGATCTCTGATCTCGCAGCGAGCGAGATGCGCGTTGCTGCGCCCTCTCCCCTTGCGGCAGAGAGCATGTCAACTGGCAAATGCAAGCTCGCTTGGGTGAGGGGTATGTCTCCACAAGCATTGGTGCGCGCGGAGAGAACCCCTCATCCGGCGCTTCGCGCCACCTTCTCCCACAAGGGGAGAAGGGAAGAAAAGCAAGAACTCACACCGTCGCGCCTTGCGCCTTTGGCCGGCGCAGATGCTCGTCCAGCCGCGGCATGATCTCGACGAAATTGCAGGGGCGCGTGCGGTAGTCGAGCTGAGCCGCCAGGATGCCGTCCCAGCCGTCGCGGCAGGCGCCGGGCGAGCCCGGCAGGCAGAAGATGTAGGTCGCGCCCGCCACGCCGGCGGTGGCGCGACTCTGGATCGTCGACGCCCCGATCTTGGCGTGGCTCAGCATGTGGAAGGCGATCGAGAAGCCGTCCATGCGCTTCTCGAACAGCGGCTCGATCGCCTCGGGCGTGACGTCGCGCCCGGTAAAGCCGGTGCCGCCGGTGGTGATGACGACGTCGATGCCGCTATCGGCGATCCAGCGGCGGATCACGGCGCGGATCGCCTCGACATCATCGGTGACGATCTCGCGCGCGGCGAGATGATGACCCGCAGCGGTGAGACGATCGGCGAGGGTCTGACCGGACTTGTCGTCCGCAAGCGCGCGCGTGTCGGACACCGTGAGCACCGCAATGTTGAGTGGGATGAATTGTTTGGATTCGTCGATGGAGGCCATTCTTCACCCTCGCTCGTCGTTCCGGGGCTGACGCGTTACAACGCCCCCGCACCGAACGTGTTGCAGGCCTGGACCGTGCCCTGCTGGTAGCCGATCATGAACCATTGCTTGCGTTGCGCCGCCGAGCCGTGGGTGAAGGAGTCGGGTACCACGCGGCCGGTGGCCTGGCGTTGCAGCGTGTCGTCGCCGATCGCGCTCGCCGTGGTCAGCGCCGCCTCGATGTCGCCGGGCTCGAGGAAGTTCGGACGCTTCTTCGCCTCACGGTTGACCCAGACGCCGGACAGACAATCGGCCTGCAACTCCACCTTGACCTGGAGCGCATTGGCCTCGGCTTTCGAGCCGACCTGCTGCTGCAGCCGCGTCACGCGCGGAATGATGCCGAGCAGGTTCTGGATGTGATGGCCGACCTCGTGCGCGATGATGTAGGCGGTGGTGAAATTGCACGCCGACTTGCCGGAGCAGCCGCGAAAGCGGGTCTCGACCTCGCGGAAGAAGGCGGTGTCGAGGAAGATGGTCCGATCGGGCGGACAATAGAACGGCCCCATGGCCGACTGCGCCATGCCGCAGCGGCCGCCATTGGTGGCGTTGCGGAACAGCACGATCTTCGGACCGGTGTACGACTGGCCGTTGGCCTGGAAGATCTCGCTCCAGCGATCGTCGAGCTCGCCGAGGATGCCGGAGATCATGCTGCCCATCTCGTCGGTCGGCGCGCCGCGCTTGCCGGAGGAGGCCTGACGATCGGTCTGATAGGTCGGCGCATGGCCGCCGCCGGAGAGGATCTCGGCGCCGCCGATCAGGATGCGGGGATCGATGCCGAAGGCGTAGCCGACCAGGCCGAGGATGATGATGGTGCCGATGCCAAGCCCGCCACCGCCCATCGGCAGGCCGAACCCGCCGCCTCCGCCTCCGCCAAAGCCACCACCTTCGTCGCGACGATCCTCGATGTCGTCGCTGCGGCGGAAGTCATCGTAGCGCATGGCGGCCTTTCCTCTGGGGTCCCTGATTCAAGTTTCGACGGCGCACAGAAACGCGAAAGCTCAACGCGCCACATACGTAAAATTTCCGTTGCTTTTATCAATATCGTGGCCGGCAAAAATTGCCTAGTGCGACAGCCTGTCGATGCCAGCAAATTTTTCCGAGGGCCGAGCAGTTTTTTCCGAGAGAAATTTACAGCCTTTTTCCCGCCACGATCGCTCCAGCGAACCGCGCAATCGCGAAATACACTGTAAAACAAGGCGAATGCGCGCAACAATTTGTGCGCGAACGATCATGCGGGGAGTGCTCACGAAAGCGGCGGGTTAAGTCGATTTTTACTTTGCCCCTTCAATGTAACGGGCAGTCGGTTGTTTGGTCCCGCGTCGCCGACAGCGTCGCCTGAGTCAGAGTTCTTGAGTCATGGTAGAGTCGCGTCGCGGGGCGTCTGCAAGGGCGCCCCGCACAAATTTTGAGTCGCCTTCGCATCGCATCATCGTCGGCGATTGCGTCGCCGAGATGTCGAAGCTCCAGGCAGGCAGCGTCGACCTGGTTTTCGCCGACCCGCCTTACAATCTGCAGCTCAAGGGCGACCTCAAGCGCCCCGACGAATCCCATGTCGATGCCGTCAACGACGACTGGGACAAGTTCGATTCGTTTGCCGCCTACGACGATTTCACCCGCGCCTGGCTGCTCGCCGCACGCCGCGCCATGAAGCCGTCGGCGACGATCTGGGTGATCGGCTCCTATCACAACATCTTCCGCGTCGGCGCCATCATGCAGGACCTCGGCTTCTGGCTGCTGAACGACATCGTCTGGCGCAAGACCAATCCGATGCCGAATTTCCGCGGCCGCCGCTTCACCAACGCGCACGAAACCATGATCTGGGCCGCGCGTGACGAGAAGGCCAAGGGCTACACGTTCAACTACGAGGCATTGAAGGCCGCCAACGAGGATGTGCAGGCGCGGTCCGACTGGCTGATTCCGCTCTGCACCGGCGAGGAGCGCCTCAAGGGCGCCGACGGCAAGAAAGTGCATCCGACACAGAAGCCGGAAGGCCTGCTGGCGCGCGTGCTGCTGTCCTCGTCCAAGCCCGGCGATCTCGTCATCGACCCGTTCAACGGCACCGGCACCACCGGCGCGGTCGCCAAGCGCCTCGGCCGCTCCTATGTCGGCTTCGAGCGCGACAAGACCTACGCCAAGGCGGCCGAGGCGCGCATCGCCAAGGTCGAACCGTTGCCGGAAGAGAGCCTTGCCCCGTTCATGACCGCGCGCGAGGCGCCGCGCGTTGCGTTCTCCGAGCTGATCGAGCGCGGCATGATCATGCCCGGCACCAAGCTGTTCGACGCCAAGAAGAAGCTCGGCGCATTGGTGCGCGCCGACGGCGCCATCATGCTTGGCGACAAGGTCGGCTCGATCCACCGCATCGGCGCGGTGGCGCAAGGCGCGCAGGCCTGCAACGGCTGGACCTTCTGGCACGTCGAGACCAAGAAGGGCCTCAAGCTGATCGACGAGCTCCGCGCCGAGATCCGCGCGGGAATGGCGGCGGAGTAGCTTTCCCACCGTCATTCCGTGGCTCGCGAAGCGAGAACCCGGAATCCATCGAGCCACGTCCCATGCCGCCCAATGGATTCCGGGCTCGCGCCAAGAGGCGCGCCCCGGAATGACAGCGGCGTGAGTTGAAAGCCGCGCCAACCAGGACTAGATTCGCCCGACTAGCCCCCTCCTGACCGGTTGGGCTCCCATGCGACGACAGTCCGAGACATTGCTGCTGGTGCCGCTGCTGCCGATCTTCCTGATCGGCATGTTTCCGATGTTCCTGATCGCGCTGCTCGGATTCTTCGGCCTGGCGCTGTTCGGCGTGCTCGTGATCTGCGTCGGGCTCGCCAGCAGCAACGAGGCGCACGATACTTTCAACCACGACGTCATCGTTCACGGCTATGCGCGCGGGTCGGAGCGCGCGGCGCGGGCCTCGGACATGCATCTCGCCGCGCGGCTCGGCCTGCGGCTGGAAGCCGTGGGCGCGGCCATGGTCGTTGCGGCGGCAATCGGCCTCTGTTACGCCGCCTGATCTGCGTACCGCGCAGACACCGCCCGGCAAACTCGCCGGTTGCTCTCTCGGGCGAGGTTCAGGCAAGACAGGCTCGCCCAACGACGCCGCGGCCGCGCGCGGCAATATAGACACCGGGGAGATGCTTGATGCTCAAGTTCTATTTCAATGGATCACCGAACCCGACCAAGGTCGCGCTCTATCTCGAAGAATCCGGCCTGCCGTTCGAGCCGGTGAAGATCGACACCCGCAAGGGCGAGCAGTTCACGCCGGAATTCCTCAAGATCAATCCGAACGGCAAGGTGCCGGCGATCGACGATGGGGGCACCATCGTGTTCGATTCGAACGCCATCCTGCTCTATCTCGCCGAGAAGACCGGCAAATTCCTCCCCTCCAACCGCGCCGAGCTCTTGTCCTGGCTGATGTTCGTCGCGAGCGGCGTCGGGCCGTTTTCGGGTCAGGCCGTGCACTTCAAGCATTTTGCGCCGAAGGACCAGAACCACGACTACGCCAACAACCGCTATCAGTACGAGACCGACCGCCACTACAAGATCCTCGACGCTCACCTGAAGGACCGCCGCTACATGGTCGGCGACAGCTATTCGATCGTCGACATGGCGATGTGGGGCTGGGCGCGGATGGTGCCGTTCAAGCTCGGCGACGACGCCTTTGCGCGATACCCGAACGTGAAGCGGCTGGTCGACGAGATCTCGGCGCGCCCGGCGGCGGCGCGTGCCATCGCCCTGAAGGACAAGTTCACCTTCAAGGCCGAGATGGACGACGAAGCGCGAGCCAACATGTTCAAGCACATGACCACCAAGGTGGCTTGATCGCGCCGCTGTTCGAGGCCACGCGCATCCGCGTGGCCTCTTGCTTTCAAGACGTCAGGCAGCGTGGACCGAGCTCAGGAACTTGGCGACTTCCTGCTTCAACCGGTTGCTGTCGGCCGACAGCGAGCGCGCCGCCGACAAAACCTGCGAGGAGGCCGAGCCGGTCTCGGAGGCGCCGCGCTGCACGTCGCCGATGTTGGACGAGACGAGCTGCGTGCCCTGGGCCGCCTGCTGGACGTTGCGGGAGATCTCCTGCGTCGCCGCGCCCTGCTGCTCCACGGCCGCGGCGACCGTCGAGGCGATCTCCGACAGCCGCTCGATGGTGCCGCTGATCTCCCGGATCGAACCGACCGACTCCTCGGTCGCGGCCTGGATGCCGGAGACCTGCTGGGCGATCTCGCCGGTGGCCCTTGCCGTCTGCTCGGCGAGCGCCTTGACCTCGGTAGCGACCACGGCAAAGCCGCGGCCGGCTTCGCCCGCACGCGCCGCCTCGATCGTGGCGTTCAGCGCCAAGAGGTTGGTCTGGCCGGCAATGGTGCTGATCAGCTCGACCACGTCACCGATCCGCGCGGCGGCCTTGGAGAGCGCACCGACGCGCTCGTTGGTCCGGCTCGCCTGACCGACAGCCTCGGTGGCGATGCGGGCGGATTCCTGCACCTGGCGGGCGATCTCGGAGACCGAAGAGGAGAGCTCCTCGGTCGCAGAGGCGACCGCCTGCACATTGGCCGAGGCCTCCTGCGAAGCGCTGGCGACCTCCGTCGAGAGGTCCTGGGCGCGCGCGGCAGTCGTCGTCAACGTGCCGGCGGAGGCTTCGAGCTCGCCCGATGCCGACGACACCGTGTTGACGATCTCGCCGACGGCCTGCTCGAACTGATCGGCGAGCCTGGCCATGTCTTTCCTGCGGTTCTCGGCCTGCCGCGCCTCGAGTTCGGCCTGCTCGGCGCGCATGCTCTCGGTCTCGATCATGTTGTCCTTGAAGACCTGGATCGCCTTGGCCATGTCGCCGATCTCGTCGGCCCTGCCACGGCCGGGAATCTCGACCTCGAGATTGCCGCCAGCAAGCCGCCCCATCGCCTGCGTCATCGAGGTCAGCGGACCGACGATGCTGCGGGCGATCAGGAAGGCGACGATGCCTCCGAACAGGATGGCGAGGCCGCCGGCGATCTCCTGCACGGTCGTCGTTCCCGCGATCACGGCCTCGGCGGTGGTGCGCGATACCTGGTAGTCCTCCTTCAGCGTCGTTTCCGCCACCTTGAGCTTGCCGATGCTGTCGACGATGAGGGGCGCGAGGCTCTTGTGGTAGATCTCGTCCGCTTTAAGCATCGCTGCGGAGGTCGTCTCGAACGCCGTCTTGTAGGTTTCAAGCGAGGCCTTCACCGGCGCCAGCGTGGCGCGCAACGCCGCCGCCTGCGGGCTCTTTTCGAGTGCCCCGAGCCGTTGTAATGCCCTGTCGATGCTCGCCCTGAAGGTCGCAGGGCCCTGCGCATCGCGAAGGGCCAGAAAACGCCAGTTTACGATCCTCACGAGCAGGATTCGGGATTCGAGATCGGCGACGAGGGAAGCGGTATCTTCATCGACGGCGGCGCGCGCCACGTCGACGAGCTTGTTCGTCTTGGTGGCAAGGTCCTCGCCACTCGGCAGCAGCGTCGCCTTGCCCGTTCTCGTCTCGTTGACGGCGTCGCCGAGATTGTCACGCAGGCGTCGCATTTTCGCGATCTCGTCGATCAGGCCGTTGTAGAGCGCGCGCCGCTCCTCGGAGAGCGCCCCCTGAGCGCCGACCCGGAGCAGCTCGCTCGCCGCGGTCTCGCGCTCTTGCGCTTCCTTCATTGCGGACTCGTTGCCGTCGTAGACGTAGCGCAAATTGGCCCGCTGAATAGCCTGCAGATGGGCCGATATTTCCAGCACCCGCGCCGTGCTGTCCGAGAGGGCAGATTGTCTTGCGACCTGATCCTGCACGTCCCGCAAATTCCAGACGGCAACCACCGCCATCACGACACCCACCGCCACCAGGGCCATGAAGCCTGCGTACAGGCGTCCCCTGATCCGCAAACGAAATTTCGGCATTCCCACTGTCCACCCAGATGCATGTGAATTAGAGGGGCCGAACGACTCCGGCGATCGTCACGGCCACTCCGGCAGCCGCACGCCGCGCCTTGGCGGCCTACGCTGCACCGCGACACAATGGGGGACACTTCTTAATTGAACCTTCAAATTCCTCGCGCGCCCAATCTCGACCTGCACCAAATCTGCCGATTTTGGCGGCAGCTATGCAAAGCCGCATGCGAATGCGCTGTGCCATGCACGCCGATGCATGCTGTTCGTCAGGGGATGCCTATTGGGCGCCGGCCTGCTGCAATTTGCCGAGTGCATTTTCGACCACTTCCAGCGTGTAGGGCTTCTGGACCACCGGCGCGGAGGCCAATGGCTCGGGGATCGGCGCGCGCTCGCCATAGCCGGTCGCGAAGATGAAGGGCACCCCGATCTCCTTTAGCTTCTGCGCCACCTTGATGCTGCTCTCGCTGCCGAGATTGAGATCGAGCAGAGCAAAGCTCGGCCGCGAACGCTCGATCGAGCGCAGTGCCTGGTCGACGGTTGCGGCGGTGTCGACGTGGCGGGCGCCGAGGTCGAGCAGGATGACCTCCGCGGCCATCGCGATGATCAGGTTGTCCTCCACGATCAGGGCCGTGTCGGAAATCCGTGGACGGGCAGATTGCTGCTCCTCGATACGCATGGCGGCTCCCGCGATGGATGGGACGAGCTGGACGAAGTTGGGCGGAATGACGAACTTCGCCTGGACGCCCAGGAGGTCGAAACGGATCTCGGCATCGCCCTTGAGATCGAACGGCACCGACCGCTCGATGATGGTGGTGCCGAAGCCGCGCCGCGACGGCGGCTGCACGGGCGGACCGCCGCTCTCCTTCCACTCGATAACGAGGCTGGAAGACGGGTCGAGGCGCCAGACCACCTCGACACTGCCGGTGGAATCGGCAAGCGCGCCGTACTTGGCGGAATTGGTCATCATCTCATGAACGACGAGCGCCAGCGTCGCGAACGCCTTTGGATCGAGCGCGACGTCCGGACCGCCCATCTTCACCCGGTCTGCGCGCGCACCGAGATAGGCGCCGGCCTCGGACTCGACCAGGGTGCGGAGTGCGACGGGTGCCCAGTTCAGGTTCGTGATCTGGTCGTGGGCGCGCGCGAGGGCCTGGATGCGGCCGCCGAGCACGCTGGCGAACTCCTCGATGCCGGTCGCAGTCTCCTTGCTCTGCGCCACCAGGGCGCGCACGAGGCTCAGGATGTTGCGGACGCGATGATTGAGCTCGGCGATCATCAGTTCCTGCCGCTCCTGTGCCCCGCGGCGCTCGCGCGCGGCGAGGTCGGACAGTTGCAGGATCACCTCCAGCAGCGTGACGCGCAGGCTCTCGGCGATGCGGATATCGGCCGCCGACCACGGCTTGGACTGCCCCGCCACCGTTTCCTGCCATAGCTCGAAGCTCTTGCGCGGGGTGAGACGCGGCCCGTGCGGCCCTTCGTCGTAGACCTTGTTGGGATCGGCGGCCCATTTCACCGATCGCGTGACCTCACGGCGGAAGAAGATCAGGCAATCGCGCGGGGTCCGCGAGATCGGGATGGCGAGAAAGCCCGCCGCGCGGTCACGGAAGGCCTGGCCGGCGGCGTAGACCTGGGCGATCTCGGCGCTGGCGAAGATCCGGCCCGGCGAAGTCCGGTTGATGAAGGCGACGAGATCCTTCACCTCATCCTCGGTCGGGGTCTCGCCCTCGAGCGCGATGGTGTTATCGGACCATACTGCGACGCCGTCGCACTCGATCATCTTGCGGTAGTCGCCCAGGAAATCGACGATCGCCCGCCGGCTGTGGTCGTGCGAGGCCGCGATCTCGATCAATCGCTCCTGGACCTGATGCGCGCGGGCCTCATAGGCGACGTCAGCCTCGCGCTCGCGGCCTTCCACGATCCACGAGAACATCTGACCGAACAGCTCGGAGGCCGTGCGTTTGTCGAACGAAATGTAACGCGGCGAATAATGGTGACAAGCAAACAGGCCCCACAGCTTGCCGTCACGCAGGATCGACACCGACATGGAGGCGGCAACGCCCATGTTACGCAGATACTCGATGTGGATCGGCGACACCGAGCGCAGCACGCTCATCGACAGGTCGAGCAGTCCCGCATTGTGCGTGGCCGTGGACATCAGCGCGGCAGGCCGCGCGTCGACGTCGGCGATGATGCGCAGCCAGTTGCGCTGATAGAGCGCGCGCGCCTGCCTTGGGATGTCGGAGGCGGGGTAACGCAGACCGAAAAAGGATTCGAGCCCAGACTCCGCCGTCTCGGCGATCACCTCGCCAGACCCGTCCGAGTGAAACTGATAGACCATGACGCGGTCGAAGCCGGTCAGCACCTTAAGCTGACGCGCCGCCTCGCGCGCAAGATCGGCCATTCCGCGCGTCTTGCGGATCCGTTCGAGCATCAAGCGCACGAGCTCGCCGGAATTGACGCCGGGCTCGTGGACGCTCGGCTCCGCCTCGACGATCAGATAGACGCCGGAGAGATGGATCGAAAGATCAAAGGGTGGCTTGCCGGGCTGCAGCTCGACGCCGAACAGGCGCTCGGTCGCATCCGGACCGCCGAGATGATCGACCCGGCTGCGGATCGTTTCGACCGCCGCCTCGGAGATCACGCCCGACAGCGGCCGCTGCAGCAGGTCGGCAACATCCGTTCCAAGAAAGCTCCCGACGTTATCCGAGGCCATGCAGATCGTGAAATCCGAGAGCACGGCCAGCAGGAAGCCAAACGGCTGCACACTGCCGGGAATGTGGATCGGCTCGCGGTCGCAATTCGTGAGATTGACGGCCTGGTTCATGCCCGGTCCGCCGCCTGCTCGAATGCGGCGAAGGCGATGCGGGCCGCCTCGATTGCCTCGTCTTCGTCCCAGCACTCGTTGGTTGCAAGCTTCGCCAGGAAACTCTGCCAGAGCTGCCTGCCGGTGCCGTGACTGAGATAGGCGACAGCTTCGCGGAGGCGCGGATCGGCGGAATCCGCGACCATCTTCAGCAGGAATTTTGCCCCGAGACGGGAGCCTTCGAGCACATACATCGTGCCCACAACGCCGCTGCGCGTCAGTGGGGACACGGACACCAGCCGCGGCACCGCGCTGCCGAGGCGCTCGAGATCAGCCAGAATTGCCGCGCTTCGCGACCGCTCCGGCCAGTCCGGGAAAGCGCTGCTGACGCCGGCCTCGACGAGTGCCGTCTCGACCGGCAGCAGGGCGCCGGCACTGGCTTGCAGAAAGCGCCGATAGCCGGAGAGCTCGGTCAGATCGAACGCCGATAGTTGCGCGTCGAGGTCGCGGTGCGCGGCCGACGTTGCGTCTTTTAGTCGTTCGCGGAGTCCGAAGAAGCTGCGGCCTACCTGCGTTGAAACGTCCGAAGCCCCAGCCAGCATGAAATTCCCGAGAACGCAGGTTGCCGCGGGCGCGGCGCGCCCGGCAACCGAGGGAACGCCGGCGGCACGCAATAGTTCCGCCGGCCTTTAGCACCGCGAGAGGCGAGACATCGGGGGTCCACTCCGTTCATTTCCGCCGAACCGGCTTTCTGAGCTCGTGCTCGATCTCGCTCCGGGACATCCCGAAATCCTGAAGCTCGCGTTCGGTCATGGCCGCGAGCTGGCAGCGGACCCGAGACCGCTCGTGCCGGGCCTGCATGAGTTCCAGCAGCGCCCGGCAGGCCCGCACAAACATCGCGGGCCGTGGCGAACAGGAGCGGCCGGTGGACGCGACCTGGTCCAATCCGGTCAGCTCGCTGCCCTGGCGGGAGCTTGCGGAAACGGGCCGAGCGCCTTCTCGGTCAGCATGGAGTCGCAGTACTCGCGAATCTCCTTGATCTTGCCGTCCTCCAGGCGAAACACGAGGCAATAATCGTTGTCGTAACGCACGCCCTCGGGCGTGACGTTATCGCCCTTGGCTTCGACCACCACGATGTCGCCATCGGCGATGAAGCGATGGGCGACGGTCCGCGTGCGGTCGCGCAGGCGCGTGCGGACATAGCCGTGCAGATCTTTGAGGATCGCGTCCTTGCCGGCAAAGGTGCGCGACCAGGAATATTGGCCGGTGACGACCCATTTGGCGTCGTCGGCGAGACTTGCTGTAAACAGGGCGCGGTCGCGCGCGGCCGGATCGGGATTGGCGGCCGCGGCAAAGATATCCTGCAGCAGTTTCTTGTTGGCGCTCGCGTTCATGGCGGCATCTCCTCGTGGTGACAACGTGGAGATCATCGCCGGGCCAACGCCATTCTTCAAATCGATAGAGAATATGATATCTATTCACCTCATGAATTTGAAAACGCTCGACCTCAACCTATTGACCGCGCTCGACGCATTGCTGCGCGAGGCCAATGTCAGCCGCGCGGCGATGAGGATCGGCCTGTCACAGCCGGCGACGAGCCACGCCTTGCAGCGCCTGCGCGACATCTTCGGTGACCCGCTGCTGGTGCGCACGGGCGTACGGATGGAGCTGACGCCGCGGGCGCTCGCCCTGCGTGCGCCGCTGGCGCAGGCGCTCGACCAGGTCCGCGGGCTGTTCTTGCCCGATGACTTCGATGCCGCGCGCAGCGAGCGGCAGTTCCGCCTGATGATGCCGGATCTCGCAGTCGAGCTGTTGATGCCGCCCTTGATGGCGAAAGTGACGCGCCTTGCCCCCAACGTCCGCATCGACGTGGTGCCGTGGCGGGGACCTGCGATCTTCCACGCCGAGTTCGCCCGCACCATCGACCTCGTGATCTCGATCGGCAACGCCTTCAAGGGGTTTCATCGCCAGTTGCTCTACACCGACAGCGACGCGCTGGCGGTGCGGCGCGGCCATCCTGTGGGAGCGAGGCTGAAGCGACGCGAGGCGTTCCTGGCCGCCCGCCATGTCGGCGTGATCATCCGCGGCAATGCCGAGGATCTCATCGACACCTGGCTGCGCGGCAAAGGCGTCGAGCGACATATCTCGCTGGTCGTGCCGGGCTATCTCGAAGCCTTGCACGTTGCCGCGCGCACCGATCTCGTCGCCTTCGTGCCGCGCCGGCTGATCGCCGCGCTGTCGCAGCAGCTCGGCCTCGTCACGGTGACGCCGCCGCTCGATCCAGGGATCGACGAGCAGTTCATGTTCCACCCGACGCGCGCGCAGATGGACCCCGGTTCGATCTGGCTGAGAAGGCTGATGCTGGAGACGGGGCGGCAGCTGGAGCAAGCCAGGCGGAAACTCCCGTAGCAAGCTCTCGTAGGGTGGGTTAGCCGAAGGCGTAACCCACCACTTTGGTTTCCGCAGCAACAGAAGAGGTGGGTTACGCTGCGCTAACCCACCCCACAACAGCTGCGCTCCTACGCCTTCTGCGCCGCCATCACCTTGCTCACCGCGGGGCGATCGGACATGCGCTTGAAGTGATCGGCGATCTTCGGCGTCGCATTGATGTCGACGCTGTCGCCTTCGAGCCAGGTCGAGAGCGTATAGAGATAGGGATCGCAGATCGTGTACTGATCGCCCATCACCCAGGGTCCCCGAAACATCTTCTGCTCGATCAGCTTGAAGCAAGCGCCCATGGTCTTCGGCACCATCGCCTTCATGTCGGCGAACGAGCTCTCCTCCGTCGCCCAGCGCGCGCCGCGCATCTTGTGGGCGTGGTTGATGTGCACGGTCGAGCAGAGATAGGAGTTGAACGACTGCACCTGGGCGAAGTCGAAGGGATCGTCGAGCGGCGCGAGCTTCGCCTTGGGGAAGGTCTGCGCGAGATAGGCCAGCATCGCCGGCGTCTCGGTCAGGACGCCGCGGTCGGTGACCAGCGCCGGCACCCGGCCCTTTGGGTTGATGGCGAGATAGTCCGGGCTGTTCTGCTGGTTGTCCTTGAAGCTCAGCCGCTCAGCGGTGTAGTCGGCGCCGGCCTCTTCCAGGGTGATGTAGGTGGCAAGCGCGCAGGTGCCGGTGGCGTAGTAGAGCTTGAGCATGTCGGACCTCATGGGGAAAACCGGAGGTTAACGGTCCTCCGCCGCGCCGTCCATAGGCGGCCTGTTCGCAGTTGCCCACGGCCGCCCGGCTGTGCCAAGACGCCTCCATCGGAGGGGTTTTCTCATGACGGTACTCATCGCCGGTGGCGGCATCGGCGGGCTCACGCTTGCGCTCAGCCTGCATCAAATCGGCGTTCCCGTGAAAGTGTTCGAGAGTGTCGCGGAACTGAAGCCGCTCGGGGTCGGCATCAACGTGCTGCCGCATGCGGTGCGCGAGCTGATCGAGCTCGGCCTGCTGGACAAGCTGGACGCCAGCGGCGTGCGGACGCGCGAGCTCGCCTATTTCTCCAAGCACGGCAAGCCGATCTGGAGCGAGCCGCGCGGCCTGGACGCCGGCTACAAATGGCCGCAATTCTCGATCCATCGCGGCACCCTGCAGCAGATCCTGCTCGACACCGCGCTCGAGCGGCTCGGCCGCGACAACATCCTCACCAGCCATCATCTGACCGGCTGGACCGAGACGGCGGGCGGCGTGCGCGCCGACTTCGTCGACAGGGCGACCGGCAAGGCCGCCGGCACCTACGAGGGCACGATCCTGATCGCCGCCGACGGCATCCATTCCGCCGCACGTGAAAAGCTCTATCCGAACGAAGGCCCGCCGATCTGGAACGGCCGTATCCTCTGGCGCGGCGTCACGCCGGCCAAAGCCTTCCTCACCGGCCGCAGCATGATCATGGCCGGTCACGAGATCCTGAAATTCGTCTGCTATCCGATCTCGAAAGAAGCGGACGCCAACGGCAACCACCAGATCAACTGGGTCGCCGAGCGGCACATGCCTCCGACCTATCAGTGGCGGCGCGAGGACTATAACCGCACCGCGCGGCTGGAAGAATTCCTGCCCTGGTTCGAAAGCTGGCAGTTCGACTGGCTCGACGTGCCCGCCCTGATCAGGAACTGCCCGCACGCCTACGAATATCCGCTGGTCGACCGCGATCCGGTGTCGCAATGGACCTTCGGCCGCGCCACGCTGATGGGCGATGCCGCGCATCCGATGTACCCGATCGGCTCGAACGGCGCCTCGCAGGCGATCCTCGACGCGCGCGTCATCACGCGCGAAATCCTGGCGCACGGTCCGACGCAGGCGGCACTGCTCGCCTATGAAGCCGAGCGGCGGCCCGCAACCACCGACCTCGTCCTGCTCAACCGCAAGAACGGTCCCGAGCAGGTGATGCAGCTGGTCGAGGAGCGCGCGCCTGACGGGTACAAGGTCGTCACCGACGTGCTGTCGCAAAAGGAGCTGGAGGACATCGCCGCCAACTACAAGCGCGTTGCGGGATTTCAGGTCGAGGCGCTGAATGCGAAGCCGCCGATCGTAAGCAAGAACGCGCGGGCGAAGGGGTGAGTTCTTTGCTCAAGGCGAGATGTGCGCGAATACGCCCTCTCCCCTTGCGGGAGAGGGCAGCGACGCAGGTAGAAGCGGACTCACTTGGGTGAGGGGTTCTGTCCGCAGGTAAATCTTTTGCAGTAGAATTCGCTGAGGCAACCCCTCATCCGGCGCTTCGCGCCACCTTCTCCCGCAAGGGGAGAAGGAAGAGCAGTGCGCACCGCCGAACTATTTTCCCACCACCCTCGCCGCCTCCAACAATCGCTCGCTGGCGCTTGCCGTCGCCAGCACCGTGCCGTCCTCTGCCATCAGCATGGCTTCGACGAAGGCGATGGTCTTGCCGAGCTGCGTGACCTTGGCTTCGCCGGTGATCGGACCGGGCTTTGCGGGTGCCAAAAAATTCACGGTCATGCTGATCGTGGTGGTGTAGAGCCGGCCCTCGCTCATCACCAGCACCGCCGGACCCATGGTGTCGTCGAGCATCGCCGAGAGCATGCCGCCCTGGATGAAGCCCGCGGGGTTGCAGAACTCCGGCTTGCCGTCGAAGCCGAGCTTGATCCAGCCCTCCTCCGGACGGGCATCGAGCAGGCGCCAGCCGAGCAGCTCGGCGCATGGGGGCCTTGGGAAGTTATCGAGCGCGGTCTTGACCATGCGAGATCTCCTTTGCCCCCTGTTAGCGCAAGACTGCTGACAGCCTGCTGTCAGCAGGATGGATGCTAGAGATCCAATCCATGCGCGATGACCTTGCGCATGACGTTGGGCAGCGCCTCATCTGCCAGAGTCGCGATCGGCACCCAACGCATGCCCTCGGGCGCGCGGACCCGGGCCTCGGCCTTGGCCGTGTAGACCACTAGCTCGAGCGGAAAATGCGTGAAGACGTGGGTGACGGCGCCCACCTTGCGCTGCCAGCGCGACAGCCCCTTCAGCTGCGGCGCCTGCTGCTTCGCCGTTGCATCGTCCTGGCCGGCGAGCCAGTCCGAGCACGGCACCTCCGTCATGCCGCCGAGCAGCCCCTTTTCGGGCCGCGAGCGAACCAGCAATTCGGCGCCGCGCGTGACCACGAAGGCGGCACCGCGCCTGAGCATCCCGCTCTTCTTCGGTGCCTTGCGCGGGAACGTCTCCTGGGTGCCCTGCGCGCGTGCCGCGCAGTCCTCGTTCAGCGGACACAGCGAGCAGGCCGGCTTCTTCGGCGTGCAGATCGAGGCGCCGAGATCCATCAGCGCCTGCGCGCTGTCGCCGGCGCGAGACTCCGCCAGCAGCGTCGCGGCGAGTTGCTGGATGAGCGGCTTGGCTTGCGGCAGCTCCTCCTCGACCGCGAACAGCCGCGACACCACGCGCTCGATGTTGCCGTCGACCGGCATGGTGCGGCGGTCGAACGCGATCGCCGCAATCGCCGCCGCCGTGTAGGGCCCGATCCCCGGCAGCGCGCGCAGCCCCTCCTCGGTATCCGGAAACACGCCGCCATGCTCGCGCGTCACCGCCACGGCGCAGGCATGGAGGTTGCGTGCGCGCGAGTAATAGCCGAGCCCGGCCCACATCCGCAGCACGTCGTCCTGCGAGGCTCGCCCCAGCGCCGTGACATCAGGCCAGCGCGCGACGAATTTTTCGAAATAAGGGCCGACCGCCTTCACGGTGGTCTGCTGGAGCATGATCTCGGAGAGCCAGACGCGGTAAGGATCGGACGCCTCGCCCGGCGCGGCGCGCCACGGCAATCGGCGGCGGTGGCGGTCGTACCATTGCAGGAGCGCGAGCGGGCGAACCGACGACGCCGTACTCTGTTCCTTCTTGCGCGCAGTCGTGGAGAGCATGCACCTTTACTAGAGGAGGATTCCGCCTGTGGCCAGCGCGAGCGGACCGTTGCGCGCTATAACGCCTTGCGTTATACACAGACATGATCCAGAGCTTCGCCAACTCCGAGACAGAGTTGATCTGGTCCGGTCGGCGAAGTCGAAAACTGCCGTCCGACATTCAGAATGTGGCTTTGCGAAAGCTGCGCTTGCTAAACCAGGCGCGGGTATTGGCGGATCTCAAGGTTCCGCCGGGCAATCGGCTGGAAGCCCTGAAAGCCAACCGCGAAGGTCAGCACTCGATCCGGATCAACGATCAGTGGCGCATCTGTTTTGTGTGGGATGAAGGAGGACCGAGAGATGTCGAAATCGTCGACTACCACTAGGAACGGGTTCCTCCGCAATCCCCATCCCGGCGAGATCCTGCTGGAGGAGTTTTTGAAGCCGATGGAGCTGAGCCAGAACGCGCTGGCGCGGGCCGTTCACGTCCCGCCGCGGCGGATCAACGAGATCGTCCTCGGCAAGCGCGACATCACCGCCGACACTGACCTGCGGCTCGCCCGCTATTTCGGTCTGTCGGAGGGCTTTTTCCTGGGTCTGCAGATGGACTATGATCTGATGCAACGACGGCGCGAGATCGATCGCGACCTCAAGGCCATCCGGCCTCGCGCCGCGGCATAACGGACGGCTCATGTCCAAATCCGGCCCCATCTTCAAGCCCGGCCCCGTCAGCGCCAAACCGCTCGGGATCCTGCTCGACGACGTCTTTGCCGAGGCCTATGCCAAGCAGGGCTTTGCGGCGCGCGAGCTGGTGACGCGGTGGGCGCAGATCGCAGGGCCGGAGATCGCGGCCCATGCCGAGCCGCTCAAGATGCAATGGCCACGGCCGGTCGAGGGTCAGCCGCAGGAGCCGGCAACCCTGGTGCTACGGGTCGAGGGGCCGATGGCGCTGGAGATTCAGCATTTGGCCGACGTGATCCTGGAGCGGGTCAACCGCTTCTTCGGCTGGAGCGCGGTCGGCAAGCTGGCCTTCCGCCAGGCGCCCCTGTCGCGGCCGCGGGCCCGGAAGCGGCCCGGCCCACCCGACCCCAAGGCCGTCGCCAAGGTAGCGGAGAACCTGACCGAGATCGAAGATGAAGAACTGAAGACCGCGCTGGCGCGCCTCGGGGCCGCCATCAAGCGAAATTGAGCCTCATTCCGCGGCCAAACTGGACCTGTCCGTAGCGCCCGCCATTGCCTCAAACGACGTTTCAAGCTAGCGACAGGCCGTCCGAGCAGGAAACCTTGACCCGTCCTTCGGGCGAACCTTGCCAATCCCGGGAGCCGACCTTGATCATCACCCGCCGCGCCTTCACCACGATGCTGTCGCTGACCGGGCTTGCCGCGTTCGCCGGGCTCTCGCCGCTGCGGTTCATCTCGGACGCCATGATCCCTGAAGCAATGGCGCAGTCGGCCGCCGATGTCGCCAAGCCGGTGTCGCTGCCCGACATGGCGCTCGGCCCGAAGGATGCCGCCGTCACCATCACCGAATACGCCTCGATGACATGCCCGCACTGCGCCGCCTTCAACGAGCAGGTGTTCCCGAAGATCAAGACGGAATACATCGACACCGGCAAGGTGCGTTACATCTTCCGCGAGTTCCCGCTCGACATCAAAGCCGCCGCCGGCTCGATGCTGTCGCGCTGCATCGCCAAGGACGATGCGCCGAAATACTTCGCGGTCACCGACATGCTGTTCCGCCAGCAGAATGACTGGGTGATGAAGAACACCACCGAGACCCTGACGCGGATCGGCAAGCAGGCCGGCCTCACCCAGCAGCAGGTCGAGGCCTGCCTGAAGGACCAGGCGCTGCTCGACAAGATTGCCGCCGACCAGAAATATGCCAGCGACGTGCTCAAGGTGGATTCGACGCCGACCTTCTTCATCAACGGCGAGAAGATCAAGGGCGACACCTCGTTCGAGGAGTTCGCCAAGAAGATCAACCCGCTGCTGAAGAGCTGATTCGCGCGTCAAGATCCTGATTCGCATCTCGAAAGCCGTATCTTTCCCGGCATAAATCCCTTGGGAAAAGCGGCTTTCGCCGGTTGCCCTCGCGGCGCACCGCGGCCATTGTCCAGCCGCATGAGGCGCCTCGCGCGACTCACCCAGACAGCGACATTGCCTTCCATGGTATTGTCCCGGCAGGGGGATTCGCGCCTGCCAACAGAGATGCGTGCTTATGAAAATCACCCGCCTGCGCCTTCACGGTTTCAAGTCCTTCGTTGAGCCCACGGACTTCGTCATCGAGCCCGGCCTGACCGGCGTTGTCGGCCCCAACGGCTGCGGCAAGTCGAATCTCGTCGAGGCGCTGCGCTGGGCGATGGGCGAGACCTCCTACAAGTCGCTGCGCGCGGCCGACATGGATGCGGTGATCTTCGCCGGCTCCGGCAACCGTCCGGCGCGCAACCATGCCGAAGTGACGATGACGATCGACAATGCCGATCGCACCGCGCCGGCGGCGATGAACGACAGCCAGATCCTGGAAATCTCCCGCCGCATCGAGCGCGAGGCCGGCTCGGTCTACCGCATCAACGGCCGCGACGTGCGCGCCCGCGACGTGCAGATCCTGTTCGCGGACGCCGCCACCGGTGCGCGTTCGCCCGCCCTCGTCCACCAGGGCAAGATCGGCGAGATCATCCAGGCCAAGCCCGAGCAGCGCCGCCGCGTGCTGGAAGACGCCGCCGGCGTCGCCGGCCTGCACGCCCGCCGTCACGAGGCCGAGCTGCGGCTGAAGGCGGCCGAAACCAACCTCACCCGCGTCGAGGATGTGATCGGCCAGCTCTCCGGCCAGATGGAAGGCCTGAAGAAGCAGGCCCGCCAAGCCGTGCGCTATCGCGAGGTCGCCGCCAAGGTCCGCAAGGCCGAAGCCACGCTGTTCCACCTGCGCTGGGTCGGTGCCCATGCCGACGTCAACGAATCCGGCCAGACCCACGATCTCGCCGTGCGCGAGATGGCCGAGCGCACCCAGCACCAGGCCGAAGCGGCCCGCATCCAGGCGATCCGCGCCGCCGAGATGCCGGCGCTGCGTGATGCCGAAGCGCGCGCCGCCGCCGGCCTGCAGCGCCTGACCAATGCCCGCGAGCAGCTCGACCGTGAGGAAGAGCGCGCCAAGGAGCGCGTCGCCGAGCTCGAGCGCCGCCTCGCCCAGTTCGAGGGCGACATCTCCCGCGCTCAGCAACAAACCATGGACGCCGACGTCGCGCTGCAGCGGCTCGACGCCGAAGATGCCGAGCTGAAGGAAGAGATCAAGTCGCGCGTCGAGAAGCGCTCCGGCGTCGACGAGCGCGTTGCCGAGGCCGAGGCGGTGCTGACCGAAACCGAGCAGCGCTTCGCCGAGCTCACCACCGCGCTCGCCGACCTCACCGCCAAGCGCAACCAGCTCGAGGCCAACGTCCGCACCCATCGCGACAAGCTCGCCCGGCTCGATCAGGAGATCGCGAACGTCACGGCGGAAGAGCAGAAGCTCACCGAAGCAACCGGCGGCTTCGGCGATCTCGACGAGCTGACCGCGCTGGTCGAGACGGCGGAAGAGACGCTGGCGGCCTCCGAAGCTGCGGCGCAGGCCAGCGAAGCTGCGCATGTCGCGGCACGCCAGACGCTGGAATCCTCACGCTCGCCGCTGGTCGAGGCCGACAAGCGCGTGCAGCGGCTCGAGACCGAGGCGCGCACGATCTCCAAGATCGTCAACGGCGAGACCAAGAATTTGTGGCCGCCGATCATCGACGGCATCACCGTCGACAAGGGCTTTGAAAAGGCGATCGGCGCGGCACTCGGCGACGATCTCGATGCGCCGATCGATCCGTCGGCGCCGATGCGCTGGACCAATGTCGGACACACCGAGGGCGATCCGGAGCTGCCCGAAGGCGCCGTTCCGCTCTCCAACCATGTGCAGGCGCCGGCCGAGCTGGCGCGTCGCCTCGCGCAGATCGGTGTTGTCCCGCGCGAGCGCGGCGCCGAGCTGGTGTCGCAGCTCAAGACCGGCCAGCGGCTGGTCTCGCCCGAGGGCGACGTCTGGCGCTGGGACGGCTTCGTCGCCGCGGCGCACGCACCGACCGGCGCCGCGCGGCGCCTGGCCGAGCGCGCCCGCCTCGTCGACATCGAGAACGAGCTGGAGCAGGCCCGCATCGACGCGCAGATCAAGCGCCAGGCGCTGGAGAACGCCGAGTCCGAGCTGCAGATGGCGGCGAGCACCGAGGGCGCCAGCCGCGAGGCCTGGCGCGCCGCGCAGCGCGAGCTCAACGTCGCACGCGAGCGCCACGCCAATGCCGAGCGCGAGATCAGCCGCCATGCCGCGCGCAAGGCGACGCTGTCGGAAGCGCACAGCCGGCTCGCCGCCGATCGCGCCGAAGCCGAGGCCGCCTACGAATACGCCCAGGCCGGCATCGGCGAGCTGCCGTCGAGCGAAGACACCGAGACCCAGCTCGCCGCCGTCCGCAGCGACATCGAAGGCCGCCGCCGCATGGCCGCCCAGGTCCGCGCCGAGGCGCAGGCGCTGGCACGCGAAGCCGAGCTCGCCGATCGCCGCGTGCAGGCGATCCTCGCCGAACGCACCGAGTGGCAGAACCGCAAGGAGAGCGCGGCCTCCCACATCGACACCATCCAGGCCCGCATCGCCGAGCTCACCATCGAGCGCAGCGAGCTCGAAAACGCCCCGGCCGTTTTCGCCGAGAAGCGCAGCGCGCTGATTACCGAGATCGAATACGCCGAGAACGACCGCCGCATGGCCGCCGACGCGCTCGCCACCGCGGAGACCGCGATGGCCGAGACCGACCGTGTCGCCAAGCTGACGCTCGAGGCGCTCTCCAGCGCCCGCGAGGCCACCGCCCGCGCCGAGGAGCGCATGGAAGGCGCCCGCCGCCGGCTCGAGGACATCGAGCGCGAGATCCGCGACATGCTCGAGGTCGAGCCGCAGGCCGTCGCCGGCCTCGCCGAGCTCGAGCCCGGCGCCGAACTGCCGCCGCTGCACGAGATCGAGGAGGACCTCGAGAAGATGCGCCGGGACCGCGAGCGCCTCGGCGCCGTCAATCTGCGCGCCGAGGAAGAGCTGCGCGAGGTCGAGACCCAGCACACCGGCCTCGTCACCGAGCGCGACGACCTTGTGGAAGCCATCAAGCGGCTGCGCCAGGGCATCCAGAGCCTCAACAAGGAAGCCCGCGAGCGGCTCCTGACCTCGTTCGACGTCGTCAACGACCACTTCAAGCGCCTGTTCGTCGAGCTGTTCGGCGGCGGCGAGGCCGCGCTGCACCTGATCGAGAGCGACGATCCCTTGGAAGCCGGCCTCGAGATCATCGCCAAGCCGCCGGGCAAGAAGCCGCAGACGCTCTCGCTGCTCTCGGGCGGCGAGCAGGCGCTGACGGCGATGGCGCTGATCTTCGCGGTGTTCCTCACCAACCCCTCGCCGATCTGCGTGCTGGACGAAGTCGACGCGCCGCTCGACGACCACAACGTCGAACGGTACTGCAACCTCCTCCACGAAATGACCGGCTCGACCGACACGCGCTTCATCATCATCACGCACAACCCGATCACGATGGCGCGGATGAACCGGCTGTTCGGCGTCACCATGGCCGAGCGCGGCGTGTCGCAGCTGGTGTCGGTGAGCCTCGCCGAGGCAGTGGACATTCTCGACCAGAACGTGGCGTGATCTTGGACCGTCATTCCGGGGCGATGCGCAGCATCGAACCCGGAATCCATGGTACGACCGACGCTGCAGATAAATGGATTCCGGGTTCTCGCTTCGCGAGCCCCGGAATGACGTGGGGTTGCTGATGATCTCCCCCACCCTTCCCGCCGAACTGAAAGCCGCCCTCGACGGCAAGCTGCAGGGCTTCTCCCGCAGCGACGCGGCCCGGCGCTCGCAGAGGATCTCGACTACGTATCGCGCCGGCGGCACCTCCGGCACGATCAAGTCGGACGCAGATGCGCTCGCTTATGCGCTGGCGCGCATGCCCGCGACCTACGCGGCGGTGGCGGCGAGCCTCAATGCGCTCACCGAGATCGCGCCTGATCTCGCTCCCGAAACATTGCTCGACGTCGGCGCCGGTCCGGGCACCGCCAGCTGGGCCGCCGCGGAAGCCTTTCCGTCGCTACAGGATTTTACCCTGCTCGATGCCAACGCCACGCTGAGCCGGCTCGCGCTCGAACTGGCACACGGCAGCTCGCGATTGGCGGAGTGCCGTTATCTGCCCGGCGATGCCGGCGGCAACCTCGCCGAGGTCTCACAGGCCGATCTCGTCATCGCCAGCTACATCATCGGCGAGCTCAGCGAGGCCGATCAGCGCAAGCTGACCGACGCGATGTGGGCCAGGGCGCGCCACGCGCTGGTGGTGATCGAGCCCGGCACGCCCGCCGGCTATGCCCGCATCCTCGCCCTGCGCCAGCAGCTGATCGCAGCTGGCGCTTTCGTCAACGCGCCCTGCCCGCACGAAAGGCCGTGCCCGCTGATCGCGCCCGACTGGTGCCATTTCAGCCAGCGCCTGCCCCGGTCGCAGGCGCACCGGCAGATCAAGGGCGCCGAGGTCCCGTTCGAGGACGAGCGCTTCATCTACGTCGCCCTGACCCGCACCCCGCCCGCGAGCCGCGCCGCGCGCGTGCTGGCACCGCCGGACGTCGGCAAGGCCGAGATCGCGGCCAAGCTTTGCACGGAGGCTGGGGTTGCGCAGGCAAAAGTCCCGCGGCGGGACAAGGCGGCCTATGCCGAGGCCCGGCGCTGGCGCTGGGGCGATGCCGTCATGTCCGAAAGTTAATTTCGCTGGCCGTGCCTGCCTTGAACTCGGGCCGTTCCTGATCCGACCAAGTCTTACCTTCCCTCCGCGCCGGGCTCTCATCCTGCGTTAATTTCGTCTACCCTGGCGCCCGCCTTCTTCCCTCTTCAGGAGTTCTCCATGTCGACCGGCTGGATCGTTCTCGGCGTCATCGTCGTCCTCGCGCTGATCGCTTTCAGCGCCTACAACCGCCTGGTGGCGCTGAGCCAGCGTGTCGGCCAGGCCTTTGCCGACATCGACGTGCAGCTCAAGCAGCGTCACGACCTGATCCCGAACCTGGTCGAGACGGTGAAGGGCTACGCCTCGCACGAGCGCGGCACGCTCGACGACGTCATCAAGGCGCGCAATTCGGCGATGTCGGCACAGGGTCCGGCGCAGGTGTCCGCGGCCGAGAACCAGCTCTCCGGCGCGCTCGGCCGGCTGATCGCGCTGTCGGAGGCCTATCCCGACCTCAAGGCCAACGCCAATTTCCAGCAGCTCGCGTCCGAGCTCTCCGACCTCGAAAACAAGATCGCGGCGAGCCGCCGCTTCTTCAACAACGCGGTGCAGGAATACAATACCGGCATCCAGCAGCTGCCCGCCGCCTTGTTCGCCGGCATGTTCGGCTTCACCAAAAAGGACTTCTTCGATCTCGGCGCCAGCCGCACCGAGGTCGAGACCGTGCCGCAGGTGAAGTTCTGATTTGAGCCGATAGGCCGGCAGGGCATCGCGTCATGGCCGCGTATGGTCTCTACACGCACATCGCCTCGAACAAGCTTCGTTCGATGCTGCTGCTCGCCGGCCTGTTCGCGCTGGTCTATGTGCTGGTCTATGCCGGCGCGCTGGTGGCCGAGGTGTTCATCGACGACAGTGAGACCGCCGCGTACTATCTGAGACACGCCTTCTCGGACCTGCTCAAGGCCGCGCCGATTGCAACGGTCGTGGCGGCGGTCTGGATCGTGATCGCCTATTTCTTTCACCAGTCGATGATCGATGCCGTGACCGGCGGCCACAGCGTCACCCGGCAGGAACAGCCGCGGCTCTACAATCTGCTCGAGAACCTCTGCATCTCGCGCGGCCTCACCATGCCGAAGCTGAAGATCATGGAGAGCCCGGCGCTGAACGCCTTCGCGACCGGCCTCAATCCGCGGCAATATTCCATCACGGTCACCACGGGTCTCCTCGATGCGCTCAACGACAAGGAGATCGAGGCGGTGCTCGGCCACGAGCTGACCCACATCAAGAACGGCGATGTGCAACTGATGGTGGTCGCCGTCATCATCGCCGGCGTGGTCGGCTTCTTCGGCGAATTGTTCTTCCGCCTGTTCACGAATCTGAACTGGAGCTCGGGCGGCTCCTCGGGCTCGTCCTCGTCGTCGCGGTCGTCCTCGTCGTCGAGCGACAGCAAGAGCTCCGGCGGCGGCGCGATCCTCGTCATCATCATCGCCATCGTGCTGATCGTGCTGGCCTGGCTGCTGTCGCAGGTGGTGAAGCTCGCACTGTCGCGGTCGCGCGAATATCTCGCCGACGCCGGTTCGGTCGAGCTGACGAAAGACCCCGACGCGATGATCTCGGCGCTGCGCAAGATCGAGGGCCGCGGCGAGCTGCCCGGCGCGACCTCGGCCGTGATGGAGCTCTGCGTCGACAATCCGCGCGAGGGCTTTGCCGACCTGTTCGCGACCCATCCTTCCGTGCAGTCCCGGATCGACGCGCTGGTCAAGTTCGCCGGCGGGCGCGATCCGGGCCCGCTGCCGGACCCCGCCGAAGAGACGGAACAACTCGAGACCGAACATGCCGGCGCACAGGACGGGCCGCCGCCGCTCTCGCAGGGGCCGTGGAGCGATGCGGCCGGTCCCGCCAACCCGCCGCCCGTTCCCGCGCCCGGTCCCTCAGGAGCCCCGGCAGCCAATCCGATGGGACCGTGGGGCCGTCAATGACGGCGTGATTTGCCGCTTCATGTGGCGGGTTTCCCGGCAATCGGGAAAAACCTCGGGAATTGCCGTAAGTGGAGCGCGAGGAATTGAATTCTCCCTTGTTTCTGCCATGTTCGCGCCCAACAGCAGACTCGGGACATCGATTTGGGGCCCGGCCGATTGCGACCTCGCGATCGGGGGCGCGCGTTAGGGGACAGCAATGGCAAAGCCGGCAGTGGTTGTGGTGGGCGCGGACAAGGGCGGGGTCGGCAAGACCACGGTATCGCGCACCCTGCTCGATTATTTCTCGGCCAACAACGTGCCGACGCGGGCGTTCGATACGGAGTCGCCGCGCGGAACCCTGAAACGCTTCCACCCCGATATCACCGAGATCGTCGACATGACGACGACGTCCGATCAGATGAAGATCTTCGACACGCTCAACGCTGTCAGCCCTTCGGTCACCGTGATCGACGTCCGCGCCGGCCTGCTTTCGCCGGCGCTGGCCTCGCTGCGCGACATCGGCTTCCTCGACGCCGCCAAGGCCGGCCAGATCACCTTCGCCGTGTTCCACATCCTCGGACCCTCGATCGCCTCGCTGGAGGAGATCGCGGAGACCGCAGGCTTCATGGGGGGCGCGAAATATTTCCTGGTCAAGAACTTCATCAACGACACCCAGTTCTTCCAGTGGGACCAGGCGACCTACAATTCCTACTTCCACCGCATCAAGGACGCGACCGAGCTGACGATCCCCAAGCTCAACGAAATGGCCTATGAGCAGGTCGAGGTGTCCTCCGTCCCGTTCCTGAAATTCGTGGCCAACAAGGGCATCAGCGACGAGGCCGCGAACTATTCCTTCGTGCTGCGCGGTTATGTCCGGCACTGGCTGGCCAACGTCTGGAGCGAATACGACCGCATCCGCCTGACTGACATCGTCGGCTCGAAATCCGCCACCCGCAACAGCGAAAAATAGTTGCGCAAGCCGGGCTGATACGGCTGGATTGGGCGGTGAGTTGGCCTGATATAGCTGGCAATGCCCGCGACACCCGTCTACATCATCTGCTCGCCCCGCCCGCAGGTCGGCAAGACCTTGCTGGCGCGGCTTTTGAGCGAATTCCTGCTGCTCAAGAATGGCAACGTCGCGGCCTTCGACGTCAATCTGAAGGAGCCGTCGCTGCTCGATTACCTGCCGAAGGTGACCGAGACCGCCGACGTGATCGACACCTTCGGCAAGATGCAGCTGATGGACCGCGTCATCGTCGATGACGGACTTGCCAAGGTGATCGACCTCGGCTTCCACGCCTTCGACGAGTTCTTCAAGATGACCGACGAGATCGGCCTTCTGAAGGAGGCGGCGCGGCGCCACGTTGCGCCGATGATCCTGTTCGTCGCCGACACCGACCGCGTCTCGGCCCGCGCCCACGAGATGCTGCGCGGGCAGATCCCGCGGATGAACCTGGTCACGGTGGACAACGAATATGTCGTCCGCGGCGAGCTGCCCGCGGCGATGGGGGGCGGCCGGCTGTTCCGCCTGCCCGCACTGCCCGGTTTCCTGAAGACCTATATCGACCGGCTGAACTTCTCCTTCACGGGCTATCTGCGCCAGGAGAAGGACTCTTCGACCGAGCTGCACCAATGGACGCGGCGCAACTACATCGCCTTCCGGGAGCTCGAGCTCAGCCTGATATTGCAGCGGTCTTAGGCGGAAACACCAGGACGCTCAGTGCCCCTCGAACGACATCAGCGTGCGCACGGGCACGTCCATGGCGCGCAGCTTGGCGGCGCCGCCGAGCTCGGGCAGGTCGACGATGAAGCAGGCGGCAACCACGTTGGCGCCGATCTGGCGCAGCAGCTTGACCGCGCCTTCCGCGGTGCCGCCGGTGGCGATGAGATCGTCGACCAGGATCACGCGCTCGCCGGGTGCGACCGCGTCGACATGCATCTCCATCTCGTCGATGCCGTATTCGAGCGAATAGGCGATGCGCACCGTGGTATGCGGCAGCTTGCCCTTCTTGCGGATCGGCACGAAGCCCGCCGAGAGCTGATGCGCCACCGCGCCGCCGATGATGAAGCCGCGCGCCTCCATGCCGGCGACCTTGTCGATCTTGTTGCCGGCCCAGGGATTGACGAGCTCGTCCACGGCTCGGCGGAATGCGCGCGCATCCGCGAGCAGGGTGGTGATGTCGCGGAACATGATCCCGGGCTTGGGATAATCCGGGATGGTGCGGACGCTCGCCTTGATGTCGTGGTCAAAAGTCATTCGTGCCTCTCAATTGACCGGCGCATCCAGCCGGAACGCGTTTTCGACAATACGTAGCCCCACCTCGCCGCCGAGCGACATCAGCGATTCCGGGTGGAATTGCACGCCGGCAACCGGCAGGGTCTTGTGCTCCAGCGCCATGGCGACGCCGTCCTCGGTGCTGGCGGTGACGGACAACACCTCCGGCATGCTGTCGCGCTCGACATAGAGCGAGTGATAGCGTCCGATGACGATCTCGTTCGGCAGGTTGCGCATCAGGCGGCCGCCGCGCACCTGCACCCGCGAGGGCCGGCCGTGGGCGGGATGGGTGAGCTGGCCGAGCTCGCCGCCGAAATATTCGCCGATCGCCTGCACGCCGAGGCAGACGCCGAACACCGGCAGCTTCCTCTCCAGCGCCGCATCGATCGTCGCCTTGATCCCGAAATCCTCAGGGCGCCCGGGGCCGGGCGACAGCACCAGCAAGTCCCACCTCTTCTGCTTGAGCATGTCGAGCGCATGCACATAGCGGACCACGGTGACGCTGGCGCCGACCTGACGGAAATAATCGGCGAGCATGTGCACGAAGCTGTCGTCATGGTCGATCAGCAGCACCTGCTTGCCCGAGCCCGTGGCATCAGGCGCAAAGGTCGAGAGCGGCTTCGGCGGATCGCCGCGCAGCGCCTGGAACAGGGCGGCGGCCTTGACCTGGCATTCGCGGTCTTCTGCGGCGGGGTCTGAATCGAACAGGCAGGTGGCGCCGACGCGCACTTCGGCGAGGCCGTCCTTCATGCGGATGGTGCGGATGGTGAGGCCGGTGTTAATGCTGCCGTCGAAATTCACCGCGCCGATCGCGCCGGCATACCAGCGCCGCGGCGAGCGCTCGTGGTCCTCGACGAACTGCATCGCCCACAGCTTTGGCGCGCCGGTGACGGTGACAGCCCAGGCGTGGGTGAGGAAGGCATCGAGCGCATCGAAGCCGGGGCGCAACATGCCCTCGACGTGATCAACGGTGTGGAACAGCTTTGAGTAAGTCTCGATCTGGCGGCGCGCCAGGACCTTGATGGTGCCGGGTACGCAGACGCGCGCCTTGTCGTTGCGGTCGACGTCGGTGCACATGTTGAGCTCGAACTCGTCCTTCTCCGAGTTCAGCAGCTGGCGGATCTGCTCGGCATCGCCGATCGCATCAAGGCCGCGCGCGATCGTGCCCGAGATCGGGCAGGTCTCGACGCGGCGGCCGTCCGAACGCACGAACATTTCGGGCGAAGCCGAGACCAGAAACTCGCCCTCGCCGAGATTCATCAGCGCACCATAGGGCGACGGGTTGATGACGCAGAGGCGCTGGAACACTTCGGCCGGCGAGCGGTCGCAGGGCTCGGCGAACAGCTGGCCCGGCACGGCCTCGAACAGATCGCCACGGGCAAAGGCGGCGCGCGCTGTCTCGACCGTGGCCTGATATTCGCCCGGCGCGTGATCGGCAAAGCCCTGGCGCGGCGTCTTCAGATAGGGGCTGTCGGCGGTCTCGCGCGGCACGCCTTCGGTCGACTTGCCCTTCCAGGCGAAATCGTAAGAGAGCACCACGCCGCGGCCGGTGGCACGGTCGTAGGCGAGCAGGCGATCGGGAATATAGAGCACGATATCGCGCTGGTCGGCCTCGCGCGGGCGCTTCTGCACGAGGTCCTCGATCTGGAACACGAGGTCGTAGGCGAAAGCGCCGAACAGGCCGAGCAGGCCGTCGTCACTGGCGGAGAAGGCAGCGACGAGATCGCGCACCAGCGACATCACGCTGGCACGCCGCGTGCGCTGGTCCTCCTCGACCGGCGCATCACCGCGGATGATGTGGCCGGCAAGGCGGCTCGCCGTTCTCTCGGAGATGTCGACACAGGGTTCGCGCAGGACATCGCCGAGGAAGGCGATCAGCACCTCTCCGCGCGCGTTCAGCGCTTCCAGCTTGAAATTGACGCCAACTGTCTCGAGCTTGAGCGGCGGGTCGGAGAAGCCGAGATCGAAGCTCTCGTAGCGGCCGGGCACGGTCGTGCCCGAGGACAGCACCACGCCGCGGCGGCGGTCGAGCAGGTTGATCAGGTCGTCGAGCCGGTTGGCGCCGCCGGTGAACTGCTCGGCCACGCGCGTGATCGCAAGACCCGCGCGGGTCACGTAGTCGCTTCGAGCCGGGAGGGCAAAGACTGTCCTGTTCATGTCGTCCTCTTACGAAACTTGTCGAGGAAACGCCACACAGGACAAACGATCAGGCCGCCGCACTGCGTGGCGACCTCAGACGATTTTGAGAAATGAAATCGCACCGGCCACCTCTTTAGGAGGTGCGCCACCAACGACGGGCTGGGCGGACGGCGGTGCTCATGGGCGGATACTCACCATGGCGCGGGGGCGGCGTCAAGGGTGCGGCAAGGCGGTAGCCCGGATGGAGCGCAGCGCAATCCGGGGTTCGTCCACAATCGGAAAGTCCCCGGATTCCGCTTCGCTCCATCCGGGCTACGGACTAGAGGCCGCACCGCTTCCAAAGCGCGGCCATGTCTGCATCGGTCGCGTACTCGGCTCGATCGGCCTCGCGGAGCCCCTCAAGAACGGCAGCGCGATGGTCCTCCGGGACCTTGAAGGCCTCACGCTTCGACTGCGCATCGGCTTCAGATTTGTCCTTCACGCTCCTACCCCAGATGCTTCCTGAAAAACTCCGTCGCTCGGCCCCAGGCGAGCTCGGCGGCTTCGCGGTCGTGCACGGCCTGGCGCTGCTCGTTGACGAAGGCGTGCTCGGCGTCATAGCGGAACAGCTCCAGCGACTTGCCGGCGGCCTTCATGGCCTTCTCGAAGCCGCCCACCAGCTCTGGTGTGCACCAATCGTCCTTGTTGGCGAAATGGGCCTGCAGCGGGATCTTGACGTCGGCAGGCTTGGCGGCCTGCTCGGGCGGGATGCCGTAGAACACGACGCCCGCCGCGAGCTCCGGGATCTTGGTCGCGCCGATGATGGTCACGGCACCGCCGAGGCAGAAGCCGGTCAGCCCGACCTTGGCACCGTTGCGCGACAGATATTGCGTGGCGCCGCGCACGGTCTGCGTGGTGGCGTCCATGAAGTCGAGCGAGTTCATCTCCTTGTTGGCGCTGTCCGTGTCGTGATACGGCACCACCTTGCCCTTGTAGAGATCGGGCGCCAGCGCGTCGAAGCCGGCCAGCGCGAAGCGGTCGCACAGGCCCTTGATCTGATCGGACAGGCCCCACCATTCCTGGATCACGACGACGCCCGGCGCATTGCCGCGCCCGGCATTGGCGAGATAGCCCGAGGCGTCCTTACCGTCCGGGCGCTTGAAGGTGATGCTGGTTCCCATGGTGTCCTCCGGTGAGTTTCTGGGGGATCGGTTGGCGGTATTTTGGCGGGTGGGAGCGCGATAGGCAATCGTGCCGAGCAACACACTCTCGTGCCCGGATGAAATGCAGCGCGCCCCTGGCGATGCGCAGCATCGTCCAGTGCGGCGATGCATTGCTGATCCGGGGCCCAGCCCCACGCATCCAGTGTCCCGGCTCGCGCGCTTCGCGCGTCCGGGACACGGGACCAACAAAAAAGCCCCCGTACGGGGGCTTTTGCATTTCTCGTCTTTCGCCGCTCAGTGCGAGTCGGCCCAGACCTTCTTCTTGGTGAAGTACATCAGGCCCGCGAAGACGATCAGGAACACGAAGACCTGGAAGCCGAGGCGCTTGCGCGCTTCCATGTGCGGCTCGGCGGTCCACATCAGGAAGGTGGTGACGTCCTTGGAGTACTGCGCGACGGTAGTCGGCGAGCCGTCGTCATAGGTCACCTGGCCGTCGCTGATCGGCTTCGGCATCTTGATGGCGTGGCCCGGGAAGTACTTGTTGTAGTACGAGCCCTCCGGGAGGGTGACGCCCTCCGGCACCTTGTCCTCATAGCCTTGGAGCAATGCGGCGACGTAGTCAGGCCCCTGCTCCTGGTACTGGGTGAAGACGTCGAAGATGAACCAGGGGAAGCCGCGCTTGTAGGAGCGCGCCTTGGTGATCAGGGACAGGTCCGGCGGCGCCGCACCGCCGTTCGCGGCACGCGCGGCCTGCTCGTTCGCGAACGGCGACGGGAAATAGTCCGCCGGCCGGCCCGGACGCTCGAACATGTCCCCCGCATCGTTCGGGCCGTCCTTGACCTTGTACTCGGATGCAAACGCCGCGGCTTGCGCCACCGAATAGCCGGGCCCGCCGGGCTCGGCGAGGTTACGGAAGGCGACGAAGGACAGGCCGTGGCAACTGGCGCAGACCTCCTTGTAGACCTTGAGGCCGCGCTGCAGCGCGCCGCGATCGAACTTACCGAAAGGGCCCGAGAACGACCATGTGTTGCCTGGCGGCTTATCGCTGCCTTCGGCTGCTTTCGCGCTGTCGATCGAGCCCGCGAACAGCGAGCCGGCGAGCGCCAGCACGATCGCGGTCGAGACCATCGGCGTCGACCGGCTGCCGGTCTTGGCCAGCACGGCATCCGAGATCGAGTTCGGCACCGGCCGCGGCTTCTCGATGCGCGCGAGCAGCGGCAGCACGATCAGGAAGTAGGCGAAGTAGCAGAACGTCAGGATGCGGCCGGCGATGACGTAGATGCCTTCCGGCGGCTGTGCGCCGAGATAGCCGAGCAGGATGCAGACCGCGACGAAGATCCAGAAGAACTGCTTGGCGAGCGGACGGTACTTCGAGGACTTAGTCTTGGCGGTGTCGAGCCAGGGCAGGAAGCACAGGATGATGATCGCCCCGAACATCGCGATGACGCCCGCGAGCTTGTCGGGAATCGAGCGCAGGATCGCGTAGAACGGCAGGTAATACCATTCCGGCACGATGTGCGGCGGCGTCACGCCCGGGTTCGCGGGAATGTAGTTGTCGGCGTCGCCGAGATAGTTCGGCATGTAGAAGATGAACCAAGCGTACAGCAGCAGGAAGCAGGCGACGCCGAACATGTCCTTGATGGTCGCATGCGGCGTGAACGGCACCGTGTCCTTTTCCGTCTTCGGCTCGACGCCATCAGGGTTGTTCTGGCCAGCGACGTGCAGCGCCCAGACGTGGAGCACGACGACGCCTGCGATCACGAACGGCAAGAGATAGTGCAGCGAGAAGAAGCGGTTCAGCGTCGGGTTGCCGACTGCATAGCCGCCCCAGAGCAGCGTCACGATGCTCTCGCCGACATAGGGAACGGCCGAGAACAAATTGGTGATGACGGTGGCGCCCCAGAAGCTCATCTGGCCCCAGGGCAGCACGTAGCCCATGAAGCCGGTCGCCATCATCAGGAGGTAGATGATGACGCCGAGGATCCACAGCACCTCACGCGGCTCCTTGTACGACCCGTAGTACAGACCGCGGAACATGTGGACGTAGACGGCGACGAAGAACATCGAGGCGCCGACCGCGTGCATGTTGCGCAGCAGCCAGCCGTAGTTCACGTCACGGACGATCAGCTCGACCGACTTGAAGGCGAGATCGGCGTTTGGCGTGTAGTGCATCGCCAGGATCACGCCGGTCAGGATCTGCATTCCGAGCATGAAGGAAAGAATGGCGCCGAAGGTCCACCAATAGTTCAGGTTGCGCGGGGTGGGATAGGCGACGAAGGAGGAATGGATGAGACCAAAAATCGGCAGGCGCCGCTCGATCCATTGCAGGGCCGGATTGCTCGGCTGGTAGTCGGATGGTCCGCTCATGATGCGATCCTGAGGAAATAGTACGACGAGACGGCGCGAAGCTTCGGACTTGAGTCCGAAGCTCAGCCGATCTGGATTTTGGTGTCGGAAACGAACTGGTACGGCGGCACGGCCAGGTTCGTGGGCGCTGGGCCCTGGCGGATGCGGCCGGACGTATCGTAGACCGAACCATGGCAGGGGCAGAAGAACCCGTCGTAGCTGCCTTCATGAGCGATCGGGATACAGCCGAGATGGGTGCAGATGCCGATCACGACCAGCCACTGCTCGTGGCCCGACTTGACCCGGGCCTCGTCGGTCTGCGGATCCGGCAGGCTCGCCACGTTGACGGAGCGCGCCTCGTCGATCTGCTTCTTGGTGCGGTGACTGATGTAGATCGGCTTGCCGCGCCAGAACACCTTGATGTCCTGGCCTTCCGCGATCGGGCTGAGATCGACCTCGATCGGCGCACCGGCGGCGATGGTCGAGGCATCCGGATTCATTTGGGAGATGAAGGGCCAGAGCGCAGCCGCGCCCCCTACTGCTGCAAATGCCCCTGTTGCAACGAATAAGAAATCACGGCGTGTCGGATGGTCCGCCGAAGACGCTGTCGTCACGATTCCAACCCTTTCTTCTTGCGCTACCGGTGGAACCGCTCCGAGGGGCGCCCAAGAGGTCCCCGGAAAGGCTGCCGGCACCCGCGGCCCCCCGCGGCGGCAGAACTTGGCTTGTTCACCTCTAAACGGGTGAAACAGCAGTCCAGAATCGTTCTATTGGCACCCTTGCCGGGCGAGCGCAAGCCCGCTAACGGCGTGAGAGCGTGCAATGCACGAATTCCCGGGCGGGCGATGTTTTATTGAGACATTTTGCGCCCGCAAGCCAACTCGCCGCCGCCCATGCAGATCGCACTTTTCCAGCCCGACATCCCCCAGAACACCGGCACGATTCTTCGCCTCTGCGCCTGCCTGGGGCTCGATGCCCATATCATCGAACCGGCGGGCTTCCCCATCTCGGACCGCCTGTTCCGCCGGGCGGGAATGGACTACCTCGACCATGTCAGGCTGGCCCGCCACGTCTCCTGGGCGACATTCGAGGACTGGCGTGCAGGCCAGGGCCACCGGCTGCTGCTGTTCACCACCAAGGCCGCCACCGACTACCGCGATTTTCATTACCAGAGCTCGGACATCCTGCTATTCGGGCGCGAGAGCGCCGGCGTCACCGATGCGGTGGTCGAGGCGGCCGATGCGCGTCTGGTGATTCCGATCAAGGCGGGGCTGCGGTCGCTCAATGTGGCCATGAGCGTAGCCATGGCCGCCGGCGAGGCGCTGCGGCAGACCCGGAACCCGCAAGGTTTGACAGGTTGAGGAGAGAGGCTTGAGTTACGCGGTCAAGGAGATCTTCCTGACCCTGCAAGGCGAAGGCGCCCATGCCGGGCGCGCGTCGGTGTTCTGCCGCTTTGCCGGCTGCAACCTCTGGAGCGGGCGGGAGGCCGACCGCGCGGATGCGACCTGCAAGTTCTGCGACACGGATTTCGTCGGCACCGACGGCACGCTCGGCGGGCGCTATGGCTCGGCTGCGGAACTCGCCGATACCATCGCCGCGCAATGGACAGCGGCTGCCGCCAATCGCTACGTCGTGCTGACCGGCGGGGAGCCGCTGCTCCAGGTCGACGCCGCGCTGATCGAGGCGCTGCACGAAAGAGGCTTCGAGATCGGCGTCGAGACCAACGGCACGATCGCAGCTCCTGATGGGCTCGATTGGATCTGCGTTAGCCCCAAGGGCGGCAGCGAGCTGGTCCTGCGCCAGGGCCACGAGCTGAAGCTGGTCTATCCACAGGCCTTGGCGATGCCCGAGGCATTTGAGGATCTCGCCTTCGAGCGCTTCTCGCTGCAACCGATGGACGGGCCTGAGGTCATCGAGAACACCGCGCGCGCGATCGATTATTGCCTGCACCATCCGCAATGGCGGCTCAGCGTGCAAACCCACAAATCGCTCGGCATCAGATAGGACGCAACCCGCGAATGCAGATGGACCTGACGACGATCGAAGCCCGCAAGGCCCGCGCCCGCGCCTGGTTCGAGCGCTTGCGCGACGACATCTGCGCGAGCTTCGAGCGGCTGGAGGATGACGCGCCGCAAAGCCTCTATCCGGGCGAGGTCGGCCGCTTCAAGCGCACGCTTTGGCAGCGCACCGACCATTCCGGCGCGGCTGGCGGCGGCGGCGTGATGTCGATGATGCATGGCCGGCTGTTCGAGAAGGTCGGCGTGCACTGCTCGACCGTGCACGGCGAGTTCGCACCCGAGTTTCGGGCCCAGATCCCCGGCGCGGCGGAGGATCCAAAATTCTGGGCCTCCGGCATCTCGCTGATCGCGCACATGCGCAATCCGAATGTCCCTGCCGTGCACATGAACACGCGCTTCGTCGTCACCACGAAAGCCTGGTTCGGCGGCGGCGCCGACCTGACGCCGGTGCTGGAGCGAAGGCGGACGCAGGACGATCCCGACAGCATTGCCTTCCATGCCGCGATGAAGCAGGCCTGCGCGCAGCCGAGCGGCGTTGCCGACTACGACAAGTACAAGAAATGGTGCGACGAGTATTTCTACCTGCCGCACCGGAAAGAGGCGCGCGGCATTGGCGGCATCTTCTACGACTGGCACGACAGCGGCGACTGGGACGCCGACCTCGCCTTCACCCAGGACGTCGGCCGCGCCTTCCTGAAGATCTATCCCGAGATCGTACGGCGCAACTTCGCGAGCACCTGGACGCCTGCGGACCGCGAGGAGCAATTGATCCGCCGCGGCCGCTACGTCGAGTTCAACCTGCTCTACGACCGCGGCACCATCTTCGGACTGAAGACCGGCGGCAACGTGGACTCCATCCTGTCGTCGCTGCCGCCCGAGGTGAAGTGGCCATGAACGCCGTGCTGCCGCCGCTGCCCCGCGCCATGCTGATCGACATGGACGACACCATCCTGTCGGCCTATGGCCGGCCCGAGATCGCCTGGAACACGATCACGGCCGAATTCGCCGAGGAGCTCGCCCCGCTGCCACCGCCGATGGTCGCGACCGCAGTGCTGGCCTTCGCGCGAAACTTCTGGGCCAATGCCGAACCGGCGTGGCGGATGAAGCTCGCCGAGGCGCGGCACCTGACCGTGAAGGGCGGCTTCGCCGCGCTCGCGGCCGCAGGCCACCGCGCCCTGCCCGATGACCTCGCCATTCGCCTCGCCGACCGCTTCACCGCCTATCGCGAGGAGGAGATGTTCGTCTTTCCCGGCGCGCACGAGGCGATCGACCAGTTCAAGGCGCTTGGCATCAAGCTCGCGCTGGTCACCAACGGCGCCGCCGACATGCAGCGCGCCAAGGTCGAACGCTTCGAGCTGGCGCACCGCTTCGACCACATCCAGATCGAGGGCGAGCACGGCTTCGGCAAGCCCGAGGAGCGCGCCTATCTGCACGCGATGCAGGCGCTCGGCGTCACCGCTGAGGACACCTGGATGATCGGCGACAATCTGGAATGGGAAGTGGTGACGCCGCAGCGCCTCGGCATCTATGCGATCTGGATGGACGTGCATGGCGAGGGCCTGCCCGAGGGCTCGACGGTCAGGCCCGACCGCATCATCCGCTCGCTCGGCGAACTGCTGCCGGACCGGCCGTAATCAGCCGGTCAAAACAAGACTCGAAAAACAACCCCATGCACAGTAGCGCGCTGCTGTAAAATCAAGGACTTGCGGATTTTACGAAAAATTTCTGACCCGTCGGGCAAAACAGGGGTATTGTGGCATCGTCGCGAGGGTTGCCATCGACCCTAGAGCGCGATGCGATGAGGATGAATCGTCATCGCGCTCTAGCTTATTGTTTGAGCATGATCTTTTCGGAAAACCGCTACGCACTTTTCCGGATCATGCTCTTGTCCCTCCCGCGAGAGGCTCGAGCACGCCCAAGGCAACCTATTCCACGGTGATATTGCCGGTCTCAATGACCCGCTTCCAGCGGGCCAACTCAGAGACCAGAAACTCCTGGAATTGCTCCGGGGTGTTAGCCACGATTTCGAGGCCGATATCCTCCATTCGTTTGCGTACGTCCGGTGCCTTCAGCGCCGCGACGATCTCGCCATGCAATTTTGCTTTCACATCGGCAGGAAGCCCCTTCGGAGCAGCCACCGCCTGCCACGAAAAGACGTCGACACCATCGATCCCAAGTTCCTTCAAGGTGGGCACTTCGGGCAAAAGACGGGATCTGGCATCACCGGTGATGGCGAGAACCTTGAGCTGCTTGGATTGAATTTGCCCGATGACGGCGTTGATGTTTTGAAACGATACGTTGACATGCCCCGCGAGGAGATCACTCACAGCGGGCGCCCCGCCGCGATACGGCACATGGAGACCGGTCGTCCCAGTGCGCTGCCAGAACAGCGCCGCCGTGAGATGATCGGACGAACCCGCACCCGAGCTTGCAAAAGTGATCTTGCCGGGGGCCTTCTTCAGTTGCTCCACCAATTCGGCGACGGTGTTTGCCGGAAAGTTCAAGTTGGCGACCAGGACGTTCGGTGCGCGCACGGCGACCGTCAAAAGGTCGAAGTCCTTCAGAGGATCATACTTCAGATTAGGCTGAAGAAATGGATTCGTCGCATAGACACCGATCGAGCCGACGAGAATGGTGTATCCGTCCGCTGGCGCCCGGGCCACCGCCGTTGCTCCAAGAGCGCCCGTTGCGCCGGAGCGGTTTTCGACGACCACCGGCTGCCCCAGCGTATCGGAGACCTTCTGTCCGATTGCGCGCGCGACCATGTCGGACGAGCCTCCCGCCGGGAATGGAACGATAAAGGTGATATTCCTTTCCGGCCAGGCCGCGTATGCCATCGAGGTTGCGGCAAGAAGCAGGATGCCAGCTGCACCAAATCGAATCTTCGATAAAAAAGTAGCATTGCCCATTGTCGATCCTCCGTTGCGACATTTTTCTGAGGGCCTATTTTACGTGCACATGCCATCCCGATTGATGCTCAGATTGTATTGATTGATCCACTATTTATCACAGGCGCTTTGTCGCGGTGAAATCGCCGGCGTGCAAACCTGCCGAGGGGTGGCGCTTCGCTCTTCCAAGCGTTGTCGAGTTTTGCCTACGCGTTGTCTCAACTCCCACGCTTCACCTTGAGCGTCAGCAGCGGCTTGCCTTTCTCGGCGATGTAGGTCGCGAGCTCCGCCGCGTTGCGGGCGCAAACGCGGTCTTTCACGCCCCAATCATTGCGCAGCGTATCTCGCGGTCAACGAATGACCGTGCAAGCTGCCGGAGAACACCACGATCGCCTTTGGCGACAGCTCGGCTTGCAGCTTTCCCGTCATCATGTTGGGATTGGCCGGCGCAAGCGGAACGGTGACCGTCTTGCCGCCATCCTGAATCGTTGCGCGTCCCCGCATATCCTTCGTCGACAGCGGCGATCCATCGTCATCCCCAACGTAAAAGACGATGTCCGTCCCCTTACTGACGAATTCGATCGGATGCCCTTGCGACTTGACGATAGGGCCGCCGTTGCTGCCCTTCGTCTGCGCCGCGGCAACATCCAGCGTCACGATCATCACAGCCGTCATGGCGAGGCCGATATAAGTTCTCATTGCAGGCTCCTCGGTGGTTGTCCGCGCGCATCAATAGGCTTCCGCGGGGGTGAACGTTGCGGCGTGCCCGGCCACCAGCCGCTGCAGCGGCTGTTTGCCGAACATCAGAAACAGAATCGGGGTCACGATTGTGTCGAGGACCGTGGCGCTGAGCAGGCCGCCGAAGATCGTCACGGCCACCGGGTGCAGGATTTCCCGACCCGGCTCGTCCGCGCCGATCAAGAGCGGCGTGAGGGCTAGTCCTGCGCAAAGCGCCGTCATCAGCACCGGACTGAGGCGCTCCATGCTGCCGCGAATGACCAGCCCGGCCCCGAAACGCTCGCCTTCGTGGATGGCGAGATTGATGTAGTGCGAGATCTTCAAGATCCCGTTGCGCGCCGAGATGCCGGCCAGCGTGATGAAACCGATCATCGATGCCACCGACAAGGGCTGCCCGGAGATCTTCAGCGCGGCGACGCTGCCGATCAGGGCGAGCGGAATACCTCCCATGATGATCAGCGCCAGTGCGATCGACCGGTAGCGGCTGTAGAGGACGACGAAGATCATCGCCATGGAGGCCAGCGACAGAATGCCGATGCGCCAGGTCGCCTCCTGCTGGGCCTGGAACGCGCCTTCGAGGCTGGTCGTGTAACCTTGCGGGAAGTCGAGCTCGCGAACCGACCTCTGAATGTCGGCAGCGATATCGGCGATGTCGCGGCGTCCGTCCCCGTTGCCGTACACGACGATCCTGCGCTGGGTCCCCTCCCGCTGAATCTGGTTCGGCCCGTCTGTCTCGACGATATCGGCCAAAGCGCTCAGCGGGACGAACTCCGAGCCGGTCGGGATGAGCAAATTGTGCAGTCCCGTGGTCGAACGGTCTTGCTCCGACAGGCGCATCACGACGTCGAAACGGCGATTGCCGTCGACGATCTGGGAGACCTTCCGGCCATTGGACAGCGCGTCGAGTGCCTGGGTGACCGCAGCCGGCGTCAGGCCGTGAAGCGCGGCGCGAGCATGGTCGATTTGAACCCGCACTTGCGGAATCAGCACCTGCTTCTCGACCTGGAGATCGACCAGACCCGGGATCGTCGACAGACGCTGGCGCACCGTTTCGGACAGCCGCCGCAACATCTCGATGTCCTGGCCGAAGATCTTGAGCACGATCTGGGCACGAATACCGGACTGGAGATGATCGAGGCGGTGGCTGATCGGCTGTCCGATGGCCACCGACGCCGGCAGCGCGGACAGGGCTTCCCGGATGCTGGCATAGATGTCCGCCTTCTGGCGCTTGGACGGTGTGAGATCGACATCGACCTCGCTGTAGTGCACGCCTTCGGCGTGTTCATCCAGTTCGGCGCGGCCGGTGCGCCGTCCGACCGATTTCACCTCGGGCACCTTTGCGAGCAACTGCTCCGCCAATAGGCCAAGACGGTTGGATTCCGCGAGCGAAATGCCTGGATTGTACTGCAGCGACAGGACCAGCGTCCCCTCGTTGAAAGGAGGAAGAAAGCTGCGGGGCATCTGGCTCGCGGCATAGCCTGCCACCGCGACCGCAGCGGCGACGAAGACCAGCACCAAACCCTGCCGCTGGAAGGCCCAGCCGAGCACCCGCCGATTGGCCTGCTTCAGCTTCGTGACGACAAAGCTCTCGCGGTCACCTGAATGAGCTCGTCCCGAAAGCAGATAGTAGGACAGCACCGGCGTCACCGTGATCGAGGTCAGCAGCGAAGCCAGAATCGAGACCACATAGGCGACGCCAAGCGGCGTGAACAGCCGCCCTTCGATTCCCGGAAGGGCGAACAGCGGCACAAAGACGAGAACGATGATCATCGTTGCATAGACGATGCTGGAACGAACCTCCTGGCTCGCGCCGGAGATCACGTCGAGAACAGGGCGCGGGGTGCTCGACGCAGCGTTCTCCCGCAGGCGCCGCAGGATGTTTTCGACGTCCACGACGGCATCGTCGACCAGCTCACCGATCGCGATGGCGAGGCCGCCCAGCGTCATGGTGTTGATCGTGAGGCCGAAGGCGCGAAACACCAGGACCGTCACCAGGATCGATATTGGAATGGCCGTCAGCGACACGAACGCGGCGCGACCGTTCATCAGGAAGACGAACAGGACTATTGCGACGACGATCGCGGCCTCGATCAGGACGCGCTCGACATTGCCGATCGAGGTCTCGATGAAGGTGGCCTGCCGGAACTGCACGTTGGTGACGCTGATGCCCCCGCGCATAGTGCGTTGCAGCTCCCGCAGCGTTGATTCAACATTGCGCGTCAGTGCTACGGTATCCGCAGCCGGTTGCTTCATGACGCTGACGATGACGGCGGGCTTGCCGTTATATCCTGCGTCACCGCGCTTGGTCCGCGCGGCAAAATCCACAGAGGCAATCTGCTTCAGCAGGATCGGCTGCTCTCCGCGGTTGACGACGACGGTGTTGCGGAGGTCCTCGATACGCCTGGTGAGACCGACATTGCGGATCAGATATTCGCGGCCATGCTGGTCGACGAAGCCGCCGCCGCTGTTGGTGCCGAACCTTGCGACCGCCTGCTCGATCTGATCATGGGTGACGCCGAGTGCCTGCATGGTGGCGACGTTCGGCGTCACGCGATATTGGCGGACCTCGCCGCCGATGGGTATCACCTGGGCGACGCCGGGAATGGCGAGGAGTTGCGGTCGGACGACGAAGTCGGCGATCTCGCGCACGTCCATGGGTGAAGCCGTGCCATCGCTCGTCAGCGCGATCAGCATGATCTCGCCCATGATCGAGGTCACCGGGCCCATCTGGGGATTGACCGCGGACGGCAATTGCTCGCGGATCAGCGCCAGCCGCTCGGAGACGAATTGCCGGGCGCGGTAGATTTCGACGCCCCAGTCGAACTCGACATAGACGACCGACAGACCAACGCCCGAGACCGAGCGCACGCGAATGACGCCGGGCATGCCGTTCATCGACGTCTCGATCGGGAACGTCACCAGCTGTTCGACCTCCTGGGGCGCCAGTCCCTCTGCCTCGGTCAGGATGTTGACGGTCGGGCGGTTGATGTCAGGCAGGACGTCGACCGAAACGCTCGGCAGGATGAACAGGCCGTAGCCGACCAGGACGGCGGCGACCACCAGCACGAACAGGCGATTGCGCAAGCTTGTCTGGACGATGAGCTTGAACATGGTCGGCTACCGGATCTGGTTGATGAGGTCGGTGCCGCGAACGACGACATGTTCGCCTTCGTTGATACCGGCGGCCACGATCACGCGGGCTGCGTCTACCTGCACCACGCGAACCGGCCTCGGCTCGAAGCGCTCGGGCTCCGTGTGTAGCCAAACGATATTCTCACCGTTGCCGCTTCGAACGACGGCATTGCGCGGCACGACCAGGCCAGACACGGGCGCTCCGGCCTGGACCATCACATTCAACGGCTGACCGATGTTGAGACCTGCTGGTGGCTCCGGAATGGCGAACTGAACCACGGACGCATGCTGGCGCAGCGCCCGGCTCGTCCCGACGAAGCTCAGCGCAATCTGCTGCCCGTTCGGAGCCATTGCCGTTGCGGCTTCAGGCTGCTTCAAGCCGATTTCGTCATAGGCGAGCGCCTCGACCCAAAGACTGCTTGGGTCCGCGATCTGAAACAGGACGTCTTGGAGCTGTATGACCTGGCCCGGCGCGACCTTGGCTGCGGTGATGATGCCATCGGTCGATGCCCGCAGTTCCTCGAAGCCGGTGCGGGAATTGCGAACGGTCTCGCGGCGCGCCCGCAGACCCTCCAATTCGCTTTCGAGGTCGTTGACCTGCCCTTGCGGCACCGCGCCGCGTTCGGCCAGCGGCCGGAGACGCCGCAGCTTGTTGTCCGTGATCGCCATCAGCTGTTCGATCTCGCCGACCTTCTCGAGGATCGTCGTGCGGTCGGCGATTGGCAGATGCGGCTCGATCCGGATGAGCAGATCGCCCTTGCGGACGGTTTGCCCGATGCGGGGGATGCCGTCATCGCCGGGAACCACGCGGCCGCCGTAGATGCTCTGCACGATGCTGCTGCGGTTGGGGTCGGCCATGACACGGCCGATCAGGGTGACGGCGGGATGAATCGTCTGCGGCTCGGCTGCAGCGGTTCGTACCTCGAGCAGACGCTGCGTCGGCTTGGCCGCGAAGACGGTGCCGTCTTGCAGACGGCGCGGGGCATCGCTCAGCGCGGGAACATCCGGCGGGCTTGGTTGCGTTGCATTAGTCCGGCCCTCGCCGAACATGATGGCGGCGAGAATGACCAAAGCCCCCGCCATCACGGCGGACGTCGAGGCCGCCATGAAGCGGCCACGACGCCTCCAATAGGCGAAGAGACCGCCGAAGCCCAAGGCGGCGAGCGCGGACGCGGCGATGGCGGCTCGGTTCGATAGAAGCCAGCCGGGCTCGTGCTTGTGCTCCGCGGGCCGGGCCTCTGCACGCGGTACGAACGAGTCGACCAGCAGATCATTTCCCCTGCTAGCGCTGATCGAGAAGATCACCTCGACCGATCCAGACGGCGTGCCGTTCGGAATCGCGGCGGTGTAGACGCCGTCCTCCTGGCTCGATGCCTCGATCGGGGCGGAATCGCCGATCGTGACCTGCAAGGCGGCGTCCGAGACCGGCTCGTTCGTCGCGGCATCATCGATGAAGACGGACAGCCTGCCGTCCTTCAGGATGCCGACGACTTCGTAGAGCTCGGAGCGCGCGGCAATCCTCGGATAGGCTGAGGACACGACCGCCGTCTTTTCGGCGTCGCCGTGATCGTGCCCCTCATGGCCAAAGGCGCCCGACAAGCCAAAGACCAGGCTCGCCAACCAAAAAGCGCCAGCCAGCCCAAGAGCTGCGAGCCGCCCTTTCGGGCAGCGCTGATTCATCAACATCGAAAGATCCTTCAGACATGCGAAAAGGCGGCGACCGAAGCGCCGCCGGGACTACGCGATGCTGAAGGTACTTGGTGGCCGGACGAGTCCGTCGGGGCGCACCCCGACAATGGCCCGCGCGAGCGGCAGGTCCATGGCGCCGAGCACGTCGAAGACGCTGAGCAGGTGAACGACCTGCGCTGAGGCGATCGAGGTGCCAAACATGTCCCAGGCCACGCCGGGAGTGCCGTCCTCATCGTGATCCGGCCCGTCATGGACGTGGCCTTCCGCGTCGTCGCCGGCGTGGGAATGCACGTGGCCGGCCAATTGATCGTGGAAATGCAGGGAACCGCTGAGCGTGACGGACGGCATCGGAATGGCGCCAACAGCCGCCTGCGCCTGCGAGACCGAGATCAGGGCCGCCTGAAGCACAAACGCGGATATCGCCACGAACATGGCCGTTCTGGCGAGTTGACGAAGATGGTGGCGGATACCGTGCGGCACGCCGAAAAACTAGGCGATGCCGACCGCGAATTCAAGGCGACGTTCGCATCGCGGGAGGTGGTCCAGACACCCTCCCCGTTCGATCGAGGAGCTACCGCCGCCCGACATCCGGCAGCCCGCCTGCCTTACTTGAAGTGAAATGCTTCACAAGCCGCAATCCGGGATTGCGGTAGCCTCGTGCCATGGGGCGTGGCGAGTTGGAGGCGACAATGGAGCAGGACCTTCCGAAGCAGGCAGCGCGCACGCGATCCCCGGTGAAGGCGGCGGGTATCTGGCAGAGAATTCAATCCTGGGACAGCCGCCTCTCGGTCACCAAGGGACTGACGGCCGTGACCCTGCTGACCGGCTTCCTGGGCGGATATTTCCAGTACCTGAATTCCTATGAACAGAAGGTCGGCGAGCAGGCCAAGGCGGACATGCAGAAGGCGACCGACACCTTCCTCGAGATCTCGGACGCCTTCGCCGACGTGCAGATCCAGCAGGAGACCATGCTGCGCGAGCAGTTCGGCTCGCTGAAGGCGCAGGCAAGCCCCGCTTTCATTCCGGTGGACTCCAAGACATTCGGCTCGTTCTCGGACTATTGGAAGGCGCGCACGTCGCTGCGGCGGAACGGCGCCATCTTCGCGCGCAAGGCGGAGATCTACATCGACTGGCCCAGCGACCTCGGGCGCGACCCGGCCGCAGAGCACACGCTCGACCAGGATCCCCTGACGGCAACGCTGCTCACCAAGTACAATTTCGATTGCGATTCCGACGCCAACCTTCCTCAGTTCAAGGGTGCGATCTTCAATGGCGCCGATCCCGGACGCCCCAGCGACGAATTGTGCAACGACCCGACGGCCAATGGGCTCAAATCCTACGTCAACCTCTGTGCCAGGCGGGCGGATGGCGAGATCGATGCGTTGCAGAAGGTCGTGACCATCAACTGGTGGAGCGCCAAGCACCACGTCCTGGTGATGCACCATTGCTTCGAGGTGCTCCGCGGCGGACCGAATGCGTTGCAAGCTCCGGCCTCCGGCAACGACGTGCCGAACGATCGCAAGCTCGACAAACCACGCGACAGCAATGAGCACAGGCTACAGCTTCAGGCCCGCCGGCTGGACGCGTTCATGACGCTGACCATGGCGCAGCTGGATCGTATCAGGGTGCGATACCGCCCCACCGGCTTCTTCTGCCATGTTCCGCTCGCGCGCGATGCCATCGGCTATTTCAGCAACCAGTGCCTGCCGAACCAGCCGGTCACGAGCGAGCGCAGCTGAGTCGTACCGCGGAGACACCTTCCGGCGCCGGCAGCCGGCGTGATCGGCCTGTCATGACGGCCTGTTAGCGTCGGCCGTGTCGATCAACCCGAAAGGACAATCCATGGATCTGAAGGCCGGCGATGTCGTGATGCTGAAATCCGGCGGTCAGCCGCTGACCGTCGCGGAGGTGAAGGAGAACGAGGCGCTGTGCCTGTGGATGGGCATGGAAGGCGACCTGTTCCGCGAGACGCTGCCGCTCGCCGTGCTCGTGCAGGTGGAAGAAGACGACGAGGACGACGAAGACGAAGATGATGACGAGGAGTAGGCACTTCTCGGACTGCATTCTCGTGCGAGCCGAGTTCGGCTCCGGCGCGCCCGATGTCCGCTTCCCTGTCAACCACAGGGCGATAGCGGACATCGCTGGATGTCGCAGAAGCGCAAGCGATGGATTTCGCAAGCGAAGCTCGCCGCCAATGGCTCGACGGTGAAGGCGCTGTGCGTCGAGGGCCTCACCGCGGCCCCGATGACGGGCGCGGGTTGATCAGACGAGGATACGAGGCGCCGCCGTGGCCCTGTCTCCGGAATTCGGCGTCCCCGTCGGTTCGATCAAGAGGATGTGCACTTCCCCACGCGCCACCGGCCGGTGCTCGACGCCCTTCGGCACGACAAAAACCTCGCCGGGGTTGAGGGTGACCGTGCGGTCCCGCAGCTCGATGTCGAGCGTCCCGCTGAGCACGAGAAAGAAGTCGTCCGTGTCCTCGTGCTTGTGCCAATGAAACGGCCCCTCAAGCTTGGCCACCATGATGTCGTTGTCGTTATAGGTCGCCACCGTGCGCGGGGAGAAGCGATCAGTAAAGGTTGCGAGCTTCTCGGCGAGATTTGCGGGTGCTTTCATGGCGTCTCCCTGGACAAGCAGCAGTCTGGTCCGCGTTTGCAAGACGAGCTGCGCCGGTTAGCACGAGCTGAATCACAATACGAGACTGCTGCGACGCCGGGAGTGGCACAAGGATGGGTTTCGCAACGGCGAAACCCATCCCTACGAGCTGATGCCGATCGGATCAGAACCGATAGTTGATGCCGCCCTTGGCTGTATGAAGCTGAACCTCGGTGTCCGTGAAGGACGCTCCGGGGAATGCAAGAGCATTGCCGTTCGACTTTCCGAGATTGATGTAGATGTACTCGGCCTTGAACGTCCAGCGCGGGTCGAAAGCCCATTCAATGCCGCCACCCGCGGAGAAGCCGACCTGGACGTCGGACGATGACGCGCTTCGCGTCAGGGCCGGGAAGAAGCCGTTGAAATTGGCGATATTCGGCGTGGCGAGATTGGAGGTGAAGATGCTGTTCTTGACGTGGCCCCAGGCGAAGCCACCGGTACCGTAGATCAGCAGGTTGTTCGCCGCGTATCCGAGACGTCCGCGGATCGTGCCGAAGACATCGATTTCCTGCTTGAGATTGAACACGCCGGTGAAGGCGCCATTGTCGCCGCCGATCGTTCCGGTGACGCTGAAGGGACGGCTCGCCGTTTCCCTGATGGCAGCGCCGCTGACATCCGCTTCCAGACCATACACGAACGTGCCGGACTGCCAGTTATAGCCGATTTGGCCGCCGCCGAATCCGCCCTTGGGGCTCACATCCAGGGTGAACGGCCCAGTGCCACCCGTGACGACATAGCCGGGCACCGTCCCGGTTGCGAGCGCGCCGGGATCGAAGGTCGCCGTCGGATCGCTCCAGCCATAACCGCCATGCACGCCGGCGTAAAAACCGGTCCAGCTGAATGCGACCGGCGCGGGCGGCGCCTTGGTGTAGGCCCTGGCAAGATCGGCCGCGGAGGCGGCGTGGGAGAGACACACAGCCGAGGCCAGAAGGGCAGCAGAGACGATGGATTTGGAGACAATGGATTTCATGACTTCCCTCGAACGCTGTGCGCGTGACAAGGCGGCACCGCCTGAGCCAAGGTATAGAGGTGGTCTCGCAATATTGCTGTAGCGTCGGCGACACAGCGTGGAACTGCGGAACACGGTTTGTGCGCGCGAAGTTCGCCTGACGCGACGCCGCCAGATTTTCGCGACATCAGATGCTCCTCAGACGCCAAGAACGCCATTTCAGCCGGCGTCGTTAGACCACGAGCTGCCTCGCCGCTGCCGAGATCATCACCAGCCCGCCGGTGATCACGGCGGCATCGAGGATCGCGGTGCGGATGTGCACCGGCATCGACGAAGGCCTTGGCGAAGAACGCCGGGCACGGCCATACCGAAGTAGAAGCTGCAGAAGCGAGATATCGGCGAAGCCCGAGACGATGGTCAATCTTTCTGGTCGCCTCTGATGCGGGCCACGGCTTGATCGGCGAGCGTAGCGAGCGCGGCTTCTTCCAGCGGGAAATCCGCTGCGAGCCAGGCGTCTTCAGCGAGCGCCAACACATGGCCGAGCGCAGGTCCTTCGGCGAGACCGCGGGCGATGAAGTCGGCGGCCTTCAGCGGAAATTTCGGCGCGGTCCAGCGCTGCGGCAGCTCGGCAAGCGCGCGCCAGCGCGGCGAATGCACGTCAGCGGCGGCGCGTGCCCAGCCAAGCAATACGCGATCGTGATAGCTCTCGGGCCCGAGCCGGTACAGCAAGCGCCGTGCATTGGCTTCGTCCTTGGTGGCGAGGCGCCACCAGCGGTGCCCCATCGAATCCAGCGCCTTGGCCTCGGCATTGGAGAGCCGCAGGCGCACGGCGAGGCGCTTGGCGTCTTCGGTGACGGCGACCGAGAGCGCGGCCAGGCGCCGCGTGCTGCTGGGGCTGAGGCCGAGCTCGCGCTCGATCGCGATCATCGTGTCCAGGGGACCCGTATAGACGACGCCGCCAGTCAACGCCTGCAGCAATCCGCCCTCGGCCATGGCTCGCACGGCCGCAGCCGCACCACCGGCGACCAGCAGCTTGAGCATCTCCATGCGCACCCGCTCGGCCGACAGGCTGGCCAGGCCCGCGCGTCGGCGGATGCAGGCGAGATAGCCGTCCGGGTCGGGATCGCCGGCGCCGAAGGCGGCATGGATGCGGAAGAAGCGCAGGATGCGTAAGTAATCCTCGGCGATGCGCTGGTCGGGATCGCCGATGAAGCGCACGCGCCGCGCTTTGGCGTCGTTGATGCCGCCGACATGATCGTAAACCACACCGCGTGCATCGACCGACAGGCCGTTCATCGTGAAGTCGCGCCGCTCGGCATCCTTCACCCAGTCGCGGCCGAACGCGACCTTGGCCTTGCGGCCGAAGGTCTCGGTGTCCTCGCGCAGCGTCGTGACTTCATAGGGGTGGGCATCGATCACCAGCGTGACCGTGCCGTGGTCGATGCCGGTCGGCACGCTCTTGATGCCGGCAGCCTTGGCCCGCCGTATCACCTCGTCCGGCAGCGCCGTGGTCGCGATGTCGATGTCACCCGGCGCAAGGCCGAGCAGCGCGTTGCGCACGGCACCGCCGACCACCCGCGCCTCCTCGCCATCGGTGCCGAGCAGCGCCAGGACGCGCGCGGTGCCGCCTGCGGTCAGCCAGGGCGCATCGGCGAGTAAAGGCTCCGCGCTCATGGACCCGCCCCTACTTTTCCGTGCCCGGCACGAGCTTGCCGTCCTCGATATGGGCGGGGACGTAGGTCGAATCCGGCGGCGCGCCGGAGAACTCCGCCAAGCCGATGAGGCCCGCGATGACCAGCACGATCGCCACCAGCGCAAGACGCGCGACGATCGCGACCGGCCATGAGGAGCGTGCGAACACACCGGACCGCGTCGCCGCCAGGAACAGCGCATAGACGGCAAAGGGGATGAGGAAGATTCCGATCTCGGTCAGAACCGTCCGGATCATGACGAATAGATCCGCTCATACAGCACACGCAGCATGCCCGCCGTCGCCCCCCAGATGTAGCGTTCCGCGAACGGCATCGCGTAGTAGGACCGCGGCGTGCCGCGGAATTCCTTGCTGTGCACCTGGTGGTTCACCGGATTCATCAAGAAGGATAGCGGCACCTCGAAGGCATCATCAACCTCGGAATGGTTGATGCTGAGCGAAAAGCCGGGCCTGACCTTCGCCACCGTCGGCAGGATGCGGAAGCCGAAGGCGGTGCCGTAGAGATCGAGATAGCCGAGCGGCTCGACGAAGTCGCGTGCCAGCCCGACCTCCTCCTCGGCCTCGCGCAGCGCCGCATCGAGCGGCGAGGCATCGATCGCGTCGATCTTGCCGCCGGGAAAGGCGATCTGGCCGGCATGGTCGTTGAGGTGCGCCGAGCGCTGCGTCAGCAGGATGGTGGGCTCGGGATGGTCGACCACCGCGATCAGGACCGCTGCGGGACGCACCGGCTGCTCGCGCGCGATGATCTCGAGCATCTTGTCGGTGCCGGGATCGCCCGAGGCGGGGATGATGTTGGGATCATAGAGGCCGGGCGGCACGTCGAAGCCGAGCCGCGCCCTGGAGCGGGCGAAGAAATCCGCAGCGCCAAGCGCGACCGGCTCGTTCGTCAGGATAGGGTTGTTCAAATTCAAAGCGCCGCCCTCACCTGCTCCGCATCGGCCATGGCGAAGAACTCGCCGGCCGACTCGACACCGAACATCGGCTGGCCATCGACCATCCGCTCCTCGCCCATGTCAACCAGATCGTAATAGAGCGCGCGCGTCACCTTGGCCCAGAGGTCCGCGCGGACGTGCAGATAGGGCGTCAGCCCGCCATCCTCCGCCTGCTCGAAGCGCAGCCGGTGCGCCGCGTCGCAGGTGACCCAGTCGTCGACGTTGGTGCGGAAGTGCAACACGCGATGGCTGCCCTCGCCGTCCTTCTGCATCTCGACCGCCATGAACGGCGCATCGTCGACGCGGATACCAACCTTCTCCACCGGCGTGACCAGGAAATGCTTGTCGCCCTCGCGCTTGAGAATGGTCGAAAACAGCCGCACCAGGGCGGCACGCCCGATTGGCGTCCCCATGTAGAACCAAGTACCATCGGAGGCGATTCGGATGTCGAGATCGCCGCAAAACGGCGGATTCCACAGATGCACCGGAGGCAGGCCCTTCTTGGCGCCTTCGGCATTGGCAGCGCTTTTGGCGGCGGCAGTCAGTCCCTCGAGACCCCGATCGGCGCTCTGCCCTTGGTTCGCCATGGTTTGCCCTGACTTTGTGATTGGCACGATTGGTGCAGGTCTACGTTGTACTTAGGTGCGCGGTTCCATCCGGAATAGCCCGGTGTGGAGGTCGCCACTTCGTGATGCCGTACATACCCCGAAGCCGATAAGGTGGGGATAGGTTAATTCAACGAATACATGGCCTTCCTGCAAGTCTAGCATGGGGCCCATGATCTGGCGTGATGACCTGACGTGACAGGCTGACGATGCAAGCAAGCCGCGTTGCACAGGCTGAAGGAGCAAGCGAATGGCGGAGAGTGTCGAGAAACTCGAGGACGGGATCGTCCGATCGGCCGAGCAGGTGTCGAGCCAGGTTCGCGCGGCCAAGGACGCGATCGCCTCGGTCATCTTCGGCCAGGATCGCGTGATCGAGAACACGCTGGTCACCATCCTCTCCGGCGGCCATGCGCTCCTGATCGGCGTGCCCGGCCTTGCCAAGACCAAGCTGGTCGAGACGCTCGGCGTCACGCTCGGTCTCGATGCCAAGCGCATCCAGTTCACGCCCGATTTGATGCCCTCCGACATTCTCGGCGCCGAAGTGCTGGACGAGAGCACCGCGGGAAGGCGCGCCTTCCGCTTCATTGCCGGTCCCGTGTTCGCGCAGCTCCTGATGGCCGACGAGATCAACCGCGCCTCACCGCGCACGCAATCGGCGTTGTTGCAAGCGATGCAGGAGCAGCACATCACCGTCGCCGGCGCGCGTCACGATCTGCCGAAACCCTTCCACGTGCTCGCGACGCAGAACCCGCTGGAGCAGGAAGGCACCTATCCGCTGCCCGAAGCCCAGCTCGACCGCTTCCTGATGGAGATCGACGTCGACTATCCCGACCGCGATGCCGAGCGCCGCATCCTGTTTGAAACCACGGGCGCGGAGGAGACGCTGGCCAAGGGCGCGATGACGCCGGATGCGCTGATCACCGCGCAGCGCCTGATCCGGCGCCTGCCGGTCGGCGATTCCGTGGTGGAAGCAATTCTCTCGCTGGTGCGCTCGGCCCGCCCGGGTCCGGACTCCGGCGAAGCCGGCAAGTTCATTGCCTGGGGTCCCGGCCCGCGCGCCAGCCAATCCCTGATGCTGGCGGTACGCGCGCGTGCGCTGATCGACGGGCGCCTGGCACCCTCGATCGACGACGTGCTCGACCTTGCCGAGCCCGTGCTGAAGCACCGCATGGCGCTGACGTTCCAGGCGCGCGCCGAAGGCCGCACGATTCCGGACGTGATCCGGCAATTGAAGACACGGATCGGTTGATGGCAGCGGAGAACGGGCGGGCAGCGAAGGAGATATTGGCGATCCGACGTGCCGATGGCGAAAGCCGCACGCTCGCCGCTTCGTTGCCGCGCTTGGTGCTCGAGGCCCGCCGCATCGCCGCCAACGTCATCCACGGCCTGCATGGACGGCGCCGCGCCGGCTCGGGCGAAAACTTCTGGCAGTACCGCCGCTTCGTCTCGGGCGAACCGTCGCAGAACGTCGACTGGCGCCGCTCGGCGCGCGACGACCATCTCTACGTGCGCGAGCTGGAATGGGAAGCCTCGCACACGGTCTGGATCTGGCCGGACCGCTCGCCCTCGATGGCGTTCGCCTCGAAGACCGCGCGCGTGTCCAAGCTCGAGCGGACACTGATCGTCGCCTTCGCACTGGCCGAGCTGCTCGTCGCCGGCGGCGAGCGCGTCGGCATTCCCGGGCTGATGGCGCCGACCGCAAGCCGCAGCGTCATCGACAGGATGGCGCAGGCGATGCTGCATGACGATGCAGACCGACTGAGCCTGCCGCCATCCTTCGTTCCGGCCGCGCTGGCCGAGATCATCGTGCTGTCGGATTTCTGGTCGCCGATCGCCGAGATCAGGACGACGCTCGCCGGGCTGTCCAGCTCCGGCGCGCACGGCACGATGGTGCAGGTGGTCGATCCCGCCGAGGAATCGTTCCCCTATTCCGGCCGCGTCGAGTTCGTCGAGCCCGAAGGTTTTGGCGTGATCACCGCCGGCCGCGCCGAGAGCTGGGCGCAGGATTACACCGCGCGGCTTGCGCTACACCGCGACCAGATCCGCGCCGAGACCAACAAGCTTGACTGGCTGTTCACGACGCACGCGACCGACCGCTCCGCCGCCGAGCTCTTGCTGTTCCTGCATGCGGGCATGCAGGTGAGCAAGTCGGGCGCCCGCACCACGACGATCAAGGCGGGGCCGGCCGCATGATGGGATTGCCGCTCGCCTTCACGCAACCGCTGCTCCTGATCGGCCTCCTCAGCCTGCCCGTGCTGTGGTGGCTCCTGCGCGTGATGCCGCCGCGGCCGCGCCGCATCGAGTTTCCGCCGACGCGGCTGTTGTTCGACATCACGCCGCGCGAAGAGACGCCCTCGCGGACGCCATGGTGGCTGACCGCGCTTCGCCTGCTCGCCGCCGCGCTGGTGATCTTCGCCGCCGCCGGCCCGATCTGGAATCCGCAAACGGGCGTCGCCGGGAGCAAGGCGCCGCTGATGATCATGTTCGACGACGGCTGGAGCGCCGCATCGCACTGGGACGTCAGGATCAGGACCGCGGACGAGCTGATCGCCAATGCCGACAATGACGGCCGCGGCATCGCGCTGGTGCCGCTGTCCGAGCCGAACCGCGACATCACCCTGATGCCGGCGGGTGCGGCGCGCGTCGCGCTGCGGCAGCTGGCGCCAAAGCCCTATTCGATCGACCGCGTCGAGACGCTGGCGGCGGTCGACCGTTTCCTCAAGGTGACCGGCGACTGCGAGATCGCCTGGCTCTCGGACGGCGTCGACACCGGCCGCGGCGAGGACTTCGTGGCCGGCCTCGGCAAGACCATCGGCGACCGCAGCCTGACCGTGTTCCAAGGCGGCACCTCCTCGCCGTTGGCCCTGGTCGCCGCCGAGAATGCCGCAGCGAAGATGACGGTGAAGGTGCTGCGCACCGACGGCGGGATTGCGGTCGGCACGGTACGCGCGCTGGACCAGAAGGCGTCGCCGATCGGCGAAGCGCGCTATTCGTTCGGCCCGCAGGACAAGGAAACCGAGGCGGCGTTCGACCTGCCGGTCGAGCTGCGCAACGACATCACGCGGCTCGAAATCTCCGGCGAGCGCTCGGCCGGCGCGGTGCAGCTGCTCGACAAGCGTTGGCGCCGCCGCGCCATCGGCATCATCTCGGGCGCGACCAGCGAGACCGCGCAGCCACTGCTGGCGCCGACCTTCTATCTCACCCGCGCGCTGGCGCCGTTCGCCGACGTCCGGCTCGCCGACAAAGGCTCGCCTCAGCAGGGCATCACGCAGTTCCTCGACCAGAAGCTGCCGATGATCATCCTCGCCGATGTCGGCACCATCGCCCCCGAGCTGCGCGAACGCCTCAATGCCTGGGTCGACCAGGGCGGCGTGCTGGTGCGGTTCGCTGGGCCCCGGCTGGCACAGGCGGAGGACGACCTCGTGCCGGTCAAGCTGCGCAAGGGCGGCCGCACGCTCGGCGGCAGCCTGACCTGGGAGAAGCCGCAGCGTCTCGCCTCCTTCGCCGTCGACGGCCCGTTCGCCGGCGTCGCGGTCCCCAAGGACGTCACCGTGAGCCGCCAGGTGCTGGCCGAGCCCGACGCCGTGCTCGCCACCAAGAGCTGGGCCTCGCTGGAAGACGGCACGCCACTCGTCACCGGCGAACATCGCGGCAAGGGCCTCGTCAGCCTGTTCCACGTCAGCGCCGACATGCGCTGGTCTGACTTACCGATGTCGGGCACCTTCGTCGAAATGCTGCGGCGGGTGGTCGACATGTCCGGCTACACCGCGAAGCCAGGCGCTGGCGTTGCCGGCGAAGCGACCGCTGAGACCGTGGCGCCGCTGCACATCCTCGACGGATTTGGCGCGTTCGGTCCGCCGCCCGCGACGGCCAAGCCGCTTCCTGCCGATTATCGCGACCGCGCCACATCAGATCATCCGCCCGGCTTCTACGGTCCGGCAGAAGGACCGCTCGCCGTGAACACGCTTGCCAGCGCCGACCGCATCGCCGCCCTGAACACCGCGAGCCTGCGCGCCCGGCACGCCACCTACACCAATGCCGAGCCGCGCGATTTGCGCGGCTGGCTGCTGTCGACGGCGCTCGCGCTGTTCCTGATCGACGCCATCATCATCGCGGTGCTCGGCGGCGGCATTGCCGCGCTGCTGCGCCGCCGCGCCGCGCCCGCGATGATCGTGCTCGCCCTGCTCGCGGGATTCGCGGCGCTCTCGCCGGCGCCGTCGCGCGCCGACGGCGTCACGGACGAGTTCGCGATGAAGTCGGTGTCGCAGACCCGCCTCGCCTATGTCGTCACGGGCAATGCGGATGTCGATTCCATCGTCAAGGCGGGAATGAACGGGCTGACGCTGTTCCTGGCCCAGCGCACGGCGCTCGAGGCCGGTGATCCCGTCGGCGTCGATCCCGCGCGCGACGAGCTCGCGTTCTTCCCGCTGATCTACTGGCCGATCGTGCCGGGCGCGCCGAAGCCGCCGCAGGACGCCATCAACAAGATCGACGTCTACATGAAGCAGGGCGGCACCGTGCTGTTCGACACCCGCGACGCGATCGAGGCGCCGCCCGGCGCCAACGGCGCGGCGCAGACGCCGGCGATGCAGACGCTGCGCGAGATCCTGTCCTCGCTCGACGTGCCCGAGCTCGAGCCCGTGCCGCGCGAGCACGTGCTGACCAAGACCTTTTATCTGCTGCGCGACTTCCCCGGCCGCTTCACCGCCGGCCAGACCTGGGTCGAGACCTTGCCGCGCGAAGACGACGATGAGAGCGCGCAGCGGCCGGCGCGCGGCGGCGACGGCGTCTCGCCGATCATCATCACCTCGAACGACCTGGCCGGCGCATGGGCGGTGCGGCCCGACGGACAGGCCATGCTGCCGGTGACCGGCGGCGACCCCCGCCAGCGCGAATTCGCCTACCGCGCCGGCGCCAACATCGTGATGTACACGCTGACCGGCAACTACAAGGCCGACCAGGTCCACGCTCCGGCGCTGATCGAACGGCTGGGGCAATAGGATCGACATGAACTACGGCATCGCGTTCACACCGCTTGTTCCTACCATCGTGCTGTGGCTCGCGCTCGCCGCGATCGTCATTGTCGCGCTCGTGCTGCTGCTGGCGCGCGCGCGCGGCGCCGCGGTGCGGGTGGCCGCGCTGGCGCTGTTCCTGCTGGCGCTTTCCAATCCCTCCTTCACCCGCGAGGACCGCGATCCGCTCACCTCGGTCGCCGCTGTTGTCGTCGACAAGAGCCCGAGCCAGAACTTCGGCAACCGCAATCGCGAAGCTGCGCAAGCGCAGGAGGCGCTGGTCGACAGCCTGAAGAAGATCAAGGGCCTCGAGGTCCGTGTCGTCGAAGCCGGACAGGCCGACGGCGAGACCGACGGCACCAAGCTGTTCGGCGCGCTGGCCTCGGCCTTGGCGGACGTCCCGGTCGACCGCGTCGCCGGCGCGTTCCTGATCACCGACGGCCGCGTCCACGACATTCCCGCGAACGCCGCCGCGCTCGGCTTCCAGGCGCCGGTGCACGCGCTGGTCACGGGCCAGAAGGACGAGCGCGACCGCCGCATCGCGATCACCGCCGCGCCGCGCTTCGGTATCGTCGGGCAGAGCCAGACCATCTCCTACCGCCTCGACGACCAGGGTGTCACCGGCGAGCGCGCCAGGGTCACGGTCCGCCGCGACGGCGAGGTCATCAACGAGCGCACGCTCTCCAGCGGCCAGGCCGCGAGCGTCGACGTCGACATCAAGCATGCCGGGCCGAACATCGTCGAGATCGAGGCCTCGCCGCTCGAACGCGAATTGACGCCGGTGAACAATCGCGCCGTCGTCGCCATCGACGGCGTGCGCGACAAGCTGCGCGTGCTGCTGGTCTCGGGCGAGCCGCATTCGGGCGAGCGCACCTGGCGCAACCTGCTCAAGTCCGACGCCAGCGTCGACCTCGTGCATTTCACCATTCTGCGCCCGCCGGAGAAGCAGGACGGCACGCCGATCAACGAATTGTCGCTGATCGCGTTTCCGACCCGCGAGCTGTTCCAGCAGAAGATCAACGAATTCCAGCTGATCATCTTCGACCGCTATGCCCGCCAGGGCGTGCTGCCGATCCCCTATTTCGAGAACATGGCGCGTTACGTGCGCGCAGGCGGCGCCGTGCTGGTCTCGGCCGGCCCCGACTATGCCTCGAACAGCAGCATCTGGCGCACGCCGCTCGATTCGGTGCTGCCGGCCGAACCGGTCGGCGTCACCGAGAAGCCGTTCTATGCGCATCTGTCCGACCTCGGCAAACGCCATCCCGTCACGCGCGGGCTGGAAGGCTCCGCCAGCGAGCCGCCGCGCTGGAGCCGGTTCTTCCGCACCGTCGATACCCGCAATGCGGTCAACCCGCCCGTCATGACCGGCGTCGACGGCAAGCCGCTGCTGTTCCTGTCGCGCTTCGGCGAGGGCCGCGTCGCGCTCCTGCTGTCCGACCACATCTGGCTGTGGGCGCGCGGCTATGAGGGCGGCGGTCCGCATCTCGACCTGCTGCGGCGGATGTCGCACTGGCTGATGAAGCAGCCTGATCTCGACGAGGAGGCGTTGCGCCTCCAGGTGCAGGGCAAGGACCTCGTCGTGGTGCGTCAGACCATGGCGGACAGCGTCCAGCCCGTCAGCGTGACATCGCCGTCGGGCGTGTCGCAGGATCTGACGCTGAGCGCCGGCGATCCCGGCGAGTGGCGCGCCAGCCTGCCGGCGAGCGAGCTCGGCCTGTGGCAGGCGACCGACGGCACGCTGAAAGCGCTGATCAATGTCGGCCCGACCAATCCGAAGGAATTTTCGGAAGTCACCTCCACGGTCGATACGTTGAAGCCGCTGACACAGGCGACGGGCGGCGATGCCGTGCGCGTGGCTACTAGCTCGAGCGTCGAGCTGCCGCGCATCCTGCCGGTGCGCTCGGTCGGCATGTTCCACGGCGACGGGTGGATGGGTGTGCGGATGCGCGATGCCAGCGTGGTCAAGGGCGTCGGCGTGCTGCCGATCTTCTCCGGCCTGATCGGCCTGCTGCTGCTGCTCGGCGCATTTGCGGCGACCTGGGTGCGCGAGGGGCGGTAGTTGCCCGAACGACACATCGGCTTGGCGGCTTGCATGCGCCGATCCCCCCGCCGTTGACATCGGTGAACCGGTCGGGCGATGTTATACTATAACATCGCGGCGTCCTGGGATTGACGCCTCGGTGTGGGGGTGGCGTTTTCCAGATGAAGTGGTTCCGGTCGAATAGCAGGCACGGCGCCCGGCTCGCGTTGTTCGCGATGCTGGTGCAGCTCGCGCTGACGTTCGGCCACAGCCATTGGTTCGCGCAGGCCGCGCCTTTTGCTCAATCATCGGTCCAGCACATCGAAGGCGGCGCCAAGGACGTTGCAGCAACCGACGGCGCCGCCGTCGAGAAGCAATCGCCCTCAAGTCCCGACCGCGAGCATTCGCGCGACGAGAGTTGCGCCATCTGCGCCATCATTGCGATGGCGGGCACGATCGTGTCGGCGACGCCGCCCGTGCTGTTGCTGCCGCAGGCGATCGAGCTGCTCCGGCGCAGCCTCGACGCCGAGTTCGCTCATCTGACATCGGCCCGCACGGCGTTCCAGCCGCGCGCCCCTCCTGCGTCCTGACTCCAACGCTTGATCACACCCAGCCTCGCCGCACATCGGCAAGAGCCTGGGAGAAGTTGAAGTCGAATTCCGTCGCGTCGCGACGGCAGGCCGCCTCCGATCAGCAGAGCATCATTCGGACGGCGCCTGAGTGGAATCAGGACCATGTCATTTCAATTGCGACGCGCGCAGCGCCTTGGCGGAGCAAGTCTGCTCCTGCTTGGCGCCGCCGCCACATCCGCGTTCGCCCAAGACTCGGCACAACGACCGGCACAACAGCCGGCACAAGACAAATCGTCGACCGAGCTCCCAGCCATCACCGTAACGGCGCCGAGCCCGATCGTACGCAGAGCAGTGGTGCCGACCCGCAACGCAGGCCGAGGCACGCGGACCGCGCGGGTGCGCAGCCGCGAGCAGGCAGCTGAAGCGGCACCGGCAGCTCCCGTGCCCGCCGCGCCTCAGCAAGGCGTGCTGCCTGTTGTGACCGATCAGTTCGCGACCGTCACCGTGGTGCCGAACGAGGAGATTCGGCGCAACGGCGGCGGCACGCTCGGCGATCTCCTGTTCTCCAAGCCCGGCATCACCGGCTCTGAATACGCACCCGGCGCATCCAGCCGCCCGATCATTCGCGGGCTCGACACCAACCGGGTCGGCATTATCGAGAACGGAACAGGCAGCAACGGCGCGTCCGATCTCGGCGAGGATCACTTCGTGCCGATTGATCCGCTCGCAGCCACCCAGGTCGAGGTCATCCGCGGACCGGCGACGCTGCGCTACGGCTCCACCGCGATCGGCGGCGTGGTCAGCGCAACCAACAATCGAATTCCGGATGCCTTGCCGTCCTGCACGGCGCCCTTCCCGACTTACGGACTCCCGACCAAGGCACCGCTGGCAAACGTGGGATCGCCGGGCTGCATCACCGCGGAAACACGGACGGCCGTAACTTCGGTCGATCGCGGGACCGAAGGTGCCGTGCTGCTCGACGCCGGCGGCGGCAACTTTGCCTTCCACGCCGATGCCTTTGGCCGCAAGGCCGGCGACTACAACATCCCGAGCTATCCGTTCTTGACCGACCCGACGCTGCCGTTCAACGGACGCCAGCCGAATTCGGCATCGCAGGCCTACGGCGGATCTGTCGGCGGCTCCTACATCTTCGACGGCGGCTACGTGGGCGCGGCGATCACTCAGCACGACGCGCTCTACCACATTCCCGGTATCGAGGGCAGCGAGTTCCTGACGCGGATCGACGGACGACAAACAAAGTTCACGACAAAAGGCGAATATCGGCCGGACGCGGCGGCGATCGATGCGATCCGGTTCTGGGCTAGCGCCACCGACTATAAGCACGATGAGGTCGGGCTCGCCGACTCCGCCGACCTCGGCTCGCTCGGCGTGAGACAAACCTTCACCAACAAGGAACAGGAAGGCCGCGTCGAGGTGCAGCTTGCGCCGTTCGACGTCCGCTTTGCTGCGCTGACCACCGCTGTGGGCGTTCAGGCGTCGCACCAGAAGCTGACCGCGCCGAGTCCGGACGATCCAGGCAGCCCGGTCAACGGACTGTTCGATCCGAACAAGAATACAAAGGTCGCCGGGTACATCTTCAACGAGTTCAAATTCAGCGAAGCCACCAAGGCCCAGATCGCCGGGCGCGTCGAGAACGCAAGGTTGAGCGGCACGGCGCCGGCCTTCGTCCCCGATGTGTTCGACCTCGCCGTCGATCCGGCCGCGATCGGCCCCGCAATTGCGGTCAACCGCAACTTCACGCCGGTGAGCGGGAGCATCGGCCTGATCCACAGCCTTCCCTGGGATCTGGTCGCCAGCGTCACCGGCCAATATGTCGAGCGTGCGCCGAAACCGGCGGAATTGTTCTCGCGCGGCGGCCACGATGCCACCACCACGTTCGACATAGGCAATCCCAATCTCGGCATCGAGACCGCCAAGTCGGTCGAGGCGGGACTGCGACGGGCAGTGGGGCCGCTTCGCTTCGAAATCACCGGCTACTACACCAAGTTCAACGGCTTTATCTACCGGCGTCTGACCGGCAACACGTGTGAGGACGGCGTTTGCCAGCTCGGCGCTGGCCTCGAACTGAATCAGGCGGTCTATTCGCAGCGCGACGCGACATTTCGTGGCGGCGAATTCCAGTTCCAGTACGACGTGATGCCGGTCTGGAACGGGATCTGGGGTATCGAAGGTCAATACGACATCGTGCGTGCGACCTTCGACGACGGCACCAACGTGCCGCGCATTCCGCCCCAGCGGCTGGGCGGTGGTGTGTACTATCGCGACGCCGAATGGTTTGCCCGGATCAACCTGCTGCACGCGTTCGCGCAAAACGACATCGCACCGATCGCGGAGACGCCGACGCCCGGCTACAACCTGCTAAGGGCCGAGGTCAGCTACAAAACGCAGCTCGATCAACGTTGGTTCGGCGCGCGCGAGATGCATGTGGGGCTCGTCGGCAACAACCTGTTGAACGAGAACATCCGCAATGCCGTCTCCTTCAACAAGGACCAGGTGCTGTTGCCCGGCATCGGCGTCAGGGCGTTCGCGAACTTCAAGTTCTAGGTAACGACACGCGCCGTCATTGCGAGGAGCCCTTGCGACGAAGCAATCCAGACCGCCTCCGCGGAAAGACTCAGGATTGCTTCGCTGCGCTCGCAATGACGGAGTATGACGCGCGCAGCCGCGCGTCTTCTCGACGGTCTCTTAGCCGGATGAGCTACGAGCAGTGTCGTAGCCCGGATGGAGCGTAGCGTAATCCGGGGTTCTCTCGTTGCGGAAGACCTTCCCGGATTGCGCTGCGCTCCATCCGGGCTACGGCGTTTCCAACGACGCGCGCCGCTCCTATGTCCGCGCTTTGCTCCAGTCGGGGCCGACCGCGCCCGACACGCCCTCGAAGGCGCCGTCGACGAGCTCGAACACCAGGATGCGCGCGGCATCGACCGGGCCGGGCATGGTGACGCGGCCCTTCGGCACCTGTTTGAAGCCGACGCGGCCGTAATAGGGCTCGTCGCCGACCAGCAGCACGAGGCGGTGGCCTTTTTCCCTGGCGTCCTTCAGCGCGCGCTCCATCAACTGACGGCCGATGCCGCGATCGCGGAACGGCGGCTCGACGGTGAGCGGCCCGAGCAGCAGTGCCGGCGTTTGGCCGATCAGAATCGGCAATTGCCTGACGGAGCCGACCAGGAGCGTGCCGATACGGGCCGTGAAGGACAGTTCGAGCAGATGGTCGACGTGCTCGCGGATCCGGTAGGCGCTCAGCACGAAGCGGCCGGGGCCGAAGGTGCGTTCGTGCAGCCGCTCGATCGCCTGAGCGTCGCCGGCGGCTTCGGGAAGAATGGTCAGTGAGAGATCGTTCATGTCAATTCGCGGAGTAGCACTTGCGCCTGCGAAGGTCCATGGCGGCGGCGGTGCCCCGTTTACCTCCCGGCGGGCGAAGTGCAAGCCTGGCTCAACCTGCGTTCCGTTTCGACGCCGGCTGGGACAGATAGGCCAGCATCTTCATCTCCCGCCGCCCTCGCGTCACCGTATCGAGCACGAGCCCTGACGACACCGACAGCAAGGCCATGATCATCAGGCCCATCGACAGCACGGCAGTGGGCAGGCGCGGCACGAGGCCGGTTTCGATGAAGGTGATCACGATCGGAATCGCGAAGATGATCGACGCCAGCGCCAGCAGGATTCCGATCACCGTGAAGAAGCGCAACGGCCGCTCGCTGCGATAGAGCTTCAGCATGGTGCCGAGGATGCGAAAGCCGTCGCGCCAGGTGTTGAGCTTGGAGAACGAGCCTTCGGGGCGCGCATAATAGGGCGTCTCGACCTCGGCAACCGGCAGCGACAATTCCAGCGCATAGACCGCAAGCTCGGTCTCGATCTCGAAGCCGTCGGAGAGGACGGGAAAGGACTTGACGAAGCGGCGCGAGAACACCCGGTAGCCGGACAGGATGTCCTTGAAAGCGTGGCCGAAGGTGTCGGACAGGAAGCCGGTCAGCATGCGGTTGCCGGTGCGGTGGCCGAGCCGGTAGGCAGCCTGGACCTGATCGACGCGAAGCCCGACCACCATGTCGAGATGCTCGTCGAGCAGCTTGTCGATCATGATGGGTGCGCTCGGCGCATCGTAGGTGGCATCGCCATCGACCAGCACATAGACGTCGGCCTCGACGTCCGCGAACATGCGGCGCACGACGTGGCCCTTGCCCTGTCGGCGCTCGCTGCGCACGATCGCACCGGCTTCGCGCGCGACCGCGGCGGTCCGGTCGCGCGAATTGTTGTCGTAGACGTAGATCTCCGCCGCGGGCAGCGCCTTGCGGAAATCGGCAACGACGGTCGCGACCGCGGCCTCCTCGTTGTAGCAGGGCACCAGCACCGCGATACGAAGTTGCGTTGTGGTCATCAGGGCAGCACTCCGAGGCTTGTCGGCTCGCGCCCGAGCGGCGTGGCCTGCCGTGCGCGTCGAGCGGGTTACTAGCACAAGCTGCCCTCAGCGCCACGTCGCAATCACGGGCCTGCCATCGAGCACTTCGGCGATCCGCAGCCGCGTGCCGGGCGTGGTGCCCTCGGGCAATGCGGCATTGTCGAAGAACCCGCATTCGACGATCTCGCGGTTGGGCTCAGGGACGCGGTCCTGCCTGAACTGCCTGACCACGTAGACCGCGACGTGGTCGCGGCGGGAGACGTGGCTGTTGAGGAAGACGCCGTGCAGGATCGCCTCGCCGGTCAGATCGATGTCGCCCTCCTCCTTGAGCTCGCGCCGCAATGCCTCTTCCATGGTCTCGCCGAAATCGACGCCGCCGCCAGGCAAATACCAGCCGCTGACGTAGCTATGCCTGACCAGGAAGACGCGATTGTCGGCATCCAGCACCACGGCACGGACGCCGAGCGTCATGCCGCGGACGAGGAGGAAATAGCCGTGCAAGAACCGCCGCAGCAGCGGCTCGGCTTTCCGTCGGGCTCGGTTCAGACGTTCTCCCATCAGGCTCCTCGACGCCCCGTTTCAGGCCCTGCTTGCGCGGGGCGCGCGACCTTGCCATTACAGCGGAGCAATAGCGAGGCATTCGCGCGCCATGACTCCCTCCACGCTGGCTCCCTTCACGCTCGCCCACCTGTCCGATCCGCATCTGGCGCCTTTGCCGAAGCCGCGGCTGATCGAGCTCGCGGGCAAGCGCGCGTTCGGCTATGTCAACTGGACGCGCAACCGCCACAAGTACCAGCGCCGCGAGGTTCTCGACGCGCTCGTCGCCGACATGAAGGCGCAGGCGCCCGACCACATCGCAGTGACGGGCGATCTCGTCAACCTGGCGCTGGAGGCGGAGTTCGCACCGGCGCTGGCCTGGCTCGAAAGCGTCGGCCCGCCCGACCGCGTGACCGCGATCCCCGGCAATCACGACGCCTATGTCAGCGCGACGCGTCATCGCTTCGGCGAGACGTTCCTGCACTACATCGCCGCGGACACACCCGGCGGCGCAGCCTTCCCAGCGGTGCGCCGGCGCGGGCCGCTTGCCCTGATCAGCCTGTCCACGGCGGTGCCGACCCTGCCGCTGATGGCGACCGGCACGCTCGGGCGCGATCAGCTCGCCGCGCTTGCGGAGGTGCTCGAGCGGCTCGCCGCGGAAGACGTCTTCCGCGTGCTGCTGGTGCATCATCCGCTGAAGTCCAGCGCGCGGGCGAAGCGGATGACGGACGCGCCGGAATTGCTGGGACTGTTGAAGCGCCACGGCGTCGAGCTGGTCCTGCACGGGCACGACCACATTCATTCGACGATGTGGTTCGAGGGTCCAAACGGCAACATTCCCGCGCTCGGCGTGCCGTCGGCCTCCGCGCTGGCGCACGGACGTTATCCGGCGGCGGCGTACAATCTGTTCACCATCGAGAAGGACAATGCCGGCTGGCGCTGCGAGCAGACGGTGCGAAGCCTCGGGGCGGGGTTTCAGGTTGGGCAGATCAAGCATGTGCGGTTGATTTAGCCCCGGTCGTCATTGCGAGCGCAGCGAAGCAATCCAGGAATCTCCGCGGAGGCAATCTGGATTGCTTCGTCGCAAGGGCTCCTCGCAATGACGAAGGAGAGAGCCTCACCAGCTCCGCAAGACCGCAAGCACTGCCACCCCGAACAACGCCGCAGCGCCGAGCACGAAGCCGAACACGAATGGCCACAGGCGCGAGCGGCGCGGCGGCGCGGCGGCCGGGGCCTGCGGTTCGGGCGCGACCACCATCGCCCGCTCGCGCTCGACCATGCGGCGCGCGACATAGTCGGTGACGGCCTCGACGATCACGGCGGTGTCGTGCGATTCGGCGAGCACGATGCGGCCGAAGCGGGTGTCCTGGACGAAGCGGTACATCCGCTTGTCGCGCCCCATCACGATGTGGGCGACGACGTCGATCCACAGCCGCGGCGTATCGCCCTGGCTGATGCCGCGGTCGAACAGGTCGATCTGATCAGGCACCTGCGCGAACAGGGGATCGAGCGCGTCGTTGAGGATCTCGAGCCGTGCCACCTCGGCGTCGCGCAAATCGACGACGACGCCGGTGCGGTCGGCCGCCTCGATCCGCGCGCGCAGCAGCGCATCGCGCAGCCGCACCGGGCGCGGCTGGCCGGGATCGGTCCCGCTGGTCTCGGGCTCTGACATTGTCGGCCTCGTCCTCGACTTATCCCCATTAACCTATCAGCTACCAAACCCTCCGCAAAGGCCTACAATTCCAGAGACTTACGGCGCCCACAGCTGGTTCACCTGTGCCAAAAACAGACGATCCCACCCAGGCAGGGCCTGGATGGGACCATCCGTCCTTGGACGTCTTCTTAAGTCGGGGCGATCAGGCCGAGACCCGCGAGGGCTCTTCCACGATCGAGAAGCGGACGCCGGCCTTGTGACGGCTTTCTTCCGAGACTTCCTTCCAGCACTCTTCGGCTTCCTTGCGGGTCTTGAACGGACCTTTGACCTGGGCCGAGCCTTCCACGAGCTTGTGGAAGTTCATCGAACCGAACTCGCCGCCGATCACCCAGAAATTGCTGCCTTTGGTCATTGTCAGTCTCCTGTTGAGGTGCGTGACCGGCCTGGACTCCAACCTGGCTTCCAGACCGGTCCGATCCGCCGTTAGCCGAACTGGTTCATCGTGTTGTGGACGCCGCCCGCCTTCAGCGCAGCTTCGCCCGCGAAGTACTCCTTGTGGTCGTCGCCGATGTCGGAGCCGGCCATGTTCTGGTGCTTCACGCAGGCGATGCCCTGACGGATCTCGGCGCGCTGGACGTTCTTGACGTAGCCCAGCATGCCCTGCTCGCCGAAATACTCGCGGGCGAGATTGTCGGTCGAGAGCGCGGCCGTGTGATAGGTCGGCAGCGTGATCAGGTGGTGGAAGATGCCGGCGCGCTTGGCCGAATCCGCCTGGAAGGTACGGATGCGCTCGTCGGCTTCCTTCGCCAGCGGCGTGTCGTCGTACTCCGCCTTCATCAGCTCGGCACGGTTGTACTTGCTGACGTCCTGGCCCGCTTCCTTCATCGCGTCGTAGACCTGCCAACGGAAGTTGAGGGTCCAGTTGAACGACGGCGAGTTGTTGTAGGCGAGCTTGGCGTTCGGCACCACCTTGCGGATGCGGTCGACCATGCTGGCGATCTGCTCGATATGCGGCTTCTCGGTCTCGATCCAGAGCAGGTCGGCGCCGTTCTGCAGCGAGGTGATGCAATCGAGCACGCAGCGGTCTGCACCGGTGCCGGGGCGGAACTGGTAGAGGTTGGAGGGCAGCCGCTTCGGACGCATCAGCTTGCCGTTGCGGTTGATGATGACGTCGCCGTTCTTGGCGTTCTCCGCGGTGATTTCCTCGCAATCGAGGAAGCTGTTGTACTGGTCGCCGATGTCGCCGGGCTTGTGGCTGACCGCGATCTGCTGCGTCAGGCCGGCGCCGAGCGAGTCGGTGCGGGTCACGACGATGCCGTCTTCGACGCCGAGCTCGAGGAAGGCGTGGCGGCAGGCGCGGATCTTCGCCAGGAAGACGTCATGCGGCACCGTGACCTTGCCGTCCTGGTGGCCGCACTGCTTCTCGTCGGAGACCTGGTTCTCGATCTGCAGCGCGCAGGCGCCCGCCTCGATCATCTTCTTGGCGAGCAGATAGGTCGCCTCCGCGTTGCCGAAGCCGGCATCGATGTCGGCGATGACGGGGACGACATGGGTCTGGAAGTTGTCGATCTTCTCGATCAGCTCGTTCTCGCGGGTCTTGTCGCCTTCCTTGCGCGCCTTGTCGAGCAGACGGAAGATGTCGTTGAGCTCGCGCGAATCGGCCTGACGCAGGAAGGTGTAGAGCTCCTCGATCAGCGCCGGCACCGCGGTCTTCTCGTGCATGGACTGATCGGGCAGCGGACCGAATTCGGAGCGCAGCGCCGCGATCATCCAGCCGGAGAGATAGAGATAGGTGCGGTCGGTCTTGCCGCCGAAGTGCTTCTTGACCGAGATCAGCTTCTGCTGGGCGATGAAGCCGTGCCAGCAGCCCAGCGACTGGGTGTACTTGGTGGGATCCTTGTCATAGGCGGCCATGTCGGCGCGCATCACGGCCGCGGTGTAGCGGGCGATGTCGAGGCCGGTCTTGAAACGGTTCTGCAGGCGCATGCGCGCGACGGCCTCGGCCGACACGCCGTTCCAGGTCGGCTGGGTCTCGAGGAGCGCCTGAGCCGCCTTGACCTCGTCCTGATACGAGGACGGACCCTGGAGGGTGCTGATACCGCGGGGCTGGTAATTCATGTGCCTGATCCTTTCGCTGACGATGGCGAGGCAGCCATCGACATTCTTGACAATGCATTGCGAGATGCGTGTCAGAAGCTAAACGCGAAAAGGAAAAGTTCGTACAGATGGCTTGTTTTTATTGGTGATGTCATGTAACATCTGAACGTGTAATACATGTCACTTTGTAAAACTTGTAAAAATAATAGGTCAACTGTTCTGACCTTGATTGAGTCTGGAGATCTGAGACATGCCCGCCGATTCCGGCAAGAAACTCTTCGTCGGCCCGCGCTTCCGGCGAATCCGGCAGCAATTGGGGCTGTCGCAGACCCAGATCGCCGAGGGGCTCGGGATCTCGCCCAGCTATGTCAACCTGATCGAGCGCAACCAGCGCCCGGTCACGGCGCAGATCCTGCTGCGGCTGGCCGAGACCTATGACCTTGACCTGCGCGATCTCGCCACCGCGGACGAGGACCGCTTCTTCGCCGAGCTGAACGAGATCTTCTCCGATCCCCTGTTCCGGCAGATCGACGTGCCCAAGCAGGAGCTGCGCGACCTCGCCGAGCTCTGCCCCGGCGTCACCCATGCGCTGCAGCGGCTCTACGCGGCCTATACCGAGGCGCGTCAGGGCGAGACCCTGGCCGCGGCGCAGATGGCCGACCGCGACGTCGGCACGCGCTTTGAAGCCAATCCGGTCGAGCGCGTGCGCGAGCTGATCGAGGCCAACCGCAACTATTTTCCGGAGCTGGAGCAGGCGGCGGAAAATCTGCGCGACGAGTTGAACGAGCCCGCCGAAGGGCTGTATGCCGCGCTGATAACGCGCTTGCGCGAGAAGCACTCGATCCAGACCCGCATCATGCCGGTCGACGTGATGCGCGAGACGCTCCGCCGATTCGACCGCCACCGCCGGCAGCTGCTGATCTCGGAGCTGGTCGATCCGCCCGGCCGCGCATTCCAGCTCGCCTTCCAGCTGGGCCTGGCGGAATGCGCGCAGGCGCTGGAGACCATCATCGGCCGGGCCGGCCCGCTGGACGATGCGCCGCGGCGGCTGTTCCGGATCACGCTCGGCAATTACTTCGCGGCCGCCGTGATGATGCCCTACCCGGCGTTCCTCGCGGCCGCCGAAGCGCTGAACTACGACATCCACGTGCTGGCACAGCGCTTCAATTCCGGCTTCGAGCAGGTCTGCCACCGCCTCACCACGCTGCAGCGACCGAATGCGCGCGGCATTCCGTTCTTCCTCTTGCGCGTCGACAATGCCGGCAACGTCTCCAAGCGTTTCTCCTCCGGCACCTTCCCGTTCTCGAAATTCGGCGGCACGTGTCCGCTCTGGAATGTGCATTCGACCTTCGACACGCCGGATCGCCTGCTCAAGCAGGTGATCGAGCTGCCCGACGGCACGCGCTATTTCTCGATCGCGCAGATGGTGCGCCGCCCCGTGGCGCCGCATCCGCTGCCGCAGCCGCGCTTTGCCATCGGCCTCGGCTGCGAGATCCGCCACGCCGCCCGCCTGACCTACGCCACCGGCATGGACCTGGAGAAGGCCGAGGGCACCCCGATCGGCGTCAACTGTCGCCTCTGCGAGCGCGAGAACTGCGCCCAGCGCGCCGAGCCACCGATCACACGCACGTTGATCCTGGACGAGACGACGCGGCGGGTGTCGAGCTTTGCGTTCTCGAATGCAAGGGAGTTGTGAGGCACACACTCTCTCTTCCGTCATGGCCGGGCTTGACCCGGCCATCCACGCGCTTCCGCGTACGCAGAAAGACGTGGATGCCAGGGTCAAGCCCGGGCATGCCGACCAAGTGTGTGGTCGCCGCTCCGGTCATCAATAGCGCGCGCCCTCACGCCAGCGTATGCACGATCACCGGTCCCGCCATGGCGCGGGCGTCGCCGGCGAGCAGCGGGCCGAGATCCTTCTCGATCCAGGCGATGGCGCGCTTGTTCGCTTCCTCGGCCTGCTCGAACTTGTCGAAGATCGAGATCGCGGTGACCGTGTCGTCGCCGCCATAGACGACGTAATAGGCGCGGAAACCGTCGACGTCGCTGATGATGGGAACGGCGCCGTCCTTGATGCGGCGCGTCAGCTCTTCCGCGCTCCCGCTTTTCGCCTTGGCCTGACGGATGGCGGCATACATGGCATCCTCCCCTTCCGGCTATGATGTGAGGGCCTCGAGCCCGGGCGGATGTTACGCCGAAGCGCGCAGCCGATCCACGCTTGGTTAACCCGACCCTAATCCGCCCGCGCGATCTGCAACCAACGGTTAAGCACGCCTCAACATCGGTGCCTTAGTCTCGCCGCACTCACTTTTCGCAAACAAGGGCGGCTTAATCTGCCGGGCGAAGTGACATCAGGGGGTTCACCATGCGCATTGCGTTGCTGCTGACCGCGACCATTGTCGGCGCGCTATTCGCCAGTCCAACCATCGCCGGGTCGCTCGATGCCGGCGCGGCGCAGCCGCTGCCGCCGGGCTTCCAGAGCTACCGCGGCTACATGTTCGACATCTCCGAGAACCGCGACCGCAAGGATGTCGACAAGCTCACCGAGAACCTGAAGAGCCAGATCGACGTCGTCGAAGGCGTCGGCCTCTCCCCGCGCGTGCTGCGCTTCTTCCACACCGTTCCGATCGTCGCGAGCGAACTCGCCTGCCTCGACGAAGGCGCCGCCACCGCCTGCTACGGCCGGGTCACGCCGGACATGCAGCGCACCGCGCCCCGGACCCTGACGGTCTGGGACCCCGCCAAGCAGCGCTGGACCAATCCTAATGCCGTCGACCTCGCGGTCGATTCGGGCCTCGGCGTGATCATGCTGCGGCCGGACATGATGCGCTACGAGAAGGAGGCCGTGCTGCTGCACGAGATGCTGCACGCCTTCCACGCGCGGCTGCTGCCGGACGGCTACGCCAACAAGGGCGTGATCACCTACTACGCCCTCGCCAAGTCCAAGGACCTCTTGCCCAAGGAATCCTATGCGATGAAGAATCCCATGGAATTCTTTGCGGTGACCGCCAGCATCTTCCTGGCCGGCAAGAGCGAATTCCACGATCCGAAGTCGCGCGAGGCGCTCAAGGAGAAGATGCCGGACTATTACAAATATCTCGTCGGCGTGTTCGGCTTCGACCCCGAGCCGGCGGCCTCGAACGGCCCGGTCGCCTCGCTGAAATGAACGGACGGCGCCAAGCCAAGCCAAAGAGCCGCGCGAACAGCGCGGCTTTTTTGTTTCGCAGACCGGAAGCTGCGGATGACGCACAGCCGGGAATTGCCAAGCCGGGGTCCGATCTGCATAGTCCCGCCCGCATCGATACCGTTTTTCGAAGGGGATGAGAGACCATGGCGGAAGCCGACCTGGATGTCGTGATCCGGCAACTGGCCAGACAGCTGCATACGGGCCTGATGACCCGTGCCAAGGAGCGGCGGGATCGCTTCAACAGCCTTGCGGCCAAGGCCAAGGGCAAGGAGACCGGCGAGCGCTTCAAGATGATGGCCAAGACCACCATGGAGCAGGCGACTGCGGCCGCCAAGCGCCTGCAGATGTCCGCCGATAACGTCGCCGACAGCTACGCGCGGTCGATGCGCCTCGCCGCCAGCACACCTGTTACGGTGAAAGCGGAGAAGAAGGCAAAGGACGAGAAGCCGGCGAAGAAGGCCGCAAAGAAAGCCAAAGCGAAAAAGAAGACGTAGTCGTTGCACCCAGGGCTATCGCATATGACTTGCGGCGGCGGCCTGCGCACGCGCCTCGTCCTTCGAGACGGCGCTGACGCGCCTCCTCAGGATGAGGCTAATCAGCATCGGTGCTCGTTGAAACTGCTGCCGCGCATCCCGCCCTCATCCTGAGGAGCCCGCCAAAGCGGGCGTCTCGAAGGATGGCCGCAAGGAAAAACTCCCAAATGCGATAGCCCTGCCGTTGAACCGATCGCCGCTACGGGATTGGCGATCTGGAGGCTCGCCGGCCTGTCTCCCAATTATCTCCGGCTTGATCGGATCGCCGCGTTGCGCGTTTGCGACGCGCTCCCTCGCGGCCGCCGCAATCGGGCCGACCGCGACCTCAACGATTCCTCCGCCCCAGGCATGGGCTGGTCGAACAGTCGAGCGACATCCCTCACATGTATTGCCTCACACTTTGGAGAAAGCGCTCTTTCTCGCCAGGCGCGTAACCTTGGGATGCCCCATAATAGGGTTCATTGAAGTGATTATAGGGTACCGCCCGGTACTGGACCGGCGGCCTCGGTGGCGCGTAGGTCTGGCGATGATGCCGCCGAGCGTTTCCTCTCGCCGGAGGACCGGCGTAGTAGGGATTGAGGACGCACATCTGGCCGTTTGCCGACGCCCTGCATTGGTCCATCGTCGTGAAGCTGCATCGGTAGTATGGCGTCATTCCGCGAGAAATGACGTTCAAGCAAACGGGATAAGCCGGGTCATATTTTTGGGCTCGAGCCTGCCCCGCTGTCAGAGCGATACTCAGGGTCAGAATCGTCAAAGCCCATTTGCACATTGGAAGCTCCTCCAGGGGCGCACGACATGGATGCACTCTGGACCCTGCCAGTATTGATCCAACTCAATACTAGTTGAATTGGTTCATACGCGCAGCAGACAGCCGCGACAGTCTCGCTTTCCGCATCTCTCACCGATCTCGCCGCTATGCGGCAAGCCACCTGTCCTAAAGACGTGAGAGGGTGCCGCCGCAAATGCCGCGCCAGATCCTCATCTTCGCGGCGCGGCCACCAGTGTCGGCTCGGCGCTGGCGAGTTCCGCGAGCTTGGCGCGCGCGGCCTCTCGCGCGCGACCGTCCTTGCCGGCGGGCAGCGCCAGCGCGGCCTCGAAATCGGCGCGGGCGTCGTCCGTCTGGCCGCGGGCGAGGAACGCAAGGCCGCGGTCGAGACGGGCCTGCGCATCGGTGGGGTCGAGGCGGACCGCCGTGCTGTAGCTCAGGATGGCGCGGTCGAGATCGCCCATTGCGGCGAGCGCGAGACCGCGCTGGTGATAAGGTGCCGCGCGCTTGGGATCGTGCGCGATCGCCTCGTCGTAATCCGCAATGGCAAGCTCGAAGTCGCCGTTCTGCCGGCGCGCCAGCGCCCGGTCGCGATAGAGCGAAGCGCGGTTGGGATTGAGGTGGATGGCCTCGTCGAAATCGGCGATCGCCCGCTTGAAGTCGCCGTGACGCAGCGCGATCCGTCCACGTCCCGCATAGGCGAAGGCGATCAGCGAGCCGCGCAGCGGCGAGAAGCCGATCACGGCCGAGCAGATGTCGGGATCATCCTCGTCGCCGCAATTGACGACCATATGCGTGGACAAGCCGACGAGCACGCAAAGGACGATCAGCAATGGTACGGCAATTCTGGTCATCTTCGACGGTGGCCGGCAGCGCGCCAGCCACCCATCCCCTTTCGAAGGAATGGTCACGCCGAGGAGTTAACACTGGTTGGGGACCCCCCTGTGTGCGCCAGATCACAAAGCCAGACGCAATCCTTGCCGGCTCCGTCAGCCCCAGGGACTGCGACGTGAGGAGGAGCGGCCCCACGGCCCGCGCGGTGGATAGTTCTCGTTGGCGCCGACCGACGGCGCCGCGCGCGCGCCGAGCTCGGCCGCCAGTTGCTGGAGCGCGGCGACGCGGTTCTGCGTCGAGGGGTGGGTGGCGAACAGGTTGTCCACCCCGTGGCCCGACAGCGGATTGATGATGAACATGTGCGCGGTCGCAGGGTTTCGCTCGGCCTCGTAGTTCGGGACCTGGTGCGCAGCGCCCTCGATCTTCACCAGCGCAGAGGCCAGCCACATCGGCTGTCCCACGATGCGCGCACCGAGATTGTCGGCGGCATATTCGCGGGTCCGGCTGATCGCCATCTGCACCAGCATGGCACCGAGCGGAGCGAGGATCATCAACAGGATCGAGCCGATGATGCCCGGACCGCTGTTGTTGTCGCGATTGCCGCCAAAGAACATGCCGAACTGCGCCAGCATCGAGATCGCACCGGCGATGGTCGCGGTGATCGTCATCAGCAGCGTGTCGTGATGCTTGATGTGCGCGAGCTCGTGCGCAATCACACCGGCGAGCTCCTCGCGGCTGAGCTGGTTCATCAGACCGGTGGTGACGGCGACCGCGGCGTTTTCCGGATTGCGGCCGGTGGCGAACGCGTTGGGCTGGATCTCATCCATCACGAACACGCGCGGCATCGGCAGGCCGGCACGGCCCGCAAGCTCGGCGACGAGGCCGACCAGCTCCGGCGCGGTCGAACGATCGACCTCATGGGCGCCGTACATCGACAGCACCATGCGGTCGGAGTTCCAGTAGGTGAAGAGGTTGGTTGCGGCGGCAATGACGAGCGCGATCATGGCGCCCGAGGCGCCTCCGATCAGATAGCCGACGCCCATGAACAGGGCGGTCAGGCCAGCGAGCAGCATTGCGGTACGAAAATAGTTCATGGCCGTCTCCTAGGGCGGCCGCGGGCGAACCTCTGGCCGGCACCTTCGAAGTATGAATGCGGCCGCCGGCTGCAAGGTTCGTGCGTCGTGGAGCCGCAGACGCCAGCGGCACCAGCCAGCCTTTCCGCCGCCACTAAAGCTTGACCGGGATTTGCGCAAAAACACACGCGGAGGCTTAGCAACCTGGAAAGCGCAATTTCCGCATAACTCGCGGTAACCGGGCACGCGGCATTGGCCTTGTGCATTGACCGGGTTCCCGTTGGCCTCCCGTCAGCAAGGTGACCGCCATGGTAGACCGCTCGAGCGCCGCCTCCGTCGCCCCCTCATCCGCCCCCCCTCCTCACGACGCCAGAACTGATGCGAAGGGTTTGCAAGACTCCCTGCACGAGCACCTCTTCACCAATGACGAGTCCGACCATGCTTCCACGACGCAGAGCGGGCAAGAATCGGGGCGCCGCTGGCCGTATCTGCGGCGCGGCGCCAAGGTCGCGATCGGGCTCGCCATCGTCGCCGTGTTCGGCTGGCTGCCGCTGCGGGCGATCTGGGAAAATTCGAGCGTCGAAGCCGTGCTGAATTCCCGCCTCGTCACCTTGCGGACTCCGATCGGTGGCCGCGTCGCAGCCGCCCAGCGCGTCACTGACCAGGCCAAGCTCGAAGCCGGGACCGTCGTCCTGCGCGTCTTCAACTCGCGCGGCGATCGCACCCGGCTCGACGATCTCCGGCGGCAGAAATCGCGCCTGGAGAATGAACGGCCGAGCCTTGCGGCGAAGCTCGCTTCGGCGCAGGCGGCACAAAAGGATCTGGCGCGGCAGGCCGCGCTATTTCGCGACGGACGCGTGCTCCAGCTCGAGGCCCGCATCGCGGAGATCCAGACCTCGATCGAGGCTGCGGCGGCGCGGCGGGACGAGGCCAGTGCCGCCGTCGAGCGCGCCTCCTCGCTGGCAAAATCGGGCAATGTCTCGACCGTCGAACTGGCACGTCTGACGCGCGAGCTCTCGGTGTCGCAACAGACCGAGCTCGGTGCGCGCAAGCGGCTGGACGCGGCCAAGGTCGAGCTCGCCGCGGCACGGAACGGATCCTTCCTCGGCGACAGCTACAACGACCGGCCAAGCTCGGTTCAGCGCGAGGAAGAGATGCGCCAGCGTGCCGGCGACCTCGAGGCCGATCTCGCGCGCACCGACACGGAGATCGCCTGGCTCGCCAACGAGATCATCGTCGAGGAGGTCCGGTTCGCGGATCTCACCGAAGCCAACATTACGACACCCGTCGCAGGCCGCGTCTGGGAAATGATGACATCGCCGGGCGAGGACGTGCAGGCAGGCCAGCCGTTGCTCAAAGTGCTCGATTGCAGCGGCGCCGTGATCACCGCCAATGTCACCGAGAACGTCTACAACCGCCTGCAGCTCGGCGACCACGCGACGTTCGAGCCCAATGACGGCGGCGAGCCGATCTCCGGCACCGTGGTCAACCTGACCGGCGCTGCCGGCGCGCCGGCCAATCTCGCCATCAATCCGGATGCGCTGAGCAAGGAGCCCTATCGTGTGACCGTGGCCTCGCGCGATGCCGCAGCTCGCGCCTGCACGGTCGGCCGCACCGGCCGCGTGGTGTTTGCACGGCACGAGACCGCACCGTGACGGCGGCGCTGACGCCCGGCCTGATCGCGCTCGGCGCCTTCATGGCTATCGTACCGCTGCTGAGGCGCGACAGCACGATGGCACGCTCGTTCCTGGCCATTGTCTCGGTGACCTTGCTGCTGCGCTATCTCTATTGGCGGATCATGTCGACGCTTCCGCCGCCGCGCCTGACCGTCGATGCCGTGATCGGCTACCCCTTCATGCTGCTGGAGGCGGCCTCGCTCGTCGCGGTCGCGTTGTCGCTGCTGTTCCTGAGCCGGACGCGCGACCGCACCGGCGCAGCGAAGGTCGACGGCCGCACCACCGATCCGGGCGCACCGCTGATCGACGTCTTCATCTGCACCTACAACGAGGAACGAGGGATCCTCGAGCGTACGATCATCGGCGCGACGGGCATGGACTACGGCAATTACCGCGTCTGGGTGCTCGACGACGGAAGACGGCCCTGGCTGCGGCGGCTGTCCGGCGAGCTCGGCTGCCACTATCTGACGCGGCCCGACAACCAGCACGCCAAAGCAGGCAACATCAATCACGCACTGAGGCATGTCGGGGCGCTGCCGGAGCGGCCGCAGTTCGTCGCCATTCTCGATGCGGACTTCGTGCCGCGGCCCGATTTCCTTGCGCGCACCGTCTCGCTCATGGACGATGCGTCGGTCGGCGTGGTCCAGACCCCGCAGCACTTCATCAATCCCGACCCGATCCAGACCAACCTCGCCGCGACCGACGTCTGGCCCGACGAGCAGCGCTTCTTCTTCGACATCCTGCTGCCGGCCAAGGACGCCTGGGGCGTCGCGTTCTGCTGCGGCACCTCCTCCCTCATCCGCTATTCCGGACTGATGCGGATCGGCGGCTTTCCGACCGATTCGGTGACGGAAGACTATCTCGTCACGCTGCGCCTCAAGGAACGCGGACTCAATACGATCTATCTCAACGAGCGCCTGACGATCGGGCTCGCGCCGGAAGGGCTGAAGGAATACATCACCCAACGCGCCCGCTGGTGCCTCGGCTTGATGCAGATCGTGCGCGGCCGCAGCGGACCGCTCTCGCGGGACTCGAAGCTGCCCTTCATCGACCGCCTCTCGCTGGCCGACGCCTTCATGAGCTGGTCCGCGGTCTACACCTCGAAAGTGGCGGGCCTTGTGGTGCCCTGGCTGTTCCTGCTGTTCGGCATCCAGGCGGTGCGGGCCGATCTGAGCGAGCTGTTGCGGGTCTTTCTGCCCTTCTATGTCTGGAACGGCCTCAGCATGGCCTGGCTTTCGCGTGGCCGCTCGCTCGCAATGATGACGGATGTCTCCCAACTGATTGCCGCGCCTGCCGTGCTCAAGGCGGTGGCGACCGGCCTGCTGAAGCCGAAGGGACACAAGTTCAAGGTCACCGCGAAAGGCGGCGACCGCGACCGACGCTTCGTCGAATGGCCGCTGCTGCGCATCTACGGCTGTGCACTTTTCATCACGCTCGCATCCATCGCTTATGCCTTCATCCTGCAGCAGCGCGGCGAGAACATCGCCTATGGCGGACTGGCGCTGGCCTGGAGCTTCTACAACGCGTTCATCCTCACCGTGGTCTGCTTCGTCTGCATCGAGCAGCCGCGCAAGCGCAAGGCGGAGCGCTTCAATCGCAACGAGCCGGTGCTGCTGCGCCAGGACGGCAGGTCGCATCTGGCGCGGCTCGCCGATATCTCCATCACCGGTGCGCGGCTAATCGATCCCGATCCGCCGGCGCCTGGGAGCACGATCGAGTGCCAGATCTACGGCCGCTCGATTGCGGCCATCGTGGTGCGGCGGACCATTGATGGATTTGCCGTGCGGTTCGCGGAAGGCATGGACACGCGCGTGCATGCAATCAGGGCGTTCTATGCCGGCGAATATGTTCGGGCCTATCGGGGCGTCAGGGCGCTCCCGGTCGGTAAGGCGCTGCTGATGCGGCTGTTCGGCTAGCGCCACGCACTGTCAGCGGCAAGGTCGGCTTCCTCTCCGCTAGGGGGCGGGATGCACCTCTCTCGAGCCATCCGACTCGACGCCTGTGGCCACTCGAGCGCTCTGGATATCGATCATCAATTGCTTCGCCATCTCCTGCAGGCGGTCACGATCCCGGTCGGTGAACTCCCGCGGCTGAGTATCGATCACACAAAGGCAGCCTACAACATGACCGGATGAAGTCCGGAGCGGGACCCCCGCGTAGAAGCGAATGCCTCGCTCCAGCACATGCGGATCGTCGGCGAAGCGCGGGTCTTCGGTCACATCCTCCGAAACCAGCATATCGCCTGCAGCGATCACATGCGCGTCGAGGGAGCCCTCGTGATTGCTCGGCAGACCTGCTTGAACTTCTTGGGCGCGGGCTTCAGCGGCGGTTAGCTGAATATGATCGACCAATGTCACCAGCGCGATCGGAACGTTGAACGCTTGCGCGACCTTTCTGGAGGCCTCATCCAGGTCCTGGCGTTTCGAGGCGTCCAAGCCAAGTCCGCGCAGCGCGGCGAGCTGCGCACGTTCGGCGTCGGCCGTGAGCTGGGGCGTATCGCCGAGAGCTGCCGCGCGACCGACCCATGCTTCAACCTGCTCGACGCATGCTTGGAGAGAGGCGAATGCCGCGTCGGCCGCCATCTGGGTCTTGAGCTCTCCCGTCTGTTCCGTTCCGGCGATCAAATTCCAGCAGCAGGCGGCAAGCTTCACCTGTGGAGCCCGACGGCGCAGGCGACGAAAGACATAGCGGGCGTAGACCTGCGGCTGCGGGTGAAAGTAGGACAGGCACACCACGTCGACCCCCTGGAGATCGAGTTGCTCCAATGCTCCCCGACTGACCGCGATCGGCGGCAAGACCTTGGCGCCGATGGTGCGCTCCTCGAGCACCTGCGCGAGCATCTCCGCCGCTGCATGATCGAGCTCCGTGCGTCCAGCGAGACAGAGGACGCATGGTCGCTGCGCGGTGTGATTTCCCTCGTCCACTGCATTCGCTTTTTCGCGGATATGGTCATCAACCTCCCGGACAACCGAGATAGCCGTATCCGCAACGAGACGCCGGTAATTGGTGTCGATGCTGCTGCGCTGACGATCATTCTCCGCCAGGCGCAGCGCCGGAATTCCGACGTTGTCGTACAGCTCGCGTGAGGAACACTCGTCGACATAGTTCTCGGCGAACTCAACCGCCTCCTCCAGGTTGCCGGCCAATAACCGCTGGTAGAGTTGCTCCTCCGGCGCGAGCACAGGGTCGCTGCCGAGCAGAACGCCCAAGAACTCCAACTGCGGGACGTAGCGCCCCATGACGACGAGGCAGACGGTCAAAGGTGTTGCCAGAAACAGCCCGACGGGTCCCCAGAGCATCGTCCAGAAGATCGCGGCGATGATAATTGCGAGGGACGACAGCCCGGTGCTGGATCCGTAAAGCCAAGGCTCGACAACATTGTTGCTGACGAGTTCAGCCGTAACGAACAAACCGACGACCCAGAACAGCATCGTCCAGCCTGGATCGACGGCGATGGCCAGGGCAACGGGAAATATAGCAGCCAGGAAAGGACCGAGGTAGGGAATGAATCGAAGTACCGCTGCGAGCAAGCCCCAAAGAATCGCGTTCGGCACGCCAACAAAGTAGAGTGCAACACCGATCGGCACGCCGTAAGTCAGATTGACAACAAGCTGCATCAGCAGATAGCGGCTGACCCGCGAGGCAGCATCGTTGATGGCCTGAGTACTCTTCTGAAGGTCACCGGCTCCGGCTAACTTGATGAATCGGTCGCGCAGGTCTTCGCGCTCGAGCAGCACGAAGATCACGAAAATGACGACCAGCCCGGAAGTCGCAAGCGGCGCCAGCAATGGACCTATGACCGATCGAATGAGCTCCAGCGGTCTCGGCTGTGGCGGCTCCACCCGCACGGTGACAGGCTCCCGACTCTCACTGCCGGTGCCAAGCCGGGAGGATGCAGCCGCCGACTTTTTCTCATCTCCCGAGATCTCTCTGCCGAGATCCTGCATCGTCGTGGTAACGGCGTCGACGACCCCACCGCCCGGCGCGGAGCTTTGCAACGAGCGGATCTTCTCGGTGATGGTGGTCTGATAATTGGGAAGGTTGCTGGCGAGCTGGACCAGTTGGCGCCCAACGACCAAGGCGATCCCTGCGACGACGATGAAGGCAATGGAAACGGCAATTAGCACCGCTGCAATGCGGGGCACTTTCCAACGTCTCAGCCAATTGACCAAGGGCGTGAGAACGAAGCTCAGCAGGATCGCAAGGGCAAAGGGAACGAAGATTTCCCGGCCGAGATAGAGGGCTCCGATGGCTAGGACGATGCCGCCGGCCGTGAGCATGGGCGAGGTTGCGGCTCGCACGGCCGGTGTTCGTTGCGTCGACGCCGGAGGCAACTCGGCCACAGAACGAGCCTTTCCGTAACGGTTTCGACAGGTCAACCCCGATTCGGCGGGATTGATCCAACCGAGCCGATCGCTTGATTTCTGAATACATGCCCCTGTGCACCAAGAGGGGCGACCACCCGTCCTCCAGATCAGGTGCAGGCTGGGGATGGCCTGGGGCGGCCGCTTCCCCTAAACTTCGGCCGAATCCACGCCTGCCCTTCCCCGCCGGAACCCCCATGGTCCAGACCCGATTTCCGATCGCGGCCCTCGCGCTTATCGCATGCACGGCCACGGCATCCGCCCAAATGCTTCCGCCTCCTGCCAAGCCCGCAGTGCCGAAGGCCCCCTCGCCGCGCGCCGCCTCGTGCCACAATGGCGCGAGCTTCGATCGCTTCCTGACCGAGGTGAAGCAACAGGCGGTGGCCGCCGGCGTGTCGCAGCGCACGATCGCGGAGGCATCGCCCTATCTCGTCTACGACCAGGGCATCGTCAACCGCGACCGCGGCCAGCGCGTGTTCGGACAGCTCTTCACCGAATTCGCCGGCCGCATGGCCGCGGCCTATCGCATGCAGAACGGGCAGCAGCACATCAAGCAATACGCCGCGGCGTTTGCGCGCGCGGAAAAGGAATACGGCGTGCCGCCCGCGGTGATCGCCGCGTTCTGGGGCCTCGAGAGCGATTTCGGTGCCAACATGGGCAATTTGCCGACGCTGAAATCGCTGGTGTCGCTCGCCTATGATTGCCGCCGTTCGGAGATGTTCGTGAACGAGACCATCGCGGCGCTGAAGATCATCGACCGGGGCGATCTGCATCCCGACGAGATGATCGGCTCCTGGGCCGGCGAGCTCGGCCAGACCCAATTCCTGCCCGTGCACTACGTCAACTACGCGGTCGACTTTGACGGCGACGGACGGCGCGACCTGTTGCGCTCGCCGGCCGACGTGATCGGCTCGACCGCGAACTACATCGCAAACGGATTGAAGTGGCGGCGCGGCGAGCCGTGGCTCGAGGAGATCAAGGTGCCGCCGAACCTGCCGTGGGAGAAGACCGATCTCACGGTACGCGAGCCGCGCTCGACATGGGCGCAACTGGGCGTCACCTATCCCGACGGCCGGCCCTTGCCGAACGACAATCTCGCAGCCTCCGTGCTGCTGCCGATGGGACGCTTCGGGCCGGCCTTCATGGCCTATCCGAATTTCGCGGCTTACACCGAGTGGAACAACTCGCTGATCTACGCGACCACCGCGGGCTATCTCGCCTCGCGCATCGCCGGGGCCGCGCCGATGCGCAAGCCGGCTGCGCCGGTCGCGCAGCTGCCGTTCAACGAGCTCAAGGAATTGCAGCAGCTCTTGGTGCGCGCCGGCTTCAACGTCGGCAAGGTCGACGGTGTGCTGGGGCAGCAGAGCCGCGCCGCGGTGAAGGCGACGCAGATCAAGTACGGCCTGCCGGCGGATTCCTGGCCGACCGCCGAGCTGCTTGCGCGCATGCGCGGCGGCACGGCGCAGGTCCTGCCCCAGACGACGGTGCGGTAGAATTTTCGCATCGCACAAGCGGCTTTCCGCGATTGCAATTTTCCATGAGGCTCCCATGTGAGTGGCTCAGGTTTCCTCCTGAGATTTCCCACCATTTGAAGCGAGCATCACATGTCCTTCTACGACGCCGTCGTCCCCGCCTATTTGCAGATGCTGAACAGCGTGACCGGGCTGCTCACCAAAGCTGAGGCGCATTGCGCGGCCAGGAAGATCGATCCCAGCGTCCTGCTTGGCTCGCGCCTCTTCCCGGACATGCTGCCGCTGTCGCGGCAGATACAGCTGGTCAGCGACTATCCGACCAGAGGCTGTGCGCGGCTGACGCATAGCGAGGTCCCCTCGACGCCCGACACCGAAACCAGCTTTGCGGAGTTGAAGCAGCGGCTGGCGAAAACGATCGACTATGTCAAATCCTTCAAGCCCGAGCAGTTTGAGGGCGCCGACGCCAAGGACGTCACCTTTCCGATCGGCCCCGGCAAGACCATCACCATGACGGGACAGCAATTCCTGAGCTCGTTCTCGCTGCCGAACCTCTATTTCCACGCCGCGATCGCCCACGGCATCTTGCGTCACAACGGCGTTGAGATCGGCAAGCGCGATTTCCTCGGCGCGAACTGATTTGTGAAATCGCACGACCGCGACAGTGGGATTTCGCTGTCGCAGCCGACATTGCACACGAATTATGCTACGCGCGCCCTGCCGCGTAGCTCGCCTGCACTTTGCGTATGGCTCATCCCTTGCGCCCGATGTCGCGATGCACAATTGTTCGAGACCTCTCACCGCCCGGAAGCATTCCCATGAGCCGTTCGACCAAATTGTTTGAGACCTACAAGCTCGGCCCGATCACGCTGGCCAACCGCCTGGTCATGGCGCCGCTGACGCGCAACCGTGCCGTACCCGGCACCTTCGTGCCCGGTCCGCTCGCCGCCGAATATTACGCCCAGCGTGCATCCGCGGGCCTGCTGATCACCGAGGCGAGCCAGGTCTCGCAACAAGGTCAGGGCTACCAGGACACGCCCGGCATCTATAGCAAGGAGCAGGTCGCCGGCTGGCGCAAGGTCACCGACAAGGTGCATGAACGCGGCGGCAAGATCTTCATCCAGCTCTGGCATGTCGGCCGCATCTCGCATGTCGATCTGCAGGCGAATGGCGCAGCCCCGGTGGCACCGAGCGCGATCCGAGCCAAGGGCAAGACCTTCGTCAACGGCGGCTTCGCCGACGTCTCCGAGCCGCGCGCCCTCGAGCTCTCCGAGATTCCCGGGATCATCGACGACTTCAAGCGCGCCACGAAGAACGCGCTGGAAGCCGGCTTCGACGGCGTCGAGATCCACGGCGCCAACGGCTATCTGCTCGAGCAGTTCGCCAAGGACGGCGCCAACAAGCGCACTGATGCCTATGGCGGCTCGATCGAGAACCGCGCGAAGCTGATGCTGGAGGTCTCCAAGGCCGTCGTCGCCCAGGCCGGCGCCGAGCGCACCGGCATCCGCATCTCGCCGGTGACGCCGGCCAACGACATCTCGGATTCCAACCCGCAGGCCCTGTACGATCACATCGTCGACGGCCTCAGCGCGCTGAAGCTGGTCTATCTCCATGTGGTCGAAGGCGCCACCGGGGGGCCGCGCGACATCGCGCCGTTCGACTATGCGTCGTTGCGCAAGCGCTTCTCGGGCGCCTACGTCGCCAACAATGGCTACGATTTCGACCTCGCCAGCAAAGTGCTGGAGGCGAACGCCGCCGACCTCATCGCCTTCGGCAAGCCGTTCATCTCCAACCCCGACCTGGTCGAGCGGCTGAAGCAGGGAGCGGCGCTGAACGATTGGGACAAGAACACGTTCTACGGTGGTGGTGCGAAGGGCTACACGGATTACCCGACGTTGGCGGCCGAGCCGGCGGAGTAGGTTCTTCTCCACACATGACGCTGTCATGCCCCGCGAAGGCGGGGCATCCAGTACGCCGCGGCTTCTCGGTTCAACCACGACCGTCTCTGGAATACTGGATTGCCCGCCCCTGTGCGCAATTGCGCACTAGGCGGGCAATGACACCGAGGTGTGAAAAACCCTCGCACCACAACGACAAAACAAAAAGGCCGGGATCGCTCCCGGCCTTTCGTGTTTGATATCGCTCTAAGCGCCGCTTACTTCACTTCCGCGCGCTTGGGCGGAGTGGCGGGCCACGACTTGATCAGGGTGTCGTAGTCCACCGTCTCGCCCTTCGGCTTCTCGTTGGCGAGCTTGCGCTGCGGCGCGATGGTGCCGTCCTTCTGGGCCTTGGCGAACCAGTACTCGGCCGACTCCTTCTTGTGCAGCTTCGGACCGCAGGCGCCCTGCACGCCGGACTTCTCCAGACGCTCCAGCACGGAATCCTGGGCCGCCGCGAGAGCATCCATCGCCTGCTGCGGCGTCTTCGCACCGGACGACGCATCGCCGATGTTCTGCCACCACAGCTGCGCGAGCTTCGGATAGTCGGGCACGTTGTTGCCGGTCGGGGTCCACTGCACGCGCGCGGGCGAGCGGTAGAACTCGATCAGGCCGCCGAGCTTCGGCGCACGCTCGGTGAACGACTTGTCCCAGATGTCGGATTCACGGATGAAGGTGAGACCGACATGGCTCTTCTTCAGGCTCACCGACTTGGAGACGATGAACTGGAGATAGAGCCAGGCTGCCTTGCGGCGATCCGGCGGAGTCGACTTCAGCAGCGTGGCGGAGCCAGCGTCCTGGTAGCCGAGCTTCATGCCTTCCTTCCAATAGGAGCCGTGCGGCGACGGAGCCATACGCCACTTCGGCGTACCGTCCGCATTCACCACCGGCAGACCCGGCTTCACCATGTCGGCAGTGAAGGCGGTGTACCAGAACATCTGCTGGGCGATGTTGCCCTGCGACGGCACGGGGCCGGACTCGGAGAAGGTCATGCCCTGCGCCTGCGGCGGGGCGTACTTCTTCATCCAGTCGAGATACTTCGTGATTGAGTAGACTGCGGCCGGACCATTGGTGTCGCCGCCACGCTCCACCGAAGAGCCGACCGGGCGGCAGCCCTCCATCCGGATGCCCCATTCGTCGACCGGCAGACCGTTCGGAATGCCCTTGTCACCGTTGCCGGCCATCGACAGCCAAGCGTCGGTGAAGCGCCATCCAAGCGAGGGGTCCTTCTTGCCATAGTCCATATGGCCGTAGACCTTGACGCCGTTGATCTCCTTGATGTCATTGGTGAAGAACTCGGCGATGTCCTCATAGGCGGACCAGTTCACGGGCACGCCGAGCTCGTAGCCATACTTGGCCTTGAACTTGGCCTTGTAGTCGGCATTGGTGAACCAGTCGTAGCGGAACCAGTAGAGGTTCGCGAACTGCTGGTCGGGCAGCTGGTAGAGCTTGCCGTCCGGCCCGGTGCCGAACGACTTGCCGATGAAGTCGTTCACGTCGAGCATGGGGTTGGTGACGTCCTTGCCCTCGCCGGTCATGTAGTCCGACAGCGCAATGGTCTGGCCGTAGCGGAAATGCGTGCCGATCAGGTCGGAGTCGTTGATCCAGCCGTCATAGACGTTCTTGCCCGATTGCATCTGGGTCTGGAGCTTCTCGACGACGTCACCTTCCTGGATGAGATCGTGCTTGAGCTTGATGCCGGTGAGCTCGGAGAATGCCTTGGCGAGCGTCTGCGCCTCGTATTCATGAGTCGTGATCGTCTCGGAGACGACGTTGATCTCCATGCCCTTGAAGGGCTCGGCGGCCTTGGCGAACCACTCCAGCTCCTTCTTCTGGTCTTCCTTCGACAGCGTCGAAGGCGTGAATTCCGCGATCCACTTCTGGATCACGGCCTCGTCGGCGGCGCGAACCGGCGCCGAGACGGCGAACGACACCGCGATGATCGCAGCGGCGCTGGACATGGTCAGAAAACTATTCTTGGTCAATGGACCTTTCCTTCTCCTAAACTGTCGCATGTTGTTCCTCCGTTGCAGCGACAAACTTTTATACAGGCCCGGGTTGGTCCCGGATCTGGCCGTCCCTTCGCAAGCTTCAGACCGTGCGGAAAATGAGCGCGGCCGTGACCAGCGAAATTCCTGATGCGAGCCACAGGCTCGAGATTTCAAACCCCTCCTCGCCGATAGGCAGCGTAGCGATCGCGTCGGTGCCGACGAGGCCGATCCAGGCGAGGTGGATGACGGCGGCCGCGATCAGCGAGATGAACAGACGGTCGCCGCGCGTGGTCGGGATGCGCAGCACGCCGACACGCTCGGCCTCGGGATAGACCGCGGCGAGCCAGGTCATCACGAGAAGCGTGCAGGCGAGCGCGGCGAAGAAGATCGCGGTCGGCAGCGTCCAGGCCATCCATGCGATGGATTCCATTGATGCCTCCTCAGACGCGGCCGAGCGCGAAACCGCGCGCGATGTAGTTGCGGACGAACCAGATCACCAGCGCGCCCGGAATAATGGTGAGCACCCCGGCGGCGGCGAGCAGGCCCCAATCCATGCCGGCCGCCGACACCGTACGCGTCATGATCGCTGCGATCGGCTTGGCATGCACCGACGTCAGCGTGCGCGCGAGCAAGAGCTCGACCCAGGAGAACATGAAGCAGAAGAAGGCGGCGACGCCGATGCCGCTCGCGATCAGCGGCACCAGGATCTTGATGAAGAAGCGCGGGAAGGAATAGCCGTCGAGGAACGCGGTCTCGTCGATCTCGCGCGGCACGCCGGAGACGAAGCCTTCGAGGATCCACACCGCGAGCGGCACGTTGAAGATGCAGTGCGCGAGCGCGACGGCCCAGGGGGTGTCGAACAGGCCGATCGCCGAATAGAGATTGAAGAACGGCAGCGCATAGACCGCCGCCGGCGCCATGCGGTTCGACAACAGCCAGAAGAATAAATGCTTGTCACCGAGGAAACGGTAGCGCGAGAAGGCGTAAGCCGCCGGCAGCGCCACGGCGATCGAGATGATGGTGTTGAGGACGACGTATTCGAGCGAATTGATGTAGCCCGAATACCAGCTCTCGTCGGTGAAGATGCGCTTGTAGTGCTGCAGCGTCGGAGTGTGCGGCCACAGCGTCATCGTCGAGACGATCTCGCTGTTGGTCTTGAAGCTCATGTTGACGAGCCAGTAGATCGGCAGCAGCAGGAAGATCAGGAACAGCCCCATGATGAGGCGACGGCCGGGGATCGAATGCATCAGGCCACTCCTTCCCTTGGCTCGAGTGCGGGCACGGGCTTGAGCGCGGCCGCGGGCTTGGGCTCCGCCGCCGGCTCGCTCGAAGCCTGGACTTTGCGTTCGACACCGGCATTGGTCATGACGGTGTAGAAGATCCAGCAGACGATCAGGATGATGAGGTTGTAGACCAGCGACAGCGCCGCGGCCTTGCCGAGGTCGAACTGGCCGAGCGCAATCTTGACCAGCTCGATCGACACGAAGGTGGTGGAATTGCCGGGCCCGCCACCGGTGACGACGAACGGCTCGGTGTAGATCATGAAGCTGTCCATGAAGCGCAGCAGCACCGCGATCAAGAGCACGCGGTTCATCTTCGGCAGCTGGATCGCCTTGAACACGGCCCAGCGCGAGGCGCCGTCGATCTGCGCGGCCTGGTAATAGGCTTCGGGAATCGACTTCAGGCCGGCATAGCACAGCAGCGCGACGAGGCTGGTCCAGTGCCAGACGTCCATCACGATGACCGTGAACCAGGCATCGACGTCGTTGGAGACGTAATTGTAATCGAAGCCCATGGCATTGAGGACGTAGCCGAGCAGGCCGATGTCGGGACGCCCGAAGATCTGCCAGATGGTGCCGACCACGTTCCAGGGGATCAGCAGCGGCAGCGCGAGAATGACGAGGCAGGCTGCGACGGTCCAGCCCTCGCGCGGCATCGACAACGCGACGACGATGCCGAGCGGCACCTCGATGGCCAGGATGACAAGCGAGAAGAACAGGTTGCGGCCGAGCGAGGCGAGGAAGCGGCCGCCGAGGTCGGTGGAGGGATCGAGCAGCTCCTTGAACCAGCCCACGCCGTTCCAGAAGAACTGGTTGTTGCCGAAGGTGTCCTGCATCGAATAGTTCACCACCGTCATCAGCGGCAGCACCGCCGAGAAGGCGACGACCAGGAACACCGGCAGCACCAGGAACCAGGCTTTTTGGTTGACGGTCTTGTCCATCAGGCGGCTCCCTCCACCAGAAGGCTGTCGGCATAGACGTGGACGTGCGACGGATCGAATTTCAGCCCGGCGGTACCGTCCGCGCTGGCGAAGCCGCCAGGAGCGCGCGCCGCGAGCTTGGCGTCGACGACGCGCACGCGCGCGAAGCGGATGCGGCCGAGATCGTCGATGCGCTCGATCCTGGCGGTGAGCAGGCCAGGTGTGGGCGCGACCACCTCGACGAATTCGGGACGGACGCCGATCTCGATCTTCGCGCCGGCGGGCAGATTGTCGTAGCTGCGGTTCAGCGCGATGACGTGGCCGTCGATCCTGGCCTCGCGCCCCCTCACCTCGGCCGGCAGGATGTTCATGCCGGGCGAACCGATGAAATAGCCGACGAACGTATGCGCCGGCTTGTCGAACAGCTCGGCCGGCGTGCCGCTCTGCACGACGCGACCGTCATGCATGACCACGACGGTGTCGGCGAAGGTCAGCGCCTCGGTCTGGTCATGGGTGACATAGATCATCGTGAGGTCGAGCTCGCGATGCAGCGCCTTCAGCTTGGAGCGGAGCTGCCATTTCAGCTCGGGATCGATCACCGTCAGCGGCTCGTCGAACAGCACGGCGGCAACGTCGTTGCGCACGAGACCGCGGCCGAGCGAGATCTTCTGCTTGGCGTCGGCGGTCAGGCGCGTGGCCTTGCGGTTCAGATAGGGCTCGAGATCGAGCAGGCGACCGATCTCGGCGACGCGCCTGTCAATGTCGGCCTTCGGCACGCCGCGATTCTTCAGCGGAAACGCCAGATTCTCCCCCACCGTCATGGTGTCGTAGATCACCGGAAACTGGAACACCTGCGCGATGTTGCGCTTCTGGGTTGACAGCGGTGTGATGTCCTTGCCGTCGAACAGGATCTTCCCCCGCGACGGCGTGATGATGCCGGAGATGACGTTCAGAAGCGTGGTCTTGCCGCAGCCGGAGGGGCCGAGCAGCGCATAGGCGCCGCCCTGCCGCCAGGTCATGGTGACAGGCTTGAGCGCAAAGCTCTCCTGCGGCGCATCGTTGCCGCCGTAGGAATGGGCGAGATCGACGAGGTCAATGCGGGCCATGGCGCATCTCCCTCCTAAGAGCCCGGTGCCGCGACCAGACGGTCGGCAGCATCGAAGACGAAGACATCATTGGGATCGAGCACGGCATCGAGCATCTGGCCCGGCTCGAACTCGTGCACGCCGTGCAGCACCGCCACCCAATTCGATCCGTCGCGGGTCAGATGCACGAAGCTCTCCGAACCCGTGATCTCGGTCACCGTGACAGTGGCGTGGAAGGCGTGACGGTCGGCCTCGCCATTGGCAAGCCCGAGCTGATGGGCACGAAAGCCAACGCGATAGAAGCCGTCGGGCAGACCGGCATAAAGCCCGGACGCGGGCGCTGCACTCCCGCCCGCATATTGGACCATGCCGTTCCCCTTCTCGAGGCCCACGAGATTCAGCGGCGGATCCGAAAACACCTGCGCAACGCGCAAGGTCTGCGGCCGGCGATAGACATTGGTGGTCTCACCCATCTGCAGTGCCTGGCCCTCCCACATGCACACCGTGTTGCCGCCGAGCAGCAGCGCCTCGGTCGGCTCGGTTGTGGCATAGACGAAGATCGCGCCGGAGGCCTCGAAGATGCGCGGCAGCTCCGCCCGCAGCTCCTCGCGCAGCTTGTAGTCGAGATTGGCGAGCGGCTCGTCGAGCAGCACGAGGTCGGCGCCCTTGACCAGCGCGCGTGCGATCGCGGTGCGCTGCTGCTGGCCGCCGGAGAGCTGGAGCGGCGTGCGCTTCAGGAACGGCTCGAGCCGCAGCAGCTTTGCGGCCTCGGCGACGCGCGCCTCGATCTCGTCGCGCGGCTTGCCCTGCACGCGCAGGGGCGAGGCGATGTTCTCGTAGACCGTGAGCGAGGGGTAGTTGATGAACTGCTGGTACACCATCGCGACCGAGCGCTGGCGCACGTCGGCGCCGGTGACGTCCTTGCCGTTGACGAACACCTTGCCCGTGGTCGGCTTGTCGAGGCCGGCGAGCAACCGCATGATCGAGGTCTTGCCTGACAGCGTCGGCCCGAGCAGCACGTTGAGCGTACCGCTCTCGAGCGTCAGCGAGACGTCACGGATGTGCGGCACGCCTTCCACGGTCCGGGTCACGTGATCGAGTGTCACGGTCATGAGCGTCCTCCCGTTTCCAGCAGGGGACTTTGCGCCACGGCATGGCTCCTGATCCAGTCGTCGAGGGTCGCGATCTCGTCGGCAGATAGTCGCAGGCCGAGCTTGGAACGGCGCCAGACCACGTCGTCGGCGGTGACGGCCCATTCGTTGGCCATGAGATAGCGGACCTCGCGCTCGGTTAGCGTGGCGCCAAAGGCCTGGCCGAGATCCGCAGCCGATTTTGCATCGCCGAGCAGCTTGATGGCACGGGTGCCATAGGCGCGCGCCAGGCGCCGCGCATGCTCATGGCTGAGGAAGGGATAGCCGCGCTGCAGCTCGGCGATCAGGCCGTCGATGTCGGATACGTTCATGTCACCGCCCGGCAGCGGCCATTTGCCGGTCCAGCCTTCGCGCGCTTTCGCACTGCGCAAGTAAGGCGCAAGGCGCTCCAAGGCCTCTTCGGCGAGCCTGCGATAGGTCGTGATCTTGCCGCCATAGATCGACAGCAGCGGCACGCCGCCGGGCGTGTCGAGCTCGAACACGTAGTCGCGCGTCGCGGCCTTGGCCTCGCTGGCGCCGTCGTCATAGAGCGGACGCACGCCGGAATAGGTCCAGACCACGTCGGTGGGCGCGACGGGCTTGGCCAGATATTCGCTGGCCGCCTTGCAGAGATACTCGATCTCTTCAGTCGTCGCCTTCACCTTGGCGGGATCGCCGTCATAGTCGCGGTCGGTGGTGCCGATCAGGGTGAAGTCATCCTGGTACGGGATCACGAAGATGATGCGGCCATCGGCATTCTGGAACATGTAGGCGCGGTCGTGGTCGTAGAGCTTCTTCACGACGATGTGCGAGCCCTGCACCAGGCGCACCTTGGCTTTCGCATTCACGCCGGCGCCGCGGCCGAGCACGTCCTCGACCCAGGGTCCGCCAGCATTGATCAGCGCCTTGGCCTGGATCTGCGAGCGCGCGCCGGTCAGCGTATCGACCATGCTGACGGTCCAGACGCCGTCCGACTGGCGAATCTCGGTGGCGCGGGTTCGGGTGCGGATCTCGGCGCCCTTGTCGGCGGCATCGCGCGCATTGAGCACGACGAGGCGGGCGTCGTCGACGAAACAGTCCGAATATTCGAAGGCGCGGCTGTAGCGGTTCGGGATCAGCGGCTTGCCGACCTCATCGCGCTTGAGATCGACCGAGCGGGTCGCCGGCAACAGGTGACGGCCGCCGATGTGATCATAGAGGAAGAGGCCGAGGCGCAGCAGCCAGGCCGGGCGCAGGCCGGCGTGATGCGGCAGAACGAATCGCAGGGGCCGGATGATGTGGGGCGCGATGCCCCAGAGGATCTCGCGCTCGATCAGGGCCTCGCGGACCAGCCGAAACTCGTAATATTCGAGATAGCGCAGGCCGCCATGCACGAGCTTGGTCGACCACGACGATGTCCCGCTCGCCAGATCGTTCATTTCGCACAGGAAAACGGTATTGCCGCGGCCCACCGCGTCACGCGCAATGCCGCAGCCGTTAACACCGCCTCCGATGATGGCGAGATCGAAAATACGCTCCAACAGACGCATCCCCCGGCGACCGCCCGTTCCATCAAGCGGCTACTTTCGCTTTTGATTAGATCACACCGAAAAACGAAAGCAAGATGAAAGAGAGGCGAAAGGAAGCGAAAGCGGAAGTTTCTTGGTGGGCAAGAGGAGTTCATGTTGGGCAGCGCCACGGCGATTTGGGAGGCACCAGCACCTTGATTGGTCAGCGTCGAGCGATTATAGTCATACTAGTCAAAATGGTTTATCCCTATGGTCAATCGTAACGTTGAACCCGACGCGCTTCCAACGAATGACAGCTGGACGTTGGCCAATGCCAAGGCGCGACTGTCCGAGGTGCTCGACCGCGCCCAGACCGGCCCGCAGGTCATCACCCGTCACGGCAAGCCGAATGCCGTCATCGTTTCCGTCGAGGAATGGGCGCGCAAGACAGCGCGCAAGGGCACCCTGGCCGAATTCCTGCTGGCCTCGCCGTTGCGCGGCGCCGACCTTGAACTCGACCGGCTGCACGACGCGCCACGCGACGAAGTGCCATGAACCTTTTGCTGGACACCAACGTGCTTTCGGAAGTTCAGCGGCCCGCGCCTTCGCCAAAAGTTGTGGCATGGCTGGATAGGATCGATGAGGACCGTGCGTTCATCAGCGTCACCTCGATCGCCGAGCTTCGCCGTGGCATCGCATTGCTTGAGGATGGTCGCCGACGCACCGCGCTGGCCGCCTGGCTTGCCCACGATTTGCCTGCGCGGTTTGCCGAGCGCGTCCTGCCGATCGACCAAACAGTGGCCGAGCGCTGGGGTGACCTCATGGCGCAGAGCCGCAAGAGCGGCGTCGCATTGTCCGTCATGGACGGCTTCTTTGCGGCGACTGCGCTGGTCAACGATCTCACGCTCGTCACACGCAACGTGAAGGATTTTGCGGCTTTCGGCGTTCCGCTGCTCAACCCGTGGGACGGCGCTTAGCCTCTATCTCAGCCGCACCACTGGTGCGGCTTCCGGTGCGGCATCCTGCACCTCGGCCGACGCATCGTCGACCTCCGCGCCCTTCGGCATCGCCTCGACCACCTCGATGCCCTTGCTGTGGCAGATGGTGGCGAGGCGCTCGGGCAGCTCCTGGTCGGTGACGAAGGTCTGGATCTGGGTGATGTGGGCGATGCGCACCGGCGCGCTGCGGCGAAGTTTTGTGGAATCGGCGACCAGCATGACGCTGCGGGCATTGGCGATGATGGCCTGCGCCACCTGCACCTCGCGGTAGTCGAAGTCGAGCAGCGCGCCCTCCTCGTCGATCGCCGAGGCGCCGATGATGGCATAGTCGACCTTGAACTGTCCGATCAGCTGCGTCGCGGTCGAGCCGACCACGGCGCCATCGGCGCGCCGCACCGTGCCGCCGGCGACCACCACCTCGATGCGCGGATGGCGGTAGAGCAGCATGGCGACATTGAGGTTGTTGGTGATGACGAGCAGATCCTCATGCGAGGTCAGCGCGCTCGCCACCTCCTCCGTCGTGGTGCCGATGTTGATGAAGAGCGAGCAGCCGTTCGGGATCAGCGAGGCGGCGGCAGCGCCAATCGCCTTCTTCTCGTCGGCGGCGACGAAGCGGCGCGCCTCATAGGCGAGGTTTTCCACGCCCGAGGCGATGATGGCGCCGCCATGGATGCGGGTCAGCGAACGCCGCTCACAGAGATCGTTGAGATCCTTGCGGATGGTCTGCGCCGACACCTCGAAGCGGCGCGCCAGCTCCTCGACCATGACGCGGCCGGAGGCGCGCGCGATGTTGAGGATTTCGGCTTGGCGATGGGTCAATCCGGTCACGGCAACGGCCTCAAATCAGAATGATGCATGGTGCGGCGGTTCGCGCCTGCGGTCAATGCGGACGCCGATCACGGTTGACGGATGAAGGTCCTCACCCCGCCATTTCTCACCATGCCATGGCACTTGCAAGACGTGCGAGCAGCGTCGGGTCGTCGAACGCGCTGGCGGAGGCGACCGCGCCTGCTCCAACCAGGTCAGCATGGCTGAGGCTGGTGCGGATGCCGACAGTCGGAATGCCGGCGGCCGTTGCGGACTGCACGCCGGTGCGGGAGTCCTCGAATGCGATCGAGGCTCGCGGGCTCGCGCCGACGAAACGCAGCCCCTCCTGATAGGGCAGCGGATGCGGCTTGCCGTGCGGCAGCTCGGCGCCGATCACCAGCGCCTTGAAACGATGCGTGATGCCGAGTCCTGAGAGCAGCAGCTCGGCGTTGAGACGCGGCGCGTTGGTCACCGCAACCATGGGAATGCCGGCGCCATCGGCGCGGTCGAGCAGCGCCATCAGGCCCGGCAGGGGCGCGATCTGCCCGGCCACCAGCGTGCGGAAGACCTCCTCCTTCTCTTCGAGGATGAGGGCGCGCCGCTCCGGCGCCTCGTGGGGCAGAAAGCGCTCGCCGATCGCGACATTGGCGAAGCCCTGCAGCTCGAGGGAGAAACGTGCGTGATCGAAGACGTGTCCGTGCGGGCCGAGCACCTGGTTGAAAGCCTTCAAGTGCAACGGATCGGTGTCGGCGAGCGTGCCGTCGATGTCGAACAACAGCGCCCGGCCCGTTCCATCGTGTTTGGTCTCGATCATTTCCGTACTTTCCCACATGCGCGGCGCATCGATGCGGAAGGCGTATCAATACGGCCTCGATCGCGCAATGACGCATCGACATGAGGCAGGTGACACTCGACAAAGTCGCGTGCGACTGCAACACTGATTGCAAGATCAAAAAGGAGGAAACGATGACGATCAACCGACGCGATCTGGCTCTCTCGACGCTCGCCGTGTCCGCGCTTGCGTTCGCCACGCCGGCGCTCGCCGCTTCGGCAGACGAGGACGCCGTGGCGAAGAGGGTCGAGGCCTTCCGCCTCGCCCAGATCGCGGCCGATCCCAAGGCGCTCGGCGCGCTCTGCGCGGAGGAACTGAGCTACAGCCATTCCAGCGGCAAGGTCGAAGACAAGGCGGCGTTCATCGCCAACGCCACCGACGGCAAATCGAAGTTTCTGTCCATCGAATACAAGGATCCCACCATCAAGGTCGTCGGCCCCGCAGCGATCGTGCGTTTCCACTGGCTGGGCGAGCAGGAGATGGCGGCCGATGGGAAAAAAGTATCGACCAACCTTCACATCCTGATGAACTGGCAGAAGCAAGGCGACGAGTGGAAGCTGTTGTCGCGGGCGGCGACGAAGTTGTGATCACGTCTTTCCCCTCTCCCCTTGCGGGAGAGGGTGGCTTCGCAAACCGAAGCCGGGTGAGGGGTATCTATCCGCGGATCTAACTCTCTATTGAATTCGCGGAGCCAACCCCTTATCCGGCGCTTCGCGCCACCTTCTCCCGCATCCGCCTTCGCCAAGGCTTCGGCGGACATGAGGGGAGAAGGAAGGAGGCAACATCAAGGGCGGCAAAAAATTCCGACCACGCCTCGCGGGCCGGAATGACAGTTACGCCGCCTCCTTCACGTCGCCATTCACCAGCCTGCGCGCGGCGCGCTCGGCTTCGCGGGCGTTGCGGAAGAGCTGGCCTTCGAGACGGTTGAAGCGGTGCGATGAGGCGAAGAAGCAGTAGCCTCCAGAAGAACGAACGACGATACCTGCGGTCTGCGAATCGACTTCGATGATGTAGCTGTCCGGCATAGTCCGTGGCTTCCTCAGTGCGGGCAAACAACGGCGCTCCCGCCCAAAGGTTCCCAAGGGCATTGCGGCGTTTCCACCCCGAATCGACACGCAATTGAGTACGCCGGGACCTCATCCGTTTTATGACTGGTTCTTGACTGGTTCTTGGCGAAGCCGCGACGATGTGACTTGCTCGTGCCGCGTTCTGCGGCGCTGCAAGGCCTCGCAATATGGGGACAGTGCGTCGCGCGCGATTACGTCGCGATCGGCGGATCGTTTTGCTGGATCGCCCGGGGACGGCCGTGGTCGTCGATCGAGACGTAGGTGAAATGACCGTCGGTGACGAGGAACGGATGCAACTCCTTGCGCCGCAATGCCCAGGCCTCGAGATGCACGGTCAGCGAGGTGCGCCCGACGCGCACGAGATTGGCGTAGACCGAGACGAGATCGCCGACATAGACCGCTTTGCGAAAATTCATCGCCTCGATCGCGACCGTCACGGTGCGCGACCGCGCGACCTTCGAGGCGAACACGCCGCCGCCGACGTCCATCTGGCTGAGCAGCCAGCCGCCGAAGATGTCGCCATTGGCATTGGTGTCGGCCGGCATCGCCAGCGTGCGGATGCAGAGATCCCGCTCGGTCCGGCCGCTTGTTCGCTCATATGGCTCTCACTTGAAATTGTCCCAGCCCGGATCGGGCGCGAAGCGCGCGCCGAATCGTTCCGCCAGCGCGCGCAGAGTGGATACGATGTTCTCCACGCCGCGCGTGCGCGCGTAATTCAGCGGGCCACCGCGGAAGGGTGCATAACCAGTGCCGAAGATCATGGCGCCATCGACCGCGTCGGCATCGTCGACAATGCCCTCGCGAAGCGCCGCGACGCAGACATTGGACATCGGCAACACCAGGCGGTCGATCATCTGGTCGGTGACCCGCGGTCCGGTCTCCGGCAACGCTGCTTTCTCCGCCTTGCCGTCCTTCCAGGTGTAAAAGCCCTTGCCGGTCTTGCGGCCGAGCTCGCCCTTGGCGACCTTCTCGCGCAGCCAGGCCGGCGTCGGCGGCAGGAGATCGCCGAACTTGGTGCGCAGCATATCGCCGACGTCGAGGCAGATATCGAGCCCGACCTGATCGGCCAGCTCGATCGGGCCCATCGGCATGCCGAACTGCTCGGCCGCTTCATCGATCAGGCGCTGGTCGATCTTCTCGTCCAGCATCACCATCGCTTCCAGCATGTAGGGCGTCAGCGCGCGGTTGACGAGGAAGCCGGGCGAGCTCTTCACAGGCAATGGCAGGCGGTCGATCGCTCCGACGAAGGCGAGCGCCTCTTTCAGCACCTGTGCATCGTTGCCGTCATGGCTGACAACCTCGACCAATTGCAGCCGCGACACCGGGTTGAAGAAATGCAGGCCGACCAGCCGCTCCGGCCGCGCCAGCGTGGTGCGCAGATCCTGCAGCGGAATGCTGGACGTGTTCGTCGCAAGGATGGCTCCGGGCTTCATCCGCGGCTCGAGTCCGGCATAGACCTTCTGTTTCAGTTCCAGCTTTTCCGGCACCGCCTCGATGATGAGATCGGCGTTGCGGACGCCCTCGCCGTCCATGTCGGGAATGAGGCGGTCGAGCGCGTCGCGCTCGTCGGTGGGCTTGCGGATGATCTTGCCGTAGAGGTCGGCCGCGCGTTTGACCGCGCCTGCGATCGGCTCCGGCTTCATGTCGGCGAGCGACACGCGAACGCCCTGCCCCGCACACCAGGCCGCGATGTCGCCGCCCATCGCGCCGGCGCCGATGACGTGGACATGCTTCACCGTGTTGCCGGCGCCTGCCGCCTTCTTCATCTGCTCGCGCAGGAAGAAGACCCGGATCAGATTTTGCGCGGTCGGCGTCACCATCAGCTTGGCGAACGAGGCCTGTTCCGCCTTCAGCATCGCGGATTTGCTGCCGCCATGCGCTTCCCAGAGATCGATCAGCGCATAGGGCGCCGGATAATGCTCGCGCGATGCGGCCTTCGCGGCCTCCGCTCGCATGCGCTTGGCCAGCAGGCCGCGCACCGGCCCGAGATTGGCGGCACGCATCAGCAGACCAGGCTTGGCCCGCTTCAGACGGCCGAACAGCGCATCCTTCACCGCGCCCTGGACATGCCGCTCCTGCGTCACGGTGTCGACGAGGCCGAGCGATCTGGCTCGGCGCGCATCGATGGTGCGCCCGGTCAGCATCAGCGCCATCGACTGCGTCGGATTGACGAGCGCAGTGAAACGCGCGGTGCCGCCAAGGCCGGGATGCAGGCCGAGCATCACCTCCGGGAAGCCGAAACGCGCCCCATCGATGGCGATGCGCGCCTGGCAGGCCAGCGCCACCTCGAGCCCGCCGCCGAGGCAGAAACCGTGGATGACCGCGACCGTCGGCAGCCTCAAGGCTTCCAGATGGTCGACCACCGCATGCGCGGCGCGGATGCGCGTCTCCACCATGCCGGCATCGCTGGCCCCGCGGAATTCATTGACGTCGGCGCCGGCAATGAAGCCGGACGGCTTTGCCGAGCGGATGACGAGACCGGCGGGACGCTCGGTCTCGATCGCCGCGAGCACGGCGTCGAACTCCTCCATCACGTCGGAGGACAGGGTGTTGGCGCTGGCATCAGCGCGATCGAACAGCAGCCAGGCGACGCCGTCTTCATCTCGCGTCAGCTTGAAGTGCTTGTAGGGACCATCCGGCGCAGGGCGCGGCCCGAGCTCCAGCACGCGGTCGGCGAGCACGGTCATGATCTTGGAATCCATGGTCATACCGCCTCGATCAGCATGGCGCCGCCGAGCCCGCCGCCGATGCATTCGGTGGCAATTCCGCGCCGCGTGCCGAGCCGCTTCATCGCGTTGACGAGATGCAGCACGATGCGATTGCCGGAGGTGCCGACGGGATGGCCGAGCGAGATCGCGCCGCCGTCGACGTTCAGCCGCTCGCGGTCGATCTCGCCGGCCGCGCCGTCGAGCCGCAATATTTCGCGGCAGAACTTGTCGTCGTTCCAGGCGGCGAGACAGCCGAGCACCTGCGTTGCGAAGGCCTCGTTCAGCTCCCAGGTCTCGACGTCCTTGAGGGTGAGGTCGTTGCGCTTCAGCAGCGGCGTCACCGACATCACCGGACCGAGCCCCATGATGCTGGGGTCGAGCGCGGCCCAATGGCTGTCGACGATCGCAGCTTTCGGCGTCAGCTTGTGCTTTGCAACGGCAGCGTCAGAGGCGAGGATCACCCAGGAGGCACCGTCGGTGATCTGCGAGGAATTGCCGGCGGTGACCTGGCCCCATGGGCGTTCGAACACCGGCCGGAGCTTGGCGAGCGTCTCCGCCGTCGAATCCGGGCGCACGCCATCGTCGTGGTCGAAGAACTTGCCGTCGCGGGAAAACGCGGTTTCGACCTCGCCTTTCAGATAACCCGCGCCTTGCGCATGCGCGAGCCGGCGATGACTCTCGGCCGCATAGGCATCCGACTGCGCGCGCGTGATGCCGAAGAGATGGCCGACGACCTCGGCTGTCTGGCCCATGTTCAGCTCGGTGACGGGATCGGTCAGGCCGCGCTCGAGGCCGATGATCGGCTTGAGATCGCGCGGCCTCAGCTTGAACGCCGAGGCGAGCTTCGCGGCCATGCCCTTTGCGGTGGCAAGGCCGGCGAACCAGCGCACGCCGGAATTCGGCCAGACCAGCGGCGCGTGGCTGAGCGCCTCGGTGCCGCCGGCCAAAACCATGTCGGCATGGCCTTCGCGGATATAGCGGTAGGCGGTGTCGATCGACTGCATGCCCGAGCCGCAATTGATCTGCACGGTGAAGGCGACCATGTCCTCGCCCATGCCGAGCCGGAGCGCGGCGACGCGGGCCGGGTTCATCTCGTCCGCGATCACGTTGACGCAGCCGAGGATGACCTGGTCGAAGCTATCGGGCGAGAACGGCTGGCGCGCCAGCAGCGGTCGGCCGCATTGCACGGCGAGATCGACCGGTGTGAACGGCCCTGGCCCCGAACGCGCCTTCAGGAACGGCGTCCGGCTGCCGTCGACGATGAATACCGGTCGTGCCATCAGCTCGCCGCCCTCTGCTCACCGAGTTCCTGGAAGAACTGATGCACATTGACGGTTTTCTTGTAAATCGGCGACAGCGCCTCCGGCGCAAAATCGTCGACCTCTATCACTTTTGTGACGGCTTCGCGGGCAGCGGCGAGTTGCTCGCCCTCGGCTTGCGTGATTACGCCCTTGGTCACCGCCTCCTTCCAGTCGCGGATATGCGCAGCACGCATGCGCCTGGCGATCGCATCCGTCGCCGCGACCAGCTTGAACGCGCGCTCCAGCCGGGCAAAGCCGCCGTCGTCGTCGACATGGGCCAGATCCGGCGTGAGGCGATCGCGTGCCGCGGACGGCTCCAGCACGATGGCAGCGCATTGGTGCACGATGCGGTCGGACGGGCCGAGCACGCGGGCGCCGAACGGCTGCACCACGAGCCTGAGGAAGCCGGCGACGAAGCGGTTCGGCAGATTGGCCAGGATTTCGGCAAGCCGGTTCTCGATGGTTTTGAACCCGGTCGCCATGCACCATTCCAGCGCGGCAAAATCCTCCTTCTGCCGCCCCTCGTCCTGCCAGCGCTTCAGCGCGGCCGAGAGCAGATAGAGCTCGGACAGGATGTCGCCGAAGCGGGCCGACAGCATTTCCTTGCGCTTGAGCGCGCCGCCGAGCGTCAGCAGCGCCATGTCGGCGCAGAGCGCGAAGGCCGCCGAGTAGCGCGAGAGCTGGCGATAGAAGGGCGTGGCATCGCCCGCATCGGGCACTGGGGCGAATGCGCCAAAGGTCCAGCTGCGACCCATGGCGCGGAAGAGTGTCCTGAAGCTGTGGCCGACATGCTTCCAGAACGCCTTGTCGAACGCGCCGAGGCCGCGCTCGCGATCGGTATCTGCGAGCGCGTTCATCTCGTCGAGCAGGTAAGGATGGGCGCGGATGGCTCCTTGTCCGAACACGATGAGATTGCGGGTCAGGATGTTGGCGCCTTCGACGGTGATGCCGACCGGCACGGCGCGGTGGAGATTGCCGAGATAGTTTTGCGGACCGTCGATCACGGCCTTGCCGCCATGGATGTCCATGGCGTCGTCGACCGCGGTGCGCATCCGCTCAGTCGCGTGCAGCTTCATGATGCCGGAGATGACGGCGGGATGGATGCCGGCGTTCAGTGCCGCGCAGGTGAGCCGGCGCGCGGCGTCGAGCTGGTAGGCGGTCGCGACGATGCGGGCGAGCGGCTCCTCGACGCCTTCGAACTTGGAGATCGAGATGCCGAACTGCTCGCGGATGCGCGCATAGGCGCCGGTGGTGCGCGCGGCATAGGCGGCCCCGGCCGCCGACAGCGACGGCAGCGAGATGCCGCGGCCGGCGGCGAGCGCCGTCATCAGCATCTTCCAGCCCTGCCCCAGCCGCTCCTTGCCGCCGATGACGTAGTCGAGCGGGATGAAGACGTCCCGGCCCCAATTCGGGCCGTTCTGAAAGACCTGCATGGAGGGCAGATGACGCTGCCCGATCTCGACGCCGGGCAGGTTCGTCGGGATCAGCGCCACGGTGATGCCGAGCTCTTCCCGGCTGCCCACGAGATGATCGGGATCATAGGCCTTGAAGGCGAGACCGAGCAACGTCGCGACGGGACCGAGCGTGATGTAGCGCTTGTGCCAGTTGAGGCGGAGGCCGACCACCTCGCGACCCTCGAATTCGCCCCTGCAGATGATGCCGGTGTCGACCATCGAGGCGGCGTCGGAGCCGGCTTCCGGGCTGGTGAGGCCGAAGCAGGGAATCTCGCGGCCGTCGGCGAGGCGCGGCAGCCAGCGCTGCTGCTGCTCTGTGGTGCCGAAGCGCATCAGGAGCTCGCCCGGGCCGAGCGAGTTCGGCACCATCACGGTGACCGCGGCCGCGATCGAGCGGGTCGAGATCTTGCGCACCACTTCCGAATGCGCGTAGGGCGAGAAGCCGAGGCCGCCGTACTCCTTCGGGATGATCATGCCGAAGAATTTCTCGCGCTTGACGAAGTGCCAGACGTCCGGCGGCAGGTCGCGCGACTCCCAAAAGATCTTCCACTCATCGAGCATGGCGCAGAGCTCGTCGACGGGGCCATTGAGGAAGGCCCGCTCCTCGTCCGTCAGCGTCGCCTGCGGGACGTTCAGCAGCTTCGACCAGTCGGGGTTGCCGGTGAAGAGATCGGCATCCCACCAGACGTCCCCCGCCTCCAGCGCCTCGCGCTCGGTGTCGGACATCGCCGGCAGCACGCCGCGCGCCCATGAGAAGATCGGCTTTGTGATGGTGTCGCGGCGGAAGCTCATGGCGGACCTCATGCATCGGCGCGGTTTTCGGGCATTTTAGCGGAAAGTGGCTGGCGGAGGCGAGCATCTCGCCTGCAACATTGACGCGGCCGGGCGGCCGCCCGAGCGATAACGGCGGGGGCTGTCCCTTATACACATCTCCGAGCCCACGAGACATCTC
>NZ_JADYVJ010000029.1:0-21562 GCF_020193715.1 Bradyrhizobium sp. IC4060 | reverse complement strand
CCCGGCCTCGTGCTCCTTCAAGATCCCGATAATCTGCTCTTCCGTAAAGCGGCTACGCTTCATGCTCTGGTCCTCGTCGTGGGCCAGAACGAACTTCAAACTGGATTAAGCCCCGGGGGCAAGGTCAACAGCAGCACGCTTTCGAAAATGGGTTCACGGACTATCATTGCCGTCTTCGTGTCCAGCCTAGACCGTCTACACCGCCTTTCCGATGACAACGACTTTAGTACCTAAACCGCTACGATCGCCCCCCAATTTGGGACACGCATACGACCGCCGCGTCCGCAGCACGGGGACGGATCGATCAGATCCGACAGACCCTCGAGCTTTCAAGAGCGTTTTGCGCCGCGATCTCACCTCGCCTGGTGGTCCACGGCGCCCCGTGACGATCGGCGACGAAATAGAAGCACACCCTTCATAAACAGCTGCGGGCGCGCAATTCGCTTCGCATTCCGCCGGAGCAACCCAAAGTCGCCCCTTACACTTCGCCAGATCTGCATTAGGGGCAACGGAACCTATGCCGTTACCTTAGATAATATCCTGGCGTCGCGCTTTGACGACGCACTAAGTCCGGCTGGACGTTTCCAGCTTTCGCATCGCATTCTTGACATGAAAGTTGACGGTATTCTCGCTCACGTTCAGGATCACTCCGATAGCCCAGGATGACTTCCCTTCCTCGACCCATCGCAAACACTGTCTTTCCCGTTCCGACAGCACAACCTCTTGCCTATCCGCCATGAATTTCTCCTGTAGTCCAGAGAACAGGAAAGCATCAGCAAATGCCATACCACTCAGTGGCGCGAGCAAACTGTCGCGGAGGCAGGACAAATTCTTCGGCGATTGCCACGCCATTCGCGCGAATCCTGCCATCCCGCCGCAGCCCTGCCGACAGGCTGCGACGTATGTCGTCAACCTCACAGCAGCTTTGCGACAATCGTGGCTGTTCGATATTTGCGTCAACTCTATGTGAGCCGGATATCACCCTTTCACTAAGCGCTCCCCCTCGAGGAGTGGGGGGCAATTCTCTCTGGGGGCCGCAGCTCCAGGCTCGCGAACGAAAGGTCATTCATTCGCATCGAAAACCCTTCTTCCAGCCTTTGGGCACGACGCCAATCAATTCATAGCGAAAGCTTTGCGTTCGGCGCGCCTCCTATGGCGAGCATGCAAGCCTTTGCGGTCCCAATAAACTACCAATGCTGGTCATTGAGCGGCATCACGCCGAAACGATATGAGCAGTGACATTGGTGCCAATCGCTCGTTTTCCAGGATTTAGGCATGCAGTATCAACCACAAGCCGTTCGGCCCACCGCAGGTCATCAATGCGCGCGGCCGTCGCCTGCCGAAATGCTTCATGTTCAGGTCTGCTCGAATGATGAGCTCTCGTTTCTGATGGAAGCGCATGATGGCCTATCCGCCACAATCGCACAGCGGTCAGGGTTCAAGGGGCTCTGGGCGTCTGGTCTGTCGATTGCCAGCTCCCTGGGCTATCGTGATGCCAATGAAGCTTCATGGAGCCAGCTCGTCCAGAGCGTCGAGCGCGTAGTGGACTCGACAGAGTTACCTGTGCTCGTTGATGGGGATGGCGGCTTCGGCAATTTCAACAATGCTCGCCTGCTCGCTCGCAAACTTCGTCAGGCTGGCGCGGCAGGCGTCTCGCTTGAGGACAGCTGCTTCCCGAAGCTGAACTCGCTCATTGGTGAGCGGCATCCGCTCGCCGATATTGATGAATTCTGCGGTCGTCTGCGGGCTGTAAAGGATGCAGTCGCCGAAAATCTTGTTCTCGTGGCCAGGATCGAGGCGCTCATTGCCGGGCACGGATTGAACGAAGCTATCTTGCGGGCTCACGCTTATGCCGACGCGGGAGCCGATGCTATCTTGATTCATTCACGAAAGAGTACAGCGGACGAGATGCTTTCGTTCGTCACCGAGTGGCGGAACCGGCTACCTGTCGTGATCGTTCCGACCACATACTATCGAACGCCAGTCTCAGCCTATCGGGATGCGCGCATCTCCACGGTCGTCTGGGCCAATCACTCCATGCGAGCTGCGGCAGCTGCGATGCGGCGCGTCTGCGATAGTATCGCAGCTCAAGAGAGCGTTGCGAGCATTGAGCCTCAGATCGCACCGCTCAGCGAGATATTCGAGCTCCTGAGGTATGACGAACTCGCCGTGGCCGAAAAGCAATATCTGCAGCCCCGCTAGTGGCAGCAGGGTTTGTCACCTGAAGCTTCCTTTGTTCAAAATCTGCCGATGAGTCCCCTCACCTTTCGTCGGTCCCGCTCAGCGTCATGGAACTAGCAGCGACGTAAAACTCCTGGAGAGGCTCTCCACATGGCAAAACAGCTTTGCCTATGGCTCAAGGAAGGACACACAGCGGCTGGTGCAAGTATATACGCCGACCAGAATTCATGCCTGCCTCTTTCAATCTCTGGGGTGGTCTCACAAGTCTGCGGCACCTGACACTTAACAGAGGCGTTCACGACGCTTGCAGAGCGATAGGCGGGATGAAGAAAGCGAATTGAAATGCCTGTGAATATTCCCAAGCACGCTCTCATTCTTGCCGCTGGAGTGGGCTCTCGTCTACGGCCGCTCACGGAGCTAAGCCCAAAACCTCTAGTCCAAATCCATGGCACCCCCATCCTGCACAACGCGCTACATAACCTTGGGTGTCTTGGCGTGGAACACGTAACGATCGTTGTGGGGTATCGCAAAGAGGCGATCCAAGATGCCTGCGGCAGCCGCTTTGGCAGTGTTACGATTAACTACGTCGAATCCTCGGTTTACGACCGTACTGGGAGCGCCTGTTCGCTCTGGCTGGCGCGTGACGCACTCCTTTCCGGAGATTACTTCGTTCTTGAGGGCGACGTCTTCTTCGAGGAAAATGTATTGCGGCAGCTGATCATCACTGAAGCGACCAACGCGGCTGCTGTCGCTCCCTTCCATGAGCTGATGCAGGGATCGGCGGTCCTGTTGTCCGATCTTGGCTTCATTTCAGAATTTCGGTTGAAACAAACAGCGCGAGATCTTATCGCGGGTGGCCCCCCTCTCTACAAGACGATGAATCTCTTACGGCTGTCCGCATCTACTCTGCGGACAGAGGTCATTCCGGCCCTAGACGATATGATCAGGGCCGGAGCTACCCAGGCCTACACCGAGGAGCTTCTTTCCTATCTCGTGGAAACACGAGGCCTACTGCTTGCTGCGGTGAGATGCGATGGCCTCAGGTGGTACGAAATCGATGACGCGGAAGATCTGCGTACCGCCGAGCGCATCTTCGCAGAAGCCGACCACGTTTGATCCTATCGCCCAGGGGTGAAGTTCAAGACGGTCACGGAAGGCTTGTCGCTGCGCGTCTTCGACATTCATGGCTGCCTCTGACGCCGGGCGGGTAAGAACGGCCCAGAACCGTAAGCTTGACGGAGGCCGCAATCAAAGCGGCCGCCCATTGTTTTAGCAGAACGCGAGCACTCGTCCCGGCATACAATGTGAAACACATCCCAAGCAATGGTGCTAGCGAAACAGTCATTTCGCGCCCAGCCGCTTTGACCGCAGGAATGGGACAAGACCTAGACCTTGGAGGAGATAGATGACTTCGATTTGCTGAGTTGCGCTCTTCCGGATCGAGACTTTCCTGCAAGCGACTGCTCCGCGGAACTAATCTCTTTGAAGTCGAATCTGAAGCTGATTCTTGGCGCGCAAAGTACGTTCTCGCCAAATTTGATCGGAATACGGCCAGAGCAATCAAGGCTCTCTTTGACAAAGACCGGCGCCGAAGTGGACATTTCAAGCAGGCGCGCCTCCTGGGCGGAGGGCAGACGCGCACTGATCGTCACCCATTGCTGCGAGTAGTCGTCAATTCCGATGCGCCTGAGAGCTGCTGAGATCGAGTTGGCGCCAGAGAGTTTGTCCAGCAGTCCGGGAGTGCGTTTCGCCGAAAGTAGCTATGCGCAATGACGATTGGAATCTCGTCCTGATCACTCAGCGTGTCGATGCGCAGGCACATCGTCACGGGCCTGCAAGTCAAGGTAGCCGGCGAGCCGCTCGTCTGCCGGTATCGTTGCGGTAGTCAGGATCTTACGACGAGCCAAGCGGCCTCGCGAGATGAGATTGTCGGTTAGCCGGGTTTGAGAGGAGAGAAGATAGGCTGTTGAATGTTCGACAACGAAGGTGCCTCTCCCCTGCTTGACACGAAGCAGTCCTTCCTGCTCAAGTGCCCGAATGGCGTATCTTACGGTGTGCCGGTTGACACCATATTCGAGAGCACGCTCGACGTCGTTCGGAAGTTTTTCGCCTGGCCGAAATCGGCTCGACGCGATAGCTTCTTCGATGTTCGACCGAACAAATTCCCAGCGCTTTCCTTGATACATAGATCAAATGGTCCGTGCTTCAGGCTTCGGCCTGACACGCCGAGCGTTTTCAACGTGCTGGAGACGATCTTGCTGACGGCGAGGTTCCGTTCGGTCACTGATTTATCGGTAATCCGTCCAATGAATCCGCAAATTCCACACACAGCTGGCCCCCTCATGCGTGCTAAGCCGGCGCCCAGGCGGTCGGGTCGCCGGCTCGCCGGCACCTCTCGATAGGCTGGATGCTCCAGACGCCCTCCAGAGCTAAGATCAGGGTCAGGTCGCGGAGCCGCAGTGTGCTGGCAACAAACTGGCCTTCGTTGACCTCCTCGAAAAGCGCGATCTCAGATTTTCCGGATTACCTGCCGCGCTGCGCGCCAAGTTCAAACATTACCCTTAGAGGCTAAACACCACGAATGAGCGTCCGAACCTCATCGGTCAGGACTCGTTCCACGAGCCACTTCGGAGGCTCAATCCGTGGTGGAAGATATAGCGCGCGATAGAGCCGATCGAGTTCTTCGGCGCTGCGTGGAACGTCCGACGAATCCAAGAGTGCGGTCATCGTGCGCATGGGATAGAAGCAAGGCTTGCGCTTATCTTGAGCGATCAACACGTCTTGGGAGCGACGGGTAGCCGATCCGTCCAACAAGCGCAGCCACATCTGACAGAACAGCGCGTAGCCATAAAGTTGGGCTCTGGTATCTAAAGAAAGAGCTGTCTCTGAAGGCAGCACTGGGAATTGCAACTCACCGATAATATCGCCCCTGTCCACTCGCTCTGAAAGATAGTGGACAGTCACCCCGAAGCTCTTCTCGCCATTGAGTATGGCATGCGTCCGCGCAAAACTGCCGCGATATTCAGGGAGCGGGCCTGGATGAAGATTAATGCCTCCTCGATCAAAGCCTGCGAGGATTTGGGCGGAGAAGATCTTGTTCCACATGATACTGACGAGAAATTTTCCGAGAGGAGGAACATCGTCTATCGACTCGAAGAACGGTATCCCGAAGCGATCTGCGACTTGCCAAAGCTCCTCACTGGTTTCATGCCGCCACCATGTTTTCTCGTACCGGGAAGCGCCGAGAATGCCCGCGATGTGGTCTTTGCCGCAGGTTTCGATGCCAAACAGAAGACAGCGGGTCGCGAGTCCCCTGGTTCCGGCAAATACCACGCCGTCAATTACGCTCGACATTTCTCAGCCTTATCGCGTTCTATGCCACACCGATTATGTGCCCGTTCTACTCGTAATCAGCAGTCCGGCGGACCCGGTGACCGCTACGCAGATGGTGATGACATGCACAAGAGTGCCTGAGGCTTTGACCTTGAACGGCGCGATGTGGAGCAGCGATAGCGGTACAAAGACGGCAGGAAGAACGACACCTAGCTCGAGCGGCGCAATTGTGCGGTCAACTATCAAGATCGCCGCGAGCACTGGCAAAGCGTAAGAGAGAGGTAGACCGGTCGAATAACCGCGATGGTCCAATCCGAAATAGTCAAAATATGCCAGGCGAAGAGCGCCGATCAATATCATGAACGCTGTGAATACCGCAGATGCTGGCAAATCGATGAAAGATGCGATGACAATTGCCGGGATAACTGATCCAAAGATGAGGTCCGGGACCGCATCGAGAGCTTTACCAATGGCCTTGGTGGCCATCGTTCGATTCTTGGTACGCCGGGCAATTTCGCCATCGACATCATCAGCGATAATCGCCCAGAGTCCGAGCGCTACTCCCGCCTCCTGGTGTCCTCTGGCTACTAACCCCATCGCTGCACCAGAACAGAGGATCCCCACGGCGGTAACGGCGTTTGCGCGGTCAGATAGGTATGCGATCATCGCACCTGTTTCCGCCGAGGCGATCGAAATCTCACGCCCTTGCGGCCGCTTGCGCACCGCAACTGCGCTTAAATTGGGCGAGGTCCGCCAGGTCCGCAAACTACCAGTTCTAATAGCCATTCGTCGGACTGCTGGTTGAAGCAGTCCTCGACCTTTTGATCTGTCGAACTCAAGAGACGCAGAAAAATCGACTGAGGCTCGGCCGACCGGCCGGAAGGCTGAAGCGACCGCGACAACACTATGGGGTGCATCAACGCTGGTCGGAGCTGGGATCAGCAATTAGCGGCGCACCCCCGACCGAGATTGGGCCTTCTGACTTAGAGGGCTGGACCATTCTCTTCACCGGCCTCGATACCGGACGGGCTGCTGGTGGAGAAGGAGCCTCGGGCACAGATGTAGGGACCGGTGAATTCTGCAAAGACTCGATCTTGGCCGTCAATGCCTCGATCTGGTCGGCCAGCCGCTTCAAATCGGCTTGCTGCGCACCCATGTTGCGATTGAGCTCTGCAATTCCATCACTTGCCTTCTCAATTTCATCACTCGCCTTCTGTTGTCCCAATCGGATCTCCCAGAGAGCTTCCTTTTCTTCGTGTGACAAGCCTGTCGTCTGAGCAGCTTCACGCGCCGATGACGTCCCGGAAGGTGCCTCGGCGCTAGTCCAATAATAGGCACCCCCAGCGCACAGGCCGATGGAGACGGCCAAAAGCACGAGGATCCAAGAAAAGCGCCTTGAAGGCCTGTGCAAGTCGGGCGGCAAATCCGAGGCGTTCGCTTGATCAATCACATCCATGTCCAGTTCCTATTGGCTTTTGTCGTTGACGCCATACCGGCCAACCGTCAAGTGGTACTGTCGGCGACAGCACCTCTTTGCGCAATATTGCCAGTGCTCAAGCTCAGTTCACGACGTGCTCCGCGAGCCAGCGCTACCTTGCTGCTGTTACGGCCACTTCCTTGCCGTTGAAACTCCAAGAATTCGCGGGGTTAGGTGAGCACTGACACACCAAGATGACGGATGACTTTCCTCGGGACTCCCACGATCTCTCCCCGAGGAGTGCTCCATTGTAAACGCAAACCTTCTTATGGCTTTGCCGATCCAGCGGCGAAAACGGATGGATATGGGGCTCAACGCACCCAGCGATGACTGAGATCCGAGGTCGTCGAAGTCAGCCGGTTGCTTGCGAGACGCCGGGAGACCTTCAAACTTGCTTTCCAGAAAATCGACGCGCAATCGGCGAAGATCGCGAGACCGATGTCGCTCTCGTCCTCTGGTTCCCGCACCGCGCCGACCATTTCGGCGACCGGGAGCGCTCGCGTCACATCAAAGTAGCCGAGCATCGGCTTACCGCGCGGACACCGCGACCACTCTTCGGGAGATTCAGGCCGTAGGCGCCAGGATCCGGCGCGACTTCGGGTATATGCGCCGGATTCCACTGCCGAATGCAAGATTAAGGCAGCGAACGTCACCTCAAGTTGTACCAAATTACACGATCTATGTTGCTACCCTTACGCGACTTACTTCTTTCGAGGTTTGAATATGAAGAGACTTCTAGGACTTTTGCTGCTTGCCCAATGCTTCATGGTATCGAGCAAGGCCACCGCGCAGGGTCTTCCTGCTCCTTCATTCTGGAAGAATGAACGGGGTTCAGAACTGTTCGTTTTGTCCGCCAACAGCGGGGCAATACAAGGAACTTTCACAAACCACGCTCACGGTTTTGCGTGCCAAGACATCCCCTATCCCGCATCCGGAGCCGTTAGTCCCAGGGGCTTGTATTTTGTTGTCACTTTTGCCCAGTGCAATTCCTTTACCCGCTGGGTTGGCAAAATTAATGGCCCCAAAATACCGACCTCATGGACGCTGTTCTACGTTGACCAGAACGGCAAGCCCAGCAAGTTGAAGGGCGCCGATACATTCACGCGCGTATGGTAGTCTCACTCTCCTTGCAACGTCGCGACCTTCGACTGGCGCTCTCGCGAATTTGGCTGGTCGCTGTGAGACGTTGAGGCTTGCCTTTCGGAAAGCTCTGGGCTGTCCAGCGTCACGCAGCTTGGATGCTTGACAGCCCAATGTTCCGGCATAGCCCATGAATAACATCAAAAGGCCCCTTCCCGGATTCGAAACGGCTGTTTAAGCTTGTATCCAGACTTTGGGACGTTCCGCGCATTTAGCATTACTCTTCATGTTCTCGTTTTGAAACGGAGTTCGGGGCCCAGAAGGGGTGCCGCTAATATCTACGGCGTTCGTGTTGCGGCGTTTGGTTGACGGATGTGAGTTTTCAGCTCTCGATACTTAAAATTCTCGCCGGCCAACCGGAGGGCCGCGCCAGTCTCGCCGTCCTAAAGAATTACCTCACAGTGTTCTACACCAGCGGCCCGGAGTGGACGGCTCGCATGAAGCGACTGGCCGAGCGGGCACCAGGTCTCAATATTTTCGGGCAGAAATTGGTTGAGCGAGACTCCGGGCACTGGATCATAACAGAAGGGGGACGCGCCTTTCTTGCTTCACTGGAACGAGCGGCGGTGACCATCACTCAGGAGCGAGCGCTCGAAGACACGATTGAGACGCCTCTCGCAAGTAAACTTCCCGCGTCTCCTCTGACGTCGGGACGCCGCAATGGCAGTCGCAGACATCGCCGCCGCAATCGGCCGTCCGGGCGCGAATGCCAGTCGCCATAGCCTGCAAAGCGGATTGCGATTGTCACGTGCACCCACCAGTTAAGGATTTGATCGTTGCGCAAACAACTAGCTACATCGTGGTCATTTAGCTGGAGATACTGACGTGGCGGCTGGCATTGTAAAGTGGTTTAACGCGACGAAGGGTTACGGTTTCATCAAGCCTGATGATGGCCGAGCGGACGTATTCCTGCACGTTGGGGCGGTTGAGAAGACCGGCTACGCCCGGATCGACTTCGAGTTCAAGACAGCCAGCTCAGGCAAAGTGTCCGCAGAAAATCTGCGCATCGGATGATTTTAGCCCTTCAGCTGCGGCGGGAAGAAAACTTTCGCTGCAGCCGCTCCATTCGGTCCGCGTGAAGTCCATCTCAAGCATTTGCCATGTTGCACGCGCCTTACAGACCATGCTGCCGGCGCAACAAAAAGCACCAGATCGCATATTTGCGCGGAATTTTCAGGCTTCGCCGATCGTTTTCTGCATCTTATTCGGAGAGACGATGAGAAGCCGTGCCCCGTGCGGGGCTGGCTAGTGCTCGGGCTCGAAGCGCGCAATTCTGCGCGGGCCATCCCAGAGTTCTACAGGATCGTCCTCGAGCAGATCCTCAGCACGTGCCTTGGCTTCGTCCTCGGTGGCACAAACTAAAGCAATCGTCAGAATGATTTCGCCCTCGAGTGTGAGGACAACCGCGCGAAATGTTTTCATCGATCGGAGTTACACCTGTTCCCCGTCTCTTCCTATTCTTTTGTGTTCAGAGCCTGGCCAGGTAAGGGCGGGTGAACGGCAAACTTTTCGGCAGCGCGATCTCGCGTCCAAAGCCGCCGCTTAGCGCATCTCGCAATTTTCCTCCACATTAGCGCAATTGTCTTCCTTGTCGCTCAAACGCATAGATCGGATTGATACCGCAATAGGCGTATGTACCGGATGCGGTAGCCATGCACTGGCTATAGGTTGAGAACTGGCAGTTGCCCGGATATCCCCAAGTACGGCCCTGCAGGCAATAAACGTCTTGGCGAGCCGGTGGGGTCTGCGAGTGAACCCGTGAACCAGCGGTCGAAGGCGATCCAAAGCCGACGAGGATGGGAAGTATGAGCACTCCGGTAACGAGAAAGTCGCGCATGAGATCTCTTGCCTCCGTTAAGTTCGCTGAAGGATGGAGGATCTGAATTGAACCATCTGACCTTAGTCAATCGCACATCGCCGGTCCAGCTGGTCTACCACCGTAAAGAGCGTTCAGCTTGTCCGTAACCACCAGCGCGAAAGCGGCACGCCGGATACAGGTAGGGCGCAGGCAATAAGAGGGCCGGAGCGAAACGGGACGGCACCGTGGTCGTCACCATTTGCCGAAAATCGCCCGGACCTCCAAGCGGCTTTCCTGCGGCTTTCCGTAACGAAATGCGTGTTTTGCGCGACTGCGCCATTCCGAGCGGAGTAAAAGAGCAAAATATACGACGCGAGCGCCGTAGGAACTCATGAACGTCCTTGCACGCCAGCGCGATACGCAGGACCTAGCGCCCCATGCTAGGGGATTTGGAGAGCGCTTCGCGACCGATCTGCTTTAGGGGTCTGGCCTTGTCTCACCTGTGCTAGCCGCTTCCAAAGCGATCACGCAGAACACTTAAGCGGCACACTCGTGAGACGGTCGCTGAGACTAACGCGATTGTCTGACGTACCTTTGCTAAGCTTGACTACCAATAGCCTGCAGCACGCAGAAAACATCGCTGATTGCCTGACCATTGAAACAGTTTCACGTGCAGTGTCGCAATTGCATAGTGCCGGCGTGCTCGATTCATCGGCAATACTCAACGCGAAATCATGATTGTAGATCGGCAGCGGCTCGCACGTTTTGACCTGCAAAATCAGATCCGTGGTGCGTGCGTGCAAGTCCTAGCGATCGGCGAAGAAGGGCGGCACAGCAACCACGGTTTTAATCAGATTGGATACCGGACGCATGGGATATCGGTGCCATGGTGAGGCGGTGCCGGCGCTTGCGCTGGAGCGCTACGAGAAGCTCACTGGTCAGTCAGCCTGTTCGCGTGGCTCGATCACGCCTTCTTTGGCGTTGCCAGAATGCCTGCCACCCTATAAAGGAGCCCGGGCACCGTTCGGGCTGTCTTTCAGCGGTCGCCGGCGGCGGGGCCCGTAGCTCAATGGTTAGAGCCGGCCGCTCATAACGGTCTGGTTGCAGGTTCGAGTCCTGCCGGGCCCACCACGCCTCGCCCTTCGATAGTAGTAGTAGTTAGTAGTAGTAGTTAGTAGTAGTAGTGTATGCGGACAGTTTGAAAACGACTCGATTTCCGCTGCAAGAACGACTCGATTTCATTTTGTGAACGACTCGATCTCAGATCCTCCTGGCGCAACTGACGAATTTCGTCTCTATTTTCTGTCGATTTTAGGGTTTGAGAAAACCGAGGGGGGTCTCGATGGCCGGTGCGAAGGAACCCGAACCGGATTCGGCCTTTCTTGGTTAGGCGCAGGCTGAGAGATCGGGCCAATTCGTGGGCCGTGTCGACAGGCCAGGGATGAAGTTCTCAGGCGTGTGGCGGAGCGTGCCGCTGAATGCGATCAAAAGCGCTTGCGTCCTGCTGTGCGCGAGTACGGAAGCGAGCGCGCCAAGAAGTTCTTCGGACGTGCACTGAGGGCGGGCGAAATTGCATGCCGCGTGATTTCCTCCACAATCACCAGCAGTTTGCGGATCTGATCCGGATTGTGGCGGATGAGAAGGGCATTGATCCGGCCCTGGTCGAAAAAGACTACTGGATCATGCATTGCCTCTATGGCCTTCAGCAGCTGAGCTATACTTTCCAACTAAAGGCGGCACATCGCTGTCCAAGGGTGACAAGATCATTGGCCGGTTTTCGGAGGACATCGATATTCTGATCGAGCCGCCGCCCGGCCGGGACGTAAAGACCGGCAAGAACCAGAACAAACCCGCCCATATCCAGTCGCGCAAGGACTTCTACGATTGGCTAGCCCAGACGATCAAGATCGACGGCATTAGCAGTGTCGAGCGCGATAGCGAGTTTGACGATGTCCCCAACTACAGAAGGCGGTGGGATCAAGCTGAATTACAAGACGGTGGTCGAAGCTATGGAAGGCTTGCGCGACGGCGTCCTGCTGGAGGCGGGCTTCGATACCGTGGCCCCGAACGCACCGAAGGACATCAGCTCCTGGATGGATGATCATGCTGTAGCACACAAAGTGGACCGTGATCGACAATCGCGCCAAGGCGGTGCCTTGCTATGATCCCCGCTACACCTTCGTTGAAAAGCTCCAGACCATCTCAACGAAATTCCGTAAGCAGCAGGCCGACGGCAGCGATTCGGTCGAATTCATGCGGCACTATTACGATGTTTATGAACTACTCAAGCAGCCTGACGTTCAGAACTTCATCGGCACCGACGCTTACAAGGCCCACAACAAGCGCGCTTTCGCGCATCGTCGAAGACGGGCAAGAAGCATGCCGGGCAAAGCACGGGCGGCTGACGTTTGGTGCTTGCCTGCTTGCCAAGCGCCGAGCCGTTGAAAATCCGCTTTCGAGGTCAACGAATGATTTCCCTTCGGCCCGAAACGGAGAAGCAGTGGCTATGGCGCCGGCACGCGTACCGGTATAAAGGCCGATCAGCGTGAACTGTGCGACGTGTCTCAACGGTCGCTCATCCGACAAGCTTGAATGGCGATCATATACCGTCGTGTAGGTCCTCTGCCGAATGCCAGTCCGCGCCGTGGAGGTGGATCACTCGCGATGTGGCCGATGGATGAAGGCGCGCTCGACGCAATAGCCGGCCGCGAATGAGACTACTAGCGCAAGGGCACAGGCGATGTAGCTGTTAAAGTCCCACACAATGCTGACGCTGGCGCTTGCAATAAAAGTGACAGCAATAACCGTGTTGCGAAATGCGTTGACCATGCTGCTCCCCCAGCCAGTTGCTGCGGAACAACTTAGCATTGCGTCCATGACAATTAGCGGCGAAAATGGCCGATCACTCGCCGTTTTTTTGCTCATCGAGTCGGCACTTTCTTGCCGCTAACTTTGCCGCGGGGCCACTCGTCGATTTCAGTCTCGCCCCCACCCAATTCGGTTTCCCCTCGCGCAACACGATGGGATTCTATCTTCCAGCCGCTTATCTAATAGATTGGGGCGGCCGCCTGTTGAAACAGCATCAACGCTCCGGATGGGAACGTGGTTGTTCATCACATTCCCCTTGGACGCTGGAAATGCCAGCTGCAAGACAAGGCCATGGTCATCGCGAACTTCAACTGCCATGCAGTGATGCGGGCCTGCTTCTAGCCCATTCGTGCGCTATCTCGGAGAGCGCAGTTGTCGCCTCTTCGAGCGCAGCCTTGATATGGGTAGCTCCACACCTTCATCGTCGCGGATGAATTGGCCGCCGTCGCGGATATCAGAATAATACCTTTTCGTGGTCAATCAAACAGCTCTTGTGGCTCCAGAAGATCTGCTGTCATCGAGGTGCCGCCCCTAGCTCAAATCGAAATAGCGATAGTGCTCTCGTCGTGTCCGAAGCAGCCCAGGCACTTCTTGGCGGCAGTGCTCTGTCCACCACGAGTATTCCAGGATCCGCTTGTTGCCTCGGTCGGCAGGCAGAACTCTGCGGCTTCCCTGACTTCTGCTACCGCGCTCTAACTCAAGGCAAATGCGAGCAAGCTAGAGCAGAGAAGCGCGATACCGACAACGGTAAGGGCCAAGAGGCTACCCGAAACAAGGTCGTGATCGCGCATGGAGCCGTCCTCGACTGCGCCAAAGAAGCGAATACAGCCGCCGCTGCTTTCCCGCCCGATCAGCATTTTTGTTCAAATCCGATGCAAAATTCCTTCCTTTCTCGGTTGAGGATGCGTGTTTTCGTCGTTATCAGGGCGAGTTTGCTGTTTTGCGGCAGCACTACCAGCATAATGCATTACCGGCCTATGCGAACCGAAGGTGTTCGCGCCTCACGAGCCGCGGGTTTGCAGTTATCGATTCGCGGCCCATGTGAAAGCATCGGAGCGAGACGTTTCATAGTTGCTACATGGCTTTCGGATTGATTTCGTCAAATGCGCGGCTTTTTCATTCTTCTTGTGACCTTTGCGATCATGGTGTCCGCACGCGGTCAGCTCCATACTGACTTCGTGCCGCGACCGACTGCGCCCATGCCACCGGTCAATGCACCATAGCTCAACGACGTTTGGAGCCGCAGCAATTTAAGTGGGCTTCCAAACCCGAGGGAACATAGCCACCCTCACACAATACTTTCGATCTTCACCGCAGCATGCGTCGCGAGCACTCGGCCCGCCCTCGGGTCGGTTAGCCAAGTCTTTTACGAATGCAGAACTGGCGCAGCGGCACCTAAGCCCTACGTCGAAGCATTTAGCTCCTAAGCTCCTGTTAAGCTCACCCTTCCGAAATGGCTGCCGTCTATGGCAGTTGCAACTCGTTCGAAACCGGCCTGCTTGGGGGAGCCCCGGCCTCATCGCGGCGGTGATCGCGGGAACGGGAGCAAGATGAAGCAAGCGAGAGCTGAGACTCTGGTAACTCTCCCAAGTTCGATTTTCTGACGCCATATCGCCCCATCGACAGGATTACCAAGTGTACCGAGTGCATGGAGCCCGGTCGGTTGGCTGGACGGCGGCTTCTAAATCTGCCCACAACGCTGAGTTTTCAGGGAATGAGCTCTTGTAAGCGGTCTGACCTAAGATTGCGTGGAGCGCCTTCTTCTCCGAGACGGTCAACTCTGAGATTCGGAATGTTCACCTGACGTCGGCATCATTCCGGTCGCTTACCGCCACATGCTCGGCGCGTGGCGAAGCGCATCGAGGCCAATCTGCTCGAGACGCTCGCGCGTCCTCTCACCTTTGCTGGCGGCTTCCAGAAGCTTCGAGGCGACATGTGCCCGCACGCCACCATCACTCCCAGGCACGTTTACACAGACGGCTTTTAGGATCTCCCGCAGAAGTGCTGTTGTAGTGGCGTCCAACATCGGAGAATCCCCCAACTTGAAAGGCGATGATAGCACAGCGCGCTTTCTAGTTGAATTGATCGAGTAGCCGAAAATCCAATACCGCTTTGCTTCAATCGATCGTCTGCCTCAGCTCCCTGCTCCCTGTGCGCTCGCCTACCCTTTCCCGGTCTGCCCCTACCGCCTGCTGGGCCAATTCCGATGCTTCACTCTTGGATTGTAGTCTTGCAGCCCTAGCGAGACGGTCATCGCGCATGCGGCGCCCCTAAACGCCAAAATTCCTCGCTCGAGTGGAGATTTTCGGCGAATTCCACCTTCGCGATCGTGCGAAGTTGCGGCACATGTGCATCGAAGCGGCGACTACCGGGAGCGGAGCGACAGGATAGTGACCTACGCCCGGTACTCCGCAGCTCGCAGTCGGCCGGCCCAACAGCCTGGTCTCTGTCGAATGTTGAGCCCAAACAAAGTTGACGATCGAGCACCTTGCATACAATGGCGCCGAACTCGTCCGCCCTAACAACACCCCCCGCAAACAGACCTGCTGAGAATGGCGAGGAGGTCCGTCGCTTCACGCGCGAGATCCGGTTGATCAATGCGTGCCTGAATGATCTTCTTCGTTGCGGCGCGCTGCTGCGCTTGGCATTACCGGGGCGCAAATGATGCTCTTGATGGTTGGCGGACCTGGACGAGGACGACGGTATTCCGGTCAAAGTGCTTGCAAAGTTGATGAAGGTTGATCCATCTTTCGTCACCACGCAATCGAAGCTACTGGAGAGGAAGAGATTGCTGCATCATCAAGCCATGCAAGCGGGATGCCCGGGTCATGCATCTTTCATTGGCAGACAACGCCAGCAAACGTCTCGCGATTATCGCCGCGAAGCAGGAAAAGCTCGATCGGTTCGTTTTTGGAGACCTTGCTGTTCAGGAGGTGGGCAAGCTGGGCAACAGACTTAGCGCGATCAGGCACCGGCTGCAGAACGCTTGCCTGGCAGACCAACAAGAATCCTGAGGTGTAATCCGACAATCTTCTGAATGCGCGGCGTATCCTTTGTGTGATCTCGACTCCTGATGTTTTGATGAGTCACTCGGGCGTAAGCCCCTTGTTAGAGAGGGACGGATGAAAAGGAATCAAGAGGGAGAGTCAATTGGATCGTCTGAGCGGTCACATCCTAAACTACCGGAAAGATCCAAAACCAAGAAACTGACCGCGACCATGAAAAGGCGAGCCCTGAAGGTTAGAAAGTCCGAGCACCGTGCTCCTCCATCCTCCTGAAGGCTATTGCTCCGCAATTCTCTTAATCTAATCGGGTGTCTCGACTTCGCTGCCAGGACCCTGTTGCCAGTTCGAGAGGGGCTCTGTCCCCCCTTATTAACGGTCCGCGGATGGCAGGTCCGCCATGCCACGCGCGTGCGATCGTGCCATAGAAGATCGTTCTCCGGCTTCTTGCAACCCGCATGGTGGCTTCGTGTATAGGAACGACACAACAGAGGCAGCCGCGGCGCTTAAGGCACCTCGCCGGCGAACTCCATTCCATGGAATGTAGCAGCGGTGGCAGCGGTAGCGGCCCTAGTTGTCGGCCCCGTTCAAACCAGCCTTGCAAGCCTCACCAGGACAAATTGGGCGCAGGCGAACCCGCCCCTGCAACAGCTGTGTCCGGAGTGTGGCGGCGCAGCACATCTCGTCGCCTACGCTCTAATCGCGAAGGGGTCGGAGGTTTTGCCGGGGAACTAGTTACCTGGTGTAGTGGCAATTTAAGGCGCGGACCGATTTCAGCAAAGCCGGCCTTCAAATACAACGCTGAATTCGGGCTGCGACTCCACACCGGTTGCCTGGGAGCCCCGACTTCAAGTTGACCCCAGCCCTTTTCGGTACCGAGGGCCACGGCCGCCTCGATGAGGCTCATCGCTACCCCAGACGAGCGGTGATCCGGTACGACATAGAGTTCAGTGATGATTCCGTAGGAGCCGCGCGCGAAAAGCGAGATACTTTCCGCCACCATGATAATGCCTACAGCGCGCTCTTCGACAAAACCGAGAAATCCATGAATGCGCTCTTTCACAAGCAGGTCGGCCACCAGCCGAGCATCCAGTTCAGCCTGCACGTGGCGAGCGCCGAGTTCTGTAAGTAGAGCTCCAACCATCTGGGTCACGGTTCTGGCGTCATCGACAGACACTTCACGCGTGCTCACCATGTCACAAGCTCCTTCATCAACCAGAACACGTCCCGCACCACCAGCCTAGAGCAAAAGGTGCCGCCGCATACGTGCTCGTGCAGATATGCCCCCATATTGACATTCAGATGACGCCCTGTTCACAACATTTGGAGGCAATAGGCGTTGATGTCGCTAACCGCTGTAAGGACAACGAAACGCTTGAAAGTGAACACGACGCCTTCTCATTCTCCGAACGTTTGACCCGAATTGATGCACGTGACAACACGAACCATTGTTTGCCCGCGCCTACCCTCTACACGGATTCGTCAACGACCTCATTCCAGTTCATCAGCGCTCCTCTCAGGAGAGCACTATTACGAACGAACAGTCTCAGACAACGACGGACCAAGCCCAGTCGAAGACAAACTCTTTTTCGGCCTAACCGGAGAACTACCTTTCTAAGATTCACGACGCGCAGCTTTTTTTTGCAAGGCGAGCCAATTCGCCTTTCCGAGAGCGTTCTCGCCTCCATGACGATTTTCTCTCGATCCGTTTGTAAATCTAGATCGCTCTATAAACAATGTTGCGAAGCCCGCAGCGATCGCGGGGCGACAGGGATCCGCTGCACTGCTAAGTCTATCCGGAAGATCAAGTTCGCGTGAGGATTTAGGTGGCCAGCCCGAGTAGCGCGGCAATTATTGATGCAGGTTGACTGAGATGGCACTCTACCGTCGGTCTGCTGTAACGTCAGGTCGCGTCGATTTGTTAGACACCTGTGATCGCTACCGCGATCATGATGACGAAAGAGACTCGTCTCCCTTGGAGAAGCACGCTGCAACATTTTTCGCCGCGCAGCGCCGTTCCGGTTGGTTCCAGCCGAAAGGCGCTTACGTCACCGCGCGCAAGATGCGAGCTTGCGGTTTGTCTAATTATGCCGCTTGGACTCTCCTGAGGAAACCTCCAAGTTCGTGCTTCAGCCGAGAGCTTTCCTCAGACAGCAGTTCGGCAGACCTCAACACTTGCATCGAAGCCCCTCCTGTTGCCTTGGCGCGATGAGTAACTTCACCAGCGCTCGCCGCCACCTGAGTGGTCTTGCTCGCAGCTTCGTGTAAGTTGAGCGCGACATTCTTGCTGGTCTCTTTTTGCTCGCCGATGGCTTCGACAACAGTCATAGCGATGTCGGAAATGCGAGCAACGATGGCGCCGGCTTCGGCATTCGCGCCGACAGCTTCAGTTGTCGCAGCCTGAATGTCGTTGATTTGCTTGCCAATCTCAACGGTCGCTTGGGCGGTTTGCATCGCGAGGGATTTGACTTCCTCGGCGACAACTGCAAAGCCGCGGCCGAGATCGCCTGCGCGAGCAGCCTCGATTGTCGCATTCAACGCGAGCAAATTGGTCTGCCGCGCGATCGCCGCAATAAGTTGAACGACGCTGCCGATCCGCTCCGCCGCGGACGCCAAAGCAACCATGCGCTGATCGCTGAGCTCGGTCTTGCGGACCGCTTCGCGCGCCATTTCCGCTGCTTCCTCGACCTGCCGGCCTACATCAGCGATAGTTAGAGCCATTTCGCTTGTCGAGGTCGCTACGCGTTGAACGTTGGCGGACGCGTCGTCGGATGATGAGGCAACATCCATCGAGAGTTGGCGGCTCTCAACCGCAGAGGAGGTAAGGCTCCGGGCGGAGGCTTCCAGCTCCGTCGAGGCGGACGAAACGGCTTCGATCACCTGCCCTACGGCTGCTTCGAATTCGCCCGCAAGCCGAGCGATATCGGCCTTACGCAGGTCAGCAGCAGCCTGGTCCCGTTCGACCTTAGCATCAAGCTCCGCCTGCAGCTTTTCACGACCTCTCAGCTTGAACATTTCTACCGCTTCAGCCATATCGCCGAGCTCATCCTTTCGACCGAGGCCCGGCAATACTACATCGAACCGCCCCTCACCTAGCTGGCGCATGGCCGCGGTCATCGAGGCGACGGTTTTGGCAATGCGCTGCCCGAAGAGCATACTGAACAGGCCCGCGAGCAGCGTTGCAAGTCCAATGAGCCAGACCAGCCTCTGCCGAATCTCTCCGGCTCGGATCTCCATAGCGTGCGCATGCGCGTCTGCCGCGGACACGACCTTTGCGATTGCCGGGCGAATGCGGCCGTGAATCTGTCGAAGATCATCCACCTGATCGCTTAGCGTCTGCTGCGTCACCATGAATGAAATAAAATTTGCCTTGTACGCCCGCATCAGCTCGAGAAGCTGGGATTTCTCCTCCGTAGGCAGGCTTGCCTGAGCAAGTTCGGTTTCGAACTCCATCCCCCTGGCGGAAAGCTGATCTGCGTATTTTTCCTCGCCCCGTAAGATAAAATCCTTCTCATGGCGGCGCATCATCAGCATCAAGATCGTGAGGCGCGGCTGCTTCACCTGTCTCAATCGCTCCTCGACCGCGTGCACGGCTATGCGCAACTTGCCCTGAAATCCCTCATTTTCATTGAAGCCTAGGTTGCGTTGTGCTGCAACGACGTTAAAAGCGGGTCGCATAGAGATCAATTACCGGCCGCAGGGAGGCGGCCTGCCGCAGCGGATCATCGCCGGGCAACTCCCCGATCAGTTTTTCGACCCGACTTAAATCGTCGAGCTGGCGATCAAGAAGATCCGCATGCGTCTTGATCGACATTTCAGTGGGCTTGCGGAGGAACTCGGTCGCGATTTGGCCAGACTCCAGAAAGCTTTGTGACAATGAAACGACACGGGCTTTCAATTCATTGCTCGCGCTCGCCTCTCGTTGAACGATACTCGCGTAGTGCAGAGCTGCGACGCAGATTACGCCGGTGACCAGCACACCAGAAATCCCGAGCACTGCCATCTGCTCGCGCAATCTGATCCGAAAGCCCCATCGGACGGACCAACGTTCGCGAGTGCCGGAGAATTTCTTGCTCACCATTTGTCCCTCGAAGTGACCTGATCTGTTTGAGCGGTGCTGACAATCGCAGGTCAGCAAGTCGCGCGACGTTGATCGGACGGGGTCAACCTGCTTCGTTCAATCAACAACGAGCGCTGGCTAATTTAGATTGATTTCCAAATCCTGAACTCGTGCGCAAAACGCCGCGCCCCGCGCCAGTGCACGACCTAACTGCTGTTGCGTCAGTTTGACGAACACAGAGCGTGGGCATGACGTGATCATTTTGAATTGAGCGTCTCACGGAATAGCTGCATCTGAACGCTCCAATTCGCATAAAACATGCGACGCATGCGCTAAATTTGGGCTCAATCAGCGCAAGAAACGGATATTTCAACATCCGGCTTGCGCGACTTGACCGTAGGCGCAAGCTTGGAGCTCCAGTGAGTGTGGGCACTCACTTTATGCTCTCTTCAGCCGCCCTTTGGGGCGTTTCCTCCCTGACTTGGCCGTGCGGAATTTTCGCACGGCCTTTTTTCGCAATCCGACGAAAGCAGATCGCTCACGTCAATCGCACAATTTTCGACCTAAGTTGTGGCCCTACGTTGGAGCCCATGGTTGTGCTGCAACCTCTGCGAAGCTGCGAAGGCGTTAGTCAGCCAGGCCGCCCCTGGGCTGGTGGCGAACGCACGCAACCATATCAGCGAGGCGATCGCGTGCAGGCTAGCGCCTCACGCGCCTGCGAAATGGCCGCTGCAGCGCAGGGCTGGAGAGCTGGTGAAGGTCAGGGCGTTGATCCGCTTCCCGGTAGACGGCAATGCCGTCGAGCTCCGCGGGATCTTGGGAAGCGAGGCTGTGAGGAACGACTTCGATCGCACCCCGTTCAAGCTCTAATGGATGTCCGGCCGCGATACAGCGTTTGTCGGAGGACTTCAATTCATTCCCAAGCTGCATGAGACTGTATTGAAACCGGACTTTTTGCAGCATTTCGCGCCTGCTGTGCTGCCGCAATGCAGCTGCGAATGTGCGCATTCGGAGCCGGTAGAAATGGCGAACCATATCCTTCTCCCTGCTCTTTCCAAACACACTATCCGACCTGCCAAGACCGGAGCGTAATGCTGCACACTAGTGCGCTCGCGGCACTGATTTGACGCAATCAACGACATATCGACGCTCAAATTCCGCGCTCGCGCGCCGGTTATCGTCCAATTTCCGCATCACGGCTTCTTCTGAGTGGGCTCTAGGACCTGATCGCCGGCATTGGCGGGGAGCCTTCCAGTTCGCAATGGTCTCGCGGAGCTCCTCGGGAAGCCGATAGCATCCCTGAGTCCCAGGGAATGTGTGCCCTGACGGACATCTGACCGCCCAGCGTAGCAGCGCCTCCTGTAGAACCTCCCCATTCGCGTAGGCGCGACGAATTTTGGCCTTTTACCTTCGACCAGCCCTAAGACGTCGTGGAGTACGACCAGCTGGCCCGAGCAGCTTGGCCCGGCTGCAATCCAAATGGTGGGTATGGTCAGCGCATCGGTTTGCGCGTCCCGCGAGCTCGGCCGGAATGCCCTCGAGGCCCAAAGCGAAGCAGCCGGCCTCCTGAACGGTGGTAAGCGTCGTTCTCAGGCCACGGCTTTGAGGTCGTGACGGCAATAAGCCCACGGAAGCAGCTCATCGATGTTGCTGTTTGGATGGCCGTTGACGATCCTGGTGAAGGCATCGGTCAGATAGGCAAG
>NZ_JADYVJ010000028.1:0-35851 GCF_020193715.1 Bradyrhizobium sp. IC4060 | reverse complement strand
GCCCAAAAGCAAAATCCCAAAACGCAGGAAAACGAGGTCCAGCACCCCACTTTCCTGCAAAATCGAATACTACATCAAGACCAATTCTGCTTACTTCTCAGACCGACCCGTATTCTTCACGGACGACTAACGAGTGAGCAGCTAAGAGAAGCGTCAGGTTGCGTCAGCCGCGTCCGTTTCGAGGCGCGCTCATAGACTACTCAATCGCGCAGATTTGTCTCGATTATCTTGAGTTCCATTTCTTGCATAGGTATCGCGACCATAACGCCGTTACGGTGCCGCGAGTGCACGTCGAACAGCAGCGCGTCGTGTTGCCAATGGTGCTGCACATGGACGTCGAGAGTGCCGGAGGCGATGGCCGTCGTCACGGAGTAGCGTCCGGATGCGAGGTTAGGGAGAACGAACACGAAGCGGGCCGCGACCTGCTGTCCTTGCCGAAAAACCAATCCTTGGTCGGCATAGCTCAAAAATGTGTTGTCCCCGAACAATGGTTGGCCGAGGCGATCTTTGACATGAAAGCCGACGATGGGACTTTCCATATCCGCGGCGATCTTGATCCGAATGGTTATCGCGATTGCCTCGCCGCCCTCGATCCAGGACAGTGGCGTGCCGTCCGGAGCCGTCATCGTTGTTTCGACAATTTCGGCAAGCCCGCTGCCGAAAGAGCTGCTCTCCTCGCGGACGTCAAAGATAGGCGGCTCCGCCTGTGGTGCAGGCGGCCGAGGCCTCCTGGCCGCCTCGCCTTCCTTAGCAGGAGGCATTGCCAAGGACCCTGCCCCCTTGTCGGAGGTTTGGTTCTGACTGGCCGCGACTTTACGAGGGCGGGGGCGCGCCAATCGAACAACATTTTCCGGCAAACCCATCGCCTGGGCCTGGATCGCCGCGGCATATGCCTCACAGACATCCTTGGCGGTGCCCTCCATTTGCAGTCGTCCTTTGTCGAGCCAGAGGGCGCGCTGGCAGAGACTCATCACGGCGCCGGTGTCGTGACCGCAAAACAGAACCGTGCCGGTCTCTCGGAATTGCCGCAGCCAGCGCAGGCATTTTTGCTGGAAATAGGCGTCACCGACGGCCAGCGCCTCATCGATGATAAGAATATCGGCGTCGACATGGGCGATCACGGCGAACGCCAACCGCATCGCCATGCCACTGGAATATGTCTTGACCGGCTGGTCCACGAAGCCGCCGATATCTGCGAAAGCGACGATGTCGTCCATTCGTGCCCTAGTCTCCTCCTGGGACAGTCCGAGCACCGAGGCGTTCAGAATCACGTTCTCGCGGCCCGTATATTCCGGATTGAAACCCGACCCTAGTTCCAAAAGCGCCGCGACCCTTCCTTTGACCTGAACGTCGCCGGCCGTCGGAGTCAAGGTGCCACATACTAATTGCAACAGCGTCGACTTGCCCGATCCGTTGCGGCCGATCACGCCTACAGTCTCACCGCGGGCTACTTTGAAGTCGAGCTCCTGCAATGCCCAGTGACGACTGAAATAGGTCTTCTCGCCGAGTTCAGCGCCGAAGCAGCGCGCCACCGGGCGGACATACCGTTGCAGACGTGGCACTACGCCCTGCAGCAGACGATCGGTGGGCTGGGAATAGATTAGATACGCCTTTGAGAGGCCTTTGGCCGCAATGGCCAGGTCAGAGGACATCGGCGAATCCGTTTCTTAACCTCTGAAAAATCCAAAATCCGCATGCAAGCGCTGCCAGCGCCGCCAGACTGTAAATCGTAAGTCCGACGAAATCCGGCCACCGGCCGAAAATCGTGACGTCGCGCGCTTGTTGCACCACGAAGGTGAGCGGATTGAGTAGGATGACGCCTCTGAACGATTCTGGAATCGCCTCGATCGGAAAGAAGATCGGCGTCAGGAACAACGTCACGGTGATGAGCAAGGAGACAAGTTGCGAAAGGTCGCGTAGATAGACGCCCGCGGCTGCAAAGAAGAACACCAAGCCGATCACAAACAGCAGATAAGGAGCGATCACAAGCGGCAGCATCAGAACAGTGAAGTAGATCTTTCCATTCAGCAGAAGGTTGCCGATGAGGACGATGGCGATGCCGATGCCTGCGTTCACGAGCGCCGTAAGGACGGTAACGACTGGCAATATCTCGAGCGGGAACACCACCTTTGTGACGTAGCTTGCGTTTCCAAGCACAAGAGCAGGAGCGCGCGCCACTGCCTCGGCGAATATCGTATGGACCACCATTCCGGTCAGACAGATGACGGCGAAGTCGAACGGTCCGTCAGACATGCCTGGCCAGCGCGCCTGGAACACCTTGCTGAAAACGAAGGTATACACCGCCGCCGTGAACAGCGGCATCAGCACCGCCCAGGTGCCGCCGAGCATGCTGCCGCGAAACCGCTGTGTGAACTCCCGCGCCGCGAGACGAAAGATAAGGACGCGGTGACGTCCCAGTGCTTTGACGAGTTCGGCGAGCGAGGCTGGATGGTGCTGCATTGTTGAGGTTCAACTTTTCCGGGAGAGTTCGTCCTGGGCGAAATCCAGGTTCAAAAGACCGTTTTCCACGCGGTGGACATCGAGCAATTCCGTGCTTTCGGAGGTGTCGTCCGATCGGTTGGCGTGATCGAAGGGCCGGCCTTCGCGTGCGTCACAAAAGAAGCGATCACGTACCCGCGGGAGGCCATGACTTTTCCGTAGCGATTGGCACACAGGATCGTGTCCGTGTCGAGTGCGAGTGAGGTTGCTTTGACAGCCATCGGCTTTTCCATGAACGCATTGCTCATGCCCATGGCATCTTGTCGGTCGAAAACACGACGACGCGCTGAACGATAGGTGGGGCCTCCGAGCATCCTGGAAATTCCAGTCACGTGAACCTTCTGCATGGAAATCCCCAACTGGCGCGCAGCTGCCCCAACTTCGATCTGATGTCTACTCAAGGCATACGTCCCGCTTTTGATACCCAAGAAACTGGCGCACGCCGGCTTCCATGCGTTCGAGGGTAAAGTCCGCCATGAAGGATTCCTGAGCAGAAAGGGCGAGATGCGCATAGAGCTGGGCATCCTCGACCAAATGCATCAAGCCATCATATACGGCGTCGGGGTCCATGGACTGGCAAATGAACCCGGCGCCCGTCGATTTCAGGTATTGCGCAGGACCTGCATAGTCCGGCCCGTGGAAAAGGATTGGTCTGCCCGCGGCGAGGTAGGTTGGGATTTTGGATGGGAAACTGAGTTTGGCGACGTCGGCCATCGAAGTCGCATAGGGGTACGGGCAGTAGAGAATGTCGCACGAATCCGACAATAGCTCCACGGATTTCGCCTGCGATTGCCAACCAAGAAAATCAAGATGATCGTCTGGTATGGCTATCGGGCGCTGATGCCCGAATACGCGAACGGTTACTCGACGGCCGGCCACTTGCCAACGAGCGAGTTCGAGCGCCCTCACGAGCGCAAGCCATTCTTCATTGGCATAAAATTGGCCGGCCATTCCGATCACCAGTTCGCCGGTGGTTCGCAATGCCAGCTCTGGCCGTCGCGCGATAGACCGATCGAGCGAGGCAATGATGGCCTGGCTCGGTGTCCCATAGAGCTCTTCGTATTGCCCGGCCATGGCCCACGAGGCGGCAGCACAGGCGGTCGCTGCTCGCATCGTTCGGTCGAAGGCGGCGAGATCCCATCTGCGGTTGAAACGATCGACACCGTGAGCCCGGAGCCACCAATCCAGCGGATCCCAAATCTGGGCGCGGAGCGGAACGCCGAGTCCGTCTGCAACCCCAGCGGCCATTCGGACCATGGTTTGGCCCTGAAGGATGACCCAGAGGGATGAGACGTTCTGTTCTTTGCCGTAGGCGACAGCCTGCCGCACCAGCGGCGAAATCCTGGTCCGGCGGCGGAACGTCTCGATTGCGGTCGCGCCAACCGATCCAACCGAAATCCCCCGAATGCTGCGACAGCTGAGTTCGTTAGGTTTGACCACAAAGCGTATCGGGAGATCAGCCAGGTCCGGATAAGGCTCCGGGCTCAGATGGCGGTTTTGCACGCAAAAAATCGCCAATTCTCCGGCGGGGACGAACCGGCACATTTGCGCTGTGACAATCCCGGCCGTGAGGTTGCTGGAGGGCGGTATGTCGGTGAGCAGTAGCGTCTTCATTGTGACGCAGCCTCGCTGGGACTGTTCAAGGCATGCTTGTCGGCCACGGACCGGTACAGTCCGGCCAGCCGCCAGGCAAATAGTCGATCGCCGTACAAATCTTCGGCGGTGGTCCGCCCCGCCGATCCTCGCGCACGTCTTTCCGCTTCATCGGCGGCAAGGCGGCGTATGGCCGCGGCGAGGCCATCGATATCCCCCATCGGGACCGATATACCGACATCAGGAGCCCGGGCGACTTCGGGCAGGGAGGTGCCGTCAAATACGATTACCGCTTTCCCGCACGCCATCGCCTCAATCGCCATCATGCCGAACGCTTCCGCGGTCGACGGCATGACGAAAAAATCGGCAGCCTTGAAGGTGTCGAGAATCAACGCCTCGTCGTTTGTCCATCCCAAATCGATGATCTGATGCGTTCCGATGAATTCGTTGAGCTTTTCCTTGGCGTGGGTCGCTACGATACAGAGCGGGACATTGATTTCTCCCAGACGGCGAAGGGCTTGTAGGAAGAAGTCAAAGCCTTTGTATGGACTGTCGGGGAAAGCCCTCACGCCTATCACCAACCGGTTTGGCAGCACCCCGAGGCGCGCTCGCGCGGCGGCGCCATCGCCTGGACAGAATTTCTGCAGGTCGATGCCGAAGGGAATGCAATGCAGCCGGATGCCCCGACCGATCGGCGATGATTGCACCATCCGCCGCATATGCTCGGATGCAACCACAACATCGATGTCGCTCTTGTGGATCAGCCGCTGTTTCCACTCAAAATCCTGGGCCGTGCGATCGCGGCGCATCTCGAACACGAGGTCCAGCCTCGGACATTCCCCACAGCCGATTCTCCACCTTTCGCAGCCCAGCGGATAGATGCAGTGCCCCGTCATCGGCCAGGGATCGTGCCAAGTCCAGATACTCGGCTTGAGCCGGCTGAGCCAGGGCAGCGCATCAAGTCCGAAATAGCCATCGTGAATGATGTGATAGTGAACCACGTCTGCTTCGCGAAACGCACGATGCAGCGGCAGCGTGAACGATTGAAGTTGGAGGCGCGAGTGAATGGAATACGCCCGCTCGATTCTTCCTAACATTTTCGTCAGGTCGCGACTGCGAGGAATTCTAAAAAACTTGCTCGAGGCGTTGCTGTCGCTCAGCTTGTTCCAGACTAGATGATGCGTTTCGATCCCGTCCGCCGCGAGTAAGTGGCGAACGTCGAAGCCGTTAAAACGACTTCCGATCAGGTCGGATGAATTAAGCTGAAGTACCTTCATGCTTTGAACACCAACACGCAGTTCGCAATCATTGGGCAAATGCCCGTCGGTAGAACTCATCCATCTTCGGACGTAGCACTTCGACCGCCAGTCTCGATTTTATGATTTCGAAATTCTCGATAGCAGCAGCGTCAACCAGATTGTCGTCGGTCAAGGCGGTTGCGAAGCGCTCGCATATCTTCTCAAAATCGTCCGGCGGGATGGCAAAGCCGGTCTTTTCGTGAACAAACCATTCCTCACAGCACGAGGTATTGGTCTGGATCGGAAACGCTCCCATCACCATTGCTTCCAGCACCGACGTCGAAATAGCGTCAGAGATGCTGATCCCGAGATATATCCGCGCCTGGCCGAAATGTCGCAGGATGTCGTCATGCGTGGCCCAATCGATCACCTTGATATTGAGGATTCCCGCCTCGGCAAGTTCTAGCGCGCGGACGCGTGGTTTTGCACTGACCGAGAACAGAACGATCGTGTGATCCTTCAGCTGCTCGGCAAAGCGCTCGAGCACCGCAAGCGACACCATCGCGCGCCCGGCAAAATGATCATAACCCTTGACCATGATCAGCTTGCGCCTCGAGGGGGGCTCTGGATCACGGAGCGACAGGACATGGTTGATGTCCATGCCGCCGGAATTCGGCAGAACCGGCAGGTCCGGTCCGCGATATCCGAATTCCCGTCCAAGTGCGAGGTCGCGATGGCATTCGCAGGAGTAGAGATCGATAGCTTCGCACACCCGCCGGATCTGCCGCGCATGGTCGGGTTGCCGGCCGAATAAAAAGATATCGCTGCCCCAGTTAGTCGCGAGCCAGCGAGGAAACGGACCTTTGATACGATCGCGCGCAGCGAGCACGAGATAGGCCGAATGTTGAAACTCCATCGAGTGGATCAAATCCGGCTTGAGCTTGCTGATGAGAGAGGCAAGCACGTCAGGACCATGAATGCGCAGTGTGGTTTGATTACTCTCGTCATCGCGTCCGAGGCGAACGGTTTCCGTGACATCGGCAATGGCGCCGATAGTCTGAAAAGTCGACAAGTGTCGAATTTTCACGCCCGAACTTGTGGTGTCAAAGGGCGGCGGCTCAACGTCGATAACTTCCGCTGTCGGACTCATCAACATTGCTTGCTTGATGCGGTTCAAGGCATATGCTGGGTCGGATCGCAGGAGACGCAGGAAGTTGAGGACGCGAGAACGGATACCTTTCCGGCGGGCTTCCTTCACGGCCTCTTTTGGCGGTTCGTCCAGGACCGGAACGTGAAGCGTCAAATCCCGCAGCTTGTGATGTGGAGTGCTCGGCTCGAGCGGAAAAATATGGAGGTCATAACCCAGATCCGTCGCGATATCGATCCATCGCGCGGTGTGCGGGCTATTGTGCATCGCTACAAAGAGTATCTTGCGGCGCACGGTCATTCAGCGATCCAACGACGAGATGACTGAACAAAACGCATCTCGCGCCCGCTCCACGTGGAATTCCTCGGCAAGGAGTGCTGCGTTCTCGGTGAGACCGTGCCTAAGTTTGCGATCGTTGGAAATCGTGGTCAACGCCGCGACCAGCCGATCTGGATCGGAGGTGTCGACAATCAGGGCGGCGTTAGCCTTCCGCAGGAGCTCGGTCGCAAAGGACCCGGTAGGCGCATGAACCAGGATAGGAGTGCCGGCGGCGAGATACTCTCCGAGTTTGGCGGGCGAAGATGATAGGATCGCCTCGGGAATCGCGGAGTCGAATGACAGCGGTAGAAAAAGGACGTCCGCATTTCGTTGCAACGACAGCGCGGTCGACTGGGAAGTATGTGCATGATGGTGCACATAGGGGCCGTCAAGGCCGCTTGCGGCCAGCGCAGTAATGGGCTGAGAGGTGTAGACGTGGAGTTCGAAGCGGCCCGCCAACCGGTTAAGCGCCGCGTTCAGATTGCGAAAGGCGCTCGCCTGCGCCGAATACACTGATCCCGTGTACAGTAAACGGCAGGGCCGTCCGGCGTGTCGTTCCGGCTCATCCTGCGGTATGCCGGTGGGCTCATTGGAGAAGGCCGCAGGGTCTACGGGATTTCTCACAATATAGATCTTCGCCGCCGGAAGACGCGCGCGCACGTCGTTCGCCAGGACTTCGTTCGGGGCGATTATGGCGCCGGCGCCGCGGCCCCATATCGGCTCCCAAAAACGCGCTAGCCACCGGTAGATGCCTGGCTCCCACTGAAAGATGGGGTCATCGAACAGATAGGCGACGAAGGGCACCTTGAGCCGCCGCGACGCAAAGTAAGCTGCGGGAAGGTCGAACGGACTGGCCGTGCAGCCCACGATCGCATCGACCGGCTCGTCCCGCAGGATCGACGTAATTTCCTTCGTTCTCGACATCGCGCTGCGCAGCAACCCACCATAATTGTTTAATTTCCGCAACGCTACGGGTGCGCGAGATATCAATTGATGGCGGGGAGCACCAAGCGAATGATAGCTGCCGAAGCGGTGGCCATCGGCCTCGAGCGCTTGAAGTTGATCCGTGAGGTAGACCGGAGGAGCAACTCTTGCAGGTACCATGAGATGCTCCAGAACTCTCGCTTGTCCACTCGCAGACGGAGGCGCAGCCGTGGTGACCACGGCGAGTTTCGGCAATCGTGATGGACGTTTTCCGGCCACCGGCAGGCTTTCCTTGGGAACGTTGCGGTTCATGCCTCACCGCCGAGATTGGCCGGAGATTCGGCAGACGAATCCTTTGGCACCTGCCACCAAATTGCCGCGCCGTCGACTTCGTGCATAGGTGCTACAATTCCATAACGAGCTCGGAAGTCATCCACGGCCTGGGCGCAGGCCTTGAGGATGTAATCGTCGACAATCACGAATCCGCCTGGAGACACTTTCCCGTAGAGTGCGCTGAGGGTATTGATCGTGCTTTCGTACATGTCGCCATCGAGCCGCAGAACGGCCAATTTTTCGATGGGGGCGGTTGGCAAGGTGTCCTTGAACCATCCCTCCAAGAACACGACTTGTTCGTCCAGCAACGCGTACCGACGAAAATTGGCCTCGACTTCTGCGCGCGAGACGGCGAGCTGCGCGAACGTGTGGTGCTGGTCGCCGGCGTCCGCGGGGTAGGCGGCTTCGTCAGGAGCAGGTAGGCCGCGAAAGCTATCTGCGACAAATACCCGGCGGCTTGTGTCTCCGGCCGCTGCCAGAATGCCCCTCATGTAGATGCACGCGCCCCCACGCCAAACCCCAGTCTCGATAAGATCGCCTGGCACGCTTTCTTGGAGCGCACGCTGCGTTAGGACCCGCAAGTTTCGCATTCGCGCCGTGCCGATCATCGTCTCGGCCCGCGACGGCCAGTCTCGTCCAACCGCCCGGCGCGCGGGGTCGAAGACATCTTTCGCCCAGGGGGCCTGTGAGACATCCGGGTGCAGCGTGCCCGTCAGCGAGGCTTCCAAAAGGTCGAGAAAACGATCCGCCGCCGCCATGCCGGCTCCAGCAACCGATCCGTTTAGCCGGTTGCGAAGGCTCCGGAAATGCTCATCTTGTCCACTGCGAAGGGCAACAAGGTTTGCGGTTAATAGCGGCATTTGGCTGGTAAATACCGCCTGAGCTTCCGCGAAACGGCCCAGGAGAAGATTGCCGAGCGTAGGGAGATGTTCGTGGATATGCGCGCTGAGCTCCGCGACATGTTCCTGGAGTCGAGCGACATCTGCTAAGCTACGAGCGAGACTATCGGCTCGGTCGTTTGAGGCGGCAAGCTGACCCTTGGCGCTTTCCAATTCCCGTGAACTTTGGGACTCACGTGCGGACGAAGCTGCCAGTTCACTCCGGATGCTTTCCAATTCCTGCGAGGCTTGGGCTTCACGGGCGGACGATGCTGCCAGTTCGCTCCGGACGCTTTCCAATTCCCGCAAGGCTTGGGCTTCACGGCCGGATGATGCTGCCAGTTCGCTCCGGATGCTTTCCAATTCCCGCAAGGCTTGGGCTTCACGGCCGGTCGAGGCCGCAACTTGGTCTTGGAGCACACCGATCTGTGCATACAGCTCTTTAAATACCCACAACTTTCGGGCAGCTCGACCGAGCATTGAGTGGTTCTGTTTTGGCTGCGTCATAGCCTCCGCGATTCCTCAACAAATCAAAACAATCGCGCTAGCGTCTAGCAAGCGCAGCCTGCCAGCGGCCAATATCATACTAGAGAGCATCGTCGGGACCTGACAACGTTATCCTCCGCCTGAAGCTTTGTGCCAGACGGTTCTGTTGACGTAGTCGACATAGCTCAACACGATGCGAAGCACCTGCTTTGAGACCGGCCCGGTTTCGTAGTCCGGCACTGTCTTGAATGTCCGGGAGCTTGTTTGGTGATGATTGATGACGACCTGCACCGCCTCCAAGACGCGCCGGCTCTTCAGCCCGCTCATGACGAGCGTCCCCACGTCCATGCCTTCGGGTCTCTCGTGTGCATTGCGAATTGTTATCGCTGGAAGGTTGAGGAGCGATGCCTCCTCAGTGATGGTACCACTGTCGGAGAGTACACACAGTGCACCCATTTGAAGACGAATGTAATCGATAAACCCGAACGGTTTCGCGAACACGATCCGATCATCCATTTCCATCTGCCCGAGCGCATCGAGCCGCTTGCGGGTCCGAGGATGCGTGGAAACCAGGACGGGGTATCCATAGGTAGTCGACAAATCCCGTAACGTGCCCAGGATGTCGCGCAAATGTTCGACGCTATCGACGTTTTCTTCGCGGTGAATGCTCACGAGGAAGAATTTTCGCTCGTCCAGGCCAAGTCGCGTCAGAACATCGGACGCCTCGATCTTCGGCATGTAAAACTGAAGCACCTCCTGCATGTGGGAGCCGGTCTTCATAATAGTCTCCGGCCGGATCCCCTCTGCGAGCAGGTAGCGACGCGCGTGCTCCGTGAGCACGAGATTTACGTCGCTAAGATGATCCAGCACCTTCCGGTTCAACTCCTCCGGCACCCGCTGGTCGAAGCATCTGTTCCCGGCTTCCATATGGAAGACGGGAATCTGCTTCCGTTTCGCGGCAATGACAGCCAGACAGGTATTCGTGTCGCCGTATAGCAACAGAGCATCCGGTTTTTCCGTGTTCAGGACGTCGTCGGTTTTCGCGATGACATCCGCTATCGCCCTGGCAGGCGTTTCGTTGTTCACTCCCAGAAAGTGATTGGGCTTGCGGATTCCAAGTTCATCGAAGAAGATCTGGTTCAGCTCGAAATCATAGTTCTGTCCCGAATGGACCAGAACATGATCAAGCTGAGCGTCGAATTCCGCAATGACGCGGCTCATCTTGATGAGCTCTGGCCGCGTTCCGACCAATGTCATCACCTTCATTTGCTGAGCCGCTCCTTTTTTCACAACACGGACAGAGCAGGCCGATCGGACGATCGTCCAAGTTCGGCCCGGACAAAATCGAGAGATAACAGGCGCTCCTTAAGGCCTTCAACGGTGAGGCGATGAGTGTTGTGAGATGTGTAGTCGTCCACTGTCGAGAGCTCCACTTCACCCTCCACAAAGAACTTATCGTAATTCAGGTCGCGGTTGTCTGCAGGGATCTGAAAGTACCGGTCTGAATGACTGGCCCTCATTATTTCTTCGCGGCCAATGAGCGTCTCGAACAGCTTTTCTCCGTGCCGAGTGCCAATGATATTAACCGCATTGCTCGCTCCAAACAGCTCTTTCAGTGCAATCGCCAGATCACCCATGGTGGCGGCTGGAGCCTTCTGTACGAAAATATCGCCTGGCCTGCTGTGCTGGTACGCATGAACGACGAGCTCGACCGACTCTTCCAGCGACATCAGGAACCGAGTCATATTGGGGTCTGTCACGGTGAGGGGGAGGCCGTTCTTGATCTGCTGCATGAACAATGGAATGACGGAGCCGCGGGAGCCCATCACATTGCCGTATCGGGTAATACACATGATCGTGTCCCCGGCCACCCTCGATTTCGCCAGCACAACCTTCTCTGCCATGGCCTTCGACAGACCCATGGCGTTGATGGGGTAGACCGCCTTATCTGTGCTTAGGAAGACAACGCGCTCCACGCCCGTCTCTATCGCCGCCTGCAGCACGTTCTCCGTGCCAATCACGTTGGTGCGCAAGGCTTCTATCGGGTAGAATTCACAGGAGGGCACCTGCTTCAGCGCTGCGGCATGGAAGATATAGTCGGCGCCCTTCATCGCATCACGAACGTTTCCGTAGTCTCGAACGTCGCCCAGGAAGAACTTAAGCTTGGGGTTCCTAAGCTCCGTACGCATATCTTCTTGCTTCTTTTCGTCGCGGCTGAAGATGCGAATCTCTCCGATCTCCGTGTGGAGAAAGCGACGCAAGACGGCGTTCCCAAACGAGCCCGTACCGCCAGTGATCATCAATGTCTTGTTGTCAAACATTATTCATCTCTCGACGCAAATCAGCTTCATACAATCGCCGGATCAGTTCCGGCCAATCAGCCGCGCGATAGCCTGTCTCTCTCTGAAACTTCTCAGAGTTGAGAGAACGATCAATCTTCGTCTGATCGTCCTTCAGTATTTCAATTCGCTTTCCGTACTGACGCGCGAGAAGGTGCAGCAGATCGAATTTGCAGATCGGCGCTGCAGAGACGTGATAGAGCCCCGCGAGATCTTTGTTCGGCAGGACGACATCGCGAATAACTGCAGCGAGTTCCGCTGTCGGCAGCCCGGAAAAAATGGCTTTTGCGTAACCCTTGACGGCGTCTTGCTGGGAAAGAAACCACTCGACGAGCGAATGAGCGCTGTAGAGTTCCCGGCCGATAATCGACGTGCGCAACGTCACAGCATGGTCGTAGTCAACGAGCTCTCCCAAGAGTTTTGATCGGCCATATAGGTCTTGAGCGTCGGTGACGTCACCTTCCGTGTAATTTCCCTTCCATCCGGAGAAGACGCAGTCGGTGCTAATGTGAATCAGCCGGGCGCCAATCAAGGAGCAGATGCGGGCAAGCCGGTGTGGAAAAATCGCATTGATCGGTAGAGTGACCAGCGGGTCGGCCGCTGACGCAAGCTGCTTCACAAGGCCGATACAGTTGATAACCGCGGCAGGACGCTCCCGATCCAGAAGCGAGACAAGCGCGTCCTCGTCAAGGACATCCAAATGCAGCAGGCGCGCCGATGCTACCGACGAGAAGAAGCCCAGAGCCACTTTGTCCCTTATGGTTCCAACCGCCTCGAAATCGGCGGATGCAAGAAAGGAGCGGAATACAGCGGCGCCTAACATTCCGCTGGCGCCCAGGATAAGGACTTTAGTCTTAGGCATGGCAACTCATTTCTCTTTGCAAAATTCCCAGTAGCCGGCTCAGCACCTGATCCGCATCAAAGTGTTTTTCGTAATACGCGCGGCCGGCTCGACCCATTTCCAGCCGTTCGATTGCAGGCATTTTCGTCAGAGCGAGTATGCTTTGCGCGAGGCCAGCCCCATCTCCGGCTTGAACAGTGAGGCCGACTCCCGCGCTTACGATCAGATCCGCAGCCGCGCCGTTAATAGCGCCGACGATCGGCCTGCCCGCTTTCATGTAGGCCTGTATTTTGCTTGGAATGGTTGCGTTGAGAGCTGGATGATCGCCGAGAGTCACGAGGAGGCAGTCCGCATGCCTGAACAATTCCGGCATCATGCGGCGATCCAGCATGCCGATCATTTGGACGTTCGTTAGCTTAGCAGCAGTGACTGACTCTCTAAGCGTCTCGGCATGGCTGCCCGTTCCGGCGACCACGATCAGGATCTCAGGGTGAAACCGAAGAATGCGCGCCGCGTGGACGATCGTGGACAGCGACTGGGCTCTGCCAAGATTGCCTGCAAACACCACCGAAAACCGGCGCGGAAACAAGCCCGCGATAGCAAGCGGCAATGGAAGCACTTCGTCACTCGGGGGAGCAAAATTCGGGAGGACGAATATCTTCTTCTTTGGAATCATCTTGGCGATCGGCCCCACGAACTGGTTTGACTGGACCAGAACGGTGTCTGCGGCGCGATAAATGAATCTGACTAGAACATGAAGAATGGCTACGACGAAGCGGCTATCTACAAAGCCGGTCGACGTCACGACCTGCGGCCACAAGTCCTGTACCCAGAGCGCAAGGTGGCAACGTTTGATCCAGCGCAGAAGAATAGCTGGAAGCGCCGCCGTTATCGGCATCGCGAGCACGAGGATAACGTCGAACTCCTGCCTTTTGAGCAGCCGCGGGAACCACAGGAGACCTGACCAAGCGAAGGACAGGTAGTTCAGGGCAAGATTGAGCGCCGTAGCCTGGTGTCGCGGCCGGCTCGGGATTCTGAATACTTGTGCGCCGGCAAACGTTTCGCATTGAACCTTATCGCGCGTATAGCCAGGTGCGAGTTCGCCGGTCGGATAGTTCGGCTTGCCGGTCGCGACCGTCACTGAGTGTCCGGCCTTGGTCAGCCATCGAACCAGGTCGTTCACAACAAATGACTCCGGCCAAAAATACTGAGTCACAATCAAAATACGCATTAGACCAAGCTCACCCATTCAGGCTTGGACGCTGTTTGATCGCAGAGCCATTCGAAAGTTTTAAGATATTGGCCGGCAATATCAGGCCATGAAAACTGCACCGCGTAGTGCCGCGCCGCATCGGCTGTCGCTTTCAGCTGAAATGGAGGAAGAGACACTGCTTCTCGCAAGGCTTGTCGCAACTGACCGACGTCATTTTTGACAATCCAACCCAGGTTCTTTTCCGCAAGGTGTGCCCAAGGCGTTGCGCTGGTGGTGATGACCGGGAGGCCTGCTGATAGTGCCTCGGCAACCGTGATCCCGAAGCTCTCGGTGTAAGACGGCAGCACATAGATAGAGGAGGCGTGAAGCTTTTCCCATTTCTCCCGCTCGTATAGTGGACCGAGAAGCTTCACGTCGCGACGGAGACCGAGTTGTCGGATTCGCGCCTCCAAGTAGGCGCGATAGCCTGGGTCGCCAAACCCATGGATATGCAGTTCATAGCCACGGCGATCCTCAAGGCCGCGCCACGCTTCCAGCAGGTCAGGAATTCCTTTCGTGGGACAGAGACGCGCAAGAAAAAGAATGACCTTTTTCCTCTCCGCGTTTACGTTCTCCGACGATATGACAGGCATTTTCGGGCCATCGACTCCATTAGGAATAATGGCAATGGGTGAGGTGAGTCCGGATCTCCGAAGATGGTCATGCTCTCGCTCTGAATTTGCAATCAGCAAATGGGCGCGCTGAACTATTCTACGCTGGTACAGAGTCCACGCCATAAGCTTCTTTAAGCGCTTGCGATCCAGTGCACGAGGCGACAGCGCACCATGTGGACTGATGACTAGCAAGGCTTGACTACGCCTTGCTTGTAGCTGCGCCCAGCATTCAAAAGGGGTCCATAATCCGTGAATATGGATCACACCGCAAAGCAATTGCTTTGGGATCACGCCAATGGGGCCAACGGTTCGGCCCGCCACGTAGACATGTTCGACATCTTGTTCCGGCGCCAGTCCGCAGACCAAGCGAGCGTCAACTCGCTGCGCCAGCAACGCATGATGCAAAGACAACGCAACAGCAGCCATGCCGCCGCCACTTTGGCTCGCATCTCGCACCACACCAGTAATGGCGCCCACCCCCGCCATTCTCATTCCACTACCTTACGCAATATTTCACTTCAGCATCTGCTCTCACGAGAGCCCCTCCCGTGAGCGAACTCCAATAAATAGAACAACACCCTTAACTACGACGGACGCCCTCAAAACACTCGACCACTGCGCCCAGCGTTGCGCATGCACAAAGCCCGGCCCCATAACGAATACTGGAATTACGGGCACGACTCCGACAAAGACCGTACGGAACGTACTAACAATCGTGTTACGCACCCGAGCGTGCCGCCCCGACAACAGATCGGTACGCTTCGAACAAACGCCATTCTCCCGCTCCAGCCTTGCGGCTCGGCAGGCTCGGCCAGAGTAGCCTTGTACTTGCGCTCGGGTTGCGCGTTTTCCGGGGTTAAGACGCAGCAATTCTGCGTAAAGCGCGGGAATGCGCCGATACTCGATCGGGCAGTGACCGCAAGCCGCGTCATTGCCCGCGATGTGGTTGGTGATCCTAGTCAGCATCAAGGATGCATTCGGCACCGTTGGATGCGACACAGGGTTGACCGCAACTTAGCGTCCTAATATTGGGTGCCCCACTACATTGGTGGTGGGAGCTTGACGTGGGGGTATGGGTTCGGCGAGCCGCGGCTCAACCTCGGATCTCATTTATCGACTGCGCCTTTGGAACGCACATCCTGAAGCACGGTCACGCGGCATATGCGGCGCAATCATTGGTCGGGAACGTTTCGCTATGCTTGAGACACGGGCATCTCGCGCGCCTGTATCAGCTCCTCCACTTACCCGATTTCGCGTCTGACAAATTCCATCGCGATCGTTCAGCGGCTGACGATGCAGAAACTGAACCGCGTGAAGTCAAGCTACTCTCGTATCGTTCGAGAGCGCCGATGACTGCCTGGAATCTCCGTACCTACCAGACGCGCGAGAGAGCGTTGCGTCCGTCTCGTGCCGTGACGTTTGGATCGATATGTGACCCGCTTTGAACAATATTTCCTGAGGTTGACAAGCGGACCGCATTAGCAGGAGCGCGCGAGCTCTTTCGGTGTTTATGAAATGCCAAAGACGGCTCTGGCCAGCGGCGGTTACTTGACAGATTGCGTCGGCTAATTGCCGGAATTTGATATGGGCGGGACGTGATAAGCGAACAATATCCCATTCGGTACTTGTCGGGCCTCCACCAACGAAGCTATTTTTGCTCGCGTGGCGTGGCCAAGCGGGGCGGAAGTCGGTCGAAGGATTGGCCAGCGAACGCGCTATGTTGACCTTGAGGAAAGAGCAAGTGTCGAGAATGACTGACCTGCCAATGCGTACGGACGGCGCCACGGCCGAGCGGCTGAAGGCCTTGGAAGAGGAGAAGGCAGAGCTGAAGAAGCTTCTGGCTGAGAGACTGCTCGAAGCAGCCGCCCTTCGCGAGCATCGTTCAAGGGAATGATCGGGCACGCGCGCTGCGTCGCGCGTCCGCAGACCGTCATCTCTCCGCCCCGTAAAGAGATCTCTTGAAGTGGCCAAATCGAAAGCGAAAGCAGCGGCTGTGGATGATGTCACGCTCGCGTACTGGCTGATCGGAGCTGGAGCAGTCCTAGTCCTGATTGGGCTATTGGGCGTAGTGGCCTTGCGCAGGCTCGACGCGAAGGCGGGGAGAACGCGAGAGTTGGCAGGCACGACTCCTGGTACAGCACGCTTGCCAGAAGTCCTTGATCACTAGCGCGCTAGCGGAGTGTCCCCTCCCCAGTTGTCGATAGGGCTGAGGCGTTATGACATGGCAAATGAGCCCGCTAAGCTGATCGACGACTTCTGCAGACCGGACTTGGCAGCAAACGTTCGTGCGTGGGAGGACCGCAGAACGCGGACTGCTCGACGGCATCTTCCTGGCCGACGTGTTCGGGGTGTACGACGTATATGGCGGCACTGGCGATGCCGCCACCTTGCACGCTGTTCAACTGCCCAACGCCGACCCGACGCTGCTCGTGTCCGCCATGGCGCTCGTCACCAACCATCTCGGCTTCGGCATCACCTCGAATCTCACCTTCGAGCATCCCTATCAGCTCGCGCGCACATTTTCGACGCTCGACCATCTGACCCGGGGCAGGATCGGCTGGAACCTCGTCACCCGCTATCTCGATAGCGGCGCGCGCGGCATGGGTCTTCCGGCCGGGCGCGCCCACGACGACCGCTATGACGCGGCCGAGGACTTTCTCACCGCGGCCTACAAGCTATGGGAGGGAAGCTGGGAGGACGATGCGGTTCGGCGCGACCGCGGCAGCCGCATCTTCACGGACCCCACAAAGCTCCACCGGGTTCTTCATGAAGGCCCCTACTTCAAGGTCGACGGCATCCATCTCGCCGAGCCTTCGCCGCAGCGGACGCCGCTATTGTATCAGGCCGGCACCTCCAAGCGCGGCCGCGCCTTCGCGGCTCAGCACGCGGGAAGCGATCTTTCTCAACGGCCAGACCAAGCCGATGCTTGCGCGTGCCGTTCGCGAGATACGCGAAGCCGCCAAGGCCTACGGCCGCGATCCCTACGACATCCGCCTGTTTGCCGGCGCGACCGTGATCGCGGCGCCGACACGGGACGAGGCGAACGACCTGCTCGCGGACTACGCACGCCATGTCGACCAGACCGGCCAGCTCGCCCTGCTGTCGGGCTGGACCGGCATCGACTTCTCGACCTATCGGCCCGACCAGCCGATCGAATATGTTGAGAGCAACGCCATCCAGTCGATGGTCGAGAATTTCACGGTCCGGAGCGACCGGCCGGTCAAGGTCGGCGACCTCGCCAGATTGAGCCGCGCCGGCGCGAGGTCACCCTTCGTGGTCGGCTCGCCGCAGGACGTCGCCGACGAGCTGATCTCCTGGGCTGACGAGACCGACGTCGACGGTTTCAACCTGTTCCGCCTGGTCGCGCCGGAATCGCTGAACGCCTTCGTCGATCTCGTGGTGCCGGAGCTGCAATCGCGCGGCGTCTACAAGACCGCCTATCGCGACGGCACACTGCGCGAAAAGCTGTTCCCGGGACGCGGTCCGCGGCTGCACACGACGCATCCCGGCGTGGGTTTTCGGCACTCAGTCGACGCGCTGCGATCGGATCGCCGCCGAATAGTGGGCGGGCCGATTTTAGACAACAAGCTGCATCGCGTGGAAAATTCCTTTCTCAGATTGTGTCCGGTCAGAGACGCTTCCTTCTCCAACTGCACCGCATTCGGAAATTGCAACAGGGCCAAGCTTGCCTGCACATTGCGGCCTGCAGTTTTTCAAACGCGTCGCCTAAGCGGCTTAGCTTCAGGATCATTGTTCATGTCTGGTTTCAACTCCCGCCTGCGGACCCTCGCCGCGGCCGCGCTCGGCATCTTCGCCATGGCGTCCGTTCAGCCCGCGATGTCCGAAGAGATCCGCATCGGCTATCAGAAATCCTCGACGCTGACGGCGATCCTGAAGACGAACGGCGAGTTGGAGAAGGCGCTCGCGCCGCTCGGCGTCACCATCTCCTGGCACGAATTCACCAGCGGCCTGCCGCTACTGGAAGCCATCAACATCGGCAGCATCGATTTCGGCGCTGATGTCGCCGACACGGTGCCGATCTTCGCGCAGGCCGCCGGCGCCAAGCTCGCTTATATCGCCGAGGAAGCCGCCTCGCCGGCGGCGCAGGCGATCATCGTGCCGCAGTCGTCGGCCATCAAAACAATAGCTGATTTGAAGGGCAAGAAGGTCGCGGTGACCAAGGGCGCCGGCAGCCACTATTTGCTGCTTGCGGCGCTGGCAAAATCGGGGCTGAATTTCAAGGATATCACGCCTGCCTATTTGACACCGGCCGATGGACGCGCGGCTTTCGTCAGCAACAATGTCGACGCCTGGGTTGCCTGGGATCCGTTCCTGACCAGCGCCCTGCATCAGACCAAGGGCCGGATCCTGTCCGATGGCAGCAACGGCCTTGCGAGCTACAAGCGCTACTATCTCGCTTCCGCCGCCTATGCCGACAAGCATGCCGAAGTGCTGAATGTGATCTTCACCAAGCTTGCCGCAACCGGAAAATGGGTAAAGTCCCAGCCGAAGGACGCGGCCACGTTGCTGGCCGGGCTCTGGGGTATCGACGCGGCGATTGTCGAGGAGGCCAATAGCCACCGTTCCTATCAGGTCGGCGCGGTCACCGGACCAGGCCTGTCGGAGCAGCAGCGAATTGCCGATGCGTTCCACGCCGAGGGCCTGATCCCGGTGAAGCTCGACACCACGACCATCAAGATCTGGACCCCGAGGGGGTCCTGATCTCCGGCAATTTGCGCTTCGGCCGCCGACCTTTGGAATCTTTATGTCTCCGCGCCAGCTGCACCTGAACGTCAACCTCCTCCACTCCGGCGTCTATCCATCGGCCTGGCGATTACCGGCCAGCGATCCGCGGGCTTTCTTTGATCTCGGTCATTACGTCCGGGTGGCGCAGATTGCCGAGCGCGGCAAGCTCGACGCGATTTTTCTGGCGGATTCGCCGGCCGTGAATGATCGCATCGACTACCGGTCGTTCACGTCGCTGGAGCCGACCATCATTCTGGCAACGGTCGCGGCCGCCACAACGCATGTCGGCCTGATCGGGACGGTGTCGACGACCTATAATGAGCCCTACAACATTGCGCGCCGCTTCGTGTCGCTCGACCATGCCAGTGGCGGCCGTTCGGGCTGGAACGCGGTCACCACCGCAGATGCTGCTTCGAGCCGCAACTTCGGCCTCACCGGTGCCTTGGAGCACAAGGCCCGCGACGAGCGCGCCAAGGAATTCACGGAGGTCGTCCACGCGCTGTTCGACAGTTGGGAGGACGACGCCTTCGTCGGCGACACGGCGAGCGCGCGATTTATCGATACGTCGAAGGTGCACACGATCGCGCATCGCGGCCCCCATTATACGGTGGCCGGACCGCTGAACGTTCCACGCTCACCGCAAGGGCGGCCTGTTACCGTGCAGGCCGGCGGCTCCAATGATGGGCGCGATTTCGCCGCCGCCTATGCGGAAGCCGTGTTCACACTGGCGCAGTCGATCGAGGAAGGCGTTGCCTACGCGCGCGACCTGCGCACGCGCGCCGCAGCTTACGGTCGTTCCGGCGATTCCATCGTCACCCGGCCCGGGCTTGCCACGGTCATCGGCAGCACCGAGGCCGAGGCGAAGCGGCGGCAGGACGAGCTCTGGGAGCTGGTGCCGATCGAATTCAGCCTGGCGCGTCTCGCCGGCACGCTTCAGATCGACCCCGCCCTGCTCGAGCTCGACAAACCGCTGCCCGATCCGTTGCCGCTTCCGGCGAACGCCAACCACACCATATTCCAGGGCACCGTGAACATCGCCCGCCGCGGCAACCTCACCGTCCGCCAGCTGATCCGCGCGCTCGGAGGCGGCGTGGGTCATCGCATCATCGTGGGTACGCCGGAGCAGATCGCAGACGATATCGAAGCCTGGTTCAAGGCCGGCGCTGCGGACGGCTTCAACCTGATGCCGGACGTTCTGCTCACGGGACTGGAGACCTTCGTCGATAACGTGGCGCCGATCCTGCAGACGCGCGGACTGTTCCGGACCGAGTACACGGGCACGACGTTGCGCGACCATTTCGGACTGCCACGACCAGCGAGCCGCTATGCGAAGCGACCGCCGGCAGTCGCCTCGGCCTGATCGTCGCGACCGCCTATCCTATGGGATGGGCTAGCTTCGCAGCAGGCCTGGCCGATCGTCTGGCTCGGACACGGGGGATTATCTCCTCTGCAAAACGCCGCATCTCGGCCTCGAACGGCTGGAATTGCAGCATGAAGAGTTCGATACCGGCGGCATGGAACGCCTCGATGCGCGCCGCCACCTCATCGTAACTGCCGACCAGCCCCGCGGCCGTTCCGCCGTTGCTGCCGACCCGCGGCGTCTTCTGCATGGTCTGCATCATCACGACCTTCGGGTCGGTGTTCTGCTTCTGGATTGCCTTCATCGGCGCGTCCTTGGCCGCTAGGCTGAGCAAGCGCTCATAGGCGACCTGCGCCTGCTCCCGGGTCTCGCGTGCGACGACAAAGGCGGACAATCCGAAGCGCAATGGCGGCGCTGAACCGCGCGGCCGCGCGGCGACGTCGGCGATCAGGCCGGCGACATCATCGAGCGGCTGGCCGTTGATGAACCAGACATCGCCATGAGCGGCGACCAGATCGCGCGCGGGCTCGGACTCCCCGCCGACATAGATGGCCGGACGCTTGCGGTAGAGGCTGGTCGGCCGCAGCGCATAGTCCGTGACGTTGAAGTGATCGCCGCTGAAATTCAGGCGCTCGCCCTCCATCAGGCGGGACACGACGGAGATCCATTCCTTACCGTAAGCATAGCGCGCATCGTGATCGGGAAAGCCGATCCCCGCCTTCTCCAGCTCCGGACGATTCCAGGCATTGACCAGATTGATGGCAAACCGGCCGCGGCTGATGTTCTCGATGCCGAGCGCGAGCTTGGCGAGCACCACGGGGTGATAGAGATATGGCTTGATGGCGGCAATGATCTCGATGCGCTTGGTCAGCGCCGCGATCGCCGCAGCAGCACTCCAGGCTTCGAGCTGATCGAGATCTTCCTGATGCGGATTGATCGTGTGCTGCGCGATCAGCGTCGAATCATACCCGAGCTCCTCGGCTGCAAGGATCAGATCCCGATTGCGCTCCCAGGAGGCATCGTAGGGCTCTTCCGGGTCCTGATGCGCGGCACGCGGCCCATGCACCAGCGCCCAGATGCCGAAGCGAAGAGGTGCAGCCGTCATCATGCTCTCCCGTAACTCTCTCGACTTTGAGCGTTCTCGCTAATCGCCGCCGCAAGTTCAAGCAGACCTGCATCAAAAGATTTTCTTTGTCGCGCATCCGCGCGGCGACGACAGCAGATCACTCCGGAGCCGACGACAATTGAAATACCGCTCTATTTCTGCCAGCCCGATTTCGTGGGACATTTTGTGGAGACGGCAGGTGATTGCCGTCACGCCTTCTGCATCAAATGCAGTGCGTGAAACGAGGTCTCGCGTCTTGAGCAATCTGGAACTGAGCGGCATCGACCGCACCGCGATCGGTGCGGACCGCGCGCCGGCATCGCAAAGCAGCGGCGGCGCACTCGCTCCGGCCGCCGCGAAGAGCAAGCCTGGCACTCGCGGCCTTCAGCTTCTGTCGTGGCTGGCGCCGGTGGTGCTGGTCGTCATCTGGGAATGGCTGGCGCAGGCAGGATGGCTCTCGCCGCAAGTTCTGCCCGCACCGAGCAAGGTGATCCGCACCGCCTTCAAGCTTGCGACCACGGGCACACTGCTGAACGATCTCGGCGTGAGCTTGCTGCGGGCGGCGGCGGGATTCGTGATCGGCACGGCCATCGGCGGCGGCCTCGGCATTCTCGTCGGCTTCTCCCGCATCGCCGAAGCTCTGATCGACCGCAGCGTGCAGATGATCCGGGCCATCCCGTTCCTCGCAGCGCTGCCTTTGGTCATCGTCTGGCTTGGCGTCGGCGAGACCCAGAAGATCTTCCTGGTGGCCCTCGGCGTCACCTTCCCGATCTACATCAACACGGTGCTCGGTATCCGCCAGGTCGATCCCAAATTGCTCGAGCTCGGTCGCGTCCAGGGCCTGAGCTCCATTCAGCTGATCCGTCGGATCATCCTTCCCGGCGCATTGCCCTCGATCCTGACCGGCGTCCGCTATGCACTGGCGACGGCATGGCTTGCGCTGGTCGTCGCTGAAACCATCGGCGCGCAGTCGGGCATCGGCTTTCTCGCCATGGACGCGCGTGAATTCCTGCGCACCGACGTGATCGTGCTGACCATCGTGATCTATGCGCTCATCGGCGTCGCGGCCGATGGAATTGCACGCTTTCTCGAACGGCGCCTTCTCGCCTGGCATCCGAACTACGGGGCAGCACGATGAACGCTCACATCGCTTCGCTGCCGGCCGCTCCATTCGAAGCCGGACCGGCCGTCACCGTCAGCAATCTCGTGCGCAGCTACGGCAGCCGCGTGGTGATCGAAAAGCTGAACCTGCGCATCGAACGGGGCGAGTTCGTCGCCCTGCTGGGCGAAAGCGGCTGCGGCAAGACGACATTGCTGCGGGCGCTCGCCGGTCTGGACTCGATCCAGGGTGGGCGCATCGTCGCGCCGCGCCGGCCGGCGGTGGTATTCCAGGAGCACCGGCTCCTGCCCTGGGACAGCCTCTGGCGCAACGTCTCGCTTGGTTTGCAGGTGCCGGACGCACGCGAGCGCGCCGCCGAAGCGTTGACCGAGGTGGGCCTCGGCGACCGTCTCGACGATTGGCCGCGCAATCTGTCCGGCGGACAGGCCCAGCGCGTCGCGCTGGCCCGCGCGCTGGTGCAGCAACCAGAGCTTCTGCTCCTTGACGAGCCGTTTGCCGCATTGGACGCGCTCACCCGCATCCGCATGCATGAGCTCGTTCGCGAGCTCGTCGCCAATCATCAGCCGGGCGTTCTGCTCGTCACGCACGACGTCGACGAAGCGATTGCGCTGGCGGATCGCATCCTGGTGATGCGGAACGGCGCGATCGCCTACGAGCACCGCGTCGCACGAAACGGCTCGACACCGATCTCGCGCAGCAAGCTCCTTGCCGAGCTCGGCGTGAATTCGCACTCCACCCATTGATTCAGCGGAAGGCCATTATGTCCGACTCTCCCATCTCCAAGCCGTCCCGCCGCAGCTTTCTGAGCACCGCGGCCTTCGGCGTCGGCGCCCTCGCCGGCCTCAACATCGGCGATTTTGCCGAGGCCGCAACTGGCCGCACCACGGATATTGTTCGCCTGACCTGGGGCCTGAGCGGTCTCAATCTGATCGCCAAGGAACGCGGCGAGTTCGAGAAGGTGCTGGCCAAGGACGGCATCAAGGTCGAATGGCTCGGGCCCTTCCCGAACCACGCCCCGACATTGCAGGCCGTCACCGGCGGCAGCGCCGATTTCAGCTTCGGCGGCAGCACGACGCCGGCGCTGGCCGCGTCATCGCCGGTTCGCCGCTGGTGTTCACCCAGTTCGTGGTTTACGAGCCCCGCACGACGGCGATCATCGCCAAGGATGGCTCCGGCATCGATAAGGTCGAGGACCTCGTCGGCAAGTCGGTCGCGGTCAACCGCTCCGGCCTCGGCGAGTTCCTGCTGGTCGCCGCGCTCGAGAAGCACAAGGTCGACCGTTCCAAGGTCAAGTTCGTCTATCTCAATCCGCCCGATGCGGCGCCTGCGCTCGCCTCCGGCAAGGTCGACGCCTGGTCGATGTGGAGCCCCGGCGTCGATATCGCCCGGCTCGAATACAAGGCGCACGACATCTTCCTGGAAGGGAGGGACCTCGACTTCCAGATCGACTACACCTCGTACCTGACCACCCGCAAATTCGCGACCGACAACCCCGCCCTCGTGCGGGCCGTCAACGATGCGTTCCGCGCCGAAGGCAAGTGGATCTCGGAGAACGGAAAGGAGGCGGAGTACATCGCCCAGAAGGCGGGCAAGTACAGCGACGAGGTCCGCGATCAGTTCATTGCGCTGAAACGCAAGTACCGCTACTTCGGGGTCAATGACGAGCGCTTCATCAGCGAGCTGCAAAAGGCCGCCGACTGGCTGGTCGCGCGCAAGGTTCTGCCCGAGCCGGTCAAGGTCACCGACCATCTCGCCCAGCTCTAGTTAACAGGTCAGGACAATGAACAAGACCGTATCCGCCCCCTCCCTCGGCAGATCCGAGCCGTTCAAGGCCGGCTCGCCGGAGCTGGAAGCGTTGCTCAACCAGATCGCCGAAGGTGCGAGCGCGCGAGAACGCGACCGCGTGCTGCCCTTCGAAATCATCGATCTCATCCGCCGCGCCCGTCTCGGCGCGCTGCGGCTGCCAGTGAGCGCCGGCGGCGCTCTGCGATCTCTTCGCTTTCGTGATCCGCCTCGGCGAGGCCGACTCCAATGTCGCGCATATCCTGCGCAACCATTTCAGCGTGGTGGAACGGCTGGTGCGTACGCCCAAGGACGAGCAGAGCCGCGAGTGGCAGAAGGCGGTCGCGCAGGGCGCGATCATCGGGCTTGCCACCACCGAGCTCGAAAGCCCCCGCGTCGGCAATGTCACGCCGGGTACGACCTTCACGCCTGACGGAAACGGCGATTACCTCCTGAACGGGACCAAATATTACAGCACCGGCACGCTGTATTCGGACTACGTGCTCGTCCGCGCCGCCGATCCTGATGGCATCAGCGGCGCGACCATCGTCCCGATCAAGCGCGAGGGCATCGAGCTGGTCGACGATTGGGATGGGCTCGGACAGCGGCTCACCGCGACCGGCACGACGCATTTCCGCAACGTCAAGGTCAAGCGCCAGGAGATCGTCTTCGACACGCCCGACACCGGCTACGGCGTGCCTTACTCCAACACGTTCGCGCAGCTGTTCCTGACCGCGGTCGTTGCCGGTATCGCGCGCGCGACGTTGCGTGACGCCACCGCGCTCGTCCATTCGCGCAAGCGAACCTTCTATTACGCGCCCACAGAAGTTCCGACGGATGATCCCCTGCTGCAGCAGACCGTCGGCCAGATCGCCAGCGGGGCGTTTGCGGCCGAAACGGTTGTGCTGGCGGCCGCCGAGGCGCTCGACATCGCGACGGATGCCTTCGACTTCGGTGCATCGAACGCCGCGGAGGCCGCCCACACCGCCGCCCTGCTCTCGGCCAAGGCCAAGATCATCGCGGACGATTTCGCCATCCGCGGCGGCAGCCTGCTGTTCGATGTCGGCGGCGCGTCGGCGACCAAGAAGGTCACCAATTTCGACCGGCACTGGCGCAATGCGCGCACGCTGTCCTCGCACAATCCGACCACCTACAAGGCGCGCTCGATCGGCCAGTACGAAATCAGCGGCACGCCGCTGCCGGCGAAGGGCTTCTTCTAGGCAGGATGGCGCCTTTATCCGACGGTCCGACGCAAGGAGAGACAGACATGTGAAGGTCGGACATCCATCTCGTCAATGAGATCGAGCACCAGTTCCGCGCCGTGATGCGCCGGCTCGCCGGTGGCGTCAGTATCATCACGGCCGCCGCGACGCCGACATCACGGGAATGACGGTCACGTCGCTGACCTCGCTGAGCGCCAGCCCGCCGCGTGTGCTGGTCAGCGTCAACCGCCAGGCCTCTTCTTTTGCCCCGATCGAGCGTCACAGGGTGTTCGGGGTCAACATTCTCGGATCCGACCAGCAGGAGCTCGCGAGCCGATTCAGCAATGGCAGGCTGAAGGGGGCCCAGCGCTATGAAGGCGTCGCCTGGACGGCTGGGCCGTCCGGCGTTCCCCTGCTCGGCAATTCACTGGCGACGGTCGAGTGCCAGGTGGAGGAGATCATCGAGCGATACTCGCATGGGATAATCGTCGGCAGTATCTTGAGCTTCGAACTGTCGCCCCAGCTGTCGGGGCTGGTATACTGGAACGGTCAATATATCGAGATAAAGCACGATTTCGACCTGGATTTGCTCGCCGAGATCAGCATCCCCCTGGCGCATGTCAGGTAGGAGCGCTCCTGCGGCTTCTCGATCTCCGGCATCAAACGAGGGCAGCATGAAACGCGAATCCCGACATCGGACCTGGAGCCGACGTCCAGGCGGTGGCAGCTCGACCGGATCGTGGCCGAGCTACGCGTCTCCCGGAAGGAGACACACAGCATCCGCAGGGACGGCGAAGCACGCCAAGCCCCATCGCGCGAAGCGCTGGAGGCCGTCCTCGATGGCCTCACGGCGGCACTGTTTCCACGGCATTACGGTCGCTCCGAGCTCGACGGCGAGAATATCGACTATTTCGTCGGAAACACCCTCGCCATCGCCCTGGACTCGCTGTGCGACCAGATCCATCGCGGTGCCCTCTTCATCGGCGACGAGCTCACCGCCGGATTCCGCCGCGAGGACGCCGTCGAACTGACCCGGACATTCGGCTCGCGACTGCCGATCGTGCGCGGGCTTCTCATCAATGACCTCAGGGCCGCCTTCGTCGGTGACCCCGCCGCCCGGAATTTTCCCGAGATCCTGATCGGCTATCCCGGGATGACGGCAATCATTCATCACCGCCTCGCCCATATCCTGCACGGGCTGGGCGCCCGGCTGATCGCTCGCCTGGTCGCCGAGATCGCGCATACCCGCACCGGGATCGACATTCACCCCGGCGCGAGCATCGGCTCTGGCTTCTTCATCGACCACGGCACCGGCGTGGTGATCGGCGAGACCGCCATCATCGGCGACAACGTCCGCGTCTATCAGGCCGTCACGCTCGGCGCTCGTCACTTTCCGACCGACGACGATGGCAGCTTGATCAAGGGCGACGCCCGCCATCCGATCCTGGAAGACGATGTCGTCATCTATGCCGGCGCTACGATCTTGGGCCGGATCACCATCGGCCGCGGATCGACGATCGGCGGCAATGTCTGGCTGACCCACAGTGTGCCGCCGAACAGTATCGTGACCCAGGCCACGGTCCGCAATAAGCAAGGCTAGGGCTTCTTGTTTCTACGCGTTTTCTTGACGCGAACCGGTATCCACTTCGCTCGAAAACGCTAGATGGCCGGCGCCTTCCAGCGCATCAGGCGACGCTCCAGTGCCTCCAGGATTGCGTTGAAGGAGAGGCCGATCACCGTGATGCCGAGGATGCCGAAATACATCTGCGGGATCAGGAAGCTGTACTGGCTGTTGATGATGAGATAACCCAGCCCCGATTTCGCACCGACCATCTCGGACGCGACCAGCACCAGCATCGCCGAGGCGCTTGCCAGGCGGATGCCGACGAAGATGGTCGGCAGCGACGCCGGCAGGATCACTTTCCGGAACAATTGGCTCGGCGTCGCCCCCATCGTCCGTGCCGACTTGACCAGGAGCGGATCGACCTGGCGGACTGCAGCGATCGTGTTCAGCAGCAGCGGCCAGGCGCAGCTGTAGACCACCATGGTGACCTTCGAGAGCTCGCCGATCCCGAGCAGCAGGATGAAAACCGGCAGCAGCGCCAGCGGCGCCGTGTTGCGCGCGATCTCGATGATCTGGCTCAGGAGATTGCCCAGCCCGACATACCATCCCGTCAACACACCCAACGGCACGAACAGGGCAATGGCGATCAGAAAACCGCTCAGGGCACGAAGCAGGCTTGCCCCGATGTGGTCGTAGAGCTCTCCCGACTGTGCAAGCTGCCAGCCCGCGGCGATCACCTCGGAGAACGGCGGCAGGAAGGTCACATCGATGAGACCGAGGCGCGGCGCCGTTTCCCAGAGGGCCAGGAACAGCAGCAACAGCGGGGATCGCTGTCCAATGATGCCGAGCCATCGCACCAGGCTACCCGTCGCCGCGGCAACTACGCCGGCGCGTTGCCTGGCCCGGTCTTTCGGGCTGCCCTCGGCCAGTTCCATCAAGGTCAGGATCTCCAGATTAGACATGAGCGAGCTCCTTCGCCTTTGCCACGCGCTCGCCATCCGATGCTGCCACCTGGGAGCCCTGCGCCTTCAAGACCTCGTCGCGCAGCAAGGACCACACTTCGTGCCTGACATGCCCGAACCCGGGCAACGAGCGAACGTCCTCGGTCTCGCTGTGCAACTCATCGGGAATATCGATGACTTGCTTGATGCGGCCGGGACGCGAGGTCATCACCGCCACGCGCTGACCAAGGACCACGGCTTCATCGATGCCGTGCGTGATGAACAGGATGGTCTTTCCCGTGCGGCGCCAGATGCGCAGCAGCTCGCCTTGCAGTGTCTCCCGCGTCTGTGCATCGAGCGCCGCAAACGGCTCATCCATCAGCAGCACCTCCGGATCGTAGGCAAGGCTGCGGGCGATCGCGACGCGTTGCTTCATGCCGCCGGAGAGCTCGTGCGGATAGCGGTCGGCAAAGCCGGACAGCCCGACGAGATCGAGATAGTGCAGCGCCCTTTCCCGCCGCTCCCTGGCCTTCAGGCCGGCAATGTCGAGCCCGAACTCGACATTCTGCGCGGCCGTGCGCCAGGGAAACAGCGCGTATTGCTGGAACACGATGCCGCGGTCCCGCGCCGGGCCCTCGATGACCCCGCCATCGAGCAGGATGCGACCGCTGCTCGGTGTCGTTAGGCCGCCGAGCAGGTCCAGCAGGGTCGACTTGCCGCAGCCGCTCGGCCCGACCAACGCAAGGAATTCGCCGGTCCGCACATCCAGTGTGATGTCGTCAAGCGCGGTGAAGCGCTGCGCCGGCCCGCCATCCCTGCCGCGGACCAGGAAGTCCTTGCGCACGTGCTCGAAGCGGATCTTGGCCGTCGTCATTTGGCCTCCGCGGTCTCGCCCGGGCGGAAATAGTTGAACGCGTTGGTGAAGATGTCCGACGGCTTGAGCTGGTCCTGCTTCAGCAGGCCATCCCTGACCAGCCAGTCGATCCAGACCTGGAGCTCGGCATCGCCGATCACGCCGCCCTTGGTCGCGACGCCCGTGCTCCTCCAGTACTTGATCGGGGTGGCGTCCTCGTTGCGCTTGCGCTCGGCGATGACGCGCTCGAAGCGGGCACGGACCTCCTCCGGCGGCGTTGTCTGAGCCCAGTCGATGGCACGAGACACGCCCTCGATCAGCTTGCGGGACGTGTTCGGATTGTCCTTGATGAACTTGTCCCCCAGCACATAGGCCCCTCCGGTGAAGTTCCCGAAGACGTCGGTATCCGCAAACAGCCGGCGAATGCCGCCGCGCTCGAGTGCCTTGTCACGCAGGACGCCGCCGAGCGTGCTAAGCTCGACCTGCCCCTGCCGCAGCGCCTGCTCACCGGTGACCGGCGGGATCGCGACCAGCGTCACCTGTTTCGCCTCCGCCGGCGTCAGGCCGTTGCGAGCCAGGTACTCGCGCAGCACGAATTCATGGTGCGCTCCCAGCGTGTTGACCGCGACCTTCTTGCCGATCAGGTCCCGCGCGGTCTTGATCGGACTATCCTCCTTCACGTAGTAGCCGCTGTAGGTGTTGTCGTCCGAACCGTAATAGCCGACCACCGCCTTGATCGGCGCCTTGGCGGCGATCAGCTTGATGATCGCGCCGTAGAACGCACCGCCGATGTCGATATCGCCGGTGACCACGGTCTGAATATCCTGCGGACCGCTGATGGTGTTGCCGACCCATTTCAGCTTGAGCGGCGCGAGATAGCCGAGGTCGTCAGCCAGCTCGATGAAGGTCACCTGCCCGGCCCAACCCTGGTAACGGATCTCGCTCTTCTCGAGCTGCGGCTCGGCCATGGCGCTGCCAACGAACCCCGTCAGACCGAGGGCCGCGAGGCCGAGTTGCCGGCCTCGTGCACGGAGCCCGGCAACCAGCCGGCGCAGAGCGGAGATAGCAATTCTCATTGTATTCACTCCCTTGCTTATTTCAGGCGGCTTTTGCTTGCGGCTTGGTCGACTTGATCGGGGTGACGCTCTGCCGGCCGTCGACGCTGACCGGCACCTCGCCATCAATGGTCGCGCGGCGCACGACGCGATGCTGATCGCCGTAATCATTGACCGCGTAATGCTGGGTCGCGCGATTATCCCAGATGACGACATCCCCCTGCCGCCAGCTCCAGCGAACCGCGTTCTCCGGCGCCGTGATGTGCGACTGGAACAGGTCAAACAGCTTCTGGCCGTCGTATTTCGACAGGCCAACGAAGCGCTGGACGAAGTTGCCCAGCACCAGCGTGCGCTCGCCGGTCTCAGGGTGGACGCGAACGACGGGGTGTTCGGTCTCGTAGATTGTACCGGTGAACACCTCCTCGAAGTGTTTTCTGTCGGCCTCGCTCGCACGGGTCTTGACTGCATAGTCATAGGCATTGCTGTGCACCGCCCAGAGCTCGTCGGCGAGCTTGCGCAGCGGCGCCGGCAGGTCGAGATAGGCGGCAGCCGTGTTCGACCAGATCGTGTCGCCGCCGAACTCGGGGATCACGACGCCGCGCAGAACCGAGATCTTCGGATAGGCGTCGACGAAGGTGACATCGGTATGCCACTGGTCCGCACGGCCGCCTCCGCGCGCGGAGTCGAGCTCGAGGATCGAGGCCGTGCCCTTGGTGGCGCCGACCGTCGGATGCGGCACCAGATTGCCGAGCCGATGGGCAAAACGCTCCTGCTCGGCATCGTCGAGATGATTTTGGTCACGGAAGAAGATGACTTTGTGCTCCAGCAGCACCTGATTGATCGCTGCAATAAATCGATCCGGCAGATCGCCCGAAAGCTTGATATTCCTGATTTCGGCGCCGATACGGGCCGACCGTTTCACGATATCCGCGCGCGGAATGACGTTGTCGATGGTGATTCCGTCAGTCATGTCACTTTCCCCGATGCCGCGATCCATTTGGACAAGGCTCCGCCGTTCGCCGATCGCAGTTGCGATGACGGAGTGAAGGACAATGATGGTGCGATCGATCCTCTTGCGAGACTGCCGTCCGCTCTGACGGCAATCCCGTCTGGCGGGACCTTTCCGTGGGAGGCTACATCAATGCAGCCTCGTGCTCAGTCAGAGAATGCTAGCTCACGGATTTCGGAAATGGCTTCCAAAGATTGAACAGTGCGGGGAATAGTTGCATTCGCGAAAACAGCGACAGAAGAACGCAGAACCGCTCTCGGCGTAACCGCGGTGTCGCCGCCGCTTAGATGGTCGTCTGGACGTGCGCATCTCGAGTCCACAAACAGTCGCGCCACGTGCGATCTCCGCTTGCAGGCTTTCCCGAAAGTTCATGCTCGCATCGAACTCAACAACGCAATTCCATTCCATCGACAACGATGCGAGCGCCGACATAGATTTTGCCCAGGCCGCATACGGGGCGTTTCGACATGAGCAATCAACGGCAGCTTGTTCTCAATCTCTTCATCTATCCCGGCGGCCATCACGAAGCTGCCTGGCGCTACAAGGGATCGTCCGCGGAGCGCATTCTCGACATCACCTATTATCAGGAGCTGGCACAGCGCGCCGAGGCGAGCAAGTTCGAGGCGATCTTCTTTGCCGACGGGCCGGCGCTAGCCGACAACGTCCGCTACGCCCAGCGTTTTCGCTTCGAGCCGATCACCTGGCTGGCTGCGATCGCCGCGGTGACGAAGCGTATCGGCCTGATCGCGACGGCATCGACCACCTATACCGAGCCCTACAATCTCGCGCGCCTGTTCGCCTCGCTCGACCACCTGAGCAAGGGCCGGGCCGGCTGGAATATCGTGACGACCAGCGCGCCGCAGGCTGCGCAAAACTTTGGATTGCCCGAGCACCCGCCTCACCACGAGCGCTACGAGCGCGCCCGCGAATATCTCGACGTGATCTCGCGGCTCTGGGACAGCTGGGAGGACGATGCGCTCGTCAACGACCCTGTCTCGGGCGTCTTCGCCGAGACCAGCAAGATTCACACGCTCGATCATGTCGGCAAGCATTTTCGGGTTCGGGGCCCGTTGAACATCTCGCGCACGCCGCAGGGCCGGCCGGTTTATGTGCAGGCTGGCTCCTCCGACGATGGTCGCGCCTTCGCTGCCCGTTTCGCGGAAGCCATCTTCACCGCGCACCAGACGCTGGACTCCGCCAAGTCCTTTTATGCGGACATCAAGCGGCAGGCCCGCACCTTCGACCGCGGCCCTGACGAGATCAAGATCCTGCCCGGCATCAGCCCCTTCATCGGCAGCACGCAAGCCGAGGCCGACCGCCTTCAGGACGAGTTCAATGAGCTGATCCAGCCGGAATATTCCCTGACGCAGCTGCGCCAGATGATCGGAATCGATCTCACCGGCTACGATCTCGACGGTCCCGTGCCGCGCCATCTGATCGACACCGCCAGTGCGCGCGGCGTCGCCAGCCGTTTCAAGCTCGTCGTCGACATCGTCGATCGCGAGAAGCCGACGATCCGCCAACTCGTCCAGCGCCTCGCCGGCGCGCGCGGCCATTGGGTAATCGCCGGCACGCCGGAGAAGATCGCCGACAACATCCAGGCCTGGTTCGAGGGCGGTGCGGCGGACGGCTTCAACGTGATGCCGCCCTGGCTTCCCGGCGGGTTCGATGTCTTCGCCGAGCAGGTCGTCCCGATCCTGCGCAAGCGCGGCTTGTTCCGCGAGGACTACACCGGCACGACGCTGCGCGAGCATTACGGCCTCGCCCGCCCCTCCAGCATCTACTCCAACCAGGTCAAGGCGATCGCCTGACACCGCTCTCCCTCCAATCTGGAAAACCGCAAAAAAACATGAAGACCGCATTGTTCCTCCTCTCCGGCCTTTTGGCTCTCTCCCCGCTCGCCGCCGAAAACTCCATGGCGCAGCAACCCGCGAAGCCCGAATTGCGGGTCGGCTTCGTGCCGGGGCCGTACATCGACGAGTTCAAGATCGGCGTCGAGCCCGAGCTCAAGAAGAAGGGCTACAAGATCCGCTACGTCGAATTCTCGACCGGCCTTGAAGCCAACAACGCGGTGTTCAAGTCCGAGATCGATGCCAATGTGATGCAGCACACGGTCTTCCTCGAGTCCTACAACGAGCGCCAGAAGACCGATCTCGTCGGCATTGTCCATGTCCCGACGCCCCCGATGGGCCTCTATTCGAAGAAGCACCCGCTGGGCACGCCGATCAAGCCGGGCTCCAGCGTCGCCGTGCCGAACGATCCCGTCAACCTCCAGCGCGCGCTTTGGGTGCTGCGCGATCTCGGCCTGATCGAGATTCGCGACAGCAAGCCGGTCGACGTCACCGAGCTCGATGTCATCAAGAATCCAGGCGGCATCAAGATCGTGCCGCTCGAGGCAGCGCAGGCGCCGCGGGCGCTCGACGATGTCGACTTCGCCGCTGTCCAGGGCAATTTTGCGATCTTCAGCGGTCTGAAGCTGACCAATGCCTTTGCGCTGGAGAAGATGACCACGCCCTACATCAACGTGCTCGCAGTGAAGAAGGCCAACGCCGATGCCGAATGGGCCCAGGACATCGTCGCCGCTTACAAATCGCCGACGTTCAAGACGGCGATCTTGGCCGACCGCTTCTATGACGGGTTCACCCTGCCCGACTACATGAAGTGAGGGGATCGCGGAAAAGCAGTGAGACGCGGCCTCAGCATGTTCGCGTTCACACTGGAGTGGACGCGTGTTCGTTCTCCCGCTGAGCGGGCGACCGACGCGCGAGCGGTGACCGATCGCATCGGCTGGCATGAAGCCTTGATCCTGCCGCTGGTGCTGCTGATCGCGTTCCTGTTCGTGCTCGGCCTGATGACGCGCCTGCACCTGCATGAGCGCGCCGACCGGAGCCTGATGTATGCATCGTTCGGCAGCATGGGTCTGCCCATGCTGCCGACGGTGCCGGACTCCTGCCGCAGACCGCTGAACGCCGGTTCCACACAGCAGCTGCGGCACGCCGACGTGCTCGCGTTGCTCGCGAACGACTGATCCAATCCTCCGCATTCCGTCCACTGCGTGAAAATCGTTCCTTGCGAAACGGCACCAGGGAATATCTTGCTCGAACAGATGACAGTCTCAGTACGATCCAACCAAACTGAACGTGGTCAACGGCTGACGATGTTCAACATGTTGCCGCTCGTGTTAGCCTTGTCGGGTTCTCGCCCTACAATGTTGTCCGGAGTGAACATGAGCTACATCATCTCGCTGCATTCAAGCTTTGCCAGCTGGTTCGAACAGGCACGCGAGTGGTTCCGGCACTCACTGCAGCCGCAGACGGGTGGCCCGAACGATGAACGATGCAGCCCTCAGGATGACCTTTACGAGTTCTTCCTGTTCGGACCCCACGGCTGACAACCCTGCCTAAGCGCCGGTCCCCACCTCCACTGACAAAAAGGTAATCAGACAATGTCCGACGCTGCGCTGCAGCTCGCCGAGACGGGCCGCCGCCTCGATGCCATCGACCGCAAGATCCTGACGGTGCTTCAGGAGGACGCCTCACTGTCCGTGGCCGAAATCGGCGACCGGGTCGGCCTGTCCTCCACGCCCTGCTGGAAGCGCATCCAGCGCCTGGAGGCCGACGGCGTGATCCTGAAGCGCGTTGCGCTGGTCGACCAGAACAAGATCGGCCTCGGCCTTTCGGTGTTCGTCTCGATGGAAAGCTCCGATCACTCCGATGGCTGGCTGAAGCGTTTCGCCGCTGCCGTTAGCGCTATACCCGAGGTGATGGAAGAACCAGCCGACGCTTCCAGCTCGGTAGACGCGGAGGAAACGGTTCCGACAATTTCCCCGATGGCCGCCTCGAAGGCATCTGCAAGCCGGCGCATGTCGGACTTTCGTTACTTGGCAGAGATACGATCATGAGCTGCCTTGGCTTCGGTTTCCGCTTGCGCCTTCTCGGCCGCTTTCACCTTAAACCTTTCGACCGCGCCCGCGATTTCGCCGATTTCGTCCTTGCGGCCAACACCGTGGAGCACAACATTGGAATTGCCTTCGGCCAAGTCCAGCATCGAGGCTCTCAGCTCCCGGATCGGATGCTAATGCTGCGCGACGTAAGCACCGAGAGGGCGAGCCCCAGGAGCAAGCTGAGAGCACCAAGATCAGAGCAATCATTACGCCCAATCCAAGGTCTTCTTCTGACCTCAACGCAGTGGCTTTCGAAGCCTTCTCGTAATCACTTGCGAGCGGCTCTGCGAGCTCGTCAACCCGCTTTCCGGCCGCGAGCGCAGAGCTTACGGCGACCAACTACCGGGCCGGGCGTAAAGACCTTCTACTGACAACCTGAATCAGAACGAGAGAGGCGAAATGCCTTGGCCTGGTGATCAGTCCAGCGGCCGGATATTCTGGTTCATGCGGAAGAAGTTCGTCGGATCGTATTTCGCTTTGATCTGCTGCAGGCGCCTGTAGTTCCGCCCATAAGCAGCGGCAACCGGATCGCCTGTCTCATCATCATCGAGATAATTGACATAGCGTCCAGAAGCGAAAAACGGCCGCATCCTTTCATAGGTTGCGCGTGCCCACGAGATGCTGCGGCTGGTATCGCTGGCCTGCGTCCATTGCGCGAGGATCAGGAAATTGTAGCCCTCCTGCCGATGCACAAATGCCGTATCCCCGG
>NZ_JADYVJ010000027.1:0-36111 GCF_020193715.1 Bradyrhizobium sp. IC4060 | reverse complement strand
ACGCCCGGATAGCATTGAGAGGCACGTCATCGTGTTCGGCAGCCATCTTCTGCTCCGGTAGCTTCTGCATTGCCCGCTGATTGTCACGGCGGCCCATTGCCAGTCATGAATGCTCCATCACATTATTAAAGGGCATGATGTTTTCAGCGCTCAAACCCGGTGGAGAGGACTGGTCGTCCGGATTAGTCTGTCGAAGCCGGGATAGGGGCGCTGGAGCACGAAACGGTGGCAGGCCGCCATGACCATGAGCTGTGAGCTCGCTTTGTTACTCGGCCGCCCCCTACGACTTGCCCGGCTGCGCTGCGAGCGCGGATCCGTAGATGTCGTGCAAGCCACTGGCTCCTGAGACAAAGGAGAACCAAGCATGCAAATCGTCGGCATGGACATCCACCGATCGTTCGCCCAGGTGGCGGTCCTGGAGGACGGAACAATAATCCGACAGCTCCGCGTAGATCTCGTCCACGATCGGCTTGTCGCCTTTGCCAAGACACTCAGCCTCGAGGATGAGGTGGTCATCGAGGTTGACGGGCAACAGCGCGGCGGTCGAACGTATTCTGCGCCCGCACGTTAAGCGCGTCGCGGTCGCCAATCCGAGGCTCGTTCGGGCGATCGCCTGTGCGCGGGTCAAAACGGACAAGGTCGATGCTGGGACCCTGACAAAGTTGCATGCTGCCGGCTTTTTGCCGGAGGTCTGGGTTGCTGACGAGGACACCTACAGCCGCCGGCGCCAGATGGCCGAGCGCGCTGGCGTCTTGGCGCAGATCATCCGGTATTAAGGACGCATGATGGCTATCCTGCATGCCAACCTCATCCCGCCCTACAAAGGCTATCTCTTCGGCAAGCGCGGACAGCATTGGCTGGACAGTCTGCCTCTTCCATCGGAGGAGCGTGCAATGCTCCGGCGTCTGATCGCGGAACTCGAACGCGTGACGAAGCAACTGTCGGAGATCGACAAAGTCGTGACCCAGCAGGCTCTGGACGATCCACGGGCTCTCAAGCTGATCACGATCCCCGGCGTGAGTTCGGTTGTCGCCTCGAGTGTACTGGCCTCCATCGGCGACATCGCACGCTTCCCGTCGCCGGATAAGCTCAGCAGCTATTTCGGGTTGACTCCGCGGGCTCGGCAGTCAGGCGAGCACCCGGCACGGCATGGCCGGATCTCGAAGCAGGGCAACCGTGACGCCCGCAAGATGCTGGTTGAGGCGACGTGGTCAGCCAAGGCGGCGCCGGGTCCGTTGCGAGCATTCTTCAGCCGCACGCAGAAAAAGCACGGGGCCGGGGTCGCAGCCGTCGCGACGGCGCGCAAGCTCGCAGTCATGATCTGGCACGTCCTGACGACCGGGAAGGACTACGCTTACGCGCGGCCAGCGTTCACGGCGATGAAACTCCGGAAGGTGGCTCTGAAGGCTGGGGCTCCCCGTGCCTACGGCAAGGCTGGCCCGGGCCGGGACTATTGATCAAGGAAATCCGCGAACGGGAAGCTGGTTACGTCGCACGCGTCGAGCAGGCCTACGAACGCATGGTGGCTGCCTGGAAGGAAAAACCAAAAAAGTTGCTACGAACTGAAGGTAAGGACTTCTCAACACCATCCGTGGTCAAGCAGATCCTGCCGTCGTCGAGGAAGCGAGCGAAGCCCTCCCAGCGCCTGAGCATGCAATTCATAGGCTTCGGGACCTCGGAGGAGCGCGAGAGGGTTTCTCGCTCGCGGAGCAGCCAGTCGTGCATGTCGTCGAGCAGCGGCTGCTCTGCTTCTGGCGCACTGCACGCCGCTTGTCCGCGCTGTGGCCGTTGATGGCGCGCTCGATCTCGAACAGCGCATCGAGGCGTCTGAGGGCCTCCAGTGCGATCGGGGAGACCGGTTTGCCCTTGCGGCCTTCCCTGGTATTTCTCTCGATGTCGGCCAGCTCGAAGAAGCCCCGCCGCGCATGGGCCAGGCAAAATGCCGGCGTGATCGGCATCGCATTCTTTTGCGGGTCGAACAACGGCTCGAAGCCGCTATAGCAATCCGCCTGCAGAATGCCGGCGAAGGCGGTCAGATGCTTCTGGGGATGCTCGCCCCGTCGGTCGCCGAGGCGTAATAGATCGCCGCCGGCGGCGCAGGCCCCACCGTAGGGCAGATCGTCACGTACATCGGTCCAGATCCGGCCGGTCGTGCACTTGCTCTTGGCCAGGATGCGGATGGTGGTGTCGTCGCCATGAAGGCGCTCGGCCGCGAGTACATGACGCTCGATCAGCTGGAACAGCGGCATGACGGCGAAGGTTCCGTGGCCGACCTGGTCAGCCAGCGCCGACAACGGCAGGTCGATCCTCTCGGCCCTAAAACGCACACTCTGGCCGTTGAGCGGGATATGCTTGCCGAATTTGTCGAACAGGATCGTCGCCAGCAATTGCGGACCGATGAAGCCGCGCGGCGTCGCGTGGAACGGCGCGGCGGCTGGCTGATCTTCTCGCAATCGCGGCAGGTGAACTTCTCGCGTACCGTCTCGATCAGCTTGAAGCGGCGCGGGATCTCCTCCAGCGTCTTGGTCACATCCTCACCGATCTTCGCCAGCCGCGATCCACCGCAGCAGGCACAGGTCGTTGGAGCCTCAATGACGACGCGCTCGCGTTCGATGTCGTCCGGCCATGGCTTGCGAACCGGCCGCTTGCGCATGAAGGGGCGGACGTTCTGCGTCTTCGCCGCTGCGGCCTGCGCGGCAAGCTCATCCTCGCTCGCCGTGGTAACGAGTTCTTCGAGCTTCAATTCCAGCTGCTCGATCAGCCGCGCCGTGCGCTCAGAGCGCTGCCCGTACAGTTCGCGTTTGAGCTTCTCGATCCGCAGCTCGAGATGCGCGATCAGCGCCTCGTTGTCCGACAGCGCCGCCCGCGCGTTGGCGGCATCCGCCGGCCACATCGCGTTCAACCTGCAACGCCTCACGCTCGGCCAGCAGCGCCCTGTAGGCACTTAAAAGATCCGATGGAAGATCGTCCGGCTTCAATATCATGAAGCCATTGATTCAGATCAAGCAGCAGATTCAAACCGTAAAAGCGGCTATCCGACCGTGTCGGCCGATGGGTTTCTTGAGGGGCACGCCAATCGATCCCGGACAGCAAATAGCTCAACTGCGCTGGCGAAATCGTTACCGATTCGCCGGCCGATCGCCGGATGAACTTTCCTCTCTCGAGTCTTTTTGTGAACAAGCAGGCTCCCTGGCCATCGTGCCAGATCGCCTTCACAAGGCCGCTGCGGCGACCGCGGAAGACGAACAGATGACCGCTGAGCGGGTGTTTGTGCAGCACCTCCTGCATTTGGAGTGCCAGCGACGGAAAGCCTCTGCGCATATCCGTGTAGCCTGTCGCGAGCCACACTCGCACATTCCCCGGTATAGCAATCATCGGCGTCCAAGCACATCGAGGACCCGCGCCAGCACTTCCGGATCGACGTGCGCATCCACCCGGATGCACCGTCGGTTGCCGAGATCGATCTCTATCAATCCAGTACGCGCGGCTGCCACGGAGCGAACTCGGCCATCAACCGTAGGCAACAACTTCGGAGTTTCCTCAGCCGATGCCGCTACGGCGGCGAGCTGCACCGGCGTAAAAGATCGTACAACTTGTTCCGATGTCCGTGCTTGTCGACGCCAGGTAAACACCAGGCTGGCCGCTACTCCGTTGCGACGCGCAACCTCAGTCACCTTTGCGCCCGGCGCCAACGTCTCCTCGACAATCCGCGCCTTATCGTCCTGCGACCACCGCCGCCGCCGCTCCAACCCGCCCAAAACCTCGACCCGCATCGCCTGATGACCTTAAAGCTAGACTTAAGGTCACACGCTTCGCGAATTACCATCCGCCACGCAAGACGGCCCCCGTCGGATGCGTACTGACCAAGCGGCGTGACTCCGTCCTGATCATTACTATCAATCGGCCGGAACCCACGAACGCTTTCGACGACCTCAAATGTCATGAACGCGGCAATGGACCTTCTCGATGGGGATGACGGCTTGTTTCCTCGGTGTCATCATCGGTGCGGGCGGCAATTTCTCAGCCGGCCCCGATCTCAAGGAAATAGCCGAGCTCGGTGTACCCCCGCCGCAGCCCGCGGAAGCATTATGAGCCGTCCTGCACGCAAGCAGCCGATTGCGGCTGTCGAACGTTACGCCGTAGCCGGCGGCTCGAGACTTGCCTATCGTGCGACCTGATCGTTGCCGCGCGCAATGCTAAACTGGGTGGCCCAGAAGTCCGCCATAACCTGCTGGCGAGCAGTGCTCGTGTCCGGCTGCCTCGCCGTATGCCTCATCATCTGGCTATAGAGCTGGTGTTGACCGTTACCTACAAGGAAGCGGCGTGGTTAGGACGCTTCGGTCTTGTCAACCGCCTCGTGGAGCCCGGGTGGGCACTGGAAGAAGCAGTAAAGTTGGCCATGAATTCCTGGAGAATGGGCCCCTTGGCATTGGCGGCTAGCAAGGAGATCATGTCGGACAGCATGACAACCTCTGGGTCGAACAAACAGCGATCGCCCAGAGGGCGCTCAACTCGCATGACCTGATCGAAGGACTTAGTGCTTTTGCCCGAAAAGCGAAAGCCTGTGTGGAAAGAGCGGTGAGCATTCGAAAGATATCTCACAAACTCAGCACCAAGCCCGTTGCGCGATCGCTTAGTGCGAGACTTGCAGAACCTTGAGGCTCTCAATTTTTATTTCAAACCGCGATTGGACACCGGACTGAACCCTACAGAGATATCTGTGTTGGTCGGGAGCTGCGAACATAGTCGAACGCAGATGGACTTAGACCGCTTTCCAGCGTTGCTTCTCCCATTGCACGGACAGCGTGGTACCAGGGTCTGGGAGGCCACTACTTCGTGCCTCTAAAAATGTTTAGTCCCAGGCTTTGATGGTGCATCCTTATCGCACGATTCGAAGGAAGCGCTATGGGACAATTTTACACGGCTGCGCCACCACGACGGAGGCGGTCCGTCGAGCAGTACAAAATAGTCAAGAGAGCCTAAGAGCGCTGGCTAAGCGCTATGGGATCAATCCTAAAACGGTCGCCAAGTGGAAGAGGCTCCGTCACTGATCTGAAGACAGGATCCAAGGAGCCAAAGTCCACCTCTCTATCGGTAGAGGACGAGGCCATCATCGTGGCCTTTCGCAAGCATACCCTGTTGCCGCTCGACGCCTGTCTCTACGCTCTCGGCCATGATCCCGCACCTGACCCGCTCATCGCTTCACAGTCTTCAGCGCCCCGGCATTTCGCGGCCGCCGGACGTGAAAGTTGGCAGAGGCATCAAACCCAAGTTCAAGATCTACCCAATCGGCTACTTCCACATCGACATAGCTGAGGACCGCACCGCCGAAGGCCGGCTCTATCTTCTCGTCGCTATCGACGCACCTCGAAGTTCGCCTACACAGAGTTGCACGAGAAAGCCACCAGGCGCGTCGCCGCCGACTTCTTGCAGAATCTCATCAAGGCCGTGCCTTATAAGGTTCACACCGTCCTCACGGGCAATGGCACTCACTTCACCGATCCGGCCGGCGACAGTTGGACCGCGGCTGACATCAAGGAAAAGATCGAGCGGAAGGAGTTCTTCTGGGTGCATGCTTTCGTCGTGGCCAGCGCCCGCAACTCGATCGTCGCCTCACCAAGCCCAACCACCCCTGGACCAACGGTCAAGTCGAACGCATGAACCGAACATTCCCGGCCGGTTCGACCAACCTGGCTCGCAATGTCAACGCCGTGCCCGCCGAAGCGCCGGATTTGTAAGATATTTTTGCGTCGCTACTGCTTGCTAAGTCCTGTTTGATCGAACAAATTGAAAAACTTGATCGACCACTCCTTGCGATGGCGAGAAGCGACCAAACGTTTCGGCGAATGTGACCGTTCGCCGTATCGCTCCCCTGGCCGCTGTAGCCTTCGTTGTTACCATCCACAACCTCGATCGCTTCAGACATCCGCCGAGGTTCGCGCCTATCTCGGTGTGACGCCGAGACGTTATAAACCCGGTGAGGTCGATCGCACTGGCCGCATCTACAAGCGCGGCAACCAACAGCTTCGAACTTAGCCGCGAACGTCCCTCTGACCGTTGTCAAGCGAGGTTCTGCGCTCAAGCTTGGGGCTGCAAGCTGGCCAAACGCATCGGCGCCAAAAGGCGAGGGTTGCCTCGCTCGCAAAATGGCTGTCCTCCATGTCATTTGGACCGATGGCACTGAATTCCAGGTAGAGATGCGCGCCGCATGAACCAATCTTAACCCAACTCAGATCCGCCTTCCGCGGAACAGGCGTCCCTACCGGAACGAAGGTGTTGGGAATCTCGAAGTCATCCCATTCGCCAGAGCCCTCGGCCAGCGCTTTGTCCGTAACGAAAGATCTGGCCCTCTGTCCCTCAACTTACCCATACTGATCAGCTACGTTTCGAAGCGCCAGGCACTGCAAGCCCGACCCTCTGCCGCGCGGCAAGCAGGATGAGTGTGCGTTCCACCGAGATGTCGCGCTCCTCCGGGCGGCCCCTTCAAGAATGCCAAACCGAAGCGGTGGTGATGGTCTGGCGAGTTGTCTACTGCCCCTCACGTTGTTGCCAAGCTGGATGCAGTACCCAAAATCGTCTGCGGACCGGATGTGATGCGGAATTTCGTCGAGCCACCGCCGACAATTGGTGAAATTCGGCTCAATTGGTCCGATACCCTTTAACTCCAAGCTAATGGCACCCATTGGACCACATAAAACCATGTGCCACTTCGAATATGGGAAAATTCATGTCTGAGCAGGATTCTCGCAATTATAAATATCGTCCCGTGAACCGACGCTCGCTCCTGAAATCAATGGCGGCCTTGCTAAGCGTGCCATTCGTTGCCAAAGCCACTGTCGCCTTTGCGCGGGAAAAACTCGCCGGCAGTGGCGAAGTGGTAGTTTACAGTTACGGTGGCTCGTTCACGGAAAACTCGCGTAAGTATGTCTTTGATCCTTTCACCCGGGCGACTGGCATACGGGTTGTCGATGTGACAGCCGACCTTGCTGAGCCGCAGATCAAGGCGATGAACGAAGCTAGGCGCGTCGATTGGGACGTTGCCTTTGTGACTTCTGGCGGCTACTCCGAGCTGCATGGGACTGGCATGTTTATGCCCATCGAATACAGCCTGTGGGACGACGAAGCGCTGAAAGGTGTACCAGAATCTGCTCGCCTTATTGATGCTGTCCTTGCGTACCAAAATGCGACTATGCTGGTTTATGATGAGCGCGCTTTCCCGAAGAGTGGCCCAAAGAACTGGGCCGACTTCTGGAATGTCAACGAGTTTCCAGGACCGAGGGGGCTCGATGCTAGCCTTGGTTATCGTAGCATGCTGTTTGCGTTAATGGCCGATGGTGTCGCATACAAAGATCTCTGGCCGCTAACTGATGATAAGGTCGACCGGGCGCTGAAGAAGCTCGACGAGATCAGGCCACACATTACCAAGTGGTGGACGGCGGGAGGTGAACCCATACAGCTGCTCATCAACCGTGAATATGCGCTGACGAGTGCCTACGATGGTCGTGCAATCGCGGCCATCAAGCAGGGGATGCCTATTCACATGGTATGGGACGGCGCCAATATTGGCGAGAACTACTGGACAGTTCTTAAAGGTGGTCCGAACAGCGCAAATGCGCAGAAGTTCATCGCATTTGTAAATCGGGCCGAAAATGCGGCAGCTTTTACGCAGGGGGTCGGCTATCCCGGCCCGAATATAAACCAGCTCAGGTACCTCCCAGCTGACCTACTTCCGCTGATCAGCATAAACCCCGACAACGCGGCGAAGGCAACTCGGGGCGACATTGCCTGGTACATGGCGAAGCGTCCGGACGGCAAGACCAATGCAGATCACCTCCAGGAGCGTTGGCTAGCATGGCGGGCGAGATGAGCTCGATCGCGATCAACGGCCGGACGGAGTCCTTGCAGGCTCGGCCATCGGCCGGGCTCACACATGTTCCTGGCTGCTACTGCCCGGAAGCATCTTCCTCACGGAGCTCTTTGTCGTTCCGCTGGTGGGCTTGTGTTGCTTTCATTTGGATGCCAAACTGGACGCTGGCCAATCTCCTGCGCATCGCCGATACCCCTGCCGTGTTGCGTCACACGCTGGAGGTCAGCATTTTGGTGACTGCTGCCGCGCGGCAAACAGATGCAAGGGGAGCGTCAACCGGGATGGGAGAGCTTCGCCGGGATCGTGACGTAGGGAGAGCGTAGCCCGATCGGAGTCACGAGCCCGGCGTTGGTGCGATCCTATGGAGGACCGCGCCGGCTGGTTGTGCAAGTGGTTCGTCCGCCAAGAGGGATCACTCGCTTGCCGGACACAATACCAATCACCAGATGAGGCCTACATGAAGTACCGTCAGACCGATACCCCGCCTGCGGCCGCTAAAGGCGTCGTTCAGTACGTCGACCGCCTATCGGATCCAGAAGGATCCCTGCCTTCCATCGCGGAAGAAGGAAGCCAGCGACCGCCGCCGCCCGGACCCCTTGGCCACCGTGTTTGAGACAGAGATTGTGCCGATGCTGAAGCGCCGCCCCCGGCGTGCGGCCCGTGGCGATATTCGAGGAGATGCTCCAACGCCATCCTGACCTCGGCGCCGGCATCAGTCGTACCCTGGAGCGCCGGATCCGCGCCTGGCGGGCGATCCAGGGCGAGGAGCAGGAGGTCATCTTCCGCCATACCCACGAAGTGGGCCAGGTCGGCCTGTCCGACTTCATCGACATGGGCGAGCTTGGGGTCACCATCGCTGGCACGCCGCTCGTCAGGTGTTCCAGACTATGGTGAGCGCGGATTCCAGATGGTCGTGATCACTGGAGACGAACACGACTGTCGGATTTTAAGTTTGCTGGGAATTTTCTCCCGGTGAAGGTTGGCGATTGGTCTGAAGATCGTTCCGGCGGTTCATGGGAGGGCCCGTGCGCGGCGCGGAGTGCCCCCACGAGCGATAGAGCGACGCACGCGCGAGGGGTCTGTGGGCCGGCGGGCCATCGGGCGCGAGGCGATCATGATTTTTCTTTTCGCCGCCTAACGGCAGGCTGTCGCCGTTGACCTCGATGCGGTGGGCATTCTGAATGATGCGGTCCAATATCGCATCGAAGGGTGGGATCGGCAATGACGTCGTGCCATTGCGACACGGGAACCTGACTTGTGATCAACAAGATCCCTTCTAGCAGCGATCATGGACGATCTCAAGCAGATCACGGTCCTGGTCGGCGGTGAGCGGTTCGCAGTCCTCGAGGATTAGGAGATCGACGCGCTCCAGGGCCGCGATAAGGCGCGCCAGACGGCCTTCGCGGCGCGCCTGGCGAGATCTGCGAACAGGCGGGGTGCCCGCTTATAGAGCACAGAGAAGCCGTCGCGGCAGGCTTTGTTGCCGAGCGCACAAGCAAGCCCAGGACTTGCCGGTACCGGTTGGGCCGGTGATGACCAGGTGGTTAGCATCGCGGATCCATTGGCAGGTGGCGAGGGTCTGGAAAAGCGACGGTCGAGACCGCGGGGCGGCACGATGGCCGACGTTCTCGATGGCGGCCGCCTGACGGAGCTAGGCGCTACTCAAGCGGCGTAAGGCGGCGGTTGTCGCGCGCAGTGACCTCGCGATGACAAGAGCTCGAGCCAATCCGCGTGCGACATCTTGGTCGCCTCGGGATTGTTCTGCAGTACGACGAAACTGTCGGCCATGGCGGCAAGGCCGAGGGCGCGCAAGCGATCGACGATCGGATGAATAAGCTTGCTGATCTCTCCTGATCAATTGTAGTAAGTGCGGGGCAGAGGATGGGCGCCTCCTCGGCGGGAGGAGCGGTTCTATCAGTGCCGTTTTTGAGGATGGCGGCGACCTATTTGTACGAACGGGCGTTGAGCAGGAGCGCCCGTGCGCAGGCAGCGTCGCCGCATTCCTGGCCATAGCGCTTGACCTGCCCGAGAATGCCGATAGCCGAGCGGAAGCCCTATTCCGGATGCGGCCGCGACCGCAGGATGACTCCATCAGCGCCTCGACGTCGGGACCGACCTTGGCGGCTTCGGAACGAATGCGCTCATGGGTCCAGTCACGGGAGCGGCGATGTGAGCTCGGCATATGTTCGGGAATCGTGGTCGGACGATGCGGCAGGGTGCTGCGCAGATGTGACGCCACCCGCTTGCGGCGGGAGCAATATCTCGACGGTTTTGGGTGATGCGAGCCTCGACCTTCTGATGCACGAGGTTTGAGGGACGCTGTAGTAATGCTTGGTGATCTCGACGTGATAATCGAGACTGACCCGGCAGCGCTTCCACTCGGCGTACTCCTACGGCTCATCCGGCAAGGGGATCAGCGCCGGGTGATCGAGCTCTTCGAACAGCTCGCGCCGACTTCGCCCCCAGCACTGGAGAGGTCGATCGTTCAGCTCGACAACGAGCGAGAGCGGCGAGCAAGAAGAAGCGGCGGTTGCGCAGACGCGCCAGAATCCATCACCCGACAATTTGGACGCCAACTTCGACCTTGGCTTTGTCGCGCGGATGATATGGCCGCGCCGGCATGCGGATTCGAATGATCGCGCGCAGGTGAAGCACCCGATCGTTAATTGGCACCATCGTTAGCCCATGGTCAAGCGGCTGCCGAGGAGATCACGTCACATGTTTGATGGTGTCGCTCGACGGATCGAACCTGACCGGACGCGCACCCCCAACAGTGCCGTAGCGGCCGGTCAGCTTCGCGGGCTGCAGTCTCCGTCTTCATCGGCCGACGATGCAATCAAGGCCGAGCAACAACGGACGGGCGACGAGTCATCGTTCAGTTCGAGTCTGTGGGCGTTGTGAAGCAGGCGATCAAGTATGGCATCAGCGTAAGTTGGGTCATTTATGAGCTCATGCCATTTGGCAGTTGGAAGCTGGCCGGTGACGAGTGTTGATCGACGGCCGTAGCGGTCTTCGAGGATTTCGAGCAGATAATAACGGGCATTGGCGTCGATGGCTTGGAGACCCCAATCGTCCAAAATTAGGAGGTCGACGGCGGCGATACTCTTCATCCGCGAAGCGAGTCGACCATCGCCCCGGGCAAGGTCCAGTTCTTCGATCAACCGCGGCAGCCGGGTGTAAAGCACAGAGTTGTTCCCGGCAGGCCCTGTGGCCGAGCGCACAGCCAAGCCAGCTTTTCCCGACGCCGGTTGGCCCTACGATGGCGCAATTCTCATAGTTCTTGATCCAGTCTCCCTTGCGCAGCATGTCGAACATGCGGCGGTCGAGCCCACGGGGGCGCAGTAGTCGATATCCTCGGGCGCCGCATGATGACGCAGCCTTACCTTGCGAAGACGGAGCGTCAGGCGCCGGTTATTACGCCAAGTCGCTTCATGGTCGAGCAGCAACGCCAGCCATTCGGCATGAGCGAGACCCTGGACCTCCTCGTTGTCGGCGAGGCTCCTGAACGCTGCGGCCATGCCGGTAAGACCGAGAGCCCGGTAAGCAAGTCTAGTGTGGGGTGTGTCAGCATTTTCTTCCCTTCTAGTGGCAATAGTCCGAGCCTCTGATGTTGGTGTGTATGATCGGCTCGCGCTCGGAGGACGCGGGCGTTGGAACGCGATCGAGCCCCTTCTCGAGAATCGATTTGATGCTTGGGTAGTTGCGCGCCTGGATCTCGAGCGCGCGCAGGGCAGCCGCCTCGAGACGCTCGGCGCCAAGCGCTTCTCAAGCCGGATGATACCCCGGCACGGACGATAGCCCTGTTCGGGACGCGGCCGATCCTCGATGATCCGGTCGACCAGCTGGCGTAACATCGGGCCGATCCGGGTTGCCTCGCTGCGGATCTTTGGCGAGTTCATCTCGTTGCTGGGACCGAGCGGATCGGGAAAGACAACAACTTTAACGATGATCGCAGGGTTTCGAGATGTCGGACAGCGGTCGGGTTCTTCTGGATGGGATAGACATCACGCGCCTAACAGCGTCCGCGAGGCACGTAACTCAATCGGACGCTATCTCACTTTTACAATCGCCGCCGGCCACATTCGAGCCTTGACGGCGGCATACCGGATCAAGCCTACACCCGCTGCCACTCCGCATGGCGGCCTAACCCCGGCAGACCCTCCACTTATGGGCGTGGAGATTCTGTTCAGACAACCGGGACCGGCTCACTCGTCGATTCGCTTCGCAGCCCGCGCGCAACATCCGAAGGGCGATTCTGCATCAAAATACTTATATGAAGAATGTGCTACTATGCACATGTACGGTACAACAAAGAACGTGCACAAAAATCGCGCGATAACTTAAGTTTTGAAGGGCGAAATGCTTTCGCGACAGAAACTAGTCTAAGCAATTCGGCGTCAGTGCCACGGCTGCTGGTCCGGGCTGCACGGGTGATAAGGCCGAGGGAGCGGGGAATGTCGTGCTCACCGTATCCAGTTGCCTCGCCTAGTTTCGACAAATCTGGCAAGATCTTGGGCGATCGCTAGCGCGCCGAAATTCGTACTGGGTTGGTGATTTTTGCAGTAGTTCTGCACAGCGGAGGCGATTTTCGCCCCGCTTAAGCTTTGGGCGCTGATATATCCTCCGGCCGATCCAGGGCATTTTCGCTGACGGAGTCAGTACGGCGTTCCGCTTCAAAAAAGGGAATGTCAGCGGAGTCGTTGCAGCCAAGAGCGGCGCACTTCTGGGCAGGGATTAGGGAGCTCTCGGTGAGGCGCAGTGGGTTGAGTAGATTGAATATCCATAGTGCAAGGCAGAAATTCCGGACGGGGGTAAGTCAGTGAGACTCAGTGTACCGCGAATCCCGCCGCTATCTGACGCGGAGCTTACGGCGGATCAGGCCAAGGCGTTGGAGCCATACTTCTGGGGGAATCCGGGCAATATTGTCCGCACCCTCGCTCAAAAGCCGGAGGCGCTCAGTCGTCTTACCCCCTGGGTCAGCTACTTCCTTTCGCGCCTGATCGATCTTCCTCCTAGGGCTAAGGAGATTGTGATTCTTCGCACCGGCTTTCTCTGCAAATCCGGTTACGAGTGGGCGCATCATGCTATCGTGGCTGTGCGCGCAGGGCTTAGCGAGGACGAGATAGTCCGCATCAAGCAGGGCGCGGGGGCTGGCTGGAGTTCCGCCGAAGCCGTATTGATCCAGGCTGTAGACGAGCTCCACCGCGATTACTTTATCTCCAACGTCACTTGGGCGGAGCTTCGCGGGCACTACTCGGAGATACAATGCATGGATGTGGTCTATACGGCCGCCTTTTACGCCCAGCTCTCGATGATCCTCAATACCTTCGGCGTGCAGTTGGAAGAGGGGCTCCATCTAGATCCGGACCTTGATGGCGGCGAGCGCGTTTCTCGGTGGTCATAGGGGCGGGGTGGCGGGACAAGTGGTTCGACATGAGATCGAGACTCCCGCCATGGCCTTATCAGTACTTTGTAAATCCAAGTTAAAGGAGATGGCGTGGATGTCTCGACGTGCGCCTGAAATCGTGGCGATCCGGATGCCAAAATGGGGGCTTTCGATGGATGAGGGGGTGCTGGTCTCCTGGTCCAAGTCCGAGGGGCAACGGTTCGTCGAAGGCGATGAGCTCGCCGAGATCGAAACTACAAAGATCACCAATGTATTCGAGGCGCCCACCTCGGGCCTGCTGCGCCGCCTGGTCGTCGCGAAAGGTGAAACGGTGACCGTTGGCGGCCTGCTCGCCGTCGCCGCCGAAGCGGATGTGGACGATGCGGCCATCGACGCCTTTATCTCCGAATTCCAGGCCTCTTTTGTGTCAGGTGAGGCAGACGCCGCCAGTGGTCCAGCGCTGGAGCGCGAGACAGTCGCGGTCGGCTCGCTTGAGATCAATACGGTCGCCGCAGGTGCTGCGGGGCCCTCGGTAGTCCTCGTGCACGGCTTTTCTGGCGACGCGGACAGTTGGGCGCTTAACATCGTCGAGCTCCGCCAGCGGGCACGGGTGATCGCGATCGATCTACCCGGTCACGGAGGCTCTACGAAAGATGTGGGCGATGGATCAGTCGACACCCTTGCAAAAGCTATCAGCGGCGCCCTCGACGCGCTCGGTATCGGCAGCGCCCATCTCGTGGGCCATTCCCTCGGCGGGGCTGTGGTCCTGCGACTGGCGCAGCTGCATCCGGAGCGCGTCATCTCGCTCGTCCTCGTTGCGCCCGCAGGGCTGCCCGGCGGTCGCCTGAACCGCGAGTTCCTCGATGGAATGGTGGACGCCCAGCGGGCACGTGAAATTCGGCCCTGGCTGGAGCTGCTTTTCCATAATCCGGCCCGCGCGAGCGCCGAGATGGTAGAAAACATGGCGCGCTACAAGCGCATCGATGGCGTGGAGGAAGCTCTCGGAACGATCCGCAACGGACTTCTCGCAGGCGTGGCAGCATATCCGTCAGCTGGAACGGTCGCGCTGCCGCCCGTGCTTCTACTGCTCGGTGAGAGCGACCAGGTCGTCGGCTTGCCTGATCTCGCCCTCCTGCCGCCCGATTGGAAGGTGGTGACGCTATCCGGCGCAGGTCACATGCCGATGGTCGAGCAGTTCGCCGAGTTCAATCGCCTCGTCGGCGACTTCGTTTCCGAGCATTCGTGAGGTCCCGATGCAACTAAGTCGCGACGATTTGAAGCGCGCCTTCCGCACTATGTTCACGATCCGCGCCTTCGATGAGCGCGTGGAGAAGGAATTCGCTGCCGGCAACATTCCCGGTTTCTGCCACGTCTATCTCGGTCAGGAAGCCGCCGCCGTGGGGGTATGCTTTGATCTCTCTGATCGGGATTGGATCGGTTCGACTCACCGCGGTCACGGCCACTGCATCGCGAAGGGTTGTGAGGTGCGGGGCATGATGCTGGAGATCATGGGCCGAGCCGATGGACTGTGCGGCGGCAAGGGAGGCTCCATGCATATCGCCGACATGTCCAAGGGCATGCTGGGTGCAAACGCAATCGTCGGCGGCAGCCCGCCTATCGCCGTCGGCGCCGCCCTCAGTCAGAAGGTCCTCAAGACCGCTAATGTCGCGGTAGCGTTCTCCGGTGACGGCGGCTCCAACCAGGGCACGACCTTCGAAGCGCTGAACATGGCTGTGGTTTTGAACGCGCCCGCGATCTTCATCTTTGAGAACAATGGGTATGGTGAGTTCACATCCGCCGACTACGCGGTCGGGTCGCCTTCCATAGCCGAACGAGCGAAGTCATTCGGCATGCCCGCCGAGTGCGTCGACGGCGTCGACTTCTTCGCGGTGCGGGAAGCCATGGGACGGGCTCTAGAACGGGGGCGGGCGGGGTTTGGTCCGTATGCCTTGGAAATCAGGTGCTCACGAATCCGTGGTCACTACTGCGGCGACCCGCAGGTCTACCGCTCAAAGGCAGAGCTAGCGGAAGCGGTTCGCAACGATCCGCTCGCGCGCTTTCGCGCGCGGGTGAGCGAGGCCGGTTTACTCCAGAGGCAGGAATTCGATGCGATAGAAACCGAAGTGCTGGGGGAAATCGAAGCGGCCGTCGCCGCCGGCCTGGCGGCTGCCTCCCCCGACCTCGCCGCCCTCACCCGCGACGTCTACGTCCGTTATTAGGAGCTCGAGCCGAGATGAGCCGGAAGTCATATCGACAGGCGATCAACGAAGCGCTGCGGCAGGAGATGGAGCGCGATGCGCGCGTGATCGTGATGGGCATCGACGTGGCCGGCGGCCAAGGCGGCTCTGGCGACGTTGGGTCGGTTGGGGGGTGCTTCGGGGTGACCAAAGGGCTCTACGAGCAGTTTCCCGGTCGGGTAATCGACACGCCCATAAGCGAGAGCGCGATCATGGGTGCGGCCGCGGGCGCCGCGTTGTCGGGGCTCAGGCCAGTAGCAGAACTGATGTTCGTCGACTTCCTCGGTGTCTGCCTCGACCAAATCTATAATCAAGCGGCCAAGTTCCGGTACATGTTCGGCGGCAAGGCACGCACACCTCTGGTGATCCGCGCGACGATCGGCGCGGGCCAGCGCGCGGGTGCTCAACATAGTCAAACTCTTCACCCTTGGTTGACGGCCGTTCCGGGTCTGAAGGTGGCCATGCCCTCAACTCCTTACGACGCGAAGGGCCTGCTCATCCAGGCCATCCGAGAAGACGACCCCGTGATATTCTTGGAATCCAAGGTGCTCTACGACATCGAGGGCGAAGTCCCTGATGAGGCGTACCGTCTCCCGTTTGCGGAGGCGAACGTTGTACGGGCCGGCTCTGACGTGACAATTGTCGCATTTTCGGCAATGGTCCAACGGGCACAGAAGGCCGCCGAAGCGCTCGCTAACTCTGGTGTTTCGGCGGAAGTCATCGATCCGCGCACGACCTCGCCGATCGACAGCGAAACTATTCTGCAGAGTGTGGAGAAGACGGGCCGCCTGGTCGTCGTGGACGAGAGCCCGCCACGGTGCTCGCTGGCCGCCGATGTCGCTGCAATTGTTGCGGAGGAGGGGTTCCACATGCTCAAGGCACCTATCCGTCGGGTGACCTGTCCGCACACGCCCGTGCCGTTCGCGCCGAACCTCGAGGACGCGTACATCCCATCCGCACAAGCCATCGAGGCGGCGGTTCGATCCATCATTCCCGCGACCGTCTCGCGATGAGCACGCCTACCGTGCGTCAATGTCCGTCGCCGGCCTGTCGCGGGCCCGTCTGCAGACGATCGATCGCTTCCTCCTGGAGCGGTATATCGGCCCCCGGCAAGCTACCATGCGCTCTGACCGTGGTGGCTCGCCACGGCGTAGTGGCACACATAGGCGTGCTGGCAAGCTGACATCGAGCGCGATGCGCCCTGCAGGAAGATTCGATCTTCCGCATCTATTCGATGACTAAGCCGATTACCTCGCTGGCGTTCATGATGCTAGTCGAGAAGGGCAAGGTCGCGCTCGACGATCCGGTCGAAATGTACATCCCCGAGTGGGCCGGGATGGGTGTCTTCGTCTCCGGCCAACCCGACGCGTTTGTCACTCGGCCAGTGGCGCGGCCGATGCAGATCGTCGACCTACTTCGCCACACCTCGCGCCTCACATATGGGTACCAGAACCGCACCATCGTCGACGCGGCGTACCGTAAGACTGGCGTGGGCGTCGTAGGCGGCAGGCTCAGCCTTGAAAACATGATCGCCGCATTGCCAATGTCCGCTGGAGTTCTCGCCCGGCGAGGCTTGGAACTACTCCATCTCGACCGACGTGCTCGGCTACCTCGTCCAGGTTGATCTCTGGCATGCCGTTCGAGGACTTTCTGCGGGCCCGGATATTCGAGCCGCTAGGTATGAACGATACGTCTTTCCATGTGCCGGCGGAGAAGGCGCACCGCTTTACCGCTTGCTATGAACGCTCGCTCGCCTCGGACGCCCTGGCGTTGCAGGACGATCCGGTTAAAAGCAGCTATCTGGCCCCGCCCATCTTTGATTCCGGTGGCGGCGGTCTCGTCTCGACGGCCCCCGACTATTTGAAGTTCTGCCAGATGCTGCTGAACGGCGGGCACGACAACGGCGCGCGTCTGATCAGCCGAAAGACGCTGGCACTGATGACGCAGAACCATCTGCCGGGCCGCATGGACATAATTGACATGGTCCATTCGACTTTTCCGAGGGGAGCAATGTTGGCGTAGGCATGGGGCTCGGCTTCGCGGTGGTTCAGGATACCGCCCGGTAGCTGATCAACAACAGCGTCGGCGAGTACTATTGGGGCGGCGCCGCCTCTACGGCCTTCTGGGTCGACCCGTCGGAGGATCTGACGGTGGTGTTCATGACCCAGCTCATGCCCTCGTCGTTCTACCCTGTTAGGCGTGAGCTGCGGACCCTGGCCTATGCAGCTTTCGACGACTGAGTTTCAGGGCGCGGCGACGCAGGGTGCGTGCCACGCCATCTGCGATGCAGAGCTCAAAGTCGCGCCACGCGGAGAAGTGCCAATTTGGGCGAGGTTGACCGAACGCCGGGCCCGTTGCGGTCCGCCAGGAATCTCAACAGAAGCGGCAGCGAGGTTTTGACCTATGCGAAGGCTGCCCCCAGTCGCTCGCGATCGGCGCTCATCGGAATACATGGTGTACAGCCATGTGAATCGAGATCGGAGGCTGACCTTTGCGATCCTCCGGCAGAGCGTGGAATTCTTGCGGAGGCGAACCAAACTTCAGCCAAATTCGGCCGGCTTCCTGGCGCAGGGTAGCATCTTCAGTTGCCTGGACACGCTCGTCGTCCACCCGGAGAGGATGGTGCGGCATCAGCATTCCAGGACACGGGCTCGCCCGCACCCGCCGGGGCTTGGGGACTTGCCAAGGCGGGGTTGCCGCACGCCCGGATCGTAGATTGCACTCACACCGTGATGCGGATTCGAACCAAAGCAGTGCGATATCGAGATCGCGCTGATGAGGGAAGCGGCCGTATCGAGGCCGGCATTGTGCGGGTCGAAGAGGTGAGACGTCTATGCGTGCACAGCAGGACGCATCGAACTCTCGCACGCCGCGCAATGAAAAGCGCGGAACGACGCGATCGTGACCTCGGGGAGATATGACCGTGTTCAACCCCAAATCGCTGTCTCTGGAATGAAGAGGCTTCGGTAGCCAGAGATCCCATCGGCGGCAGCTTTCTCTGCCATTCAATTGGCGAGGAAAATCCGCGACGAGTGCCCGCATGGCGCGGGAATTAGACATAAAGTGCCGTCTCAATCGCATTAAGTGACGATCAAAATGAAGTTATAACTCGCAAGAAATCTAATTCACATTCGGGGAGCAAGCATGATCACTTTGAACGGCAAGATCGCGCTCATCACGGGCGCCGCCCGGGGCATCGGGTTCGCCGCCGCCCGAACGCTCTTGAGCCGCGGCGCCGGCGTCGCGATCGCGGATATCGACGGCGAGGCTGCGGAAGCGGCGGCGAAGTCCCTGGGCCGGGGCGGAGACGTGATCGCGATCAAGGTGGATGTCGGGTCTGCGGATTCGATCCGCGAGATGATGGAACAAATCGATGCCCGCTGGGGCCGGATCGACATCCTCGTGAACAATGCCGGCGGGGGAAGGCTTCAGCCGTTCCTCGAAGCAACCCTTGATGAATGGGAACGCACTTTCCGACTGAACTTGACGTCGGCCTTTTTGATCGGCCAGGCGGCGGCCCAGCGAATGTCTGCCTCGCAAGATGGTGGCGCCATCATCAATATCACCTCCGTCTCCGGGCAGCGCGGCGGCGAGCGGCGTGCAGCCTACGGATCCTCCAAGGCGGGGCTTGAACAGCTCACACGTATTATGGCTGTGGAGCTCGCCACTCATGGGATCCGGGTGAACGCCGTCGCGCCAGGCCCCATCGCGCCCGCTGCTGGAATGTTCATTCACGACCCGGCGGAACAGGACGCTTACCTAAATCTCCTGCCGACCCGCCGGTTCGGCACACCTGAGGAAGTAGCTGAAGCGGTTGCCTTCCTGGCCTCTGACGAGAGCCGCTGGGTGACGGGGCACATCCTCAATGTGGACGGCGGCATGGGAGCGGCCGGGATGATGACTCGCGCCGCCCGGTCGTCAGGCGCCATCCAAAACGAACCCGCTCGATGCGCTTCTGGCTAGCCACGAACCGGAAGCTCGCGATCGTCTGAAAGCTTCCATCGTATGTCATTCACGGCCGGTGCCATCCAGCTCACTCCAGCAAGTCCGACGCTCGCAGAAACCACTAACCGCATCGTTGACCTGATTAATGGCGCGGGGCGCCTGGCGACGCTGCCTGAACTAGCGCTGACGCCCTATTTCGCCATCGGCGTGAAAGACATCTCGCGCTACACGGACGTGGGAGAGAATGATGCGGGTCTTGTGAGAATTGCGGCACAGCGAAGGCGCACGGCATGACCGTGGAGGCCCCTTATGCCGAGCCTGTCGGCGGCGAGCTCTTCAACAGCATGGCGTTCTTCGACGGCGAAGGCCGCCGAATGGGAGTCTTTGGGAAGATTCATCTCGCGGGCGGGATCGAACCCAAAACGGACGAGACCGTGAATCTTTTAGAGAAGCGCTACTTTCGCCCGGGCAATCTTGGCTTCCAGACTTTCGACGGTGGTGTAGCGAGGATTGGCGGTTTGATTTGTTGATCGCCGCTTCCCGAGTCCTACCGCTCGCTCGCCGCTGCTGGTGCCCAAATCATCCTCGTCGGCTATGCCTCCCCTGTTTTCCCGGGCGGCACCCTCTCCAAAAACGCGCCGCAACTCAGGAATCTGCATGCGCGCGGGCGCCTACACCATATGTGCTGGCCGCTGGAAAAGGCCGGAAAGGAAGACGGTTGTCAATCGGCGTTCGAATTTGGCTCTGACTCACTTTTGATGCAGTTCGAGGGATGTCTGGCGCTTTGATTGAAGGAGAATCAGCGCCATGCAGCAAGCACTCCACCGCTCCAGTCTGGTGCCGCGTGGGTTTGTTGTAGAGAGTGCGTGCTACGAGGGCGATAAGGCCGTCATCACGGTCCGGGCATCCGGAAGTATCGGCTTGTGTCCATCCTGCGGGACGGTTTCGCGGCGTATTCATAGCCGGTATCGGCGACGCGTGACCGATCTGCCGTTGTCCGGGCGGGTCGTAGAGCTGCTGGTGATCGCCCGCCGCTTCCGTTGCGACGCCGTCCTGTGCGGACGCCAGATATTCACTGAGCGTTTCGCCGACGGGATATTGGCTCGATCGGCGCGACGCACGGCGAGGCTGGACTCTATCGTCCATCACCTGGGTCTGGCGCTTGGCGGTCGACCGGCAGCGGGCTTCGCCAAACGGCTGATGCTGCCGGTGAGCAAGGATACGCTCCTGCGCGTGGTCCGACGCCGTAGCCGCCCGCCGGCCGATCCGCTCAGGGTTATCGGCATTGATGATTGGGCCTGGCGGCGCAATCACCGATACGCCAGCATCATCTGCAACCTGGAAAGGCGCCGAGTAGTCACCCTGCTGCCGGATCGTGAGCCCGCGACCGCCCGAGCCTGGCTCGCTGCGCATCCCACGATCGCAATCGTCGCCCGCGATCGTGGCGGCGGATATGGCCGAAGCGGCAGCAAAGGCCCTGCCGCACGCGGTGCAGGTCGCCGATTGCTGGCATCTGATGGAGAACGCCAGTCGGGCCTTCCTTGACGCCGTTCGCAAATCGATGCGCCAGATTCGCACCGTCATCGGTGCGACCACGATCGATCCCCAGCTGCTGACAGCAGCCGAGCGCCTCCAGTATGAGGGCTACTTGCGCCGCGAGGAGACCAATGCGGCCATCCTCGCACTGACGAAGAACGGCATACCCATCAAGCAGATCGTGCGTCAGACTGGCCATAGCAGGAAGCTGGTGCGACAGGTGATCCGCGGCGAACGCACCGATGTCTTTCGGACCCGGCAAAGTTCGTTGGATCTGCATTTGCCATGGCTCGATGATCAGTGGATGTCCGGCTGTCGAAACGGAGCTGAACTGTGGCGCCGCCTAGCAGCGCGTGGCTTCCGCGGCTCGCTCCGCGTCGTCAGCGAGTGGGCGACCCGCAGACGACAGGCCGAAAAGGCCGATGCACAGAACCTCCAGCGGATTCCCTCAGCCAGAACAATCGCCCGCCTCATGACCATCGGGCGGGACCTGCTCACGAAAGCGGAGACCGTCACGGTCGCGGCGATCGAAGCTGGCGTGCCAACCCTGCTCGAAGCACGCGAGATCATCGCCGAATTCCACCTGATGATCCGGCGCAAGACCGAGGTGGGCCTTATCCCATGGATCGAGCGCGCCCGCGGCAGTCTCGTCGCCTCGTTCGCCAGCGGCGTCGCGAAAGATGAGGCGGCGGTTCGAGCAGCCATCACTTTGCCCTGGTCTAACGGACAGACTGAAGGTCAGATTACGCGCCTCAAGCTCGTTCGACGTCAAATGTACGGTCGCGGGAAAATCGATCTGCTTCAAGCCAGGTTGATCGGCGCAGAATAGTCGGCGCTGCACCAAAGTTGCGTCAGAGCCAATATTGCAGGCCGAATGACAAGCAGCCGCGGGCCGGCCTCGACCAGGTCACCGAAGCGCCTCTTGCCACCGCACTCGCGGCAACCTCAAGCCCGATGAAGCCGCCGCAATTAACGACCACCTCGCAACCTCGGCCAATGATCCGTCGGATAGCCAACGCGTCGGCATACGTGCGCAGCGTCGCCATTCTGCTTCCTGCAGCGGCCGGATTGCTCAATTTTCGGGGGCGGGCGCCGGTGGTCAGCAGCAGTCGTTCGTAGGCCAGCTGCGCCCTGTCCGAGAGTGTGACCGTGTGTGCCGCGCGATCTATCGACTCGACGCTCCTACCTTCGAGATAGCGGATTCCCAACTCCGCCAGGCGTTCGTGCGTGACGAGCAGTTTTGGTCCAGGCTTTGTCTCCTCGATCAGGGGCGCCTTGGAGCTCATATGGCAGCATATTTTCGTTGCCGATCAGGACGACCACGCCCCGCCAGCCGCCCTCGCGCAGGGCGATCGCGGCTGCCCCCCCGACGATCACCATTGCGGGTTTGTTGCTCAAGCGAGCGGACCCTGCTCGAGAGAGAGTTGCGTGTCGATTGCCGTACGCTCAAATAAGTCCCGCGCTAGGGACTTGATCAACAGAGCGTCCTCCCAGCGATCAGTGGTGTCGTTGCCCTTGCGATCAGTGATCGCATAGGGCCGCGGGCCAAGTTCGCATGCGAATGAGAGAAGCGCATCCGGACCTGCGCCATATCGCCAGCTTCTGAAGCCGTAGTCCCACCATCGTACGAACAAATCGGGCCAAACCTTGTGCTGCGGGATCGTGATCTCAACCTGTATCTGCTCGCGCGATGCGACGCGGCCATGAAATGCCGATGTCCTGTCGAGCACCTGTCATACCAGCGCTTCGTCCTCGTCAGAGATCGGGCACCAGAATTCCCCGCCCACCAGGATGTGCGAGAGGTCCGCCAGCATGCGCATTGAAGGAACCTGCTCAATGAGATCGAGCGTGAACAGGAGGTCTGTCGTCATCCTGTCGCGATGCGTCTCGAAATAGATCGGCATGCCGACGGCCTGCGCCGCCCTGATCCAGCCGTCCAGCAGCGGGAAGCAGTACGCAACGCGGCGCGGGGGCTGACGTCGGGCTGGACGTTGAGATGCAAGACGCCGAGTTGCCGGCCGAGATCGATCGCGGCTTTCAGGCATCGATCGTCTGAAGGAAGCACATGTCTCGACCGCAGCCCGGTGCCGACCAGGGCACGCGCGATCAGGGCGACACGTGTGGGATCGAGCAGGACGTGCTGATGCCGTCGAATCCCGCTTCCTTGATCATCGTCATGTTGTGCTGGATAGAGCGCTCGATCCCGTCGGGATACGCCGTTCCATCGCCCAGAGTGACTGCAGTATAATCAGGCTCTGCTTCGACACAATGCTGTCCCCCGCGCTGGCCTGCTCAGACCTTGATAAAGACAGTGTTTCCCTCGACCTTCACCTCATGGCTGCGCAGGTCAATGCATGCGGGCAGCACCCGTGCCTCGCCGGTCCGGTAATCGAACGTTCCGAAATGCTTAGGGCATTCGATGATATGGCCATCGACAATGCCATCCGCGAGATGGACCTTCTCGTGGGAGCAGTGGCCGTCGATCGCGAAATAGCTGCCTTCCGGAGAGCGAATAATCACAAACGTGCGCCCTCCCTGGTCGAAGCGGAGCGCCTCTTCGGGCGCCCATGCATCGGCAGCACAAGCCGCCACCCACTCTCAGCGGTAGTCAATATGGTCTCCTTAGACCCTCGTTCTCGGCCGCGGGGACGGTTCGATCTGCAGCCGGTCCGGCGCTGCCAAGTGCCAGAGAGTTAGGGGGCAACACCAGAACGTTCGGGACGGGGCATGTCCTGGCCTAATACTTATCAATGCGATACCCCGCGCGTACTTCTTAGACCCTGCGCGCGTACTTCTTAGCCTTCATCCGCTTATATATCGCCTGGTCGGCTTCGGGCGAACCGTCATGTGCCGTTCCGAACCACTCGTCCAGCGGGATCAACTGGGTGCCATAGTTCACCTCAAAGTACTTGTGGTGCAGGTGGTGAAAGTAGCTATCGGTGTCGATGGACTTCTTGTCGCCTATCACGATCCGGTCAAAACCGAGATGCCCGTACTCCGGCGTTAGCGCCGCATATATAAGCTGAAACATTGCGTGCAGAGGATGCGAGGGCACGAGGAAATGGATCAGCACGCCGGAGAAGTAGACGATGTGCTCAAACGTGTGCATCGAAAGGCCGGACCAGGGACCCGGATTAACGTTGTGGTGGTGCACCTTGTGTATGAGCTGGTAGAGCGGCCCGATATGGATCAGGCGGTGGACCACATAGAAGTGCAGCGAATGCCACATCGGCACGAGCAACATCACCGCTATGAAATAGACCGGCTGTTCTCGGAAATCGACGTAGGAGATGTAACCGTTGGCAAACGTCCACCAAATGAACACTTCATACGCCGTCCACACCGGCACACCGCTGCACATCGTCCAGAACACATTCTCGGCGGTCTGACTTCCAAACAGGAACGTCGAATTATCCGTGTCGGGCCATTTAGCAGTATATTTAAAGTCGGCCTCCTGGCGCCGCTGGATGTACAGCACGGTATGAAAGCCGCCATAGAACAGCAGTGTAAGCGCAGCATTCCGTAGGAGGATGAGCGAAATCCAGCCAGGACTAAACTCGCGCATCGTTTCCAGCGAAGGTGTCAGATACACCCACACGACCAGCGAGATCGCAAAGTAGAGCGCATTCCAGGGCCACAGATAGCCTGGATAGCCGAACAGCCAGCGCAGCAATCGCTTCGGCTGGACCGGCCAGACGAAGATCGGAGAGCGCTTCGGCCTCTTGTTGGGCGTCCAATTCCCCCGTTTGTCACGAGTACCATACAGAGTATCGTCCACTCCCCCCCCCCTATGTTGCGTCACCGCGGATGCTCAGGTGGGATACACCACCTCCGCGAGTCAGACGCTTCGGATTTTCGGGCAAGGCACCCCCTGAGCTGCGAAGCAGGGCTCCGAAAGACCCCCGCCTTGCGGCGATCTTCCGTATTGCTGAAACCGGCACGCACGCAACCACGGTAAGTGCCGTCAGAACCATACTATTGAGCAGCATGTTCCGCCGGTCAACCAAACAACCTGTCGCCTCGCCGCTCCGCGACACCATCATTGAAGGGGCTACCGGCGCCTGCGCCAGCTTGAGCTTGCTCACGAATAGTAGCTCTGGCACCGTATACATCGTCTCGGCGACCGTTGCGAATTTCGATAGGCAGCCGAAGCAGGCGAAGAGCATGCGTAGGCCGCTCGCCGAAGCCAGGACTCCGACAAAGCATGAGTTTTGTTGCGTCATGAGCGAATCATCGCACGATTCAAAAGCAGAAATCCCCTAAAAGGAGGGCTCGCGTAGCTGAAATTCTGCGTCTAATCGGCAGAAACTTCCTCCGATCCGAAGGAGTATCTTGTCATTTCCATGCTCAATCTGCGGCGAACGGTCCCATGTCGCGGCTCCCAACTGTGCCGCGGCCGTTCCAGCCCAGATTGAGATTGATATTGTCCACCCCGACCTGCGCAGCTTATTGGCCCTCTATCACTCGAACATATGCGAGGGTTGCCATGCCTTTGTTCTGAGCGGCACGGAGCATTTCGAGCTCATGCCCGGAATCCCAGCCCTGCGTCCTCGATGTCGGTCCCCCGATCAAGAAAGATGGAGGTAGCGAAGTTTACGATCCCACCGAAGCCCGCATCCTTAATTCTCTCCAGTTCACTTCCCTCGAACGCCGGAGATCGAAAGCAGGCCCCAAAGAAGACCAAGATTTGGCGAACGGCAGAATTTCAGAACGGACGACTTCGAAGTCATTGCTCTGGCGCAAAGCGAGCACTAAAAAGATCGGCGGCGCGTCCATGCTACGCAAGCGACCAGCATTCAGTGCGAGGATAAAGTTCGTGCGCCCCCGCCAGGCCGCTTGCGGCCAACTCCGTACCGATAGCAGTCAGGCTTGCCGAGAGTGCTTTAAGGATCGAGACGATCTCTGATCTCGCGTGTGCGGGAGCGGACGTTGCAGGAGGTGTTTGCCCTGAGTGAGAGGTAAGCGCTAAGCCGATACCCTTGGTTCGGGGTTAGATTAGATGTGCGAATAAGCCTCCGGATTGAACGGAGGTTCGGGAGTGGGATTGGACGGCAAAAAGGACGTCCATTTGGACAGCTCGTCAGTTGGGGCGGTCAGCCGGCTTGAGGTGCTTGGAGGACCCTGCGAACGTCGTGTGCGTTCGGAGGCCGAGCGGGCTCGGATCGTCGCGGAAAGCCTGCTGCCCGGTGCTCAGGTGGCGGAAGTGGCGCGCAGGCACGGTGCGACGCGTTGGCAGATTTACGATTGGCGACGACGCTTTCGGCAGCGAGGCAAATTGCCGTCGTGCGAGGCTTCGCGGCCGCCGTTCGCGCCGCTGGTCGTGGAGGGGCCGTTAGAGGAGCGTCACGTTCCGGCAGTCAAGCTCGAGATTGCGATTGGCGACGTCGTCCTGCGGACGGACGCGGCCATAGACGGCGGGCAACTGTCTCGGTTGACCCGCGCGGTGCGAGCGTCACGATGATCGCGCCCGGTGCTGATCTGAAGATTTACATCGCGACGCGGCCGATCGACTTCCGCTGTGGCCATGATGGCTGGCTGCGAAGGTACAGGAGATGCTTCGTCTCGACCCGTTTAGCGGCGCGGCCTTCGTGTTCCGATCGAAACGAGCGGACCGGATCAAGTTTTTGGTCTGGGATCGAACCGGCCTGGTATTCGTGCACAAGCGCCTCGAAGGCTGCAATTTCGTTTGGCCAACGATCGCGGACGGTGTGATGCGCGTATCACCGGCGATGTTCGCGGCCTTGTTCGAGGGTCTGGATTGGAGGTTGGTCCGCCCGGAGGAAGTGCGGCGCCCTGCGGCAGAGTGACTCGGAAGCTATTTTGAACGTGGCGCGTGCGGCGGCGATGTGCTCGAAATAGCGCATGAGCATCGCGGCGCTGCGCGACGAAAACGAACGCTTGAAGGCGCTTTTGGCGCAAACGCAGACGGCCTTGAGCGAGCATCAGGGGGCACTGGCGGCGTCGGAGGAAGCGCGGCGTCGGCTGGAGGTCATTCTCGGCGAATTGCGACGCGAGAAGTTCGGCGCCAAGTCCGAGAAGCTGCGACCAGATCAGTATCATTTGCCGCTCGAAGACGTGGAGATCGCGCAAGGCGTCCTGGACGCCGCGCAGGAGAAGGTGGCCGCGATCATCCAGGGCCGATCGCGCGGCGGATCGGATGAAGGTTCTCATCGCAATCGGGACTGCTTGCCTTCTCATTTGCCGCGGGTGGAGCGGATCATCGAGCCTGCGAGCACGCTTTGTCCGTGCGGTTGCGGGGCCATGACGAAGATCGGCGAGGACGTCAGCAAACGGCTCGACGTGATCCCGGCGCAATGGCGCGTGCTGGTCGCATACGCCGCCCGAAATACATCTGCCGCCGCTGCTCGGGCCCTGTCGTGCAGGCGCACGCACCGGAGCATGTCGTCCCTGGTGGACTACCGACGGAAGCAGCGATTGCGCACGTGATTGTCTCCAAGTTTGCCGACCATACGCCGTTTTACCGTCAGGCTAAGATCTATGCGCGCCAGGGGATCCGGCTTGATCGGGCGACCCTGGGCAATTGGTCCGGCCGCGCCTGCTTCCATCTCCAACCCGTTGCCGACCACATGCGCCGCCATCTGGCAGCGGCGGATCGTCTGTTCATGGACGAAACCACGGCGCCGGTGCTCGATCCCGGGCGTGGTCAAACGAAGAGGGGCTACTTCTGGGCGGTTGCTCCGACGACCGCGGCCACAGCGGCCCAAGTCCGCCGATCGTGCTGTTCCAATATGCCCCCGGTCGCAGCGGCACGTTCGCTAAGCAGTTCCTGGACGGCTTTAACGGATGCTTACTGCAATGTGATGCCTATGACGGTTATGACCGGCTGACCGAAGTCGCTCGACCGCAAGGGCCGTGGACGCTCGTGCATTGCTGGAGCCATTTGCGCCGGCGCTTCGTCAAATTGGCCCGCAACAGCAAATCGCCGATTGCCGAGGCCCGCCGTCCGGCAGATCGCACAGCTTTACGCCATCGAAGCCATGGTGCGCGGTTTATCGCCGGGCATCAGGCTGGCCGCCCGCAAGGAGCACTCGTTGCCCCTCGTCGAGGCGTTGAAGCCGTGGTTCGAGAAGCAGCTGTCGATGATCTCCAGCGGCTCGACGCTCGCTGAGGACATCTGTTACGCGCTCAATCATTGGCAAGGGCTGACCCGCTTCCTCGAAGACGGACGTCTCGAGCTCGACACGAACCCAGTCGAGAACGCCATCCGGCCGGTCTGTCTGACCAGAAAAAATGCGCTCTTCGCCGGACATGAGGTCGGGGCTGAAAATTGGGCCTTGCTTGCGTCGATCGTCGGACGTGCGCGGTGCCCCGGCCAGATCCGCCATGATGTCGAGGTGATGTACTGCGCCCCGATTAACATAGGATGCGCCATTTCGTGGTGAAAAACGTCGCCATGAATCGTACACCCAAGTCACTAGCAAACCGACATGACACCGTGTTCACTCGGCCGAGAGCGCCCGCACTTACGAGTTTCTCAGCGTCGTCTTATCCTGGTCGAACCGGTGGCTCATGGTCACTCTCATCTTGCGACCAGCCGCTTTCACTTTGGTAGCGATGCGGGCCGAAGCCTCCATCGTGTCGGCGATCGGCTTCTCCGAAAGGATATGCATGCTCCGAGCAAGGGCTAGATCGACAACGGGCTCGTGCAGGGCGGGAGGAATCACGATGGTACAGAAGTCGGCGGCCACCGTCCGGAAAGCTTCTTGCGCCGAGGTGAAGCACCGCTCCACATTCAATCCGAGGTGCTTTCGGCTCTTTTCGAGAGCTTTCGTATCGATATCCACAAGGCCCACCACCTCGATCGTGCCGTCCGTCACGTTTAGTGGCAGGTACGAGTCGCACCAAAGGGCTCCAAAGCCGCCAGCTCCAATTGCAAGACCTTATACGTCATGAGTGCCTCCACCGACTGGGCAGCACGTGAGGCGAGATCAGACGCGCTCGGCGCGAATGTCGGCAGGTCCGTGTTTGTGCTCCCAAAGATGTCCAAACCGCTTCTTGCCTTCGAGCGTGGTCTCGAAATAGGCGCCCTTTAAGTCGGCCTTGACCTGAGGAAGATCGTGATGGTGTCCCATGCCGATGGCGACGCAGTCACCCGCCTCGACTTCGAAGCTGCGCGATCCGACAACCACCGTGCCTGCCCCCTCGATGATCACCCAGTATTCATCGCAGTCATGATAATGAGAGTCGAAGTTGGTCGACTTGGGATAACTAACGGGGTCTCCCTTTGCCCAAGCGGGAGTGCTTGGACTGAGTTTGAAAATGCCGCATCCGCCCAACTCAGTGCCCCACCTGCCGGAGAAGATGAGGACCTCGCCCGTGCCGTCGCCGGCATCCGCTGTAAAGGGACCGTTGGCCCCATCCATGTCCCAGAACTGACCCTCAGAGAGCACTTGCGCTTCCTTCGCGCTCGCTAACCGGCACTTTCCACGCGTGACCATTAGACGCTGCTTTTCGGCCGTGAGCGCTATCGCCCGCGGCTGTCCGGTGAGTTTGACCAACTCGAACCCCATGAGTTCGCACCAGGCGGGCGGCTGTTCTCCGCTTCTGAAAACCGGCATATCTTTCTCTCTATTCTGTAGTCAGGCTTTTTGGACGGCGGATTGCCTCGAAGGCGAGCGTTTGGAACTTGATCGCCTCCTCGGCGGGCAACCGCTCCATGCTGCTTGCTCCGTAGAAACCGTTGAACCGCGGCAGAACTACCAACCAGCTGTCAAGGAGTTACACAGGTGGCTCGTTGCGAGGGCCCGCGTCAAACAGCTAACAAGACACCATCGCGCGCCCCCTGGCGTCTACCCGCGCATACATGGCCTCATCAATACGTGTCACCTCGAAACGCCGCGGCTGTCCTTCAATAACGGCAAGGCAGTCGATACACGCATCGTAGAAGCAGCGTTCGTGACAGTAGAACGCCTCTCCGGCAATGTGCGGCGTCGTCAGCACGTTGGGAAGGAACCGGTATGGTGCATCGGGGGCCACAGGCTCATTGCTAAAGACGTCGATCGCGGCCCTGAGACGGCGGTTGTTGACAGCGTCCCACAGCACCGGCTCGTCAACAACGGCCATGCGGCTAACGAGTATGAAGAGGGCACCGATGGGTAGCGCATCGAAAACCGTCTGGCCGATCGCGCGAAGCGATGAATTGAGCGGTGGAATGCCTACAACGAATATCTCCGAGAATGCTGCGAGTTCTTCGAGCGAATCTGTATAAGTCAGTCCGAGGCGTTCCGCAGCGGACTTGTCGAGAGCCGGATCGTAGGCGGCGGTAGGGCAGCCGAAGCCGCTGATAAGCTGGTGATAGCGTTTGTTGATGCTGCCGTAGCCCGCCAGCCCGATCCTCTTGCCCGCGAGATCGCCATACACGTGTGCAAGTGTGTCCCGCGAAAATGCCTTCCAGCCACCAGCTCGCATGAGTGCGACCGCTGCAGGAATGTCGCGCAATAGGTTGAGAGTTTGAGCCAGTGCAAATTCCGCGACCGTGGGCGTCATTGAGCGCGAGGTGTCGATCAATACGATTCCGCGTGCGGTCAGCGCGTCTAGCGATAGAAAACCCGTAAAGCGGTTGTCGAACGTTCCCGCAACTGCCTTAAGCCGGGGGGCGTTATTGAGGAAAGCATCATCCAGGAAAAAGTCTGGTACCGTCCATGGACTCACCAGAAGCAGATCGGCACGAGGTAGAACCGATCGCAGGTCTTCCCGACATGATGGACCACCATGCACAATGGTAGTCGTGATCCCCTTGGCCTCTAATAGCGCGGCGCCCCTTTTGATCCAATCAGCATTGACCCAATCAGCATTCGTGGGATTGGAAAGGATGATGGTATTCAGGTCGCGCATGATCATCTTTTTGTTTCCTTCTCAAATTGTGTTGCGTCGGATTGCCTTGAAGGCCAGCGTCTGGGACTTGATCGCCTCCTCGGTGGGCAACCGCTCCATGCTGCTTGCTCCGTAGAAACCGTGGCACCCAGGGCAGGCATCGAGAATGAATTGAGCATCTTCCGGGTTGGCAATCGGACCACCGTGGCAGAGAATGATGATATCGTCGCGAATAGCTCGCGCGGCCTCGATGCACTGGTTGATCAGATCGACGCATTGATCCAAGGGCTTGCCCGAGCGAGCACCGATTGCGCCACCCGTCGTCAGCCCCATATGGCAGACGAGGATATCGGCGTCCACCTTTGTCATCGCCACCGCATCTTCCGGGCTGAACACGTACGGCGTCGTCAGCAGATCGAGCTTGTGCGCCTTGGCGATCATCTCAACTTCTTGCGCATAGCTCATTCCGGTCTCTTCGAGGTTTTGGCGAAAAAGGCCATCGATCAGACCGACGGTTGGGAAGTTCTGCACGCCGGCGAACCCAAGCTCCTTCAGTTCGCGCAAGAAGCTTGACATGACGACGAACGGATCCGTGCCGTTGACCCCGGCAAGAACCGGAGTGCGCAGTACGATAGGCAGGACCTCGCGGGCCATGTCGACAACGATCTGATTGGCATTTCCGTAGGCGAGAAGGCCAGCAAGCGAACCGCGGCCGGCCATGCGATAGCGGCCCGAATTGTATATGACGATAAGATCAATATCGCCGGCTTCTTCGCTCTTGGCAGATAGGCCAGTACCGGCGCCCCCGCCTATGATCGGCTCTCCTGCGCGGATCATCTTCTGGAAACGCTCGATCAGCACCGACCGGGTGGGGCGCTTGGCGCGAGTATCAGTGCTCACGAAAGACCTCTTGAAAGTTTGCAACAAGTAGTTCCGCAAATTGCGGATCGTTTATGTGAAGAGGGACGCGCGTCACCTGTCGCTTGTCGGTGCGACGTAGTGTGCGCTCAAGCGCCGAGAACAGGGCGACATCGGCTTCGGGGTCGTGGAAGGGCTCGCCCGGCGCATCGATTGCCGAGACACCCAGTTCTGGAATCAGGAAGCGCACCGGCCCGGCACAGGGGTTAAGTCGTTCCGCGATCCATTCACCGATCCTGTTGCACTCATCAGGTGTCGTGCGCATCAGCGTAACCTGAGGATTATGCACGTGCAGCCGGCGACTGCGAAACTTGCTCGGAACCGTCTCCATCGCCCCGAAGTTAACCATATCCAAGGCGCCGCAGGAGCCCACGTAGGGCAGCCCGGTTCGAGCGAAGGCACCGAAACGGTCAGATGTACAGGGGAAAACTCCTCCCACCAGATAGTCGCAAACTTCGGTGGTGGTCACATCAATTCCGCCAGCCAGCAGTCCAGAGTCGGCGAGCTTCTCGAAGGATTGTCCTCCAGTTCCTGTGGCGTGAAAGACTAGGCAGTCGAAGCTTTTCTCGAGCGCTCGGGCCACCGCTTGAACACACGGAGTTGTGACTCCAAACATTGTCAGCCCAATTGCCGGCCTGTTGTCGCCAGCAGCCTCGCGCTTGTTGAGCACCATTCCGGCAATGGAGTGGGCCGCGTTGGCGAGGACCACCCGCGAAATTCGGTTCAGGCCGGATACGTCGGTCACCGAATACATCATGCTGACGTCGGTTGGCCCCACATAAGGCGCCACATTTCCAGAGGCGACGGTCGAAACGAGCACCTTCGGTGTGCCAATGGGTAGAGCGCGCATGGCGGGTGCGATTAAGGCAGTCCCACCCGAACCGCCCGCGCCGATGATACCGGCCACGTCTTGGCGTGATCGAATGAACTCCACCAACGCCTGAGACATTGCGGCGACGGCCTTGCCGCGGTCCTTGAGTTGCTCGGCCCCCGGCGGATTTGGATGGAAGCGCGCCACCTCCGACGGCTGAAAGTCGAGATCCGAGGCTTCGCTGCGCCCTCCTAACGCGGAAACATCAACGAGAAGGACACGACAACCTGCGTCCCGAATAAGGTCCCGGAGATAGCGTAGCTCGCTGCCTTTGGTGTCGCAGGTACCAACCACATAGACTGTTTTCATTGTCCTCCCCCCAGGTCACTCTCGTTCGGGCCGGTCCTTGCCGTCCCAAGCGCTTAGCACTACCGTGGTTCGTGGCACGATCGTCAACAGCGTATCGTCATGGACAGCGTTGAGCATCATCCGGCCGATCGGCAAGACGAAAGCGATTAAGATGAACAGCACGAGCGGCAGGACGAGGCTGAAGGCCTCAGCTTGTGCCGCCGCCCGACCCGCTGCAACCCAATCAGCAACGGCATGCCATCGGGACCTGCCGCCGATTTGGACCGCCATCGTCGTCATCGACTCATCTCTCACTCTCTCAGATCGTCCTGTTCGAGGCGGCGAGGAGACCCGAAGTCCGCCTCGCCGCTCCTTACTCTTACTTCTCGAGCCAGGCGGTAAAGCGCTGGCGCAGCTCATCGCCCTTCTCAATCCAGAAAAAGTGGTCGGCATGCAGAGCAATGGCGTCACGTTCCAACGTATTTGCAAGGTTTGGCAGCACCGCCGGATCGACAAACGCCATCGCGGACGTCGCCCGCGCCTGAAATCTTCACCTTGCAGGTCGCACCATTCAACGCGACGACCTTTCCGTGCAGTGGACTGTTCTCGCCGAGGGACTTGGCGATGAAGACGCTCTGCGACCGCTCGTACAGCTCGGCGGGCGAGCGACCTACTGGATGACCATGTGGGACCGCATAGCGGTGTTTAACGACCCGCGCTTCGCTCTGGTCATGCATCACATAGACCACGGTAACGCCGAGATCCTCGTGGACACGCTTGATCTCAAGCTGCATCTGCTCGCGCAGATGCTTGTCCAACACGCCGAGCGGCTCGTCCATGAACACGAGCTTGAGATCGAAGACGAGGGCGCCGGCGAGCGCGACGCGCTGCTGCCCACCGGAAAGCTGACCCGGCCGGCGTTTGCCATGGGCACCGAGCCGGACCATGTCGAGCTCCCACTTAATTCTGGCCTCGATCTCGGCCTTGCCGAGCTTGCGGACCTTAAGCGGAAAGGCGAGGTTCTCCTCCACAGCCATATGCGGAAAAAGCGCGTGGCTCATCGCGAACACCATGCCGATGTCGCGCTTGTGCGCGGGGCATGTTGTCGATCGAGCGCCCCTCCAAAAGGACGGAGCTTTGGGGCGCACCTCGAAGCCGGTGAGCGTCATGAGGGTCGTCGTCTTGCCGGAGCCGGAGGGTCCCAGCATGGTCAGGAACTCACCCCGGGCGATGTCCAAGCTGAGATTCTTAACGACCAGCACTTTGTCGTCGCAAGACTTCTGGATATCGCAAAACTTCACAAAGGCAGTGTTCGCGTCCGGCATCGACCATCTCCCCGGTCCCGGCGCTTGTCTAGCTAATGTGCCGCCGCCGACTGCCAGACCACGATGCTCTTTCTTTACGGATTGCACCTTCTTGAGCGCGGGGTCGAGACCGCAGGGATAACCATGCATGAGGCGTCCGCGATTAAGCAAATGGCGCATTCCTTCCTTACCGGCCTTTAACTCTACGACCCTAAAGCCCATGGAAGATTCGTCTTTCACGCAGATCTTATCTGGCTGCGAGTGCCGAATTTCATTGATGTGGCCCCTCGGGTAGCCGAAATCCTGCACCGACTCGGAACAGCGCGAGGATTCATGTTCATCTACAACCGCGAGAGGCGATCTGGGCCTTTAGAATGACGAAGCCGGCGACCCACGGCCGATCTCAAAGGACAGCTCGTGCAATCGCTCGAGATGAAACTCTTCATCCTTTCGACGGTCGCCAACACCTCATACAAATATGATGGGCGGCCACGCAGGTCTGGTCCGCATCTCGGAATCAAAGCGACCGGAGCAGATGCAGATCTAAATATCCAACCGTCACCCAAGTAGCGCCGGTCCGACTTAGTCGATATGCAACTTCCTTCGGGGCCTTCGCGCAGGCTCAACTTGCCGTACACAGGGGGCAGCCAGCCCGGCTGGCGATTAAAGTCTCAATCGATGCTGCCGCCAGGCATTATGACGTCCACGACTTATCTTTCGCGATGTTGTTCGATCGCGGACGCCACGGTACGAGCTGAAAGCCGAGCCATCATTGATCATGGCGAACCGGCCTGAAGTCAACGTGCCTCTTTGGCGATATGGGCCTGCAATGCAGGTCACCCTTGGTAGGAAAAGCCCGTTTCCGCCGAAAGCTTGACCACAGGGGTTTGCCGTCCTTGGAGAATCAACGACGTCGTCCACGTCTCTGTGATCACTTCCAGCCAGCGCGTCGTCAGTCCGACTTAAGCGTATAGCATAGACACAAGCCGATCCGTTCAAAGAGATCATTGAAAGTGGCGACACGATGATGAGAGCGAATTGCAATCGCACCGAAATGACCAGGCGGATAGGTAGCAGTGAGAGTGGCGAGCGTACCTTGGCGACGGTGGAGGCGATCAATGCGGTTACGTCGATGTCTCCCACACCATCGTCATAGGTCGAAGAAAAGGCGTCATCGTCGGTCAGGCAATTAGCAATTCCCTTGAGCCAACCAACCAGTCATGATCTTCTCGCCGGTGTCGATCAACTTCACAATCCAAGATTCGGCATTTGTCATTTTCGCAGGTGACATCCGACACGTGCAGGAAACAGTTGGCGATGTATTCCTTGGCCAGATAGCCCTTACAGCTGCAGCAACTGACGAAATCGTCGATGGCATAGCGCGAGTAGATCTTGAGGATGTGCCATAGAATCGCCTTGCCGCCAATCTCGATCAGGGCTTAGGCCGAAGGTGGGTTTCCTCGGAGAGTCGCATTTCAAGGCCACCCGGGAGGATCACAGTTTTTCAGTATTGGCTCCATTTCTGGCCAGCTGGACGTGTCGTCTGGCTTCACGGCAGGAATGCTCCGCCAGCGCGGCAGAGCGTACGGGCTTCAACAAAAACTGCCGGTGAGCGTTCGGAAAATAGCCTTCGATGATGGGGGTTTCGAACGTCGCGGCGACGACATGGTCCGCCTGCCCGCCTCCAAACGAGCCCATGACACTGGCTCGGTCAAGATGGCGGGCTCTCCGGCGCGATCAGTATCCACGCTTTGGCGAGATCGGCGCAGTTCTCAAGTCCGAGCGTTTCCACCGCGATTGCGCTACTGCCGGGATATCCCCCGATCAGCCATGGCTGACCGAGCGCTCGCGTCTCGAGCACGTACATCAGAGTCGGGGAATCAGAGAGATCGATCACCGGGGTACCGACTTCAAGGCCGGCTGCA
>NZ_JADYVJ010000026.1:0-37841 GCF_020193715.1 Bradyrhizobium sp. IC4060 | reverse complement strand
GCCCAAAAGCAAAATCCCAAAACGCAGGAAAACGAGGTCCAGCACCCCACTTTCCTGCAAAATCGAATACTACATCAAGACCAATTCTGCTTACTTCTCAGACCGACCCGTATTCTTCACGGACGACTACTTAGGGAAGATCCGGTCGGTGGGCTGTGGTTTGTTGCGCTTCTTCAGGGGCTCAAAGACTGGCACGGCATTCTGCGTGCTCTTGCAGGGCCCATAGCCTCGCTTTCCGCGCACTTCGATCTCAAGGATAGTCTCTTCGGTGCCTTCATCGAAGGCCACGGTCACGTCCCAATATTCCAGGCGCATTGCCTCGTCCGGCCGAAGGCCGGTATTGCTCATGAAGAGGACGAGGTCGTGCAGCTGCTCGCCCCACCAGTTGTATTTATTGTTCTTGAGCTTTCCGGCTCTCTGCCCGGTCGCCTTGTAGAGCTGGCGGTTTTCACCGGGGGAGAACCAGGCGCGATGAGAAATTTTGCCGTTCTTCCGATAAGGTTATGATAGATCAGGAAGTGCGGTGAGCCATTGGTGCCACAAAGCGGTCTTGAGAATTTGTCTCTTCAGTACATCCCCCGGTGCCGCTGCGGGCCTTCCCGCGCAAGCCAAAAGCGAATTCAGAACGCTAAAGAACCCGGCAGGTTCCTCAGGGTAAGTCGATCAGCTGATGCGCAGATTTTCGGCGCTCATCTTGCCCGATCGATCTGCCATCAGCTCATTAGCCGGCCTTCTCGACCGCGCTGATGTGAACGAAGACGTCAGATCCTCCGTCTTTCGGCCGGATGTAGCCGTAACCCTTGGCTGCGTTGAACCACTTCACAGTCCCCATTGCCATTGCATATCTCCAAACTGAACGTCCGCGATCGCATCGAAGGGTGCCTGACCAATTAAGGACGTCCGCGCGATAGCTACATCTCACGCTGAGCGCCCCTCACGCGTCCATAATCGTTTTCGCCCAGGACGGTTCCTGCGGGCGATTGGTCGTGGCGGCGCAGCCGGCAATGGCGGTCGCTCATCGCCAGCTGGCTCCTCGGCCTGTACCGCGGGCTCGCCTTGCGTCACACATCGATCGAGCTTCTCGAGGGCGTCAAGGAAATTCCGTCCCTCCTCAGTGATGGTCCAGTATCCCACCTCCCGCTCGATGAGCCTTTGACCGAAGATATCGAGGTTCGGCCCGCGGCTCGCGATGCGCTTCATGCGCTCCTGCCACTCGGCCCCGCTGGTGTAAAAAATGGCCAAGTGCTGTTTGACCAGTTCAAGACCGGCTCGGCCGCCCGGCAAGTATCTTCAGTATGGACTGCGGATTCCGATCGATGTCGCCCAGGATTCCGAGATGATCTCGCCCACCATTCCGATTTGAAGTCGCCCACCCGTTCCGAGATGATGTCGCCCACCATTCCGGGATGATGTCGCCCCGGGTGACGAGACCTCTTCTGGCTCCCATAGGGTCAACCTTTCGGTTTTGCGAAGGGGGACCCTGGATGCCGACGGAGAGGCTTGCGATGCGCCGTGTGCGCGATGTGATCAGGATGAAGGCGGCTGGGCTGCCGAGCCGCGAGATTGCTCGGCGGATGGGCGCGGCGCCCTCGACAGTGCGGCTGACCATCCGGCGATTCGAGGCCGCAGGCCTGAGCTGGCCGTTGCCCGACGAACTCACGGACGCAGCCCTGGAGGCCCGCCTGTTCGCCAAGACCGGCAACGGTAACCGGCAGGGTCATCGCCGCATCGCCGAGCCCGACTGGGCGGCGGTGCACCGCGAGCTCAAGCGCAAGCATGTGACGCTGTCGATCCTGCGGGAGGAGTACATCGGCGCCGAGCCCGGCGGATACCGGTACTCGCGCTTCTGCGAGCTTTACCGCGCCTGGGAGGGACGCCTGTCGGTGACGATGCGCCAGGCGCACGCGGCCGGCGACAAGCTGTTCGTCGACTACGCGGGCGACGGCGTGCCGGTGGTGGTCGACCGCCTCACCGGCGAGCGGAGGACGGCGCAGATCTTCGTCGCCGTGCTCGGCGCCTCAAGCTTCACCTACGCGCAGGCGACGTGGACGCAGGGGCTCGCCGACTGGATCAGCGCCCATGTTGGCGCCTTCGCGGCGATCGGCGGCGTCCCGGCGCTCTTGGTGCCTGACAACACCAAAGTGGCAGTCATCAAGGCGAGCCTCTACGACCCGCAGATCAATCGCACCTATGCGGAGATGGCCGCGCATTACGGCACGGCCGTCTTGCCGGCGCGACCTCGCAAGCCGCGCGACAAGGCCAAGGTCGAGCAGGCCGTCCTCATCATCGAGCGCTGGCTGCTCGGCCGCCTGCGCCACCGCGTCTTCTACAGCCTCGCCGAGGTCAACGCAGCGATCGGCGAGTTGCTCACCAGGCTCAACGAGGAGCGGCCGATCCGGCGGCTCGGCGTGACGCGCCGCCGGCTGCTCGAGGAGATCGACCGGCCGGCGCTCAAGCCGTCGCCGGCGAGCCCCTACGTGCTCGCCGAGTGGCGGATCCGCCGCGTCAGCCTCGACTACCACGTCGAGGTGGTGAAGCATTATTACAGCGTTCCGCATCGCTTCGCGCGTGCCGAGGTCGAGGTACGGTTCACCGCCCGCACCGTAGAGATCTTCCACAAGGGCGAGCGGATTGCCGCGCATCAGCGCATGAGTGGCAATCACAAGCACACCACCGTGCCGGAGCACATGGCCTCCAGCCATCGGCGCTACGCCGGCTGGACTATCGGGCGTATCCGTCAGGACGCCGCCGCGATCGGGCCGGCAACCAGCGCATTGTGCGACCTCATTCTCGACGAGCGCTCGCACCCCGAACAAGGCTTCCGCGCCTGCCTCGGCATCCTCAGGCTCGCCGCCTCCTATGGGCGCGAACGGCTGGACGCGGCGGCTGCGCGGGCGATCGACATCGGCGCGCGCACCTATGGCTCGGTCAAGTCGATCCTCACCAACAATCTCGATCGGCGTCCCGCTCACCAGCGCTCCGCGGACGATGCGCCGATCCTGCATGCCAACATCCGCGGACCGCGCTACTACAATTAGGAGACCGTCCCTTGCTCACCCATCCGACCCTCGACCGCCTCAACGCCCTCGGCCTCCACGGCATGGCCAAGGCCTTCGCCGACATTGAAGCCGCCGGTGAGACTGGCAGCCTCGGTCACGCCGAATGGCTTGCTCTGCTGCTCGAACGTGAAACCTCGCTGCGGCACGACAAACGGCTCGCCACTCGCCTGCGCTACGCCAAGCTGCGCCAGCAGGCATGCGTCGAGGACATCGACTATCGCACCCCGCGCGGTCTCGACCGCCCGCTGTTCGCCAAGCTTGTCGAGGGCCATTGGATCGACGACCACGTCAATCTCGTGATCTGCGGCCCGGCGGGCGTCGGCAAGAGTTGGCTCGCCTCGGCGCTCGGCCACAAGGCCTGTCGCGACAATCGCTCCGTGCTCTATCAGCGCGTCCCGCGCCTGTTCGACGATCTGGCGCTCGCCCGCGGCGACGGTCGTCACCCACGCCTATTGCGCAGCCTTGGCCGTGTCGATCTGCTGATCCTCGATGATTGGGGGCTCGAGCCGCTCGATGCCGGCGCCCGTCACGACGTCCTGGAAATCCTCGAAGATCGCTACGGTCATCGCTCCACCATCGTCACCAGCCAGCTCCCCGTGGACCAGTGGCATCTGCTCATTGGAGATCCCACCTATGCCGACGCCGTGCTCGATCGCCTCGTCCACAATGCCCATCGGCTCGACCTCACCGGTGAGAGCCTGCGCCGAACCCGGCAATCCGCCCGAAAGACCTGAGCGCTGTGGACATGCCGCTGCGCTTGGACAACGCAATCGCGTTGCCCACATGCCCACAGCAACCGCAGAAGAAGAAAAAAGGTTGAAGTCGCGATTCCAGATTGACCGCGCGGCTTGACCGATGCCAGAGAACCAGCCGGCCAGAACGCCTCGCCGCTGGGCGAGATCAAATCGGAAAGGTGGGCGACATCGTCTCGGAATCCACGGGCGACTTCATATCGGTACGCCCGGGCGACTTCGTCGGAATCCGCAGTATGGGCAGCTGAAAGCTCACATGAGCACGCAGAGATTCAATGAAAGCACAACAATACCGGCGCTACCTAAGACCGGCTAGCGCACATCATCGCTTTTCAAACGGAGACCTTGCCGGGTAAGGCTAACAAAGGGGGCGAAGCACTGTAGTCGTTCGGATTCGCCACTTTCATGTTCCCTCGCAGCTCGGATCGTACTGCTTGTCTGGGCCGAGCCGCTCGCCGCCCACAAAACGGCCGATCGGGCTTGTTGTCCCTATTATGTTCTCGCGCGATCGACCCGCAAGCTGGCGCATGCCCTCACCAAAACAGATGGAAAGAACGGCTGCAGCCGCCGAGCGGAATGTGTCCGCTGCGGACGAACTGGACAGACGTGCGCAAGGCCACGGGACGGAAAGCCACCATTGACGTCTATGGCTTCCTGCCTTGTGACCCAATGCCGAGAGCACTTCATTCTGCAATGCGCCAAGACTGGGATCGAAGCCGCGCTGCTCTTGATATGTGACTACACATCGATGTTCGTAATTCTCACGAGCGGGCGCGCGTGTACAGAGCTCGTGGCAAGTCATCCTGCCAGATCTTCATAACCCCAGATCTTCATAACCAATGAAATCGCCACTCATCGTGTGGCCACATCGTCGCACTTAGGGGCTCGAGCGTGCAATGCCGATTGTCCTATTTGCGACATGTTGTCGATCCCGCGATAGGCCGCTTGGATGAGCAAGCATCTATAATCCAGCTGTCGGAGTTGGCATGGGCTTTGAAGGGTAGAATCTCATCATTGCTCAGGAGCGCAGGTATGGCTTACGGAATTGATGGTCCTCAGTTCATGGCACGGATCGGGTCCGAGTTCGGGTGCTCCAATCTTCGCATCAACGTCTCGCGTATGAATTTGCCTTTGTGATCGACCTCGCTCGAGCCCGATGTGCGTCGTCAACGTTGCGCGATTGCGGCGATCGTCCAAGTCTGCGGCGGCATCTGCAGTCTCTCCTTGGCGCTTATCGCATGCGAGAATCGAGACCGCGCTGGTTGAAGCCCCGCGTTCGAACCGTGGTCCGTTTTCGCATCCAAACGTGCGCCCGCACGAGGCTGCCTGTGAGCCTGCATGCGGGCTGACTGCGAATTCCGGCCAGGAAGCGGCCCGTGAATGAGGCGGCACGTCGTTCGCCGACGCAAACGGCGGCATGATTATGGACAAGATAACCAAGACAAGGCCGCGATTAATCTCGCGACCAGAAGTGAATGCACGGACGGCCATCCGTCGTTTCGCTGTCGAGCTCAGCGAAACCGCGAAACTCGCGTGGCCAATGGTGCTGACGCAGGTTGGGCAGATCGCAATGATGACGACCGATCTTGCCTTCATCGGGCGCATCAGCACTGAGGCGCTCGCCGCGGCAGCGCTGGCAGGCCGGTTCTATCTCATCAGCGTCACCTTCGGCGTGGGGCTACTAAGTGCCATCGCGCCTTTGGCAGCGCAGGCGTTTGGCGCGAATAATCTAGCCGCGGTACGGCGTACGCTGCGCATGGGCTTATGGACGGCTCTGGTCCTGTCGTTCCCGATCATTGCTGTGGCGCTGCGAGCAGAGCAAATACTGCTTGCGTTGGGCCAGGCCCCGGATGTGGCGCGGCTCGCCCAGCAATACCTCTTCGGATTAGGCTTCAGCGCGGCTCCGGCACTGGCGTTTTTGGCTATCCGCAGTTTCATGGGGGCGGTCCATCGGCCACAGCCTGTCTTCTGGATTACGCTATCAGCCATCCCCCTCAATGCCTTGCTGGTCTATATGCTGACCTATGGAAAGCTTGGGCTGCCCCGGCTGGAGCTATTCGGGGCAGGGCTTGCGACCACGCTGGTGAACTGCGGCATGTTTTTGGCCGGTTTGTGGTTCGCTGCACTGCGCCAGCCGTTCCGTGACTACCATGTGCTTGCGCAACTCTGGCTTTTCGATTGGCGCGCAATGCGGCAGCTCATCGCAGTTGGAACGCCGATCTCCATCGCGTCATTGATCGAGTCGGGACTATTTTGGGCCACGTCGCTGCTGGCAGGCTTGATCAGCACCAGTGCACTGGTCGCTCATCAGATCGCGGTTCAGATCGCAGCGATCCTGTTCATGATTTATCTCGGCATTGGCACAGCCGCAGCCGTGCGCGTTGGCCATGCAGCCGGCCGCCGCGACACTGCAGGCGTCAAGCGGGCAAATCTGGCCGCGATGCTGATCGGTATTGTCATAGCTGCGATGCTAACGCTCGCGCTGATCGCCGGGCGTTTTGAGATCGTCGAGCTGTTCCTGGGCAGATCGGCCCGCGATTCCGAGACGATCGGTCTCGCTGCAAAGCTCCTCATCGTCGGCGCAACCCTCTCTATCACTGACGCCGCCCAGTGCATTGCGGCAGGCGGCCTGCGCGGACTGAAGGACACGCGGGTGCCGCTTCTGTTTGCGGCCATTGCTTGGTGGCTGATCGGCTTTTCCCTCAGCTATTGGCTCGGTCTGAAGGTCGGTCCGGGCGCCATTGGTATATGGATCGGCTTGTCGATAGGAACGACCATCTATGCGGCGCTCCTCGTCCTGCGGTTCCGCCACTTGACAAGCCGCGCTCACTGATGCGCGCGCATTACTGATGCCAAACGGCGACCATAGGCCAGCATGCTTGCCAGTGCCGATGCGACCGGGTCGAACGCAAGACTGGCTGAAAATTGGACGTCGCGCTTCATGGCGCGGCTGCAATGATAGATAATGAAGAGATAGCAACTAGCATCGTATTATTCGATCGTTTCATTTCAGAAAACGATAACCAAAGTGGTTAGCTCGTTTGGGGGCGAGTAGAAACCCTCAAGTGTCCTTTGACGACTTGCAGGCTTGTAAACTTGTCACTATTGGCAGAATGGCTCAACGGGCCCTCCCTTCGAGAGCAAAGCCCGCAAATCGTGCGGCCCAGCAGCGCCTACCGGGCGTCGATGCGATCACCGTTAATCAGGCATATCAATTTTCAACACGCCGACCGGTGTCTGCAAGCTCCACAGCTGCGGAATTCCTCGCAAGCACACGAGATGCATCGCTGGACTCAAGCCGCCACGCGAAACGACCCACATCAGGGATGTTTCCTGGCTCAATCGCGATGGCGACCAGTTCAGGATCGGCTACGGCGGCGAGCAGGTTCGGTTGGACGCGGCATTTGCCAATGTTGCTTGCGAGGCCAAGGCTACCCTCGGCTTGTTCGATGTCCTGCCTAACGTCCCGCCGGGGCTCGGCGACCCTCGGGGCCTGTGATGAATTCCGAGGCTTTGCGCGGCGCCCGGAGACGTGCATCAGGCGACCATGCTCAGACCAAACTGCTGACACTGCAGCCGGTGTCCAATCCAACTCGGCCCAGACTACGGCTGAGGAGAGCTGCTGGGGCTCGCGAGCCGCTAATCCCGGCTCGGCCCTGGTCGACACGCTGGCCGGGCGTTGGTCAGCATAGCCGGGAGCTCCGTGCCCGCATTGCGCCAGCCCTAGCAATCATTATCGGTTCCAAGTCGATGGGCTGGCGCGTCAGCCAAGTCCTGGGCGCTCCCGATCCGCTACCTCCCAGCTAGACGAAAGCTTTACGATCATGTTCGAACGACCGCACCGGAATCGGGCTCTCATCGTGCTGTTCGACGGGCTTCGCCCCGATCTCGTCAAGCCATCACTAACACCGAATCTGATCAGGCTTCAGCGCCGCGGTGCGGTGCTGGCCCGGCAGCGCACCGTCTATCCCAGCGAAACACGAATCGCGCTCACGAGCCTCGTCACTGGCGCGACGCCGGATCGCCACGGCATCGTTGGAAACTCATATCTCGACAAGCAGTCGCCGATTCCGCGCTCCGTCGACACGAGTGACGCGCGCATGATCGAGGATCTTGATGCCGCGAGCGGCGGCCATCTACTAGGTGTGCCGTCACTTGGCGAGATCTTGGCGGCAAACGGCAGGACCTTCGCGGTCCTGGCTTCCAACTCGGCGGGGGCAACGCGCCTGCTGAACCATAAGGCTCGAAAGTTCGGCCAAGTGACGCTCTCCGGTCACTTCCCTTGCATCGCGACCTCGGCCGAGATGCTCAGAGAAGTGGAGACTCTGCTGGGGCCGACGCCGGCGCCCCCGCCCACGGGAACCCCAGATCTTGCCTCTCAAGCCTTTCTGACTTCAGCATTTCTCGACGTCCTCTGGCCTAGGCTTCGGCCCGACCTCGCAATCCTCTCCTTCGGCGAGCCCGATATCTCCTCGCACGATTGTGGGACTGGCGCGCCAAAGACGCTTGAAGCAATCGGCTTTGTCGATCGGCAGTTTGGCCGCGTGCTCGATTGGTGGGAGGCTGAGGGCTTGTCCCAAGGCGTGCACCTGATCGCCGCCTCCGATCATGGACACGTGACGGTGCATGCGCAGGCCGATCTATTCGAGACGCTGGAGGTTGCGGGGCTGCGCTGTGGCCCGACACCGGCGGCCGGGATCGATGCGATCGTCATACCTGGGCAGGTCGGAGCAATTTACCTCACCGAGCCATCGGAACACGTTATCCGCCGCGCGGTCGGGGCGATGATCGAAAGGCCCTGGTGTGGGCCGATGTTCACCGCGGGTGGCGCGCTCGATGGCATTGCACCAGGCAGCTTTGCCCGCCATTTGGTGTTCGCCGACCATCCCCGATCGGCGGACATCCTGTTCTCGTTCCGGTCGGATGACAGACTCGATCCATTTGGCCTTAGCGGTCGCACTTGGAGTGCGGATGGGCCTGTCGGCTTCGGAGTGCACGGCGGGCTGCATGCCAAGGAGATGTCGTCGGTCGGCATTTTGGCGGGACCGCTGATCAAAGGCGGCTTTGTTTCACATATCCCTTCGAGTATTTGCGATTTTGCGCCGACAGTGCTCGGTCTTCTGGGCCTCTCGCGGTCGGCAACGATGACCGGTCGCCCCCTTGCAGAGGTCTTTATCCATGATGGAGAGGACCTGACTAGTACGGTTGAGAAGATATACGAGACCAGCAGCGGCGCATACCGGCAGTGTCTTCGTCGTGTGCAGGTCGGCGACGCCGTTTACCTTGATTTTGCTGACGTCGTAGCTCGTCCCAGCAACCTGACATGAAATGAGCGTCGATCCGCAAAGCTCATCAAGGGGGATAGTCGCGTTGCGCATCTCGATCTGTGATCGATGAAATTCGTCGAAGAATTCGATGGAGCGCGAAATTCATGCGCTGACCGCGGGGTTACTGCATCAAATCAAACCCACATGTTTGCTATCCTGTGCGAATAAATACCATCCATCGGGAAGGGCCGGTTTATGTCGAAGGTGTCACCATTTCATTCAAAGAAGCCCAATGCGCGGAACGTCTATCACGACAACGACAAGTGTACCGAGGGCAATAACATCGAACGGCAATATCTCGCCTCCGGCACCGGAGGGCGGCCGCGCTGCGAACATTGCTCGCGCCTAGCCTAGTTCGCAACAGGTGTGGCGGGTAAAAATGAGCCCCGCCTCGCCACGGAAAAATCCGCTCTTACCCGACCGGAAGCAGTTCAGCCGCCTAGTGGATCTGCATCAAGCAGGAAATGATGTGCGCCGCTAGAGATCGGTCGATCCTAACTAATGATCCGAAAGTCCAACACTGAACGAAGGCCATCTGCGCTCGGCAACGGTCCATCAATCTAAAGTCGTGTTAGCATGGAATTTAACCTCGAGAGTTTGAATGCACCTCAGCATTTCAGAACCGCACGCCGAACATCAACGGCAATGAGCAACTGCGGAGCCGCAGCGCGAGGCTCGTGGACTTCGCCCCGGAAATCACAGACAAACCTGAAGTAGGAATCGTTCTGCCAGGTGGCTGCGGCAAGTCTGGGACGATTGCATTACGCCCTTCGCGTTTCGCTCGGCCCGCACGCTGCTCTGGCAAAACGCCGCCGATTGCGAAACAGTTGGTCGGAGACGTTGATCGTTCCGGAAACAGCCATTTCTACGCGGTGAGAGGCGTCCTGAATTGGCATGAAGGTGCTGACGGCTCACGGCATGATGCGTCCCGTCAATGCTCCGCTTTTCTTCCGAAATAGCCTTCCACCGTATTGGTGGAAACGGTTCCTGTGCGCGGCTGAACTCGATTTTAAATACAACACACGCAAAAAGACGGATGGCGAAAGAACGGCGACTGGCGTCCGTCGCATCGACGGCAAGCGCCTGATGATGTATCGCCCGAAGGGCAAAAAGCAATGGCGCGAGTAAGAGTATCTGAGGTTCGCGCTGAGCACCTGCTAACCGAATTGCTGACTGCTCAAGGTTGGGATACGCGGCGCGCTCCCAATGGCGAACTTTTGCGGCAGCACGAATACAAAGACCATGACCACCTGCGGGACGTATTTCTTCACCGTAGCAAGGTGACTGCAATTGGGCACGGTTTGCCCGAAGGTGTTCTTGTTGATCGGCAAACCCTCCAACCCCTGCTCGTCATCGAGGCCAAGGCGTCTGTCGCAGACATCGATAAAGCTGCACAAGAAGTCACGACGGTCTGCGGTCGCGCTCTCATTGACGCTGGCTACAGTCCTCTTGCCGTTGCAGTTGCTGGCACGAGCGAGGACGCGTTTGAAGTTCGGGTCTTCAAGTGGGATGGCAAGAAATGGCGCGCCGTCACCTATGAAGGAAATCCTATAAGCTGGATACCTAATCGGATTGATACCGACAGGCTGCGCCGGCCGGAGACAACTGCGGATCTGCGGCCATCTGTCCCCACGCCAGATGTGCTGGCTGCGCGGGCCGATGAGATTAATCGCCTGTTGCGAGAGTCCAACGTCAACGATCGGTCACGGCCAGCCGTTGTCGGTGCTTGCATGTTGGCGCTGTGGCAATCCCGTGGACAGTTGCGAAAAGACCCTGAATACATTCTGGGTGACATCAATCAGGCCTGTGAGCAGGCCTTCTGGAAAGCCCAAAAGCCTGACTTGGCAAAAAGCCTCCATGTCGATGAGGCCAACGACAAGCTTGCAATTAAAGCGCGCCGAATCATCAATATTCTTGAGCGCTTGAATGTCTCTGTTCTCACGGCCGAACACGACTATCTAGGTCAACTCTATGAGACGTTCTTTCGCTACGCTGGCGGAAACACGATTGGCCAGTATTTTACGCCCCGTCATATCGCGAGCTTCTGCGCGGAGTTTGTCGAGGTCACCAAGAACGACATCGGTCTTGACCCGGCTTGCGATACGGGCGGATTTCTCATTGCAGCGATGGATCGCATAGCGCGCGAGCATAAGCTTTCACGTTCTGAGATGGTGAAGCTTGTTAAAAAGCGCCTCATCGGATTTGATGATGAGCCCATCACGGCCGCTTTGTGCGTACCGAATATGATCCTCCGGGGAGACGGGTCGTCGAGCGTGCATCGCGGGGACGCATTCACGGCGCCAGAGTATCCGATGAAGTCAACGAGCGTCGTTCTGATGAATCCGCCTTACCCGCACAAAAGCACAGATGCGCCAACGGAGCGTTTCGTTGAGCGCGCGCTTGAGGGGCTTTCGCAGGGCGGCAGATTTGCCGCAATCATACCGTTGTCGCTTCTCGTGAAAAGCAGTAAGACGGAATGGCGCAAATCCATTCTGGAGAAAAACTCGCTAGAGGCTGCGATAAAGCCTTCCTGACGAGCTGTTTCAGCCTTATGCGCAACCGTACACAGTCATAGTCGTTCTGCGGAAGGGAATTCCTCACTCGGCAAACAAGCCGGTATTCTTTGCGCGGATTGAAAATGACGGCTTTAGGCTCAAGAAAGGAGTGCGCATTCCTTGCGAAGGTAGTGAGCTGTCAAAGGCGTGGAGCCACTATCGCGAAAGCAAATCTGAGCCGGGTTTTTCTGGCTGGTCGAAGCTTGACGAGGACGTCAGCTTTGCACCAGGGGCTTACATTCGCGCGCGAGAGTTGCCCGAGAATGAGCTTGATGATGCCGTCCTTGAGGTCATTAGAGGCAGAGCCGCCTTTGTGGCGGCACATGCGGCCGACGTTGTGCGCCTTAATACCGACAACCCAATCGACCTGAGGAAAGCCCGCAAGATTCGGCCGCTGCGCTCCGAGCCGGGCACAGTGGGCGCTTATTTTGATATCGCTTATGGTCAGAAAGCCCTGCACAACAAAGAAGCGCTCTTGGCCGGAAAATCTCTCGTTATCTCATCGAGTGGAATGGATAACGGATGCTACGGTTTCTTTGACTTTGAGGGAGTGCTTGAGCCGCCGTTTGTTACTGTTCTTAGTACGGGCTCAATCGCCGTGGCTCATGTGCAGGAATGGCCTTGTGGCGTAACGGATGACTGTCTCGTCTTGCTCCCCAAGGAAGGCGTCCCGCATGCCATGCTTTATGTTGCAGCCGCCGCGATCCGCAATGAGCGCTGGCGGTTCAGCTACGGTAGGAAGGCGACACCGGCGCGCATTGCTGACTTTCCGCTTTCTCACGACAAGGAGCAAATCAAGCGAATTGAGGGCTATCTTGAGCGCGCCGCTCGCGTTGAAGACCAAATGCTCGAAGACGCAGAAGATGCGCTCGATAATAATACCGCGCGCACTCGTCTAGGTGAGTTACAGAAGGCGTCAACAAAGCTAGTCAGTGGGTCGGAGCTTAGTGCACGCCTGTCTGCCCTCTCGGAAGACTAAAATGCCCATCGTTGGATTTGCATTTACCGACTCCGCGCTGGACTTCATCGCGGGACTGCCGCCAAAGATCAGGCGGCAGGTGATAAAGAAAGCCAAGGCGCTTCATACGAACCCTTTTCCGCCCGGTTCGAAAAAGCTGCACGAAGTGCAAACGCCTCTCGGAGAGGCGGGGTATCGTGAGAGGTCCGGCGACTATCGCATCCTGTACATTGTTCGAACCAAGCCTGCCGAGGTAATCATCCTCGACATCGACAACAGGAAGGACGTTTGTCGAATGCCTAAGACCAATGCAAAGCCAGCAGATGAGATGCGGATGAAGCAAAGCGATTTTGACGACATCATGCGCGGCGCTCTGTCAGCACCGCCTCCGAAGGACACAAAGCCGACCGGGCAAGGCGAGGCCCAAACGACGAAGCGGCTCAGCGCCTATCCAGCCAAGTCCAAGCAAAAAAGCCGCTAACGCTTGAGAGATGGTGCACCACACGCCTTGGTTTGGTTGCATTGCGTGGTGTCGTCGAAAAAAGCAAAGGCAGTGTTCCCCGGACAAGCTCTCTGACGACTACAACGCACTCATTTCCAAGTTTCCCGGGAGCACTCGATGTTTAGTCCCGAGCTTTGATGGTGCATCCTTATTGCACGATTCGAAGAAAGCTGACCGCCTCCGTCGTGGTGGCGCAGCCGTGTAAAATTTGTCCCATAGCGTCGAGCAATACAAAATAGTCAAGAGAGCTTAAGAGCGCTGGCTAAGCGCTATGGGATCAATCCCAAAACGGTCGCCAAGTGGAAGAGGCGCGGCTCCGTCAATGATCTGAAGACAGCCCAAGGAGCCAAAGTCCACCTCTCTATCGGTAGAGGACAAGGCCATCATCGTGGCCTTTCGGCAGCATACCCTGTTGCCGCTCGACCACTGTCTCTACGCTCTTCAGGCCACGATCCCGTACCTGACCCGCTCATCGCTTCATCGATGTCTTCAGCGCCACAGCATTTCGCGGCTGCCGGACGTGGGAGATGGCAAAGGCATCAAACGCAAGTTCAAGAGCTACCCAATCGGCTACTTCCACATCGACATAGCTGAGGTCCGCACCGCCGAAGGCCGGCTCTATCTCCTCGTCGCCATCGATCGCACCTCGAAGTTCGCCTACACAGAGTTGCACGAGAAAGCCTCCAGGCGCGTCGCCGCCGACTTCTTGCAGAATCTCATCAACACCGTGCCTTATAAGGTTCACACCGTCCTCACGGACAATGGCACTCACTTCACCGATCCGGCCGGCGACAGTTGGACCGCGGCTGACATCAAGGAGAAGATCGAGCGGAAGGAGTTCTTCTGGGCGCATGCTTTCGTTGTGGCCTGCGCCCGCAACGATATCGATCATCGCCTCACCAAGCCCAAACATTCCTGGACCAACGGTCAAGTCGAACGCATGAACCGAACGATCAAGGACGCCACGGTCAAACGCTTCCACTACGAGACTCACGCCGAGCTCCGCAGCCACCTCTCAGACTTCGTCAACGCCTACAACTTCGCCAAGCGACTCAAAACTCTCAAAGGCCTCACACCCTACGAATTCATCTGCAGGGCCTGGACAAAAGAGCCAGAACGATTCACCCTCAATCTGCTCCAGCTAATGCCGGGACTAAACATCTGGGAGGCTGCATCCGCAGGCTTCTCGGTTACCAGCGATGTCCTCGCAGGTTCATCGACTGGCTCGGGGCCTCCAGACATACCAGATTAGGTGGGCATGAAGATCAGCCGGAGTGCTGTACACAGTCGATCCGCGCCGGAGGATTGTGGTCGCCGACTGCGCGGCGAGAACCGCGATGTGATTGCGCGGCGCCTTGATCTTCCTTGCTTCCGCTCGACCGACAAGATATGAGATCAGCCTAATGGATTTTGCTTGGCCCGTACCGGCGGAGTCGTGGCCCTGCTGTTCGCGCGGTGCCAAAGAAAGTCTGGGGGAGCTGTCCCTGCGAATTCGAAGGTTCGGTACCGGGCGCGGTTGCGCTAATCAGAAATGACTTTCAGTGCTTCCACCAAAAGCCTATTGTCGTCTTCAGTGCGGCTTGCGATACGCAAGAATCGTTTGCCATTCTGAAGCGTCTTGCCGCCATTGTGCCTGATCAGTATCCGTCTATCTTTCAAAAGTTTTGAGGCGATCACGTCCCCACCCGGAAAGTGGGGCGGAAGTTCGCAGAACACGAAGTTTGCATCTGGCTTCAGAACTCTCATTCCGTCGATGCTGCGCAGGTCTGCGTACAATTTGTCCCTGTCGCTGCCCACCCTTGTCCAGCTCTGCTTCGCCGCGTGCGCCAGGTGAGGAAGCTTGCTTAGAAAAAACTCCGCAAACGTGTTGACATTCCACGCGGGCAGGGCAGCCCTAATTTCGTTCATCGTCTGTGCATTTGACGATGCCGCATACCCGAGCCGCAAACCGCATGTCCCGTAAATCTTTCCCAGGCTTTTGAGAACGATCACATTGGGAAATTCGAGCAAGTGGTTTTCCAAGCTCGCACTTCGTCCGACTTCACTAAATTCGATGAATGACTCATCGATCAATAGGAGCTGCTGTTGATCTCGAAGCGCGGAAGCGAGATATAGCAAATCCGCATAAGGAACGGCCCGCGAAGTTGGATTATTCGGCGATATCACCACCGCGCCGTCGACACCATTTGCATGCGCAAACGCCGCATAGCCGTGCACATCGAGTTCAAAATCTGGCGGTGGAAGGATGAAGCGCGACAACCGCCCGGGCAAGGCGGTGGTTTCATAGGGATTGAAGGTTGGGACCGGGACCGCAATCCTCATACCCAGTCGACCAAGAAGGATGGGAATCAGTTCAGCCACGCCATTGCAAATGACAAGATTATGCGCCGGAATCTTCACCGCATCCGCAAGAAGCTCTAGCATCTGCATATTAGGAGAGGGATAGCAGGTGATAAGCCGCGGTAGAGCGTCCTTAAGTTCGTCAAGGAACGCTTGCGGCGGAAAATATGGATTCACCAGAAGGACGAAGTCCTTGATGTCATATTTCCAATAGCCGCCGGGGAATCGGTTGATGAGGTCGGAGACGTCATCCGACCTACGTGGTACGTCGATTTGTGCAGTGCTGTTCATGAGTGGACTAGTGAACCGTTTTAGGGCTGACGAAAAGTCTAGAACGATCGCGTTCTCTCGACTAGCTCACGGCCAACAACCATCTGGCAGCTCCGACTCGCGTGAAAAGTTGCCCGGCAATATGACTGGTGCGCGCACATTGCGATTGGCGAGGCTACACGTCATCGCGCGACCTGCATGGTAGGGGAAGCCTGCAACACGCAGCAGCTCACTCGCTGGATCATACTTCCATCCGCAATCAAAGGGACCGACTAGCCAAAGCCACCGATGATGCGACTGCGAAGATACTTATTGCCGCATACATTATTGCACTGAGTGGTGGCACACGAACAGGCGCGACATGCGCCATAGCGAGCAGCAAGAAGCAAATGCTCACGACGTCAGCAAATGCTTCAGCAGGAATGAGAGGCTTGAGAAGAAATAAGAGCGCCAGGAACGGCACGTCGTAAGACAAGGGAACGCCTAAGAAGCAGCCATCGCACGACCGGCCAAAGTTCGCAAAGTAGCTAAGCCTTATTGCACCAGCGACCAGTAGCATGGTTGCGGTCGCAACGGCGAGCGCCGAGGCTTGGCTGACTTGTACCACAATTACCGCAGGCAGAACGGCTCCATAGACAATATCGGCAAACCCGTCGAGGCTCGCTCCCATCTTTGCAACATCTGGATCGCGACCCTTCGTGCGACCTGCCACAAACCCGTCGAGGTGGTCCGATAGAACAGCCCAAAGCGCTACTGCCACAGATAGCTCGAGGCGCTCAGAGAGAGCAAGAAATAGGCTGGTGGAGGAAAAGAGCAGACCTGTGATGGTTATGGCGTTCGCTGGATCCCAAAGGTATTTTAGCATTGGACTCTCACCTAGTCTGCAAATCACGTCTCGGCGTGTAGGCGTTCATTCGGTTCTTGAAAATCCGCTCGGCAATTTGCAAATCCTCAGCATTATCAATTTCGTACCAGTTGAGGCCATCGCATCGCGCCGCGGCGAGCTGTAAACCGCGTCTTTCTATCAGATAACCCAAAAGTTCTTCGGTGTAGGTCTGCCTAGCCCCGGCAGCGATGATATCGTCCAGCGTCGGAACGATCGTTGCCTTGAGTGTCGGCGCCGAGAGACGTAATAGGTTCATCGTCTTGAATAGCTTTGGGCCATCCGCAACAAGATCTGACGCCGTTTGCTTCATTCGAAAGCTTGAGATGAAGCCGTTCTGAGACAACAGAACGGCTGACCCTTCCATGGAATCATCGAAGGGAACGACTGCAGCCACATCAGTCCCCCGCCAGATAATCAAATATCGCAACGCATCCTCTTCGAAAAAGACGTCGCCCTCGAGGAGAAAGCAGTCTCCGGAGAGAAGCGCGTCGCGCGCCAGCCACAAAGAATAGGCGCTTCCGGTGCGGTCAAAAACAGTCGACTCGACATATTTGATTCTGAGCCGGCCAAAGCGGCTCCCGCAGGCATACTGAATGGCGTCTTTGCGGTAACCCACGACGATCGTCACCTCTTCCACGCCGACAATTTCCAGGTTGCGCAGAGCGTTGTGAAGAATCGAGGTGCCATTGACCTCAATGAGCGGCTTCGGCCTCAGATCTGTCAGGGGACGCAGGCGAGAGCCGCAGCCAGCGGCGAGAATGACGGCGTTCTTGGGAGCATCGGTCGCCATTTAGTTCCTTTTCGTCGCTCCGCTAAGGTGAAGCACCGACGAGTGTCTTCGGCCGCAACGGATGCTTGCTGAAGCGAAATCAAGCCGGCCGGAGCCTTGAAGATCAACTCCAAGGGTGAAGGCAGACAATTGGTCCTCGCCGGTCCTTTCCCAAAGAGGAGGGAGGCCATGGATCCGGTACCTCGAGCTGCTGCCCAGATGGAAAAATGCGAATTTCGGCCGAGTGAGGCGTGCTACGCCATCTAAGGACATCTCAGTGCAACGAAAGCCATTTGAGATTGAAGTCGCACCTGGCCAGCTAGCAGGAAGTCCAGGACGGTGAGATCTCGGTAACAAATATGCTCCTGTGTCGACGAAACCCTATTTGCGCAATTCAGCGTCGGGCCGCAGATATATTGCTTCCGCACGGGCGAGTTCGTCGTACTTCAAAAGTTCGAAGACTTCGTCGAGAGTAGCGATATTCGGCTCAACGCTCGCGGTGTTTTCCTCAACGATGATGCGACGGCAGACTTGCCGCATTGCCGCTATTGCCGCTCGCATGGAGTGGTTGGCCCAGATCACGGTGGCGATGCGGGCTTCACGGTATACAGAGATCGGCGTTCGGTAGTATTTCGTCGGAACGATCACGACGGGCAATCTGTTCTGCCAAGCGCGCGCGAATGAAAGGATTTCGTCCGCAGTGCTCCTTCGCGAATGAATGAGGATCGCATCGGCTCCCGCGTCGGCGTAGGCGTGAGCGCGCAAAAGTGCTTCGTCCATCTCATACCCAGCGATCAGCGCCTCGATCCTTGCAACCAGAACCAAGTCGTCTGCGACCGTATCCTTCACTGCCCGGAGGCGGCCCGAGAATTCGTCGATATCGGCGAGCGGGTGCCGATCCCCAACAAACGAGTTCATCTTCGGAAAACAGCTGTCCTCCAGTGCGACGCCGGCAGCGCCGCGCTGGAGGAGCTTGCGCGCCAGCAGTCGAGCATTGTTGAAATTCCCGAAGCCGCCGTCGCCGTCAACCAGGACAGGAAGTTGGCTCGAATCTACGATCCGCTCAACAGCGTCGACAAGCTGGCTCCACGATGCTTCGTTCGCGTCGCGGTAACCTAGAGAACAGGCAATCGACAGACCGGACGCCCAGAGCCCCTTGAATCCTGAGCGCTGGGCGATTGTAGCGGATAGGCCGTCATGCGCCTCCATCAGAAACGAGAGCTCGCCATGCGAGCAGACCTGCGCACGAAGCATTTCGACAGGCGACGGCCGAGTGCATTGATGACCTGCGTTGGGCCGAGCGGATTGTGGTTGATACTTCATACAGAAGTCCTTTTGGCCGGCCGTCGATTGGTGCAAACCGCACTGCTCATACCCTTTTGCAGTGATGCCGATCAATGACCAGCGTTGGTAGGTGATTGGGACGTAAAAGCTTGCATGATCGCCATACGATGGGCGCCGAACGCGGGGCTGGTTGTGATGGGTGGATCCAAGCCGACACGTTAGAAAGGAAAGCTTTGGTGCAAATGAAGGATCTCGGCTCGCAAGCCGGGTGCTAGCGCCCTTCACAGAGCATTGACCCCTTGCGGGAGGAAGCCTGGCCAAAAGGTGATATCCAGTTCACACAGATGTTGAGCAAATATCGACTGCTATGGTTGTCGTAGTGACTGCTGTTGCGTTTTCGACATATGTCGCAATCCCGTCGATAGGGCTGCAGTTGGGTGGCAGTCTCCGGAGAAGTGAACCGGCAATCTCCCAAGATCTTGTCCTGCCGCGAGAGTTTGAGGTGCCACGGACTGGTATGGCATTTGCTGATCTCGTTCCACGTCCTCTCTATTCCAGGAGAAATTCATGGCGGATGTGCAAGGGGTTGTTCTGTCGTCACGGGAAAGACAGTGCTTGCGATGGGTCGAGGAAGGGAAGTCGTCCTGGGCCATCGGAGTCATCCTGAAAGTGAGCGAGAACACCGTCAACTTTCATGTCAAAAATGCAATGCGAAAGCTGGAAACGACCACCCGTATCCAATGCGTCGTCAAGGCGCGGCGTCTGCGTCTTATTGAGTAACGGCCGCCATTCCGTTGCCGCTGATGCAGATCTAGCGAAATGTAAGGGCCGACTGTGGGTTGCTCCGGCGGAATGGGAAGCGAACTACGCGACCGCAGCTGTATAGCCATAATACAGGCGCTGTCACTACGAATAGGGCGTGCTTTATTTGGTCGCCGATCGTCACTGCGGAGCGCCGCGGACCGCTAAGGCGAGGTGAGATCATCGACGCATAACGCTCTTGAAAGCTTGACGGCCGGTCGGACCCCAGTGACAACGTTGTGATCAATTGCGAGAATTGGTCGGTGACATCAATAGAACGCATCGTTGCGGATGAGATGGCGTTACACCCTGCGAACGCATTCCACCTCAAGATCTTGGCATTTCTCCTCTCGTGTCGTCGCACGGACTGACTCAGGACGGCTCATGTTCAGGTGCATAATTATGTAACGCTGGCTCATCGTGCGGTGGCAATGATTGGCCGATGACGCCCCCATCGACTGTTCCATCTGGAACAGTTTCACTACGTAAGTATAGCGCCAAAGAACTCGTCGCTTCATCTGCATCGGACTATTGGCTGGGCGGCTCAACCTGGAAGGAATAGCTGAAACGGAAACGAAGTGTTCCTCATGAGTTCTGACAAGAGAAGAGGGGTTTCGCGACGATGCGCTGTCGGAGCGCGCCACGTCGAAACGTACCGAGTGTGTGTTTGTGGGGTCTTACTGTTGATTGTTGGACCCGACGATGCGGTCGATGCTTAAGGGTCTTTAACGCGTCCTCATCACTCCGGCTGTCTGCAGGTCTTCATTGATTTCGGAAGGGAACATGTTCATCTTCGGCGCATAGTTGATTCAGACGACAACGCTGTCGCGAGATGGAAAGTGGTCGCCCCGAGGATACGTGGGCAAGCGTCTGTCCTTTGGATCACGAAAGCTGCTGCTATGCCAGGTGGGGTGACGGTACGCTCGTTCCTGACCCACCGCCGTCACTCGCGTCCTTCACGGTGCCGCCGTCCGGCATCCTCGTCAGCGCAAACCGGCGCGGCAGACGAACGATGATCGTGTCGCGCTGCGCTCCCTCGCACAGTGTTCAGTGACGTTCCGCAACACCCGCGGCTTGTTATCGCGCTCGATCGGGAGATAAATGCCGCAGCACATGAACGCGTTGTGTGAAGCCACAACTCTGCTCGATTAAGGCGATGCACTCGTTGAATCTGCGGCCGTGCGCGCCGCCCGCCGGACAGAAGCTTACCCGTATTTCGAAGGTAAGCATTGGGCTGGCCGGCGGTCGAGCGGTGCGTCCCGTTCACGGTCTCTGACGATCGAAATCACCGGCCGGCTGCAAACGATGGGTGGTCCGGCGCGGCGCACGCCGAGGTTCGCAACCAATGAGATGGTCATGTGGAGTGTCGTTCCAGAGCAGGAGCTGGCCGTCCGTTTTTACGCATGGAGAACGATCACGCTCTCCATGTCGCTGATCCGGTCCCGCGCGGTCCGTGTCCAACTGCGCGCCACACCCGCAATCCTGGGGTAGTCGAAAAGTCGCCTTCTGGAGGCTCGTAAGGTCAGTCCTATGTCTGGCGAAGGCCATTCGACGCTTGGACGCGGCTACCGCTTCAAGTTTGGGCTGCAGCCAAGGCCTCCTCTCCCGACGCGGATGCACCGGGTGCTTTCGGAATGGCGAAAGCGAACGTTCTAGCCGCAGCGCATTTTGGAGGTGAGCCCGGGCCGGTTTCTTCCGCTTCAGTGCAAGCCACTTGGGCAGCGTGGCCTGGGATTGTCGGGAAACCCATCGCGGCGTCCGATTCGCGCCAGCCATGAGAACTGACGCCGGCCGACGCCGCAAGAGCGCGGATCCTGAGCCCTTCAGCCTCTCTCGGGCGCCGTTCGGCGTCGATCAGTCGCATTTCGAAGGAAATCACCGATCCTGTTCGTATAACAACGGCCTGACACGCGGGCCGGGAGCTCGCATCGTGTGATTTGCGGGAACTCGCCTATTCGGCCGGGAAGCCGCGCCTGGGTGCGAGACAATAGAGGCGAACAGATGGGTGACAAGCAGAACGGACACCAAGAGACGTACTTCTTCTTTGTCGGCGGCAAGAAGTACGAGACCGACCAGCCGGCACTGACAGGGCTGCAAATTAAGGCGCGCGTTGCCGAGTGGGATTCCTCTCATGATCTCATTCTCGAAGGGCACGGAAACGATCCCGATCGCGTTATCGGAGATGACGAACGGGTCTCGTTAGACAAGAACAAGGGTCCGCTTCGCTTCTCGTCGGCCCCGAAGGCGAACTTCGGCTGATGGGCGGCGCCGCTGAAGTCCAGATCGAGGATCTGCGTCGACGCTGGCCGGATGTGCGTACGCAAGATCTGCCGAGCGGCGCAATCCTGGTGACGATCGGTTCGATCTCGCTGCCGCCCGGCTGGAGCAGGGTTGCGACTTCGATCCGTTTTCTGGTTCCGACCGGCTACCCCTTTGCCGCACCCGATTGCTTCTGGGCGGACAACGATCTGATGCTCGAGGGTGGACGCATGCCGTGCAACGCCGGCAACAACAACATTATCCCGGAGACCGCGGAGCCTGGACTCTGGTTCTCTTGGCACGTCCAAGCATGGAATCCCAACCGCGACACGCTCTCAAGCTGGATGAACACCATCGCCGATCGCCTGAGGCGACTGCAATGAGCGGACTGCGTTTCGCCTGGCCGGCGTATCGCAGGGCCTCGGCCGACCTGCTGGCCTCAGCGCCACTCGAGAGCTGCGGGGTAGCCTATTCGGTGCACGATCCGCACACCGACACATGGTTGGTGGACGATGTAGAGAGCGTCGCCGATTCGGCTTACGAGCATCGCGACGAGGTGTCGGCAACGCTTCGACCTGCATTCATCGTCGAAGTCGCCAACCGTGCCCGCGCGCTGGGACGAAGCGTCGTGCTGGTGCATACCCATCCGTTCGAACAGAGCCATCCGCGATTCTCCGCAGTCGACGATGCGGGCGAAGTCGCATTGGCTGGCTATCTGCGTCGTCGCGCGCCTCAAGGCGAACACCTGGCGCTCGTATTGAGTGAGGCGGGCTGCCGAGCCCGGCGGATCGGCACGGCCCAGGAGGTGCCGGTCTGGCAGATCGGCGAGCGACTGGTCCTCCTGTCGTCGGACAAATCCACCGAAGGCAGCGATGTGCGATATGATCGGCAGGTGCGCGCCTTCGGTGCCGATGGTCAGCGGGTAATCTCGTCACTGAAGGTGGGTGTCGTCGGGGTCGGTGGTACAGGGTCAGTGCTGCTCCAACAGCTTACTCGTCTTGGCGTTCGCGATTTCGTGCTGATCGATCCTGACGTGGTCGAAACCACGAACCTCAACCGCTTGGCCGGAGCCGGTCCCGGTGACGTGGGCACGAGCAAGATCGCTGTCGCGGAAAGGGAGATACTCGCGTGCTCGTCGACCTCGCGGGTGCGGGGACTGAGAGCCGATGTAGTCGATGCGAACATCGCCGCGGAGCTTGTCGGCCTCGACTTCGTCTTCCTCTGCACTGATTCCCATGCGAGCAGGGCAGTGGTCTGCCACGTCGCCTACCAATACCTGGTGCCCACAATCGATATGGGCACGAGCATTACCGTCCGGGAGGGTGCAGTCACCCACATCAGCGGGCGTGTGCAGATGTTGGCTCCTGAGTTGCCGTGTCTGACATGTACAGGCGCGCTAGACGGAAATCAGATCCGACGCGAGATGATGAGCCCGGAACGCCGCGCGTCCGATCCCTATCTGGTTGGGGACTACGAGCCTCAACCGGCCGTCATGCCAATCAACACGACGATGGCGTCGCTGGCCGCCACCATGTTCATGGCTGCCGTGACCTCGATGCCCGGCCAGGCTCGTTTCCAGCTTTACGAGGGTGTCAGAGGCGCGGTGCGACCGACGCAGGCGAGAAGAGTCGACGATTGTGTCGTCTGTTCGCGTCGCGGCGCTCTCGCCAAAGGGCCCTCGTGGCCTCTTCCGGTACGGCCGAGGGCGAACAATGGCTAAGGCGCGACCCGAAGTGCTGTGGTTCCGCCCGAAACCGAGCGGGAGTTCGTGCAACGGAACCTGCACCTGCTGTGCTGCGCCTCGGCGCATGGCGTGGATACCTCAAAAGCCTGCGCCGCCGTGTTTCAGTTCGGCTCCGACATGCCGGACGACGTAGTGAGGGCCGCCGACGCGCATGTGAGAACCCTAATCGACAGCGGTTTGCGCGTAGATCTTATTGCGGACGACGACGAGACCATGGGGCGCCTGCAGGCGTCGGCGAAATCAGTCCTGAATGTTGCAGGGGGCGCGGTCCGCACCGATATGCCCGCGTATTCCTTAGCGGAGAAAATCGCAAGGCACGACGCCGGTCAGAGGCCGCGCGAAGACCTCAAGATCGAAGTCGCGGGCGACCGCGAACCCTTGCGCGAGGCCGACGAGATACTCTTTAAGCGTGCATTCGCGCACTGCAGTCGGATCGTGCTTGAGGAGCTCACGGGAGGGCTGTCGCAAGCTCGCGTCTTCGCCGTTCACATGACCGTTCATACGTCCAATGCTGGAGCATGGCCGCAGCCTGATTTCGCCAAACTGGATCGACGCGACAAGATCGAGCAAGAATACCGGAACTACCGCGAATACGCGGATAGATATATTCCTTTCGGCCTGAGACCGAATATTCACGATCCGGTATTCGGCGCGGAACGCGGTCTGTTGGTCGGAAGTTTCGTCGACCGATCCGAATCCTTATGGAATTTGGCGCGCCGAAATCTGGTGGCTCGGGCCGTGACGTTGCTGATCGAAGAGACTCTTGGCGGCTGGCGGGATCAAGCATACGGCAAGGATCCGGACGAGGGCTCAGTCGTCCAAGCTATGATCGATGCCGAGATACTGCGTCCTTGCAAGCTGAAGTCGTGCTATGTTGAAGATGCTTTTCGCTTTGGTATCAAGGCGAAACCGGAGATCATTCTTGATCAGTTAGGCAAACTGCGCCAGCGCTACCGCAGTGCGCCGGCGCATGGCGATCTCCATGGGGAAAACGTGCGCGTGCGCAACGACCATGCGATTGTGATTGACCTTGCATCCGTTGTCCGCTCCGCTCCCCTGACGGCGGATCTGGCGGCGTTGGAGACCTGGCTTGCCTTTCAAATGCCACCGGAGTGCGACCCTTTGGTATATGAAGATGCCATTTGGGCGGCTGAGATTGATCGTCTTTACGCTCCGACATCGTTCTTGCATCCCCCCGGGCCCTGTGATCCGACCAGCAAGTTTTGCTGGATGTCCAGGGTGGTGCGACAGCTCAGGCGGATGGGAATCGCAGTCCAATCGTGTTCCACTGAATATCAAGCTGCGGTCGCCGTTCAACTCCTCAGGCGCTGTCAATGGGATGACGGTCCTGCTGCCGACCGCTTCAGGCGTACGAAAGGATACGCCATCGCGGCCCAATTGGCGCGCGAGCTGGCGGCGAGGGAGACATGAGCATGGTTGTGAGGAAGGTGAACCTGCTCGGTTTTGCGGAATACCGCGACGAGGGAGAAAAGATGCTTGCCGCTCCCGGCGATGCGGTGGTCATCCAGCGAGGCGCACTGCGCTCGGTCCTGATGCGCTGTCCGGATGGATGCGGTGAAACGCTCGTCGTCAATCTCGATCCACGCGTAGGAAAGTCTTGGAGACTGGATATGCGGATCAATGAACCAACCCTCTATCCGTCGGTTTGGCGAGACGGAGGATGCGGTAGTCATTTTATCATCTGGCGTGGCCAGCTCCTGTGGTGTGACCGCTTTGAAGAAGGTAACGTCGAGCCGAACTTCGACCTCGTCGCGCTCGAGCGGCGCGTTCTGACGTCGCTGCGACGACGCGAACTGCGTAGCGCCGAGGAGATCGCTGCTGACCTCGACGAGATTACATGGGAAGTTTCAAGAGCAGGACAGATGCTCGTGCGACGCAAACTGGCTATTTGTGGATCTGGTAGACAGAAGGATTGGTTCGCGCTGGCGTAGTTAGAACCAGAATTCCGAGCCTGAGATTACTTGCCGGGCCTACCTTGACTGCCTGCCCTCTTCAAAGGGGACGTCATGCATGCGCCCCCCACTCCCATTAACGAAAGCGGGCTGGGGCGGTGCTGACGCAGTGGAAAATGTGATGATCAATATACAAGATGCTACAGCCCTCGGGTGGTCGGCAGCGGCCGAACTCGTTGGGGCTAAGGCAGCAGGATCTTGCTTTGATCCCCAACGTTAGCGCGCTTCTTATAGCAAATATTGATAGCTAAGAGGACCAGCCGGTTGGTAGTTAGACTGCTCACGTGCTCGGCAAATCGCCTCTAGGTAACCCGATGATCGGTTACCCACCACCAGCTACACGCCGCAAGGGATCGATTGATTCGTGATGGTGTGGTCTTTCTCGGGGCGAATTGCCTCAACTTCGCGTCGCAAGAACCCAGAGGACGCAGAAACGCCAGTCGCGAGTTGCTAGCGCGCCTGTTCTTCGCCGAGAGTGCGGACTGATGAGGACGCATAGGCAGCTGAGACGAGCTTGTAGCAACAGCATGCTTTCTCTTCGAGCGATTTGTGTTCATCGATCTGCAAGACGCCCCGCATCTTGCGAATCAGCCCTTGCTCCTCAAAGCGGATCAAGGTTTCGGTCACACCCGCGCGGCGCAGCCCCAGCACCGAGGAAAGGTAATCGTGGGTCACTGGCAGCACGCGGTCATCAACAGCTTCACTAGCAAGGCAAAGCCAGCTCGCGAGGCGCTGTTCACGATGGTGCCGAACCCCGCACAACCCTGTCTGGACGCATTGAAATGTCAGCGCTTGCACGTACTCAAAAAGATGGTCTCTGATCTCCGGATGCACCTTCATGATCCGACAAAGATCCTCGACGCGAGTTCTATACGCGCTTCCGGGGAAGACGACGACAGATTGGTTGCTCGAAAGATGTGCTCCCCACAAGAAAGACGTGCCGACGACGCCCCGATAGCCTATGACTGCCGTTTCAAGCATACTGCCCGCGGTAACAACTCTAAGCGAGACGAGGCCGCTCTCTACAAAGTAGACGTGCTCGACCGGCCTTTTTGGCTCTTGCAGAACCATCCGTTCTTTCAAGGCGACCGGCTTGAGGCACTCCCCTATGGCCGCAAGCTGTTGGATAGGAAGACGGGCCAGGATTGCGTTCTTCACAAGGGGCCGTTTCGCAGGACGCACCGGAAGAGAACGCAGAGGCTCCGGTTGTGTGCCAGGCTGCTGCTTGAGAGCTCTATCTTGAGAGCAGTCGATCACTTCGAAAGAGGGCACGCGATCGGTCATGGTCCCTCTCCTGATAGAGGCTTTTGCTAGCCGCGCCTGACCGCAACGAGAACGTGATTCCGACTATAGCAAACATCTTCATTTGATTGATGCAACGAGTAACTCATCGGCGCCCAAATTCCGCGTTCACGGGCCTGTCTTCGACGAATTTCAGCCAAGCGAATGGACGCATTCGCGCCGGCTCGGAGGCAAGGCGCCACATTCTTGCTTTTGCACCTTATCGCTAGCGATACGATAATTGCGCCAACAAGATTGCGATGAGACCGGGCTCTACATGTGTCTTTTGTTGCTATGCTGATTGACATTCCAAAGAACCCACCGGAGTGTTAACCGCAGATGGCGGTCGCGACGATCGCGCGCATCAGGACAATCAATCCTTTGGGGGAAGCTCAACCGGAACAGCAAATCCAACCTTTACGCGATCCAATATGACTGCACTCTTAAAGGCCTTGATGTCGCGATTCTCGTAGAAGAAGCGCCGGGTGAACTGCTCGTATTCCTCCATGGACGGCGCGGTAATGTACAGGACGAAGTCGGCATCGCCCGTGACGTAAAAGCCGTTGACGACCTCGATTGATGATTTGATGGCTTTTTTAAACCTATCGATGATATCGGCGCTTTCTCGCTCCAAGGTCACCAGTGCAAGCACTTGAATAGGTCGTCCGACCGCCCTCGGCGACAAAACCGAAACGTCGGCCTGGATGATGCCCTCCGAGCGGAGCCTCTTCAACCGTCGTTGGCAGGCGGTGGGAGAGATCCCCGCCATCTCGCCAATCACATCCGAAGTCAGACGGTTATTCTTTTGCACGATCTCGAGAATGCGGGCATCTATCCGGTCGTACTTCATAACCACCCCCGGCCTGAGACGAATTTCACCGCGAGATGATCACTCCGCGCAGGAAATCCTCGACTGTGAAAAATACGAGGAAATCTTCCGTGATAAAGGCCCAACGTGAATGGGTATTGATCAAAGTGGGGCGGAGGGGCCTTGCCAGGCATTCTGCGGCGCGGCAGGGAGCGAAGCCGCAAAGCCGGGCCTTTCCGATAAGATCGGGGCCTTCGTTTTCGACAAAGATGTGAACCAAAGTGAAGCTGAAACGCAACCGAACCGCGCCGCGCGATAAGTTCGGCTGAAACGGCATCTTGATTGAGGTTAGACAGCTACTCGCCCGCCGACGGGCGCGCCGTCAAGGCGCTGTTTTGCCTCTGAGAGGACCAACCTCTGGCTTGACTTCGTCCTCCAGCTCGATAACAGCCGCCGAGCTTCCGCCATGGCGTTCCTGCTAGCCGTTGATGCAAGCTCGCTAGGTGGAGATTGCCCCTGGTCAGCTGTTCTCCTTTAGTGTCTCCATTTTGCAAAGATCGAAACGGTCCTGGCGTCCTTCGCCGCGAGAAGATGCCCGACGCAGCTGTTGATGTGCTTTCCGACGATGAGGACTTTTGCGTCGTCGAGGTGCCGAACTCGCGCGCCTTACGCGGGATATGCCGGATGCCTCGGGGCGGTACAGCGCCTTGCCGGCGGGCCGGGATCCACCATCACCCACATGTAAGCGCACCGCCGCGGCCAGACTGAAAAAGGATCGAAGATCTTGATCTCTTGCGGCGTTGCCGATAGCCGCCGCCGGAGCTGCGACCGTCCTTCCAATGTTCATTGAGGCAAACGAAGCAACTTTCCTCCTCAGGGAGGAAACGCGCGACCAAACCGCCCGCCACCCAGTGCGTCGCGTAGCCGAGCACGTACGGTACGCCGAATTTTGCAATAGTGCGCCAGCGCTAGTTGTACCTCTGCCGATGCCGAAGCATCGATCACCACGTCGGCTTCGCGCAAGGTCGAACACAGGCGCGAGCACATTGACTGAATTATGCGGGAGCGCTGCGGGCGTCGGTGGCGGTCTCGCCCTGACGCGCGGGCATGAACTTAGCTTTGTGACGAGATCGTTCAACTTTACCTGATCACCGTAGGCGAGAGTTCATATGCAGCGCTCGAAGCCCTGGAAAGAATCATCTGCTCCTATCCCAAATGGGACTGGCTGCCACGTCGGGATCAGGTAGTTCTACTGGTGATTGAGTGAGACAGTTCGAGAAGTGGTTTTCGACAATTGATTCCACACACGGAGAAATCCAATGGACGTCAAAAAGCTCTCGGTGAAAGAAGCGGCGGCGGCAGCTGCTAAATGTGCCGCCACGGCCGCGCAATGCGCCGCTACGGCTGCCAAATGTGCGGCGACTGCGGCGCATGCCCAGGCAAAGGCAGCGACGGCCCGATGCGCGGCCACCGCGGCGCGGTGCGCTGCAACCGCAGCGAGATGCGCCGCAACCGCGGCGAAGTGCGCGGCGGATCATCCCTAACTGATCGATCCTAATCCGGCGTGGCCTTGGCGCGTCGCCTTTGCGGGGCCGCCAAGGCTATTGGAGGTCTCGGAAATGAGTGTTCCGCGCTTGGGCGTTGGGCTTCAGTTTAACCCGGAATTAATTGGGTGGTTTCCGTTTCTGAGCCAGCCCCTTGACGCGCTGGAAGTACTCTTCGACTCGGTCATGAGCCCTCTTGATGGGCCGGGTCTTGTATCTCCCCGCGCCATCGATCTCATGCGCGACATTATGGATAAATATCCGCTCCTCGGACATTCGAACTACGGCGGTGACTTTGGCTTCGACGATCTGATGAGTACAGCGGCGGTACGACGGCACGTTCCGCTGTCTCAGAAATTCAACGTTGCTTCGGTCGCCAACCACTGTTTCTACGGCGATGCCTCCTGGTCCGACGTTTGGAGCAGTCCGTTACAATTCTCGCGGGCTGAATCTGTTCGTGTGGCGGCGAGGGCGCGCGCGCTTCAAGATCTTTACGGCGTTCCGCTCGCGCACGAAAACGCTGCGTACTACCGCGTATGCCCCGGTAGCGATTTGCCCGAAGAGGAATTCCTCGCGCGAATGCTTGAATCATCAGGCACCTACCTGCACCTGGACTTGCACAATCTCTACGCGAACGAGCAGAACCACCGCGCGAGGGGGTATTCCATCCGTCGGTTTCTCAGCACCATCCCGCTCGACCGCATCATCACTATTCATATGGCGGGAGGGCGGTGGATCAAGGGTCAATATCACGATCTTCACGATACCCAGGTTGCAGAGGCAGTTTGGGACCTGCTCGATGATGTTCTGTCGCGTGCGCGGCCTGGCGCCGTCATCCTCGAGTATGAGACCCAATCTCTCTACTGCGATGGAGAAATGGCGGATACCGGGCGTACCACCGATCTAATCCTCTCGGACCTCGAACGGGGACGTAAGGCGTGGGATCGCGCCTACGGGCGGGCGAGCAGACGTACGACGCGCAGCGAGGCTGCCTAGTGGACGCGCGGCTGGTCTGGGATACGTGGCGGCGCGTGCTGAGAGACGATCGCCTCGCGAATTGGGTCGTGAATCCCAACTCGAGGACCGAAGATGCCCATGGCTGCACGGCGGATGAGCTTGCAATCCTGGTGGACTATGCGGGAACTCCCGCGCCGACCGAATCCAACATTGGCATGTATCGTCGCGGATTGGTCAGGAATGCTTTGGGTGCGCTAGACCTTGTCCCGCTTACGCGCCGGCTCCTGCACGCGAGTGGGCTGGATGTTGAAGCGGTTGCCTCGGAATTTGTGCAGTCAGGCGGTTACGCGGACAATGGGCCTTACTTCTGGCGAACGGCAGCATGTTTTGTCGCATTTTTGGCCGGTCGTGCGGAGTTCTTCTCCCGCCCGCACCGGGATGTGCTTGCTATCGACGCGGCCGGCGTTGCGCTTGCGCGCCGGCTCGGCGAAGCCGCTCCCCTGATATGGCCCAATACCGCGGCGGAGGCTTTCTCGGCAGAGAGCCCGAGCAGGAATTTGCAGTCAATCCGCTTCGTCGCCCATCCAGCGGCGACGATGATCTCGTCATCCTATGATCTCACCCCATGGATTGAGAATCCGTTTGACTTCGACCCCAGCCAGGACCTCGAAGCCTCTCCACGACATTGGCTGATCTATGTTCCGGTCGCTGAATCCCCCCATGAATATGCGGAGCTTTCGCAGCGAGCTGCCCGCCTCTTTGATGTTCTTCGTGTCCCAAAGAGCTTGGTGGAATTGTCGACGGCCCTGGACGATGTCGCCCAAGCTGATGTGCTCGCGTTAATCGATTCTCTGGCGGGGCTCGGTGTCATCGTAAGCGGATCGGATACTCAACCTAACCCGTCGAAAAGTGCAATTGCCTCCCGAAAAGGAACGCATGCCGTAGATGAGCTCCCTCTTGCTTCACACCTGATCTGCGGCGGCGCGCCCCATGAAGCTGCTTGAGCGCCTTAAGACCTCCAGACCGGACAGCCTTTCCAAGAAGCTGCCGGACGATGCATTTGTCATGCTCGACCCGGCTGTCGAGGTTCTGGATGCCGAGATTGCCGAACATCGATTGCTCAGTCACGGTTACCTCGAGATCGGCATGGTCGTGCCACCTGGCGAGGGCCTGGTGGATTTTGTCACCACGCTCAGCAACGAGCCTGTTAATGTGGCAGTTCTACGCGCTCAATTCGACGATCAGTCCATGATTGACGAGATGCTGGCTTCGCTCCGCCAGCACGGCTTTATGCACATTACCTCGCAAACAAAGCCGTCGACCGAGGAGCTTGAGCATCTGCGACGCATTGCGGAATGTGCACGCACCGCAAGCTTGCGCCGCTCCATCGTAATCGACCTCGATGGTGAGATTTCGCTTGAGCAGATCTCCACGCGCCTGAAGGACGAAACGCATCCGCCGGAGTTGCTGCTGCGTTGCGCGCAGCTGGCAGATTATAAGTTGACTTTGAGTGAACTGGCGCGCCTTCGCCAGAAAGGCATTGTTCGAATGCACCAGACGGTGGTGCAAACGCAATGCCTGTCGAGCGACAATGAACTCCGGCGTTCCCTCATTCGTCTCGGTGCCGCGGTCTACCTGGACGGAATTTCTTGGCCGGCGCCGAACCATCCGGTTGCCGGGCTTGAGGAGATGGTTCGCGATGGCGTCGCCGTCCATCTGCTCATGACGCCCGACCTGTCGATCATGGACGAGGCTGAGCGGAGGCGCGTTCTGACCTGGGCGACCTCGGCCTTCATCTCAGGTCTGTGCTTACGGCTTGATCCGGACGCTCTCTGGCCCGCCGGAGATGCCGCTGAAGATGATTTTGATGCCATTTTCAAAGCGGTCCGCGCAATCGAGAACGCGCTCGGTGACGTCCTGATCGTCAATTTGCCGAGCGATGAAGTGTTGCTGGGCAATGCGGCGTCTTCTGCGTCTCCCGGCCGGGTGTCGGATTTTGCAAAGCGTTTTCGAGCCGCGTACTTGCGATGGCGTCTGCCTTTGTTGAAGGCATGTGAGAACGACAATAGCTGGAGCCAGGTACCTGAAGTCGAAGACAAGCTGGTCCGTGCGCAAGAGGATCTGCTTCCGAATCACCCGGAACTGCTGCTGCTCAAGCCCGGGAGCATCGTGGTCGACGTCTGCGGCGGGCTCGGACGCGTTGCACGACGCTTGTCGCCGGCTGTTGGGGAAGACGGACTCGTCATTTCCGTCGAGATGTTTCGCTGCCTGAGCGATCGGGCGCGCCGGTTCGCCTGTGAACGAAACTTCACAAATCTCGATTTTCGCCCTGGTCTCGCGCAGCGTCTCGCTCTGCCCGATGCGTCAGTTGATGCGGCCGTCAACGAATGGACCGGGGGCATTTGGGAACTGGGACTCGGAGCCAGTATGGTCAAAGAAATGGCGAGGGTCGTACGGCCCGGAGGCCGCATCGCGGTCACCCATCGGCTCGTGCAGCTTCATCTCGCTTCGCTCCGGCAGCCATGGGTCCAGTATGACGAAATCTATGCGTGGATTCGCGAAGCCTTCGTGCATCCGGATCTGACGATCATCGCGGAACGCATCTGGGGTCAAATCGTCCCGTCGCTCATAGGCGAGCATGCAACCCTTTGGCGTAAGCAGTATATGCCGCGCCTGATAAATCCCTACGACGTAATCTACAGATACGACGACAGTCCAGATACGCGCGCCGACGTTTATCTTACCGTCATCGCGCAACGGCGATGATCTATCAACTAGATAGCGCGATAACGTGAGGTGCGACCATGAGATCGAGAGAATCCGCTCTTGAGCAAGCATGTTCGTCGCTGCGACGGCTCGGAATTCCGGCGATGTTGCCGGCACTTCATGCTGCCGGAATCGGCATCAGTCGGGCGGTCCTGGGCGGATCGCACTCGGTGGCGATCTACCCGCCCATCAACTCTTTGACACCGCTCGATTCAAGAAGCGTGATCGATACGATCGAGTGGGGCAAAGAAGCCAGTCTCTATGTTCATATAGCGTTCTGTGAAACCCGCTGCACCTTCTGTCACTACACAGTCGATCACTACGCTGGCCGGGCAAAGCACTCTATCGAGGACGCTAAAGTTGCTCGTTATCTGACCGCGCTAAAACGTGAACTCGCGTTTTGGGGCGCGCGGCTCGCTCGAAGCGGCACCGTGGTGTCATCGGTCTATATCGGCGGAGGCACGCCGCTCGTTCTCGATGAGTCAGCGTTGCGAGATTTGATACGTGCCATTCGAAGCGAATATGATCTGCGGTCCGGCGCGGAGTTTTGCATCGAAGGCAGCCCCCTCACGATCACCGCGCCTGAGGGCGAACACAAGCTGCGGTCTCTTAAAGCTCAAGGCGTTACGCGCCTGAGCTTTGGAGTACAGTCGTTCGATGATGAGGTCCTCAAATATGCGGCCCGCGGCTACCAGCGCGAAACTCCGATTCGTGCATGCGCAATTGCAAACACGATCTTCGAAAACTGGAATCTTGACCTGATCCAGGGGCTCTATAGGGGGTCGACGTCTGAAGTATGGGGCAATCTTGAAGCCATTGCCGAGATCCGTCCGCCACACCTCACCTGGTATCACGGACGATTCGGGGACCGTCCTCAAGGGCACTGGTATAGGACGGAAACAAAGCGAGCGGACTTCGAGGACGAGTTCACGACACTTCTTGGCCGGATGCTTATTTGGCAGGAAATGGCCGCGCTCGGCTATGACCAGACAGACGGCAACCGCTTTGTGCGATCGCATGAATTTACCGATCCATTCAAGAGGATCCGAACGACGGCGGCGAGCGATCTTCTTGGGCTGGGGGCGGGAGCCTATTCCCATGGCGGCGTCAAAGTGGCGAAGGCAAATTGTCTGGGGCACGTGTTTCGCAATGACCCGAATATTCCGACATATGTGGATGCCGTCTTGACGGGCAACATTCCGATCGCCACCGGACGCGCCGTCGACGAAGAGGAATTGCTGGCCGCCTCTTATGCGACAGGACTACGTATCGGACGCATCGAGGACGAGAGCCTGCGGGCGCTCCGCTCCGCTCATCCCCAGCTTTCGAGGTATTATGACGCTCTTGTCGACGAGCTGAACAATGCCGGTGCATTAGAGGCTTATCTCGACGATAGGGGCCAAGCCGGGCTGAGACTTTCCGCACTCGGTAAACTCTTTGAAGACGAGGCCTTGTCCCTCTTTTTCAGCCCCGCGGTCAAAAGCGAATTGGCCAGAAGAACGACCAGCGAACGTAAACTGCAGCTCGCATAGCCGGAAAGACCGGGAGAGGTGGTCATGGACAGCTTGGAGCAGTCTGCAAGAGAGAGGGGCCCTACCGGAGATGGCATCCGGGCCGAACGCGCCGGCTGGAGCTTCGGCGGGGACACACCTCAATATTTTGATCGCCACGTCGCACGGTCCGTTCCCAACTATGAAGCGGGCCATAGCCTGATTGAACAGGTGAGTGATTTTTTCGTGAAGAAGGACTCAGTCGCGTATGAAATCGGTACTTCAACCGGAACGCTCCTGCGGCAACTAGCGAAACGCCATCCACACGGCACGCGCTGGATCGGGATCGATAACGAGCGCGCCATGATCGAATACGCGCGTAGCGCTCCGGGCAAAGCGCCGAACGTCGAGTACTTGCTCGCAAACGCATGCGAGGTAGACTACGAAGCCAGCGATTTTATCGTCTCCTATTATACGGTACAGTTCGTTCCGCCACGACACCGCCAGAACTTGATAGACTTAATCTATAAGTCACTCAATTGGGGCGGAGCATTCCTGTTTTTCGAGAAAGTCAGGGCGCCAGATGCGCGGTTTCAGGATATTATGAGCGCGATCTATACCGATTATAAGCTGGAGAACGGCTACTCGCCCGAAGAAGTTCTGGGAAAAGCAAGCAGCTTGAAAGGCGTTCTTGAGCCGTTTTCGACAAAGGGCAATCTCGACATGTTGCATCGTGCGGGGTTTATGGACGCCATGACCATATACAAGCATGTCTGTTTCGAGGGATTTCTGGCCATCAAATAGGACTATGTAGCCTATAGTTTACCTTGGGCAGCTGTTTGGTAAAGATTGTCCCTGATCCATTGATCAGGGTGCTGACCTCGCCAACTCTCGACCATCGAGACCGCTTTCCGGACCTTCCCACCATTCCTTCATGGTCGCTGCAGCCAACGTGACCTCCGGCCGCTGCCGTCGGTCAGCCCGGGCTCGGCCCGTCCATGGCGGCTGAGGCATCGCCGAGTTAGGGCGATGCGGGTCGCCATGCGCCCACCGCAATACGACGAGCTATGACGGCCGGACGCATGTTGACGCTCAGGACCACTCGCTTGCGCGCCTGGTTGTCCTTGGCGCTGCTCTGCGCGTCCTCGGGCATCAATCTCATCGGAGAATACTTGAGGTCAATGCCTCCTGGAAGCCAGCGCGTCCCGAGTCACAAGTTCTTGCCCCTGATACTGAGCGATGACGAGCGCGCCCAACTGAAGTCTGACGATGGGGTGGAGGACGGCACAGACACTGGCTCTGAGAGCCTGGATCGTGCTGACCTGTGCTTGACACCGAGCTCGGCATTCAGCGTACCCCGGCCCTGCCGAGCGCTTGCACCCCTATCAGGTTGATTTCCTTGTTGAACATCCAGCGCACGTCGTATTCGCGGAAAGCCGTGGCCCATCGCCTCGGATTCGAAGGCATTGGTGCAACACGGATTTCGGCGTGGGTAGCATCGAGAGAATTTGTCAGAAACGAGGAAGTTGACTGCAGCCACTGCGTTGCCACAGCATGCGCTGGCGTCAGAACTGCCTCGATCGCGCGAGCGGACCTCGATTGAAAGTTACCGCAGGCGGGACAACAGAGATACCAACTCGGCTTGCCGTCTCGTCCCGGTCCGTAGAAAAACGGCTTTGAGATGATTACGCGCTGTCCCTGGAGAAATTTTCATATCAAGGGAAATTTCCTTGAGCGTCTTTCCTTCGACCAGCAGCGATCCGAGCCGGGCCTGAGAAGGCGTCAGTCCGAAGATCTCCATCACAGAATTCTGCGACACCTGGAGGGTTTCGTTGAGATCGGTGAGGAGAAGAAGGGCACCCACAGCCGGAAATAGGTCGTCCTCCAATCCTTGCACAAAGGCATCAACGACGACCGGACGGCCTTGGCGTCTGGTGACGACAGTTTGCAAGGTGGTACGACCCGCTTTACTCGATGCGAGACGAATCTGGTTGACCAGCCGATCCAATCTCATTCGTGATTGAAGGTCCGCCGCGAACAGGCGCTTTCCCTTGATCGAAAGATCACCATCAAAAAGACTATAGGCGTCTTCGTTGACATCCAGAACCATGCCGTGACGATCGACTACAATCGCCGGCCATTTCAGCAATCCAAGCGCACCAATCATCCTGCGCTGTTCCCACGAGTGATGCGCATTTCGCTCGGGCAAAATAAAACTCTCTTTGGAACGGCGCCCGTTTCCTCTTCAGTCTTGAGCATTGATTAAATGATCGTGCTTGCCGTCACTAAATAAAACCAACAAACCCACGGATCAGCCGGCAACTTATAGCTGCGTGCTTCTACGTCGACAGTCCCATTTGGGATATGTGTCCCCTTAATCCTAGTCAGTTTCAGACTGCGTCGTCTGCAGCCGGACTTTCGGTCCGGGTCTGCTTGGCGCGTTTTCTTGTTCGATCCGCGCTTGTTGGGCGACATTTGATTGCGTTCGATCCAGAAGCGAAAGCTCAACATGTCACACGAAGAACAATGGCTTGCAATTTCGTGTCTGCATACATCACGCAAGAGTCGCCGTTTCGCGCCGAATTTTATCTCGTCGGGCCCTGCTGTGCGGGAGTTCTGTTTGATTCTATGTCGTGTTTCTAATTCTGAATGTGGATAACGATAGGAATCCGGCGGAGATTGGAGCATTGAGAGCAAAGGCATTTTTCGATGGATTGCGATCAAGACCGGGCAACAGCACGCGGCTGAACCGGTTGCGGTGCGTACGAATGGCGGCAAACTTTCTCACTGATCATCGAAGGACTCCATAAGCAAGAAGCCGCGAAGGCAGCTTGGAGCCGCCGATTGTGTCTATGGCGCACCAGTTCGGTGCGTTACGTACTATCAAAACCAGCTGGCATCTCGATCCTGACGTTGGCAACTCCCACGTCGTCAGCGAAGAGCCCAAGAGCCAGGGGGGCGGCACCTATCGGTTGATCGAAGAATACAGCCTATCGGCGCGCACGCTTGCAGATGATGGGAGCTCGGTTGCCACCTCTGGCCAGCTACCGCCATGCGAAGATTCGGAAAGCGCATCACCCGAACGCGAGCGGGGGAAACGTCGCGAACATCGGGCAGACGGAGCTCGGCACTTGCGAGCCCGTTCCATAGCGCCAATGGGCGGTTGCGCCATTCAAATGGTGCGATCAGGAGGGTGACCTCGCCACAGCGCCCGAGTCTTCCTAACGTCGAGGCCCATTGTGCGTCGCCGAACCACGACCACGCTCTGCGTGCACTCATCAAGTTGATGAAGCCAAAGGTCGTCTTACCTTATCCGACCATCTCGTCCCTTCATCCGCCAGGACAGCCTCGAAGTCCTGGATCTAACTCTTTCGCTCGACCGGTCAGCTTGACCTTGCCCCCGGGGCTTAATCCAGTTTGAAGTTCGTTCTGGCCCACGACGAGGACCAGAGCATGAAGCGTAGCCGCTTTACGGAAGAGCAGATTATCGGGATCTTGAAGGAGCACGAGGCCGGG